>NZ_JBIVUG010000014.1:0-172284 GCF_044757065.1 Actinosynnema sp. NPDC091369 | reverse complement strand
AGAGGGTGGTGAGGTTGGTGAGGTTGCCGAGTGATTCTGGTAGTTGAGTGAGTTGGTTGTTGTCTACTGACAGGGTGGTGAGGTTGGTGAGGTTGTCGAGCCAGTCGGGTAGTTGGGTGATTCGGTTGTTGCGTAGTCGGAGGGTGGTGAGGTTGGTGAGGTTGGTTAGCCAGTGGGGTACTTCGGTGAGTTGGCTTCCTGAAAGGTCGATGTCGGTGAGATTGGTGAGGTTGCCGAGCCAGTCGGGTAGTTGGGTGATTCGATTTCTGCCGAGCCAAAGATCAGTGAGATTGGTCAAGTTTTCGAGCTGTTCAGGTAGTTGGGCTACCTTATTCTTGTGAAATCGAAGAACGGTGAGTTTTGAGAGAGTTTCTATCCAGTCGGGTAGTTGGGTGATTCGGTTGTTCCCGAACCGGAGGGTGGTGAGGTTGGTGAGGTTGCCGAGTGATTCTGGTAGTTGAGTGAGTTGGTTGCCGCCGATCCATAGTTCAGTAAGGCCGGTGAGATCTCCAAGCCAGTGGGGTAGTTGCGCGAGGCGGTTTTGGGCAAGCTTGAGTATGCGTAGCTCGGTAAGTTTGCGGATGGGATTCGGTACGGCTTTCAGTCCTAGATTGCTTAGATCCAGTGATGGTGAGCGTTGTTCGATGGCGTCGTTAAGGCGCTTGTCGAGTTGGGATTGAGTGTAAGTCACTAGGCGCTCTCCTGTTCCGGACGCACGTTGCGGTAGTATTGCTCATCGTCTGGACCTGTATAAACGTTAGCAATCAAGCGGCGTCGTCTTGCTGCAGTGGTCTCTGCGGTAGCCGCGTCGCGCTTCGGCTCTGCGGTGGGTGATCGCACGGGGAGCTTTGTCGCCTCGGAGACCCGGAGCCGGATGGATCATCCTAAGTGGACTTTTGTCCATGGGCCTGTCCATGAACAGGCCCTGTCGTGCGCCTCTGATGCCACGACCGGCGCTCGTCATGGCACCTGCGCCCCAGGTCGCCATAGGTACCCTGCCTACGTAGCCGACTCAAAATCCGTCCAGTGTGCGTTCGAGTCGCACCGGGGGCACGTACAGCATCCACACTTGCGCCCACCTGCGGTCTCGGGGTCGTTGTGCGCAGCCCAGCTGCTTCGTGCTCGGCCACCGACTGGTTGATCTTGCGTTGCAGGACGGAGCCGGGGACGGTCCGGTGGTGGATATCGTGGGTTGATGCGTGAAACAGCCGAAGAACTCGACGAGCTCCAAGCCCTGCTCGACGCCTCGCTGTCCCGCTCCACGGATCACCTCCGTTCGATCGTCGCCGAGCACACCCTGACCGCCGAGCAGCTCACCCGAATCCTGGTCGGCATGTGCACCCTCGCCCTGTCCACCGTGACGGCGAAGGGGGAGCCGCGGATCAGTGGTGTGGACGGGCACTTCCTGCACGGCAAGTGGTACTTCGGCACAGCGCGCAGCGCCGCCAAGGCCCGCCACCTCGCGGCCCGCCCCGCCGCCAGCGTCGCGCACATGCGCGGCGAGGACCTGGGAGTGTTCACGCACGGCACGGTGGAGATCCTCAATCCCGAGGACGACGAGCCGGCCGCGGACTGGCCGGACCTGCTCACGTACTTCAAGGACTTCTACGGCGATCACGGCGACTGGGACAAGGACGTGTTCTACTACCGGCTGCATCCGCACTGGATGACCGTCTACGCCCCCGACGCCGCGAAGCTCATCGCCCAGTGACCGCCGGCTCGCGGTCAAGGGTCCTGTCCCAAGAACGGAAGTGCCGGCGATGAGCTGGGTCCTCCTCGCATTCGAGAAGCACGGCGATGCCTTCGTCGCGGAGATGCCGCTTCCCGAGTCGATCGACGATGACGTGGTCAAGTCACTGGTGGGCGACTACCCGAACTTGCGCGCGGACTCGTTCCCGGTGACCGGTGCGAGTCTCGACCGGGTGACCGACATCCTTGAAGGCGAGGTGAGGCCGGATGACTACGACTACTTCATCGAGTTCCGGGTGTAGGTGGCCCGGCAGGGCGACGCCGTCCTCCAGGGGAGCGTCGCCCGTGCGCCCGGAAAGCTCGATCGAGGACTGAACGACCGGCAGGCGAGGATCAGCAGCGAACGACGCCGGAGGTCCACGGCCGGTCGTGATCGTCCTCTGTGGACTCGGTGGGTGGTTGCCGGAAGTCGGGCCCGGTCGATGTCGGTCCTGCTACGCTTCCCGTGATGGTTACCTACGTGAGCAGATCGGAGGTTCCGTTCGCCCAAGGTGAGTGCTGATGCGCACCTTGACCGCGAATGAGAACGTCCGCCTCCTTTTCTGGGCACGCGTGCGCGAGTTCGCCGTGCCGCCGTCGATGATCGAGACGGCGACCGCCCGCCGCGTCGCGGGCGATTGGGCCGGGGCCTGTGCCGCCGCCCGTGTCGATGTGGACCTGGACCTGAGAGCCGTTCGCCGCGCCCATGGCCGGTCGGGGGCGGAGCGGGTTCGGGACGATCTGCGCCACCTGGCGCCCGACCTGCTTCGTTGGCACTTCCCGAGGGTCGCTCCGGACGGGCTGTTGCGGCCTGGCCTCACGGTGTCGTTGGCGCGGTACCGCCTGCCCTCCGCTGAGGGCGGCGGTGACGTGTCGGTGCACCTGGTGGCGCGCACGCCGCCCGCGTGGGCGCAGGGTGGTCAGCGGATCAGCCTGGCGCTGTGGGAGGCGTCCCGGGCCGGTCCGCATCCCCATCCCAGGCCCGACCGGCGGTTTCGGTTGGACCTGCACCGGCACCTGTGGGACGTCCGCCGGGTCGGGGAGCTGGCGGAACGGGCCGGGGCGGGACCCGGGTCGGCCGGTGGCGAACCCGTCGCGGATGCGCGGTGGGAGGGGTTCGCGGTCGGGCGTTGGGGGCACGAGGCGGCGTTGCTGTTGCGGGCCGAGGGCTCTCCCGGCCGGTTGGTCAGCGTGCGGCTCGGGGGTAAGCGCCGGCTGGTGCTGGAGGTCGGGGCGCACGGCGGGGCGCGGGTCACGGCGGTCCGTCCCGGTGGTCGGCTGCTGCCGGTGCTGCCCGAGGCCGCGACGTCCGTGCTGCCCGACTGGGAGTTGCTCCGGGCGGGGTTGATCGACGCCGATCGGCTGCACCCCCTTGTGGCGTCGGCACTCCTGCCGGACCACCGGCCGGCCGAAGCCCCACGCGGTCCGGACGGTCCGGGCGACGTTCACCTGGTCGAGTGCCGTGGCGCCACGCACCGGATCGGTGTGGTGGACGGAATCCTCGTGCCGCTCGACCACGACCCCGACGAGATCCGCCGCGAAGAGCTGCTGGTCGCGTTGGGCGGCCCGCCCCTGCCCTGCCTGCGGACGATCGACGACGCGCACCGGCACCCGGAATCACTCCCGGACGTCCGCGCCCGGCTCGACCACGGCGACACCGCAGGCGCGCTCGCCGCCGTCGAAACCCTCCTCGGACCGGACGCGTCGCTGCGCAGCGGGACGTTGCGGGACGAGTTGGAGACGGCCCACCAGCGCCGGGTGGCGCACGGGCTGTACCGGGCCGGGTTGGCCGGGACCGGGATCGGTCCCACCGCAGGCGGTCCTCGCCGCCGCCAATGCAGGACCCGCGCGCGCCACGCGGCCGCTCGCTGACTTCCCGCACTCGCCTCGGCCGATGCGCGACGCACGGCCCCCAGAACCCCAAGGTGAACAAAACATGCCTGTTGCCATGGATTCCACTTCCGAAGCGGCGCACGTCCGACCGATGGACACCGCCGCCGAACTGCTCGCCCTGCTCCACGACACGACCACGGAGCCCCGGCCCGACGCCCAGCTGGAAGCCTTGATGCTCGCGGTCTCCGCCGACCTGCCCGTGCTGCTGTGGGGCGAGCCGGGCATCGGCAAGACCTCGGCCCTGACCCAGCTCGCCGACGCCCTCGACCTGCCGCTGACCACGGTGATCGCCAGCGTGCACGAGCCGTCCGACTTCTCCGGGCTGCCGGTGGTCGGTGACGACCCGGCCGTGCAGGGCGTGCCGATGGCCCCGCCCGACTGGGCCGTGCGCCTGGTCCGGGCCGGTCACGGCCTGCTGTTCCTCGACGAGCTGTCGACCGCGCCCCCGGCCGTCCAGGCAGCGCTGCTGCGGGTCGTGCTCGAACGGCGGATCGGCGCTCTGCGGCTCCCGCCCGGTGTCCGGATCGTGGCCGCCGCGAACCCGCGGTCCTCCGCGGCCGACGGGTGGGAGCTGAGCCCGCCGCTGGCCAACCGGTTCGTCCACGTGCAGTGGACCTACGACCACGACGTGGTGGTGCGCGGGTTGGGCGGGACGTGGCCGAGGGCCGAGCTGCCCCGGCTGGACCCTGGTCGGCTGACCGACGCGGTGGCGTTCGCGCGCCGCGCGGTGTGCGAACTGCTGGCGGCACGACCCCGGCTCGTGCACCAACTGCCGAAGAGCGAGGCGGGCCGCGGCGGTGCGTGGCCGTCACCGCGCAGCTGGGAGATGGCACTGCGGCTGATCGCGTTCGCCACGGCGGCGGGCGCGTCGCGCGAGGTGCTGTCGACGCTCGTGCGCGGCACGGTGGGGGACGGGCCGGGGCTGGAGTTGGTGGCGAGCCTGGACCGGATGGACCTGCCGGACCCCGAGGTGCTGCTCGCGGACCCGGCGGCGGCCGTCCTGCCCGAACGCGGCGACCTGCGCCAGACCGTGCTCGACGGGGTGGTGGAGGCGGTGCGCAAGCGGCCGGAGCGGTCCCGTTGGGACGCGGCGTGGTCGCTGCTCGTGCTGGCGCTGGAGACCGGCGCGCCGGACCTGGTGGTCGTGCCGGCGTCCACGCTCGCCGCGCTGCGCCGTGACGACTGGCAGGTGCCGGCGGCCATCGAGCGGCTGGCCGGCGCGGTGTCGCTGTCCCGGCGCGCGGACCGGGCGGCGGTCGCCGTCGGTGCCCGCCGATGACGCCGGGCGCGCTGGACGAGGAGAAGCTCTTCGCCGCGCGGCTGCACGCGGTGCGGAGCCGGCCGTACCTGGCGACGGCGTTGTTCGCGCTGCACGTCGTCGAATCGCGGCGGGTGCCGACGATGGCCGTGGACCAGCACTGGCGCTGTTACGTCTCGCCGGCGTTCGTGGCGCGGGCCCCGGTCGAAGAACTGGCCGGGGTGTGGGTGCACGAGGTCTCGCACCTGTTGCGCGACCACCACGGCCGCAGCGACCGGTTCGCGGCCGAGCACGGGCTGACCGGGCCGGGGGAGCGGCTGCGGATGAACATCGCGGCCGACTGCGAGATCAACGACGACGTGTTCGGCGACGGGTTGCCCGAGCCGGAGGGCGCCGTCCGCCCGGCCCTGCTCGGGTTGCCCGACGGCGAGCTGATGGAGGACTACCTGCGCCGGTTCCGGCTCGGGCCCCGCACCAACGCGTTCACCTGGCTGGACTGCGGCAGCGGTGCCGACGGGCTGGAGCGGGACTGGGACCTCGGACCGGACGGCGCGCACGGGCTCAGCGCGCAGGAACGGGACGCGGTCCGGTTCCGGGTGGCGGAAGGGCTCACCGCCCACCCCGGCAGCGCCCCGCGGAGCTGGCGGCGGTGGGCGCGGGAGGCGTTCCACCCGCCGCAGCCGTGGCGCGAGCTCCTGGGTGCGGCGGTCCGCTCGGCGGTGTCCGGTCCCGGCGCGGGCGAGGACTACAGCTACGGACGGCCGTCGCGCCGGTCGGCCGGTCTGCCCGGTGTCGTCCTGCCGAGCCTGCGCCGCCGGCCGCCGCGCGTCTGCGTCGTCGTCGACACCTCCGGGTCGGTGAGCGACACCGAGCTGGGGAGCGCCCTGCTCGAGATCGCCGCGATCGTGCACGCGGTGGGCGGTCGGCGCGACCTCGTGTCGGTGCTGTCCTGCGACGCCGCCGCGCACGTCACGGGTCCGCTGTGCCGCGCCGAGGGGATCGCGCTGCTGGGCGGTGGCGGCACTGACCTGCGCACCGGCTTCGCCAAGGCGCTGCGGCGAAACCCCCGCCCGGACGCCATCGTCGTGCTGACCGACGGGCAGACGCCCTGGCCCGCCGACCGCCCGCCGTGCCGGACGGTGGTGGGCCTGTTCCCCCGCGAGCGCAGGTACGACGAAGAGGACCCCGACTACGTGCCCGACGCACCGCCCGCGTGGGCGCGGGTGGTCACCCTCGGCTGATCCGCTCTCTTGCCGGAACGGCAAGTTCTCGTGCCAGGTCGGTGTGCGGCCGCCAAAACTGGGCGCACACCGACCGGAGGAACACCGATGACCACATCGACGCGCCTGTTCACGGGGGCGCTCGCCGTCCTGCTCACGATAAGCACCACGTCCTGCGCCACGCCGGGCGCCGACGCGAGTCCGCCGCACGCCGCCGCCACGCGGGACGACCCGGCGTTCCAAGGGACCTTCCGGCACGAGTCCGCCGAGGTCGACGGTGTCCGCATGCACTACGTGACCGGGGGCAGCGGCACGCCCGTGGTGCTGATCCACGGCTGGCCGCAGACCTGGTACGGCTGGTGGCCGATCATGCCCGCCCTCGCCGAGCACCACACCGTCTACGCGGTCGACCTGCCCGGCCTCGGCGATGGCACGGGCGCGCCGACCGGCTACGACAAGGCCACGCTGGCGCGGTACGTGCACGGGCTGGTCGCCGACCGGCTCGGCATCCGGGACGCCGCCGTCATCGGGCACGACTTCGGCGCGGCGGTCGCGTTCCAGTACGCGAGCCGGTTCCCCGCCGACACCTCCCGCCTCGGCTACCTCGACCTGCCGCTGCCCGGCCCCGCGATCGACGCGGCCACCTACCGCACGTTGAGCTGGCACATCGCCTTCCACTCCCAGCGACGGGTGCCCGAGGCGGTCGTGGGCGACGACGTCCGCGCGTACCTGGCCCTGTTCTACCCGCAGGTCTCGTTCGGCGGGACGGCGTTCGGCGGCACCTCCGACCGGTCGCCGTTCAGCGACGCCGAGATCGACGAGTTCGCGCGGACCTACCGCGAGCCCGCGGCGCTGGCGGGCGGGTTCGAGCTGTACCGCGCGCTGGACCAGGACGTCCGCGACACCGTGGCCGCCGCGCCGGTCCAGGCGCCGACCCTGCTCCTGGCCGCCCAGGGGCAGGTCGACGCGATCCGGGCCACCGCCGCGCCGCGCATGCCGAACATCGTGCGCGCGGTGGACGTGCCGGGCGCGGGGCACTGGCTCGTCGAGGAGAACCCCGCGTTCGTCGCCGCGGAGCTGCTGCGCTTCCTCGGGTGACCGGGCCGCCCGCGTCGGCAGGCTCGCGGCCAGTGACGGAAGCCACCTACCGATCCGGTCGGTAAGCCGACCGGATCGGTAGGTTTTTCCGTACCGTGGGAGTCATGGCTCGAGCGCTCACCGAGGACCAGTTGCTGGACCGCGTGGCCGGCCTGTTCGCCCGGCACGGGTTCGACCACACGTCGGTGAAGGACCTGGCCGACGCGGTCGGGTTGTCGAAGGCGGGCCTGCTGCACCACTACCCGAGCAAGCAGGCGCTGTTCGACGCCGCCCGTGACGTCGGGCGCACGCACAGCCGCGAGCTGTTCGCGCAGGCCACGCGGGTGCCCGCGGGACCGGCGCGGGACCGGCGGGCGGTGGAGCTGCTGGTCGACTTCGCGCTGGACCGGCCCGGCCTGATCGCGCTGGAGTCCCGCGCGATCAGCCTGCTCGGCGCCGACGACGTGGACGGCGACCGCCTGGACGCCCTGTCCCAGCACGTCCTCGCCGTCTTCGGCGCGGACGAGGACGCGGGCGACACCGAGCGGCTGGTCCGCGTCATCGGCATGCTCAGCGCCCTCGCCGTGCTCAGCCTGGCCGCCAACCACGCGGGCGAGAAGACCGCGTGGCGGCCGCACATCATCGCCACCTGCCTCGACGCGCTCGGGCACCGCGATCCATCCCCCCGCGACCCATCCCATCGGGAGGTCTGACCCCCATGGCACGCCTGCTCTACCGACTCGGCTCCGGCGCGCACCGCCGCCGCCTGGTCGTCGTCCTGCTGTGGCTGCTCGTGCTCGGCGGCACGGCGGTCGGCGCGACGACCCTGGCCGGGACGACGTCCGGCTCCTTCTCCATCCCGGGGCAGGAGTCGACCACCGCGCTGGACAAGATCTCCGACGAGTTCGGCCAGGGCGGCGGCGCGACCGCGCGCGTGGTCGTCCAGGCGCCGGACGGGCAGCAGGTGACGTCCCCGGAGAACGCGCCGGAGCTCGCCCGGCTGGTGCAGCAGCTCTCGGAGCTGCCCGGCGTCACGTCGGCGAGCAACCCGCTCGACCCGCAGGCGCCCACCGTGAACGCCGGGCAGAACGTCGCCTACAGCACCGTCACCTACGAGGCCAAGCCCGGCGACGTGACCGAGGAGCAGCGCAACGCCCTCTTCGACGCCACCCGGGGCGTGACCGGACTGACCGTCGAGGCGACCGGCGAGGCCACCCAGGCGCCGCCGCACGTGGGCGGTCCGGCCGAGGTCATCGGCGTGATCATCGCGCTGCTGGTCCTCGCCGTCACCTACGGCTCGCTGGTGCTGGCCGGCATGAACCTGCTGACCGCCTCGGTCGGCGTGGGCATCGGCGCGCTGGGCGTCACCATCGCCACCGGTTTCATGGACCTCCAGTCCACCACCCCGATCCTGGCCGCGATGCTGGGCCTGGCGGTGGGCATCGACTACGCCCTGTTCATCATCAACCGCTACCGGCAGGAGCTGCGCCGGGGCCGGGACGTGGGCGACGCCATCGGCACCGCCGTGGGCACCGCGGGCTCCGCCGTCGTGACCGCCGGCCTGACCGTGGTCATCGCGCTGGCGGGCCTGGCCGTGGTCGGCATCCCGTTCCTGACCCAGATGGGCGTGGCCGCCGCGTTGACGATCGTGGTCGCGGTGCTCGTCGCGGTCACGCTCGTGCCGGCCGTGCTCGGCTACCTCGGTCGCCGCGTGCTGCCGCGCAAGGAGCGCGCCGCGGCACCCGCCGCGGACGTCGAGTCGGACGGGCGCGGCTTCTTCCGCGGCTGGATCGGCGCGGTCGCCCGGCACCGGGTCGTGGCGCTGCTGCTGGCCGTCGTGGGCCTGGGCGCGATCGCCGTGCCCGTGCTGTCGATGGAGACGACGCTGGTCGCCGCCCCGGCCGCGGAGTCCAGCCAGGCCCGCGCGGAGCGGATGCTCGCGGACGGCTTCGGCGAGGGCTTCAACGGCCCGCTGATCGTGCTGTTCGAGGGGGACGACGCCGCCGCCACGGCCGCCGCCGCCATCCCCTCCATCCAGGGCGCGGAGGACGTCGCGCTGGTCACGCCGCCGAGGCCCAACGCCGACGGCACGGCCGCGATGGTCACCGTGATCCCGGAGTCGGGCCCGGCGACGGCGGCCACCGAGCAGCTGGTCACCGACCTGCGCGACCGGCTGGCCGACGTGGACGGCGCGACGACCTACGTCACCGGCGCCACTGCGGTCAGCGTGGACGTGGCCGTGGCGCTGGACGAGGCCATGCCGGTCTACCTGGGCCTGGTCGTGGGTCTCGCCCTGGTGCTGCTGGTGCTGGTGTTCCGGTCGATCCTGGTGCCGCTGGTGGGCGTGCTGGGCTTCCTGCTGACGATCGGCGCGTCGCTGGGCGCGACGGTCGCGGTGTTCCAGTGGGGCTGGCTGGCCGACGCGGTCAACCTCGACGGCACGGGGCCGCTGCTCAGCCTCACCCCGATCCTGATGGTGGGCATCCTGTTCGGCCTGGCCATGGACTACCAGATCTTCCTGGTGTCGCGGATGCACGAGGCGCACCACCGCGGCGAGGCGCCGCTGACCGCGATCCACACCGGGTTCCGGCAGGCCGCGCCGGTGGTCGTGGCCGCCGCGCTGATCATGTTCTCGGTGTTCGCGGGCTTCGTGCCGGCGGGCGAGGGGCCGATGAAGTCCATCGCGTTCGCGCTGGCCATCGGCATCCTGGTCGACGCGTTCGTGGTCCGCATGGTCCTGGTGCCCGCCGCGCTGGCCCTGCTGGGCGAGAAGGCTTGGTGGCTGCCGAAGTGGCTGCGCCGGCTGCCCGCCCTCGACGTGGAGGGCGCGGCGCTGGAGGAGGACCGCAAGGTCCTGGTCGACGCGGGGCGCTGACCCCGACCGGTCCGGCGCCGACCCCGGCGCCGGACCGCTCCCGCGGGCTCAGACCGACTTGGCGAGCCACTCGTCGAACGTGGTCGGCGCGATGCGGACGCGGTCGCCCGGCAGCAGCGCGTTGCCGCTCATCTCCACGCCGAACACGCCCGACCACGTCGGCACCAGGCGCACGTCCCGGCCACGCGCCTGGTGCGTGCGCCGCGCCATGTCGACCAGGTCCTGCGTCTCCGGGCCCGCGACGTCCGCGTAACGCCCCTGCGGCTCGCCGACGGCGATCTCGGCGAGGACCTCGGCCACGTCCTGCGGCGCGATCGGCTGCACGAGCAGCGGCGCGATGGCCGCGACGCCGTCCTGCTCGGCCCAGCCCGCGACCATCTCCGCGAAGTCGTGGAACTGCGTGGCCGGCACGATCGTCCACGGCACGGGCCCCTCGGTGACCAGGCGTTCCTGCTCGCGCTTGCCCGCGTAGTGCGCGTTGCCCTCGATGTCGGCGATGCCGACGATCGACAGCAGCACGTGGTGCCGCACGCCGGCGCGCGCCTCGGCGTCGAGCAGCGTGCGCGTCATCGCGCCGAACAGCTCCACCGTCCGGGCGCGGTCGACCGCCGCGATGTTCGTGGCGTCCACCACCGCGTCGACACCGGCCAGCGCCGCGTCGAGCCCTTCACCGGTCCGCAGGTCGACGCCCGCCGAGCGGCTGACGCGCACCACGTCGTGCCCGCCGCGCTCCAGGGCGGCGACGGTGAGGGAGCCGATGTTGCCGGTCGCGCCGGCCACTGCGATCCGCATGACGATCCTTCCACTGCCGAGTACCTGCCACGAACCTATCGCGGACTAAATAGATCCGCAATATCTTGGATAGACTGGCCGGGTGAAGCTGCCTGTGAGCACGGAGTGGGTACTGCACTGCGCCACCACCCTGGCGCAGCTCGAACCGGGGGCCACCGCGTCGGCGGCCCAGCTCGCGGCCTACTACGACCTGCCCGCGCCCTACCTCGCCAAGCAGTTGCAGGCGCTGGTCAAGGCGGGCGTGCTGGCCGCGACGACCGGCCCGCGCGGCGGCTTCCGACTCGCCCGGCCCGCCGCCGAGATCACGTTGTTGCAGGTGGTGGAGGCGGTCGACGGGGCGTCCTCGCCGTACGAGTGCCAGGAGATCCGGCAGCGGGGGCGGGGCGCGCTGCCCGCCGAGGACTGCCGCGACGCGTGCGTGCTCGCGGCGAAGATGGCCGACGCGCACGCCGCGTGGCGGCGCACCCTGGCCGCCGACTCGCTCGCCGACGTGCTCGCCGAGCTGCCGCCGACCGCGCCCGCCCGCACCCGCTCCCTGCTCGCCGCGACGGCGTCCGCGACCCGTCGGACGCCCTGAGGCGCGCACCCGATTCGGCCGAACGACTGCGCGGGCACTGCGCCTGCCGATATAGGTGTACCCCTGGGAACGGCCGACGCGCCTGCGCCGTCTGACGGCGTGGTGTCGAGTGGACTGGTGGGGACGGACATGAGTGGGTTCGGGGCGGCGCCCGAGGAGTTGCGGCGGGCGGCCGGGCAGATCGGCGAGGTCGGGGACCGCACCGCGGGCGTGGTGTGGAGCGGTCCGAGCGGCGAGTACGGGCACGCCGGGGTCGCCGGCGCATGGGAGATGTTCATCGAGGAGATGCGCGCCCACGTGCGGCGGCTGCGCCAAGAGGCCGACGAGCACGCCATCGGGCTGCGCGCGGCGGCGTCGTCCTATGTGGACGTCGACGGCGAGCGCGCGGACGTCTTCGGGCGGCTCAACCCGCAAGGGCCGGTGTCCTGATGGCCGCACGACTCGGCGAGACCGAGGACCCCAAGGCGCTCGTCCCCGGCGAGCCCGAGCTGATCTCCGGCGACCTGCGGCAGCTCGTGGACGCGGTGCGGACGGTCGTGGCCGTCGGCGCGGACCTCGGCCGGATCGGCGTGGGCGGGTGGAGCGGCACGGCGAGCGGCGCGTTCCAGTCGGCGTTCCAGGCCGAACCGCCCCGCTGGCTGCGCGCCGGGGAAGACCTCGGCGGCGGCGGGCAGCTGCTGGCCGACTACGGCGACGCGCTGGTCGCGAGCCAGCGCGAGGCGCAACGCGCCGTCGAGTTGTACCTCCAGGCGCAGGCCGCGACCCGGCTGGCCGCCGCCGAGCACGCCGCCGCGGCGCTCTCCGGTGCGCCGGCCGCGCCGTTCCAGGACCCCGGCCAGGCGGGCGCCGCCGAGGCGCAGAAGGTGCTCGACGACGCCCGCCAGGGCCTGCGCGGCATCGGTGACGTCGTCGCCAAGGCGCTCGGCTGGGAGTCCGACGGCAAGGGCGGCTACAAGAAGTCGTTCGGCAAGGAGACGTTCGGCGCGGCGCACCGCGAGAAGGACGAGGACGGCGAGGACACCGGCGGCTGGCAGTACGGCGTCAACGGGCGCTCGTACGAGAGCAAGTCCGGCAGCGAGTCCAAGCGGCTGCTCACCGAAGCGCTCGGGGAGATCGCCGAGAAGTTCGGCATCGACCTGCACGAGCGCGAGTGGGGCGACGACAAGCACGTCGACGTCAAGCACGGCGAGAAGGACGGCGACTTCGACGCGGGGCCCCTCTCCGGCAAGGGCCGGATCGGCGGCTCCGTGCTCGGCGCGGACGCCGGCTACACGGCGACCGCGAGCTACGCGGGCGTGTCGGTCGGCGCGCACGCGGGCGCGTACCTGGCCAGCGGGTACGCGGACGGCGAGATCAAGCTCGGGCAGCACGCGAACGTGTCCGGCAGCGCCGAGGGCACGATCGGCGTGGCCGCCGAGGCGAAGGGCACCATCGGGCTGCTCGGCGTGAAGGGCGACGCGGAGGCGTTCGCGGGGGCCAAGGTGTCCGGCGAGGCGGGCGCGGAGGTCGCGGGCATCGGCGCCGGCGTGAACGGCGAGGCGTGGGCCGGGGTCGGCGCGCACGCCAGTGGGCAGTTCGGCCTGGGCGAGGACGGCAAGTTCCACGTCGGCGGGTCGGTGGGGCTCGCGTTCGGTGTGGGTGGCAAGGTCGGGTTCGACGTCAGCGTCGACCCGGTCGAGGTCGTGGAGACGGTGGTCGACGTCGCGGACGACGTGGGCGAGATCGCCAAGGACGTCGGCCGCGGCGTGGAGAACGCCGGACGCGCGATCGGTCGGCTGTTCGGCCGATGAACGACCCCAGGAGGACACCAGCCATGGCCACCACGCTCCCGGTGCCGATCGAGTTCTCGCTGCCCGACGGGTGGCTGTCCGCGCCGCCCGACGAGGTCGGCGCGCCGCAGGCGGCGTTCGTCGCGCTGCGTCCCGGTGGCGGCGCCGGGTTCACCGCGAACATCACGATCAGCGGCGAGGTCCACGGCGACGACGTGACGCTGGCGGAGCTGGCCGACCGGGCCGCGGCGCGGCTGGAACGCGGCGTCGGCGCGGTGGAGGTCGGTCGGCGCAACGAGCTGGAGTCGGCCTACACGCAGGTGCTGCGGCTGACCGCGCCCATCGGCGGCCGGCCCGTGGACCTGGTGCAGTTGCAGGTGTTCCTGGCCATGGCGGACGTGCGCGACCCGCGCCGGCGGGCGGTGCTGGAGATCGTGCTCAGCGCGACGCCCGAGCAGTTCGAGGACCTGGTGGACGACTTCCAGGCGTTCCTGAAGACCATCCGACCGGACGAAGGGGCATCGCGGTGACGGAGTCCGCCGACATCCTGCTGCGCCGCATCGAGGCCATCGACACGGCCGCGGCCGACAACCGGCTGCGCGCGGAGTCGTTCCGGCGCATGGCGGAGGGACTGCGGGACGTGGTCGGGACGGCGTCGTCCGGGGACGGCCTGGTGACCGTGGTCGCCGGGTCGGACGGCGCGGTCAAGTCGATCGCGTTCGGCCCGGCCGTGCGCACCACCGACCCGGCCGCGCTGTCGTCGGTGACGCTGCGCGTGATCGCCCTGGCCCGCGCGGACGCGGCCCGCAGGCAGGCCGAGGTGGTCCGCTCGGCGCTGGGCGACACGACGCTGCTGGACCGCGTGCTGGCCGAGGACCGCCGGGTGTTCGGCGACGAGCCGCCGCGGGAACTCCCGGCCGCCGTGCCGCCGCGGGTGGTCCGCCGGACCGCGCCGGTGGAGGACGAGGAGCCGGAACCCGCCTACCGCAGCCGCGACGCCTGGTGACTCAGGAGCCGCAGACGCAACCCCGGCCGTGCTTCCCGCTGACGGTCGCGGCGCAGAAGCGCAGCGCGATCCGGTCGTGGGAGGCCCACGGGTGCGGGCACGCGACGCACTGGCGGTTCCCGGTGGCGTCGGTGGCGCCACCGGGGGCGGTCGACTCGACGGTCGGTAGGACGTGGTTCATCGGATCTGTCCTGTCCGCACCCGCGGAACACGTCGATCTCCGGGCGGTGCGTGATGGCGTCGGGACACCGGCAACTCGTGACTGATGCTCGAACGGTTCCCGCCTGCACCCGAAGGTACACGCAGAACCGGCGCTAGCCCTCGGCCGGAGGGCGTTCGGCGGCCAGCACGTCGCGGGCCAGGGCGGCGAACGGGTCGTCCAGGTCCGGCACGGCCAGGGCCAGCTCGCACAGCGACGCCAGCACGGTCACCTCCCGGGTCTGCCGGGCCCGCGCCGCGTCCAGCAGCCGCCGCACGACCAGCTCCCGCACGTCCGCCCGCGTCGCCGGCTGCACCCACGCCGTGGCGACCAGCGCCAGCCCGGCGGCCTCCGACACCCAGTCCTCCGGCCCGTTGAGCAGGTCGGCCAGGATCTCGCGGCGGCGGGAGGCGGGCCACGGCTCGTCGGCGCGGTGGTGCGCCAGCCCGAGGCACGCCCACGCCTGCACGGCGCGCACCCACAGCTGCGGTGCGTGGCGGGCCAGGGCGCGGCCCACCTCGTCGTCCGGCGGCACGGGCGGGTGGACCAGCACGCCCAGCAGGTCGCGCGGGTCCAGCGCGGACAGCACGACCGCCCGGTCGTACGCGGCGGGCAGGGACGGCCAGCGGAACGCGGCGACACCGCGCACCGCCTCGGCGGCCTCCGGCGCGGGCGGTGGCACGGCGGGGCGCGCCAGCAGCCCGTCGTAGGTCCACACGGTGTGCCGGACCTCGCGGACCGGCAGCCTGAGGTCCGGTTCCGGCGCGTGCTCGGGCGTCACGGAGGCCAGCGGGAACGCCGACCGCAGCGCCAGCAGCGCGCTCGGCGGCTCCAAGGCCGACAGCGTCACGTTCAGCACGGCCTCGGGCGCGGGCTCGTGCTGCTCCAGCACCTCGCCCAGCAGGTTGGCCACGGCCTCGGTGGGATCGGGCACGCGGCCCAGCCACGAGCGGCCCCGGGCGCGCCGGGCCAGCACGTCGGCGGCGTAGCCGTGGTCCGGCCGGTCCCGCAGGTGGTCGGCGAGCGCGACGAGGTGCCGCACGTCGTCGTCCACCACGTGCCGCAGGCCCAGGGCGGTGGCCAGGGCCTTCGGGTGCTCGGGGTTCGCGTCGGCCGCGCGTTGCGCCCACTCCAGCCCCTCGGCCGGGCGGCCCATCGCCTCCAGCAGGTCGGCGATGTCGAGGAACAGGTCCAGGTCGTCGGGCGTGCGGGCCGCTTCGCGCTGCCAGGTGGCGAGGGCGTCGTCGGGCCGGCCCGCGGTGCGCAGCGCGTAGCCCTTCATCACCGCCGCCTGGTGGGTCGGCTCGACGTCGAACGACCGCTGCGCCCACGCGACGGCCTCGTCGAACGCGCCGAGCCGGCGGGCCAGCGTGGAGCCGCACCACAGCAGCATCGCGTGCTCGGGGTGGCGGGCGACGCAGCCGCGCAGCAGGGTCAGCGCGGGCAGCAGCGGCGGGCGCTCGGCGGGTTCGACCGGGTCGGCCAGCGGTTGCGCGAACCGCGCCACGGCGATGGCGGCGGCGTCGGGGTCGAGCAGGTCGGGCAGGTCGGGGCGGTGCAGCCAGGCGACGTCCAGCCACGGCCGGTGCGGCTCGTGGGCGGCGACCGCGAACAGCTCCTGCACGGCCTGGTCCCAGTGGCCCGCCATCGCGCACAGGTGCGCGTGCGCGGCGACCGTGCCGATGAACGCCCGCTCCGGCTCGGGCTCGAAGTGCCGCAACGCCTCCCGCGGCCCGCCCGCGCGGGCGACGAGCTCGGCCAGCGCCTCGTGCGCGTCGGGCAGCCGCGGGTCGGTCGCGAGCGCGTCGGCGAGGTGGCGGGCGGCGTGGTCGAGGTCGCCGCCGGCCAGGATCAAGCGGGCGAGGGCGACTTCGCCCCCGGCGTCCAACCGCTCGTCGGCGCAGTGCTCGGATCCCTCGTGTCCCATGGCCCCTCCAGGTCGGCGCCGAATCGTAACCCGAGTGGATCACCAGGGCGGACGACCGCCCGTGAACGGTCCATTGTGGAGTGAGGGATTCCCGCGCCGAGCCGGGAGTTACGCCGGACGGGGCTGGGCGTGCCGCTGACCGCCGACGCGGGGCGGGCGCACTCGGCGCTGCACGACGCCCACGCCGCGGCGGGACTGCTCGGGCACATCCTGCCGCGCGCGGACGAGTGCCTGTCCGTGCTCGACGGCGCGCTGCTGGACCGGCACCTGTCGGCGACCGAGCAGGCGGACCTGCGGCTGATCGCCGTCCTGTCGGGACTACCCGAGGTCGAGGGCTTCGGCGGTGTCGATCCCGGTCGCGCCGGCCGAGGTCGTGACGCGGAACCGGTCGTGCCGCGCGGTGAACCCCGACGCCCCTGGGCTCCGGATCGGGGCCCAGGGGCGTCGGGGGTTCACGTCTCCGCCGGCGTCACCGCCGGTAGGAGCAGGTCAGAGGGCGCGGACGCCGACGGCCTGCGGGCCCTTGGGGCCCTGGTTGACGTCGAACTCGACGCGCTGGTTCTCCTCGAGGCTGCGGTAGCCGTTGCCCTCGATCTCCGAGTAGTGCACGAAGACGTCCGGGCCGTTCTCCTGGGCGAGGAAGCCGAAGCCCTTCTCGGCGTTGAACCACTTCACGGTGCCCTGAGTCATGATCTCTCCTTGCGAGCCGGGTGCGGCGCCCCGGTCGGGGCGTCGGGTCGGATTTCAGACGACGACTTCTCCGGCTTGTCCCGCAAGGCAAAGAAAGAGCTTCGTCCGCAACATCATTCCGCGAAACTTCAGTGGAAACACGGACACAAGATTGACGACCGCCCCGTACAACCGGGCGGTGCCCGGGTTCCTTCCCGCCCGGCCGCCCGAAGTGACCCAGATCACCCTTGGGTAAAGCGGTGAGCCCGATGGTGTCACTACGTGTAACGTGGGTGCCATCGGGGAAGTTCTTTTTCAGACCCCGAACACCCCTCGCGCCGTGCGGGGATCTCCGGACCGGCACCGCCGACCGTGAGCACGCAGCGGGCGCGGAGAAAGTCGGAAACACATGTCATCCACGTACCAAGAGCTGTTCAGCCACCCGGACACGGACCGGCCCGAGGACGTCGCCCTCGTGCGCCGGGACGAGCAGCGCTCCTACACCGACCTGTTCCGCGAGCCGGCCGACGTGCCGCCGCAGAGCACCGGCGGCACCTCCTGACCGGCGCCGCGACCACCCGGTCCCACCGGTAGAACGGGCGGTAGCCGCCCTCGTCGTCCGCGCCGTGCCGGAAGTCCGGCGTGTCCGGCACGGGCACCAGGGCGGCACGGGCACGGCGGCGGCCTCCGTCGCCACCGCGAGCTCGTCCACGTCGACCGCGAGCCGGTCCAGGTCGTTTGATCCAGCCGCCGGACGCCGGGGTGGTCGTGCGACGCTGTGCGCAGCGCTTCGGTGTGCGCGCGAGCCTGTTCGATCAACGCCCGCGGGGCGCTCACGTCCTGGTGCGACATTCCGGCCCCCCAGCGACGGAACATGGTTGCACCGGACGGCCGTGGAGCCCCAGCGCGACCCCTGCACCGACCCCGGTGCGCGCGGAACCCCCCGGTGCCGTGCACACCGGGGGGCCGGTCAGGCGGCGGTCACTCCGCGCGCCACAGCGCGGGCACGTTCGGCGGTTCCCAGCCCGGCTGGGCGAGGTGCCCCTGCAAGCACACGTACCCGACGCCGTTGTAGGTGACGGTCGCGCCGATCGCGTAGTTCGTGCCCACCGCCCACGTGCCGCCACCCGGCGAGGACGGGGTGGTCGTGGTGGAGGTCGGTCGCGTGGTGCTGCTCTGCGGCACGTTCAGCACGAAGTCGAACTTCGCCTCGCGCGCGCTGCCGACGGTGCGCACCTCCATCAGCAGCCGCGGGTCGAAGATGGTGTCGGTGTTGTTGCGCGGCTCGCCCGGGAAGTACAGCTGGGTGGTGAGCACGGGCCGCCCGGGGGCCTGCACCTTCACGTGGATGTGCCGGGTGCGGCCGGGGTAGAGGCCGGGCACGATCGTGGTCAGCGAGAACGTGCCGTCCGGGTTGGTGAACTGGTGGCCGCGGAACCGGTAGCCGGTGTTGTCGTACACGCCGTTGACGTCGGCCTGCCAGAAGTCCATCAGCACGTTGCCCAGCGGCAGGCACGCCAGGCCGAACACGTACCCGGTGACGGTGAGCCGGGTGCCCGGCGTTCCCGCGTCGACCAGCGACGTGCGGCGGGGCGAGTTCGGCTTGAAGTACGGGCCCTCGGTCTGCGGCGGGGTCGGGTCGTCGCCGTCGTCGCACGTCGGCGTCAGCTCCAGCGGTCCGCCGCTCTCGCCGATCGTGCGGGCCAGCGCGGGCACGCCCATCATCGCCACCGGCAGCGCGACGCCCGCGGCCACCGCGGCGCGCAGCACCGTCTTGCGGCTGAGGTGGCGGGGGTCCGCCTCGTCGCCGAGCGGGTTCTCGGCCGGGCCGCGGTCGCCGTCCGTGGATGCGTCCATGCCTGCTCCTTCGGGCCTGCTCCTCGTGGGGGCTTTCGGTTCGGGATCACCACGAACGTACGGACGGCGCTCGGTCGCGGACGATGGACTGGGACCGCTGTTCGTGGTGATCCTCGCGGTCTCCGTTGCCGGTGGCGCTCACTGTGAACGGTCGGCCGCGCGCCGGAACGCGCCGGGGCTCACGCCCGTCTCGCGGCGGAAGAAGCGGCAGAAGTAGGCGGGGTCGTCGAACCCGACCCGGTTCGCCACCTGCCGCACGCTCAGCCCGGTCTTCACCAGCAGCCGCTGCGCCTCCTGCGTGCGGGCCTGGCGGACCAGCTGCGACGGCGTCCGGCCGGTCGCCGCCTTCACCGCCTCGGTCAGGTAGCCGGGCGTGACGCCGATACGCTCCGCGTACGCGCGCACGGACCACAGCCGGTGGTCGGTGCGGCCGGACAGCCGGACGAACTCCTCGGCGACCGCGCCGGGCCGGGCGGGCGGCGGCGCGGCCGGTGTGGCGGACAGCCGGGCGGCGCGCACGACGAGCACGTGCAGCAGCGCGCGCAGCACGGTCTCCACGCCCGGCTCGCCGCGCCGGTACTCGTCGTGCAGCTCGGCGATCGACCGGCCGACCTGGGCGTGCGCCTGCTCGTCCAGCGTGAGCCAGGGCCGTTCGCTCAACCGGCGCAGCAGCTCGCGGTCACCGGGGTGGTCGAGCAGGAAGTCGTCGGTGAACAGCAGCACCGAGCCCTGGAGGTCCCGCGCGTCGTCCCAGTGGTGCACCTGGCCGGGTGCGATCACGCACAGGTGCGGCGGGCGCAGCTCCCAGCGGGCCAGGTCCACCACGTGCGTGCCGGTGCCGCCGGTGACGTGCACGATCTCGTGGAACGTGTGCCGGTGCGGGAACGACGCGCGGGACAGGGGCCCGATCGAGTCGAACGTGCCGACCGCGAACGGCAGCGCTTCGGGCACCGGTACCTCCAGCCGGTGCAGGGGCAGCTCACCGTCGCGCGGGGTCCGGCAGGGCGTTCCGGGTAACACGGTGGTGCCACGCATCGCCTACCGTCCCCTCTCCGGTGAAGGTCCAGACCAATTCTGGCTACGGACCACCTTGGCACGACAGGACGTGCCGGGGAACGGGCCTGACCTTCTCGGCCCACACCGTTCCCCGGGTCGGCGACGCGGTGCGCCTGCCGCTGTCAGCTCGGCTAAGCGGGATCGCCCGTGCCGGTGAACTCGGCGAGTCGCTCGAACAGCGTGTACGCCGCCAGGAGGTGCTCTGGCTCTTCGGTGAAGTGCGCCGCGTGCAGGTAGGGGTACAAAACGACCGCCGTGCTGTCGGGCAGGCGGAAGCGGGTCAGCGGGTGGTGCTCGATGCCGGGGAACACACCGGCTTCGTGCCGGAGCAGGCGCACGACCACGTCGTGGCGGTCGACGGTAGTGCTCTCAAGGACGTAGGCGGTGCAGCGGTCGGCGCCGAGATGATCGAGGGTGGGGTGGATGCCGAGCGGCGCGAAGATGTCGATCCGCTCCGAGGCGCGGCACAGGATGTTGACCATGCTCGTGGCCAGGGAGCCCCACGCGCACTGCACTGTCGGATCGGGCGTCGACTCGTCCGTGAGCCCTTTCTCCAATCGCTGCACGGCGTCGGGGGACCGGCCGCTGCGCGCCGCGAGTTCCGCCACCGTCAGCCCGGCGGCTTCCCGGACGCGACGCAGCTCGATCCCGAGCACGCGACCGCGCAGTGACGGCTTGGGCGTCGAGAGGGGCAGCTGGCCATCGTGCCTGATCATCTTCACTCTCCGGGTCGTCGGTAGGTGTCCGGGTGCCCGAGCTGGACTCGATCGGCACGCGGCTTGGGACCGGGGATCTGCGCCACCATCACGACCGACCTCGGCGAGAACCCCGTCGCGCTGTGGGGGTCGACGCGTCGTCCGCCGCCTCGCGAGGCCAGGGGAACACGGGGATGCCTTCCTGCTCCCGCCATCTCCGGTCGCAATCGCGGCACGTGGGCCAGCAGCCGTCGGGGCAGCGTGGCGGCGGTTCGTGTGGCACCGTCACGGCCACTCCGCACAACGTCCGGCCTTCGTCTCTGGCCGTCATGGAGTCCGGGATCGCGTGACGACGTCCCTGGTAGGGCAGCCAGCGGAACGGTCGGGTGCCCATCAGGGCCGACCGGGAGAGCGGGCGAGCAGGGGCTCGCTGTCACTGCGCGCTGCGCGGCCCTGGCCGGGATGAGGGATGACGGCGAGGAGATCGGTAGCCCTGGTGATGGTCACGCAACCCTCCTGGTTACGCTGGGTCCTGTTTCGATTACACGATGCGACACGAGAATCGGCCGCAAGTTGCTGCTTGGCAAGTCAAAGTTCCGCAAGTTGCTAGTTGTCCATCCGATCGAGTTACGTGCTGCCGTCCAGTGCCGGCCGTACGGTGCAGTTCGAGGTGGTTCGGTGAGGAAGGGTCGGCGTGGCCACGGAGAACATCCCGCCCAACGTGCGCAAGCGGCTGGCGGCCAGGCTCAAGGAACTGCGCGGTGACCGCCGCCAAGAGGACGTCGTCCGGGCGCTCCAGGCGATCCCGGGCAGCGGCAAGTGGTCTGTCACCAAGCTCAGCCGGATGGAGAACGATCAAGCACGGGTGCAACCCGATGTGGTCGAAGACCTCCTGGCCATCTACGGGCACGACGACCCCGAGGAACGCGCGAAGCTCAAGCTGTGGGCGAGAGCCGCCCGTGACAAGGGCTACTGGCAGAAGGGGCGACGAGGTCTGCCGGACAACATGGCGGACTTCGGCGAGTACGAGGAGCGCGCGGCCGTGCAGCGCGTCTGGGAGCCGCTGCTCGTGCCCGGCCTCTGCCAGTCGGAGGGCTACGCCCGCGCGGTGATCTCCGGTATCGAACCGAGCATCGATCACGGCGAACTTGAACGGCGCGTCGCCACGCGAATGGCTCGGCAAGCGGTTCTCACACGCGAAGACCCACAAGAGCTCTGGGTGCTGCTCGATGAGCGTGTGCTCCGGGCGCGGATCGGTTCGATCGACGTGCGGACGGGGCAGCTTCGACGCCTCGTCCAACTGGCGTCGTGGAGCAACGTGACACTGCAGGTGGTGGGAGCCGACGCCGGTGCGCATCCCGGCCTGTCCGGCTGGTTCACGATCTTCGGGTTCTCCGACGACACGGCTGATGTCGGCTACACCGACGGCCCCGGTGGGAGCCTGTATCTCGAAGACTCCGAGGACGTGCGGCGCTGTACGCTGATGTTCGGGCACCTGCTCGGCATCGCCCTCAACCCGGCCGACTCGATCGCGTTGATCTGCAAGGTGATCGAAGAGTTGGAGCGTGAGCCTCAGTGATCGAAGACGCGGCTTTGTGGCGCAAGAGCAGTCGAAGCGGTGGCAGCAACGGCGGTGGCGGGTCGAACTGCGTCGAAGTGGCCTACGTCGAGGGCTCGGTGGGACTCCGCGACTCCAAGCGTCCTGGTGTCGGCCTCGCGTTCCCCGCCGGCTCTTTCAGCACGTTCATCGCGAGGGTGAAGCGCGAAGACCGCGAGCAGTAGTTCCTCAGCACCTCCGGAGCGCCCTCACCACGACTCGCGCGGTGCCAGTCCCGGTTGCGCCGGGCCGGCCGTGCTCGGTCGTGGCCCGTCCGCCGTGCTCTCCGAGCCGCCGAGCAGGATGCCGGTGAGCGACGCGCGTTCGTCGGCCATGGCCCGCGCCACGTCGGCGAGCTCGTCGCCCACCACCGGCACGCCGCCCGTGCCGCCCGCCCGCACCGCGTTCAGCACGGCGCGGCGCAGCAGTTCCTTGATGAATGACGCCGTGACGCCCTCGGTCGCCTCGACCACCGGCCCGAGGTCGGCGCGCAGGTCGACGTCCCGGCCGTACAGCTCGACCAGCCTGCGGCGGCCGTCCGCGTCCGGGCGGGGCACCTCCACGGCCAGGTCGATCCGGCCCGGCCGGTCGGCGAGCGCGCGTTCCAGCTCGTCGGCCCGGTTCGTGGTGAGGACGAACGTGACGTCCGCGTCCGCGCCCACCCCGTCCATCGCGTCGAGCAGGGTGAACAGCAGCGGGTTGGTGGGGCCGGCCGCGAAACCCCGGTCCATGGCGACCAGGTCCACGTCCTCCACCACGACCATCGACGGCTGCAACCGCCGCGCCAGCGCCGCCGCCTGCCCGATCAGCCGCATCGCCTGGCCGGTCAGCAGGATCACCGTGCAGTCGCGCAACCGGCTCATCAGGTAGCGCACGGTGTGCGTCTTGCCGGTGCCGGGCGGGCCGTGCAGCAGCAGGCCGCGCTTGAGGTGCTGCCCCGCCGCGAGCAGCCGCTCGGAGTGCTCGGCGATGCCGACCACGTGCTCCTCGATCGAGTCCAGCACGCCGTCGGGCAGCACCACGTCGTCGGCGTCCAGCGCGGGCCGCGGCAGGAACGTCACCAGCTCGTTGCCCCGGTGCTCGCTCACCCCGAACGCCAGGACCTGCCGCCGGAACGCGTCGTGCTCCCGCATCAGCCGCTCGATCTCCGCCCCCGCGGCCCGCGCCGCCGCGCGATCGGCCGCGAGCACCTCCAACCGGCACGCGGGCGGCCCGAAGTCGTTCGGTCCCCGGATGCCGACCAGCACCGGCGTCCCGTCGGGCGCGGTCGTCGCCGCCAACCCGAGCTGGACCACCTCGACGCTGTCCTCCGGCCCGACCGCCGCTGTCGCGTAGTCCGCCGCCCCGAGCGCGTACCCGCCGGAGTGCCGTGCCGCCAGGAGCATGCCCATGATGTCCTCGTGGCCCCGGTGCTGCCCACCAACCCCGAACCACTCGGCGTCCGGCGTGTGCGCCCTCAGGTACGCCTCCACCCCCAGGTGCAGGTTGACGTGCTCCCACACCTCGAACCGCGTGGCGACCGACAGGACCTGCGCCAACTCACACCCGAGGTGCTCCCGGACGCGCCGCACCAACGGCGCCGACTCCCCGTCCTGCTCGACGAGCTCCGCCGCCGCCTGCACCAACCGCCGCAAACCGACGGCAAGCGCCTTCGCCTCGTCCTTGGACAGTTCCCCCACGTACCCATCATCCACGGAATGGGCACCCATGTCTGCCACGCAGTGCTACGCGGAAGTGGGCCTCGTGAGTGGGCTGCGGCGACCCACTAAAGTGAGAGCGCGCTGTCACCGCCCCACTCGCGAAGTTGATGAGCAATTTGCTCGACCACCTTGTCGATTCGCCGGAACGTCTCTGCGGTTTGTCCCTCTGGCTGATCGAGGTCTGCGATCACCTGAACGTCGTCGAAGCCCGCATCGCGCAGGTCTCGGATGTACGGTTCGAACGTCGCGTACACCTTGGTCATGACCGTGCCGTCCCCGTCGGGCTTACGGGACCATACCTCGCCATCTGTCCGCATGCGGGTCGCCAGATTCGCTAAGTCGACCACGCATGCAAGCCAGGGGCGATTGGCGGGGCTATCGACTGAGAGGACTCTCGATCGTGCGGTGGTGATCACCGAACCCGTCGCGAGGTCGTTGAACGGCTTGATCGGGTCATAGATCCAGATGACGGCTGCCAGTTCACCTTGGAGCACCACGGACACGTCCCATGTGGACTCGTCGAGGCCCGTGCCGGGGCGAACCTCGGTGTCGGCTCCCAAGGCGCTTTCGAGGGCGGATGTCAGGTAGAGTCGTACGCGGTCACCGTCTCCGCTGCCCAATCCGGATGTGCCAATCGCTGTGCTTGCGATTTGATTCTCCGAGTCGGGTCGCACTTCGACGTCGAGAAGACGGCCAGCTATCGTGAGAAAGTCTTGAGGTTGGAGCATGAACAGTCGAACTCCGGCTCGACGCCGCAATTCGTCAACCAGTTCAACCCGGGGACCCGCCGGTGTGCCCCGGACCTTCCGCCACCAGTCCTCTTTCATGTCACTCGTCACCAGGAGGACGTCCGTTGATCTGCGGGCGGCTTCCCTCAGGGTCTGTTCCCAGACGAGATAGTCGCCGGGGCCGCGGTGATCGGGCTTGTCCCGGTCCATGTAGCCTGGTGGGATCTTTTCGTCGGCTCGACGTTTGGCTTCCGCCAGTGCCGCGACGAACTCCTCATTCGGCAGGGCTTCGCCGACTCGCCCCTCGAATATCGAGCGCAGCGAAGCAAGTACCGGGTCGTGGTTCGTATCGCGGGCGCTGGTCAGGGGATCGTGCGCAGTTGGCCCTTCGATCGCTTCCCGAAGGGCGTCGTGGAGCGAGCTGATCTGCTCGAGATATTTTGTAAGCTTTTCCTGTGGCAGGCCTACGCCTCGAGCCCAGTTTTCCATCGCGTGTTCGAGAGCGCGAACCGGTTTCTTCAGCGACTCAAGAGCGTCTCGGCGTATGTTCGATCGGCTGAGTATGGTCTGTTCCCTGTTCCGTAGGAACTCCTCCAAAGCCTGATGAGGGATCCACACATTGTTTCGAAGTCGGTCGAGGATGGTTAACAGATCCATTCGCGCGTCCTCGTCGAACCGGTAGAGGTTCAAGAGGACGTTGGTGTCGAGCACGACCATTCCCGACATGAGGACGGCTCGGAAATCTTGATCGGAAGGAGATAGATAGCCCTCGAACCCGGCTAGGAAGCCCTGGGTCGGGTCGTGCGAATTCTCGCGCACCGGCATCTTCCCCTCAAACGACAATGACCGTCTGCCGCAGTAAAACTTTAGTGCTGTTCCGGTGTGGCCTGGGCGCGACGACTGCGCACCGTAGCTGAGACGCGAACGGCTGACAGTTCGGCATTCTCATGTTCCCACACTCGTACGACTTCCCATCCGGCGTCGGCGAGGATTCGGTCCGTCTCGCGATCCCGGAGCTGGTTGCCCCTGATTTTTTCCTGCCAGAACGTACTGTTCGTCGACGCGGGGCGGTGGTGTTCCGGGCAACCGTGCCAGAAGCACCCGTCTACGAATACCGCGACCTTGACTCGAGGGAATACGATGTCCGCTGTTCGGCGAATGTCGCGCAACGGACGTATCCCGACTCTGTAGCGTAATCCAGCCCGGTGCAACAACGCCCGGAGCGCGAGTTCTGGCTTGGTATCTTTGCCTCGGTTGCCCTTCATCGAGGACCGGACCGCTGTGGATGAGGCCCACGAACCGGAATCGGCGGCTTCATTCGCTAGTAGTCCGTTCTGTTGAGCCAGTCGCCATCCGTCGACGAGATTTCGCCCCCTGCTGGCTGCGCCGACCTCTCCGAGGTACACCGAGGTCGTCTTGCCATGCTCGGAATACGTGAGATGAGCCTTGATCGTCGCTTCGCGACGGCTCACCTTGAGTACCACGCTCGCCAGAACGTACCCTTGCGCTTCTCGTGCGACGAACCGGCAAGCACGCCCTCCGGCTGCCCTGTCCTGCTCTGCTTGAACCGCCGATCGGGATCGCCCCGAGCGGGCTTTCCATGCCTTCTCCGGTACGGCCGGAGACCGGGGTCGCACCGCGCGAGGCGTCACGGTTCTATCCCGCGTTCTCGGCCTTGTCCAAGGCTGTCGCGACTGCCTTGGCGAATACCTCACCGAGCAGTACGGGCACGGCGTTGCCCAGTTGGCGCATCTGCTCCCCGCGCGGGCCGGCGGGAATCCATTCATCCGGAAAGGTCATGACCCGTGCAGTCTCCCGTACCGTCATGTAGCGGTACTTGTACCGAGGCTCGCCAGGGGCCGGATTCTCCGCGAGTTCGTCCAACAGCATCACGGATTCTCCCCCGGGCACGCCATGCACCCCCGCCTTAACGGTCTTCGCCGGCTTGTCGAGTTCATTCGGGGTATGGCCAGCGTAGACCCGCGCGTCCGGCCATCCGATGTGATTCTCGTAACCCTGGGGCTTGCGATCCACTCGGTCAAGGTGCTCAACAGGGATCGGAGGAAGCTCTTTGTCATCGGCACACACACCGGCCAAGGCATCCCGCAGCGTACGCCAGGGCTTCTTACCGTCGTCCAGCGGCGGTGTAATTGGGAGCCGCTTGATCACTGCGGTGCGAACGTCGGGCGGGACGTTGTAATGTCGCTGCCAGTAAGGGCCGTCGTCGGTCATCATCGAGCGGGTCAGCGCGGTATCGGAGTACTCTGTTTTCTTGACCGAATCCTCGAACGCCCTGATGTCGATGCCGAGGTCCGCGCGGAATGCCACGATGATGACTCGATGCCGGATTTGTGGTACGCCGTAGTCGGCCGCGTTCACTGGGAAGTAGCGGACGACATATCTTCTTTCGGGGCCCTGCATTGGTTGTTCGATCCTGGTTCGCAGATGCGCGTCGTGTTCTTGCCATGACGCCTCCGGAACCCGTTCCTCGAAGGGCAACGCAAGTTCGCGAAGAATATACTGGAAGTACGGCATGAAAGACGGTCGCAGTAAGCCGCGGACATTCTCGCAGATGACTGCTTTGGGCTGGATCTCGCGGATCGCCCGGAACATTTCGGGGAACATGTTCCTGAGATCTTCGTCGCCCTTCGCCACCCCGCCGAGACTGAACGGCTGGCACGGTGGGCCCCCGGCGAGCAGGTCGACGTCCTGCCCAGCCAGGTAGGACATGTCGAGTTGCCGGACATCTCCACGCACAAGTGGTGGCTTCTGCTCCGAAGTGGGGATCCAGGGTTTTCCGTCCTCGGGCACCGAGACGGCGAGTTTATTGGCCTCCAACGTATCGCACGCCCGCTTGGCGAACTCGTTGAACAGCAGCGTCCGGAATCCGGCGTTCTGGACGGCCATGGCTAGGCCGCCGCCGCCGGCGAACAGTTCGACAGCGGTGCGGTGCCGGTGCTGTCCTGCTCGCGGTTCGACCATGCGCGAGACCCTACCAAGTCGGCCGCCCAGGGCACGCGCCATCCGCATGTCCGCAGTTGAAGCACGTCGTCGGAGTCTTGAGCCGCGCGGCACTCCTGTAACAGCCTGGCTCGGCTCGCGATGTCGCTCAGGAGACCAGCCTTCAGGTCTCGGCAGCGGGGTGCACGGCGGAGCACGCACGGTACTAGTGTGGCGGGACTGGCGTAGCGGGTTCGGGGGTCGCGGCGTGAGCATCGCTACCGTCGGGAGGACGCCTGACGCATCGGTTCGCGAAGGCGACGGCGGCACGAGGTCGTGAACGAGGAGACGCGTGAGCGAGAGTCAGTTCATCAACGTCACGCCACATCCGAGAATCCTCGGAGTGCTAGGAGACATCGAGTTCGCACACTGGCAATGCATCGCCGAACTCGTCGACAACTCGTTCGACGAATTTCAGGTCGCCGGCAGTGAGGTTGATCGGCCAGTCGTCTCCATCACGCTGCCACCAGCGAATGCCAGCCGCTCGACGGCCGGCATCGTCGTCAAGGACAACGGTAGGGGGATGAGCCTCGAGGCGATCACCAACGCCATCAGCGCTGGTTGGACGAGCAACGGTCGGTACGGCTCGCTCGGCCTGTTCGGCATGGGGTTCAACATCAGCACCGCGCGGCTGGGAAGGCACACGACGGTGCGGTCCAGTCGTGCCGGTGACCCGCACTGGGTTGAGGTCGTCCTCGACCTGCCGCGAATTGCGGAGTCAGCCGAGTACCAGGCGCCATACCGCCTGGTACCGAAGGCGGACCCGGCCGAGCACGGTACGACGGTTACTATTAGCGACCTCAAGTCGGAGCAGTTCGACATGCTGCGCCGACCGCGTACGCAGGCGATCATCAGGGAGAAGCTCGGCGACATCTACAGCTTCCTGCTCCGTGAACGCGGCTACCTCCTGACTATCAACAACAAGAAGGTTGATCCCCGGCTGCCCTGTGTGTGGGACGAGTCCAGGTTCGTCACGAGACGTGGTGTCGAGATCCCGGTGATCTTGCGCTTGGACCAGGAGTTGAAAAGCAAGAAGGCATGTCTCTCGTGCGGTCATTGGAACCAGGGCGACGCCGAAGCTTGTGAGGAGTGTGGGCAAGAGCGACTTCAGTTGCGTGAGCGCCGCATCTGGGGTTGGCTCGGTATCCAGCGCTACGTCCACCGCTCCGACTACGGGATCGACTTTTTGCGCAACGGTCGGAAGATTCTCCTCCGGGACAAGCGTGTTTTCACGTGGCAGGACGAGGACGAACTCGGTGAGCCCGAACTTGAGTATCCCATCGACGCGAAGACCCCGACAGGACGTATCGTCGGCGAGATCCACTGTGACCACGTGACCCCGAACTACCAGAAGAACGCCTTCGAGTTCGACACCCATGAGTGGCGCCAGGTGATCAACGCGATCCGCGGTTCGAGTCCGCTGCGCCCGCAAAAGGCGAGGAATCTCAAACTGCCTGAGAACGTTAGCCCGTTGGCCCAGCTCTACACGGGATATCGCAGGCAGGACCCGGGGCTGAACTACCTCATCCCCGGTGATGGGCGGCGTCCACTGCACGAGAAGGCGCTCGAGTGGGCGGAGAAGTTTCGCAAGGGCGACGAAGAGTACAAGACGGACGAAGTCTGGTACCGGGCCGCCTACTCGCACGACCACCCCGTTTCGGAACCGAAGCCTGCTGACGGCGGTGGTATCCTTCCGGGCGTCCCTGATGACCTGTCCGAATCGCCTGGTGTAATCGTCGGAGGTGGCGACGAAAGGGTGTCCTCTCCTGGGTCTGGCACCTCGCCGGAACTCCCCCCCAGGGAGCCGACGCTCGCTGAGCGGCTGCAGACCTACCGCGGAGCAGGCGAGCAGGTCGTGGACCTTGCCGGACAGTACACCTTGAAAGACCTCGGATCGGTCGATCTCGTGGTATGGGCTGTGCGGGGCACGCCGCTCAAGGATTCGAAGGGCGACGAGGCTCCCGTGGTTGCCTTCATGGCCCGGTCGCCGCGCCTAGAGGTGTTCGTGAACGTCGATGACGATCTCTTCCGCTCCCAAGGAACCGACATCCGGGACCTCGCCCTGGTCGAGGCGGCCGAGTTCCTCCGTGTGCGCGCGGGCGCGACTTCCACACCTCTTACGGACGTCGTTCGGAAGTTGAAGTCGATCAGTAACATGGTCCCCTTGACACCGCCCGCCATGGCTGACGAGGCGGAACGGATTCTGAACCTCGTCAGATCCGGGATGGTCGCCTACATCGCCAACGATCCGAGCGTGCACTGGGAGTTGCTCACGGAGCGGGAACGCGCCGATGCGGAACGTCGGTACGCGATCGAGGCCCCGTACGCGGCGCATTGGGGAGACAAAATCGCCAGCGGTGACTTCGTCCGCTACGCACCCGCCAACGCCGTGGTCCGGATCATCAAAGCGGCGCCTGAGGTGTTTCTTGACGGCAAGGTCTTCCAACGTCCCTACCAGGTGATCGGTGATCCGACTGCCAGGGAACTCGTAGTCGAACGATTGGTGAATCCGCTGAGTGACCTGGCCCTGCTGGAGCAACATCGTCCCCGGCTCGACCTGGAGGAGTTGACGCGAGCACGGTCCAGTTGTCGCCTCGTCGTCCGTGCCTTGGCCGACGGGGACTAGCCGGGTGGGCCACTTCCTCGACGCGATGAGCCTGCGTGACGCGGGGCCCTCGCAGTTCCCCAGACGGATCGAGCGGCTGATGTGGCACATCGGCTGCTCGTTCGTGGCGAACATCGACGGGCCTGGCGACGAGGGCGGCGACATCCTGGCCAGACGGGGTGCCGAGGACTGGGTGATCCAGTGCAAGTGGAAGCGCCACAGTGCGGTGGGGGCCGAGGCCGTGGACGAAGTGGCACGTGCTCGCGCGACGTATCGTGCCCACCGTGCGGTCGTCGTGACGAACACCCAGTTCAGCGTCGCCGCGAAACGCCGTGCGGAGGAGCTGGCGAGGCTGGGCCCGGCCATACGCCTCTGGACCGGCGATGATCTCATGAGCGCTTTCGAGAAGCTTCCTGACCGCTTCGGTGAGTTGAGGTTGCGGTCGTACCAGAACGAAGCCGTGAGACGCCTGGAAGATGATCTCGATGCGACTGGGCGAGGTCTTCTGATCCTCGCGACCGGTTTGGGTAAGACGGTCGTGGGGGGTGAGGTGTTGAATGTCCACCTAAGTCGCCATCCGGCGGACAAGATCCTCGTTGTCGCACATGCGAAGGATCTTGTCCACCAACTCGAGCGCGCATTGTGGCGGCATCTGCCCAAGCACGTGCCGACGAGGCTGCTGACCGGCGACAACAAGGTCGACGACCTGTCGGGCGTGACCTGTGCAACGGTGGGGTCCGCGCTTTCCGTCGTTCGGTTCGGCTACCGCCCGGCTCTGGTGATGATCGATGAAGCGCACCACCTGGGGGCAGAAGGTCAATACGACGAACTCTTGCGATTGCTCGAGCGGTCGAGGCAGTTCGGCGTCACTGCCACGCCGTGGCGAGGGGACGCGCATGATATCACCGACCAACTGGGGCCTCCGAGCTTCAGCCTCGGGATCGAGGACGGCATGCGTGGCGGATATCTGGCGCAAGTCGACTACAGACTGTTCGTCGATGATGTCGACTGGGATGTCGTTAAAGATGCAAGCAGGCACTCCTACGGTCTGGCTGATTTGAACTCGCGGCTCTTCCTTCCGCAGCGTGACGAGGCCATTCGCGACCAACTAGCCTCGGTGTGGGCTGATACCGACCAGCCAAGAGCTATCGTTTTCTGTCGGACGGTCGAACACGCGGAACGGCTCGCGCGACTGTTGGACCGCACTCCCTTCTGGTCAGGTGCTCAGGCTGTGCATGCTTCTTTGCCCAAGCGCGAGCGGCAAAGGCGCCTGCTCGCGTTTCGTGCCGGTGAGACACCGATCCTCACGGCTGTCGACATATTGAACGAGGGCGTGGACGTTCCTGATGTGAACATCCTGTGCTTTGCTCGCGTCACGCACTCGCGCCGAATTTTTGTCCAGCAGCTCGGTCGAGGTCTGCGACTACGCGAAGGTAAATCCAGGGTCGTTGTACTGGACTTTGTAAGTGATCTGCGCCGAATCGCGGCGGCCATGAATCTCAAGCAGTCTCTCGGCGGCGGTCAGGTTGAGGTTCTGGAGGAATCGAGCCGGTCCCGGATCGAGTTCAGCGATCAGCGAGTCGCCGCGCTAATGGAGGAGTGGATCAAAGACGCTGCCAGTCTCGAGACCGCGTACGACGAATACCGTCTTCAGTTTCCTGATGTAATCGAAAACCGGGAGTGACGCGTGGCTGCCTTGCAATTACCGCCTGGCAAGCGGGATCAGATTATTTACGCGATGTACCGCCGCGCTGATGAGATGGACTGGGAGCTTCTCTCGAACGGCAAGAAGACTGAGCAGTACCGTAGATGGGTAGATGATCGTGAAGTCGGTCAGGTGATGCTCATGTACGGAGCGGAAAAAGACGTCCGTGTGTGGCTCAAAGACGTCGCGATGAAAGAGTACGGGCGGGCGCAGGAAGGTATTGGCTCCTATGTGCGCTACCTGCCCAAGCGATTCAAAGGTCCGCAGGAGGTGGTGAACGCGGCACTCGGGGAGTCGTGGTCGGTAAAGCAGGACTCGATCACCATCAAGCCCAACCGTTGCACGGCGGTCAATGGCGGACAATCGCGTCTTGTGCTGTGGGGACGGCCCAACAGCTTCAAAGACCTATTCTGGGCGGCCCTCACGGAGACCAAGGGAGGCGGTGATGAAGCCGTGATCGTCGTGACCACCCGAGACGGAGAGCACATCTCGGACGAGGACCTGGAGTGGCAGAAGGCGATTGGTCGGCGGGGCGACTTCGAGGTCCTGCACCTGCATCGCCAGATGGTCTCCAATCCGGACTACGTTCCGCTCAACCCTTGATGCTCCCTCGCCTCTGCTCGTCCGATGTGAGGGGCCGAATTTGAGGGTTTCGCGAGCCGCTGCGCGTCGAACGGCGTGCCGTAGCCGTTGACGAGACGCCGTGCCGAGTCAGCCCCTGGCGCTTCGTGGTCCGACCGGTCGTTCCGGTCGGACCACGAGCGCTCGGCGCGGTACTTCGAGTGGCACCGGCGCAACGTCCTCCTGGCTTGGCCGGACGGAAGTGTCGGAGTGGTCCGTTAGGATCGTGCGATGGCTTCGCAAGAGGTGCTGCGAAGGATCTTCGGGTACGAGTCCTTCCGCGGGGACCAGCAGGACATCGTCGACCACGTCATCTCGGGCGGGGACGCGTTGGTGCTCATGCCCACCGGGGGCGGGAAGTCGTTGTGCTACCAGATCCCCTCCCTGGTGCGCGAGGGCACCGGTGTGGTCGTGTCGCCGTTGATCGCGCTGATGCAGGACCAGGTGGACGCGCTGCGCGACCTCGGGGTGCGGGCCGGGTTCCTCAACTCGACCCAGTTCCCCGACGAGCGCGCCCTGGTCGAGGCCGAGTTCCTGGCGGGCGAGCTGGACCTGCTCTACCTCGCCCCGGAGCGCCTGCGCACCGAGCAGACCACCCGGCTGCTCGAACGCGGCCGGATCGCCCTGTTCGCCATCGACGAGGCGCACTGCGTCTCCCAGTGGGGCCACGACTTCCGGCCCGAGTACCTGACCCTGTCCCACCTGCACGAGCGCTGGCCCGAGGTGCCGCGCATCGCGCTCACCGCGACCGCCACCCGCGCCACGCACGCCGAGATCGCCGAACGCCTCAACCTCGGCGCCGCGAAGCACTTCGTGTCCAGCTTCGACCGGCCGAACATCCAGTACCGGATCGTGCCCAAGAACGAGCCGAAGAAGCAGTTGCTGGAGCTGCTGCGCACCGAGCACGCGGGCGACGCGGGCATCGTCTACTGCCTGTCCCGCAACTCGGTGGAGAAGGTCGCCGAGTTCCTGAACCAGAACGGCATCCCGGCGCTGCCCTACCACGCGGGCCTGGACGCGGGCACCCGCGCGCGCAACCAGTCGCGGTTCCTGCGCGAGGACGGCCTGGTGATGGTCGCCACCATCGCGTTCGGCATGGGCATCGACAAGCCGGACGTGAGGTTCGTCGCCCACCTGGACCTGCCGAAGTCCGTGGAGGGCTACTACCAGGAGACGGGCCGCGCGGGCCGCGACGGGCTGCCGTCCACCGCGTGGCTGGCCTACGGCCTCCAGGACGTCGTGCAGCAGCGCAAGATGATCGACGACTCCGAGGGCGACCAGCAGCACCGCCGCAAGCTCATGGCCCACCTGGACGCGATGCTGGCGCTGTGCGAGACGGTCGAGTGCCGCCGCGTGCGGCTGCTCGACTACTTCGGCCAGTCGAGCACGCCGTGCGGCAACTGCGACACCTGCCTCGCCCCGCCGGAGACGTGGGACGGCACGGTGGCCGCGCAGAAGGTGCTGTCCACCGTGGTCCGGCTGCGCAACGAGCGGCGGCAGAAGTTCGGCGCGGGCCAGACGATCGACATCCTGCTCGGCCGCAAGACCGCGAAGGTCATCCAGCACGACCACGACCAGTTGAAGGTCTTCGGCATCGGCACGGAGCTGAACGAGAGCGGCTGGCGCGGCGTGGTCCGCCAGCTGCTGGCGCAGGGCCTGCTCGCGGTCGAGGGCGAGTACTCCACGCTCGTGCTCACGCCCGCCGCCGACGAGGTGCTCTACCAGGGCCGCCAGGTGCCGATGCGGCGCGAGGCGGGACGCGCGGCCAAGGTCAAGACCGCCAAGGCGGCCAAGAGCGCGCCGGTGGACCTGCCCGCCGAGGCCGCGCCGGTGTTCGAGAAGCTGCGCACGTGGCGCACGGCGCAGGCGCGCGAGCAGGGCGTCCCGCCCTACATCATCTTCAACGACGCCACGCTGCGGCAGATCGCCGCCACCACGCCGTCGACGTTGGACGAGCTGAGCGCGATCAGCGGCGTGGGCGAGAACAAGCTCGCCAAGTACGGTCAGCAGATCCTGGACGCGTTGAGCGCATGAACGACCTCCGCGCCGACTGCACGCGCTGCTTCGCCCTGTGCTGCGTGGTGCCCGCGTTCGCCGAGTCGGTCGACTTCGCGATCGACAAGCCGGCCCGCACGCCGTGCCCGAACCTGCGCGACGACTTCCGCTGCGGCATCCACACGAAGCTGCGGGACACGGGTTTCACCGGCTGCACGGTGTACGACTGCTTCGGCGCGGGCCAGCAGGTGGCGCAGGTGACGTTCGGCGGCACGAGCTGGCGTGACGACCCGTCGTCCGCGGGCGCGATGTTCGACGTCTTCCCGGTCATGCGGCAGTTGCACGAGCTGCTCTGGTACCTCACCGAGGCGCTGGAGCTGGAACCGGCCCGCGCGCTGCACCCCGCCGTCCGCGAGCTGAGGGCGACGATCGAGGACCTCACCACCGGCACGCCCGGGGAACTGCTGGCGCTGGACGTCGGACCGCACTGGGAGCGCGCGAACGCCCTGCTGCTGCGCGCCAGCGAGCTGACCAGGGGCAAGGGCAAGAACCGCCGGGGCGCGGACCTGATCGGCAAGGACCTCAAGGGCGCGAACCTGCGGGCGTCCAACCTGCGCGGCGCGTACCTCATCGGCGCGAAGCTGGTGAACGCGGACCTGCGGCTGGTCGACTTCATCGGCGCGGACCTGCGCGGCGCCGACCTGTCGGGCGCGAACCTGACCGGCGGTTTCTTCCTCACCCAGGCGCAAGTGGACGCGGCCAGGGGCGACGAGGCCACGAAGCTGCCGCGGTCGGTGACCCGCCCCGCGCACTGGGTACGTCGACGGGCGTAGGCGCGCGAGCCGCCACCGGGCCGACGCGGTGACGGCACGGCGAGCGCCACGCTGTGCGCCATGAGACCGAAAGCGCGCAAGACGTGGCTGCTGCTGCACGTCATCACGTCCGTGGGCTGGCTCGGCGTCACGATCGGGATGCTCGTGCTGGCGCTGGCGGCGTTCGACGCGCCGCAGCTCTACCAGGCGATGGAGCTGCTGGGCGACCTCGTGGTGCTGCCGCTGGCGCTGGGCGCGCTGGCCACCGGCGTGGTGCTGTCGCTGGGCACGAAGTGGGGCCTGGTGAAGCACAAGTGGGTGCTGGTGAAGTTCGTGCTGACCGTCGTCGCCGTGGTCGCCACGACGTTCTCGCTGCGCTCGGGCCTGCACGACGCGGCGGACGGCGTGGTGGGCACGGCCGGTGGTGACGTGCTGGCGGCGGCTTGCGTGTCGTTGGCGCTCTACACGGTCAACACCGCCCTGTCGGTGTTCAAGCCGTGGGGCCGGACCCGGTGGGGTTGAGCCCGCCGCGCCGGCGCTCGACGTCGGCCGCCAGCTCGGCCGGGTCGCACTCGGCGAGGTGGTCGCGGACCAGGTCGTGCGGGAACCGGTGCTCGTCGACCAGCAGCACGCGGTCCCGCGCGGACTGGAGGATCGCCTTGCGGCGCAACGGGAACTCGTCCAGCGCGAGCGGCCGGGCGAGCAGTTCGGCGACGAGGTGCGCCGGCCGGTCCGCGATCGGCGTGACGGCCAGGCCGACCAGCAGCCCGGTCGCCGCGCCCCACGCCGACGGCCGCACGCCCGCGCCGGTCAGCGCCGCCAGCCCCACCCCGGCCGCACCCGCCAGGGGCAGCCAGTACAGCCCGGCGACCGGCCGGACCCGCACCCCGGACCACACCTCGCGCAGGCCGCCGACGAACGCGCCCACCACCGCACCGGCCCCGAGCCCGGTGCCGAGCCCGGTCAGCAGGTCCGGCGACGGTCCCGTCACCACCATCACCCCGGCGGGCACGAGCGCGCACACCACCGCCCAGTACCGGTCCCGCGTGACGCCGTACCCGACGAGCACCGTGACCACGACGACCAGCCCGTAGCCGACCGCCGCGGGCCACCGCGCCACCTGCGCGCCCAGCAGCCCGCCGAGCGCCGCCACGCCACCGGTCACCACCGCGCCGGCCGCGAAACCCGTGGCCGCCCAGAGGTTCCCGCGCCTGGGGTCGCCGCGCGTCACGCGGAAAGCGCTGCGCGGCACCAGAACCGACGCCACGGCGGCGACCCCGGCCGCCACCAGACCCAGCCGCACGCCCACCACGAAGCACAACGCCGTCGCCGCGCCCGCCAAGGCACCCGGCGCGGCCCGCCGGAACAGCCGCCACACCGCGTCGGGGCCGACGAAGTCCAGCCACACGTGCCGCGCGGGCAGCCGGGGTCGGGCCACGAGGTCGTGCTTGCGCCGCGCGATGCGGGCCAGGAACCGCAGGGCGCGCACCGTCCGCTCCGGCCGGACCGCGCCCCGTGCCGCCGACTCCACCAGGTAGGTGCCCAGCACGCCCCGGTACTCCGCCCGTCCGGCCCGGTACGCCAGCGCCAGCAGGCCGAACGCGAGCGGCGTGCGCAGCTCGTCCCACAGCTCCGGGTTCTTCTCCAGCTCGTCGTGCAGGCCGTCCAGGCGCGGGCCGCACGCGGTGATCAGCTCCTGGACGACGGTGCGCGACAGCGGTTCCACCCGCACCACGTCGTACCGGGGCAGGTGCTCGTGCTCGTCGCTCGCGGTGCACAGCACGACCTGCGGCACGTTCAGCGCGGTGATCCAGGCCAGGCACTCGACCCGGTCGGCGGGGGCCAGCTCGTCCAGCCCGTCGAGCAGCAGCACGAGGTTGCGCTCCCGCAGCCACGCCCGGCCGACCCGCGGCGCGATCCGGTACCGCTCGGTCAGCACGGCCAGCAGCCACACGCCGAAGTCGTCGTCCCGCCGCCACCCGCCGAGGTCCACCACGACGGGTATCGGCCGGACCGGGTCGAGCGCGGCCCGCGCCAGCAGCGCCTCGGCCAGCTCCAGCAGCAACGTCGTCTTGCCCGCGCCGGGCTCGCCCGCCACGACCACCGGGTGGCGCAGGCGCGTCGACAGGCGCGGCCCGACCCTGGGCACGACGCCGAGCTTGAGCCGCAGCTGCTCGGCCAGCGAGCCGGCCACGCGCGCCCGCACGTACCGCTCGACGCGGTCCAGCGCGGCCCGCCGGTTGGCCGGGTGCGCGGGACGTCTTCGCAGCAGCAGCGCGCCCAGCCGGTCCCACGCCGCGAGGCACGCGGTGAGCGCGGACAGCCCGACCAGCGACGGCCACAGCCAGCGCGCGTGCGGGCCGAGCACCGGCAGCGCCGACCCGCCGGTGGCGGCGTTGATCGCGACCGGGACGAGCACCAGCAGCGTCACCCCGCCGACCGCGGCCAGGGCGACCAGACGGGTGGTGCGGCCGAACCGTCGCGCGTCCATCTGCCCTCCCACCAGGTCGCGATCGACGGTAACGGCGTTCGCGGCGCGGGGGTAGGCGGGTTAACGTGGTCGGCCCGTCACCGTCGGTGCCCACCGTGCGGCACGGCGGCCGGGCCGGACCGGTTCAGCTCGTGAGGAAGTCCACCAGGAGCCGGTTGACCGCGGCCGGCTGCTCCAGGAACCCGAAGTGGCCCGCGTCGGCCACCTCCTCGTACCGCGCGCCCGGGATGGCGTCGGCCACCTCCCGCGCCAGGTGCGGCGGCAGCACGCGGTCGTCGGCGAAGCCCACCACCAGGCACGGCACGGTGATGGCCCGGTAGGCGTCGAGCCGGTTCTCGAACTCGTTCATCTCCATCTGCGCCCGCACGCCCTTGCTCACCGCGGACCCGGTGAACTCGAAGACGTCCAGCCAGTCCCGCACGCCGACCGGGTCGCGCAGCGTCGCGGGCGACAGGTTCAGCACCGCGTTCACCGCCGCGTAGTACTGAGGCGGCAACGCGATCCCCTGGTCGTGCAGCGCGCGCTCGCCCCGCGACAACGCGGTCTGCACGGCGTCGTTGCGGCCTGCGGTCGCGAGCATCACGGCCTTGCCCACCAGGTCCGGCCTGGCCAGCGCCAACTCCTGCGTCACCCGCGCGCCCATGGACGTGCCGACGACGTGCGCCCGACCGCCGAGCGACTCGATCAGCGCCGCGACGTCGCCGACGAGGTCCCCGATGACCATGCCGGACGCGCACTCGTCGGTCGGCGGGATGCCCCGGTTGTCGACGGTCGCCACCCGGAACCCGGCCCGGCGCAGCGCGGGCGCCTGGTGCGCGTGCCACACCCGGCCCGGACTCCCGGTGCCCATCACCATCACGACGAGGTCGCCCTCGCCCTCCACGTGGTAGCTGAGGTTGATCCCGTTGAGCGCGACGACCGGCATGGGCGGCAGGGTACTGACCGGCTCCGCACAGCCGCTATCGCCGCGCGGAAACCGTGGGGGAAGGCGTCGTCGAGAGCTTAGGGTGATCCCATGAGGCGAGCGATCCTGTCCGGTTCCACGTTCGAAGAGCAGGTCGGTTACGCGCGTGCCGTGGTCGACGGCGAGTACGTGTACGTCTCCGGCACCACCGGTTTCGACTACGCCACGATGACCATCTCCGACGACGTGGTGGCGCAGGCCGAGCAGTGCCTGGCCAACATCGGCGCGGCGCTGGCCGAGGCGGGCAGCGGGTTCGCCGACGTGGTGCGGGTGCGGTACTACCTGCCCGACGCGAAGGACTTCGAGCCGTGCTGGCCGGTGCTGCGCGCGGCGTTCGGGGAGGTGCGCCCGGCGGCGACGATGCTGGAGTGCGGCCTGTCCGACCCGAGGATGCGCATCGAGATCGAGGTCACGGCGCACCGCCGGAGGGCCTAGCCGGGGTGTGCGCCGGCTCACGCCGGCCGCGGATTGAAAGTGACACCGGTGTCAGGTTCGACCATGCGGTATGCGCACCACAACTCCTCGAACCGACACGCCGCCGAGCACCGACCGGCTGCCGCTGCGGCCCCTGCTCGCGCTGGCCACGGCCGCCTTCACCACCGTCCTGACCGAGGCCCTGCCCGCGGGCGTGCTGCCCGGCATGAGCGCGGGCCTGGGCGTCAGCGAGTCCGCGACCGGCCAGCTGGTCACCGTCTACGCGCTCGGCACGGTCACGGCGGCGATCCCGCTGTCCGCCGTCACGTCCACCTGGTCCCGCAAGCGCTTGCTGCTGGCCGGGGTGGCGGGGTTCGCCCTCGCCAACACCGTCACCGCCGCGTCCGCGCTCTTCCCGCTCACCCTCGTGGCCCGGTTCGTCGCGGGCGTGGCCGCGGGCGTGGTGTGGGCGCTGCTGGCCGGGTACGCCCGCCGGGTCGCGCCCGACCACCTGCGCGGCAAGGCCACCGCGCTGGTCATGGCGGGCATCCCGGTCGCGTTGTCGCTCGGCGTGCCCGCGGGCACGTTCCTCGGTGGCGCGCTCGGCTGGCGCGCCGCGTTCTGGGCGATGACCGCGCTGGCCGTCGTGCTGCTCGCCTGGGTGGTGGTGGCGGTGCCGGACCGACCCGGTCAGCCGCGGGGCGCCCGCGTCCCGGTCCTCCGCACGCTGGCCCTGCCGGGCGTGGTGCCCGTGCTGGTGGTGACGCTGGTGTTCGTGCTCGCGCACACGATCCTCTACACCTACATCGCCGCCTACCTGGCGCGGCTCGGCCTGGCCGACCGGGTCGACGCGGTGCTGCTGGTGTTCGGCGTCGCGTCGGTGGTGGGCATCTGGGTCGTGGGCGCGCACATCGACCGGCGCCTGCGCGTGCTGATGATCGCCGCCGCCGTGCTGTTCGCGGTCGCGGTCACCGCGCTGGCCCTCACGCCCCTGGTCTACGTCGCGGTGGCGTTGTGGGGGTTGGCGTTCGGCGGCGTGCCGACGCTGCTGACGACGGCGGCCGGTGACGCGGGCGGCGAGGCCGCGGACTCCGCGCAGGCCCTGCTGGTCACGTTGTGGAACGCGGCCATGGCGGGCGGCGGTGTCGCGGGCGGCCTGCTGCTCGACGGTCTCGGCGCGGGCTCGCTGCCGTGGAGCGCGCTGGTGCTCCTCGTGCCCGCGCTGGCCGTCGTCGTGGCCGCCCGCGCGCACGGCTTCCCGCCGGTCCGGCGCTGATCAGCGGGGGCCGTGCGCGGCCCACTCGATGGCCGGGCAGCGGTCCATGACGACGTCCAGCCCGGCCTCGGTGGCCCGCTGGTAGGCGGCCTCGTCGAGCACGTCGAGCTGGAACCACACCGCCTTCGCGCCGATCGCCACCGCCTCGTCGGCGAACTGCCCGGCCGCCTCGGACCGGCGGAACACGTCGACCACGTCGACCGGGAACGGGATGTCGGCCAACGACGCGTAGCCCTGCTCGCCGTGCACGGTCGGCGCGTCCGGGTGCACGGGCACGATCCGCTTGCCGCGCTGCTGGAGGAACTTCGCCACGCCGTAGGCGGCGCGGTGCGGGTGGTCGGCCAGCCCCACCACGGCCCAGGTGTCGCCCTCGGCCAGGACGCGGCGGATCTTGTCGGGGTCGCCCCACGGTTCGCTCATGACACCAGCGTAGGACGGGCTGACGTGAAGAGCTTTCGCGTTTACCCTGTGGACTGCTGCCGCCGCGGAGCCTTCGAGAGGACTTCTTGATGCGCGCCACCCGATCGGTCCTGATCGCCACGCTCGTCGCCGCCCTGCTGCCACCCCTCACCGCCCAGGCCGCGCCCGCCGACGGCGTCTACTACGTGCAGAGCGCCACCACCGGCCTGAACGCCGGCGTGTCGGGCACGTCCGTGCTCCAGCGCCGGCCGAAGGGGGACGAGGACCACCAGCAGTGGACCCTGTCCGGCCGCACGCTGCGCGAGGGCACCCAGTGCCTGGGCCGCAGCGGCGACCAGGCCGTGCTGCTCTCCTGCGGCAGCGCCGACGCCCAGTGGGACGTGCTGCCCGACGGCGACCGGCACCGGCTCAAGGTCCCCGGCGCCGACCGCTACCTGATCGCCTCCGGCACGGACCAGGTGCGGGTCGGCTCGGGGGCCGACCTCTGGTACCTGACCCCGGTGTCACCGCACCGCACGCCCGTCCCGCCGGAGGGGGAGCGGCGGCTGGACCAGGTCACCTTCCTCACCGCCCACAACGCCTACGCCAACGGCGTGGACGGCGGCTTCGCCCCGCCGTTCGTCAACCTCGCGCCCAACCAGGCCCGCGGCATCGAGCAGCAGCTCGCCGACGGCGTCCGCGGGTTCCAGCTGGACGTCCACCAGACGCCGGACGGCGCGATCCTGTGCCACAACAGCTGCACGTGGGTCAGCCGCCCGGTCGCGCTGTGGGTGGACGTGCAGCGGATCGTGGACTTCCTGCGCCGCAACCCCACCGAGTTCGTCACGGTCTTCCTGGAGGACTACGTCTCCGCCGAGGTGCTGCGCGCCGAGCTGGGCCGCGTCACCGGCCTGGCGGACGTGCTGTTCCGCCCGGACCAGGCGGGCGTGCGCACCACCGGCTGGCCGACCTTGAACACCCTGCGCGCCACCGGCAAGCGCCTGATGATCTTCACCGACCACGGCCGGTCGGGCGACGCGGTGCCGCGCGACAGCTTCGGCGTGATGTACCAGCCGGAGTGGACGGTGGAGAACCACTGGTCCATGGGCTCGGGCCTGGGCTCCTCGGACTGGTCCTGCTACAGCCGCTGGAGCACGCCGCTCACCCGCACCGAACCGGGCTTCCGGCCGCTGTTCGTGATGAACCACTTCCGCGACGTCCCGTTCACCGGCACCGCCACCACCGACAACGGCAAGCTCGCCGACCGGGCCCGCCGCTTCTGCGAGCCGGCCGCCCGCAAGACCCCGACGTACCTGGCCGTGGACCACTACCACCTGGGCAACGCGATGGCCGCGGTCGCGGCCCTGTCCGGCGAGCGGTTCTAGCCCAGGGCCGGTCGCGGCAGCCCGCAGTCGGGGGCGGTCAGGTCCACCCGGCCGCCCCCGGTCAGGCACGGCACGATCAGGTGGGTCTGCTGGCCGTACCCGATGCCCTGGTGCACGGTCATGTTCCCGTGCTCGTCGACCTCGCACGGGTTGTTGTCCGTGCACCAGTCGCCGTCCTCGTTGCCGGTGTTGTTGACCGCCACCACCTTGCCGGTCGCCGTGTCCACCACGGGCGAGCCGGACGTGCCGCCCTTGGTGTCGCAGGCGTCGGTGTAGCGCATCGAACCCTTCCAGGTCCACCGGCCCTCGCGCAGCTCGTGCACGTACCCGTCGGCCTTGCAGGAGTAGACCTGCCGCCAGTAGCCCGACACCACGCTGATGTCGATGCCCCGGCCCGGGTGCTCCGGCGAGAGCTCCAGCGCCCGGCCGCCCATCGCCTCCACCTCGCCGTAGGTGGCGGTGAGCCGGTACAGCGCGACGTCGGTGCGGTACATCGTGGCGTAGACCAGCGACGACGCGCGCAGGGTGCCGAGCGAACCCTCGCCGTTGGCCGCGAGCAGCGTGAACTTCCGGTCCGACGGCGCGTCGACCACGACCTCCTCGGGGTCCATGAACCGCACGCAGTGGCCGTTCGTCATGACCAGCGCCGGGTCGGACGGCCGGTGCGCGGGCGGCCGGACCACCGCGCCCGAGCAGCCGCTCAACGCCACGGTCCCGGTGAAGTCGACCTGGACCCGCGCGGGGGCCGCGGGCGCGGCGGACGCCGGTGCGGTGAGCGCGGACGCGGAGGACACGGACAGCACGAGCGCGGCGAGCACCGCTACCAGATGGCGCATGGGCGTTGATCCAATCAGCCGCCACCGGACGGCGCACGCCCGTTCACCCGCCCGCGTCATCACCCAGTCGGGGCGGCGGCAGCCGGTAGGTCGGCGGCGTCGCGGACAGCCGGATCGGGTTCGACACCAGCGCCAGCCCGTCCACCTCGGTGGTGGGCCGCAGGCCCAGCGACTCGGCCAGCGCGAACGCGCCGGCCAGGTCGTTCACCGGCCCGCACGGCACGCCCAGCGGCGTCAGCAGCGCGAACCAGTGCTCGGCCGGCCGGGTACGCAGCCGCGCGGCCAGCAGCCCGGCCAGCTCGTCCACGTGCGCGACCCGCAGCTCGTTCGTCGCGAACCGGGGGTCCGCCGGCAGCTCCAGCGCGTCGCACAGCCGGGTGAACTGCCGGTCGTTGCCCACGGCCAGCGCCACGGGCCGGTCGGCGGTCGGGAACACCTCGTACGGCGCGATGGACGGGTGCCGGTTGCCCAGCAGGCCCGGCACGACGCCCGCCAGCGCGTACCCGGCGCTCTGGTTGACCATGCTGGACAGCAGCACGGACAGCAGGTCGACCTCCACCAGCTGGCCCTCGCCGGTCGCGTCCCGGTGGCGCAGCGCGGCGAGGACGCCCACCGCCGCGTGCATCCCGGTCAGCACGTCCACCAGCGCGACGCCGACCTTCGTCGGCTCGTCCGCACCGGTCACGCTCATCAGCCCGCCGACCGCCTGAACGAGCAGGTCGTACCCGGGCAGGTCCGCGCCGCGACCCGCGCCGAACCCCGTCACCGAGCAGTAGACCAACTCCGGCTTGGCCGCCGCCAAGGTCGCGTGGTCGAGCCCGAACCGGCGCATCGTGCCCGGCCGGAAGTTCTCCACCACCACGTCCGCGCCCAGCGCCAGCTCCCGCGCCGCGGCCCGGCCCTCCGCCGTGGCCAGGTCCAGCACCCGCGAGCGCTTGTTCCGGTTCACCGAGAGGAAGTACGTCGCCTCACCGCGGACGTGCGGCGGGCCCCACGCCCGCGTCTCGTCGCCGCGCGGGTGCTCGACCTTCACCACCTCGGCGCCCAGGTCGGCCAGCACCATCGTCGCGTACGGCGCGGCCAGCACCCGCCCGAAGTCCGCGATGACCACCCCGTCCAGCGCGCCCACTCCCACCTCACACCACGTTCAGCTCGGGCCGGAGCCCCGCGGCGAACCGCGACACGTCCAGCGCGGACACGTCCACCACCGGCGCGCGGCCGAGCACCAGGTCGCGCAGCACCTCGCCGACCGCGGGCCCCTGGAGGAACCCGTGCCCGGAGAACCCCGTGGCGTACAGGAAGCGGCTCACCTCGCGCGACTCGCCGATCAGCGCGTTGTGGTCCGGCGTCACCTCGTACAGCCCGGCCCACCCGCCGGTGACGCCCGCGTCCAGCAGCGCGGGCGCGCGCCGACCGACCGCCTCCGCGAGCCGGGGCAGCCAGTCGTCGGACCGGTCGAGGTGGAACCCGGGCTCCTGCGCCGGGTCCGACATGCCCACCAGCAGGCCGCGGCCCTCGCGGTGGAAGTAGAACGTGGAGGAGAAGTCGATGGTGAACGGCACCTCGGCGGGCAGCCCCGGCACCGGCCCGGTGAGCACCACCTGCCGGCGCAGCGGCGTCACCGGCAGGTCGACCCCGACGAACCGGCCGACCCCGGCCGACCACGCGCCCGCCGCGCAGATCACCGTGCCCGTCGCGATCGCGCCGCGGTCCGTCGTCACGCCGCGGATCTCCCCGCCGACCACGTCGACGCCCGTCACGCCCGTTCCGGTCAGCAGCCTTGCGCCCAACCGCCGCGCGGCCGTCGCGTAGCCGAGGACCACCGACTCGGGCGTGCAGTGGCCGTCGTCGGGGGACCAGGCGGCGGCGAGCAGCCCGTCGGTCGAGATCAACGGCGACAGCCGCCGCGCCCGCGCGACGTCCAGCACCCGGCTCGGCACGCCCAACGCGTTCTGCGCCACCACGTTCCGCTCGAACGCGGCGACGTGCTCCGGTTCGGACAGCAGGAACAGGTAGCCGACCCGGCGCAGGTCGATCTCCTGGCCCGGTCGGGTCCGGAACCGCGCGAACGCCTCCAGGCTGCGCGCGCCCAGCCGGATGTTCACCTCGTCGGAGAACTGGGCCCGCACCCCGCCCGCCGCCTTGCCCGTCGACCCGGACCCGAGCGCACCGCGCTCCACCAGCACCACGTCCCGCACCCCGGCCTCGGCCAGGTGGAACGCCGCGCTCACGCCCATCACGCCGCCGCCCACGATGACGACGGACGCCCGCTCAGGCCAGCCGGAAGTCAAGGTCCGCCTCGACCGCGAGCGTGTCCACCTGGGCCTTCTGCAACGACCCGGAGTGGTCCCAGTTCACCGACTGCCAGCGGGTGAACTGGTCGAGCACCCACACCCCGGACTGGCGGGAACCGTTGCCGGATCTGCCGTTCCCGCCGAACGGCAGGTGCGCTTCCGCGCCGGAGGTCGAGTTGTTCACGCTCACCATGCCCGCGCCGATTCCCTTGCGGAACTGGAACGACTTCACCGGGTCCGTGGTGTAGATCGCCGACGACAGGCCGTAGCCGGGCAGGTTGCCGAGCTCGATGGCCTCGTCCAGCGCGCGGTAGGTGGTGACGCCGACGATCGGCCCGAAGGTCTCGTGCCGGAACAGGTCGTCGTCCGGCCGGACGCCGTCCACGACGACCGGGTGGTAGTACAGGCCGCGTTCCGGGTCGCCGCGGAAACCGCGGCGGGGGTTGGCGTCGGTGATGCGGCCCGATCCGGTGGACCCGTGCGTGACGTGGTGGTCGCCGATCCAGCCGAGGTGCTCCTCGAAGCCCACCGCGAACTTCTCGTCCAGCAACGGCCCGTAGAGCACGCCTTCGTCGAACGGGTCGCCGACCACCGCGGTCGCGACGGCCTCCGCGAACCGCCGCACGAACTCGTCGTGCACGTCCTCGTGCACGACGACCGTGCCCAACGACGTGCACCGCTGGCCCGCGGTGCCGAAGCCGGAGAACAACGCGCCCCGCACGGCCAGGTCGAGGTCGGCGTCCTCGGTGACGACCATCGGGTTCTTGCCGCCCAGCTCCAGGCACGGCGACTGGACGTGCCGACCGCACAACGCCCCGATCCGCGACCCCACCGCCGACGACCCGGTGAACGCGACCTTGTCCACCACCCGCTGCTCCAGGGCCAGTTCGAGCCCCCGGAACGTCTCCTCGCCGTCCGCGAACACGATCCGGAATACCTCCTGCGGCACGCCGGCGCGCGTCACGAGGTCGTGGAGAGCCTGCGCCGAGGCGGCCGCGTACTCGGCGGGCTTCCACACCACCGAGTTGCCGCACAGCAACGAGGGCACGATGCTCCACGACGGCACCGCGACCGGGAAGTTGCCCGCCGTGATGACCACCGTGCCGCCGACGGGCTCGCGGAAGGTGAACAGGTGCTTGTCGGGCATCTCCGACGGCACGGTCCGCCCGTACAGCCGGCGCCCCTCGCCGGAGAAGAACGTGCAGGTGTCCACCACCTCCTGCACCTCACCCCGCGCCTCGACCAGCGGCTTGCCGATCTCGCGCGTGACGACGCGGGCCAGCGCCTCGGCGTTGGCCTCCACCAACCGCCCGATGTTCGCCACCACCTGCCCACGGACGGGCGCGGGCAACCCCGCCCACTCCCGCTGCGCCCGCTTCGCCCGCCGCGCCGCCTCCGCGAACTCCTCCGCCGGCGCCAGCTCGACGCGCGTGACGACGTCGGACAGCTCGGCGGGGTTGGTGGACACGTAGGTCGTCATCCCCCCAGCGTCGCCCGCGCACGCCCGGGTGCCAAGAGACGATCGGCCGGAACCCCCGATCGCGCCACCGGGGACCGGGATGCTCGACCGGTGACCGCAGAGACCGACTTCCGCTCCCACTGGACGCGCCTGCACGACCTGGCGCACCGCGTGGTCCCGGACGACGGGGAGGACTCCGGGGACGCGGTGTTCCTGCCGATCGGCCTCCACGTGCACGACCCCGCAGGGCCGCTCGTCGAGTCCGACCACGCCGCCACGCCGGCCGGCGCGATCACGTTCGCCTCGACCGGGGGTGACGGCGTCCACTTCAGCGCCGTGCCCGCGGGCGACGCCCGGCCGGTGGTGATGACGGTGCCGATGGCGTTCGAGAACCCCAACCACGTCGTCGGCGCCGACTTGCCGGAGTTCCTGGCGCTCGGTTGTCGTACCGGCTATTCCGCCCTGGAGCGGCTGGCGTACTCGTGGGGGGCGCCGGAAGTGATCCGATCGCTCCAGGCCGCCGTGCCGGTTCGGGATTCCTTCGAGCAGGGACTGCTGACGGCGTTGGTGGTCGAGTTCGACCTGGAGCCCTGGCGCGATCCCGCGGCGCGGCTCGCGTCCCTCGGGACGGCATACCGGTCGGCGACGCGGCCACGTCTGCGAAGGGGTCCCCGCCCAGGGGAACCCTTGATGTGATTCTGCCGGCCCCCACCGACAATTCCGGCCCCGCCGATCATCGCTTCTTTCCCCGCTCGGGTGATGATCGGCGATTGCGGGCGGTGAATCGGTCGCCGATCACCGCCGGAACGCCGTCACTCGCCCTTCTCGCCGTCCGCCAGTTCGCGCAGGAAATCCAGGTGACCGACGTGGCGACCGGTCTCCTGCACCAGGTGGGCCAGCACCCAGCGCACCGTGCGGCCCCGGCCGTCGTGGTCGCCGCGCGTGCGGTCATCGGGGCCCAGGCCCTCCAGCGCGGCGGCCGAGAGGGCCCACTCGGCGCGGTACTCGGCGATCACCGACTCGACCGTGTCACCGTCGTGCAGCCGCCACGACGCGTCCGCGTCCGCGCCCCACAGCGACGGCAGCTCCACGCCGCCCGCCTCGATCGACAGCCACCACCGCTCGACCGCCGTCAGGTGCCGCAGGACACCGAGCGCGCTCACCACCGGCGAGGTCGGTATCGGCGTGGCGGAGGCGTCCTCCCAGCTCAGGCCCTCCACCTTCGCCACGGCCGTCAGGCGCAGGAAGGTCAGGAACTCCGTCATCAACCGCAGCTCGTCGTGGGCGTCGACGGCGGGCCAGACACGCTCGTTCGAACTCATGTTCGACACCCTACGACACCCGGCGGCGGTACCAGCGCGGTGAGGTGTTGACCGGTGGCTTCAACGCCGCCGCGCGCACCACGAGCACGTTCGGGCCCGAGCGCCCCGCGTACTCGTCCAGCCGCGCCCGGAACTCCGCGCCGAACCCGTCGACGGCGCACGCCTCCACGCCGAAGCTGCGCGCCAGCGCGACGAAGTCCGGCGACCGCAGGTCCACCCCGAACGGCTCGTGCCCGGCCCGCGCCTGGTCGTGGCGCAGCATCCCGTAACCGCCGTCGTCCACCAGCACCACGGTCACCGGCAGCTGCTCCTGCGCGGCCGTGGCGAGGTCCCCGACCGCGAACAGGAACCCGCCGTCACCGCACACCGCCACCACCCGCCCGGTCACGGCCGCGCCCAGCGACGCCGGGAACCCGAAGCCGAGCGTGCCCCACCCCACCGGGTACGCCAGCCCGCGCGGCCGGGTGATCCGGCCGAACCCGCCGACCCAGTACCCGGCCACGCACATGTCGGCGACCACCCGGCGGCCCTCCAGCGCCTCCAGCAGCGGCACGGCCCGCGGCTCGTCCGCCTCCACCGCCGCGCGCACCAGGCCGTTGAGCTCGGCGACCCGGTCGGCGACGCCGTTGCCCGGCCGCGCCGGCACGGCGTCGGCCAGCGCGGACACCACCATCCGCGCGTCGCCGCGCAGCGTCACGTCGGGCCGGTAGTTGCGGATCGCCTCCACGTTGACGTTGAGCAGCTTCGGCGGCGCGGGTTGCAGCCAGTTCTGCGTCATCATCCCGTCGAAGTCGCTGCCCACCCCGATGACCAGGTCGGCCTCGTCCCACAGCGCCCCGACCTCCGGCAGGTGCACGGGCCCGTGCACCACGTGCGGGTGGTCGACCAGGCCACGCGCGCCGTACGTGGTGACGACCGGCGCGCCGATCCGCGCCGCCAGCTCGCCCACCGCCGCTCCCGCGCCCGACCGCGCCGCACCGCCACCGGCCCAGATCAGCGGCCGTTCGGCCGACGCCACCAGCTCCACCCCCGGCGTCACGTCCGGCGTGGACGGGGCGCGGGTCGGGATGCGGTTCCACACGCCCGCGTCCGCGGTGAGGAAGTCGGTCGGCACGCCCAGGTACACCGGTCCCTGCGGCGCGGTGGTGGCCAGCAGCGCGGCGCTGTCGGCGTAGACGCCGATCGACTCGGCCGCCCGCAGCGTCCACCCGCCCTTCACCACCGGCAGGAACATCGCCCGCTGGTCGCGGGTCTCGTGCAGGGTGCCCCGGTACTCGCCGGGACGGCGCAGCGTCGACGGGATGTCGGTGGCGATCACCAGCACCGGCGACCCGGACGCGTACGCCTCGCCGGTCGCGCCCAGGCAGTTCGCCGCCCCCGGCCCGGTGGTCACCAGCGCCACGCCCAGCCGGCCGGTGGCGCGGGCGTAGCCGTCGGCCGCGTACACCGCCGTCTGCTCGTGCCGGACGCCGACCAGCCGGATGCCGGAGGTCCGCAGCGCCTCCCACACGGGCAGGTTGTGCACACCGGGCAACCCGAACACGACCTCGACGCCGTGCGCGGCCAGCACACCCAGCAACCGCTCCGCCCCGCTCACCATGAGCCAGACGCTAGGGACGCGACGCCTCCCCGGCAACGTTGCGCTATCGTCGGAACCGGCGTGTGCGAGCAGACGTGAGGCTGGAGCCACTCCCCGGCAACCGGGTGGCGTGATCCGCCGCGGGGTGAGGGCACCCCTGCTCGTTGCGGTACCACCGACGACCGTTGACCGACGCGTGACGCGTCCTTGTTGCGCCGAGCCGGGCGGCGGGAGCGAGGACTGCCATGGCGCGATCGTCGTTGACCGAACAGCTGGTCGACCTCCGCCGGAGCTACACCGGCGAGAACCTCACCCAGGCCGTGCCCGCGGTGAAGGCGGTGCTGCACGACCTGCCCGACGACCGCCGCGAGCGCGTGGTCGACGCCCTGCGCGGCCGGGCCGACGTGCGCGGCCTGTTCCTGCCCGACGCCGAGGGCGACGACCAGCGCGCGCTGGAGTGCGTGCTGCTCAAGGCCGGTCTGGACGCGGGCGGGCACCTCCAACTGCGCCCGCCGGCGAGCATGCTGCGCCCGGCGCACGCGTTCCGCACCGTCGAACCCGGCGAGCACCCGCGCGTGCACCTCACCGAGCACGCCCTGGGTCCGCTGCTGTACGAGCTGCTGCCGCGCCACGACGAGTCGTGGGTGGCGGGCGTGCCGGGGCTGCGCGTCGTCCACCACCCGCGGTCGGTGGAGCTGCGGCTGGTCGGGCTGGACGCGGCGGTGCACCTCGCGGGCGTGGACGAGCGGGCGTGGGCGGAGGGCATGAAGTACGTGCGCACCCTGCTCAGAGGCCGCAACCTGGGCGGCACGTTCATCGACGGCCCGCTCACCGCGGTCGAGCGGGACCACCTGGACGAGACGCCGTACCCGACCGGCGTGGGCAGCGCCGTGCTGCGGCGGTACCACCTGTTCAGCGCGGCGCCGTGGGTGCGGGCGCTGGCGCAGGGCGACCGGTGGTGGGTCGAGTGGCCCGCGAGCCTGGGCGTGCCCCGGGTCGCCGACCGGCTGCTGCACCCCGTGTTCGGCCTGCCCGGCGCGGTGGAGACGCCCAGCGCCGGTGGCGGCCTCGGCCTGTCCACCGGCTGGTACGACCTGTTCCTGCGCGAGGTCGACGGACCGGACCCCGACCACGAGCCCGCGCTGGCCGCGATGGAGTGGCCGGAGGGCGTCACGGGGTGGTGGGAGCCGCCGCAGGCGGTGAGGTGAGCGACGCCTCCCCGGGCGGGTGACACCTGCCCGGGGAGGCGTGCACCCACGGCGTTCGGCGCAGCGGGGCCGTCCGATCCGACGAAGTCGTCACCGGTGGCCGTGATCACGGCCCAACCGCGCGGACGCGGCGGTGCACGCCGGTAGACTGCGGTTTCGTCCGACGCGACCGCGTCGAGCCGCCGTCAGAGTGTCAGGAGGACCCCGGTGACCCAACAGGCTGCCGAGGCCCAGCCCGAGGTCGCGCCCCGGCGCGTGCTCGTGGCCGAGGACGAAGCCCTCATCCGCCTCGACCTGGTCGAGATGCTCCGCGAGGAGGGGTACGAGGTGGCCGGTCAGGCCGCCGACGGCGACGAGGCGGTCACGCTGGCCACCGAGCTGCGGCCCGACCTGGTGATCATGGACGTGAAGATGCCCAAGGTCGACGGCATCGAGGCCGCGTCGGTGATCGCGGGCAAGCGCATCGCGCCGGTCGTCATCCTGACCGCGTTCAGCCAGCGCGACCTCGTCGAGCGCGCGCGGGACGCGGGCGCGATGGCCTACCTGGTCAAGCCGTTCGCCAAGCGCGACCTCGTGCCCGCGATCGAGCTGGCGATGAGCCGGTTCGCGGAGCTCCAGGCGCTGGAGAACGAGGTCGCCGGGCTCACCGAGCGGCTGGAGACGCGCAAGGTCGTCGAGCGCGCCAAGGGATTGCTGATGACCAAGCAGGGTCTGTCGGAGCCCGAGGCATTCCGCTGGGTGCAGCGCACCGCGATGGATCGCCGCACGACCATGAAGGCCGTGGCCGAAGCCGTCATCGAAAACTTCGGGTGAACTATCCCCCGCGAGTGATACCCGTTCGAGTATCGGACAGTCCGCTTGGTCATTCTCGGTTACTGCCCGCAATGGCGTTGTGACCTGCGGCGATTTGAGCTGGATTTAAGCTTGTTAACGTCGGGGCATTTCCCGGTGACTAGCGTCACGATGTGGACACAGAGCAGTAAGACCACCTGTTCACCGAACTCAACTGAAGCTACGTTCCCTCCCTAACCCACGCCCTCGTGTGAGGGCTCCGCCTACCGGCGGGATGGTTGGTGTCATGGGAGGTATTCCGGTGTCAGGAGCACGACTCGGCCGAGTTCTGGCGCTGGCGGCGGCTTCGTCGCTGGTGCTCGCGGCTTGCGCTGGAGGCGGCGGCGGTGGCGAAGCGGGAGGCGACGTCACCTCGGTCAAGATCGGGTTCATGGGTGACCTCACCGGTGAGAACGCGGCGATCGTGATCCCGCCCCGGAACGGGGCCGTGATGGCGGTCGAGGAGTACAACGCCAAGAACCCCAAGGTCAAGATCGAGCTGGTCCAGTACGACAGCCAGGGCAAGGCCGACCAGGCCACCTCGCTGATCACGAAGGCGATCACCCAGGACAAGATCGTGGCCCTCATCGGCCCGGCCTTCTCCGGTGAGTCCAAGGCCATCGGCGGCCAGCTCGAAGAGGGCAAGATCCCCAGCGTCTCGCCGTCGGCGACGAACCCGGGTCTCGCCGAGAACGGCTGGACCTACTGGCACCGCGTCGTGGCCAACGACGCCGACCAGGGCCCCGGCATCGCCGACTTCCTGATCAAGGCGAAGAGCCCGAAGAAGGCGTTCGTCCTGTCCGACGACCAGGAGTACAGCGTCGGCCTGGCCGACGCGGTCGCCAAGTCGTTCGAGGGCTCGGGCGTCGCGGTCGAGCGCGACAAGTTCGCCAAGGACGCGTCCGACTACTCGTCCACGGTCACGAAGGTCGCCGCGGCGAACCCCGACGTGATCGTCTTCGGCGGTTACTACGCGCAGGCCGGCCGCCTGCTCAAGCAGCTGCGCGACGGTGGCGTGAAGGCCACGTTCGCCTCCGGTGACGGCTCGCTCGACCAGCAGCTCGTGACCGGTGCCGGCCCGGAGGCGGCCGAGGGCGCCGTCCTGGCCTGCCCGTGCAACATCCCGACGCCCGACGTCACCGGCGCGCTGAAGACGTTCTTCGACAACTACAAGAAGAGCGCCAACGTCGACCCGGCCATCTACGCGACCGAGGGCTACGACGCCGCGACCGCGTTCATCAAGGCCGTCGAGGCGGGCAACACCACCGGCGAGAAGATCAACGAGTACCTGAAGACCGCCAGCTTCGAGGGCGTCTCCAAGCCGATCAAGTTCAAGGCGAACGGCGAGCCGGAGAACAACGCGATCTTCATCTACCAGGTCGTCGGCGGCAAGGTGAAGCTGCTGGGTGCCGCGGAGGAAGCGAAGCTCGAGGGCTGATCCGGGACGGATCAGGCAAGCAAGCTAGCGCGCTGGGGAGCGGGAGTGTCGTGGGAACGACAGCTCCCGCTCCCCGCCACTATGGCGAACTTTCTCTCCCCGCCCGTCTCGTGAGGCAAACCTGTCATGCTTGATGATTTCCTCAACCAGTTCCTGCCCAGCACGGTGGGCGGACTGGTGTTCGGCTCCATCTACGCGCTCGTCGCCCTCGGCTACACGATGGTCTACGGCGTGCTGCGTCTGATCAACTTCGCGCACTCCGAGATCTTCATGATCGGCACGTTCACGTCGCTCGTGGTGATCACCGCGATCGCGCCCGCGTCGCCGCTGACCGGGATCGCCCTGTTCGGCGTGATGCTGTTGATCATCGTGGCGTCCGCGGCCATCTCCGGCGGCGCCGCGATGCTGCTGGAGCTGGTGGCCTACCGGCCGCTGCGCCGCAAGGGCGCGACCCGGCTCACCGCGCTCATCTCCGCGATCGGCGCGTCGCTGTTCCTGCAAGAGCTGTTCGCGCTGGTCATCATCCCGTGGTTGACCGGCAACGCGGGCCGCAACCAGCAGTCCTCGGCGCGCATCGTGGATCGCGACACCGTGTTCTCCATCGGCAACGCGGCCATCCGCACCGACCACATCATCGTCGTGGTCGCCGCGGTCATCATGATGATCGCGCTGGACCGCCTGGTGAACAAGACCAAGATCGGTCGCGGCATCCGCGCCACCGCCCAGGACCCCGAGGCCGCGGTGCTCATGGGCGTCAGCATCGACAACATCGTGCGGGTCACGTTCCTGCTCGGTGGCGCGATGGCGGGCGTGGCGGGCGCGCTGTACCTGATGGAGTTCGAGAACACCGTCTTCAACGTCGGTTTCGTGCTCGGCATCAAGGCGTTCACCGCCGCCGTGCTCGGCGGTATCGGCAACCTCCGCGGCGCGCTGCTCGGCGGCATCGTGCTCGGCCTCATCGAGAACTGGGGCGCGATCTTCCTGGGTTCGGAGTGGAAGGACGTCATCGCGTTCACCGTCCTGGTGGTCGTGCTGATGTTCCGGCCGACCGGCATCCTCGGCGAATCCCTGCAGAAGGCCCGCGCATGAAAGGCAACGGAGTGACTGGCAACGCGAATCCGTTGAGGCGCGTGGGCGCCCTGTTCGACGGCGCACGCGACTGGTGGGAACGCGCCAAGACCTGGCAGCGGTACCTGGTGTACCTCGGCGCGATCGTCTTCGCGCTGATCCTGCCCGCGCCGTGGATCGGCTCGTTCATGTCGCCCGGCGCGGACTGGACGACCGTGCTGATCTACCCGATCGGCACCTACATCCTGCTGGCGGTCGGCCTGAACGTCGTGGTCGGCCAGGCGGGCCTGCTCGACCTCGGCTTCGTGGCGTTCTTCGCCATCGGCGGCTACACCCTGGCCTACTTCGCCACCGAGCACGGCTGGTGGTACTGGCCGACGGTCGTGTTCGGCGTCTTCCTGGCGGCGGTGTCGGGCGTCATCCTCGGCGCGCCGACGCTGCGGCTGCGCGGCGACTACCTGGCGATCGTGACGCTCGGGTTCGGTGAGATCATCCGGATCACCGCGAACAACACCGACGAGATCGGTGGCGCGCGCGGCATCCCGAACATCCCGCACCCGACGGACATGCCGTCGATCGGCATCGAGTTCGGCGTGCTGCCCGCGCCGTACTACTACCTGATGGTCCTCGCCATCGTGCTGGTGATCATCTTCTCGGTGCGGTTGCAGAAGAGCCGCGTCGGCCGCGCGTGGGCGGCGATCCGGGAGGACGAGGACGCGGCCGAGCTGATGGGCGTGCCGACGTTCAAGTTCAAGCTGCTCGCGTTCGCCATCGGCGCCATGATCGGCGGTCTGGCCGGCGGCATCTACGCGGGCAAGGCCGTGTTCATCGAGCCGAACACGTTCCCGTTCATCCTGTCCGCGACGATCCTCGCCGCGGTCGTGCTCGGCGGCGCGGGCAACCTGCCCGGCGTCATGCTGGGCGCGTTCGTCATCGCCTGGCTGCCCGAGCGGTTCCGCGAGGTCGGCTGGCTGAAGGACGCGCTGGGCAAGGACCCGGCCGAGTACCGCATCCTGCTGTTCGGCGGCGTGCTGGTGCTGATGATGGCCCTGCGGCCGGAGGGCCTGCTGCCCTCGCGGCGGCGCAAGGCCGAGCTGCACGAGGGCACCGGCGGCATGGGCACCATGGGTGCCGAGGTCGCGGGTCCGGACACCGATGTCTCGACGACGGAGGCGGCCAAGTGAGCACTCCCGTCCTTCAGCTGGACAACGTGACCATGCGCTTCGGCGGCGTGGTCGCCCTGCGCGAAGCGCGGCTCAGCGTCGGCCAGGGCGAGATCTTCGCCCTGATCGGCCCCAACGGCGCGGGCAAGACCACCGTGTTCAACGTGGTCACCGGCGTCTACCAGCCCACCGAGGGCCAGGTGCTGTTCAACGGCGCCCGGATCGACGGCGGCAAGCGGTTCAAGATCACCAAGCAGGGCATCGCCCGCACGTTCCAGAACATCCGGCTGTTCCACAACATGTCGGCGCTGGAGAACGTGATGGTGGGCGCGGACGCGCACCACAAGACCGGTGCGATCGGCGCCACGCTCAACTTGCCGTGGCACCGCAAGGAGGAGAAGCGCGGCCGCGAGCTGGCCCGGGAGCTGCTCGACTTCGTCGGCATCCCCGGCCGGATGACCGAGACCGCGAAGAACCTGCCCTACGGCGACCAGCGGCGGCTGGAGATCGCCCGCGCGCTGGCCACCGACCCGAAGCTGCTGCTGCTCGACGAGCCGGCGGCCGGCATGAACCCGGCCGAGAAGGAGTCGTTGCAGGCGCTGATCCGCAAGATCCGCGACAGCGGCCGGACCGTGCTGCTGATCGAGCACGACATGAGCCTGGTCATGGGCGTCAGCGACCGCGTGGCGGTGCTGGACTTCGGCCAGCTGATCGCAGAAGGGCTCCCGCAAGAAGTGCAGAACGACCCGAAGGTCATCGAAGCCTACCTGGGGGTGTCCGAAGATGCTTCTTGAGCTCAAGGACATCCACGTCCACTACGGCAAGATCGCCGCGATCAAGGGCATCAGCCTCCAGGTCCAGGACGGTGAGATCGTCTCGCTCATCGGCGCCAACGGCGCGGGCAAGACGACCACGCTGAAGACCATCTCCGGGTTGCGGCCGCTGACCAGCGGCCAGGTGCTGTTCAACGGCGACGACATCTCCAAGATGCCCGGCCACAAGCGGGTCATGGCGGGCATCGGCCAGTCACCGGAGGGCCGCGGGGTGTTCCCCGGCATGACGGTGCAGGAGAACCTGCTGATGGGCGCCTACACCCGCAAGGACGCGCTGGACGCCGACCTGGCCGAGGTCTACGAGCTGTTCCCGCGGCTCGCGGAGCGCAAGAACCAGTTCGGCGGCACGATGTCCGGCGGCGAGCAGCAGATGATCGCCATCGGCCGGGCGTTGATGACCAAGCCGAAGGTGCTCCTGCTGGACGAGCCGTCGATGGGCCTCGCGCCCATGCTCATCGCGCAGATCTTCGAGATCATCAAGGAGATCAACAAGCGCGGCACGACCGTGCTGCTGGTCGAGCAGAACGCGCAGCAGGCGCTGAAGCTCTCCGACCGCGCGTACGTGCTGGAGACCGGCCGGGTCGTGAAGAGCGCCCCCGGACCGGAGCTGCTGGACGACCCCCAGGTGCGCGCCGCGTACCTCGGCGGTCACTGACGGTCGCCGCGGGATCCCGCCGGCCCGGCTACGGCTGGGCCAGCGGGATCTCCGTGCTCGACTCGTCCTTCAGGTCGGTCAGCGTCGGACCGCCGTACACGCGCAGGGCCAGCGGCTTGGCGTCCTCGGGCAGGTCGTAGTAGACGTCGTACTCCAGGCGCACGTTCGCGCCGAGGTCGATCGTCTCCGGCTGCCGCTTGATGGTCATGGCCTGCGAGTCCACCTGGTGCTCGACCTCGTGGTCGTCGATCAGCACGTGCCTGCGGGCGTCGAACGACACGCTGCTGCGGCCGTTGTTGATCACGCTCATCCGGATCCGGACGAACTGGCCCTTGGCGTGGAACTCGGCGTGGCTGCCGATCAGCGTCGGCATCTCGGCGGTCAGCCCGACCAGCGTGAACGCCGTGTCGCCGTCCGAGGTGGTGGGGATCTTGAGCGGCTTCTCGTCCGGCCGCACCGTCTGCGGCGGCACCGGGTAGGTCTCCGCCGAACTCGCCGTCGTCTCCGGACCGGCCACCACCGGAGCGTCACCGCACCCGGCCGCCGCCAACACCACGGCCATCACCAGCACCACGCGCCGCACGCCCACCTCCGACTCACCGGGTCACCCTGAATTGCACACCTCGGCCGGCCGAACCGCACCTTCACACCTTCGGTTGGTCTTTCGGGGCGTCCTTGAGGAAGCACGTCAACCGGGCCGTGCACGCGCGCCGGCCCTGGTCGTCGGTGATGACGATCTCGTACGTGGCGGTGCTGCGTCCACGGTGGATCGGCGTGCACACGCCCGTGACGACGCCCTCGGTGACGGCCCGGTGGTGCGTGCAGGACAGCTCCAGGCCCACGGCCAGCCGCTCCGGCGCCGCGTGCATGGCCGCCGCGATCGAACCCAGCGTCTCGGCCAGCGCCGCGTTCGCGCCGCCGTGCAGCAGCCCGTACGGCTGGCGGTTGCCCTTCACCGGCATGGTGCCGACCAGCCGGTCGGCATCCCATCGGGTGATCTCGATGCCGAGCTTCGAGGTCAGCTGCTCGTGGGCGACGTCCTGGTCGGCGCCGGGGATGTCCTCGGGTGCTGGCGTCACGGGTTGCTCCAGTCGGTGCAGAACTGTCGGACCCCCACCCTAGACTCGGCCCGTGAGCACTTCAGAAGCCTCCCGCCTGCTGCTGGTCGACGGTCACTCCATGGCCTACCGCGCCTTCTTCGCGCTGCCCAAGGAGAACTTCCAGACGGGCACGGGCCAGACCACCAACGCGGTCTACGGCTTCACCTCGATGCTCATCAACCTGCTCCGGGACGAGAAGCCGACGCACGTGGCGGTGGCGTTCGACGTCTCGCGCAAGACCTTCCGCACCGAGGCGTACGCGGAGTACAAGGCCGGTCGCAGCGAGACGCCGGACGAGTTCCGCGGCCAGGTCAGCCTCATCGAGGACGTCCTGGGCACGCTGAACATCCCGGTGCTGTCCAAGCCCAACTTCGAGGCCGACGACCTGATCGCCACGCTCACCACGCAGGCCACGGCGCTGGGCTTCGAGGTGCTGATCTGCACCGGCGACCGCGACGCGCTCCAGCTGGTCACCGACAAGGTGACGGTGCTGTACCCGGTCAAGGGCGTGTCCGAGCTGGCCCGCTACACCCCCGAGCTGGTGCTGGAGAAGCAGGGCGTGCCGCCCGAGCTGTACGCCGACTACGCGGCGGTGCGCGGCGACTCGTCGGACAACCTGCCGAACACCCCCGGCGTCGGCCCGAAGACGATCGTGAAGCTGCTCACCCAGTTCGGCTCGCTGAACGGGCTGATCGACCACATCGACGAGGTGCCCGGCAAGGTGGGCGACGCGCTGCGCGCCAACCTGGCCAACATCATGCTCAACCGGCAGCTCACCGAGCTGGTGCGCGACGTGGAGCTGCCCCTGGGCCCGGCGGAGCTCCAGGCCCGGCCGTGGGACCGCGACGCCGTGCACCGGTTGTTCGACGAGCTGGAGTTCCGGGTCCTGCGCGACCGGCTGTTCTCCACCCTGTCCACCGCCGAGCCGGAGGCCGAGGAGGGCTTCGCGGTCAGCGGCGGCGCGGTGCCCGCGGGCGGGCTGGCGGCCTGGCTGGACGCGCACGCGCGCTCCGGCCGGGTCGGCGTGGCGATCCGCGCCGCCGGCGGCGACGTGGAGGGCCTGGCGCTGGCCGCGGTCGGCGGCGAGGGCGGGTACGTCGAGGTCGCGGCGCTGACCGAGGCCGACGAGAACGCGCTGGCCGCGTGGCTGGCCGACGAGTCGGTGAGCAAGGCGGCGCACGACCTGAAGCTGCCGCTGCGGGCGCTGCGGGCCCGCGGCTGGACGCTGCGCGGGGTGAGCAGCGACACGGCGCTGGCCGCCTACCTCGTGCGGCCCGGCCAGCGGTCGTTCGCGCTGGACGACCTGGCGCTGCGCTACCTCAAGCGCGAGCTGCGGGCCGAGGAGCCCGACGACGGCCAGCTGTCGCTGCTGGCCGACGAGGAGGAGGACCGGCAGAAGACCGCGCAGGCGGCGATCGTGCGGGCGTTCGCGGTGGCGGAGCTGGCCGACGCGCTGGACGCGGAGCTGGTCGCCACCGGTCAGGAGTCGCTGCTGGCGACCCTGGAGCTGCCGCTGATGATGGTGCTGGACGAGGTGGAGGCGGTCGGCATCGCGATCGACGCCGAGCACCTGGCGGCGCTGGAGGCGCACTTCGCCGCGGGCGTGAAGCAGGCCGCGCAGGACGCCTACGCGGTGATCGGCAAGGAGATCAACCTCGGCTCGCCCAAGCAGCTCCAGACCGTGCTGTTCGACGAGCTGCAGATGCCGAAGACGAAGAAGACCAAGACCGGGTACACGACGGACGCGGACGCGCTGCAGAACCTGCTGGAGTCCACCCAGCACCCGTTCCTGCAGCACCTGCTCGCGCACCGGGACGTGACCCGGCTGAAGTCCACGGTGGACGGGCTGCTCAAGTCGGTGGCCGACGACGGCCGCATCCACACCACGTTCCACCAGACGATCGCCGCGACCGGGAGGCTGTCGTCCACCGACCCGAACCTGCAGAACATCCCGATCCGCACCGACGAGGGCAGGCGCATCCGCGAGGCGTTCGTGGTCGGGCCGGGTTACGCCGAGCTGATGACCGCGGACTACAGCCAGATCGAGATGCGGATCATGGCGCACCTGTCCGAGGACGAGGGCCTGATCGAGGCGTTCCGCAGCGGCGAGGACCTGCACACGTTCGTCGCCTCCCGCGCGTTCTCGGTGCCGACCTCCGAGGTCACCGCAGAGCAGCGCCGCCGGGTGAAGGCCATGTCGTACGGCCTGGCGTACGGGCTGTCGGAGTACGGGCTGGCGCAGCAGCTGCGGATCTCTGCGGCCGAGGCGCGGGAGCAGAAGGAGGCGTACTTCGCCCGGTTCGGCGGGGTGCGCGACTACCTGCACGCCGTGGTCGAGGACGCGCGCAAGAAGGGCTACACCGAGACGATCCTCGGCCGCCGGCGCTACCTGCCGGACCTGACCAGCGACAACCGGCAGCGCCGGGAGATGGCCGAGCGGATGGCGTTGAACGCGCCGATCCAGGGCAGTGCGGCGGACATCATCAAGGTCGCGATGCTGGGCGTGTTCCGCGCGCTGGCGGAGTCGGGTCTGCGGTCGCGAATGCTGTTGCAGGTGCACGACGAACTCGTGCTGGAAATCGCCGAGGGCGAGCGCGAACAAGTGGAGGAGTTGGTCCGCGCGCAGATGGGCGGGGCCTATGAATTGTCGGTGGCGCTGGAGGTCTCAGTGGGCGTCGGCCGTTCCTGGGATGCCGCCGCCCACTGAGAATCGACCCGGTCAGTCGAGGTAGCAGTACCAGCTGTACTCGTCGTTCTCGTCCCAGTAGGCGGGCTTGGCCCATTGCTTGTTGTACTGCCACTGGCAGGCGGCGTACATGTTGATGTCCTCGAGGCTGCCGTCCTGCCGGACGCAGTACCAGCTGTAGACGGTGTGCGGCGACTCGTTCGTGACGTCGCGGTGGCCGAGCTTGCGGCAGAACTCCCAGAGGTTCACCCCGCCCAGGTTCTCGTACCGCGGGCTCGCCGAAGCGGTGGTCGCGGTGCCCGGGGTGGCGGGCGCCGCGGTGGCGGCGACCGCGGGGCCGAACGCGAGGGCGATACCCAGTGCCGTCACCGCCAACGCCTTTGCCGTCTTCATCATCGCGTTTTCTCCTCATCGGGGGAAAGGCTCGGTTTATCGCACCGAGCCTGTCCGAATATAGGAGTCGCCTTTCTGTTCCGGCAATGCCCGGTTAGAGTGCCACGCCGTTGTCCGGTGGAACGCGATAATCACCGGAAAGAGGTGACCGGGGGCGGTAACGCGCACGGTTGGTGACGCTTTTCCCGGTCGTTGACCGCTGCGGGCGTCACCGGCGCGGGGTGCGGACAGTCGTACTTCGCTCGGCGGGTCGGCGGGTCGGCATTCGTCGTGGCGGAAGGGGTGGCCAGGGTCGACGGCCCGGTGTTCGGTGGTCGCGGGCGCGGCCGTGGGGCAGGTGCTGTGCTCACGCGCCCGAGTCGCGCAGCGGCGTGACGCGGACGTCCCGCGCGGTCAGCTCCGCGCCGCAGCCCTCGCACGCCACGTGCACGCCGACATCCCCGCCGCACGTGCGGTGGTGCAGGTCGAACGAGGGACCTTCGGCCGGTGACATCCAGCGGTCGCCCCACTTCCGCAGCGCCATCAGCACCGGGTAGAGGTCGAGGCCCTTCTCGGTCAGCCGGTACTCGTACCGCGTCCGCACGTCCTTGTACGCCTCGCGGCGCAGGATGCCCTCCTCGACCAGCGTGCCCAGCCGCTCGGTCAGCACACTGCGGGAGATGTCCATCGCGGTCTGGAAGTCCTCGAACCGCCGCGTGCCCAGGAACGCCTGCCTGAGCAGCAACAACGTCCAGCGCTCGCCCAGCAGGGCGGCGGGCAGCGACACCGTGCACAGCTCGTCGGCAACCTTCACGTGGGCCATGTCCGCCCACGATACCCCTTGCGTTCGGAAAACGGATCCAGCTAGGGTTCGGAATCCGAACCCAAGGGGCGTCCGCCATGAGAGTCCGCGAACTGCACGCCGCCGAGGCGGGCCACGTCGTCGACACCGTGTTCCACGGCCTGTCCCCGCGGAGCCGCTACCTGCGCTTCCACGCCCCGGTGCCGCGCCTGACCGCGTCCATGCGCCGCCGGCTCACCGACCTCGACGGCCACCGCAAGGCCGCCGTCGTCGCCGAGTGCCACCGCACGCCGATCGGCATCGGCCGGTTGATCGCCACCGGTGACGACACGGCGGAGATCGCCTTGGCCGTGGTCGACCCGTGGCAGCGCAAGGGTGTCGGCACCGAGCTCGTGGCCGCGCTCGGCCGACTGGCCACCGGCCTGCGCTACCACGAGCTGCACGGCGACGTCCTGGGCGAGAACCAGCCGATGCTGCGCCTGGTCGCCCGCGTCTTCCCCGGCGCCCGCCTCACCCGCGAGGAGGACGACGTGATCCGGGTGAGCTACCCGCTGACCTTCGAGTTGACCCACGAGGAGCTGGTGGCGGACCTGCGGTGGTGAGCACAATGGGCGGTATGCGACGGATCTTCGGGTTGGCGCTCGTCCTGGTCCTGCTGGCACCACCGGCCGCGGCGTCGACGCCGCCCGGTGACCGGCCGCTGCCCGGCTACACGATCGACAACCCGCCGCTGCCGCCCGCGCAGGTCGGTGGTGAGCCGTCCCGGGTGTTGCAGGGCGTGCACGAGCACGCCGCGTACACGATCGAGGTGCCGCCGCGCTGGAACGGCCGGCTGGTCCTGTGGGCGCACGGCCACCGCGGCGCGAGCACCGTGCTCACCGTCGACCCGCCCGCCTACGGCCTGCGCCAGAAGCTGCTCGACCAGGGCTTCGCCTGGGCCGCGTCCAGCTACTACGCCAACGGCTACGACGTGGAGGCCGGTGTGCTGAGCACGCACGACCTGGCCAAGCACTTCCACCGGGTGGTCGGCAAGCCGCGGGACGCGTTCATCGCGGGCGTCTCCATGGGCGGTCACGTCATCGGCCGGTCGCTGGAGCAGTTCCCCGGCTTCTACCGGGCCGCGCTACCGCTGTGCGGCGTGCTCGGTGACCAGGAGCTGTTCGACTTCTTCCTCGACTACAACGTCACCGCGCAGGCACTCAGCGGCATCCGCGCGTGGCCGGCGCCGGCCGACTACCCGACCGCGGTGGTGCCGCGCATCCAGGCCGCGCTCGGGCTGACCGGCACGCCGAACGAGCGGGGCGCGCAGTTCGCCGCGATCGTCGCGAACCGCAGCGGCGGACCGCGACCGGGCTTCGCGCCCGCGTTCGCGTACTGGAAGGACTTCCTGTTCGGCCTCGCCACGCCGTCGGGCGGCGAGGGTCTGGCGGCCGACCCGGGCCAGGTCGCGACCAACGTGCTGACCCGGTACGAGCCGAACGCGCCGGTCGACGTCAACCGCGAGGTCCAGCGCGTGCTGCCGGAGAACCCGAAGGCCCGCCTCACGCCGAGGCTGACCGAGGTGCCGCGCATCGCCGGCCGCCCGTCCGCGCCGGTGCTGTCCCTGCACGACTTGGGCGACCTGTTCGTGCCGTTCTCGATGGAACAGGTCTACGAGCGCGACGTGGAGCGCAACGGCCGCGGCCACCTGCTCGCGCAGCGGGCGATCCGCGCGATCGGCCACTGCGAGTTCAGCCCGAACGAGGTCGGCGGGGCCTGGGACGACCTGCTGGCCTGGGCGGACACCGGCCGCCGGCCCGCCGCGGACGTGGTGGACGACCCGGCCGTCGTGGCCGCGCCGACCTACGGCTGCCGGTTCACCGACGCCGCTGCCCGCACCGAGCCGAACAGCACCCGCCGCCTGTTCCCGGCCTGCTAGGCGGTCTTCAGCAAGCGCATGCCGATCGGGATCGCCTCGCCGAGCAGGCCGATCCCGATCGACAGCGTCAGCGGGCGCGCGTCCGCCGCCGTGCCGGCCGACGCCGCGGCCAGGGCCAGCGCCACGCTCACCGCCGCCGAGCCCGCCCACACCAGCAGCGTCCACGGCGTGTACCGCTGCCACGGCACGCCGTCCCGGGTGAAGACCCGGATCGTCGCGCCCCGCGCCACGCCGAGCCCGAGCCCGACCACCGAGCCCGCGACCAGCCACGTCCAGTCGACCGCGGTCAGGTGCACCTCCCGCAGCGCGTACACCCCGAGCCCCGCCAGCACCACGGGCGGCCCGGCGAGGTCGCGCGCGTTCACCCGCTCGCCGTGGAACCGCTTCGCCACCACCACGACCACCCCTGCGGCGATCAACACCCAAGTCGGCACGACGTCCCCCTCGTTTTGTGGCATGCCTGTGCCAAATAAGCTAGCACGGGTGTGCTAGAAAGGGGTGTGCCCAAGGTCGTCGACCCCGAGGCCCGTCGCCGCGAGGTGGCCGAGGCCGTGTTCCGCGTCGTCCGCCGCCAAGGTCTGGAGCAGGCGTCGCTGCGCAACGTCGCCGACGAGGCCGGGCTCGCCATCGGCTCGGTCCGGCACTACTTCGCCGACCACGACGACCTGCTCCGGTTCGCCCTCGAGGAGCTCAACGACCGGCTCGAACGCCGCATCATGGCCCACGTCGCGGCGGTCCGGGCGGCGGCGACCCGGGACGGGCGGCGGCAGGCGGTCGAGGACCTGCTCGGCGAACTCCTGCCGCTGGACCCGGACCGCCGCGACGAGTCGGAGATCTGGCTGGCCTTCACCACCGCCGCACGCACCCGGCCCGCGCTGCGGTCGCAGGCGCGGCGGCTGCACGAGGGCCTGCGCATGATCGTCGGCAGGGTCCTGGCCGGTGGCGGCGTGGCGGACGTGGAGGTGGAGACCGAACGGCTGGCCGCGCTCCTCGACGGCCTCGCGCTGGGTGGTGTGCTCCAGCCCGACCTCACCACGCCGGAGGTCATGCGCGCCGTGCTGCGCCGGCACCTGGCGTCGTTGACCGCCGGGTGAGATCGCGGCCTTGACGGTGTCCGGTCGGCGCGGGTTAGCGTGGCGGAAAACGCTTACCAGGAGGCGCGCATGGCACGCAGGCGTTACGCGGTCGTGGGCACCGGCGCACGCGCCGAGCTGCACGTGGACGCGATCGTCGAGCACGCCGACCAGGGGGAGCTGGTCGCGTTCTGCGACGTCAACCCCACCCGCATGGCCGTGCACAACGCACGCCTCGACCGGCCCGTGCCGACCTACGCGGCCGAGGCCTTCCGGCGGATGATCGCCGACGAGCGGGTGGACGTCGTCGTGGTCTGCACCGTCGACCGCAACCACGACACCTACATCGTCGAGGCGCTGGACGCGGGCTGCGACGTCGTCACCGAGAAGCCGATGACGGTGGACCCGGCGGGCGTCGGCAGGGTCTTCGACGCGGTGGACCGCACCGGCGGCCGCGTCACGGTCACGTTCAACTACCGGTACAACCCGGTGCACGAGAAGGTCCGCGAGCTGCTGGCCGGCGGCGCGGTCGGCGAGATCGGCTCGGTGCACTTCGAGTGGCTGCTCGACGTGCGCCACGGCGCCGACTACTTCCGCCGCTGGCACCGCGACAAGGCCGACTCCGGCGGTCTCCTGGTGCACAAGGCCACCCACCACTTCGACCTGCTCAACTGGTGGGTCGGCTCGGTGCCGGAGGTCGTGCACGCGTACGGGCGGCTGTTCTTCTACGGCGACGAGAACGGCAAGCGGCACGGCCATCATCGGCCCTACGACCGGGTGCACGGCTCGCCGGAGGCCCATGACGACCCGTTCGCCCTGCACATCGGCCGTGACGACTGGCTGCGCCGGCTCTACCTCGACGCCGAGCACGAGGACGGCTACCTGCGCGACCGGAACCCCTTCGCCCCCGGTGTGTCCATTGAGGACGACATGTCGGTGCTGGTCCGCTACGCCGGCGGCGCGACCCTGACCTACCACCTGACGGCCTACTCGCCGTGGGAGGGCTACCGGCTGATGGTCAACGGCAGCCGCGGCCGGCTGGAGCTGGAGGTGGTGGAGAACAGCTGGGTCAGCGGCCGGCAGCCGGCCGTGCACGGCAAGGAGGCCAACCCCGAGGAGGGGCACGTCCGGCTGACCGTGCAGCCCCTGTTCGAGAGGGCCGTCGAGATCCCGCTGGAGGCCGGTCGCGCCGGGCACGGCGGCGCGGACGCCCGGATGACCGCCGTGCTGTACGGACCGCCCGGCCAGCCGGACCCCCTCGGCCGCCGCGCCACGCACCGCGACGGCGCGTTGTCGCTGGCCACGGGCTTCGCCGCGAACCGCAGCATCGAGACCGGAGAACCCGTGCGCGTGGCGGAGTTGTCGGACCTCGGTTGGCGGTAGCCTGGCTCGGTGCCGCTCCTGGGACCCGCCGACGAGTTGCCGCACCCGCCGCGCCGGGTGCTCGTGGCCGGCACGTCCGGCTCCGGGAAATCGACCCTGGCCAGTCTCGTCGCCCGCACCCTCGGGCTGTCCTATGTGGAGATGGACTCGCTGTTCCATGGTCCACAGTGGACTCCCAGGGTGGAGTTCGAGGACGACGTGCGCAGGTTCGTCAAGGGCGACGCGTGGGCCACCGAGTGGCAGTACAGCCTGGTCCGGCCGGTGCTGCTGGAGCACGCCGACACGCTGGTCTGGTTGGACCACCCGCGGCACGTGGTGATGCGGCGGGTGACGGTGCGGACCGCGGTGCGCCGGCTGCGCCGCCAGGAGCTGTGGAACGGCAACGTCGAACCGCCGCTGCGCACGGTGCTCACCGATCCCGAGCACCTGCTGCGGTGGGCGTGGAAGTCGCACGCCCGCACCGGCGAACGGGTCCGCGCGGTGCTCCGGGGCGAGCACGCCGACCGGATCGCGGTGGTGCGGCTGCGCGGGCAGCGTGAGGTCGACCAGTGGCGGTCCGGCCCCTTGCGGCGGGCCGCCGAACGCGGCGAGGAGTCGGTGCGATGAGCGAGCGGACGGCGTTGGTGCTGGGCGGGACCGGGATGCTGAAGGGGTGCGCGGACGAGCTGGTGGCGCAGGGCTGGCGGGTGGTGCTGCCCAGCCGCCGGCCCGAGGGGCTGCTGGGCAGCGCGGCCAAGGCCGCCCTGCGCGGTCGCGCCCACGTGCCGCACGTCAGCGGCGCGCGAGGCGCGCGGATCGCCGTGGCCGCGGACTGGGCCAGACCGGCCGAGCTGGCCGACCGGGTCCGCGAGGTGGTGGACGGGCCCTCCGACCTGCTGGTGGCCTGGGTGCACGCGAGCTACCGGGACGCCGTCCTGCGCGCCGTCGCACCCCTGCTCGCACCGCACGCCCCGGTGGTGGAGGTGCACGACAGCGGCGCCATCCACGCCGTGCGCGGCGTGCCCGACCCGGCCCTGGACGGCCACCCGACCCAGCAGGTCGTGCTCGGCTTCGTCCGCCACGGCGGCAGCACCCGCTGGCTGAGCCACGACGAGACCTCGACCGGCGTCCTCGACGCCGTCCACCGCGCCCTGGACGGCCGACCCCCGTCGGTGCACCAGGTCGGCGAGATCGACACCTGGGTGATGCGGCACTAGCGCGTGGCGGAGCACGGGTACGACGCCGGCGACATCACGGTGCCGGAGTTCGACGAGCTCGTCCGCCGCCGACCGGGCTTGTTCTTCGGCCGCGGCGACCCGAGGTCGGCCACCGAGGTGCTGCGCGGCGTCCTCGACCACGCGCTGCACCCGGCCGCCCGGGTCGCGCCGCCGCACGTCCCGCGGGTCGTGGTCGAGGTCCGCGGCGACCTCGCGTTCTCCGTCGTGGACGACCAAGCCGACGCCCTGGGCGGACGGGACCTGCCCCGACCCGGCTACTTCGGCTCGCTGCTGGGCCCGAACCGGTGGGTCACCGCCGCGGCGGCGGCGCTGAGCGCGCACGCCACCGTCGAGGTGTGGCGGGACGGCCGGGGTTTCCGGCAGGACCTGACCGGCCTCCGCCCGACCGGGCGACCGGAGCCGTTCGCCGCGCCCGCCGGCGCCGGCACCCGCGTGGTCCTCGACCTGGACCCGGGCTTCTGCACCGCCGCGATCACCACCGACCTCGGCGCGGTGGACCCGCACGGCCCCGGCTGCGCGGAGCTGCCCGCCGCCCTGGTGGTGCTCCGCGACCTGCGGCCCACCGGGTCGCCTGCCCGCTGATCAGGCCGGCCGCAGGCCCCGCACCAGGGACAACACCGACTCGCGCACGTCGGCGAGGCTGCGTTCGGGCTGGAACACCTGCCAGTCCAGCGCGGTCACGAGCAGGGTGCCGAACAGCGCCGCCGACGCCGTGCCCACCTGCACGCCGTCGGGCAGGCGGCCCGCGTCGGCCAACCGCTGCATCTGGCCGCGCACGATCGACACGATGTCGTCGCGCAGCAGGCTCAACGTGTCGTGCCACTGGCCGGGCGTGCGCCACAGCTCCGAGACCAGCAACTGCCCGAACGCCGGGTACTCGGCGAAGAACCCGAGCATCCCGTCCACCAGCGACGCCATCGCCGCGGACGTGTCGTCCTCCTCCTCGGCGACCTTCAGCCGCGCGGCCAGCAGGTCGACGCCGTGCCGGAGCAGCGCGTCCACCAGCGCGTCCTTGCTGGCGAAGTTGTAGTAGACGGTGCCCTTCGCCACGCCCGCCTCGGCCGCGATCTCGTCCACGGTGACCCCGGCCGCGCCCCGTTCGCCGACCAGCCGCAGGGCGGCGTCGAACAGCTTCTGCTTGGTCGCGGCGGTGCGGCCGGGGCGCGCGCCCGTCACAGGACCAGTTCGGGCTTGAGGCGGCTGGGTGTCCACACCCGCTGCTTGTACGCGGCGAACGTCGCCAAGGCAAGGCTCCCCACCAGGTAGCCGACCAGGATCAGCGCGTCCCGGCCCACGCCGCCCAGCGAACCGCCGTACATGAGGTGCCGCAGGCCGTCCACGGCGTAACCCATGGGCAGCCCGTAGTGCAGCGGGTACAGCGGCACGGGGATGGTCTGCCACGGGAACGTGCCGCCCGCGCTGACCAGCTGCAGGATCAGCAGCACCAGGCCGATGAACTTGCCGACCGCGCCGAACAGGGCGTTCAGCGCGTGCAGCACGGCCACGAACGTCGCCGACACCAGCAGCAGGAACGCCAGCGCGCCCAGCGGGTGCGACGGCCGGATGTCCACCACCAGCGTGACCACCGCGTACATCACCACCACCTGCGCCGCGCCGAGCAGCACGCCGGGCAGCCAGCCGCCGAGCGCCACCCGCAGCGGCGACTGGCCGGTCGCCAGGCCGCGCCGGGGCAGCGGCTTGAGCAGCAGGAACAGCACGAACGCACCGATCCAGGTGGCCAGGCCGAGGAAGAACGGGGCCAGCCCGGCGCCGTAGCTGCCCGCGGACGTCTGGCTCACCCCGCGCACGCTCACCGGGTCGCCGATCGTCCGCGCGGTCGACTCGCGGGTCGGGTCGTCGGGGTTGGGGATCTGGGAGACGCCGGAGGTCAGGCCGTCGCGGAGCCGGTTCGCCCCGTCGACGAGCTGCGCCTCGCCGTCGCGCAGCCCGGCCGCGCCGTCGCGCACCTGCGCCGCCCCGGACGACACCTGCGCCGCGCCGTCGTTGAGCCGCGTGACGGCGTCGGTGAGCGCCGGCGTGCTCGCGGCCAGCCGCGCCGCGCCGTCGGAGACCTGCTTGGCGCCGTTCGCGAGCGCGCGCAACTGCCCGGCCGTGCCCTGGACCTTGCCGTTGGCGTCGTCGACGGGCCGGCGGGCGTCGCCCAGCACGCCGAGCACGCGTTGCACCTGCTCCTCGGTGAACCCGAGCGCGCGCAGCCTGGCCGCCACGTCGCCGTTGACCGCGTCCAGCCGGTTGACCAGGTCCTGCGCCTTGGCGGCGTAGTCCTCGGCGGTCCGGGCGACGGTCTCGTTGCCGTCTGAGACCTGCTTGGCCCCGGACGCGAGCTGCTGCGACTTCACCGGCAGGTCAGCCGTCGAGTCGCGCAGCTGCTTCAGTCCCGCCGACACCTGCGCCGCGCCGTCGGCCAGCGGCACGGTCCCGTCGGCCAGCTCCTGGGCGCCGGCCAGGGCGTCCTGCTGCCCGCCGGCGAGCTTCGTCGCGCCGTCCGCGGCCTCGGCGGTCTTCTGCCGGATGGTGGAGAACCCGAGCAGCAGCTTGTCCGCGGCCTCCTCGCCGACCTTCACCGACACCGACCGGCGCACCTCGGCCACGACCTGGTTGGCGATGGTGGAGCCGAGGTAGTTGTTCGCGTCGTTGGTGGTCAGCACGATGACGCCCTGCCGGGGCGTGAAGTCGCCGGACGACAGCAGGGCCTGCGAGAAGTCCTCGGGCAGGGTCAGCGCGAACGTGTAGGTGCCGTTGCGCACGCCCGCCTCGGCCTGCTCGGCGTCCACCCGGCGCCAGTCGAACCTGTCGCCCTTGACGAGCTCCTCGGCCACCTGGACACCCGCGTCCAGACGGGTGCCGTCGCTCGCGGTCGCGCCCTTGTCCTCGACGACCAGCGCGGCCGGCACCTGGTTGAGGTGCGCGTACGGGTCCTTGTTGGCGTACAGGTACAGGGCGGCGTAGAGCAGCGGCACGAGCGTCAGCGCCAGCACCGCGAGCTTGGGCAGCTTGCCGGAGGTGATCCGGCGCAGCTCGTTGAACGCCATCCGGACGGCGGTCACTGCGACTCCTCGTTGTCCGCGCCGGAGTTCTCCGCGGCGGTGTTGTCCGCGCCGATGCGCGCGACGGGCACGTCGAGCACGGCGGCGCTGGTCGTGGTGCACAGGACGACGACGGACCGCTCGGGCGTCACGTGCCGGCGGGCCAGCCCGATCCACCCGGCCGGGTCGCCGTGGTAGCGGTCGGGGCTGTCCAGCACCAGGGTCGTCGCGCCGGGCCGGCCCGCGGCCAGCTCCAGCATCAGGGCGCACCGGACGGCCGCCGGGACCTGCTCGAACCGCTGGTCCAGGTGCTCGTCCGCGCCGCGCTCGACCAGCCAGTCGGCCACCGCCTTGCGCCCGCTCCGCTCCCCGTTCACGGCCAGCTCCTCGCCGACCACGCCGGCCAGGGGCAGCGACGCCTCGGGCTCGCTGACGTCGGGGGAGTCCACCAGCACGACGTGCTCGCGCAGCCCGGCTGCGGCGGGGGAGACCTCGCCGGTGCTCGGCCGCATCCGGCCGGACAGCACCAGGCCCAGTGCGGTGTGCCCGGCTCCGGGGTCACCGGCCACCAGCACCAGCTCACCCGGCTCCACCAGCAGTGACGTCGGCTTGAGCAGCGGGCCGTGCGGCCCGGTGACGCCGACGCGCCGAGCGTGGATGCGCACCGTCGGACCTCCTTTTGAACTGACCGGTCAGTTCAAATAGTGGTCCGGCCGAGGATTGCTCGCAACCCGGCGCGGTGTGACGCCTAGCGCAGCGCCCCGGCGGGGCGGACCTCCCACATCGTCCACAGTGGACGATAGCCCTGTCGCGGCCAGAACACCGAGGACAGCGGGTTCGGCGGGTTGTAGTAGAGGTACGTGCCGACCGTGCCCAGCCGCTGGAGCTCGCGGTGCGCGTGCGCCATGAGCTGGCGGCCCACCCCGGTGCCGCGCGCGCCCGGCAGCACGGACACGCAGTTCACGTAGCCCCAGCGGCCCGGCGGCAGCCTCGTCGCCGTCCAGTTGCCCGGCTCCGACGTCACCAGGGCGCACTCGGCCAGCGCCACCGCGATGCCGTCCCGCTCGGCCAGCCACGCCGGTCCGCCCGAGGCCAGCCGGTCGGCCAGCGTCCGCCGCTTCAGCGCCGCCGCGTCCGGCCGGTGCACCGTCGAGCCGACCATGGACGAGTAGCGCAGCTCGGCCAGCGCCAGGGCCAGCACCGTCTCCAGGTCGGCGGGCGTGGCCCGGCGGATCGTGGCCGAACCCGCCACCGGCGGGGGCGGGGCCTGCCGCACCGCGATCACGGTCAGCGGCACCAGGCCGTGGTCCAGCAGCGCCCTGGTGGCCTCGGCGTCCCGGCTCGGCCAGCTCAGCACGCACGCCGAGTCCCGCTCCGCCGGTCCGAGCAGGTCCAGCCGCTTGCGCCAGGCGCGCAGCAGGGCGTCCATCCCCGCGGCCCCCGCGTTGCCGAGCAGGGGCGTCAGCTCCCACACCTCGGTGGCCGACCACAGCCGGGCGGGCGAGCGGCGGTCGTGCACCTGGCGCTGGAGCACGCCCGCGACCCTCGTGCCGTCCGGCAGCGCCGCAGTGATGACGTCGCCGTCGGGTGGCGCGACCACCGCCGGCAGCAGCGGGTCGACGCTCGCGAAGCGCGCGCTCTGCGCCTCCATCAGCCCTTGACCGACGGTCATGCGAGGCAGGCTACGGCTTCCGGGTGCGGAAGATCGCGGTACCCGGGAACAGTCGGCCGCGCAGCGGGCTCCACTGGCCCCACGTCCGGGTGTGCCCCGCGGGCCACTCCGGCTCCACCACGTCCAGCAGCTCCAGACCCGCCCCGACGAGCGCCCGCACGTAGTCCCCGGTGGTCCGGTGGTGCTCGACGTAGGTCGCCCGGCCGGTGTCGTCCACCTCGACGTACGGCGTGCGGTCGAAGTACGACTGGGTGACGGTCAGCCCACCCGGTCCCGGGTCGTCCGGGAAAATCCACCGGATCGGGTGAGTGACCGAGAACACCCACGGGGAGCCCGGCCGCAGCACCCGCGCGACCTCCCTGAAGACCTCGCCCACGTCCGCCACGAACGGCACCGCGCCGAACGCCGAGCAGGCCGCGTCGAAGCTGCCCGCGGCGAACGGCAGCTGGTCGGCGCTGGCCTGCACCAGCGGCACGGCCACGCCGGTCGCCGCGTTGGCCGCCACCGCGTGCCGCAGCATCCCGGCCGAGAGGTCGAACGCCACCGCGTGCGCGCCCCGCGCCGTCAGCCACCGCGCGCACGGCGCGGAGCCGCAGCCGACCTCCAGGACTCGGCGTCCGCGCAGGTCACCGAGGTAGGAGACGTCCTGCTCGCGGACGCCCTCGGGGCACCAGACGAAGTCCGCCGCGCCCAGGAAGTCGCCGTGCTCGGCGTGGTAGTCGTCGGCGTCGGCGTCCCACCACATGCGGTTGGCCGCGCGCGACTCGGCCGCGTCCACGCCCCGCTTGGCGATGCCGGTGGTGCCGAGCGCCTGTTCGGCGCTCGCGTGCTGGTCGGACACACTGCTCCATTCAAGGGTGCCGGTTTGCCCGGCGGGCCGGAAGCCGCGTACGATATCGCCCGCGTAGTGGGTTCGCGCTGTCCTCGATCGGTGATCACCGTGAGTCGGTCTTCGTGGTGGGGCGAGCCTGGCGCGCAAGCGTTGAACCCGCAGGCCACAAACCCCAATCCGTACCGGAGCCACCTACCTAATGTCCACCGACACCACCACTGTCCCGGTTGCCGCTGCGCCGAAGCAGGTCGCCATCAACGATATCGGGACGGAGGAGGACTTCCTCGCTGCTATCGACAAGACGATCAAGTACTTCAACGACGGCGATATCGTCGAGGGAACCATCGTCAAGGTCGACCGGGACGAGGTCCTGCTCGACATCGGCTACAAGACCGAGGGCGTCATCCCCTCGCGCGAGCTGTCGATCAAGCACGACGTCGACCCCAACGAGGTCGTCAAGGTCGGTGACGAGGTCGAGGCTCTTGTTCTCCAGAAGGAGGACAAGGAAGGTCGGCTGATCCTCTCCAAGAAGCGCGCGCAGTACGAGCGCGCCTGGGGCACCATCGAGGCGCTCAAGGAGAAGGACGAGCCCGTCAAGGGCACGGTCATCGAGGTCGTCAAGGGCGGCCTGATCCTGGACATCGGCCTGCGCGGCTTCCTCCCCGCCTCGCTCGTGGAGATGCGTCGCGTCCGCGACCTGCAGCCCTACGTCGGCCGCGAGCTCGAAGCCAAGATCATCGAGCTGGACAAGAACCGCAACAACGTGGTCCTGTCCCGCCGCGCGTGGCTGGAGCAGACCCAGTCCGAGGTCCGCAGCGAGTTCCTCAACCAGCTGCAGAAGGGCCAGGTCCGCAAGGGCGTCGTGTCCTCCATCGTCAACTTCGGTGCCTTCGTGGACCTGGGTGGCGTGGACGGCCTGGTGCACGTCTCGGAGCTGTCCTGGAAGCACATCGACCACCCCTCCGAGGTCGTCGAGGTCGGCCAGGAGGTCACGGTCGAGGTCCTGGACGTCGACATGGAGCGCGAGCGCGTGTCGCTGTCGCTCAAGGCGACGCAGGAAGACCCGTGGCGCCAGTTCGCCCGCACCCACGCGATCGGCCAGATCGTGCCGGGCAAGGTCACCAAGCTGGTTCCGTTCGGCGCGTTCGTCCGGGTGGACGAGGGCATCGAGGGCCTGGTCCACATCTCCGAGCTGGCCGAGCGCCACGTCGAGATCCCGGAGCAGGTCGTGCAGGTCGGCGACGACGTCATGGTCAAGGTCATCGACATCGACCTGGACCGCCGCCGCATCTCGCTGTCGCTCAAGCAGGCCAACGAGGGCTTCACGGTCGACTCCGAGTTCGACCCGACCCAGTACGGCATGGCCGCCGAGTACGACGACCAGGGGAACTACATCTACCCCGAGGGCTTCGACCCGGAGACCCAGGAGTGGCAGGAAGGCTTCGACAAGCAGCGCGAGGAGTGGGAGCGGCAGTACGCCGAGGCCCACACGCGCTACGAGGCCCACATGAAGCAGGTCGCCAAGGCCGCCGCGGCCGAGGAAGAGGCTGCCGGCGAGACCAACTACTCGTCCGGTGGCGAGGCCCCGGCCGCCGCGTCGTCCAGCACTGGCGCCCCGGCTCAGGCCGGTGGCACGCTGGCCAGCGACGAGCAGCTGGCCGCGCTGCGCGAGAAGCTGTCGGGCGGCGCCTGAGCAGCACCGGCCGGCGGATCCTCGCCGGTTGACTGAACGACCACGATCGCCCCTCGCCCACCTCGGGCGGGGGGCGGTCGTCGTTCACTCCTTCGGGGTGAGTTGGCGTCGCCGTGCGCTAAGTTGAGAATGCTATGAGCATGCGGACGGCGGTGGCAGCGGCGATGGCGGTGCTCGTGTGCGCGGGCTGCGCCGCGGTGCAGCAGCAACCGGTGGTGCAGCCGCAGATCCCGACGATCCTGCCGCCCACCACGATCACCAGGATCCCGCAGATGGTGGACCGGCCGATCCCCGACGACTGCGAGCTGGTGGTCCCGGTCGAGCTGTTCCACCAGAAGCTCGGCCGCGAGCTGCCCGGCGAGCTGAAGACGATCATCGGCATCCCGGAGCCGTCGCTGGGGCGCACCGGCAAGATCGACTGCTACTACGGGGTCCCGGAGCGCCAGCCCATCGCCGCCGCGCCCGTCATCATCGGCCTGGCCACCTACAACGACGAGCCCACGGCCACCAGCCGGGTCGCCGAGAGCGTGGACGCCGAGCGCCAGGAGGGCGCGACGGTCCGCGAGGTCGACGTGGGCAAGAAGAAGGGCCAGTTCGTCAGCACGAAGGACGAGCGGCTGGTCATGGGGTCGCTGGGCAAGACCACCTACGTCGCCCGCGCGAAGGCGGGGGTCCTGCCCGACGACGCGGTCGCGGGCGCGCTGGCGGCGCTGGCCCAGCAGGCGATGACGCCCGTCGAGGGAGCCTGAAGATCCTCCGCGTGGCAGGCTGGTCGCCATGTTGCGCGTGGGGCTCTCCGGGGGCATCGGGTCGGGCAAGTCGACGGTGGCGGGCAGGTTCGCCGAGCACGGCGCGGTGGTGATCGACGCCGACCGGCTGGCCCGGGAGGTGGTCGAACCCGGCACGGACGGCCTGCGCGAGGTCGTCGAGGCGTTCGGCCCGGACGTGCTCGGCCCGGACGGCGCGCTGGACCGGCCCGCGCTCGCGGCGAAGGTGTTCGGCGACGAGCGGGCCCTGGCCACCCTCAACGGCATCACGCACCCGAGGATCGCCGCCCGCACCGGCGAGCTGATCGCCGCCGCGCCCGAGGACGCGATCGTCGTGCACGACGTCCCGCTGCTGGTGGAGAAGGACATGGCGCCGCTGTACCACCTGGTGGTGATCGTGCACACCGACCTCGACCAGCGCCTCGCGCGGCTGCGCGACCGCGGCCTGCCCGAGGAGGACGCGCGCCGGCGCATCGCCGCGCAGGCCGACGACGAGCGACGCCGGGCGGTGGCGGACGTGTGGCTGGACAACTCCGGCACGCCCGACCTGGTGCTGGCGCAGGTCGACGCGCTGTGGGCGGACCGGCTGGTGCGCTACGAGTCGAACGTCCGGCTGCGCCGCTACGCCGCGGGCGCGCCGGTCGTGGTGCCCTACGACGTGACGTGGCCCGCCCAGGCCGCCCGGGTCGCCGCGCGCATCCGGCTCGCCGCCGGTGGCCGCGCGGTCGAGCACATCGGCTCGACGGCCGTGCCCGGTCTGGCCGCGAAGGACGTGCTGGACTTCCAGCTGGGCGTGACGTCGCTCGAGGAGGCCGCGGAGCTGGAGGAGGCGCTGGCGCAGGCGGGGTTCCCCGGTCTGGGCCTCGCGGAGGACAGCGTGCGGTACGAGGGCGACTCGCCGGAGGACTGGCACAAGCGGCTGCACGCGGGCGCGGACCCGGGGCGGCGGGTGAACCTGCACGTGCGGGTCGAGGGCGGTCCGGCGTGGACCTGGGCGATCCGGTTCCGCGACTGGCTGCGGGCGGACGCGGCGGCGCGGGAGGAGTACGCGGCGCTCAAGCTGGAGCTCGCCGACCGGCACCGGGGTGACGCGGACGGGTTCGCCTACGCCGAGTCGAAAGAGCCGTGGATGGCTGCCGCGACCGCGCGCGTGGACGCGTTCTACAGGGACGGCCAGACGTCGTAGATGCCCCGGTGGGTCAGCCACGAGCCGAGGTCGTGCCGGTGCAGGCTGACCTCTTCGAGGGTGCGGTGCACGGTGCGCAGCGCCTGGTCGGCGTCACCCGGCCCGAGGACGCGGCCCGCGACGGCGGCGGCGAACTCCTCGCAGCGCACGATCCGCGCGGTCGTGCCGCCGGGCACGGCCAGGCCCAGGAGCAGGTCGGTGGTGCGCCAGGCGCGGCCGTCGCGCTGCACGCGGACCGCGCTGAGCACGCTGGGGCCGCTGCGCGCGTGCCGGGACCGGGGCCGCTGGTGCGTCAGCCGGAGACCCAGCGAGGGCATCAACCAGGTGACCTCCGAATCGGAGAACGGGTCCTCCGGCGTCGGGCACTCCAGCCGCAGTCCCCACGGCTCGACCCGACACGTCGACAGGTGCCGCGACATGCCGCTGGAGTAGCTGCGAACTGCGCTGACGGTGTCGACCACGTCAACGAGCTGAGGTGTGATGACCGCTCCCACGCGACCCGAGGGTAGACGCGAATGTGTCCTTGGTAACTATCAGGTTTGATTCGTTATATCACGGTCTGTGGTGGAAGCGGTCTCTATCAGGTGACGGACACGGATGGCGGTTGACCTGCGAGTGTGACCCTCTGTATTACCGCCGACGCCAGGTGGTGATCGTTCCGAGGGACGCGAGCCAGCGCACCGCGTCGTGCCCGTGGGCGGCGATGCCGGCGACCGCGCGGTAGGTCGTCTCCAGCGCCCACTGCGCCCGGTCGGCCTGGATGAGCCCGCGGTCGAGCGCGGTCAGCAGCTCGTCGGTGTCCAGCACGGCCACGCTGCGGCCCGTGCGCACCACCAGGTCCAGGTACAGGTCGACGGTCTTCCACACCGAGCCGCTGGAGCTGATCTCGACCACGTCCACGTACAGGTCGTAGTCGCGCTCGTGGCCCGGGTGCCACGACTGCCGGGTGACGCGCAGGCCGTGCGCGGGCAGCAGCCACGACTCGAAGTGCGACAGGTGCGGGTGGCCGGGCACCGGGCGGTACATGTAGAGGCCGGCGGCGGTCAGCCGGTACTCGTCGACCCCGCGCAGGTGGCCCTTGGGATCGGTGTTGCTCTTCGCGTCGAGGTCGAAGTACTCGATCTTCGGCGGGTGGATGTGCATGCGGGTCCCGGCGGTGCTCGACGTCACAGCGCCGACCTTAGGCACGGACATCGCCGAGATGCCCCTTTCTGTCACCCGAAAGTAGGATGATCGCTTACTCTTCCCGCCATGTTCGGCATCATCCGCCCTTGTCGCAACCGCCTGGGCCCCGAGCTGCGCGAGTCGTGGCTGGCGCACCTGTGCGGGCTGTGCCTGGCGTTGCGCGACGACCACGGCCACCTGGCCCGCGTGGTCACCAACTACGACGGCCTGGTCATCTCCGCGCTGGTGGAGGCGCAGGTCGGGCGGTCGCGGCGCTCCGCCGGGCCGTGCGCGCTGAGGGGAATGCAGTCGGCGGACGTCGCCGTCGGCGCGGGCGCGCGCTTGGCCGCGTCGGTGTCCCTGGTGCTGGCGTCGGCGAAGGTCGGCGACCACGTGGCCGACGGCGACGGCGTGTTCGCGCGGGCCCCGATGCGCGGCGTGGGCAGGCAGGTGGCGCGGCGGTGGGCCGCGCAGGCGGCGGAGACGGGCCTGGACCTGGGGTTCGACACGGCGGTGCTGGTGGACGCCGTGCGGCGGCAGGCGGAGGTGGAGGCCGCCGCCGGGCTCGGCTCGTCCGTGCCGGCGGTGACCGAGCCGACCGAGACGGCGGCGGGGGAGGCCGTGGCGCAGACCGCCGTGCTGGCCGGGCGGCCGGGCAACGCGGCCCCGTTGCGCGAGGTGGGACGGCTGTTCGGGCGGTTGGCGCACCTGCTGGACGCGGTGGAGGACCTGGCGGAGGACCGGGCGTCGGGCGCGTGGAACCCGCTGGTGGCCACCGGCACGACGCCGGACGAGGCGCGGCGGCTGTGCGACGACGCGGCGCTGGGCATCAAGCTCGCGATGCGGGAGGTGGAGTTCTCTGACGACCGGCTCGTGCACGTGCTGCTGGTGCACGAGGTCAAGGAGTCGATCCGGCGCGCGTTCGGCGACCCCCACGCGCACGCGCCCCACTCGCACACACCCCAGCCGCCGCCGGGTTGGCAACCCGCGCCGGGCATGTACCCGCCCCCGGCCCACCCCGGCCCGCACGGTCACCCCGGTCAGCACGGGCACCCCGGCCCGCACGGTCACCCCGGTCAGCCCTCCGGCGCCGCGCCGCCGCCCGGTCCCGTGCCGCCGCCCTCCGCCCCCGGTCACGGCGGTCCGCCCGGTCCGCCGACCGGCGGCAAGAAGGGCAAGCGCGGCGGCGAGCCGCCCCGTCCCGGCAGCGGCCTGTGGTGCTGGCCCAAGCTCGTGCAGCCGCCGGTGACCCGCGGCGTGGTCCTGGGCTGCCTCGCGGTGCTCTACCAGTGCGGCACGTGCCAGTACTGCTGCCGCGACCCCTACCCCGGCCCGTTCAGCGGCAAGCCGCGCGAGGCGTGGTGCAACTGCGACTGCGGACCGGGCTGCGACTGCGACTGCGGCTGCTGCGACTGCAACTGCTGACCCACCGTCACGACCGCGACCGGCGCACCTTGCGCAGGACCAGGAGCAGCCCGACCAGCACCAGCACGCCACCGCCGCCGAGCAGCCACGGCAGGCCCGCCCACGGGGTCCGGCCGTAGGCGGTGACGAGCTGGTTGTCGCCCTCGACCCTGGTGAGGTCGCTGGGCGCGAGGATCACGTCGTCCGCGTCGAGCAGGTCGTTCTCCGCGCGGAACTCGTCGAGGCCGGAGTAGGTCTCGCCGGTGGCGTCGATCGCCCGGCCGTTGGCGATGAACAGCGTCACCAGCTCCAGCCCGCCGTCCTCGTGCTTGACCAGCAGGACGCGGCCGGAGACGCGTCCGGGGTCGCCGCCCACGTCCCGCACCGCGCGGCGGACCGCCGGGGTGAGGTCGCACGAGGTGTCGAACCGGTTGCCGCCGCGCGTGGCGCCGGAGGCGTCGGTGCACTCGAACACGCTCATCAGCCGGGACACCAGCTGGTCGGGGGAGTAGTAGGCGGCGAGGTTGGCCTGTCGGTCCCCCGGGCTCGCGCCGTAGCCCGGCAGGCGGTCGTTCTCCACCTGCGGGGACTCCCAGTACTCCTTGATCAGGTTCGGCTTCGGGTCCGGAGCCTCGGCGGAACCGCACCCGGACACGGCCGCGCCGACCACCACCAGGACGACCGCGAGCAAGCGGGGGATGAGGACCATGGTCGCAGTGTGACGACAGCGACCCACCGGTCGACCGCCCGCGTCCGGAACCTGCCACCCCGCTCCCCCCGACCACCGGTCGGACCCCTGACCTGGTCCGGATCGGAAAATGTCGTACCCCCGGCGTACCGTCGTACCCGTGGCATTCCCAACCGAGATCCCGGTCAAGGCGCACTCGTCGCACCGTCCCGTCGGTGACATCCCCCGCACCGAGGGGAAGTTCCGCGTGGTCAGCGACTACCAGCCGGCGGGCGACCAGCCCGCGGCGATCGCGGAGCTCGAACGGCGCATCCGCGCCGGGGAGAAGGACGTCGTGCTGCTCGGCGCGACCGGCACGGGCAAGTCGGCCACCACGGCGTGGCTGGTGGAGAAGGTGCAGCGGCCCACGCTGGTGATGGCGCCGAACAAGACGCTTGCCGCGCAGCTGGCGAACGAGCTGAAGGGGTTCTTCCCGGACAACGCCGTGGAGTACTTCGTCAGCTACTACGACTACTACCAGCCCGAGGCGTACATCCCGCAGACCGACACCTACATCGAGAAGGACTCCTCGATCAACGAGGACGTCGAGCGGCTGCGCCACTCCGCCACGATGAGCCTGCTCACCCGGCGCGACGTGATCGTGGTCGCGTCCGTGTCCTGCATCTACGGCCTCGGCACGCCGCAGTCCTACCTCGACCGGTCGATCAAGCTGGAGGTGGGCGTCGAGGTCGAGCGCGACCTGCTGCTGCGCGCGCTGGTCGACATCCAGTACACGCGCAACGACATCGCGTTCAACCGCGGCACGTTCCGCGTGCGCGGCGACACGGTGGAGATCATCCCGGCGTACGAGGAGCTGGCGCTGCGGGTCGAGTTCTTCGGCGACGAGATCGACAAGCTCTACTACCTGCACCCCCTGACCGGCGACGTGGTCAAGGAGGTGGACGAGCTGCGCATCTTCCCGGCCACCCACTACGTGGCGGGTCCGGAGCGCATGGAGAAGGCGATCCGCAACATCGAGCTGGAGCTGGCCGAGCGGCTGGCCGTGCTGGAGCGGCAGGGCAAGCTGCTGGAGGCCCAGCGGCTGCGCATGCGCACCTCGTACGACATCGAGATGATGCGCCAGGTCGGCTTCTGCAACGGCATCGAGAACTACTCGCGCCACATCGACGACCGCGGTCCGGGCACCGCGCCCGCGACCCTGATCGACTACTTCCCGGACGACTTCCTGCTCGTGGTCGACGAGTCGCACGTGACCGTGCCGCAGATCGGCGGCATGTACGAGGGCGACGCGTCGCGCAAGCGCAACCTGGTCGACCACGGCTTCCGCCTGCCCAGCGCCCTGGACAACCGCCCGCTGACGTGGGAGGAGTTCGCCGACCGGATCGGCCAGACCGTCTACCTGTCGGCCACGCCCGGCCCGTACGAGATGGGCCAGACCGGCGGTGAGTTCGTCGAGCAGGTCATCCGCCCGACCGGCCTGGTCGACCCGGAGGTCGTGGTCAAGCCGACCGAGGGCCAGATCGACGACCTGGTGCACGAGATCCGCGTGCGGGCCGAGCGCGACGAGCGGGTCCTGGTCACCACGCTGACCAAGAAGATGGCCGAGGACCTGACGGACTACCTGCTGGAGCTGGGCATCCGGGTCCGCTACCTGCACTCGGAGGTCGACACGCTGCGCCGCGTCGAGCTCCTGCGCCAGCTCCGCCTCGGCGAGTACGACGTGCTGATCGGCATCAACCTGCTCCGCGAGGGCCTCGACCTGCCGGAGGTCTCCCTGGTCGCGATCCTGGACGCGGACAAGGAGGGCTTCCTCCGCTCGGGCACCAGCCTGATCCAGACGATCGGCCGCGCGGCCCGCAACGTGTCCGGCGAGGTCCACATGTACGCGGACCGGATCACCGACTCGATGCGCCACGCGATCGACGAGACCAACCGCCGGCGCGCCAAGCAGGTCGCCTACAACGAGGAACGGGGCCTCGACCCGCAGCCGCTGCGCAAGAAGATCACCGACATCCTCGAGCAGGTCTACGCCGAGGCCGAGGACGCCATCGCCCCCGGCGGCTCGGGCCGCAACACCTCCCGGGGCAAGAAGCCGACCGGCGACCCGGGCGCCTCGGGCCGCGCCAGTTCGGGCGTCCTGGCCGACCGCGACACCACCACCATGGCCCGCTCGGAACTGGCCGACCTGGTCCAGCAGCTGACCGACCAGATGATGAACGCCGCCCGCGAGCTGCAGTTCGAACTGGCCGCCCGCCTGCGCGACGAGATCCAGGACCTGAAGAAGGAACTGCGCGGCATGGACGCCGCCGGCGTCAAGTAACCCGCCTCGGCGGTCCCGGTGCCGGTCACGACGGGCACCGGGACCACCGCGGCACCGTGCCGGGGACGCGGGTCAGCCGCGGGTGAGGGCGGCTCGCACCTTGCCCACCACGGCGCCCTCCGCCGTCCCGACGGTCCCGTCCGCCGCGGCGACCTCCTCGCACACCGCCAGCACCGCCGAGGGGAACGCCTCGGCTTCCTCCGGCGCCCTCGCGGCCACGATCCGCACCGACCGCCGCAACGCGTCGAGCACCCCGGCCTCCACGTCGGCCGTGGAGCCCGCGGGCAGCTCGGGCCGAGCCGCCCCCAGCACCTGCCGCAACCCGGGCGGGAACGTCGCCATGGCCCGGATGCCCGCGTGGCTCTCCTCGTCCAGCGCACCCGGCTCCGCAGTGGACACCAGCACCATCGCGCCGAAGACGGCCGTGCGCAGCGTCCGGCCTTCGTCCTCCGTGTACACACTCACCCGATCACCTTAGATCGCGGCCGGTTAGCGTGAGGGCATGACGGCGAACGCCATGACGTTGGACGACGTGATCGCCCACTGCCTCGCCAAGCCCGGCGCGGAGGAGACCTACCCGTTCGGCGACGGCGAGCTGTGCTGCAAGGTCGGCGGCAGGATCTTCGCGTTCATCGGCCTGGACGGCGGCACGGTGGGCGTCAAGTCCGGCGCCACCGCCGAAGAGGCGGGCCACTGGCGCGAGCGGTACCCCGACGACGTCGCCGTGAGCGCCTACATCGGCCGCTACGGCTGGAACCGGGTCCGGTTGGCCGGTGCGGTCCCGGCCGACGAGGTGCGCGAGCTGCTCGACCTGTCCTACGACCTCATCGTGGCCAAGCTGCCCAGGTCGAAGCGACCGGCGCTGTCCTAGTGTCCTGCGCCTGAAATTCGTTGAGTAAGTGTAGATTTGTCCGATGGCTCGGACGGGTCGGCCGGTGGCCGCTGTGGTGTTGACCGACGAGGAACGCGAGACGCTGACGCGGTGGGCGCGGCGGGCGAAGTCGTCGCAGGCGTTGGCGCAGCGGTGCCGGATCGTGCTGGGCTGTGCCGACGGCAAGTCGAACCAGGACGTCGCCGCCGAGTTGGGGATCTGGCCGCAGACGGTGGGCAAGTGGCGACGCCGGTTCCTGGACAAGCGGCTGGAAGGGCTGGTCGACGAGCAGCGTCCCGGTGCCCCGCGCAAGATCACCGACGAGCGGGTCGAGCAGGTCGTGGTGGCCACGCTGGAACGGACACCGGTCGACGCCACCCACTGGTCGCGCGCGTCGATGGCGGCCGAGAGCGGACTGTCCCGCTCCACGGTCGGGCGGATCTGGAAGGCGTTCAACCTCAAGCCGCACCAGGTCGACACGTTCAAGCTGTCCACCGATCCGCAGTTCGTGGACAAGGTCCGCGACGTGGTCGGGCTCTATCTGAACCCGCCGGAGAAGGCGCTGGTGCTGTGCGTGGACGAGAAGTCGCAGATCCAGGCCCTGGACCGGTCCGCGCCGACACTGCCGATGATGCCGGGCCTGCCCGAACGCCGCACCCACGACTACATCCGGCACGGCATCACCACCCTGTTCGCCGCACTCGACATCGCCACCGGCGAGGTCATCGGCTCGATCCACCGCCGCCACCGGGCCGTGGAGTTCAGGAAGTTCCTCGCCAAACTGGACAAGGAAGTGCCCGCGGACCTGGACGTGCACCTGATCTGCGACAACTACGGCACCCACAAACACCCCACCGTCCGCAAGTGGCTGGAAGCGCACCCCCGATTCCACATGCACTTCACCCCCACCTACTCCTCCTGGCTCAACCAGGTCGAGCGGTGGTTCGGCCTGCTCACCGACAAACGACTACGCCGCGCCGCCCACAAGTCACTGCGCGCCCTGGAGAACGACATCCGCGACTGGATCAAGACTTGGAACGAGGACCCCAGGCCCTTCGTCTGGACCAAGGACGCGGACGAGATCCTCGACCGCCTCGCCTCATATCTTGACCGGATTCCTGGCGCAGGACACTAGCGGGACGATCCCGGCGGAACGCCGAACGGCGCACCCGGAGTGGTCCGGGTGCGCCGTTCGGCGAAGCGCGACATCAGCTGGTGATGTCCTTGCGCGCGAACTTCCGCGCCGCCAGCAACGTGAAGAACGCCCCGTACGCCAACGCCGAGAACGTCCCCTTGGCCATCTGCGACCAGTCGACGTCGGACGACAGCAGGTCCGCCCACGCCAGCGCGTAGTGCGTCGGCAGGTAGTCCCGCAGCCCTTCCAGCGCGGTGATCTGGTCGAGGATCTGCGACAGGATCGACGCCAGCACCGCGCCGCCCACCGCGCCCAGCGGCGCGTCGGTGGACACCGACAGGTACAGCGCCAGCCCGGCCACCCAGAACAGGTGGATGGAGATGTAGACGACGGCCAGCGCCACGCCGTACACCCCGGCCCCGAACGACGCCGCCTCACCGGTCGGCGACACCGCCTCGCCGGCCCCGTACCAGACCACGCCGACGACCAGCGCCACCGCGGGCAGCAGCGCCAGGGCGAACACCGACATCAGCCCGGACGCCACGGCCTTGCGCCGCAGCAGCCGGTGCCGGGGGATCGGCGCGGCCAGCAGGTACTTCAACGACGACCACGACGCCTCGCTCGCGATCGTGTCGCCGAAGAACAGCGCCACGATCATCGGCAGCAGGAAGCTGCCGCTGACGAACAGCGTCAGGATCACGAAGTTCACGCCGCTGGCCGTGGCCAGGTCGACGAACCCGCCCGCCCGCCGGTTCGGCGACGTCTGCCCCAGCTCGAACGCCACCACCAGGATGAACGGCAGCAGCACCAGGAAACCCAGCACCAACTGCGTCCGCCTGCGGCGCAACTGCCGCACCAGCTCCACCCGCACCGGCAGCGTCCGCGACGCCCGGTACCCGACCTTCGACCCGTCCGGTGCGACCGACGAGCGCTCGGCCCGCGCCGCGTCGGTCAGGTCCGAGATCGCCGCCGGGTCGGTGTGCACACCGTTCTCGCTCATTCCCCCACCAACTCCAGGAACGCGTCTTCCAACCGGCGGCGCGGACCGGCCTGGTCCACCGCCACGCCTGCGGCCACGAGCGCCTGCAACGCCGAGGCGCGCGGTGTGCCGTTGAGGCTCGCGTGGACCTGTTCGCCGTCCACGTGCACGTCGTGCACGCCCGCCAGGCCCCGCAGCACGGTGGCCGCCTCGTCCGGTCGGTCGACCCGGAAGCTCGCCTCGCCGCCACCGGTCGCGATCTCGTCGACCGGACCGGCCGCGACCAGCGACCCCTTGTGCATCACGACCACGTGCGTGCACGTCTGCTCGACCTCGGCGAGCAGGTGGGACGACACCAGCACGGTGCGCCCGGCCGCCGCGTAGCGGCGCAGCACCTCGCGCATCTGGTGGATCTGGGGCGGGTCGAGTCCGTTGGTCGGCTCGTCCAGCACCAGCAGGTCCGGCAGGCCGAGCATGGCCTGCGCGATCGCCAGCCGCTGCCGCATGCCCTGGCTGTAGGTCCGCACCCGCCGGTTCACGGCGGTGCCCAGGCCCGCGATCTCCAGGGCCTCCTCGACGTGCGCCTGCTCCGGGGGACGGCCGGTGGCCGCCCAGTACAGCCGCAGGTTCTCCGCGCCGGACAGGTGCGGCAGGAAGCCGGAGCCCTCCACGAACGACCCGATCCGCGACAGCACCGGCGCGCCGGGCGTCACCCGGTGGCCGAAGACCCTGATGCCGCCCTCGGTGGGCCGGATCAGGCCCATGAGCATCCGCAGCGTCGTGGTCTTGCCCGCGCCGTTCGGCCCGAGCAGGCCCAGCACCTGGCCGTGCTCCACCCGGAACGACAGGTCCTTCACCGCGACGAACCCGCCCGCGTAGGACTTGCTCAGGTTCTCGATCACCAGCGGCACCGACTCCAGCGACGGCTCGACGTCGGCGGTCAGCCGGCGGCGGAACCAGGCCACCACGCCCGCGATGACGCACGCGATCAGCACGATCGCGATGCCCCACAGCGCGCCGACCGGCACCTCGCTGGTCGCGTTCACGCCCGGCACCACCGGCACCGACAGCGCGGGCGAGGCCAGCGAGATCCGGTACGCGGCGGGCTCCGCGGCGTTGGCGTAGGCCATGTCGGTGGTCGACACGACCAGTTGCAGCCGGTGGTCGGTCTCGACCGGCCGCACCGCGCCGGGCAGCGTCACGGTCACCTCGACCGGCGTGCCGTCGGCGGGCAGGTCGGTCACCCGCACCGGCGCGACCGCCGAGCCGGGCAGCGTCCGCACGCCGCTCGCGTCGGCGTCGTACAGCTTCACGAACAGCACCGCGCCGTCGGCGGGCACCGGCTGGCCGGGCACGGCGGCGACCCGCAGCCGCACCGTGGACGCGCCGGTCAGCAGCGTCTGCGCGGTCTGCGGCTCGCTCTGGAACACCGCGGCCTGGCCGGGCATGTCGATCGACAGGCGCGAGGACAGCGAGCTGGACCGCGACACCACCGACCCGAGGCCGGGCAGGCTGGACACCGCGGCCGGGTTGCCGCCCGCCGGGTTCACCACCACCTGCTCGCGGCCGGTCAGCGGCACGTCGCGGCGCTGCGTCGCGGCCGAGTCGCCCAGGCCCGGGTAGCTCGGCGCGACGACGTTGCGCAGCGAGGGCGCGCCGCTGCTGCGGAACGCGCCGACCACGGTGTACTCGAAGCCGGTGCCGGGGTCGGCGCCCTCGCCCTCCAGGTGGAACGCCATCCAGTCGGCGATCTGCCCGCGCAGCTCGGGGCCGGGCGAGCCGCCGTCGTGGCCGCCCGCGTACCAGACGACCTTGACCTTCGCGCCGTTCGCGGCGATCTGGCGGGCGTTGGCGTCGGCCTGGTCGAGGCCGAACAGGGTGTCCTGCTCGCCCTGGACCAGCAGCGTCGGCTGGGTGATCTTGTTGGTGACCGAGGACGGCGACGCGCGGCGCAGCACCTCCAGGGTCTGCGGCCCGGCCTTGCCGGTGGTCGCGACCTCGGTGTACGCGGCGCACACGTCGGCCTGGAAGCGACCGCAGGCGCCGTTCAGCGGTCCGGCGGGTCGGGCGTCGCCCGACTGCTGCGGCGGCGCGGTGGCGGCGGCGGCCGCGTTGTCCAAGCCCTGGCTGTCGTCGTCCTGACCGGGCTCGCTCGCCTCCTGGCCGGGGTTGGTCGCGTCCGCGCCGGACAGGCCGGCGGAGAAGAATATGCCCGCCCACGACCGCTTGAACACGCCGTCGTCGGCGAACGCGCCCGCGGCCGGGGTGTCGCCCGCCACGCCGTCGGCGCGCGCCGAGTTCGGCAGCAGCGCCTGGGCCAGGTCGTTGTAGGTGATGACGGGGGCGATGGTGTCGACGCGGGGGTCGACACCGGCCAGCGACAGCGCCAGCGCGCCGCCGTAGGAGCCGCCGGTCACGCCCACCTTCGGGTCGCCGCCACCGTCGGTGACCACCTCTTCCCGGGTGGCCAGCCAGTCGAGCAGCTTCTGGGCGTCGCGGACCTCGTGGTCCAGGGAGTTCAGCGCGATCTGGCCGGTGCTGCGGCCGAAGCCGCGCGCCGAGTAGGCCAGCACGACGAACCCCCGCTGGGCCAGCTCGGTGGCCTGGGAGGCGACGCTCGCCTTGCTGCCGCCGAAGCCGTGCGGGAGCAGGATGGCGGGTGCGGGAGTGCGTTCGGGCAGGTACAGGGTGGTGTCGATCTGCACGGTGCGGTCGCTGTCCGGGCTTTCCGGCACGTCGATCACCGCGTCGCGGGTGCTCACCGGGACTGGGTCGTCCCCCTGGCGCGTGAAGACCACGATGGCGCCCACCAGGGCGACCAGCACGACGAGCGCGGGGAGCGACCACCTGCCGCGGAGGCGGTTGAGGGAGGCCACGGAGTTGACCATAGGCGTGATTGGCTGAGAGTGGGCTGTCGGTCGGGGGTCGCGCTCTCAGCGGAACGCGCTGGTTCCGGCGGTCCGGTCGGGTGCCCCTGATCACCTCCGCTGGCGCGGGACCGCAGTCATGCGTGAGACTGTGTGTGCGTGGAGGGGAGTACTCCCTAGCGGCGGTGTCGTCAGCACGGAACCTGGCGTGAGGTTCCCGGTGCCGCCGGTCGGTCTGCTTGACCGGCGGAGGAGACCTCCGGTCATTGGCGTGCGCGCGCGATGCACCGGAGGTTCGTTCAATGTCTGTCCCCGTGTGGCTGTGGTTCGCCACGATCGCCGGCCTGATGGTCCTGCTGGCCATCGACCTCTTCATCGTCGACCGCAAACCGCACGAGGTCACCATCGGTGAAGCCGCCCGGTGGGTCACCTTCTACGTGGGTGTGGCGATCCTGTTCGGCCTCGGCATCTGGTACTTCTCGGGCGGTGTCTACGCGGGCGAGTTCTTCGCCGGGTACATCACCGAGTACTCGCTGAGCGTCGACAACCTGTTCATCTTCTTGATCATCATGACCACCTTCAAGGTGCCCGCGATCCACCAGCACAAGGTGCTGCTGATCGGCATCCTGATGGCGCTGGTCATGCGCGGCATCTTCATCGCCGTCGGCGCGGCGGTCATCGCGCAGTTCAGCTGGGTCTTCTACCTCTTCGGCGCGTTCCTCATCTACACCGGCTACAAGCTGGCGCGCACGGACCACAACGAGGAGGAAGAGGAGTACAAGGAGAACGTCGCGCTGCGGTTCGTCCGCAAGGTGTACCCGGTGACCGACGGCTACCGCGACGGCAAGTCGTTCGTGCGGATCGACGGCAAGCGGTTCGTCACGCCGATGTTCATCGTCATCGTCGCCATCGGCACCACGGACCTGCTGTTCGCGCTCGACTCGATCCCGGCGATCTTCGGCCTGACGAAGGAGCCGTTCCTGGTCTTCACCGCGAACGCGTTCGCGCTGATGGGGCTGCGGCAGCTGTACTTCCTGCTCGGCGGTCTGCTGAACAAGCTGGTGTACCTGTCGATCGGCCTGTCGGTGATCCTCGGCTTCATCGGCGTGAAGCTGATCCTGGAGGCGCTGCACACCAACTCGCTGCCGTTCCTCAACGGCGGTGAGCCGCTGCACGTGCCCACGATCGGCATCGAGGTGTCGCTGTCGGTGATCATCGGCGTGCTGGCCATCACCACGGTCGCCAGCCTGGTCAAGGTGCGCCGGCACCCGGAGGCGGTCAAGCCGGTCCCGGCCCCCAGTGACCATCTGTGAGCGTCAAAATCTCGTGAGCCTTGCTAATGATCGTTGGGGTAACGTGCTGAAGCGTGCGCCCCGATGACTTGCAGTCGTTGACCCAGCCCGGCTCCGTGACGGTGCGTGGGGACCTCGTCCTGGTGAACGTCTCCACCCCGGACGTCGCCGCGAACGCCTACCGGGGCGGACTGCACCGCGTCGCCCTGGACGGCGGCGGGACGACGCGCTGGACGTGGGCGGAACGCGACCTGGCACCCCGGATCTCCCCGGACGGCCGCTGGGTCGCGTTCCTGCGCGTCACCGGGCGGGGCAAGGCGCCGCAGCTGCACGTGATGCCCGCCGACGGCGGTGAGGCCCGCGCGCTGACCGACCTCGAGCTGGGCGCGGGCCTGCCCGCGTGGGCGCCGGACTCGCGGCGGATCGCGTTCACCTCGCGGGTTCCCGAACCCGGCCGCTACGGCGCGCCGCCGGCCGACGGCGGGGAGGCGCCGACGCCGGACGCCGAGGCGCCCCGGCACATCACCCGGCTCGACTACCGGATGGACGACATCGGCTTCACCGCCGACCGGCACGCGCGGGTGTTCACCGTCGACGCGCTGGACCCGGACGCCGAGCCGGTGGAGCTGACCGACGGCACGTTCTCCGCGGCCGACCCCACCTGGACCGCCGACGGCGCGGCGGTGCTGTTCCTGGCCGAGCGCGACCTCGGCGCGGTCGAGGTGTTCCACAACGACGTGTACCGCGTGCCCGCCGCCGGCGGCGAGCCCGAGCTGGTCGTGCGCGCGCCGGGTGCGGCGATGCTGCCGGTCGCGCTGCCCGACGGCGGCGTGCTGTTCTACTCGCCCGAGCACGCGCCCAACACCTCGGCCGTCGCGCGCAACACGAGCCTGTGGCGGTTCGACGGCGAGGGCCTGACCCGGCTCACCGACACCGAGACCGTCGACTGCGAGAAGGCCGCCGGCGCGCCGGTGGTGACCGACGCGGGCGTGCTCGTGGCGGTCCGCAACCGGGGCGCGGTCGAGCTGCGCCGCGTGCCGCTGAACGCCGACAACGCCGTGCTGGCCGACCTGGAGCTGCTCGCGGGCGAGCGGGCCGAGGTGAAGTCGTTCGCCGCGGACGGCGACCGGGTCGTGGCCGTGGTGTCGCGGGCGGACAACACCGGCGAGGTCGAGCTCGTCGGCGGCGGCGCGCTCACCGACTTCGGCTCCGCCGTGCCGCTGCGGCCGTCGGTCGAGCTGACCGGCACGGCGCCGGACGGCTACCCGGTGCACGGCTGGCTCGTGCTGCCCGAGGGCGAGGGGCCGCACCCGGTGCTGCTCGCCGTGCACGGCGGCCCGTTCATGTACCACGGCTGGGGCTTCTTCGACGAGGCGCAGGTGTACGCCGCGGCCGGGTACGCGGTCGTGCTGCCCAACCCGCGCGGGTCCGCGGGCTACGGCCAGGCGCACGGCCAGGCCGTGATCGGCGGCTTCGGCACGGTCGACGTGGACGACATCCTCGCCGTGCTGGACGTCGCGCTGGAGCGGCCCGAGCTCGACGCCGACCGCGTGGGCGTGATGGGCGGCTCCTACGGCGGCTTCATGACCTCCTGGCTGGCCGCGCACCACGGCGAGCGGTTCCGCGCCGCGTGGAGCGAGCGCGCCGTCAACGCGTGGGACTCGTTCGCCGGGTCGTCGGACATCGGCTGGTTCTTCACCGACGCCTACTGCGGGCCCGGCCTGGAGGCGCAGCGCGCGATGAGCCCGCTGACCTACGCCGAGAAGATCTCCATGCCGTTCATGGTGGTGCACTCCGAGCACGACTGGCGCTGCCCGCTGGAGCAGGCGCAGCGGCTGTTCGTCGCGCTGCGCCGCAACGGCGTCGAGGCGGAGATGCTGGTGTTCCCCGGCGAGGGCCACGAGCTGACCCGCTCGGGCAAGCCGCGCCACCGCGCGCAGCGGTTCGAGGCCGTGCTGGACTGGTGGGCGCGCCACTTGGCCTGAAACCGGTCGGAATCCCGGATCTCCCTCCTCCGCGAGCGGCACACTGGTCCCTTGCGGAGGAGGTCGAACGTGATGGTGATCCCATCAGCCTGGCCCACCGGCACCTACCTCGCGACGGTGTCCGCCACCGGCCGCGAGGCGTTGCTGCGGCTGGGCGTGCAGAAGGTGTTCCGGCGCGGTGAGGCGCTGGTGCGCGAGGCGGAGCGCTCCGACCACGTGATCCTGCTGGTCCAGGGGCTGGTCAAGGCCACGGTGACGCTGGAGAACGGGCGGGTCGCGCTGCTCAACGTCAAGGTCGGCGGCGACGTGGTCGGCGAGATGGCGTTCCTGACCGGCAAGCCGCGCTCGGCGACGGTGACCGCGTGCGTCGACACCCGCACGCGGGTGATCAGCGCGGCGCAGTTCACCGACTACCTGACCCGGTTCCCGGCCGCCCACTTCGACCTGGACAAGATGATCCTGCGCACGCTGGAGTGGGGCGAGCAGCGGCGCATGGACTTCAACGGCTACCCGGCGTCGGTGCGGCTGGCCCGCGTGCTGGCCTACCTCACCGACGCCTACGGCCACCAGGGCCCCGACGGCATCGCGTTGAAGCTCAACCTGACCCAGGGTGAGATCGGGTCGCTCGTCGGCGTGGAGGAGGACACCGCCCGCCGGGAGTTCCGCACGCTGCGCGACCGCGGTGTCATCACCATGGGGTACCGGACCACCACGATCGTGGACCGGGACCAGTTGCGGAAGATCGCCGAGCTGTGAAACGGGAAACCCGGTGATCGCCCTACTTCCGAAGGCGGACGGGCGCGATGCTCCTCGTGTGACGCTGGAAATGGTGACGCCCCTCCGCGGCCTGGTGTACCGCCTCGTGGTGGCCGTGGACGTCGAGGGCTACAGCAAGCTCGACGCGCTGGACCAGTCGCTGGTCCAGTCGCGGCTGAGCGACGTGCTGGACGTGGCCGCCCGCAAGGCCGGGCTGGACCGCGACCTGTGGTACCGGCAGGTGCGCGGCGACGGCGAACTGGCCGTGCTGCCCACCGACGCCGACGCCGCGTGGGTGGTCGCCCACTTCACCGAGCAGCTGGTCGAGGCGCTGGCCGACCTGCGCCGCGCGGGCACGCCGCTGCGGATGCGCGTGGCCATGCACTGCGGGCCGCTCACCGCCGGCGCGTTCGGCCTGGTCGGCGACGCGCCGATCGTGACCTGCCGGCTGCTCGACGCCAAGGTGGTCCGCGACGCGCTGGCCACCACCGCCGACGACGACCTGGTGCTGGTGATCTCGCAGCAGCTGCACGACGACGTCGTGCGCACCCGGTTCCACGACCTGGACCCGTCCCGGTTCCGCCCGACCCGCTTCCGGGTGAAGAACCAGGTGTACTCGGGCTACCTGTGCGCGGGCGCGCCCCGGCGGGGTTGGCCCAATGGCTAGCGGACCACGTGGTGGTTGCGGCACGCTCTGCAGGATGCAGTGGACCGTGCGGGCCGGACGGCCCGACGACGCGCCCGAGATCGCCAGGATCAACGTGGACGCGTGGCAGCACTCGTACCGCGGGATAGTGGACGACCCGGTGCTGGACCGGATGCTGCCCGAGAGCAGGCTCCCGGCGTGGGCGCGCGTGCTGCGGCTGCCCGAACCCAGCCGGGTGTTCGTCGCGGTCGACGAGAGCACCGGCCGGATCGGCGCGTACTGCGCGGTCGACGCGGTCCGCGAGTCCAAGGACGCGCACCCCGACCTGCAGACCGGCGAGCTGGTGGCGATCTACGCCGACCCCCGCTACCACGGTCGGGGCGCGGGCCACGAGGTGCACGAGGCCGGGCTGCGCCACCTGCTGGACCAGGGGTTCCGGTACGCGGTCCTGTGGGTCTTCCAGGACAACACCCGCAGTCGCGGGTTCTACGAGTCGCACGGCTGGCGGCACGACGGGCTGGTGCACTGCTACGAGCTGGGTGGCCAGGAGCTGCCCGAGGTCCGCTACGGCCGGTTCCTGCCCGCGCCGCGCCGGCGCCGTCAGCCGAGCAGGGTGTAGTTCAGCTCCTCGCACACGCGCGCCAGCGGCAGGTCGAGGCCGGGGTGCTCCAGCGGCAGCAGCACGTCCGGCGAGGCGGGCAGGCCCGTGCCGCCCGGCGGGTCCCACAGGCACACCGCCGGGGCGCCGGAGTCCATGGACGAGCGGTACCACAGGCCGTCCAGCTCGGGGTAGGCCGCGCGGATCGCCCGCGCCCACTGCTGTGTGAGCGCCTTCGGCCCGGAGCTGATCTCCTGCGACGCGCCCGCGCGGGTCGGCCACAGGCCGGTGAGGTCGAGCAGCCGCAGCGTCCGGCGCGGGCGCAGGATCACCAGGAACGGGCTGCGCGTGCGCCGGTCCACCACCGACGTCGCCTGGAACACCTCGGCCATCGACGTCCGCACGGTCAGGCCGAAGTAGAGCACCCCCTGGTCGTGGGCGTGCGTCGGCGAGCCGTCAGGGCCGGGTGGCTGGGTGTCGAACCGCGCGTGCGGCAGGGGGCCGGTGTAGCGGAAGCTGTTCCACCGCTGCGGGTGCAGCCCCTTCGCGGCGAAGACGCGCACCAGCCGGGTGGCGCGGTGCACCGCCACGACGTCCTCGGTGCGGCGCAGCGTCGCCTGGAGCACAGCGGGAGAGGGCGGCTGGGGTAGCCGTGACATGCGTGTCCAAGGTTCTCGGCGACGGGGGTCGGCGACCGGGTCAGGCGGGCGTGCCCAGCTGCTCGGCCAGCGCGGCCACGCGGCGGGGGTCGCCGCCGGCCAGCAGCCACTCGCGCGGCGTCGTGGGCGCGCCGTCCACCACCAGGTCCTCCTGCTCGGTCGTCATGAACCCGGCGACCACGAGCGCGGGCTGGTCCGGCGGCACGGCCGCGAGCACGGCCTCCAGGCCCGGCAGCACCCCGGGGCCCGCGAACTGCCAGGCGGGCAGCCGCCAGCTGCCCCGGTCCTTCCAGCCGACCAGGCGGCCGACGCCGAGCCGGTGCCGGATGCGGCTGGTGTCGACGCCGAGCTGCCGCGCGGCCTCGGCGACGGTCAGCGCCGAGTCGCGCAGCACGGCGTGCGCCACCACGGTCCGCGCGCGTCCCTGGTCGTCGGTGATGCGGTGCGGGCTCAGGTCGAGGCCCACGTCCTCCAGCGCGTCGCGCTGGTCGGGCGGGAAGTAGCTCGCCGGGTCCGGGTGGGGTGGGGCCAGCTTCTTCGCCGCGTCGGCCACGAGCGACAGGAACTCGTCGGGGGTGACCTGCAAGCCTGCCTTGGCCAACACCGCCTCCAGCGCGGGACTCATGCGCACAGGGTATCCCGTGCGTGCGCTTTTGTGCGCATACGTAACCCGATCGTCGGAGGCGGTCGACAGAGTGCGCACAATCATTGACTGTACGTAAACAAACCAGGTCGAGCACGGTGACCTCGGCCTCATTCGAGGACGAGGTGGGGTGAGGTGGCGGAGCTCCGGTCAGGCGCTGCCGGTGATCAGCGCGACCGCGCGCTCGCGGGTCGCCTCGTCCACCTCGTCGAGGCGGAAACCGCGGGCCACGATGTGCGCGACCAGCTCCGGCTCCGGCGGGAGGCCGTGCTTGCGCAGGTAGTGCGGCACCGCGCCGGCCCAGATCCAGGCGCCGTCGGTGCGGAAGTTCAGCGGCACGTCCTGGTCGCCGGGCACGAACTCGTCCACGTCGAGGTTGCGCGCGGCCAGCACGACCGGCGCGCCCTCCAGGTAGGTCAGCAGCGCGTCGGCCAGCTGCGGGTCGATCATCTGCCGGTTGACCACCGGGCGGCCCGCCTCGTCGCGGCCGTCGTAGACGTGCGCGGTGCGCAGCTCGCCGTCCGGCCGGGCCTCGGGCTCGGGTTCCGGCAGCGGCGGCAGGCCGACCCGCTGCCGCAGCCACGCCGGGATGCGCTCGTCCTGGCGGGGGAACGTGCGCAGCTCGTCCTGGAAGCCGATCACCGGCGGGGCGTTGCGCCAGCGCGGCTCGTCGTCGGCGTTGAAGTCCACCGAGAACGCGGCCGGCGCCTCGATCTCGTACACCGCGCTCAGCCACGTGCCGCGCACCGGCTCGTACATCCCGGCGCGCAACTGCCCGAACAGCTGCACCACGTCCATCGGGGGCCGCACCGGCCGCCACTGCCCGTCCGGGCCCGCGAACGCCAGGTCCACCTCGATGTGGCGACCCGCGGCCCGGTACTCGGCGCGGATGCGCTGCCAGCCGGGCGGCAGGGCGGGGAGCATGGCGCGGCCGATCTGCTTGACGAGCTGGTTCTGCTCCTGCTCGGTCAGCGGTGTGGCTGGCTGGCTCATGCGTCGAACACCCCTTTGGCTCCCCCCGGACACGGTGGGCTGATCTTAACGGCCGGGACACACCGCCGTGGTCCGCTTGGGCGAGACCGCGGGTGCCGCCGGCGCCGCTCACGAGCCTGGGGTGAGCGGCGGCTCGTCAGCCGCCGGACCGGAAGCTGTCCCGGATCGCCTCTTCCATCTCCCGGTACTGGTCGACGGTGTGCTTCACGGCCTTGCCGGCGGCGTCCATGGCCTCCACGGCGCCCTGCAACGCGTCCAGCCCGTACTGCTCGACCGGGTCGAGCATCATCCGGAACGGCTGGCAGATGATGCCGTACGCGTCGGTCGGCATGCTCACCGTCCTCGCCGCGTCGACCGCGCCCTGCAAGCGCGCGCTCAGGTCGTCCAGCTGCTTGCTGTGCGCTTCGAGCGTGTCCGCGACGATCTCGAAACCGGCCATTGCGATCCCCCTAGGTCACTGCTCACGACAGGAAGGACTGTCCGCCGAAGTCGTCGTCCTCGTCCGGGCGGCGGGCCGGCCTGCGGGACGGCGGAGGCGGCGGCGCGGGGCGGGAGGGCGGCGGGGCGGGCGCGTCGTCGTCCTCGATGCCGAACCGGATCTCCCGGCCCACGGGCGGCGGCGCGGGGTCCTCGTGCGGCGGGGTGGGGAAGTTGCGCTTGGCCTCGTTGAACAGCACGTTGGCCGTCTCGTCCTGGGTGCCGATGGTCTCGGCCATGGCCTGCTGGAGCAGTTCCGGGATGCGCGACTGGGCGCGCTGCAACGTCCTCATCACCTCGGCCGACACCTCGGCCATCCGCTTGTCCCGCGCGGACTCGGCGATCTCCAGGTGGGTCAGGATGCCGTTCGAGCCGATGGTGAGCCGCACCGAGCCGTCGCGGGACGCCTCGGAGATGGTCATGCCCTGCACGCGGGCGGCCATCTCCTGGTAGCGCTCGGCCTTCTGCTCGATGCTCTGCTGCCACTGGCTGAGCATCCGCTCGGACCCGCCGATGTCCTCGGGCACGACGGCTTACCCCCTCCCACTCGGTCCGTCCAGGATGACGCAATGGTGAACGGCCCGGTTCCGCCTCCGGGTCAAATGCTCCGAACGGAGCAGCGGGCGCAACCGGGCCGTCGCCGACGCGCTAGTTCACGCCGAGCAGGTCCACCACGAAGATCAGCGTCTCGCCGCCCTTGATCACGCCGCCCGCGCCGCGGTCGCCGTAGCCCAGGTGCGCCGGGATGACCAGCTTGCGCCGGCCGCCGACCTTCATGCCCGCGACGCCGCGGTCCCAGCCGGCGATGACCCGACCGCCGCCCAGCGGGAAGCTGAACGCCTCGCCGCGGTCCCAGGAAGCGTCGAACTGCTCGCCGGTCGAGTGCGCCACGCCGACGTAGTGCACGTGCACGAGCTGACCGGGGACCGCCTCGGGCCCGTCGCCGACGGTGATGTCCTCGATCACCAGGTCGGCGGGCGGCGCGCCCTCGTACGGCTCGACCTCGGGCTTGCTCGGGGCCATGTGACTCTCCTGTGGTCGTTCCACCCCCGGCCGGGGGTGTTGGGCATTCGGTCCGCGCCTACTCAATCACGTCGCCCGGAGCGGAGCCGCCCGGCCCGCGCAGGCCCCCGCGCAACCGTTTGCCCGGTCCGCCCCGTCCTGGGGGCATGAGGCGATGGTCCTGGGGTACGCGGGCGGCGCTGTTCGGCGGCGCGGCACTGGTGGTGGGGGTGAGCGCGGCCTCGGCCGTGCCCTCCGAGGTGGAGGACTGGCGGGTGGTGCCGCCCATCGAGGCGGTGCCGGTGGACCTGGTGGCGTTCGACACGTGCGACGGCGCGCTGGCCGAGCTGAGGGCGGCGATCGCGCCGCACGTCGGCGCGTACGGGTTGGGCGGCCCCACGTTCCGGACCAAGATCGACGGTGGCGTCGCCGTCGAGAGCCAGGCCGACGCGCGCGTCGGGAGCGCGCAGCGGGCACCGGGTGACACGGCGGCCGTGCCCGAGCACTCCAAGACGAACGCGCACGAGTCGGGCGTGGACGAGCCCGACCTGGTCAAGACCGACGGCAAGCGGGTCGTCACGGTGGCCGACGGCAAGCTGCGCGTGCTGGACGTGGCGACCCGTCAGCTCACCGGCACGCTGGACGTGCCCGCGGGCCACGCCTCCCAACTGCTGCTGCACGGGGACCGCGCGCTCGTCGTCGGCGCGGGCACGGGCATGGCGGGACGGGGGATCGTGGTCGACGGCCCGGCCGAGGTGTACGCCGAGGACTCGTCGGTGACGCTGGTCGACCTGTCCGGCGCGCCCCGCGTCCTGGGCACCCTCACCGTGCAGGGCCGCTACGTCGACGCGCGGCAGGTCGACGGCGTGGTGCGCGTGGTCGTGCACTCGGGGCCGCGGCTGGCGTGGGTGTACCCGATGGACGGTCGCAGCGAGGCGGAGGCGCTGATCGCGAACCGGGAGCTCGTCGCGACCGCTCCGATCGAGGCGTGGCTGCCGCGCTACGAGCTGACCGACGCCGACGGCGCCACCTCCGAGGGCAGGCTGGTGGCGTGCGACCGGGTCAGCCACCCGGAGCACCACTCGGCCACGTCGATGCTGTCCGTGCTGACGTTCGACTTCCCCGGCGACCTGGGCACCGGCGACGCGGTGACGATCATGGCGGACGGTGACACCGTCTACGGCACGGGCACGTCGCTGTACGTGGCCGACGACCACCACCTGCGGCCGATGACGCGGTTCGCGCCGGACGCGCCCGCCTCCACCGCCGTCCACCAGTTCGACCTCTCCCAGCCGGGGCCGCCGAAGCACGTGGCGTCCGGCTCGGTGGCGGGCACGCTGCTCAACCAGTACTCGCTGTCCGAGCACCAGGGCCACCTGCGGGTCGCGACCACCTCGGCGGACGCGCCGGGCATCCCCGAGCAGGCGCCCGCGACGCAGAGCTCGGTCACCGTGCTCAAGCGGGACGGGGCCAAGCTCGTGGAGGTCGGCCGGCTCGACGGGCTGGGAGTGGGCGAGCGGATCTACAGCGTCCGGTTCGTCGGACCGGTCGGCTACGTGGTGACGTTCCGGCAGGTGGACCCGCTGTACACGCTGGACCTGTCCGACCCGGCGAAGCCGCGCAAGGTCGGCGAGCTGAAGATCACCGGCTACTCGGCCTACCTGCACCCCGCCGGCGACGGGAAGCTGATCGGCGTCGGGCAGGAAGCCACCGGGCAGGGCCGGGTCACCGGCACGCAGGTGTCGCTGTTCGACGTGTCGAACCCGGCCGCGCCGACCAAGGTCGCCGGGCACTACGTGCCCGGCGCGAGCTCGGAGGTCGAGTTCGACCCGCACGCGTTCCTGTACTGGCCGGCCCGCGACCTGGTGGTGCTGCCGGTGACCGGGTCGGGCATCGCGACCCGGCACGTGCCGGCGGCCGGCGGCCTGCTGGTGCTGCGGCTGGGCGACGGCGCGTTCTCCCCGCTGGGGACGGTCCAGCACGACGGGTCGGCCTACGACCCGGGCATCCGGCGGGCGCTGGTGATCGGCGACGACCTGTGGACGGTGTCCGCGGTGGGCGTTCGGGTCGACCGGATCGACGGGCTGGCGCGTCAGGCGTGGGTGCCGTTCACCTGATGCCGGTCCTCAGGTGATCTGGTCGTGGAGCAGGCGGTGCGCGAGGATCGTGCCGCCTGCCATCGCCGCCGGCAGCACGACCAGCGCCGCCAGCGGGATCAGGCACAGCAGGTAGACCGGCACGGCGAAGCCGAGCGTGACCGCGCGCCGCTTGCGCAGCGTGCGGCGGCGCACGTCGAGCTTGAGGCCGCGCCGGGTGAACGGGATGGCGGTCAGCTCGATCGACAGCAGCGTCGCGTTGACCAGCACGGCGACGACCGGCACCACCGTCTGGCCGACGACCGGGATGAACCCGGCGGCGAACAGCGGGATGGCGCACAGGATCGCGATCCCGACCAGCAGCACGGCGTCCCGCACGCCGACCGCCGCCGACTTCAGCCACGTCACCTGCTCGGCCTCGGGCACGCCGCCGAGGTGCGTGTCCTCGACGGTCTCCGCGATGTGCTCGTAGAACGGGCCGCCGATGATCAGCGTGATCGCGGTGAACAGCAGCAGTCCGATCGCGACGAACGCGCCGATGATCGAGAACCCGGCGGCGAACCGGATCGCCGTGCGCGGCCCTTCGTTCCAGTCGTCGGCGAACGGCGTGACCCAGGAGGCGATCTCGTCGATCCACACCGCGAGCCCGACCACCCCGCCGATCAGCAGCACGGTCGTGAGCAACGCCGGGACCGCGCCGATGAGCAGCAGTTTCGGCGACCGGAACACCAGGGCGAAGCCCTGGCCGAGCAGCTTGACACCGGTGGAGAAGTCCCGCAGCACCCTGATCACCGCCGGAGCATATCGGCGGAGAGCGCGGCGGAGTCCCGAATCGACGGTCGCGCGGCTCTGGGAGCGGTGCCAGACTGCTGGTCTCTGGGGAGAGGACGTCCGCCATGGCACTGGACCACCACCACACCGAACCCGTCCTGCTCGTGCGCAAGCGCGCCGACCTCGTGGGCGAGTGGGAGCGCAGCTGCCACCTGGCGCCGTTGCCCGAGGACGGCACGCGCTCGACGCTGCTCACGCTGTGCGGCGAGCAGATCGAGGTGGGCGCGGCGGAGCTGCTGCCCGAACCGGAGGGCATGCCGTGCGTGGCGTGCCTGCTGTCGGCGACGCCCCGGAGCTGACCCGTCAGCCGACGTGGCGGGCGAGGTCGCGGAGGTCCTCGCGGATGGTCGCGCGCACGAACCGCGCCAGCAGCGGGCCGAGGAGCGGGTAGTGCCCGCCCGCGTCGCCGCGGATGCGGATGGACGCCATCGTCGTGCCGGCGGGCGTGGCGTCGAACCGGTAGGTGACGTGCATCGGGAACGGCCCCGCGACCGACTTCATCTCCAGCAGGGCGGGCGGCTCGTGCGCCACGACCCGCAGCACGTAGTCGATGCGCTTGCCGAGGAAGCGCGCGGTGCGGGTGACCTCCGCGCCGACGCCGAACCCGCCGCCGGGCGCGGGCGCGCTCAGCTCGGCCCGCTTGATGCCCCGGGTCCACTCGTGGTCGTGCCGCCAGTCCATGGCGTAGCGCGCCACCACCTCCGGCGGCCGGGTGATCAATCGGCGCGCGGACACGTCCACGCGCCGATTGTCCATCCGGGACCGCCCCCGCACCGGGCGAGGGCGGTCCCGTTCAGAGGTGTCCGTTCAACGGGGTCCGTTCAACGGGGTCGGCTCAGCGGCGGCGGCGGAAGCTGAACGCCCGCGCGCCGACGCCGACGCCGGCCAGGTGCAGCGCCACGCAGAGCAGTCCGGCCATGAGCAGCGTCCCGCCGTCCAGCACGGTGCCGAGCGAGGCGTTCGCCAGGTCGAGCAGGAGGGCGAGGCCGAAGATGACCGCGGCGATGATCGCGAACACGGGAACCTCCAGGGTGGGGTGGGTGACCACCAGTTACCCCGCCGCGACGGCCGCCAAGCCGGCGTTCGGCCCAACTTCGAGCCCCAGGTAGGTCACCGGTCCCGCGCCGGCCACGGCGATCTCGTGGAAGCCCAGCCGGTCGTAGAACGCGCGGGCCGGCGTGTTCGCGGTGAGCATCCCCAGGTGCACGGCGGGCACGCCCCGGAAGGCCAGCGCGCCGAGGAACGCCGTCATCAACGCCCGCCCGTACCCGGACCGCTGGTACTCGGGCAGCAGGTCGACGTGCAGGTGCGCGGGGTAGCCGACGAGTTCGGGCAGGACCATCCGGCGCGGGTGGTGCAGCAGCCACACCACTTCCTCGGTCGGCGTGGTCGGCTCGTCGACCGGCGGGTACCGGTCGACCACCTCCGGCAGCCACTCCGACTCCCACCGCGACACGAACGCCGGCGTGTCCGCCGTGCCGATGACGTAGCCGACCGGGCGTTCGCCGTTGTCGGCCACGAACGCCAGCGACGGCTCCAGGTCGGTGTACGGCCAGGCGAAGGTGGTCGGCACCACCTCCGGGGCCGGGTGCAGGTGCCGGGAGTCGCCGCCCGCGTCGGCGGTGCGCGCGCAGACGTCCCCGACCGCGTCCCGGTCGCTGTCCCGGTAGGGCCTGATCAGCACGGTCACGAACCCCCGGTCAGCCTCGGCACGCCGGTGCCGGACTCGGCCCAGGCGAGCAGGCCCGCCACGTCCACCCCGTGCGGCGGGTCGTCGAGGTAGGGGGAGATGTTGCGGGCGCCCCGGCTCAGCAGCGCCTCGGCGCCCGCCTGGTTGCCGCGGGCGGAGTGGGTGAGGCCGACGGCCAGTTGCGCCAGGCCGCGCCACAGCTCCCGCTCGGGCTCCGGCGCGGCCTTCCACGCGTCTTCCAGCACTTCGTGGGCGTGGAACGGCCGGCCGAGGTCCAGCAGGCGCTGGGCCTCGGTCAGCGCCTCCCCGGGTGTGCGGGGCACGCCTTCGGGCTGGCGTTCGACCCCCTGCAGCCCGTAGGGGAGGGGGCGGCCGAGCCCGTCACGCGGTCGCGCGTTGCGGGCCCGACCCTGCTCGTCGCGATCGCGGGGGCTGGTCGACACCTCTTGATCGTGTCACGATCCCCGCCACCGCGAAACGGCGCGGCCGGTGCGCCCGGGTCAGCGCTTGATCGGCGCGGAGAAGCGCAGGTGGTTGCCCGAGGGGTCGCGGAACGCGCAGTCGCGCACCCCGTAAGCCTGGTCCATCGGCTCCTGCATGACCTCCGCGCCCGCCGCGCGGATCCGCTCGAACTCGGCGTCGCAGTCGTCCACCCGGAAGATGACCGCGCCCAGCGAGCCCTTGGCCATCAGCTCCTTCATCGCGGTCGCGTCGTCGGCCGGCCTGCCCATGCCCGGGTCCTCCAGCACGATCTCCACGTCGGGCTGGTCGGCGGGGCCCACGGACAGCCACCGGTACTGCTCGACCGGCGCGTCGGTGCGCACGTCGAGGCCGAGCACGTCGCGGTAGAAGACCAGTGCTTCCTGCTGGTCGCGGACCTGGAGGAACGTGTGCGAAATCTTCATGGCGGCGAACGTAGCCGCGCCGGTCAGGCCCGTGCTTCTCGAGATCTGCTCGGCCGGGTGACCATCTTGGACCAGCAGGCGGGCACGGCGACGACGGCGTCGTGGCGGCGTGCCCGGTAGGCGCTGGGCGTCTCGCCGACCAGCTCGGTGAACCGGGAGCTGAACGAGCCCAGCGAGGTGCAGCCGACCTCCACGCACACCTCGGTGACGGTGAGGTCGCCCCGGCGCAGCAGCGCCTTCGCCCGTTCCACCCGCCGGGTCATCAGGTAGTTGTACGGCGTCTCGCCGTAGGCCAGCTTGAACTGCCGGGCGAAGTGGGACGGCGACATGAGCGCGGCGCGCGCCAGGGCGGGCACGTCCAGGGGCCGGGCGTACTCGCGGTCCATCAGGTCCCGTGCCCGGCGCAGGTGGGCCAGTTCTTCCGGTCGCACGGGACCAGCCTGCCACGGCGATACTGGCGGGGTGTCCGGATCGGACTGGGTGCTGCACGTCGACCTCGACCAGTTCATCGCGGCGGTCGAGGTGGCGCGCCGACCCGAGCTGCGCGGCAAGCCGGTGGTCGTCGGCGGGGCGGGCGACCCGACGCGGCGCGCCGTGGTGGCGACCGCGTCCTACGAGGCGCGCGAGTTCGGCGTCCACTCGGGGATGCCGTTGCGGCTGGCGAAGAAGAAGTGCCCGGACGCGGTGTTCCTGCCGTCCGACGCGGCGGCGTACGAAGAGGTGTCGGCGCACGTCATGGACGTGCTGCGCGAGCTGCCCGTGGTGGTCGAGGTGCTCGGCTGGGACGAGGCGTTCCTCGGCGCGCGCACCGAGGACCCCGAGGCGGTGGCCGGCACCGTGCGCCGGGCGGTGAAGGAGCGGACCGGGCTGGAGTGCTCGGTCGGCATCGGCGACAACAAGCTGCGCGCCAAGCTCGCCACCGGGTTCGCCAAGCCCGCCGGGGTGTACCGGCTGACCCGGGACAACTGGGTCGAGGTGATGGCCGCGCGTCCGGTGACCGCGTTGTGGGGCATCGGGTCGCGGACCGCGGCCAAGCTCGCCGCGCTGGGCGTCGGCACGGTCGCGGAGCTGGCGCGGGCCGAACCGGAGGTGCTGGCCGCGCGGTTCGGCCCGGCGATGGGGCCGCACTTGCGGGACCTGGCGCTCGGCGCGGGCGACCCGGTCGTCACCGCCACGCCGTGGGTGGCGAAGTCGCGCAGCCGCGAGACGACGTTCCAGCAGGACCTGACCGACCCGGACGAGGTCCGCGAGCAGGTGCGGCTGCTCGCGCGGCGGGTGGCCGAGGACGTGCGCGCCGAGGGGCGTCCCGCGGTCCGGGTGGTGGTGAAGGTGCGGTTCGTGCCGTTCTTCACGTACACGCGGGGCGTGGCGCTGGCCGAGCCGACGACGGACGTCGAGCCGATCGAGGACGCGGCGGTGGCGGCGCTGGCACGATTCGACGACGCGCGCGCCGTGCGCCTGCTGGGGGTGCGGGCCGAGTTCAGCGGAGGACGACCATGACGAAAGTCGTGTTGAACGGCTCGGTGTCGCTCGACGGGTACAGCGCCGGGCCGAACGTGAGCGACGAGCACCCGATGGGCGAGGGCGGCGAGCGGCTGCACGAGTGGCTGTTCGCCGAGGGGGCGGACGGTGACGCGGCGTTCGCGGCGACGGTCGGCGCGGTCGTGCTGGGCAGGCGGACGTTCGACCTGGGGCTGCGGTTCTGGCAGGACACGCCGTTCCCGGTGCCCAGCTTCGTGCTGACCCACGAGCCGCGCCCGCCGCTGGCGATGAAGTCGGCGGCGTTCACGTTCGTCACCGACGGGCCGAAGAGCGCGATCGCCCGGGCGCGGGCCGCGGCGGGGGACAGGGACGTGCTGGTCATGGCCGCCGCGGAGGCCGCGCAGCACGTGCTGCGGGCCGGGCTGGTGGACGAGATCCGGTTGCAGCTCGTGCCCGTGCTGCTCGGCTCGGGCACGCGGCTGCTGGACGGGCTGCGGCCGACCGGGCTGGAGCGGATCGGGGTGACCGAGGCCGACGACGTGCTGCACCTGAGGTTCCGCGTCCTGCGGTGACGTCGAGCCCGGTCACGACGCCGACGCGGTGATGCCGTCCAGGACGGTGTAGAGCCGGGCGGCGGTGGGGCCGTCGAACTCGGGGCGGCCCAGGTCCACCGGCTTGCCCGCCCGCGACGCCGTGAGCGGTGCGGTGGGCGGGTCGGCCAGGAAGCGGTGGACCTGGGCCGCCGCGCCGGCCGTCGAGCGGGCGAACAGCCGGGCCACCGCGTCCAGCGCCCGGCCGCGCAGCCCGCCGACCTGCGCGCCGAGGCCGCTGTCCACGAACATCGGGTTGTGCAGCACGTACCGGACCGCGCTGCCCGGGTGCCGGTCGGCGAAACCGGCCCCGAGCAGGTCCGCGGCCCGCGCACCCTGGCTGACCGCCCGGAACGGCCGGAACCCGCGGCTGAGCGCGAGGTCGTCCCACTGGATGCCCGGCCCCTTCAGCCCGGCCACGCCGCACAGGCTCACCACGACCGGCGCGGCCGACCGCTCCAGAGCCGGCAGCAGCCGTTCCACCAGCGCGAACCGGCTCACCGCGTAGAGGGCGAACGAGTGCTCCAACCCGTCGGCGGTGACCTCGCGGCGGCGGGTGTAGCGGCCCGCGCCGAGCACGAGGTGGTCGACCACGTCGAACCGCGCCGCCACCTCGTCGGCCACCGCGGCGGTGCCGGCGATCGTGCTCAGGTCGCCCCGGATCAGCTCCACCCCGTCCGGCGCGGCGGCCGACCGGCCCACCACCGCGACCCGGTGCCCCTCGCGCGCCAGTCGTTCCGCCAAGCTGCGGTCGATGCCGTTCGTGCCGCCCGTGATCACCGCGTTCGCCATAACCTGGAGCTTGCAGCGCGTCGCGACGACCCGGAAGAAGGCACATCCATGTCACTGGTCCCGGTGCCGGTCACGGCCGCCGACCGAGCCACCTGCTCGGTGTCCGGGTTGCTGACCCGGGTCGGCGACAAGTGGAGCCTGCTGGTGCTGGTGCTCCTGGCCGAACACCCCTACGGCTTCAACGAGCTGGACCGCGCGGTGCACGGGCTGAGCCGCCGCATCCTCACCCGCACCCTGCGCGCCCTGGAGCGCGACGGCCTGGTCAGCCGGGAGGTGCGGCCCGGCAGGGCGGCCGGCGTGACGTACTCGGCGACCGCGCTCGGCCGGTCCCTGCTGGAGCTGGTCGTCCCCCTGGGACAGTGGGTGCTGCGGCACGAGGCCGAGATCGAGGCCGCGCGGTCGGCCTACGACACCGAGTCCAGCACCCGCCGCGCGGTGTCCGCACTGGACTGAGGGTTCTGGCCGGTGACCAGGTTGCCGTCCACGACGACCGTGCTGGACCACGCCGGGCCGGTCTCGGGCACCGCGCCCAGCTCGCGCAGCCGCGCCTCGACGGAGTACGGCACGGCCAAGCCGCCCTGGCGCTCCTCCTCGTCGGTGAAGACGGTCAGCCGCCGCCCGGCGAACGCGAACGTGCCGTCCTCGCGCACCGCGGCCAGCAGCCCGGCCGGGCCGTGGCACAGCGCGGCGACGACCTTGCCCGCGTCGTCGAACGCCACCAGCAGCCGGCCGAGGTCCGCGTCGAACGCGAGGTCCGCCATCGGGCCGTGCCCGCCGGGCAGCAGCACGGCGTCGTAGTCGGCGGCGTCGACGTCCGCGAGCCGCAGCGGCGCCGCCAGTTCGTCCTCGATCGACGCCAGGTAGGCGGCGAACTCGTCGGTCAGGCTGGCCGCGTCGACGGTCGGCCGCGCGCCGCCCGGCGTGGCGATGTCCACGCGTGCGCCGGCGTCCCGCAGGACGCGCACCGACTCGACCACTTCCTCCGCCCAGAACCCGGTGGAGTGGCTCGACCCGTCGGCCAGCACCAGTTCGTCGGCCGCCGAGACGACCACGAGGACCTTGCTCATCGTTCGTTCCCTTCGAGAAGTCGCTGTCCAGGTCGGACAACGACCACTCCATCACGTTTCATCCGGTAGCGTCAGGCAGGCCATAAGCAGACTTATAGCTCCGGAGTTGCGCGGTGACGGATCTCGACCTGCTGTCCACGTTCGTGGAGATCTACCGGGCCGGTTCGCTGACCGCCGCCGCGCAGCGCCGGGGTCTCACCCAGCCGGCGGTGAGCGGGCACCTGGCGCGGTTGGAGCGGGACCTGGGCGAGCCGCTGTTCGTGCGCTCCAGCCGCGGCGTCACGCCCACCGCGCGGGCCGACGCGCTGGCCCGCCGGGTCGGCGCGCACGTGGACGAGCTGCGGTCCGCGCTGTCCGAGGTGGACGACCGGGAGGCGTACGCGGGCACGGTGCACCTGGCGGGCGCGGTGGAGGTGGTGGCCGCGCGGGTGCTGCCCGCGCTGGCGCCGCTGACCGCGCGCGGGCTGCGGCTGCGGGTCACGCTCGGGCTCGCCGACGACCTGCTGGCCGCGCTGGCCAACGCCCGGCTGGACCTGGTGGTGTCCGCGGTGCGGCCCGCGGACCGGGCGCTGGTCGCCACGCCGTTCGTGGACGAGGAGTTCGTGCTGGTCGGCGCGCCGACGCTGGTGCGCACGATCGACCGCGCGCTGCTGGCGGCCGACCCCGTGCGGGCGCTGGCGCACCTGCCGCTGGTCGCGTACGCGGAGGAGCTGCCGATCGTGCGGCGGTACTGGCGCAGCGAGTTCGGCCGCCGCCCGCCCAACCCGGTCGCGGTCGTGGTGCCGGACCTGCGGGCGGTGCTGGCGGCGGTGGTCGCGGGGGCCGGGGTGTCGGCGCTGCCCCGGTACCTGGCCGACCCGGCGCTGGCGGCCGGGTCGGTGGAGCCGGCGCACCAGGCGGCGGTGCCGCCGCTGAACACGTTGTTCCTGGCCACCCGGGTCGGTGGGCTGGCGAACCCGTCCGTGGCGCTGGTGCACGGGCACCTGATGGCCCGCTCGCGCGACTGGGGTGTGCTGTGACCGCGTCGCGCGAGCGGGCCCGTCCGGGGATCAGACGCCGGCGATGGACTGGATCCAGGACCGGTACCGCGTCACGTTGGTGTAGGCGGTGGTGGTCTGCCGGTCACTGGTGGACGCGACGCCGACCTGCGCGCCGCCCGCCATCATCGGGCCGCCCGAGTCGCCGCCCGCGGTGATGCCGTCGCCGCGCCGGGCGCAGATCGCGCTGCCGCCGTAGGCGTCGGTGCAGCCGCCGGTGACGACGACGTTCGCGACCTTCAGGTACTGCGACTGGCAGTTGATCTCCGAGCCGCACTGGGACGTCGCGCCCCAGCCGTAGACCTGCACGGTCTGGCCCACGGTGACCGAGCCGGGCTGGCCGAGCCGGGCGTAGGTCGCGGACACGGAGCGGTCGAGCCGGACCAGCGCCAGGTCCGACGAGTGGGTGTGGGTCTGCACGCCGTTGGCCACCGTGCCGCCGGACGTCTGGTCGAGGCTGCCGATGCGGAACGACAGCCCGCCGCCGCTGACGCAGTGCTTCGCGGTCAGGATCCACGTGGGCGCGATGATCGTCGCGCTGCACGTCTGCCTGCCGTTGGAGAACAGCCGGGCCGCCCACGGGGCGTTGCTCGCGTAGCCGCCGCCGATGATGTACGGCGTCACGCCGCCGTCCGCCGTCGCCGGTGCGGCCGAGGCCGAGGGGACGAGGGCGAGCAGCGACAGCAACCCGGCCGCGAGCGCGGGGATCAACCTGGTGATGCGCAAGGTTCCTCGATTCCGAAGACAACGCGATCGCTCGCGTACAGGGGGTGTCTTGGGTCACCGGATTCGTACCACTCGACCGGGTGAAAAGGGATATATCGAATCGGTTATAACGCGGGCTATAGCGTGTGCGGCATGCTCGTCGAACTGGCCATCGGGGACGCGTACGGCGCGGGCTTCGAGTACGCCGACCCCGCGTTCGTGACCAGGCACAACACCCTCGACGGGTACGTGCGGCACCCCCGCCACCACGGCATCCGCCCCGGTGCCTACACCGATGACACGCAGATGACGCTGGCGTTGGCGGAACTGCGGGCCTCCGGCGTCGAGTGGACGCCCGAGTCGGTGGCGACGGCGTTCGTCACCGCGTTCCACCGCGATCCGCGCGAGGGTTATGCGCGGGGATTCCGGGCTTTCCTGGGCACCGTGCGCACCGGCGCCGAGTTCCTGGCGCGCATCCGGCCGGACAGCGACAAGAGCGGCGCGGCGATGCGCGCCTCACCCGCCGGGCTGCTGCCCACCGCGGCCGACGTGCTGCACCACACCGACGTGCAGGCCAGGGTCACCCACGACACCCCGGACGGCGTCGCGGCGGCGCGGGCGGCGGCGCTGGCCGTGCACTACTGCCATCACGGGCTGGGCCCGGTGGCGGAGGTCGGCCCGTGGATCGCCGACCGGCTCGGGTCCGGGGTGTGGGCGCGGCCGTGGCGCGGCAAGGTCGGGTCGAAGGGGGTGATGAGCGTGCGCGCGGCGTTGACCGCGCTGGCCGCGGGCGGGTCGCTGAGCTCGGTGCTGCGGGCGTGCGTGGCGTTCACCGGGGACGTGGACACGGTCGCGACCGTCGCCCTGGCCGCCGCGTCACGGTCCGCGGAGATCCGCGCCGACCTGCCCCGGGCCCTGGTGGACGGGCTGGAGAACGGGCCGTTCGGCCGCGACCACCTGGCCCGGGTGGACGCTCAGCTGCGGTAGTGGTCGAGCAGCTCGGCGACCCGGTCCTCCGGCCACGGGCAGCGGACCTCGCCGAACGTGGCCGCGAAGAACAGCTCCAGGTGCGCGTGCCACGCGGCCAGCGCCCGCGCCGCGAACGCCGGGTCGGCCAGGGCGTGCGTCAGCTCGACCGTCGTGCCGCGGTCCGGGTCGTGGCGGAACTCCCAGCGCACCCGGCCGGTCGGCGAGTCGAACGCCAGCACGCGGGGCGGCACGCGTTCGACGAGGGGGCCCGGCGGCACGTGCGGGTTGGTCGCGCGGGTCGGCACGCCGTCCTCGCCCTCGCCGTCCTCGCCCTCGGTGAGCAGCGCCCACACCTCGTCCAGCGGGCGCCAGACGAGGTCGCGGACGAACCGCACCACGCCGCCGTCGAGCCGGCCCTCGTCCAGGCCGAACTCGCGGATGTAGCGCTCCATCGGGCCCAGCACGTCGGTCGACGACTGGAACGGCCGGTCGTCCAGCCGGGCTTCGAGCGCCCCGAGGCAGGTGTCCCAGCCGGCGGCGTTGCGCCCCGCGCCGTGCTCGTCGCCCAGCACGTGGGTGAACACCAGCAGGCAGCCGCGCTCGTGCGGCAGCAGCTCGAACCGCAGCACGTCGGTGTTCCAGCGGAACGCGAACACCCGCGGCGGGTCGGACTCCAGCACCTCGCCGGTGGTGACCTGGTCGGGGAACGAGAACGTCAGCTCCCGCCCGTCGACGGCCACCGCGGCCGGGAACCAGTGCGCCAGCTCGGCGGGTTCGGTGACCGCCCGCCACACCTTGGCCGGTGGGTGGGCGAGGACCCGTTCGAACCTCAGCACGGGCTTGCCGTCGATCCGCCGCAACTCGGTGCTCATGAGTCCGTCCCGTCCAGTCGGCGTTCCAGGGCGTCGAGGCTGTCCTCCCACATCCGCCGGTACGGCGCCAGCCAGGCGTCGACCTCGGCCAGCGGCCCCGGCCGCAGCCGGTAGAGCCGCCGCTGGGCGTCCCGCCGGACCTCGACCAGCCCGGCGTCGCGCAGCACCTTGAGGTGCTTGGACACCGTCGGCTGGCTCACCGACAGCCCGTCGACCAGGTCGTTGACCTGCCGCTCGCCGTCCCGCAGCACGTCGAGGATGCGTCGCCGCTGCGGGTCGGCGAGGACGGCGAACGTGGATGCCATGTCGGAAATATAGCCGGATCGGCATATACGCTGTCAACGGCGTGCGTTTGCCGGTCGACACCCACCCATCACACGTTAGGATGAAATCGGCTCCTCGACCCCAGTGCAGCCCACTCCACGCGTGGCACGACCGCGCGGACGTCTTCCGCTCGACGCTTCGAGGAGCCCCTCCATGCCGCGCACGTTCACCGGCTCGCCCGTCCGCGACCTGCTCGCCCTCACCTCCCGCCCCGAGGTCATCTCCTTCGCGGGCGGCCTGCCCGCGCCCGAGCTGTTCGACGCCGACCACCTGCGCGAGGCTTACGCGCAGGCCGTCTCGCGCCGGTCCTTGCAGTACGCGCCCACCGAGGGCGACCCGGACCTGCGCGGGCTGGTCGCCGACCGGCTGACCCGCCGCGGCCTGCCGACCGCGGCCGAGGACCTGCTGGTCACCTCCGGCTCGCAGCAGGCCCTGACGCTGGTCGTGACCGCGCTGCTGGAGCCCGGCGCGGTGGTCGCGGTCGAGGAGCCGACCTACCTGGCCGCGCTGCAGTGCTTCCAGCTCGCCGGCGCGCGGGTCGTGCCCGTCGCGGGCGACGAGCACGGCATGGACCCGGCGGCGCTGGCCGAGGTGGTCGAGCGGGAGCGGCCCGAGCTGCTGTACCTGGTGCCGACGTTCGCCAACCCGACCGGCCGGACGGTGAGCGCGCGGCGGCGGGCCGAGATCGCCGGGATCGCCGACCGGCACGGCCTGTGGGTGGTCGAGGACGACCCGTACGGCGAGCTGCGCTACCGGGGCGAGCCGGTGCCGTCGCTGGCGTCGATGAGCGACCGGGTGCTGTACGCGGGCAGCTTCTCCAAGGTCGGCGCGCCGGGCATGCGGCTGGGCTGGCTGCGCGCACCCGCCTCGATCATGCGCACGCTGGTGATCGTGAAGCAGGCGGCGGACCTGCACACGTCCACCGTCGACCAGGCCGCCGCGGCGGTGTACCTGAAGGCGAACGACCTGGACGAGCACATCCGCGGGTTGTGCGCGGCCTACCGGGAGCGGCGCGACGCGATGATCGCCGCGCTGCCGTCGACGGTGCCCGCCGGGACGCGGTGGAGCGACCCGGACGGCGGGATGTTCGTGTGGGTGACGCTGCCCGACGGGGCGGACACCTCGGAGCTGATCACCGCGGCGTTGGCCCGGGACGTGGCGTTCGTGCCCGGCGCGCCGTTCTACGCGACCACCCCGGACCGGTCGACGCTGCGGCTGTCGTTCACCACCAACGCGGTCGACGAGATCGCCGAGGGCATGCGGCGGCTGGCGGCCGTGCTGCGGTAGGCGCACGGTCGGACCGTGCGTTCCGCACGGGTCGGACGTGACAGCGCGGGGGTGGGGGTTGTGCGCCGCCCGGCCCACCGTGGTGGTCATGAGACGTTCTTCGATTCTGTCCCTGGTGGTCTCGACCGCCTTGGGCGTGGTGATCGTGGCCGACGGCGACGGCGGCTGGACCGGGTTCGGCACGTGGGGGCTGGTCGCGTGCGCGCTGGTCTACCTGGTCGCCGGGCTGCTGCGCGCCGAGGTGCGCCGCACGCGCGTGCTGTGGGCGCAGGTGGCGGGCGTGATCGGGTTCGGCGCGGTGGCGGGGGTGGCGCTGCTGGTGGACCCGGAGGTCGGCCGGTACCTGGTCGCGGCCGGGTGGCTGGCGCACGCCGGGTGGGACCTCGTGCACTTCCGCGCCGACCTCGTCGTGCCGACCTGGTACGCCCTGGCGTGCGCGGTGGTGGACGCGTTCGTCGGCGTTTCGCTGGCATGGTGATCCCGTGATGCGGCGAGCGCGGGTGCTCACGCTGGTGTCCTTGGGCGTGGCGTGGTCGACCAGCCTGGTCGGACCGGGGATCGGCGTGCTGCTGGAGACCCGGCCCGGCTGGGTGGTGGCGGGCCTGGTCGGCGTGCTGCTGTTCAGCGCGGCGCAGGCGGGCGCGCTCTACACGGCGGTGACGCCCGGTCGGGCGCAGTCGCGGTGGGACACGGCCCTGTTGGCGGCGGCACTGCTCTCGGTGCCGCTGCTCGCGCCCGTGGCGGAGGGGAGGTGGGACACGTGGGCGTGGGTGGGCGCGGCGCTGGTGGGGACGGCGCCGGTGCTGGTGCGGCGGCGGTGGTGGGTGGTGGTCCCGCTGGTGGTGGCGGTGGCCGTGGCCGTGTCGGCGGAACCGGTGCGGGCGCTGGTCGTCGCGGGCGCGGTCGGCCTGGGGTTGGCGTTGATGCACGTGCTGCCGGTGTGGTTGTGGGACCTGGTGGTGCAGGCGCAGCAGGGGCGTGAGGCGCGGGCCCGGTTGGCGGTGATCGAGGAGCGGCTGCGGTTCGCGCGGGACGTGCACGACCTGCTGGGGCACCGGCTGACCGTGATCGCGCTGAAGGCGGAGCTCGCGTCCCGGCTGGCGGCCGTGGACGGGACGCGGGCCGGGGCGGAGGCGGACGAGGTGCGGGCGCTGGCCGCGGCGGCGTTGTCGGAACTGCGGGAGGCCGTGCACGGCTACCGGACCGTGGAGCTGGACGAGCAGGCGGCCGCGGTCGAGCAGGTGTTGACCGCGGCCGGGGTGCGGTGCACGGTGACGGTGCCGGCGGGGCTGCCGTCGGCGGCGCGCGAGCTGTCGTGGGCGTTGCGGGAGGCGGGGACGAACGTGCTGCGGCACAGCCGCGCGCGGTGGTGCACGATCGACGTCGAGGCGGGGGCGGACGAGGTGCGGCTGACCGTGGCGAACGACGGGGCGACCGGCGCGCGGGGGCCCGGTTCGGGGTTGAGCGGGCTGGCGGAACGGCTGGCCGAGGTCGGCGGGATGGTGCGCACGGGGGAGGAGGACGGGGTGTTCACGCTGGTGGCGACCGTGCGGTCGTGATCCGGGTGCTGCTGGCCGACGACGAGGAGCTGATCCGCGTCGCCGTGGCGGCGCTGCTCGGGCTGGAACCGGACATCGAGGTCGTGGCGCAGGCCGGGGACGGCCGGGAGGCGGTGCGCGCGGCGTTGGCGCACCGGCCGGACGTGGCCGTGGTCGACCTCCGGATGCCCGGGCTGGACGGGTTCGAGGTGACCGGGTCGCTGGCGTCGTCGCTGCCGGGGTGCGCGGTGGTGATCCTGACCGGCCGCGGCAAGCCGCCCCACCTGCGGCGGGCGTTGACGAGCGGGGCGAAGGGGTTCCTGCCCAAGGGGTCGCCGGGTGGCACGCTGGCGGACGTGATCCGGCGGGTGCACGGCGGCGCGCGCTACGTCGACCCGGAGCTGGCCGCGGCCGCGCTGACCACGCCGCCGTGCCCGTTGACGCCCCGCGAGCTGGAGGTGCTGCGGCTGGCCGAGTACGACACGCCGGTCGCGGTGATCGCGCGCCGGACGCACCTGTCCGCCGGGACGGTGCGCAACCACCTGGCCGCGGCGGTGGCGAAGCTCGGCGTGGCGAGCCGGTCCGAGGCTTACCTGACCGCGCACGACCACGGGTGGCTCTGACCCCCGGTCCGGCCCGGTCCGGGGACGGGTTCGGCGCGCGCACCGGCAGGTAGCGGAAGTTTCCGGCGGCCCGGGGCTTGGCCGGTGCTGCCCGGCGTCCCTACTTTCGAGCCCTGCCGAAGGAAAGCAGGGGGCCACCATGAACGACCACGCGCTGTCGATCCCGTCACCGTCCCTGTCGTCGCCACCGCCACCGCCGTCGTCGTCGCCGCCGGGTCGGTCGCGGCCCGCCGTCGTGCTGCTCGGGTTGCTCGTCGTGGTGCTGGCGGGCGCGTCGGTGCTCGCGATCGTGCTGTTCGTCGGGGCGAAGGACGAGCACGGCCTGGAGGTGCAGCGGCTGGACCAGGCGAGCCGCCTGCTCACCGAGGCCGAGGGGCGGTTGGCGGACACCGAGTCGACCAACGACACCGTCGCCGGCCGGATCTCGACGCTGGAGGCGCAGAACACCGAGCTGCGCAAGTGCGCCGACCCGGCCCGTGACTCGATCATCGCGGCGAGGGACGACGACGACGCGGCCCTGGGCCCCGCCGTCGACCGCGCCGCGGACAACTGCTGAGCCGGGGAGCCGACATGACCACGCCAGAAGACGACCGGGTGTTCACGCCCTTCGCCCCGCCCGCGTCGACGTCACCCGATCCGACACCACCCGACCCGACGCCTTCCGCGTTAACCCCGTCCGCGTTCACGCCGCCGAACGGCGTGCCGCTGGCGCACGACCCGGCACCGGCCGCGGGTGCGGCGCCGTCACCGGAACCGCCCGGCCCGCCGAGCCGCACCCCGATCGTCGTGCTGACCGCCGTGGCCGCCGTCCTCGCTGTCGTGGCCGGCCTGTTCACCGTCCTCTACCTGGGTGAACGCACCGACCGCGACGCGACGGCCGCTGCCCGCGCCGACCGGGAGCGCACGCTCGCCGACGTCACGGCGAAGCAGGACGAAGCCGACTCGGCCCTGGAGACCAACCGGTCCCGCGAGTCCGTCCTGGAGGGCGAGCACGACCTGCTCACCGAGTGCGCGGACGCCGCCAAGGCTTACTTCGACCTGCCGCCCGAGCAGACCCCGGAGTCCTCACGCCTGTTCCGCATCATGTACGACGTCTGCCCGCAGATCTGACTCCATCGCCGCCCGGACGCCGCGGACCGCCAGCCGGTCCGCGCGTTCGTTCTCCGGGTGCCCGGCGTGCCCCTTCACCCAGTGCCACTCCACCCGGTGGGGCGTGGCGGCGGCGTCGAGGCGCTGCCACAGGTCCACGTTCTTCACCGGCTGCCGGCCCGCCGTCAGCCAGCCGTTCGCCTTCCACTTGGCCATCCACGACAGCACGCCGTTGCGGACGTACGTGCTGTCGGTGTAGATCCGCACCGCGGACGGCCGCTTGAGCGTCTCCAGCGCGCGGATCGGGGCCATCAGCTCCATGCGGTTGTTGGTGGTGGCCGTCGACTCCCCGCCGAACAGGTCGCGCTCGTGCGCCCCGTACCGCAGCACCGCGCCCCACCCGCCCGGTCCGGGGTTCCCGCTGCACGCGCCGTCGGTGTAGATCTCCACCACCTGCTCCATGCGGGGAAGATACCCACCGGTCCGGTGACGGATTTCGGCCGTGAGCGCAATCGCTGTCGCCGGACCGGGGCCGTGGGCACCCTGGGGCCATGGCACTGGGTTTCCGGGGCGAGGTCGCCGACTACTACCACCGCTACCGGCGCGGTTACCCGCCGGAGGCGTTCGACGTGCTGGCGGAGGTGTTCGGGTTGACCCCGGACGACGTCGCGGTGGACCTCGGCTGCGGCACGGGCCAGGTGACCGTGCCGCTCGCGAGCCGGGTCCGCGCCGTGGTGGGCGTCGACCCGGAACCGGACATGCTGGCGCACGGTCGGCGTGCGGCGGCGGAGCGCGCGCTGGCCAACGTGTCGTGGGTGGTCGGGACGGACGCGGACGTGCCCGCGCTGGGTGCCGCGCTAGGCGACGGGTCGGTCGGCGTCGTGACGATCGGCCAGGCGCTGCACTGGATGCGGCACGACGACCTGTTCCGCACGGTGTCCACGCTGGTCAGGCCGGGTGGCGGGGTGGCGGTGCTGACCAACGGCACGCCGTTGTGGCTCCAGGACGGCGACTGGTCGCGGGCGTTGCGCGCGTGCCTGGAGGAGTGGCTGGGCACGCCCGCCGGCAAGACGTGCGGCACCGACGAGGAGAGCCAGGCGGTGTACCGGCGGAGCCTGGCCGCCGCCGGCTTCCGGGTCGACGTGCGCACCGTGGACTACACCGACACGCTGGACCTCGACTCGGTCGTGGGCGGTGTCCTGTCGGCCCTGCCGGCCGACCGGCTCCCCGCGGACCGCCCCACCTTCACCGCCCGGATCCGCGACGCGCTGGAACCGCACGCGCCGTTCACCGAGCACGTCCGCGTCACCGTGCTGACCGGATCGAAACCCGCCACCGGCTGACCCGCCACCTCTACGCTCGTCCTGTGGACGAGCTGCCGATCCCCTTCGCCGGCATGACGATCAGCGTGCGCACCCGCCGTGACGTGGTCGTGGTCGACCCGGACCGCTTCCTGTCCGCCGCGCGCGCCGCCTACCGGGAACTGAACCCGGACCTGACCGACGCCGAGGTGGCCGAGGCCGTCGTCGACGTCGCCGACGCCGCGTTCGCCCTGATCGACCGCGACGGCGACCTGGTCCCCACCCTCGACCGGGCCGGCGACCCACCCCTGCCGGGCATCCGCCTCACCGACCGCCCGGACGGCCTCTCCCCGGCCGGCCGGACGTGCGAACTGGTCGTGACCGAACCACGCCCCCTCCAGGACTACGGCTGCTTCCTCCCGGACGACGTCTTCACCCGTCCCCCGACCCCCTGACCACGTGCCACCCTGGGGCACATGGTCCTGATCGAAGTCACGCGCGGCGACATCACCCGCGAGAACGTGGACGCCATCGTCACCGCGGCCAACGAGTCCCTGATGGGCGGCGGCGGCGTCGACGGCGCCGTGCACCGCGCAGCGGGACCACGCCTCGCCGAAGCCGGCGCCGCGATCGGCCCGTGCCCCCCGGGTGACGCCATGGCCACCCCGGCCTTCGACCTCACCCCGCCCGTGCGGCACGTGATCCACACGGTCGGCCCGGTCTGGTCGGGAGGCGGCCGCGGCGAAGCGGCCGTCCTCGCCTCCTGCTACCGCCGCAGCCTCGAAGTCGCCGACACCCTGGCCGCCCGCACCGTCGCCTTCCCCGCCATCGCCACGGGCATCTACGGCTATCCCGCCGCCCAAGCCGCCCGCATCGCCGTCACCACCCTCCGCGCCACCGCGACGAACGTGTCCCTGGTGCGGCTGGTCGCGTTCGACGAGGCCACCGAATCCCTGCTCACCGCCGAACTGGCCCGCACCGACTGACCACGGCCACCCCTGTCGCGGTGTGGACGCGGTTCTCGTGGCCGCCTCCACCCGGTTCGGAAGCGAAAGCGAAATTTGTTCGTGGCCGGGAGCGTGTCGCCATTTGAGGTCCATCGGCCCTAGAGGGTGGGCGTTGGGCGCGGTTAGCCTGCATTTCTCCACAGCGGGACAAAAGTCGATCTCGCGCAAAGGTGGGCATCATGGCAACTCCCGGGCAAGTCCCCCAAGACCAAGCTCCCCCAACTCCCCGGAAGCGGAGCAGGTTCAAGAGCGTCCTGGTTCTCCTGGCCGTCCTCGTCGGAATAGTGATCGTCACGAAGGTCGCCGGGAACGACGATCCCGGATCGCCTTCCGGTCAGGCCGGGGCGCCGACGTCCGCCGAACAGGCGGCGGTCCCCGAAGCCGCGCGCGACGCCGCGATGGGGACGTCGGTGCGAGACGGCAAGTTCGAGTTCACCGTCCAGGGCGCGGAGAAGAGTGCGAGCGTCGGTGCCAACGATTTCCTCACCCGGGACGCCCAAGGCGAGTTCCTGCTGCTCAGGATGACCGTCAAGAACATCGGCGACCGACCGCAGTCGTTCTTCGGTGAGAACCAGAAGGTCTTCGACGCCGCGGGCAAGCAGTACTCCGCCGACTCGACCGCGGCCATCTACCTGGGGGACGCGAAGTCGTTGTACGAAGAGATCAACCCCGGCAACCAGGTCGCCGGCGTGGTGGTCTTCGACGTCCCCGTCGGCACCGAGATCGTCAAGGTCGAACTGCACGACTCGGCGTACTCCGGCGGTGTCACCGTGAAGCTCGCGCAATAGCCCCGAAGTGACAGTCGCACGAGCGCGCCCGGATGGGCGCCATCAATTCCATCCGGTTGTTCGTAGGGGTGGCGTCCTCTCCTCCGTACAGCTCACGCTCATGCGGGCCGTACCGCGACACCGCACCCCATCCCCCGGTCCCGGATTGCCGCTGCAGGCGCCATCGGTGTCAATCGCGGGTTCGGGCCGTTGCCCTTCGACGGTCAGGCCGCGGTTCGCTTCGGCACGCTCGTAGCGTTGCCCTTTCGAAGCGAACCGCGGCCCGAAACCGCCTGATGATCACGCCACCACCTCGGCGCGAGGTCTGCCGCTCCACACCCGGAACGCCGAGGACTTCGCCGGACTCGACGGCACGGTCGAGATCGTCGAGGTGAGAAGCGCGCAGTCAACTCACCAGCCGCGCGAACGCCACTCGGCCAGGTGAGGCCGCTCACGGCCCAGAGTGGTGTCGTCACCATGACCCGGGTACACCCAGGTGTCGTCCGGCAGCTCGTCGAAGATCCGCGAGGACACGTCGTCGATCAACGAGCTGAAGGTTTCGGGCGACGTGGTCTTGCCCACCCCTCCCGGGAACAGCGAGTCCCCGGTGAACAGGTGGGGGTGGCCGGTGGGGTCGCGGTACAGCAGGGCGATCGAGCCCGGGGTGTGGCCGCGCAGGTGGATCACGGTCAGGGGGACCTCGCCGACGTGCACCGCGTCACCGTGCTCGACCAGGACGTCCGGCGGGATCGGCAGGACCTCGGCGTCCGCGGCGTGCGCGATGGTGTTCGAGCCGTTCGCGCCCGCGACCGCGCCCAAAGCGCCCCAGTGGTCCTGGTGGCGGTGGGTGGTCACCACGGTCTTCAGCCTCGGCCGGTCCACCGAGTGGCCGACCACGTCCGACAGCCGTTCCGGGTCGGCCGCCGCGTCGATCAGCAGACCCTCGTTCGTCGCACGGCAGACCAGCAGATACGCGTTGTTGTCCATCGGTCCCACCGAGACCTTCGTGATGGTCAGCGCGTCCAGGGTGCGCCGTGCCGCCGGGCCGCCCGGCGATACATGACCCGTGTAGTCCTCTAGTACGTCCACAATGGCCGACCGTATCCGACCCGACACCCTTCAGGTCCCCCACAGGTCGACCCCTTAGGGTTGGCTACCGGCCCGTAACGGTCACCGCCGCTCGTCCGATGTCGTCTGATTAGGGTTTCTCCACCTCGTGCCTACCAAACGCCGGATCAACTGGGACGTCCTGCGCATCCTCGCCGTGCTGTGCGTGCTCCTCCAGCACGCCACCCGTGTCGGGCCCGCCAACCACCCGGAACTCGACCGGCCGCACTTCGTCTTCGGCCTGGAGTTCGGCGCCAGCACCCTGGTGGTGATCTCCGCCTTCTTCGCCTGCGTCTCGCTGTCCAAGGGCGAACCGGCCCGCTTCCTGCGCAACCGCCTGGCCCGCCTGCTGCCGCCCTACCTGGTCGCGGTCCTGGGCACCTACGCCGTGCTGCGCCACCTGGCACCCGCCGGCTGGAGCGAGCTCACCCCGCACGACCTGCTCGTCAACGTCCTCATGCTGCAGAGCTGGTTCCCCGAGGCACGCCTGGTCGACGTCTCCTACTGGACGCTCCCGATCCAGGTCACGGGCTTCCTCGCGGGCGCCCTGCTGGCCTCACGCCTCCACGGCCGGTCGGTCAAGGCGCTGCTGTGGGCCCTCGTCGTCGTGCCCGTGGTCGTCAAGGACTGGGCGATCCCGCAAGGACTGTTCAACACCCTCTACAACGGCGTCGGCGCGCACCGCGCCCAGCTGTTCGCCATCGGCATCGCCATCTGGCTCTGGTCGAGGGGACGGCTCGGCGACCGGCACCTGTTCGCCCTGCTCACGGCAGCCCTGCTGGCCCAGGCTTGGCACACCGCGGACCTGCCGTCCACCGTCGGCTTCGGCGTCCTGCTGATCGGCGTGTGCGCCGCGGCGGGCGGCCGGGACTGGGACGTCGCCCCCGTCCGCCTGCTCGCCCGGCCCATCCGGTGGCTCGCGGGCATCTCCTACGGCGTCTACCTGGTCCACCAGGAACTCGGCTACCTGGTGATGGCCCAGGTCGCCCCCCACGGCGGACCGTGGGTCGAGCTGGCGTCCTTCACCGGCTCGGCCGTGGTCCTCGGCTGGCTGCTCACCACGTTCGTCGAACGCCCGGCGCACCGGGCCCTCACGGCGAGCCGGCCGACCGTGGCCGGCCTGCTGCTCACCGCCCGCCTGCACGCGGCTCAGAGCCACCTGGGCAGCGTCGGCGCCGTCCCGTTCAGCCGCGCCCCGCTGTGGCGGCCGGTCAGCCACCCCAGCACGTCGGCCGCCGCACCGCTCACCGCGGGCGACGCGGCGCTGTCCGCGGTCAGCCCCCAGCTGCGCTGACGACCGTCCGGGAACACCGCCTCCACCCGCACGCCCGGCACGTCGGGCCGGTCGGCGAACTGGCCCACCGCGTCCTCCAGGAAGTGCTCCAGCAGCTCCGGCGGCAGGTCGTCGAACCCGACACCCCCGTCCAGGTCGACCAGGTGGAACCACACCTCCCGCAGCCGCAGCCACGGCACCCGGTGCGCCAGGAACGGCCCCGCCTTCGGGTGCGCCACCTCCGCCTCCCACGCCGAGGGCGGCAGGTCGCGGGCGAACGCGGCGAACCGCTGGCACGCCGCGTCCAGGTCGGCCCGCAGCAGCTGCGGCAACCGGCCCGCGCCCTCCGCGATGTCGGCGTCGCGGTCGGCCGCGCTCGGGTACATCGGGTGCTCGACCCCGGTCTTGGCCCACGTGAGCAGGTTCACCAGGGCGTCGGCGTTGCGTGCGAGGTGCGTCACCACGTGCGCCCGGCTCCAGCCGGGGAGCAGGCTCGGACCCCGCAACGAGGGCAGGTCGAGGCCGCCGACGACCTCGTACAAGGCCCGCGTCGCCCGTTCGACCTCGGCGAGCCCGGCGACCGCGTCCTGGACCGCGGCCGACTGCTCGCGGGGCGCGGGTACGCTCGTCTGGGCGGATCGGACCTGGGCGGCATCAGCGAAGCTCATGGGCACCTCATCCCGGCGTTTGCGGCCGAACGGCCTATCACCCCAGCGTAGGGGCGTTCACTACCGACCGGTAGAGCCGTTGGCGCACGATCGTGGGACTGTGCCCGTCACGAATTGTCGGTGCCCGCCCCTAGCATGGTTGTCGCCCTCCCCGACAGGGCCGACGCAGTGGTCCGATACGCTTTTCGAACGTCTGTTCGGGGGAAGGTCAAAAACCGAAGGGAACCGTTGTGGCCGACCGGCTTGTCGTTCGCGGGGCGCGCGAGCACAACCTGCGAGGGGTGGACCTCGACCTGCCGAGGGACAGCCTCATCGTGTTCACCGGGCTGTCCGGCTCGGGCAAGTCCAGCCTCGCCTTCGACACGATCTTCGCCGAGGGCCAGCGCCGCTACGTCGAATCGCTGTCGGCGTACGCGCGGCAGTTCCTCGGCCAGATGGACAAGCCGGACGTCGACTTCATCGAGGGTCTCTCGCCCGCGGTGTCGATCGACCAGAAGTCGACCAGCCGCAACCCGCGGTCGACCGTCGGCACCATCACCGAGGTCTACGACTACCTGCGGCTGCTGTACGCGCGCGCCGGCAAGGCGCACTGCCCCACCTGCGGCGAGGCGATCAGCAAGCAGACGCCCCAGCAGATCGTGGACCAGGTGCTGGCCATGGAGTCGGGCACCAAGTTCCAGGTGCTCGCGCCGGTCATCCGCGGCCGCAAGGGCGAGTACCTCGACCTGTTCTCCACCCTGCAGTCCCAGGGCTACTCCCGGGCCAAGGTCGACGGCGTCGTCCACGCCCTCGGCGAGGTGCCCAAGCTGAAGAAGCAGGAGAAGCACGACATCGCGGTCGTGATCGACCGGCTGAGCGTGAAGGCGAGCGCCAAGCAGCGGTTGACCGACTCGGTGGAGACGGCGCTGCGCCTGGCCGACGGCCTGGTCGAGCTGGAGTTCGTGGACGTCCCGGAGGGCGACCCGGGCCGGGTGCGCGGCTTCTCCGAGAACCTGGCCTGCCCGAACGGCCACCCGCTCGCGATCGAGGACCTGGAGCCGCGGTCGTTCTCGTTCAACTCGCCCTACGGCGCGTGCCCGGCGTGCACCGGCATCGGCGTGCGCAAGGAGGTCGACCCGGAGCTGGTCGTGCCGGACGACGAGCTGTCGCTGGCCGAGGGCGCGATCGCGCCGTGGGCGTCCGGGCAGACCGCCGAGTACTTCACCCGGCTGCTGGAGTCACTGGGCCTCGCCATCGGGTTCCGGATGGACACGCCGTGGCGGCAGCTGCCCGCCAAGGCGCAGAAGGCGGTGCTGCACGGCGTCGACGAGCAGGTCAACGTCCGCTACAAGAACCGCTACGGCCGCGAGCGCTCCTACTACGCCAACTTCGAGGGCGTGATCCCGTTCCTGGAGCGGCGGCAGGAGCAGACCGAGTCCGAGTACATGCGGGAGAAGTACGAGGGCTACATGCGGGAGGTGCCGTGCCCCACGTGCCAGGGCACCCGCCTCAAGCCGGAGATCCTGGCCGTGACGCTGCACCACGGCCGCAAGGGCGACAAGTCCATCGCCGAGGTGTGCGCGATGTCGGTCGCCGAGTGCTCCGAGTTCCTCGACGGGCTCAAGCTGGGCAAGCGCGAGTCGATGATCGCGGGCGCGGTGCTCAAGGAGATCCAGGCCCGGCTCCACTTCCTGCTCGACGTGGGCCTCAACTACCTGTCACTGGACCGCGCGTCCGGCACTCTTTCGGGTGGAGAAGCTCAGCGGATCAGGCTGGCCACGCAGATCGGGTCCGGCCTGGTCGGTGTGCTCTACGTGCTCGACGAACCCTCGATCGGGTTGCACCAGCGTGACAACCACAAGCTGATCGAGACGCTGACCCGGCTGCGCGACCTGGGCAACACGCTGATCGTGGTCGAGCACGACGAGGACACCATCCGCACCTCCGACTGGGTGGTCGACATCGGCCCCGGCGCGGGCGAGCACGGCGGCAAGGTCGTCCACAGCGGCCCGTACAAGGACCTGCTGAAGAACAAGGAGTCGATCACCGGCGCGTACCTGGCGGGGCGCAAGGAGATCACCATGCCCGCCGCCCGCCGCAAGGTCGACAAGAAGCGGCAGCTCACCGTGGTCGGCGCGCGCGAGCACAACCTGCGCGGCATCGACGTGTCGTTCCCGCTCGGCTGCCTCGTCTCGGTCACCGGCGTGTCCGGCTCGGGCAAGTCCACGCTGGTCAACGACATCCTGGCGACCGTGCTGGCGAACAAGCTCAACGGCGCGCGTCAGGTGCCCGGCCGGCACACCCGGGTGCGCGGGCTGGACCAGGTCGACAAGCTGGTGCAGGTCGACCAGTCGCCGATCGGCCGCACGCCCCGGTCCAACCCGGCCACCTACACCGGTGTGTTCGACCACATCCGCAAGCTGTTCGCGGCCACCACCGAGGCGAAGGTGCGCGGCTACCAGCCGGGGCGGTTCTCGTTCAACGTCAAGGGCGGGCGCTGCGAGGCGTGCGCGGGCGACGGCACGATCAAGATCGAGATGAACTTCCTGCCGGACGTCTACGTGCCGTGCGAGGTGTGCAAGGGCGCCCGGTACAACCGCGAGACGTTGGAAGTGCACTACAAGGGCAAGACGATCTCCGAGGTCCTCGACATGCCGATCGAGGAAGCGGCGACGTTCTTCGAGCCGATCAACGCCATCCACCGGCACCTGCGCACGCTGGTCGACGTCGGCCTCGGCTACGTGCGGCTGGGCCAGCCCGCGCCCACGTTGTCCGGCGGTGAGGCGCAGCGGGTGAAGCTGGCGGCGGAGCTGCAGAAGCGGTCCACCGGCAAGACGGTGTACATCCTGGACGAGCCGACCACCGGCCTGCACTTCGAGGACATCCGCAAGCTGCTGGGCGTGATCAACGGTCTGGTCGACAAGGGCAACACGGTGATCGTGATCGAGCACAACCTCGACGTGATCAAGACGTCGGACTGGCTGGTCGACATGGGCCCGGAGGGCGGTTCGGGCGGCGGCACGGTCGTCGCCGAGGGCACTCCGGAACAGGTCGCCGAGGTCACCGACAGCTACACGGGCCAATTCCTCCGCCAAGTCCTCCCCGCCGAGGCCGCCGCCGGCTGAGCCAAGATCACCCAAAGGCGGTACGGCCTCCCGGGTATGAATGGAAACACGGAAAGCGTTGCCGGAAATAAGGGAGGCGCGACGGCCAGGCACACCACCATGCCACCCCCACCCCTGCCCAACCCCTCACCGCCCAACCCCTCATCCGGAGACCTAGTTGGTCACCGGATGCGGTCGGTCGCAGATGGGCCTGGGCCGGTCGCAGATGGGCCTTGGGTACGCAGATGGGCCTGGACAGAGGGAGTGGTCGGCGGCGGTTGGTCGCGAACCCGGCCGGTGTGCGTGACCATGGCCGTATGCCGCTGAACTCCTACCGCTTCCGCAGCGTCTGGTCGGTGGACTGCCCGCCCGAGCGGGCGTTCGAGGTGCTCGCGGACCTGGGCAGCTACCCGAGCTGGTGGCGCGAGGTGCGTGACGCCCGGCAGGTCGCCGCGCAGGCGGCCGAGCTGACGTGCCGGTCCGTGTTGCCCTACGAGCTGGTGTTCCAGGCGCACCACAACGCGCGGGAGCCGGAGGCGGGGTTGCTGCGGGCGGACCTGGTCGGTGATCTCGACGGCACGGTGAGTTGGCGCATCTTCGGCGAAGGTGCCGGGTCGCGCCTGGTCTACGACCAGGAGGTGGTGGTGCGCAAGCCGCTGCTGCGCCGCCTGGCCCTGCTCGGACGGCCGTTGCTGAAGGTGAACCACGAGTTGATGATGCGCAGCGGCCAGCGGGGGTTGCGCGCCTATCTGGCGGGATTTCAGGCGGCGTCAGGCCAAGCGGAAGATCAAGGCCAAGTCCAAGGTGAAGGCGACGGTCAAGGTCGAGGTCGAGGCGAAAGTTAAGGCGGAGGCGGAGATCAGGCCCGGCGTTGCGTGACGGTTCGCTGTCGCTGTCGCTGTCGCTGTCGCTGTCGCTGTCGCTGTCGCTGCCGCTGCCGTGGCAGGGGCCGGTGGCTAGGTGAGGTGGCGTACGAGGCGGGCCAGTTGGTCGGCGTAGTGCTCGGCGAACTCGTCGGAGGCCGGGTCCTCGCCGGTGATGCGGCGTGCCATCTTCGGCATGAACACGGTCGCGCCGGCCGCGGCGGTCAGGGCTAGCAGCAGGCACGCCGGGTCGAGGTCGGAGGGCACCTCGCCGGCTTCCTGGCGGGCCCGCAGCGCGTCGACCTGAGCGCGCAGGAACTCCCCACCACCCTCGTCCGGCGTGTCGTCGTCACCGGACAGGTTCTCCCACACCATCAGCCGTGCCCAGTCGCGCTGCTCACGCGTCGACAGCACGAACCCGCGCACGACCTCCGCCAACGGCCCGTCGGCGAGCTGCCCGCCGTGCTGCTGCCAGCGGCCGGACAGCTCTCGGTAGAGACCTTCCTTGCCGCCGAAGTAGTACGAGATCAGCTGCTTGTTCACGCCCGCCCGGTCGGCGATGGCGCTCACCCTCGCGGCCGCGTAGCCCTTCGCGCCGAACTCCGCCGTCGCCGCTTCGAGGATGCGGGCCTTGGTGCGCTCGGGGTCGCGCTTGCGTTCGGTGGCGTCGGGGGAGCGGCGGGGCACGTGGTCCACGGTAGCCGATCACCACAACCATCCACCTGGTTGACTTAATCAAACAGACGGATGATAGTGGTCCGCATGAGTCTTCACGTGGCGGTCGTCGGTGGCGGTGTGGGCGGGTTGTGCCTGGCCCAGGGGTTGACGCGGAACGGGGTGAGCGTCTCGGTGCACGAGCGCGACGTGACACCGACCGACCGGTTGCAGGGGTACCGGCTGCACATCAGCCCGGTGGGCGCGCGGGCGCTGCACGAGTGCCTGCCGCCGCACCTGTGGGAACGGTTCGTCGCCACCACCGGACGCGGTGGCGAGGGGTTCGGGTTCGTGGACGAGCGGCTGCGCCGGCTGCTCACCGTGTCCGACCCGGCCGACGAGCCGGCCCGCGCGCACCACTCGGTCAGCCGGATCACGCTGCGGGAAGTGCTGCTGACCGGCCTGGACGACGTGGTGGAGTTCGGTCGGCGGTTCACCCGCTACGAGCACGAGGACGGCCGCGTCACGGTCCACTTCGCCGACGGCACGAGCACCCGGTGCGACGTGCTGGTGGGCGCGGACGGCGCGAACTCGGCGGTGCGGGCCCAGTACCTGCCGCACGCCGAACGCGTCGACACCGGCATCACCGCCGTCGCGGGCAAGCTGCCGCTGACCCCGCGCACCCGCGCCTGGCTGCCGCCGCGGCTCGTGGCGCATGCCCACTCGGTGATCCCGCGCGCGGCGGCCGGGATGTTCCTCGCGCCGCACGAGCTGCCCGAGGACGGCTACCTGATGTGGGCGTACGCGGCGGACGGCCTGGTGCTGCCGCCGGACCGGCCGCTGCGCGACGTGGTGGCCGACGCCGTCGCGGGCTGGCACCCGGACCTGCTGCGGGTGGTGCGGGAGTCGCCGCACGACTCGGTGTCGCGGTGGCCGATCCGCACGTCCGTGCCGGTCGACCCGTGGCCGGCGACCGCCGTCACGCTGCTCGGCGACGCGATCCACAGCATGACGCCGATGCGCGGCATCGGGGCGAACACCGCGTTGCGGGACGCGATGACGTTGTGCCGCAACCTGGTCGAGCGGGAGCCGCTGGACGCCGTCGCGGACTACGAGCGGCGGATGCGGGAGTACGGGTTCGCGGCGGTGACGGCGTCGTTGCGCAGCGCGCGGCAGTTCGTGTCGGGCAACGCGCTCGGCCGGGTGGCGTTCAAGTCGGTGCTGCGGCTGTTCGAGGCGGTCCCGCCGCTCAAGCGCGCGGCGTTCCGCGATCACGGCATCGACTGACGTGGCCGTGCTGGAGCGGCGGGCGCCCCGGGCGCCCGCCGCCGGCTACACCACCAGGCTGAGCAGCGCGGCCACGACGAAGCCGACCACGGACAGGATGGTCTCCAGCACGGTCCAGGTCTGGAGGGTTTCCTTGACCGACAGGCCGAAGTAGCGCGAGACGATCCAGAACCCGCCGTCGTTGACGTGGGAGGCGATGATCGAGCCGGCCGCGATCGACATGACCAGCAGCGCGAGCTGCGGCTGCGAGTAGTCCAGGTCGGCCACGACGGGCACGACGATGCCGGTCGTCGTCACGATCGCGACCGTGGCCGAGCCCTGCGCGATGCGCATGCCGCAGCTGATCACGTACGCCAGGGCGATCACCGGCAGCCCGACGTCGGCCAGCGACGTGGCGAGCACCTTGCCGACGCCGGTCGCGGACAGCACCGCGCCGAAGAACCCGCCCGCGCCGACCACCAGCAGGATCATCGCCACCGGCCGCAGCGACGCGGCGGACAGCTCGGTCACCTGCTCGCGGGTCATGCCCCGGCGGAACCCGAGCAGCCAGAACGCGAGCAGCACGGCGATCGTCAGCGCCACCGCGGGCGTGCCGAAGAACGTGAACACGCCGAGCGGGGTGGAGCCCTTGGGCAGCAGGATGCTGCCGAACGTGCCCGCCAGGATCAGCACCAGCGGCACCGCGATGATGCCGAGGACCAGCGACAGCGGCGGTTCGCCCTTGGTCTGCTCGCCGCGCATCTTCTCGGCGGCGGCCAGCATCTCCTCCGGCACGGGCACGTGCAGCCGCTTGCCGATCCACGCGGAGAACAGCACGCCGCCGATGAACCACGCCGGGAGCGCCACGGCCAGCGCCATGATGATGATCCAGCCGAGTTCGACGCCGAGCAGCCCGGCCGCCGCGACCGGGCCGGGGTGCGGCGGCATGAACGCGTGCATCACCGACAGGCCGGCCAGCAGCGGCATGGCGTACAGCACCATCGACCGGCCGCTGCGCTTCGCGGCCACGTACACCAGGGGCGCGAGCACGAAGATGCCGATGTCGAAGAACACCGGCACGCCGAAGATCAACCCGGCCAGGCCCATGGCCAGCGGGGCGCGGTTCTCGCCGAACGCCCGCAGCAGCGACCGGGTGAGCACTTCCGCGCCGCCGGAGGCTTCGAGGATCGACCCGAGCAGCGTGCCCAGGCCGATGATCGCGGCGACGTGGCCGAGGATGCCGCCGAACCCCTTCTCCACCAGGGATTCCGACGCCTTCTGCGCCGAGCCGACCAGGGTCTCCACCGGCAGGCCGGCGGCCAGCGCGACGAGCAGGCCGACGACGAGCAGCGCGATGAACGGCTCGACCTTCCACCTGATGATCATCGCCAGGAGGAGGGCGATGCTGAGCGCGGACAGCGTCAGCAGCCCTCCGGTGGTGTGCTGCAACCAGTCGATCACGGGTGGCTCCGGGGGTTTCGCAGGGAGTGGCCGGGCAGGGCGTCGGTGCGCCGGCCGTCGTCGAGGACGGGCACCCCGTTGACGAGGACGTGGGTGATGCCCGCGGCGGCTTGCCGGGGCCGGTCGAACGTCGCGGTGTCGGCGACGGTGTCGGGGTCGAACAGCACGAGGTCGGCGGCGCAGCCCTCGCGCACCAGCCCGCGGTCGTTCAACCGGAGCCGCCGCGCCGCCCGCCCGGTGAGGTGGGCGACGCACTCCTCCAGGCCGAGCACGCCGAGTTCGCGCACGTACCGGGCGAGGTAGCGGGGGAACGTGCCCCACGCGCGGGGGTGGGGCCGGTCGCCGACGAGCAGGCCGTCGCTGCCGCCGGTGTGCGCGGGGTGCCGCATGATCGCGCGGACGTTGTCCTCGTGGCCGACGTGCATCAGGCACGAGGTGCCGAGCCGTTCGGAGATCAGCACGTCGAAGTACAGCTCGGCGGGCGGTCGCCCGGCGCGGCGCGCTGACTCGGCGACCGAGAGGCCGACCAGGTGGGCGTTCGCGGCCTCGCGCACGCCGTTGACCTCGATGGCGTCCCAGTCGACCGGCACGCCGTGGCAGCCGTCGGAGCCGGTCTCCTCGATCTCGACCCGGATGCGCTCGCGGGTGTCCGGATCGGCCAGCCGGGCCAGGGTCGCCGCCGGGCCGCCCTCGCCCGCCCAGCTCGGCAGCAGCGCCGACAGGTACGTGGCGCCGGGCAGGTACGGGTAGGTGTCGAGGGTGATGTCCGCGCCGTCGGCGATGGCCCGGTCGAGCAGGTCCAGCAGCTCGCCCGCGCGGCCCCGGTTGACCTCGAAGTTCATCGTGGCGTGCGCGAGGTGCAGCGGGCAGCCGGAGTCGCGCGACACGCGCACCATCTCCGCGTACGCCTCCAGCGCGCCCGCGCCGTAGCTGCGGTGGTGCGGGCTGTAGAACCCGCCGAGCTCGCCGACCACGCGGCACAGCTCGGTGAGCTCGGCGGTGTCGGCGTACATGCCGGGGGTGTAGGTGAGGCCGGACGACATGCCCATGGCGCCCTCGCGCAGCGACCGGGCCAGCAGCTCCCGCATCCGGTCCAGCTCGGCGTCGGTGGCGGGCCGGTCGTCGTAGCCGACGCACAGCATGCGCAGCGTGCCCTGCGGCACGAGGTAGGCGGCGTTGACCGCGATGCCCCGGTCCAGGCGGTCGAGGTACTCGCCGACGCCGCGCCAGTCCCAGTCGAAGCCGGGCGGGTCGTCGTTCCACCCGGCCAGTTGGGCGCGCAGCACGGCGAGCACGTCGTCGTCCACGGGTGCGTAGGACAGCCCGTCCTGGCCCAGGACCTCGGTGGTGACGCCTTGGGAGACCTTGGCGAGGTGGTCGGGCTCGGCCAGCACCTGGAGGTCGGAGTGGGAGTGCATGTCGATGAAACCGGGCGCGAGGACCCGGCCGTCGGCCTCGACCACCCGGCGGCCGTCGAGCCGGTCACCGATCGCGGCGACGCGCCCGTCCCGCACGCCCACGTCGGCGCGGTAGGCGGGCGCGCCGGTGCCGTCGACGACCCGTGCGCCTCTGAAGACGATGTCCACGTCCCGGTCCTCTCTAGAAGTAGGTGCGGACCAGGTCGACCACGGTGGTGCCCTCGACCACCGGGATCAGCGGCCACTTGTCGAACACCGTGCAGGGGTGGGACAGGCCGAGGCCGACCCAGTCGCCGACCTCGACGTCGTCGCCGGACAGCCGCACGAACGCGTGCTGGTCGTTGAGCGCGGTGACCTCGGCCCGGAACGGCCGCTCGACGCCGTCGCCGCCGCGCACGACCTGCGGTTCGGGCAGGCCCTCGTCGAACGACGCGTCGCGCTTGCCCAGCGTCAGCAGCGCCAGGTCGGGTTGCGGCTTGGAGGTGACCTGCGCCCACGCGCGCAGCGCACTGCGGAACGGCTGCGCGCCGGGCGTGCGGCTCAGCGGCGAGATGCCGCGGTAGAAGCCGTCGTCGTGGGTGATGTACGCGCCGCTGCGCAGCACCGGCCGCACCGGGAACGGCCACGGCTCGGTCAGCTTCGCGGCCACCTGGTCGAAGTACGCGCTGCCGCCGACCGTGACGATCGGCTCGTCCACGGCGAACAGGTCGCGCAGCCCGATCGTCGACTCGCGCACCGCGTCCAGGTACGCGTCCACAGTGGACCGCGCTTCGGGTGACGCGTCGTGCGCCAGCGCGCCCTCGTAGCCGCCGACGCCGACCAGGCGCAACGCGGGGCTCGCGGCGGCGGCACGGGCCACCTCCCACGCCGTAGCCCGGTCCCGCGCGCCGGTCCGCCCGCCGCGCGCGCCGAGCTCGACCAGCACGTCCACCGGCCGGTCGACCGCGCCCAGCGCCTCGGTCATCCGCGCCACGCCCGCCACGGAGTCCACCCAACAGGTGAACTCGAAGGTGTCGTCGGCGGCCAGCTCCCGGGCCAGCCACCGCAGCCCGGCCGGGTCCACGAGCTGGTTGGCCAGCAGCACCCGGTCCACCCCGAACGCCCGGTAGACGCGCAGCTGGCTGGTGTTGGCCGCGGTGATGCCCCACGCGCCGTGCGCCAACTGGCGGGCGAACAGCTGCGGGGCCATGGTCGTCTTGCCGTGCGGCGCCAGCAGCACGCCGCGGTCGGCGCACCAGCGGGCCATGGTGGCGAGGTTGTGCTCCAGCGCGGCGGCGTCCAGCACGACCAGGGGGCCGACGAACCCGTCGGCGAACAGGTCGAGCCGGCGGTCGGCCACGTCGCCGATCGTCGCGCCGAACACGTCGGCGGGCAGGCCCTTGAACCGCCAGTCGACCCGCTCGTCGCGGATGGCGGCCACAGCGTCGAGGTCCACGTCTGTCGCTCCTCACGTTGCATATAACGCAACGGCTATTGCGCGATGTGATGCTGGAGTGTGTAACATTCGGTGGCCCCGCCGTCAATCGGCCCACACCGGCCGGGGGCGGCCACCCGTCGAGCGAGGAGTCCGGATGCGGTTCGACCTGCCCGGCGACGTGGTGTGCCTGGGGGAGACCATGGCGGTCCTGGTCCCCGCCGACCCCGGCCCGGTGCGCGCGGCCCGCACGTGGACCCGGGCCATCGGCGGCGCCGAGTCCAACGTGGCCGTCCACCTGGCCCGGTTGGGCGTGCGCAGCCGCTGGGTGAGCGCCGTCGGCGACGACGCGTTCGGTGGCGCGGTCCTCGACGCCGTGGGCGGCGCCGGCGTGGACGTCACCGGCGTCCGCGTCGACCCCGACCGGCCCACCGGCCTCTACGTCAAGGAAGCCGACGCCGCGGGCAGCCCCGTGCGCTACTACCGGCGCGGCTCGGCGGCCTCCGCGATGGGCCCGGACACGCTGGACCGGCTGCCCTGGGACGACGTGGCCCTGGTGCACGTCAGCGGCATCACCGCCGCGCTGTCGGACACCTGCCTGGACCTGCTGCGCGCGGTGCTGCGCCGACCCCGCCCCGCGCCGGTGTCGTTCGACCTCAACTGGCGGCCCGCGCTGTGGCGCGACCGCGACCCGTCCGTGCTGCGCGACCTCGCCGACGCGGCCGACGTCGTGCTCGCCGGCTCCGACGAGGCGCAGGCCGTGTGGGGCGTGGCCGACCCGGCCGACCTGCGGGCGCTGCTCCCCGGCCCGACGACCCTCGTGGTCAAGCACGGCGCGCGCGGCGCGACCGTCGTCGAAGGCGGCGAGACCACGTTCCAGCCGGGGCTGCGGGTCGACGTGGTGGAACCCGTCGGCGCCGGCGACGCGTTCGCCGCCGGCTACCTCGCCGCCCACCTCGCCGGCGAACCACCAGCGCGCCGACTGCGCGCCGGGCACCTCCAAGCCGCCTCCGCGCTGCTCACCAGGGAAGATGTCGGCGAGTCGCTGCCGCCCGCGGTGACCGTGCCACTGCTGGACGCCGATTCCCGCACGTGGGCCGCCGCACACCTGAGGAGACGTCGATGAGCCAAAGCCTGGACCGGGCGCTGACCCTGGTCGGTGAACTGGCCACCGGACCGAAGACGCTGGAAGAGCTGTCCGGCGTCATCCAGGTGCACAAGTCGACCACCATGAGGCTCCTGCGCACCCTGGAGTCGCACCGGTTCGTGCAACGCGAGGGCGTGCACCACTACCGGCTCGGCACCGCCCTGTTCGACCTGGCCAACCGGGCGCTGGAGGAGCGGGACGTGCGCCGCAGCGCCGAGAACGCCCTGCGCGACCTCAACGCCCGCACCGGCTACACCGTCCACCTCGCGTCCTACGAGGACGGCGAGGTCATCTACATCGACAAGTACGACAGCACCCACCCCATGCGGATGTACTCCCGCATCGGCCGGCGCGCACCCCTGCACTGCACCGCCGTGGCCAAGGTGCTGCTGTCGGACCTGCCCGAACCGCGCCGCCGCGACGTCGCCCGCTCCATCGACTACGTGCCGCTGACCGCGAACACCATCACCACCCCCGACGCCTACCTGGCCGAGCTCGACCGCGTCCGCACCGCCGGCTACGCCGTCGACAACGCCGAGCACGAGGACTTCATCCACTGCATCGCCGCACCCGTCCGCGGCGCGCGCGGCGAGGTCGTCGCGGCCGTGTCGATGTCCGTGCCCAAGGTGCTGCTCGACTACGACGGGCTGCTCGGCCACCTGCCCGACCTGCTCGCCACCGCGCGAGCGGCCTCCGTCGAGTGCGGCTGGACGCCGCGCGACTGAAAGAACCACCAGGAAGGAAACGCACACCCCATGGCGAAGACCGAGATCAGGACCGCCGACGCGCCCACCCCCGTGGCCGCGTTCTCCCAGGGCGTCCGCAAGGGCCCCGTCCTCCAGGTGGCGGGCCAGGTCGCGTTCGACCCGGCCACCGGCGACGTCGTCGGCGACACCGTGGCCGAGCAGACCCGGCAGGCGATGCGCAACGTCATCGCCGTGCTGGAGGCGGGCGGCGCGTCCCTCGCCGACGTGGTCATGCTGCGCGTCTACCTCACCGACACCGCCCACTTCGCCGAGATGAACGCCGCCTACGGCGAGTTCGTCACCGAAACCCCGTACCCCGCCCGCACCACCGTCTACGTCGGCCTGCCCGCCAACCTGCTGGTCGAGATCGACGCGCTCGCCGTCGTCGACTGACCCCCGACCGGCAGGACACCCGAACGAGGGACCGCGCGTACTTCTGCCGGTTGTTCTGCGTGGTGCCGGGCGCGTGCGCGCGATTGACTGGGGCCACCCCCGAGAAGCGCGTAGAAAAGGACCCGGCGATGGCTAGGAACGCATCACCGATCGGCTGACTCCACGGCCGCGGCCCGGTCGCGGGACACCCCAGCCTCGACCGGGTCGCCCAGGGCCTCGTGCACCTCGGCCAACGCGCCGAGCACCGCCGCCCAGCGCGGGTGCCGGTGCTCCTCGGCCACCGCCGCCGCCCGCACCAGCTCCACCCGCGCCCCCTCCGCGTCACCCAGCTCGTGCAGCGCCAACCCCCGCAGGTACAGCGCGTCGCACAGGCTCGACGGCGCCGTCGTCACCCGCAGCAGCTCCAACGCCTCGTCCGCCGCCGCCAGCACCTCCGGCCACCGCGCCAACCGGCCCAGGCTGCCCGCCGTGCGCACCAGCAGCGTCGCCGACATCTCCGTCGCCATCACCGGCGCCAGCTCCAACTTCCCCGACCGCACGTTCGCCAGCAGCTCCCGGTGCACCTGCACCGCGTCCTCGTGCCGCGCCAACCCGTCCAGCACCAGCGCCAGGCACGACAACGAGATCTGCTCACCCAGGCCGAACCCGGCCCGCCGGAACAGCTCCTGCGCCCGCCGCGCGCTGACCTGCGCCTCCTCCAACCGCCCGGTCCGCAGCTCCGACACCGACCGGTAGTGCACCGCCCAGCCCTGCTCCGTCACGTCACCCGCCGCCACCGACGCGCGCCACGCCTCGTCGTACAACGCCAACGCCTCGGAGTACCGGCGCATCAACACCGACAACGTCCACGTCAGGAAGTTCAGCTGCACGGCCTCGTCCCGCACGCTGCCCAACGCCCGCGCCGCCGCCACCCCCGCGGTGAACACCTCCACCCACGTCTCGGGCCGCCCCCGCTGGTCGGAGTACCAGTGCATCGCCGTCGCCAGCCGCACCACCTCCGCGTGCGACCCGTCCGCCGCCGCCCACCGCAGCGCGCCCAACCAGTTCCCCGCCTCCGCGGTCAACCACGCGTCCGCGTCCTCCTGACCGCGCAACGACCCCGACGGCGCCGTCCGCGCGTCCGGCCCGAAGAACCCGGCCGCCGCCACCGCCGTGCCCAGCAGCCAGTCCACCACCCGCCGCCGCGCCTGCTCCACCACCGGCGCCGGCTCCTCGTCGGCCAGCCGCTCACCCGCGAACACCCGGATCAAATCGTGGAACACGTACCGGCCCGGCACCTCCGCGGTGTCCAGCAGGCTCATGTCCACCAACTCCTCCAACGTGTCCTCGGCGGCGAACCGGTCCACGTCCGCCAGCACCGCGGCCACCTCCGGCCCGAAGTCCGCCCCCGGCACCAGCGACAACCTGCGGAACAGCGCCGCCGCCTTCCCACCCAGCTGCCGGTACGACATCTCGAACGCCGTGCGCACCTGCAGGTCACCCGCCGTCAACGCGGACAACCGCCGCCGCTCGTCCACCAGCTGCCCCGCCAGGTGCCCGATCGTCCACTTCGGACGGCTCGCCAGCCGGTTCCCCGCGATCCGCAGCGCCAGCGGCAGGTGACCGCACAACTTCGCCACCCGCGCCGTCGCCACCGGCTCCGCACCCACCCGCGCCCGCCCCGCGATCGCACCCAGCAGGTCGAACGACTCACCCGGCCCCAGCACGTCCAACCCCAGCCGCCTGCTCGCCTCCAACCCGCCCAGCACCAACCGCGACGTCACCACCACCAACGACCCCGACCCCGTCGCCAGCAACGGCCGCACCTGCGCCTCGTCCGACGCGTTGTCCAGCACCAGCAACGTCGACCGCTCCCGCAACCGCGCCCGATACAGGTCCGACCGCTCCGCCTCACCCGCCGGGATCTCCTTCTCCGGCACCCCCAACGCCGACAGCATCCGGTGCACCACCTCCGACGGGTGCACCGGCCGCACGTCCATCCCGCGCAGGTTGAAGAAGAAGCACCCGTCCGCGAAACGAGACGCCAATCGATACGCGGCCCGCACCGCCAACGCCGTCTTCCCCGCACCCGGCGGACCGTGCACCACGACCACCGACGTGGTCCGCGTCCGCTCCGCCACCGCCGCCAACTCGGCCAGCTCACCCTCGCGACCGGTCAGGTCCGCCACGTCCGGCGGCAACGCCGACGGCGTCACGGGCGACGGCACGCGCCGCACCCGCCCCTCCTTCGCCGCGTCCAACAACTCGCGGATCTCCTGCTCCGCCAACGACAGCACCGCCGCCAGCGCCTCCACCGTGCGGCGCTGGGGCCCCTTCGCACGACCGCGCTCCATGTCGCTGATCGCCCGCACGCTGACCCCGGAACCCTCCGCCAGCTCCTCCTGCGTCAACCGGACCCGCAGCCGGTGCGCACGCAGCAGCTCACCGAACGTCATCCCCACGCTTCGACAGTAGTGCCACCGGCCGCGAGGACGGCTCGCGACGACCGTCACGTCCGTTTCCGGTAACGCCCGAGGTGGTAAGACCACACACCATGAAGTGGTACGCGGATCGCCCGCCCCGGCTCGTGTGGCAAGTCCTGGCCGACCTGCTCGCCGTCGCCTGGACCTGGTTCTGGGTGAAGGTCGCCACCGCGGTCGGCGACGCGGTCCGCGCGCTGCGCGCACCCGGCGACGGCCTGTCCCACGCCGGCCAGAGCCTCACCGACACCTTCGGCGACGCAGCCGCCAAGGCCCGCGACGTGCCACTGGTCGGCGGCAAGCTCGCCGACGCGCTCGAACGCGGCCGCGCCGCGGGCGGCACCCTCACCGACGCGGGCCAGGCCCAGGTGACCGCCGTCGAGTCCACCGCCCTGTGGCTCACCATCGCCCTGATCGCCATCCCGCTGGCGTTCGCCCTGATCACGTGGCTGCCGCTGCGGCTGCGGTTCGCCCGCCGGGCCGCCGTGGCCCGCCGGCTGCGCGACCAGGGCCGCCTCGACCTGCTCGCCCTGCACGCCCTGAACACGCTCTCCCTGCGCGACCTGGCCGCGTTCCCCGGCGACCCGGTCGAGGGCTGGCGGCGCCAGGACCCCGAGGTCATCCGCGCGCTGGCCGCCCGACGGCTGCGCGCCAGCGGCGTCCGGCCGTGACACCGGGGCCCGACCCGTGCGGCCCGGCCCCGGCGTCACCACCGCGCGATCAGGCCAGCCGGTGCCAGAAGACCTGGCCCGTCGGCCCGTAGAGCACCAGGTTCGAGTCGTTCTGCACGATCAACCGGTCGGCCGCCGTGCCGTACGTGTTCGTGTGCCACAACGCCTGACCGGCCGCCGTGTACACCACCAGGTTGCCGTCCTGTTGGAGCACCACGTGCGTCGCACCCGTGCCGTGCGTGTTCGTGTGCCACAGCGCCTGGCCCGCCGCCGTGTAGAGGACCAGGTTGCCGTCACCCTGCATCACCAGCGTGAACCGGCCGTCCTGCGACACCTTCGACTGCCCCGCCTGGAGGCTCTCGCCCCGGACCAGCGTGTCCCCACCCGGCTGCGGCGGCGGCGCGGACCCCGTGAACAGCAGCGCGTTCGGCGACCCCGTCCCCGGGTTGCCCACCTTGTTCGGCGTGGCCGCCGCCACCAGCGCGTCCCGCACCTGCTGCGGCGACGCGCCCGGGTTGCCCGCCAGGTGCAGCGCCGCGGCCCCCGCGACGTGCGGCGACGCCATCGACGTCCCGCTGATCGAGTTCGTCGCCCCGTCACCCGTGTGCCACGCCGACGTGATGCCCACACCCGGCGCGAACACGTCCGTGCACGTGCCCCAGTTCGAGAACGACGCCCGACCGTCCGAGCTGTCCGTCGCGTTGACCGTGATCGCCTCCGCCACCCGCGCGGGCGAGAAGGTGCACGCGTTCGCGTTCGAGTTGCCCGACGCGACCGCGTACGTGACACCCGACGCGATCGACCGGCGCACGGCCGCGTCCAACGTGTCGTTCGCGCCGCCACCCAGGCTCATGTTCGCCACAGCCGGCTTCTGCGCGTTCGCCGTGACCCAGTCCACACCCGCCACGACGCCCGCGATCGTGCCCGAACCCGAGCACGAGAGCACCTTCACACCGTGCAGCCGCACACCCTTCGCCACACCGTGCGCCGCGCCACCGACCGTGCCCGCCACGTGCGTGCCGTGACCATTGCAGTCGGTGTTGTTGCCGTCACCGGTGGTGTTGGCGTCGAAGCTCGCCCGACCGCCGAAGTCCACGTGCGACGTCCGGATGCCGGTGTCGATGATGTAGGCGTGCACGTTGCCCGCCGTGGTGGCGTAGCCGTAGTTCGCGTTGAGCGGCAGGTCGCGCTGGTCGACCCGGTCCAAGCCCCACGACGGCGGGTTCGGCTGGTCGGCCAGCACGCCGACCCGCTGGTCCTGGGCCACGTAGGCCACCGCCGGGTCGGCCGCCAACCGCTTCGCCGCCCGTTCGCTCATCGTCGCCGCGAAACCGTTCAACGCCGACCGGTACCGGTGCGTGACGCGGGCGCCGACCGACGCGGCCAGCCCTTCCGCGCCGACGCCGTCCTCCAGCACCACGATGTAACTGCCCGGTACCGCCGTCGGACCGCCGGCGTCGCGGATCGACACCTCGGCGGCTCCCGCCGGCGTCACCGCCAAGGCCGCCAGCGCCGTCGAGGCGCCGACCGCCAGGGCTAATCGGGTCCAGGGCGCGCGGAACTCTCCCATGTCGGGTTCTCCCTCGTGCAGGGGTCGAGGATCAGGAGTTCGCGCGAACCCCTCCGACCCTGGCACGGCGCCCGTCCCCGCGTCCACAACCCGCGTGTCCTACGTTCGTAACACCCGTGCCCCACCCGCGAGTCGAACCCTCAGGCCCCGCGAGTCGAACGCTCAGGCCCCGAGAGTCCTACGTCCGCGTCCCGAGAGTCCTACGTTCAGGACCCCTGAGTTCAACGCTCAGTACACGGGGCCGGTGTACTTCTCGCCCGGACCCTGGCCCGGCTCGTCCGGGTACGCCGACGCCTCGCGGAACGCCCGCTGCACCGACTGCAACCCCTCGCGCAGCGGCCCGGCGTGCGGACCCAGGTACTCGGCCGACGCGGTGACCAGGCCGGCCAGCGCGGTGATCAGGCGGCGGGCCTCGTCGAGGTCGCGGCGGGGGCTGTGCTCCGGGTCCTCGTCGGCCAGGCCCAGGCGTTCGGCGGCGGAGGAGAGCAGCATGATCGCCGCCTTGCTGATCACCTCGACGCTGGGAACATCGGACAGGTCGCGGACGTTGTCTGAAGGCAGGTCGGTCACGGGAGCCATTCTCGCAACCACACCGGACCGGTCGCCGATTCGGGGGTTGACAAGGCCGTCTGCTACTATTCTCGGCGCGACCAGTCCCCGCACCTGTGGGGACGGCAAGTGGAGCCCCGCTCCCACCCGAGTCTGCCGCTTCGAGCAGGTGGCCGGGTCCGGTCCCTCGAGGGGTGGACTGCGCCCTTCGTTGTGCGATCGGTCGGAAGCGGGCCTCACACCGGGCAGGTGTGGGGCCTCTTGTCTTTTGGCGCACAACGAGTCACAAAGGACGTGAATGACAAGTCCCTCGAACCGAGGTGCTCCCGCGAGCACCGAGCCGCGCATCAACGACCGCATCCGCGTGCCCGAGGTTCGTCTGGTCGGGCCGAACGGCGAGCAGGTCGGGATCGTTCGCATCGAGGACGCGCTCCGACTCGCCCAGGAATCGGATCTCGACCTCGTCGAGGTCGCCGCGCAGGCTCGGCCGCCCGTCTGCAAGCTCATGGACTACGGCAAGTTCAAGTACGAGAGCGCGCAGAAGGCCCGCGAGTCTCGCCGCAACCAGCAGCTGACGGTCATCAAGGAGCAGAAGCTCCGGCCGAAGATCGACCCGCACGACTACCTGACGAAGAAGGGCCACGTGGCCCGCTTCCTGTCGCACGGGAACAAGGTCAAGGTGACCATCATGTTCCGGGGCCGTGAGCAGTCCCGGCCGGAGCTGGGTTACCGCTTGCTGCAGAGGCTCGCCGAAGACGTCGCGGAGCTCGGTTTCGTCGAGTCGAACCCGAAGCAGGACGGCCGCAACATGATCATGGTGCTGGCCCCGCACAAGACCACGAAGACCCGGCCCATCAGGCACGACAGCGCCGACGAGGCGACGGCGGAGTCTGAGTCCGAGTCGGAGTCTGTCGAGGAGTGATCTCCCGGCCCCCGGGCCGGGAGCAAGCATGGCCGCCCCCAACCCCGGTGGCTGCACGAGACTGAGGACGGAAATGCCCAAGAACAAGAGCCACAGCGGGACCTCCAAGCGCGTGAAGGTCACCGGCAGCGGCAAGCTCGTCCGTGAGAAGGCCGGCAAGCGCCACCTGCTGGAGAAGAAGTCCAGCAAGCTGACGCGCCGCCTCTCCGGCACGACCGAGGTCGCGAAGAACGACGTGCCGCGGCTGAAGAAGCTGCTCGGCCTCTGAGCCTTCCGAGGCCCAAGACCTTCACCCCCTTGAACACCGGGGTCGGCCCCCACCGGCCCCACGAGATCGACAGGATGGACCCGTGGCACGCGTCAAAAGGGCAGTGAACGCCCAGAAGAAGCGCCGTACCACCCTTGAGCTCGCCAGCGGCTACCGCGGCCAGCGTTCGAGGCTGTACCGCAAGGCCAAGGAGCAGGTGCTCCACTCGCTCAACTACGCCTACCGGGACCGTCGCGCCCGCAAGGGTGACTTCCGGAAGCTGTGGATCCAGCGCATCAACGCCGGTGTCCGCGCCAACGGCATGACGTACAACCGCTTCATCCAGGGTCTGCGGCTCGCCGGCATCGAGGTCGACCGCAAGATCCTCGCCGAGCTGGCCGTCAGCGACGCCGGCGCGTTCACCGCGCTGGTCGAGGCTGCTCGCGCCGCCCTGCCGAGCGACGTCAACGCGCCCGTCGAGGACAAGGTCTGAGCGCGGACAATCGCGCACCACGACCCGGGGAAGCTCCGTTCACCGAACGGACTCCCCGGGTCGTTGCCGCTAGGCGACTGACCAGGCGCTCCGGCCGCGACCGCGCCGAGCGCTTCCTGGCCGAGGGCGCGCAGGCCGTGCGCGAAGCCCTGGCCTGGGCCGCCGCCGGCCGCGGTCGGGTGCACGAACTCTTCCTCACCTCCGACGCCGCCACCCGCAACCACGCTCTCGTGCACGCGGCCGTCGACGCCGGCGTGCCCCTCAGCACCGTGACCGACAAGGCCGCCGCGGCGCTGTCGGAGACCGTGACGCCGCAGGGCCTGGTCGCCGTGTGCTCCCTGGTCGACGTGCCGCTGACGGCCGCGCTCACGCCGGGCGTGCGGCTGGTGGCCGTGCTGCACGGCGTGGCGGACCCGGGCAACGCGGGCACGGTCGTGCGCGTGGCGGACGCGGCGGGCGCGGACGCGGTGATCTTCGCGGGCGACGCGGTCGACCCGCACAACGGCAAGTGCGTGCGGGCGTCGACGGGCAGCGTGTTCCACCTGCCGATCGCGCGGGTGCGGGACGCGGACGAGGCGTTCGCGGCGTGCCGGGACGCGGGGCTGCGGCTGGTCGCGGCGGACGGGTACGCGCCCGAGGACCTGGTGACGGCCGACCTGCGCGGGGACCTTGCGGTGCCGACGGGGTGGGTGTTCGGCAGTGAGGCGCACGGGTTGCCGGATGAGGTCGTGGCCGGGTTGGACGCTGCGTTGAAGGTGCCGATCTACGGCGGGGCGGAGAGCCTCAACCTGGCGACGGCGGCTGCGGTGTGCCTCTACGCGTCGGCTCGGGCGCAGCGGGTTTGAGGGGCGCAGCGGGTCTGAGGGCTGCCATCGGCGCGCTCCGGTCATCGGTTCCGCTGCCGGGTGGCTGGGTGGCTTGGCGGTCACCGGGCTCGCTGGCACGGGGCCGCTGGGCGGCATCCCTGCGAGGTCGGTAGGGCGAAGGTGGCTGTGGGGTGTGCCTGCTCGGGCCGGCCTCCTTGCTTGTTCTAGGCGACGCGCGAAGTCGATTGTGGTTCTGGCTGGGACGCGTGTTCGCTCGATGTGGTGATCATGGTTGACATCTGGCGATGTTCGTTACCGGCGTGCTGACCTGGGGTTTTGGTGGTCAGCACGCCGGTTTGTCAGGCTTCCAGGCGGGTGGTCAGGGCGCGGAGCAGGGGGTCGCTCGAGGTTGGCTTGGACTGGGTGCGGAGGGCTTCTTCGAGGACGTTGGCGGTGTCGCCGAGGATTTGGGGTGGGGTTTCGTCGGTGATCAGGGTGCCTGCGCGACGGGCTTCGGCTTCGGCGTTGGCCGGGTCGCCGGAGTCCAGCAGGAACCGCGCGCCGCGGACCACCAGGAACGTCTGCCAGTCCAGGTCGCCCAGTTGGGCGGCCAGTTCTTCGGCGATGCCGTTCTGCTCGATGGCGGCGGCGTGCTCGCCGGCCTGGATGTGCAGGAACGCGCGGATCGCGGCGATCCGGGCGGTCAGGTGGGTGCGGTGGTCAGGGTCGTCCACGGACGGCAGCAGGTTTTCCGCTGCGGCCAGGGTGGTGGCGCACTCGGCGGACTCTTCGTTCGGCAGGGCGGAGGCGGCTTCGACCAGGGAGCCGGCGGCCTCGGCCGGTTCGTCGACCTCCTGCCACGCGGCCGCTGCGCCCTGGTAGGCGGAGGCGGCTTCCAGGGGCAGGTCGAGGCGGCGCAGGACGCCGGCCAGGACGTCGAGGACCATGGCTCGGCGCCACGGCTCGTCGGCGGGGACGAGGCCCAGGGCCACTTCCAGGTGGCGGCGGGCGGCTTCGGTCTCGTCCAGGCGGGCGCACACCTGACCCAGGCGGTAGCGGACGGGGACGATGACGTCCGGGTCCACCTCGCCGCCCTCGATCACGCGGACGGCTTCCTCCAGGGCTTCGGCGGCCTCCACGAACCGGCCCGCCTTGAGGTAGCCGCCGGCCAGGGCGTAGCACGCCTTGGCCACGTCGTCCGGCACGCCGACCTCGTGCCCGGCGCTCACCGCGTCGCGCAGCTCCGCCAGGTGCTCGGCCTCCAGGCCGAGCCGTTCGATCGACGCCACCCGCTGCCGGTGCGTCTCGGCCGTCCACGGGCCGCGCGGCGTGCTGAACGCGCCGACGAACTCGGCCGCCGTCCGCACCGCCTCCTCGTCACCGCGCACGGTCTGGATCTTCAGCAGCAGGCGCAGCGCGTCGAACCGCACCGATGCCGACGGCGCGTCCGACAGCAGGTCCACGACCTCGGCGTGCGCCTCGTCCAGCTGCCCGGTGGTGGCCAGGTACTGGGCACGGTCGCAGCGCGCCCGCGCCACCAGCTCCGGCGCCTCGGCGCGGGCCAGCTCCAGCGCCTCCGTCGTCAACGCGCCGTGCTCGTCGGTCTCGTCCGCGTCCGCGAGCAGGTCCGCCAGCAGCAGCCTGGTCAGCACCCGCGTGAACGGGGTGCCGGCGACGTCCGCCTCGGCCAGGCAGGTGCGCGCGATCGCCGTGCTCTCGGCCGCACCGCCGTCCTCCGCGCGCAGCCCCGCACCCCGTGCGCGGAACCGGTTGGCCAGGTCGTGCTCGCCGCACGCGACGAGCCGTTCGATCGCCGCGTCCAGCTCGGCCAGCACCTCGTCCTTCGGCCGCACGTGCCCGCCCGCGACCGCCCGCCGAGCCGCGACCAGCGCGCCCAGCGACTCCGGCAGCAACGGGTCCAGGTCTTCCGGCAACGACCGCAGCAGCCGCATGCCGAGGATGAACTCGCCCTGGTCGAACGCGTCGCACAGCTGCCGTGCCAGTTCGACCGGGTCGGCCACCTCCACCGGCTCCTCGTCGACGGGGGGCGCGACCGGAGCAGGGGCCGCGACCGGCACGGCCAGCGGCACGGCGGTGGTGTCCGGCGCGGCCAGCGTCGCCCGGATGCGGGTGCTCACCGCGTCGCTGCCGTTGCGCCGGTCGAACCGGGCCGCGATCTCCAGCGCCTGCGCTTCGAGCAGCTCCCGCAGCTCCGGCGCGGACAGCACGGTCGTCCTCCCGTCCCGCGGCACGGCGAACTCCTCGTCCGGTGACACCCGGCTGAGCAGCAGCGCCGCGCCCGCAGCGAAGTGCATGGCCCGTGACGGGCTGGTCGAGTGGTGCACCCGGTGCAGGTGGCCGCGCAGCAGCTCCACGCCGCGCCGCACGTTGCCCGACGTCGCGCAGAACTCCAGGTGGTCGTCCAGGTAGCCGCCGACCAGGTCGTCGCGCACCAGCCGGTACGCCACCACGTGCGCTTCCCGCGCCCGGTCCACGTCGCCGAGCGCCACGAACGCGGGCGTCAACGTGGTCAGGATGCCCTGCGGCTGGGTGGCGCAGCCCGTGTCCTGCGCCAGCTGGTGCTCGGCGTGCGCGACCGCCTCGGCGTGCCGGCCCTGCCGGATCAGGTGACCGGCCTGCTCCTCGATGACGCACGCCTCGCAGTCGCTCATCGGGCCGCGGTCCATCGCCAGGTACTTCGCGAAGTGCTCCCGGTACGCCTCGTCGTCGCCGACGTGCGCGGCCAGGTCGGCGCGCGCGCCGTGCACCGGCTGCATCGAGTACCCGAGCCTCTGGTAGCGCTCGGCGAGCTGGTCGACGAACGACCCGATCTGCTCCAGCGTGAACCGGGGGTCGGCGATCAGGCCGCTGACGATCCACTTGTGCGCCCAGTCGTAGCTGTGCAGCTCCCACTCGTCGAACGCGGTGGGGTCGCGCTGCTCGGCCGTGCCGCACCAGGCGAACGGGGCGAGCATCAGGTCGTAGCGGCCCAGGTCGTAGGCGGAGCGGATCAGCGCGATCCGGCAGCTCACCGCGAGCGGCAGGTGGTCCAGGGCGTCGGCGGCCCGGGCCGCGCGCTCCAGCGCCTCGTGCCGCGGCATGCCCTCGGGCATGTGGTAAGCCTCGACGAACTGCCGCTCGGCGGCTTCCTTCTCCTCGTTCACGGGTGATCCCCCACAGCGCGGTCCAGCAGTTCCAGGAACGATCGGTTCAGCGCCGCGGTGTCCTTCGGGCGCATCGGACGCCGTGCCTGAAGCAGGGCGTGCACGTACAGCGACTCCACGGTCAGCTCCACCAGCGCCGGGTCGGTCAGCTGCGCGAGCCGCCGCACCAGCGGGTTGCGGCAGTTGAGCACGAGCCGCTGCGCCGCGTCCGACGTCGACTCGACCAGGCTGCCCAGCAGCTCCGCCCACAGCGGGTCGGCCTGCTCGCCGACCTGCTGCGCGTCCCGCTTGCGCTCGGCGTCGGCGTTGGTGACCAGCAGCGCGGGCAGCGAGCCGGGGTCGAAGTCGCGCGGCACGGCCTCGCAGTCGTGCCGCTCCAGCACGTCCTTGGCCAGCGTGAACCGCTCGCGCAAGGCGCGCTCCAGCTCCGGGTCCGGGTCGCCCAGCGCGGCCAGCACCTCGCTCGGCGCGACGCGGCGGGCGGTCGCGGGACCGTCCAGGGCGATGAGCCGTTCCATGATCTCGGCGTCGTAGGCGTAGCCCGCGTTGACCAGGCCCATGCCCTGGGCGTGCGCGACCGGCGCGAGCTGGCGGAACTCGTCCACGTCCGGCACGTGCGCGATGACGCCGTGCTTGCGGCGGAACTGGCGCAGCGACTGCGGGCCGTCGGTGGTCTCGAACGGCAGCCACCGCTCGACCAGCCGCAGCATCTCGTCGTCCACCCTGGCCAGCGACTTGATGCCCAGGTGGTGGGCGTCGAGCAGGGCGCGGGTGCGGTCGGGGTCGGTGGCGTCGAGCCGGACCAGCCAGTCGCGGACCTGGCGGCCCAGCTCCTCGCGCACGGCGAGCAGCGTCTCGTCCTGGTAGAGCGATTCGCGGCTCGCGGTCGGGCGCAACGACGTCGAGTCGACCACGCAGCGGACGAAGTACGCCCACTCCGGCAGCAGGCCCTCGATGGCGTCGCCGACGAGCATCCGCTTCAGGTAGACGCGGTGCGACTGGCGCGCGCCGGGGTGCACGCCGCGCGGCAGCACGTAGGCCACGCCGCGCAGGCCGACCGTCGGCACCTCGACCGGGATCGCGTCAAACGGCCGCACGCCCAGCACCCGCTCGCCGTAGGACAGCGCGTCCTCGACCCACGGCAGCTCGCCGTGCGTGACGACCTCGTCGCCGACCCTGACGGTGACCGGCAGCAGTTCGCCGTACTCGGTGACCAGCGCCTTGACCACGTCGTGCTCGAGCCAGTGCTCGGAGTCGCGGTGCGGCACCAGCTCGATGGTGGTGCCGACCTCGGCGCGGGCGTAGTCGTCGACCTCGACCTCGTAGTTGCCCGCCGCGTCGGCCGTCCACCGCACGGCCGGGCCGCCCTTGACCGAGCGGCTGACGAGCCGGATGCGGTCGGCGACGAGGAACGCCGACAGCAGGCCGACGCCGAACTGGCCGAGGAAGCCCTGGCGGGCGAACCCCAGGTCGTCGCGCTTGGACGTGCGGCCGAGCGTGGACAGCAGGTCGTGCACCTCGCGCTCGGTGAGGCCGATGCCGGTGTCGGAGATGCGGAAGGTGCCGCCGGAGGACCCGACCGGCTCGATCACGACCTCGCCCGGCGCGTCCGGTTGCAGCGCGCGGCGGGCGGTGATCGCGTCCACCGCGTTCTGGAGCAGCTCGCGCGCGTACACGCGAGGGCTGCTGTAGAGGTGGTGGCTGAGCAGGTCGATGATCCCGCGCAGGTCGACACCGAAGGTGTGTGCCATGGGACTGGAGTTCACCTCGGGTCAGGTCACGGGGGAGGGACGATTCTAAGGGCCTGCCTGCGGCTTGTGACCCGGTTTTCCGCTGATCGCCCGCCGGGGTCCTGCTCGCGGCGCCAAGACTGCCACGGCCCACCGACAATTCCGGTTCGCGGGGTTGCGGATGGCGGTTCCGGCACGATGTCACCACGGACGGTGGGAGGTGGTGTCCGGGTGCCGGACGGGTGGGACTTCTTCGTCTCCTACACGCAGGACGACCGCGCCTGGGCCGAGTGGGTTGCCTGGGAGCTGGAAGAAGCCGGGTACCGCGTGCTGGTACAGGCGTGGGACATGGTGCCGGGCAGCAACTGGGTCGACGGCATGCACCGGGGCGTGCGGGGTGCTTCGCGGACGATCGCGGTGCTGTCGTCGGCGTACACGACGTCTGTGTACGGGGCGGCGGAGTGGCAGACGGCGTGGCGTGACGACCCGCTGGGGCAGGAGCGCAAGCTGCTGGTGTTCCGGGTGGAGGACTGCGAACGGCCGGGGTTGCTGGGGTCGGTGGTGTCGGTCGACCTGTTCGGGGTGCCGGAGGCCGAGGCCCGGGAACGGCTGCACCGGGCCGTCCGCGGTGCGGTGGACGGGCGGTTGAAGCCCTCGCGGCCGCCGGGCTTCCCCGGCCGGGCGGTCCCGGTGGAACGTCGGTTCCCCGGCGCGTTGCCCGCGGTGTGGAACGTGCCCGCCCGCAACCCCAACTTCACCGGCCGGGCCGAGTCGCTGGTCCGGTTGCGGGAGGCGTTGCGCGCGCCGGGGACCGTGACCGTGCACTCGATCCGGGGGATGGGCGGGGTCGGCAAGTCGCAGTTGGCGATCGAGTTCGCGCACCGGTGCGCCGCGGACTTCGACGTGGTGTGGTGGGTGCCCGCCGAGCAGCCCGCCTCGATCCCGGACCACCTGGCCGAGTTGGGCGCGAAGCTGGGGGCCGACGGTCCGGAGGCGGCGCTGGAGGCACTGCGGGACCGGCGGTACCTGCTGGTGTTCGACAACGCGGAGGACGCGGCCGCCCTGCGCGACTTCCTGCCCTCGGGCGCGGGACGCGTGTTGGTGACGACGCGCCGCAGCGGGTTCGGCGGGCTGGGCGCGGTGCTGGACGTCGACGTGCTGGACCGGGCGGAGAGCGTGGCGCTGGTGCGGCGCAGGGTGCCCACGGCCACCGACGCCGACGAGTTGGCCGAGTGGCTGGGCGACCTGCCGTTGGCGATCGAGCAGGCGTCCGCGTACCTGGAGGCCACCGGATTGACCGTGCCCGAGTACCTGGTGCTGCTGCGGGAGCACACCGCGAAGATGATCGGGCGCGGGAAGGTCGCGGACCGCGAGGAGACCCTGGCGACGCTGTGGGACCTGTCGCTGGCGGCGTTGGCGGAGGAGGACCCGGCGGCGGTCCAGTTGCTGCACCTGCTGGCCTGGCTGGCTCCGGAGCCGGTGCCGCTGGACCTGTTCACCGGCCACCCCGACGTCCTGCCCTCGCCGTTGGCCGAGGTGGTCACCGACCCGATCGCGTTCGCCAAGACGGTCGGCGCGCTGGTGGGGCAGTCCCTGGTCCGGCGGGGGTCGGGGGAGATCACCATCGCCCACCGGCTGTTGCAGCAGTCGCTGCGCGCCCGGCACGTCCCCGACTCGTCGTCGGTGCAGGAACTGCTGTACGAGGACTTGCCCCGGACCATCATCAGGAGGCCGGAGGACTGGCCACGGTGGCGGGCACTGCTGCCGCACGTGCTGGCGATGAGCCACGACGTCCAAGCCGGCGCGGGCGGAACCACCATCTACACACCGCTGCTGCTGGACGGTGCCGCCGTCTACCTCTGGAGCTACGGCCGACCCGCACAAGCCCGGCCCCTGCTGGAGCTGGCGCACGCGATCGCGGAGACGGTCTACGAGGCCGACGAGCCCGTCGTCGCCGGCTTGTTGAACAGCCTCGGCCTGGTCTTGGACAGCCTGGGTGAGCTGGAGGAAGCCCGGTCGGCGTTCGAGCGGGCGTTGATGATGGACGAGGCGGCCAAAGGGGCCGACAGCTCGGACGTGGCCACCGACCTGGATACCCTGGGTTGGGTCTTGCGCAGACTCGGGCGACCTGAAGAAGCGTTGCCCCTGGTGGAGCGCGCCATGGCCATAGACGAGGCGGTGCACGGGCCCGACAGCCCGGAGGTGGCCACCGGCCTGGTCAACTTCGGCCTGACGTTGCGCGATCTGGGCCGGTTGGACGAGGCCATGGCGATGTTCGAGCGCGCTCTCGCCATCGATGAAGCGGTATTCGGCCCGGACCACGTCGAAGTGGCCGCCGACCTCGCCAGCCTGAGTTCGGTGTTGCGCGAGGTCGGGCGGCTCGAAGAAGCGCTGTCGTCGATGAGGCGGGTCCTGGCCATCGACGAGGTGGCGTACGGGCCGGACCACGTCGAGGTGGCCGGTGACCTCTACGCGGTCGCCGGGCTGCTGACCGGGCTCGGTCGGGCCGACGAGGCGCGGCCGCTGTTCGAACGGGCCGAGGCGATCCGCGCCAAGGCCGACCCCGCCTAGCTCCGCGTTCACTCGAACAGGTGGGGAACACCTGGTCGGACGGCGGTGCGGCTGGCGGATGGCGGATCACCTAGGATCGGAGCGCTGCTCCGCATGCCTTGCGGAGGGCTGACCACCAGTTGTCCGTGACGGGAGCTGTCCACCAACCATGTCCGGAGCCAACGACCCGTACGACCCCAAGCAGGTCGCGGCGCTCTCACCCGAGGCGCTCGGCGCGGCGGTCGAGCAGGCTCGGGAGGCGTTCGCGAAGGCGGCCGACCTCGACGAGCTCGCCGCCGTGAAGTCGAGCCACCTGGGTGACCGCTCGCCCGTCCTGCTGGCCCGCCGCGAGATCGGCGCGCTGCCGCCCGCCGCGAAGGCGGAGGCGGGCAAGCGGGTGAACGAGGCGCAGAACGCGGTCAAGGTCGCGTTCGAGGAGCGCCGCGCCCGGCTGCAGGCCGAGCGCGACGAACGGGTGCTGCGCGAGGAGACGGTCGACGTCACGCTGCCGTGGGACCGGGTGCCGCGTGGCGCCCGCCACCCCATCTCCACCCTGGCCGAACGCATCGCCGACGTGTTCGTGGCCATGGGCTACGAGGTCGCCGAGGGCCCGGAGCTGGAGACCGAGTGGTTCAACTTCGACGCGTTGAACTTCGGCAAGGACCACCCGGCGCGGACCATGCAGGACACGTTCTACGTGGGTCCCGCCGACTCGGGCCTGGTGCTGCGCACGCACACCAGCCCGGTGCAGGCGCGCACGCTGCTGGACCGCGAGCCGCCCGTCTACGTGGTGTGCCCCGGCCGCACGTTCCGCACCGACGAGCTGGACGCCACCCACACGCCGGTCTTCCACCAGGTCGAGGGCCTGGCCGTGGACAAGGGCCTGACCATGGCGCACCTGAAGGGCACGCTCGACGCGTTCGCCCGCGCCATGTTCGGCGAGGACTCCAAGACCCGCCTGCGGCCGAGCTTCTTCCCGTTCACCGAGCCGTCCGCCGAGGTGGACGTGTGGTTCCCGGAGCGCAAGGGCGGCGCGGGCTGGGTCGAGTGGGGCGGCTGCGGCATGGTCAACCCCAACGTGCTGCGCAACTGCGGCGTGGACCCCGACGTGTACTCCGGGTTCGCGTTCGGCATGGGCCTGGAGCGCACGCTGCAGTTCCGCAACGGCCTGCCCGACATGCGGGACATGGTCGAAGGCGATGTCCGCTTCACCCAGCCATTCGGAACGGAGGCATGACCGGTGCGCATTCCGGTTACCTGGCTGGTCGAGAACCTCGAGTTCGCCGAGACCCCCACGCCCGAGCAACTCGCCGAGGCGTTCGTCCGGATCGGCATCGAGGTCGAGGACGTCCACACGCTCGACTCCGTCACCGGCCCGCTGGTCGCGGGTCGGGTGGTGGAGATCGAGGAGCTGACCGAGTTCAAGAAGCCGATCCGCTACTGCCAGGTCGAGGTCGGCCCGGACCAGGTCAACGGCATCGTCTGCGGCGCGTCGAACTTCCAGGAGGGCGACACGGTCGTGGTGGCGCTGCCCGGCGCGGTGCTGCCCGGCGACTTCACCATCTCCGCGCGCAAGACCTACGGCCGCACCAGCAACGGCATGATCTGCTCGGCCGCCGAGCTGGGCCTGGGCGACGACCACTCGGGCATCATGGTGCTGCCCAGCGGCACGGCGCAGCCCGGTGACGACGCGATCGAGCTGCTGGGCCTGGGCGACACGGTGATCGAGGTAGCGCCGACCCCGGACCGCGGCTACGCGTTCTCCGTGCGCGGCCTGGCCCGCGAGATCGCCTGCGCGTTCGACGTGCCCTACCGCGACCCCGGCACGGCCGAGGTGCCCGAGGGCGAGGGCGAGGTCCTGCCCGTCACCGTCGAGGACGAGCGGGCGTGCTCGCGGTTCGTGGCCCGCCGCGTCAGCGGCGTCGACCCGACCGCGCCGACGCCGTGGTGGATGCGCCGCAGGCTGATGCTGGCGGGCATCCGGTCGATCTCGCTGCCGGTGGACGTCACCAACTACGTGATGCTGGAGCTGGGCCAGCCGCTGCACGCGTTCGACGCGCAGGCGGTCAAGGGCGGCCTGGTGGTGCGGCGCGCGGCGGCCGGCGAGAAGCTGACCACGCTGGACGACCAGGTCCGCGCGCTCGACCCGGACGACATCGTGATCGCCGACGACACCGGCGTGATCTCGCTGGCCGGCGTGATGGGCGGCGCGAGCACCGAGGTGTCGCCGACCAGCTCGGACATCCTGCTGGAGGCGGCGAACTGGGACCCGGCGTCCATCGCCCGCACGGTCCGCCGGCACAAGCTGCCCAGCGAGGCGGCGAAGCGGTTCGAGCGCACGGTGGACCCGGCGCTCGCGCCGGTCGCGCTGGAGCGCGCCGCCCGGCTGCTGGACATGTTCGGCGACGGCAGCATCAAGCCCGGCCGCACCGACGTGGGCGCGCCCGCGCAGCCCAAGCCGGTGTCGATGCCGATCAACCTGCCCGACCGGGTCGCCGGGGTGAACTACGCCCGCGGCGTGACCGCGCGCCGGCTCGGCCAGATCGGCTGCCAGGTCGAGGTCACCACGGGCGACGACGGCACCACCATGGTCACCGCGATCCCGCCGACGTGGCGCGCGGACCTGACCCAGCCCGCGGACCTGGTGGAGGAGGTGCTGCGACTGGAGGGCTACGACACGATCCCGTCCACGCTGCCGCCCGCGCCCGCCGGTCGCGGGTTGACCGAGCAGCAGCGCCGTCGCCGCACGGTGTCGCGCGCGTTGGCGGAGAGCGGTTTCGTCGAGGTCAAGCCGTTCCCGTTCGTCGCGCCGTCGGTGTTCGACGCCCTGGGCCTGCCCGAGGGCGACGTGCGGCGCAACACGGTGAGCGTGCTGAACCCGCTGGAGTCGGACAAGCACGCGCTGGCCACCACGCTGGTGCCCGGCCTGCTGGAAGCGGTGCAGCGGAACCTGGCGCGCGGCCAGAAGGACCTCGCGGTCTACACGGTCGCGCAGGTGACGTTGCCGCGCACGCAGCAGGTGCCGGTGCCCGAGGTGGGCGTGGGCGAGCGGCCGTCGGACGCGCAGGTGGCGTCGTTGCTGGCGGCGCTGCCGCAGCAGCCGGTGCACGTGGCGGCCGTGCTGGCGGGCCACCGCGAGCAGGCGGGCTGGTGGGGCAAGGGCAGGCAGGCGGACTGGGCGGACGCGGTGGAGGCCGCGCGGCTGGTCGGCCGGGCCTACGGGGTGGAGCTGACCGTGGTCGCCTCCGACCTCGCGCCGTGGCACCCCGGCCGGTGCGCGGAGCTGCGCGTCGGCGACTGGCCGGTGGGTCACGCGGGCGAGCTGCACCCGAAGGTCGTGGAGGCGCTGGGGTTGCCGAAGCGGACCGCGGCGCTGGAGCTGGACCTCGACGCGTTGCCGCTGACCGATCACCGGCCCGCGCCGGTGGTGTCGTCGTACCCGCCGGTGCTGCTGGACGTGGCTGTGGTCGTGCCCGCGGACGTGCCCGCGGAGCAGGTGGCGCGGGTGCTGCGCGGCGGCGGTGGGGCGTTGCTGGAGGACATCCGGCTGTTCGACGTCTACACCGGCGACCAGGTCGGCGAGGGCAAGCGGTCGCTGGCGTACTCGCTGCGGTTCCGGGCGCCGGACCGCACGTTGACGGTGGAGGAGGCGACGGCGGCGCGGGACGCGGCCGTGGCCGCTGCGGCGGAGCGCTTCGGCGCCGTGCTGAGAGGCTGACGCGGGGCCTGGACCCGCACTGGTGCGGGTCCAGGTTTACGCCGCTCGGGTGAATCACTCGGTGGCGGAGGCAGTGGGAACGCGCAGTTCACGCGGTGTCGCGTGCCGTGTCAAGGGGCACAAAGACCTTTCTTTCCGGGTCGGCCAGGTCCTTGCGCACAGGTTGAACGTTCTCCAAGATTGGCTTCGCGGCCCGCTGGGCCGAGGGGCGAAGCGATGAACCGCCGGGCGAGTCTGGTCGCCGGTCCGACGGGGAGCTAGCGGCGAACCCACCGCCTGGAGCAGCAATCGAGTGAGGTTGCCTCATGCGCAGCTTGGGCCCGCGGATGGAAGTCGCCGTCGCCATGACCATCCTCGGCGTGGGTGCCGCCGTGGTGGCTGCCATGCACCTGACCTGGCCGGAGCCGGACATGCCCGCGATGGCGTACTCGGTGAGCGGCGGCGAGGTGACCGAGCTCCAGTCGTTCGAGATCACCGACGTGAGCGGCGGCGCGGTCGAGCTGACGCCGGGCAGCGAGGGCGCCCGGGTGGTGCGGCTGTCGAACCCGAACAGCGTGGACATCGTGGTGCTGACGCTGGAGGCCGAGCCGGGCCAGCCGCTGGACTCCGCGCAGAACCGGGTGCCGGGCTGCCCGAGCGGTGTGCTGACCGTGGTGCCGATGGCGGAGCCGGTGACGATCCCGCCGTCGGGGGCGGTCGAGGTGGAGATGGTCGTGCAGATCGCGCACGACGTGCCGGACGCGTGCACGGACCTGGTGTTCCCGCTGACCTACTCGGGCCGCGCGGCCCGCGCCTGACTCAGGACGCGGCTTCCAGCGGCACGTCGTCGCCGCGCCAGGTGGCCGCCAGGTCGTCGACCGGCACGTCGAGCGCTTCGCCGAGGCGGACGATCGTGCCGAACCCGGGCGACGGCAACCGGCCGGTCTCGATCTTGCGCAGGGTTTCCGGCGAGATGCCGGCCGCGTGCGCGACGTCCGCCAGGTCCCGTCCGGCCCGCGCGCGGCGCAGCAGGGCGCCGAGGCGCCGGCCGGCTTCGACCTGCTCCGGGGTGAGCGGTTGGCGGACCATGCTCCCCAGGATAGGGCCCGGGACAGGGTTGGTATAAAAATACCGACAGCTGCTAGGGTTGACGGTATAACTATACCGACCCTGGTGACGCGAGGTAGCACGTGATCGAGCTGAAGACGCCCGCTGAGATCGACCGCATGCACGTGGCCGGGCGGTTCGTCGCCGAAGTGCTGTCCGAGGTCGGCCGGCTCGCCGAGGTGGGCGTCAACCTGCTGGACCTGGAGCACCACGTGCGCGGCATGATCGCGCGGCGCGGGGCGGAGTCCTGCTACTGGGACTACGCGCCCTCGTTCGGGCGCGGCCCGTTCCGCAACGTCATCTGCCTGTCGGTCAACGACGCCGTCCTGCACGGCCTGCCGCACGACTACACGCTGCGCGACGGCGACGTGCTCAGCGCGGACCTCGCGGTCGGCATCGACGGCTGGGTGGCCGACTCGGCGCGCACGATCGTCGTCGGCACCCCCGACGACGAGGACCTGCGGATCATCCGCGCCACCGAGGAGGCGCTGGAGGCGGCCATCGCGGTGGCGCGGCCGGGCAACCGGCTCGGCGACATCTCGGCCGCCATCTGGGCGGTGGCCCGCGACCACGGCTACCCGGTCAACACCGAGTTCGGCGGCCACGGCATCGGCCGCACCATGCACGAGGACCTGCACGTGTCCAACAAGGGCAAGGCGGGTCGGGGCCTGACGCTGCGCCCCGGGCTGACCCTCGCGCTCGAACCCTGGTTCACCCGCACGACCGACCGGATCGTCTACGACGACGACGGCTGGACGATCAGGTCGGCCGACGGCTCCCGCACGGCCCACTCCGAGCACACCATCGCCATCACCGACGACGAGCCCCTGGTGCTGACCCGGCGCGAGTCGGAGGACCCCGTCACAGGTGCTTGAGCGCCTCGCGCTTCGACAGCGGCGACAGTCCCGGGTGCGACTCGACGAACGCCCGGACCCACTCCGGGTCCACCCGGGAGTGTTGGCGCAACGCCCAGCCGATGCCCTTGCGCAGGAAGAAGTCCGGGTCGTCGGCGTTGGCCTCGACGGCGTGGGTGAGCAGGTCGAGGTCCGTCGCGGCCTTCGCCCCCAGCTGGCAGATCACGGCCACGCGCCGCCGCCACCGGTCGTCGTCGTGGGCCCACGCGCGCATCACCGGCGTGACCTCGGCGGGGAACGAGCGCAGCAGCGGCCCGACCAGCCGTGCCGCGATCTCGTCCACGAAGTCCCACCACGCGCCGGTCACCACCAGCTCGTCGTAGACCGGCAGCAGGTCCACGTCCCGCCACCGCGGGTGGCGGCCCGCCAGGTCCAGCGCCGCGTACCGCTCCTCCCGGAACTCCGCGCCGCGCCACACCTCCAGCACCGCCGCGACCCACGCGTCCCGCGACTCGAACGGGTGGTCCGCGAACACCTGGCGCAACGCCCGCGCGCGCACCGGCTTGGGCACCCCGAGGAACGGCATGGCGGACTTCATGTACCGCCGCATCTCCGGGGCCTTCGCCGGATCGGCCACCTCGGCCAACGCCCGCCGGATCGCCGGCACGAGTCCGTCCACGCGGCCACCGTAGAGGGGCGGGGTGTGCGACGCTTCGGGGCATGAGCGAGTACGACTACGACTTGGTCGTGATCGGGTCGGGCCCCGGCGGGCAGAAGGCCGCCATCGCGGGCGCCAAGCTCGGCAAGCGGGTCGCGATCGTGGACCGCGCCGACATGGTCGGCGGCGTGTGCGTGAACACGGGCACCATCCCGTCGAAGACGCTGCGCGAGGCGGTGATGTACCTGACCGGGATGAGCCAGCGCGACCTGTACGGCGCGAGCTACCGGGTCAAGAACGACATCACCATCTCCGACCTGCTCGCCCGCACGCAGCACGTGATCGGCCGCGAGGTCCAGGTCGTGCGCGCCCAGCTGCACCGCAACCAGGTCGACCTGCTCACCGGCACCGCCCGGTTCCTCGACCCGCACACCGTCGCGGTGGACGGCGCGCACCGCGGCGAGCACCACGCCGTCACCGCCGAGCACGTCGTGATCGCCACCGGCACCCGTCCCGCCCGGCCCGACCAGGTCGACTTCGACGAGGTCCGGGTGCTCGACTCCGACGAGGTGCTGGCCCTGGAGGAGATCCCGTCGTCGCTGGTCGTGGTGGGCGCGGGCGTGATCGGCATCGAGTACGCGTCGATGTTCGCCGCGCTGGGCTCCCGGGTGACGGTGGTGGAGCAGCGGGACCGGATGCTCGACTTCTGCGACCCCGAGATCGTGGAGTCGCTGAAGTTCCACCTGCGCGACCTCGCGGTGACGTTCCGGTTCGGCGAGAAGGTCGTCAACGTCGACGTGTCCGACACCGGCACGGTCACCACGCTGGCCAGCGGCAAGCGCATCCCGGCCGCCGCGGTGATGTACTCGGCCGGTCGGCAGGGCAACACCGAGGCGCTGGACCTGGACAAGGCGGGCCTGGCGGCCGACCACCGCGGCCGGCTCACCGTGGACGAGCACTACCGCACGCCCGTGCCGCACATCTACGCGGTCGGCGACGTGATCGGGTTCCCGGCGCTGGCCGCCACGTCGATGGACCAGGGGCGGCTCGCCGCCTACCACGCGTTCGGCGAGCGGGCGCGGGAGCTGTCGGCGTTGCAGCCGATCGGGATCTACACCATCCCGGAGATCTCCTACTGCGGCGCCACGGAGGCCGAGCTGACGTCGTCCGCCGTGCCGTACGAGGTCGGCCTGGCCCGGTACCGCGAGCTGGCGCGCGGCTCGATCGTCGGCGACGCCTACGGCATGCTCAAGCTGTTGGTGTCCACTGTGGACCGCAAGCTGCTCGGCGTGCACCTGTTCGGCACCGGCGCGACCGACCTCGTCCACATCGGCCAGGCGGTCATGGCGTGCGGCGGCACGGTGGACTACCTGGTGGACACCGTCTTCAACTACCCGACGCTGTCCGAGGCGTACAAGGTGGCCGCGCTGGACGCCACCAACAAGATTCGCGCGCTGGAGCGCTTCGGGTCCTGATCAGCCGACCAGGTTCGTGACCAGGTGCAGGCGGGCGTCGTCCACGTCCCGCAGCGGCGGGACGAGCAGGGTCGGCAGGCCGGCCTCGACGCCCGCGCCGTCGTGCGTCGACCGGTCGCCGACCATCAGCGCCTCGCCGGGCGCGACGCCGAGCCCGTCCAGCGCGAGGCGGAAGATCGCCGGGTCGGGCTTGACCACGCCGTGCTCGAACGACAGCACGAACGAGTCCACCGGCAGATCGCCGAACGCGGGCCGGATGTCGAAGTGGATGTCGCTGAGCACCCCGACCCGCACGCCGGCCGCGTGCAGCTTCCGCACCGTGGGCCCGGCGTCCACCGCGAAGGGGTTGAACGCCGGGTCCGACTCGACCGCGTACAGCGAGTCGGCCAGCTCGGCGTCGAACCCGGCGTCCCGGAACGCGCCGTAGTACGTCTCCCGGTGCAGCGCGGCGTCCGCGTCCACGCCCGGCACGTCCAGCCGGTCCACGTCCAGGGCCGCGATCACCTCCGCGGCCCGGCCGGTGTCGCGCCCGATCCGGCGCAACGCCTCCGCCACCCAGTCCCGGAACGTCGGCGTGAGCACCAGCGTCCCCCGCCAGTCGAAGATCACGGCCCGCAGGCGCATCGACGCACTCCCTCGTGGTCACGTTCGGTAGTCACCGACTCACTCGTGCGAAGGCTGCCGCACCACTCCGCCGCGTGGCTACGTTTTTCGCAAGACCCTCGACGGTGGGAGGCGGCATGGCCGCGATGCCGACGACACCCCTCTACATGCGCCGGGTCGGCTTCGACCCCGACGCCCAGCTCTCGGCGGTCCGCGACCGCGAAGGCGTCACCCGGGTCGACTCGCCCCTGATGGGCATCGCGGTGTGGCTGGTGACCCGGATCGAGGACGTCCGGCAGGTCTACGGCGACGCGCGGCGGTTCGCCCAGTCCGCGCGCCACCTGGTGCCGGGCGCGCCCGCGCTGACCGACGAGGAGCTGGCCGCCGCCCGGCCGGGCAACATGCTGGCCTACGACCCTCCTGAGCACACCCGCCTGCGCCGGCTGGTGGCGCGGGAGTTCACCGGGCGCCGGATGCGGCTGCTCGAACCCCGCGTGCGCGACATCGTGGCCGACCACCTGGACGCGATCGAGCGCCAAGGCCCGCCCGCCGACCTGGTGCGCGACTTCGCGCTGCCGATCCCGGCGCTGGTGATCTGCGAGCTGCTCGGCGTGCCCCACACCGACCGCGACGCCTTCCAGGAGCGGTACACGAGGTACTTCGACGCGTCGCTGTTGCCCGACGAGCGCCTGGCCCTGCAGTTCGAGTCCCGGGCCTACCTGACCGAGCTGGTCGCGCGGGCCAGGGTCGAGCCGGGCGACGACCTGCTGGGCGTGCTCGTGCGCGACGAGTCCGCCGGCCTGGAGGACCGCGAGCTGGTCGGCATGGCGGACCTGCTGCTCCTCGCGGGCCACGAGACCACGGCCAACATGCTGGGGCTGGGCACGTACGCGCTGCTGCGCCACCCCGACCAGCTGCGGATGCTGCGCGACGAGCCCGACCGGGCGGACGCCGCGGTGGAGGAGCTGCTGCGGTGGCTGACCGTCGTGCACACCGGCGTGCCGCGGGTGACGACCGAAGAGGTGGAGCTGGGCGGCCACGCGATCGGGCCCGGCGAGGTCGTCATCTGCGCGTTGGCCGCCGCGAACCGCGACCCGGCGCTCGTGCCGGACCCGGACCGGCTGGACATCACCCGGGACGCGGGCAGCCACGTCGCGTTCGGCCACGGCGTGCACCACTGCCTGGGCGCGCCGCTGGCCAGGATGGAGCTGCGGATCGCGTTCCCGGCCCTGGCCCGCCGGTTCCCCGGCCTGCGCGCCGTGGACGAGGAGCCGTCGTTCCGCGCGCAGCAGATCGTCTACGGCCTCGGGGCGCTGCCGGTGACCTGGTGACGCGCGCGCTGCGAGTGCGCGAGCGCCGCGACCGCCGCGAGCGTGAAGCCCGCGAAGAGCAGCCCGATGCCGAAGCCGGTGTCGCCCGACTGCGCGGTTCGGCCGCCGGTGGCGCCGTCGAGCCCGTCGACGGCCGGGATCGGCGCGCCCGGGAACGGGTCGCGGCCCGGGAACCCGTCGACGCTCGCCGCGGCGAGGTCGGGCGCCGGGGCGGAGTCGCACACCACGGCCAGGCCGATGACGGTCAGCCCCAGCAGCGCGGTGAGCACCCCGACCCAGACCAGCGCCTTGACCCACGGCGGCGCGGTCGACAGGTCCGGGCCGCCCTCGCGCGGGCGTCGTGGTCGGCCGTGCGGGAAGTGCCCCCGAGCGTGGTCCTGCGAAGCGTGCATCACGATGAACCCCCCAGTTCCCCTACAGCAAAGCACGACACCGGGGAACCGCGCCGCCGGTTTCGCGGAACCCCGAAACGGATTTGAGTGACTTTGCATCAGCGTGCATACTTATCCGCATGACGGTACGGATCGCGGTCGCCGGAGCCAGCGGCTACGCCGGGGGAGAGGTGCTGCGCCTCCTGCTCGGTCACCCGGACGTGGAAATCGGCGCGCTCACCGCCGGCGGCAACGCGGGCTCGACCCTGCTCGCCCACCAGCCGCACCTGCTGCCGCTGGCCGACCGGGTGCTGGCGGAGACGACCGCGGACACCCTCAAGGGCCACGACGTGGTCTTCCTCGCCCTCCCGCACGGCCGGTCCGCCGAGATCGCCGCGCAGCTCGGTGACGACACGCTCGTCATCGACTGCGGCGCCGACCACCGGCTCACCGACCCCGCCGCCTGGGACCGCTGGTACGGCGGCACCCACGCGGGCAGCTGGCCCTACGGCCTGCCCGAGCTGCCCGGTCAGCGCGACGAGCTGCGCGGCACCCGCCGCGTCGCCGTGCCCGGCTGCTACCCGACCGTGTCCTCGCTGGCCCTGGCCCCCGCGATGGGGTTGGTCGAGCCCGAGGTGACGGTGGTCGCGGTGTCGGGCACGTCCGGCGCGGGCAAGGCGCTCAAGCCCAACCTCCTCGGCTCCGAGGTGATGGGGTCGCTGAGCGCCTACGGCGTCGGCGGCACCCACCGGCACACCCCGGAGATCGCGCAGAACCTGGCCAAGGTCGCCGGCGAGCGGGTCTCGGTGTCGTTCACCCCGGTGCTGGCCCCGCTGCCGCGCGGCATCCTGGCCACCTGCTCGGCGACGCTCAAGGACGGTGACGCGGACGTCCGCGCCGCCTACGAGAAGGCTTACGCCGACGAGCCGTTCGTGCACCTGCTGCCGGAAGGCCACTGGCCGACCACGGGCGCGGTGCTCGGCTCGAACGCCGTCCAGCTCCAGGTGGCCGTCGACCGCGACGCGAACCGGCTGGTCGTAGTCGCCGCGATCGACAACCTGGCGAAGGGCACCGCGGGCGCCGCGGTGCAGTGCATGAACCTGGCACTCGGCCTGCCGGAGACCACCGGCCTGTCCACCGTGGGAGTCGCACCGTGAACCGCAACAAGGGCGTGACGGGACCGAAGGGCTTCAAGGCCGCGGGCGTCGCCGCCGGCATCAAGGAGTCCGGCGCGCTGGACCTCGCGCTGGTCGTCAACGAAGGGCCGGGCCAGGCCGCCGCGGGCGTCTTCACCACCAACCAGGTGAAGGCCGCGCCCGTGCTGTGGTCCCAGCAGGTGCTCAAGGAGCGCAAGCTGCACGCCGTCGTGCTCAACTCCGGCGGCGCGAACGCGTGCACCGGCCCCGAGGGCTTCCAGGACACCCACGCCACCGCCGAGAAGGTCGCCGAGGTGCTCGACGTCGGCGCGATCGAGGTCGCGGTGTGCTCCACCGGGCTGATCGGCGAGCGCCTGCCGATGGACGCCCTCAAGGCGGGCGTCGAGAAGGCGGCCCAGGAGCTCGCCGCCGGCGACCGGGCCGACCTGAACGCCGCCACCGCCGTGATGACCACCGACACCCACCCCAAGCAGAGCTGGCAGGACCACCCGGACGGGTGGTCGGTGGGTGGCTTCGTCAAGGGCGCGGGCATGCTCTCGCCGAACATGGCCACGATGCTCAGCGTCATCACCACCGACGCGGTGATCGACGGCGACGCCCTGGACGCGGCCCTGCGCGCGGTCACGGCCAAGACCTACGACCGGCTCGACGTGGACGGCGGCACGTCCACCAACGACACCGTGCTGGTCCTCGCCTCCGGCGCCTCCGGCGTCGAGCCGAGCGCCGAGCAGTTCGCCGACGTGCTCACCGCCGTGGCGAAAGACCTGGTCAAGCAGCTCCAAGGGGACGCGGAAGGCGTGACCAAGGAGGTCTCGATCACGGTCAACGGCGCGCTCAGCGAAGCCGAGGCCCTCGTGGTCGCCAGGACCGTCGCCGAGGACAACCTGGTCAAGACCGCCCTGTTCGGCTCCGACCCCAACTGGGGCCGGATCGCGATGGCCGTCGGCCGCTCGCAGGCCACCGTGGACCAGCACAGGCTCGGCATCGCGATCAACGGCGTGACGCTGTTCGCCGACGGCCACAAGGCCGCGGACCGGAGCGAGGCCGACCTGTCCGGCCGCGACGTGGAGATCGTGGTCGACCTGAACCTGGGCGACGGCACGGCCACCGTGCTCACCACGGACCTGTCGCACGCGTACGTCGAAGAGAACAGCGCGTACAGCTCGTGATCACGCCCCAGGCCAAGGCCGGCATCCTGATCGAGGCGCTGCCGTGGTTGCAGCGCTTCCGCGGCGCGATCGTGGTCGTCAAGTACGGCGGCAACGCCATGGTGGACGGCGAGCTGAAGCGCGCGTTCGCGCAGGACATGGTGTTCCTCAAGCTCGCCGGCCTGCACCCGGTCGTGGTGCACGGCGGCGGGCCGCAGATCGCCGCGATGCTCAAGCGTCTCGGCATCGAGTCCGAGTTCCGCGGCGGCCTGCGCGTGACCACGCCGGAGGCCATGGACGTGGTCCGCATGGTCCTGGTGGGCCAGGTGCAGCGCGAGCTGGTCGGCCTGATCAACTCGCACGGCCCGCTCGCGGTCGGGCTGTCCGGCGAGGACGCCCACCTGCTGACCGCCGCGCGCCGCCCGGCCGTGGTGGACGGCCAACCGGTCGACATCGGCCTGGTCGGCGACATCGTCGGCGTCAACCCGGACGCGGTGCTGGACATCGTGCGCGCGGGCCGCATCCCGGTCGTGTCCACGGTCGCGCCGGACGCAGACGGCGTGGTGCACAACGTCAACGCCGACACGGCGGCGGGCGCGGTGGCCGTGGCGCTGAAGGCCGAGAAGCTGGTCGTGCTCACCGACGTCGAGGGCCTGTACGCGGACTGGCCGGACCGCGGCTCGCTGCTGCACCGGGTGCGCGCCGCGCAGCTGGAGAAGATGCTGCCGGGCCTGGACAGCGGCATGGTGCCGAAGATGGAGGCTTGCCTGCGGGCGGTGCGCGGCGGGGTGCCCGAGGCGCACGTGATCGACGGCCGGCTGGCGCACTCGGTGCTGCTGGAGGTCTTCACCTCCGAAGGCGTCGGAACGATGGTGCTGGCGGACGAAGACGGGGACGGGGACGAGGACGAGGCATGAGCGAGCACCAGCAGCGGTGGCAGGCCGCGATGATGAACAACTACGGCACGCCCGGCCTGACCCTGGTCCGCGGTGAGGGCGCGCACGTCTGGGACGCCGACGGCAACCGGTACCTGGACCTGCTGACCGGAATCGCGGTCAACGCGCTCGGCCACGCCCACCCGGCGATCGTGGCCGCGGTGACCGAGCAGATCGGCCGGATCGGCCACACGTCCAACCTCTACATCAACGAGCCCGCGCTCAAGCTCGCCGAGCGGCTGCTCGACCTGTCCGGTGTGGACGGTGACGGCCGGGTGCTGTTCTGCAACTCCGGCGCGGAGGCCAACGAGGCCGCGTTCAAGCTGAGCCGCCGCACGGGCCGCACCAAGGTGGTGGCCACCGACGGCGGGTTCCACGGCCGCACCATGGGCGCGCTGGCGCTGACCGGCCAGCCCGCGAAGCGCGAGCCGTTCGAGCCGCTGGTGCCCGGCGTCGTGCACATCCCGTTCGGCGACGTGGCCGCGTTGGAAGCCGCCATCGACGACGAGACCGCCGCGTTCGTCGTGGAGCCGATCCAGGGCGAGAACGGCGTCGTCGTGCCGCCCGAGGGCTACCTGCAGGCGGCCCGTCGGATCACCGCCGAGCACGGCGCGCTGCTGGTCCTGGACGAGGTGCAGACCGGCATCGGCCGGCTGGGCACCTGGTTCGCGTTCCAGCAGGTCGGCGTCGTACCCGACGTGATCACGCTGGCCAAGGGCCTGGGCGGTGGCCTGCCGCTGGGCGCGTGCATCGCGGTCGGCCCGGCCAAGGACCTGTTCGGGCCCGGCCAGCACGGCACCACGTTCGGCGGCAACCCGGTGTGCTGCGCCGCCGCGCTGGCGGTGCTGGACACGATCGCCGCCGACGGCCTGCTGGAGCACACCGCCGCGGTCGGCAAGGAGATCGCGGCCGGCGTCGAGGCGCTGGACCACCCGCTCATCTCCGGTGTGCGGGGAGCCGGCCTGCTGCTCGGCATCACGCTGCGCGAGGCGGTCTCGGCGAGGGCCGCGGCGGCCGCGCAGCAGGCCGGTTATCTGATCAACCCGATCCAGCCCGACGTCATCCGCCTGGCGCCGCCGCTGGTGCTCGACGAAGCGGACGCCCACCGGCTGGTGGCCGACCTGCCGTCGTTCCTCCCGACCCCAGGCCAGGAGCCGTGATGGTGCGCCACTTCCTGCGTGACGACGACCTGACCCCCGACGAGCAGGCCGCGGTCCTCGACCTCGCCGACGACTACAAGGCCGACCGCATGACGGCCAAGCCGCTGGCTGGGCCGAAGTCCGTGGCGGTGATCTTCGAGAAGAACTCCACCCGCACCCGGCTGTCGTTCGAGGTGGGCATCGCCCAGCTCGGCGGCAACCCGGTGATCATCGACGGCCGGTCCATGCAGCTCGGCCGCGAGGAGACCATCGAGGACACCTCCCGCATCCTGTCCGGGTACGTCGAGGCGGTGGTGTGGCGGACGTTCGCGCAGAAGCGCATCGACGCGATGGCGTCGGTGTCCCGCATCCCGGTGATCAACGCGCTGACCGACGAGTTCCACCCGTGCCAGGTGCTGGCCGACCTCCAGACCATCCGGCGCGTGCACGGCAAGCTCGCCGGCCTCACCGTCACCTACCTCGGCGACGGCGCGAACAACATGTCGCACTCGATGCTGCTCGGCGGCGTCACCGCGGGCATGCACGTGCGGATCGCCGCGCCCGCGCTGTTCCAGCCGCTGCCGTGGGTGCTGGACGACGCCCGCAAGCGCGCCGCGGACACCGGCGGCTCGGTGACCGTGGTCGAGGACCCGCGCGAGGCGGTGGACGGCGCGGACGTGCTGGTCACCGACACGTGGACGTCGATGGGCCAGGAGAACGACGGCCGCGACCGGATGCGCCCGTTCCGGCCCTACCAGCTCAACGCCGACCTCGTGGCCGCCACCGGCGTCAAGACGACCGTGCTGCACTGCCTGCCCGCCCACCGCGGCCAGGAGATCACCGACGACGTGCTGGACGGTCCGGACAGCGCGGTGTGGGACGAGGCCGAGAACCGGCTTCACGCGCAGAAAGCGCTGCTCGTGTGGCTGCTGGAGCAGTCGCGATGACCAGGACCGCGCGCCAGGCCCGCATCGTCGAGCTGATCTCCCAGCGCGCCATCCGCAGCCAGTCGGAGCTCGCGAAGACGCTGGCGGTCGAGGGCATCGAGGTCACCCAGGCCACGCTGTCGCGCGACCTCGACGAGCTGGGCGCGGTCAAGCTGCGCGGACCCGACGGCGGCGCGCCCGTCTACGTCATCCCCGAGGACGGCAGCCCGGTGCGCGGCGTGCAGGGCGGCACGTCCCGCCTGACCCGGCTGCTCGGCGAGCTGCTGGTGTCGGTGGACCACTCGGGCAACCTGGCCGTGCTGCGCACCCCGCCGGGCGCGGCCCAGTTCCTGGCCAGCGCGCTGGACCGGTCGGCGCTGCACGACATCGTCGGCACCATCGCCGGCGACGACACCATCCTCGCCGTGGCGCGGGAACCCCTCACCGGCGCGGACCTGGCCGCCCGGGTGACCGCGCTGGCCGCGGGCGAGGACCAGCAGCGGCCCGACGAGCCCCATGAGTGAGCGGGTCGTCCTGGCCTGCGCCGGCGCGTCGGAAGTGCTGCGCCGGCTCGCCGGGCGGGCCGAGGTCGTCGCCGTCGTGGTGGACCCCGGCCGCGGCGAGGACCCGGAGGCGCTGCGCCTGCGGGCGCTGGCCGGCGGCGCGGTCGACGCCGTGGTCGCCGACGCCCGCGACGAGTTCGCCGACCGCTACTGCCTGCCCGCGCTGCGCGCGAACGCCCTGCGGTCGGTGTCGGCGCTGTTCGCGCCGCTCGTCGCCGAGCACGTGGTCGAGGCCGCCCGCCGGCACGGCGCGACGACCGTGGCCCACGACCGCGCCGGCGCCGACCGGCTCCGCTTCGAAGCCGGTGTCGCCGCCCTCGCGCCCGACCTGGCCGTCGTCGCCGTCGCACCGGCCGACGACCCGGCCGACCACCGACCGGTGGGCCGGATCGAACCGGGCGACCCCGATGAGGTCGTGCTCACGTTCGACCGGGGGACGCCGGTCGCCATCGACGGCGAGACCGTCACCATGCCGCAAGCCGTCCGGGAGCTGAACCGGAGGGCCGGCGTGTCGGGGGTCGGCCGCCTCACCGGCGTCCGGGCCTTCGAGACGCCGGGCGCGAGCGCGTTGACCACCGCTCACCACCAGCTGGAGGACGTCACCCTGGAGCCCGACCTGCTGCGCTTCAAGCGGCAGGTCGAGCGGCGCTGGGGTGCACTGGTGCACGACGGCCTGTGGTTCTCCCCGCTCAAGCAGGCGTTGGACAGCTTCATCGACACCACCCAGCAGCACGTCTCCGGCGAGGTCCGGCTCGTGCTGCACGGTGGCCGCGCGGTCGTCACCGGCCGACGCGGCGAGGAGCCGCTGCCCGACCTCGGCCTGGGCGCGGGACGACCGCGGCGCCTGCCGGACAAGATCGCCGCGACGTAGGGATTCGATCACGTGAGTTCATTGTGGGGTGGCCGGTTCGCCGGGGGACCGGCGGAGGCGATGGCGCGGCTGTCCGCGTCGACGCACTTCGACTGGCGACTCGCCCCGTACGACATCAGGGGTTCCCGCGCGCACGCCCGCGTGCTGCACCGGGCGGGCCTGCTGACCGCCGACGAGCTGGAGCGCATGCTGGCCGCGCTGGACGCCCTGGAAGCCGACGTGGCGTCCGGGTCGTTCACGCCGACGTTGGCCGACGAGGACGTGCACACGGCCCTCGAACGCGGCCTGATCGAGCGCGCCGGGCCCGAGCTGGGCGGCAAGCTGCGCGCCGGCCGGTCCCGCAACGACCAGGTGGCCACGCTGTTCCGGATGTGGCTGCGCGACGCGGCCCGACGGGTCGCCGACGGTGTGCTGGACGTGGTGGAGGCGCTGGCCGACCAGGCGTCCGCGCACGCCACCGCCGTCATGCCCGGCCGCACGCACCTGCAGTCCGCGCAGCCCGTGCTGCTCGCGCACCACCTGCTCGCCCACGGCCAGGCGCTGCTGCGGGACGTCGACCGGCTGCGCGACTGGGACCGGCGCACCGCCCTGTCCCCGTACGGGTCGGGCGCGCTGGCGGGCTCGTCATTGGGCCTGGACCCGGCGGCGGTGGCCGCCGAGCTGGGCTTCGACGGGCCGGTGGAGAACTCCATCGACGGCACCGCGTCGCGCGACTTCGCCGCCGAGATCGCGTTCGTGCTGGCCATGATCGGCGTGGACCTGTCCCGGATCGCCGAAGAGGTGATCATCTGGACGACCGCCGAGTTCCGCTTCGCCGTGCTGGACGACGCCTGGGCCACCGGCAGCTCGATCATGCCGCAGAAGAAGAACCCGGACGTCGCCGAGCTGACCCGGGGCAAGTCCGGCCGGCTCATCGGCAACCTGACCGGCCTGCTGGCCACGTTGAAGGCGCAGCCCCTGGCCTACAACCGGGACCTCCAGGAGGACAAGGAGCCGCTGTTCGACTCGGTCGAGCAGCTGGACCTGCTGCTGCCCGCGCTGGCCGGGATGATCGCCACCATGCGGTTCGACACCGCGCGGATGGCCGCGGCGGCGCCCGCCGGGTTCACCCTGGCCACCGACATCGCCGAGTGGCTGGTGCGGCAGGGCGTGCCGTTCCGGGTGGCGCACGAGGCGGCGGGCGAGTGCGTCCGCGTCGCCGAGGGCCGCGGCGTCGGGCTGGAGGAGCTCACCGATGAGGAGTTCGCCACCATCTCGCCCGCGCTGACGCCCGAGGTGCGTAGCGTGTTGACCGTGGAAGGGTCCATCGCGTCACGGGACGCGCACGGCGGCACCGCCCCCGACCGGGTCGCCGAGCAGCTGAAGAGGTTGCGCGACAAGGTGTCCGTTGCCCGCAACGCCTAGGCAGTTCACCGAGCAGGAGCTCGCGGTCGACCCCGTCGACGCCGCGCGGCTCCTGCTCGGCGGCGTCATCGAGTCGACCACCGACGAGGGCGTGGTCGGCGTGCGGATCGTCGAGGTCGAGGCGTACCGGGGCGGCGACGACCCCGCGTCGCACTGCTACCGCGGCCGCACCCCGCGCAACGACGTCATGTTCGGCCCCGCCGGGCGGCTCTACGTGTACTTCGTCTACGGGATGCACTTCTGCGCGAACGTGGTCTCCCTGACCGACGGCGTGCCCGGCGCGGTGCTGCTGAGGGCGGGCGAGGTGGTCACCGGGTCGGCCCTGGCGCACGCCCGCCGCCCGTCCGCGCGCAACGCCGCCGAACTGGCCAAGGGCCCGGCCCGCCTGACCAGCGTCCTCGGCCTGGACCGCGGCCACAACGGCGTCAACCTCACCGAACCGGACGCGACCGTGCGGCTGCTCGCGGGCGAGCGGGTGGCCGAGTCCGACATCCGCACCGGCCCGCGCGTCGGCGTCGCCGTGGCGGTGGACGTCCCCTGGCGGTTCTGGGTCGACTCGCCCGCCGTCAGCACCTACCGCCGCGGCACCCGCCGGACCCGCGTCATCGCCTCCGAACCGGGCTAGACCTCGCCGAAGACGTGGGTGCCGGGCGCGTCCGCGTCGTCGCCCGCCCAGAACTCCACCCAGTGCCGGACGAACTCGGACTTCGAGATCGAGCCGTCGCCGTCCAGGTCGAGCCGGGCGAACACCGCGTCGGTCGGCGCGTCGTTCCCGGTCCAGGCGTGGATCATCCGGCCGTACTCGGGCGCGGACACCAGGCCGTCGCCGTCCTCGTCCACCGCCTCGAACATCGACTCGGCCGTCGCCACCACCAGGTCGAGCATGGTGCCGAGGTCGCTCACCACGGACAGCACCTCCTCGACCGTGACCCGGTCGTCGCGGTCGTGGTCGGACGCCGACCGCAGCGCGTCCCACCAGCCCATCATGATCTCCCGCAACCGGCCGTGGCCGTCGCCGCCGCCCCGGATGTGCTCCCACCGGTCCGTCAACGCCTCGAAATCGGCCCGCTCGAGGAACCCGTCACCGTTCGAGTCCATGGCGGTGAACACGATGGAGGTCTTCTTCCGCTGCAAGTCGCTGGCCACGCAAGCAAACTTGGCCGGGGAACGCCCCGAGGACAATTGACCAGCCGGGGCATACCTCTGCGCGCCCGAGTGACGTCGTGGTGACGTTCGGTAGTGCCACTATGGCGGGCATGGGGAAGATCGACGACTTCGCCGCCGTGACCGCCGAGCACCTGCCCGCGGTGGCCGCCCGCATCCCGCCGACGCCCGCCGCCGCGCTGGGCCACCTCGAACCCGGACCGACGACGACCGTGGCCGAGGCGCTGCGCTCGCTGGGACCGCTGCTCGCCGAACGGGTGCTCGGCGCGCTGGAACCGGACCTGGACGACCTGCCGACCCACGCCCACGGCCTGGTGCGGGCCGAGACGGCGGCCGGTGGCGCGTTCACGCCGCTCGGCACCACCGGCCAGAGCGAGACGTCCACCGCCGTCGCGATGCTGGACGCGATGCGCCCCGGCGTCACGCGGCAGATCGCCGACCTGGTCGACCGGCTGACCCGCCACCCCGCCCTGTCCGCGCACTTCGGCGCACCGCCGGTCCAGGTCCACGACGCCCCGGTCCGCTCCCGCCACGACAACCTCCGCCCGCCGCCCGCCACGCCCCACCTCGCCCTGGCCGTCATCACCGCGCACGCCGTCCTGCGCGAGCTCGACGCGGCCACCCCGGCAGCCGTCGTGGGCGTCGCACTCGGCACCACCGCGCTGCACCTGCCGCGCCTCCCAAACCGGCCGCGCTCACCGAAGCGACCCGAGCTCGCGTCCGCTCCGAGTACCGGCTCCCCGTGACGTCCCACTGCCACGCCCACGTCCGCGCACACCACTTCACCCTCACCGAGGCCGAGGGGGACAGCACCGCCACCCCCGACTTCTCCGCCAACGGCCTCGTCACCACCACCCCGGACGGCGTCGCCGTCCGCACCGCCACCGAGCACGGCCAGGTCGGCGTCCAGCTGAGCTTCCTCACCGAACCGCCCGACGAAGGCCTCGGCTGGTGGGACGAGGCGGTCGAGATCAGCTGGCGCGCCGAACGCGGCGGCGCGCGCGTCCCCGGCGGCCACCGGACCGCCGCACCGCCGTGGCCCGCGGACTACCGCGTCCGCGTGCACGCCCGAGGCCGCGACGGCCACGACACCGAGGGCTACCACGTCGCCGTCTGGGCCGCGCCGCCCGCGCCCGAGCACGTGATCAAGCGCCTCGACCCCGCCGAACCGCCCTACGCCGCGCACCGGTGGGTCGAACGCAGCTCCCTCGCCGAAGCCGCCACCGTCACCGTGATCACCGGCTCCACCACCGACCACGTCCTGGCCGCCTTCAACGCCACCAAGACCGCGTCACTGCGGGACCTGCTGATCGCCTACGGCCTGGACCCGTGGGTGGCCGTCCGCGCCGTCGACGGCGCGATCATCGCCGTCGAGCACAACGTCTATCGGGGCGCGGACGAGCGCACCCTCGCCGCGCTCTCCGAGACCGGACGCGCCGCGAGCATGTTCTGGAACGTCAACGCCGTCACGAGGCTGTCCTTCGCCGAACGGGGACGCGTCCTCGCCGCCTTCGAACCCTGGGCGACCCACCGCGTCCCCGACACCGTCGCCGACCTCCTCACGGGCCTGCCCGGCGTCCGGCACAAGAAGGCCCGCGGCCTCACCGCCGTCGCCCGCTTCACCGGCCGGGGCATCACCCCGGACGACCTGCGGGCGATCGAGGAGGCCGACGTCGCCCACCTCATCGGCGACTAGCGCACCGTCCGCCGGTACCACACGCGCCGCTCGTGCGCGGGCAGCGCCACCCGGCTGATCACGCTGGTCAGCACCGCGCCGATCACCAGCCACAGCAACGCGGCCAGACCGTCGTTCAGCAACGTACGCAACCCGGCGTTGGCGGGCGTGAACAGGTCGCGCAAGCCCAGCGACACCCCCGCCGACCACGAGCCGATCAGCTGGGCGAACCCGTTCGCCGGGTTGGCCCCGCCGATCACCAGGAAGATGTGGATCGCCAGCACGATCGCGAACAGCCAGCACACCAGGTCGATCACGGCGCACACCACGCGCACCGCGCGCACCCGGCCGTCACCCCTCTCGACGACCTCTTCCTCCCCCGCGTACAGGGGTTCCTGGCGGTACACGGGCTCGGCGCGGTCCATGAACTCGGTGGGCCGGTCAGCGGGACGTCGGTCGCGGTTCGGGTAGGTCATCGCTGCGGTCCTCTCACTAGAGCCCCCACGCCGACTACCCGGCAGCGACACCGCCTCAAACTGCTTTGACCAGGTGGAGGAGAATGGCTCGCCGTGAGCGAGCACATCCTCGACGAGCTGACCTGGCGCGGCCTGATCGCGCAATCCACCGACCTCGACGCACTGCGCAAGGACCTCGACTCGGGCCCGCTCACGCTCTATGCCGGGTTCGACCCGTCCGCGCCCAGCCTGCACGCCGGCAACCTGGTGCCCCTGCTCATGCTGCGCCGCTTCCAGCGCGCCGGGCACCGGCCCCTGGTCCTGGCGGGCGGCGCCACCGGCATGATCGGCGATCCGCGCGACACCGCCGAGCGCACCCTCAACCCCCTCGACACCGTCGCCGAGTGGGTCGGCCGCATCCGCGGCCAGCTCGAGCGGTTCGTCGAGTTCGACGACAGCCCCACCGGCGCGCTCGTGGTCAACAACCTCGACTGGACCGGCCCGATGACCGCGCTGGAGTTCCTGCGCGACGTCGGCAAGCACTTCTCGGTCAACGTCATGCTCGCCCGCGAGACGGTCAAGCGCCGCCTCGAAGGCGACGGCATGTCCTACACCGAGTTCAGCTACCTGCTGCTCCAGTCGCACGACTACCTGCACCTCAACCGCCAGTACGGCACCCGGCTCCAGGTCGGCGGCTCGGACCAGTGGGGCAACATCATCGGCGGCGTCGACCTGATCCGCCGGGTCGACGGCCGGACCGCGCACGCCCTGACCGCGCCGCTGGTGACCGACGCCGAGGGCCGCAAGTTCGGCAAGTCCACCGGCGGCGGCAACGTGTGGCTCGACCCCGAGATGACCTCCCCGTACGCCTGGTACCAGTACTTCGTGAACGTGGGCGACGCCGACGTGCTGCGCTACCTGCGGCTGTTCACGTTCCTGTCCCAGGACGAGATCGCGGAGCTGGAGCGGCAGACCGCCGAGGCGCCGCACCTGCGGGCCGCGCAGAAGAAGCTGGCCGAGGAGTTCACCAACCTGGTGCACGGCGAGCACGAGACGCGGCAGGTGATCGCGGCGAGCCAGGCCCTGTTCGGGCGGGGCGAGCTGCGCGAGCTGGACCTGTCGACGCTGGAGGCGGCCATGGCCGAGGCGCCGACCGGCGAGGTCCGCCTGGCCGACGGGCCCACCATCGTGGACCTGCTGGTCAGCTCCGGGCTGGCGGACAGCAAGGGCGCGGCGCGGCGCACGGTGAAGGAGGGCGGCGCGTACGTGAACAACGCGAAGGTCACCGACGAGGAGTGGGTGCCCGCCAAGGAGGACCTGCTGCACGGGTCGTGGCTGGTGGTCCGGCGCGGCAAGCGCAACACCGCCGGCGTGCGGGTGCAGGTCTGACCCGCGAGAACAGCTCCGCGGAGCGTGACGTCGAAGGCCGTCGGTCCTGGTGGGACCGGCGGCCTTCGCGCTGTCTTGGTGTGATCGCGGTCACACTGTTGCGCGTGGACCGGGTCGGATAGCGTGGGGTGGACTGCGGCACGGGCTGCTGACCTGCGGTTTCAGCCTGTGGCGCGGCGCTGCGCCCCCGATTTGACCTCCGGTTCGGGTGCGTGTAACTTTCTCCATGTCAGCGCGGAACGGGCCGGGAACACCGGAACGGAGTGCGGCAGGTCACGAACCAAGCTCCCACGAAGGTGGTAGAGTGGGTGACCGCGGAACGGAAGACCCAGTCCAGGCTCGTCTGAGCCGTTGCGACCAGGGCGTCTAGCTTCCAAAACAAGCTTTAGCTGAATCACAAGCCTCGGATCGAGCCGCGCGAGCGGCGAGTGATGATGTGCGCGTGTTCTTTGAGAACTCAACAGCGTGCCGAATAGCCAGTAAATTTATGAACCTCGTCAAGAGGTTTCCTTTGAGATTGTTACTGGACAACT
>NZ_JBIVUG010000013.1:178245-214601 GCF_044757065.1 Actinosynnema sp. NPDC091369 | reverse complement strand
GGATAGTGCTTCATCACCATCTGAACGGGACTCCTGTCCACCCGGATCGTCAGGATCCAAGTGTGTCTGGTGTCCAACATCCAGGGTCAAGTCCCCACCTGCTGCGCAAGTCCAAGTCTGCCGGCGGGTTGAAGACGGCACGCAAGACTGAGCGCGCCGAGCGGCCAACGAAACGGCCATACCTGTTTCGGGGTATCGTCCGGTGCACCGCGTGCGGTCGGAAGATGGAGGCCAGTCCGCGGGCGCGCGGCGTGTACTACCGGTGTCCGGCTCGGACACTCGCGCCCGGATCACCTGCGCTCGCCACGCATCCACCCACGGTCTACCTCCGCGAAGACGTTCTTCAGGAAGCGGTGAACAGGTGGCTCGGGCGATTGTTCGCGCCGGAGAACCGGGACCGGACCGTTGCCGCTCTGGTGGAGTCGCAGGGAACGAACGGCGCGGCGAACGGCAGAGAAGCGGCGAAAGCGCGGCTCACCAAAGCGGAGGCGCAGTTGACCCGGTTCCAAGAGGCCATCAAAGCCGGGGTTGACCCGCTGGCACTGGTCGAGCCGATGAACGAGGCGCAGGCGGTACGGGCAGCCGCGCGGGCGGAACTGGAGGGAACGCCGGCACCGGACGCGCTGAGCGCTGCCGAGGTGCACGCGATGATCGACTCACTGGGTAACGTCGAAGCGGCCCTGGCCGATGCTGAGATAGAGAGCGTGGCGAGCCTCTACAGGGCGGTTGACCTGCAAGTTCGCTACACGCACACAGCCCACGAGGCTGATGTGATCATCAAACCCGTGGGCCGTGTGAATAGTGCGCGTGTCCGAGGGGGGACTTGAACCCCCACCCCCTTTCGGGGACTAGCACCTCAAGCTAGCGCGTCTGCCATTCCGCCACCCGGACTCGGCTCTCGCCGTGGTGTGCGCATAGATTACATGATCGTCTTCCGTGGTCCAAATCGGGGGGTCTGGAGACGATTTCTGCTGGTCAGGGTGGTGAGGGTGGGAGGGGTGGCTGGAGGGGTGGTCGCGGGAGGGTGAAGATCGGGTGGTTGGGGGACCGGTGGGGTGGGGTTGGTGGGGAGCCGGGGTGGTCGGGGTGGTCGGGGGGGGGGGGGGGGGGTGAGGTGCGGTGTTGGGGTGGGGAGGGTGTCGGTGGGAGGGGTGGTGGTGGGACCGTCGGTCGTGGGGTGGTTCATCGTCAGCCTATTGGGCACTGGTATTTGTTGATCTGACCGGCGACGCTGACGCGGTGACTAATGAAGTTCCTCCTCTCATCTACGACGACGTGACGGATCTGGTGCCGGTGATGCTTCCGGCGGACGTTGCGACTCGGCTCGACATCGAGACTGAGCGCACTTCGCTGGCGCTGAGGAACCGTGTTCCCGTCTCGGTTATCCGGGCCACGCTGCTGGCAGTCGGGTTGGACAGGGCGCATACGGCGGCCAGTGCGCTTATTGCGCGGGCGGCGAGCATGGAGCCGCAAAGTCCCGATTCGCGGTAGCGGTGTGCGGTGGTCGGACTGGGCCGGTCCTGGGGTCCGGTGGGCGTGGGACCGGTCCGGGTTTTGGTGGGGGCGGGTGGTGGTTGGTGTTGGTGCCACGTTTGGGCGTCGCTGGAGAGGTTGATGGGGTGGCGGTGCGTTGTCGCAGGGTGATGCGGGGGTGGTGACCAGGGGTGGAGGAGTCAGGGCGTGGGGCGGTGAATGGGGACGAGTTGTTTTTGGTCGGTCAGGGTTTGGTCCAGTTGGTGGTCGGCCAGGCGGTCGCGTTGCCAGATGGTGGCGGCGTCGTTCTTTCCGAGTGGGTGGAACCGGGTCAGGGTTGGTCGCCACTCGTTGTCGAAGGTGATCAGGGCGCGTACCGGGTGGGTGGAGTCGGGGTCGGGCGGTAGTGCGGTGTAGTTCGGTAGTGGTGGGAGTGGGGGATCGGTGGGTTTCGCGCGGGCCCTGTATTCCTGGGTGACGGCGGTGCGGAATGTGGTGTAGTCGGCCGGATTGTCGGGGAGCAGCAGGATCAGGCGTCGTGGGGATTGGATTGTGCGGAGGGATTCGACGAACTCCCAGACCGTGCCCGGAGTCGGAGTGGCGGAGAGGACGACCAGGTGCGCGTCGCGAATCAACTTGGTCACGGTGTTCTGCCAGTCGGATTCGGTGACGTAGCCGCGTCGGGCGCCCAGTTGGGGTGCGCGTTCGCCCGGTCGACCGATGGCGACGACGTTGCCGTAGCCGCCGAAGTAGCGGATCAGGTGTTCCTCGCGGGTCAGGCCGCGGCGGGACAGGAGGCTGCCCACGGGGTTGCCGGGGAGGTCCGGTGACGTGGCGAGGGCGGTGTCGGTGGTGAAAGAGCGCAGGTAGAGGACGTAGCGGGTGCCGGGGAGGGTGTCGAACGAGTCGACTCGGCGGGTTCGGAACCTCTTGCCCCACACGGCGGTCAGGTGGCCGAGTTCGAAGACGCCGCCCCCGACGACGGCGGTCGCGATCTTGATCAGGATGGTGGTCGGCCAGCTCAGGTCGGGGTCGTCGAGCCAGAAGGTCAGGTTCTGCCGGGACAGGACGAAGGCGCCGATGAACAGCACGACGCCCGCCGCGCGCAACGCCCAGCCGGTGATGGTCAGGGCCACGCCCGCGATGACGTGCCCGACCGGTAATCGTTGCTTCACGGTCGGGATCGTAGGGGCGATCGGGTCAGTAATCGACGGGCTCGCGGACGATGGGGCAGGTCATGCAGTGCCCGCCGCCGCGGCCCCGGCCCAGTTCGGCGCCCACGATGGTGACGACTTCGATGCCCGCCTTGCGCAGCAGGGCGTTGGTGTGGGTGTTGCGGTCGTAGGCGACGACGACGCCGGGAGAGAGGGCGACGAGGTTGTTGCCGCTGTCCCACTGGCCCCGTTCGGAGGCGTAGGCGTCGCCGCCCGTTTCCACGATGCGCAGCTTGGGCAGGTTCAGCGCGTCGGCCACCACGTCGACGAAGGACTGCTTCTCCTCCGTCACCTCGATCGGGTCGCCGGGGCGCAGGGTGAACGTGTGGATGCCGTCGACGATGTTCGGGAACGTCGTCACGCAGTCGTGGTCGGCGAAGGTGAAGAGGGTGTCCAGGTGCATTGCCGCACGCAGTTTCGGCATGCCCGCGACGATCACGCGCTCCGCCGCGCCGCGTTCGAACAGGGCGGCCGCCAGCTGGGTGATGGCCTGGCGGGACGACCGCTCGCTCATCCCGACCAGCACGACGCCGTTGCCCACCGGCATCACGTCGCCGCCCTCCAGCGTCGACAGGCCCCAGGTGCGTTCCGGGTCGCCCCACCACACCGTGGAACCGACGAAGTCGGGGTGGAACTCGTAGATCGCCTTCATCAGCAACGTCTCGTCGTGCCGTGCGGGCCAGTACAGCGGGTTCAGCGTCACGCCCCCGTACAGCCAGCACGTCGTGTCACGGGTGTAGAGCGTGTTCGGCAATGGCGGCATCAGGTACTCGGGTACGCCGGTCGACTCACGGGCCAGCGCGATGTAGCCGGGCCGGAAGTCCGGCGGCAGGTCGGCGGTCGACAGCCCACCGATCAGGTACTCGGCCAGCTTGCGGTGCTCCAGGCTTTCCAGAAACGCCCGCGTGTCGTCCACCAGGCCGATCCCGACCTCCTCGGGGACGATCTTGCGGTCCAGCAGCCACGTCTTGGCGTCCGGCAGGTCGAGGGTCTCGGTGAGCAGGTTGTGCAGCTCCACGACCTGGACCCCGCGTTCCCGCATCTTGGCCATGAAGTCGAAGTGGTCGCGGACGGCGTTCTGCACCCACATCACGTCGTCGAACAGCAGCGCGTCGCAGTTGGTCGGGGTCAGCCGGGCGTGGGCCAGGCCGGGCGCGCAGACGAGCACCTTGCGCAGCGTGCCCACCTCGGAGTGCACGCCGTACGCCGCGGACGGGCGTTGGGCCGTGTCGGTCATGTCGTTGTCCCTCTCGCTAGATGACGATCAGTCCGGTGGCGAGGCCGATCACGCCGAGCACGGCCAGCACGACCGCGAGGATGAACAACGCCAGCTCGGCGGCGGAGAACACACGCCTGCCCTGTTCCCGGCGCGCCATCACGAACAGGATCGTTCCCGGCGCGTAGATGATGAACGACAGCAACAGGAACTCGATTCCCGCCGCGAACACCAGGAACGCGGTGTAGAGGACGGCGACGGTCGCGATCGCCATCTCCCTCCCCCGTCCCTCGCGGTCGTGCTCGTAGGTTTCGCCGCGGACCCCGATGCGCAGCGCGTACCCGGCGGCGAGCAGGTAGGGGATGAGTGATAGGGAGCTGCAGAGCTCCAGCGTGAATGTGAAGGCGTCGTCGGAGAACACGGTCACGGCGAGCACCACGGTGATCAGGGTGCTGGTCATCACCAACGCCGCGATCGGCACGCCCTGACGGTTCTCCCGCTTGAGGAAGCGGGGCATGTCGTCGTCCTTGGCGGCGACGAACAGCACCTCGGCGGCCATGAGCGTCCACGCCAGGTACGCGCCGAGCACCGACACGATCAGCCCGATGCCGATGAACACCGAGCCCCACGTGCCGACGACCGACTCCAGCACGCCCATCATCGACGGCTGCCGCAGCCCCGAGAGGTCGTCCTTGCCCGCCGTGCCGTAGGACAGCAGCGTCACCGACGCGAACAGCGCCAGCACGCTGAGGAAGCCGAGCACCGTGGCGCGGCCGACGTCGGAGCGCTTGCGCGCGTACCGGGAGTAGACGCTCGCGCCCTCGACGCCGAGGAAGACGAACACCGTGACCAGCATCGTGGATCGGACCTGTTCGAACAGCGCGCCGGCCGAGGGGTCCGTGCCGCCCCAGAAGTTCTCGGCGAACACGTCCGCTTTCAGCGTCACGGCCAGGATCACCACGAACGTCAGGATGGGCACCAGCTTGGCGATCGTGACGATCCGGTTGACCGCCGCGGCTTCCTTGACCCCGCGCGTGATCATGTAGTGGAACGCCCACACGCCGACGGCCGAGATCGCCACCGCGAGCACGGTGTTGCCCTCGCCGAGCCCGGGTATGACCGTGCCGAGCGTCGACTTGATCAACACCCAGTAGCTGACGTTGCCGACGCACGCGCTCGCCCAGTACCCGAACGCGGAGAAGAACCCGGGGAACTCGCCGAACCCGGCCTTGGCGTAGGCGTACACGCCGGCGTCCAGCTCCGGTTTGCGCACCGCGAGGGTCTGGAACACGAACGCGAGCATGAGCATGCCGACGCCCGCGATGGTCCAGGCGATGATCGCGCCGAACACACCGGTCGCCTGGGCGAAGTTGCGCGGCAGCGAGAAGACCCCCGCGCCGACCATCGAGCCGACCACCATCGCGGTCAGCGTCAGCAGGGGCATTTGCTGTGACTTCTTGGCTTCGGTCACCGTCATCATCGTCACCTGTTCACGCGTCGGCCGGCTCGGCGCCGGTCGGTCGCACCCGTTCGATCCGGAAGCCGGTGAACCCGTAGAGGACGCTCAGCAGCGGGCTGGCGATGTTGAAGAAGCAGAACGGCAGGTACAGCAGTGTCGACACACCCAGCGTCGCGCTCATGAAGGCGCCGCACGAGTTCCACGGCACCAGCGGCGAGGTCACCGTGCCGCTGTCGGCGGCCAGCCGGGACAGGTTCGTCGGCGCGAGCCCCCGGGTGGCGAACTCGGCGCGGAAAACCTTGGACGGCAGCACGAGCGCGATGTACTGGTCGCCTGCGACGATGTTGAGCCCGAACCCGGTGGCGAACACGGCGAGGAAAAGCTGCCCGGTGCCGCGCGCCGCGCGCGTCATCGGGTCGATCAGCCGGTTGATCAGGCCGAACTCCTCCAGCACGGTGCCGAACGTGACCGCACCGATGATCAGCCACAGGGTGAGCAGCATGCTGTCCATGCCACCGCGGGACAGCAGCCGGTCGACGTCCGCGAGGCCGGAGTCGATGGTGAACCCGGTGGCCAGCGCCTGCCACACGGCCTGGATGCCGGTCCGCACCGGGTCGAGGCCCGGTTCGGCGACGAACGCGCGCACGACGTCGTGCTGGGTGAACACCGCGAGCACGCCGGCGAAGAGGGCCGAGGCCATCAGGGCCAGCGATGCGGGGACCTTGCGGATGGACAGGACCGCGAGGAACGCCAGCGGGAGCAGGTTGAGCGGGGTGATCCGGTAGATGTCGGCGAGCGCGGTCAGCTCGGAGGCGGTGTCGGCCGCGTCGGTCGGCGCCGGCCCCCAGAACAGGCTGATCAGTCCGAACAGGACGAACGCGAGGCAGAACGCGGGCAGCGACGTCCACGCTTGGCGTTTGATGTGCTGGTAGACGTCGACCTTGGCCAGTTGGGCGGTGAGCACGGTCGTCTCCGACAGCGGGGAGAGCTTGTCGCCGAGGTAGGCGCCCGAGATCACGGCGCCGGCCGTGATGCCGGGGGAGAGGCCGAGCATGAGCGCGATGCCGACCAGGCCGACGCCGATCGTGCCCGCGGTCGTCCACGAGCTGCCGATCGACATCGCGACGATGCCGCAGATCAGCGCGGTCGCGGCGTAGTACCAGCCGGGGAGAGGACTTGGAGCCCGTAGTGGACCAGCGTCGGGATCGTGCCGGACAGGTTCCAGGCGCCGATCAGCGCGCCGACCGCGAGCAGGATGAACAGGGCGCTGGTGATGGAGGTGAGCGCGCGTTGGCTCGCCGCTTGGACCTCGTCCCAGCGGTGGCCGTTCTTGAGCGCGACGAGCGCGGCGATCATCGCGCACAGCACGAGCGCGACCTGGACGGGGCCGTCGAGGGCGTCCAGGCCGAACAGGGCCGGCGAGCCGCCGATCAGGGCCACCAGCGCGATGAGCGGCACGGTCGCGTCCACGAGGGACGGAGCGCGGACGTGCCGGTGGCTGCCGGGGCGGGTCACGATCGCCTCGGCGGCGGACCGGGAGCGGTGGGCGGTCCGGGTCGTGGCACGGGGATGTGCGGTCGCGACACCCGCGGCCGGTGGTCGTCCCGCGTTGGATCCGGCATGACCCAATCACGGTAGGTCTGGGTCTGTGACCGCGCAAAACACGCCACGATCGAGTGACAAGCGTGGCCCTGTCACAGCCGGGTCATGATGAGCCAGGTCGTGTAGAGGACATACGCGGCCACGAAAGCCCCGCCTTCGCCCCGGGTGAGTCGCCTGTGGGTGAAGAAGGCGGGCACGCACACGAGGGCGGTGGTGACCATGAGGAGCATGTCGAGGGCCAGCACGTCGGAGGGCACCGGGACGGCGCCGGGCGCGGCGATGACGGTCGGTCCGAGGATGAGGGCGATGTTGAACACGCTGGAGCCGAGGAGGTTGCCCAGGGCGAGTGACCTGTCGCCGCCGCGCGCGGTGGACACGATCGTGGTGACGAGTTCCGGGGCCGAGGTGCCGATCGCGACGACGGTCAGGCCGATGACCGTGTCGCTCGCCCCCCGGATGCGGGCGATGCTCACCGCGCCGTCCACCAGGAACTCCGCACCGACGACGATGACGGCCAGACCCACGACCAGCAGCACCACCTGGACGGCTACCGGTCGGGCACGGGCCTCACCGGCCGGGGCGTCTTCGCCGGTCGCGGACGACCGCTTGGCGTGGACGACCATGAGAGCGAGGTAGGCCGCGCCGTAGCCGCACAGCCACACACCGTCCGCGCTGGTCAGCGAGCCGTCGAGGGCGAGCACGAGGAGCAGCACCGCCGCGCCGGTCATGACCGGCAGGTCCACCCGCAGCGTCCTCCGTTCGAACGAGACGGGTCGGATCAACGCGCTCAGGCCGAGGATGAGCAGCACGTTGACCAGGTTCGTGCCGACGATGTTGCCCACCGCGAGCCCGGCGTTGCCCTGGTGGGCGGCGTTGATGCCGATTGCCAGCTCCGGCAGGCTGGTGCCGAGCGAGACGACGGTCATGCCGACCACGAGCGGGCTGACGCCGAACCGGGCGGCGAGGGCGGTGCCCTGGCGCACCACGAGTTCGGCGCCCGCGACCAGCATCACCAGCCCCAGCAGCAGCGCCGCCGCGGAAGTCGCCACCGCAGCCTCCCCGGTGGCCGGGGCTCGACGGCGTCACCGGTCCGTGCCCGATGGTCATCGGCCCGCTCGACGCCCGCAACCGCGGCGGGCGGCTCAGAGGGGGCCGGTGGGGCGGCGGCCGTCGGTCAGGGCGGCGACTTGATCGGGGGTGAAGGGCGGGTCGAGGAGGTCGGCGCGGTGGGCGTGGCAACGGAACATGTCCGCGATGTAGTGCATGCGGTCGGGTAGGTCGGACCAGTCGCGGGCGGCGGTGTCGACCAGGCTGTCGGTGGTCGGGTCGACGGTCTTGAGCAGGGTGAGCAGTTCCGGGTGGGACAGCTCGACGAGCAGCGGGGGGAACCCGGGAGGGAGGTCTTCACTCAGGTCCAGCAGGTCGCCGCCGGGCAGCGTCAGCGTCATCAGGTGCTCGGTGACCGCCCGACGGGCCAGGGCACGGGCGTGGTCGGCCAGGTGCTCACCGGCCAAGCGCAGGGGAGTGCGACGGCCCAGCACGGTCAGCAGCACCCGTCGGAGCCACTTGACGGCGCGGTTGCCGGGCAGGAGCTGGTCGAGCAGCCGGCGTTCCAGATCGCGGGGGTCGAGGACGGGCGCCTGGAGGGCGGCGGTGATCTCCGGCTGGAGGCGGGTCTGCTCGTGCAGGCCGATCTCGACGTTGGCCAGCAGCAGGAGTTCGGCGCGGTCCTTCGGGTCGGTGGTGGACGTCGCCTGGTGGTAGTGGGTGAACGCCTGTCGGAGCAGGCGTTGGCCCTCCGGGGGTTCTCCGGGGCGCAGGGAGGCGCAGAACTGCTCGACGTCGTCGTCGGGCAGGGCCAGGAAGCGGGCGAACTCGCGGGCGATCTCCTCGAACACCTTGAGGTTGCCCCGGGCCGACGCGTCGGCCGCCGCGTCCAGCCGCGTGGCGGCCACCACGGTCCGGCGCACCGTCCGCTCGACGTGGTCCAGGGTCTGCCGGGGCACGGCTCGCCGCAGGGCGCGCACCAGCAGGTCCACGCCGGCGGCGATGTCGGGGGAGGACTCCAGCATGCGCCCCAGCAGCCGGGCCGGGTCCTCCTGCCGGATGGTCTGGCCGACCTGCTTGGACGCCCACACGGCGAACGTGCACCAGTTCGCCGAGCCGCCGGTTCGCTGCGCCAGGGCACGGGACAGCTCGTGGTAGCAGTGGGTGATCTGCAGGTTGCGGACGACGGGGTCGGCGTGCGCGGCGATCCGGTCGACGTCGGCGACCGTCGGCGGCACGCCGTCGTCGAGCGCCCGCACGCCGCCACTGGTCTGCGTCATCGGATACCTCTCTGCCCCAGGGGTGTACACGTGATTACTCGTCGCGAGGGCGAGGAATGTGACACCCGGCTTCGGGTCAGGGCTTCCAGGTGCGCACGACGTGGCGGCGCAGCTTGCCCGATCCGGTGCGCGGCAGGGACGGCACGAACACGACCTTGCGGGGCACCTTGTACGCCGTCAGGTGGCGGCGGGCCAGCGTGGTCAGCTCGTCGGCCAGGTCGGCGTCTTCGAGCGGGCCGTCGGCGCGCACCACGTACGCCCGCAACTGGACCGAATCGTCGCGGTTGGAGACCGCGCAGACCGCCGCTTCCCGCACCAGGGGGTGGCTTGAGAGGAGGTGTTCGACTTCCAGCGGGTGGACCTTGATTCCGCCGACGTTCTCGACGTCGTCCAGGCGCCCGGTCACGCGCACGTAGCCGTCGGCGTCGATCGAGGCCAGGTCGCCGGTGGCGTACCAGCCCTCGGCGCGCTTGGCCGTGCCGTCCTCGGCGACGCCGAGCGTGATCGTCGGGCCGCGCACCTGCAACCGGCCGGTCACGTCCGGTTCGACGGGTGTGCCCTCGTCGTCCACCACGCGCACCTCGAACGGTGGCAGGGCGCGCCCGGCGGTGCCGAACCGGCGGGCCGAGCGGGTGTTGTGGGTGAACGCCTGCCCGACCTCGGTGGTGCCGATGCCGTTGAGCAGGCGGTCGCCGAGGACTTCGACCAGGCGTTCTTCGAGGGCGGGCGCGAGGACTTCGCCTCCGGTGGCGGCGACGCGGAGCGTGGCCAGCCGGTCGCTGCCGGGGTGGGCGATGAGCCTGCTGTAGAACGTCGGCACGGCGAACAGCGCGGTGACCTCGTACTTGTCCACGATCGCGAGGACGTCGTCCACCAACGGCGCCTCGGGGTTGAGCACCACGCGGCTCCCGCTCATCAACGGGAAGAACAGGGAGTTGCTCAGGCCATAGGCGAAGTACATCTTGGACACCGAGTGCACGACGTCGTCCGGCCCGAGTTCGAGCGCGGGCACGGCGAACGAGCGGTGGTGCACGACCGGGTCGCCGTGCAGCTGCGGGACCAGTCGGGGCACCCCCGTGGTGCCGGAGGTGAACGTCGCGTACACCTGGTCATCCGCGGTGCGCGGGACGACCGGGACCGGTGGCGCGCCGGCCAGTTCGGCGAACGTGGTCACCCGGAACCCGGCGGCCGTGAAGCCGGGCTTGCCCACGACGAGCGCGGGTCGGGCGGCGTGCAGCACCTGGTGCAGCTCGTCGGGGTGCAGCCTCGGGTTGATCGGGACGGCCACCCCGCCGGCGTGCGCGGCGCCGAGGAACGCCAGCACGAAGTCGGGCCCGTCGTCGAGCACGAGCGCGACCCGGTCACCGGGCCGCACACCCGAACCGACCAGCGCCCCGGCCACGCGGCCCGCGCCGGCGTACACGTCGGCGTGCGTCAGCGCGGCGCCGTCGACCTCGTAGGCCGGGCGGTCCAGCCACCCTCCGGCGTCGGCTCCGGCACGCAGCACGTCGACCAGGTTCATCCCAGGGCTCTTCCTGCTCGGGCCCGCCGGGGCGGGGGAGGTCTCGGACTACAGCAGCGCGGCCACTTCCGACCGCCACTCCAGCACCACGTCGAACAGGCCGGCCACGGCGTCCAGTTCCGTCAACGGCACCGGACCGCCGCGCAGCGCGCCGACGAAGTCCGAGTACGCCCCGCTCACCGCCGGCGCGACGAGGTCGGTGGCCGGCACGGCGCCGGGGACGGACAGGTGGAACCGGGGTCCGCCCCAACCGAGCTCGATCGTCCCGGTGAGACCGCCCGCCACCGCCACGGCACGCACTCGTGCCGGGGTCGCCTCCACCGTCCGCACGTCGGTCACCGGCACGCCGAGTGCCCGCTCCACGGCGTCCAGCGCGTCCGGACCCAGGTCGGTGACGACATCACGCCCCTGCGGCCGGTCCAGGTGCAGCGAGAACCCCTCCGGACGGCCCTCGGCCACGGCCTTGGCCACCTCGACCAGCCCGGGGTGGTGCGCCCACGGCAGGTCGACCGAGCACCGGCCGGGCACCTGCCGCGCGGCCTCCACCAGCCGGGCCAGGTCGTCCACGGCCCGCTTGTCCAGCAGCACGTGCAGCCCGCGCCGCAACGCCGTCACCGCCGCCGCGGTGTCGGGCGCGCGCACCACGACACCCTCGGCGGGCACGGTCTCCACCAGGCGCGTCCCGTCCCGCAACGCCCAGGGCGCGTCGTGGGCGCGTGCGAACGGAAGCAACGCGCGCACGTCGGGGTCGGCCACGCCGACCACCCGCACCCCGCGCACGGCGGGCACCGGGTCCGCGCCGACGACCACGACCCGCACGTCCGCGGGCTCGGCGGTGGCCAGCACGCGGTCGCTGGCGAAGAAGCTCAGGTCGGCCGAGGCGGAGTCCGGGTCGGCCAGCACGGACACCCGCGGCTGGTCCAGGTCGGCGTAGTCCTTCACGACCGGCGCCCACTCCAGGTCCGCGGCCGTGTGCGTGGGCCCCGCGGCGAACAGCCCGGCCCACCGGCTGCGGATCACCCGCATGTGCCGCTTCCAGATCGGCAGCTTGTCGTGACCGACGTGGTTGAACGTGGTGCCCTCGAAGTGCCGCATCGCCACCGACCCGACGTAGCGCAGCCGCTCCCCGTCGGCCCGCAGCCGGCAGCACAGGTCGACGTCCTCGCACAGCGACACCGGGTCGAACGACGGGTCGAACCCGCCGACCCGCCGGAACGAGCTGTGCCGCACCATCAGCGCGGCCGTGGGCGCCCACGTCTGCTCGCGGTGTTCGCGGTGCTCCGCGCCGAGCGGACGGCCGCGGCCGATGGGTCCGATGCGTCCGTCGGCGGTGGACGCGCCACCCGCGCACTGCACCAGCGCGCCGTCTCCGGGGTAGAGCAGCAACGGCGACACCGCGCCGAGCCCCGGGTCGGCGGCCAGCTCGGCGGCGAGCACCTCGATGACGTCGAGGTCGTCCACGAGCACGTCGTTGTCCACGAAGAACAGGAACTCGCCGCGGGCCACGGCCGCGCCGACGTTGCGCCGTTCGCTGCCGCCGCGGTCGTCCTCGTGGCGCAGCACCGTCACCGGGCGCGGGTGGTCCAGCGCGGCCAGGTAGTCGGCCGTGCCGTCGTCGGACCCGTTGTCCACCACGATGATCTCGAAGTCGCCGGACGCGCGGGCCAGGGACGCCAACGCCCGGCGCGTGTACTCCAGGCGGTTGCGGACCAACATGACGACCGAGACCAGGCCCGGTAACGGGGTCGGGTTCACACTGCGCCCTTCACCGATGGGATCGTGCCGACGCGGCACGTCGCTGCGCCGGGTCGAGCACGACGTGGGTGGGGTGGTGCCCGCGCGCAGCGGTGGCGTCACCGCCGACCGCCTCATCGGTCGTCCATTCCACTATGGTGGAAAGCGACCACGGTAAATCACCGAACTGGATCGTTACCGGCGCTGATCGTAGGTGTTGTCCGACGGGCGCGCCAGCCCATGGATCGGATTTCCGAAGGGATGCCGTGGACCACGTCCCCGACCTGGCCCCATCCCGGTCCGAGCCCTGCTTCCTCACTGATCTTCGCCGTTCGGACGAGCCCGTTCGGACGGCATTGTTCTGCCATGCGGCGGGCTTTACCGGACGCGTTTGGCGGTCCGCTGTGAAAAACCTGCGGACACCGCTGCGCGCGGCGGCGCTCGACCTCCGGGGCCACGGCGGCGCACCGCCGTTGCCCGAGGACGCGGGCTGGGACGTGTTCGCCGACGACGTGCTGGCCGCGGCCCGCGCGGTGGGGCCGGGACCGCTGATCGGGGTGGGCCACTCGCTGGGCGGGACGTCCCTGCTGCTGGCCGAGGCCCGCGCACCGGGCACGTTCGACCTGCTGGTCTGCTACGAGCCGATCCTCGCCACGCACGACGACCCGGCCTTCGCCGAGGCGGCCTCCCGGCGGCGCGCCGAGTTCCCGTCCCGCGCCGACGCGCTCGCCCGGTGGTCCACCCGGCCGCCGCTGTCCCACCTCGCTCCCGAGGTCCTGGCCGACTACGCGGAATCCGGTCTGGCCGAGGAGCCGGACGGACGGGTGCGGCTGCGCTGCGCGCCCGCGGTGGAGGCGCGGTTGTTCCGCACGGCGATCTCCTGCCCGTGGCGTGCGGCGCTGCCGCTGGTGCGGTGCCCGACGGTGTTCCTGCGCGGCGGCGACTCGGTCGTGGTGACCGGGGAATCGCTCACGGCGGCGTGCGCCGAACTGCCCGCGGGACGGGTGGTGGAGGTGCCGGGCCTGGACCACCTGGGTCCGCTGGTCCGGTCGGCCGCGTTCGCGGAAGTCCTGGACGGGCTGCTCGCGGAACCCGGTGGCGTGGCGCGGTCCTGAGGCGGGGCACCGCGCAGCCCGATAGCCTGCGGTGCCTCGAACCGCATGACCGGAGGAGCCGATGCCGGGATGACGACGCAGCGACCGATACCCGCTCAGGACGACGTGCTCGGGTACTTCGACACGCTGTCGAACTGGGGCCGGTGGGGCGACGACGACGAGCTCGGCACCCTCAACCACATCACCGACGACGTCCGGCTGGCGGCGGCGCGGGCGGTGCGCCACGGCAGGAGCGTGTCGTGCGCGTGGGAGGTCGCCGTGCCGGACCACATGGAACGGTTCACCACGGCGTGCCCGTGCGCCGCCGACATGCCGGGCGCCGAGAACATGCCGCTGCCCGGGTTCCGCGACGACCGGCGGTGGGGCTTCTCGATGGAACGGCTCGGCATCACGTTCCACGGCAACGCGGTCACCCACGTCGACTCGCCGTGCCACCTCTTCTGGGACGGCACGATGTACAACGGGCGGTCGCACTCGTTGGTGGACAGCGCGACGGGTTCGGCGTGGGCGGCCGTCACGGCGGCGGCGAACGGGATCGTCACGCGCGGCGTCCTGCTGGACGTCGCGAAGGTCCGCGACGTGCCGTGGCTGGAACCGGGGCAGGGCGTGTTCCCCGAAGACCTGGAAGAGGCCGAACGCCGGCAGGGCGTGCGCGTGCGACCCGGCGACGCGGTGCTGCTGCGGACCGGCCACGGCCGGTTCCGGCACGAGACCGGTGAGCCCGGCGGTGCGACGCAGGCCGGCTGGCACGCGTCCTGCCTGCCGTGGCTGCACGAGCGCGGGGTCGCGCTGATCGGCGCCGACACTCCCCAGGACGTGCAACCGTCCGGGTACGGCGACGTGCTGATGCCGGTGCACGCCGTGGGTCTCGTGGCGATGGGGTTGTGGCTGCTCGACAACTGCGACCTGGAGGCGTGCGCGGCGACGGCCGCCGAACTGGGCCAGTGGGACTTCCACCTCGCGGTCGCGCCGCTCCGCTTCGCCGGCACGTCCGGCAGCCCGGTCAACCCGATCGCCACGTTCTGACGGAGGTGCGCGGTGGCGCGGCGGCCTCGCTGCCGCCGCGCCACCGGGTGCGGGTACCGCTAGCTCACCGTGATGTTCGAGCTGCCGCTGCTCTGGTAACCCTCGGTCGCCATGATCATGTAGTAGCGGAAGCTGCCCAGCTGCATGCCGGCCCGGCTCCACGCGTCGAAGTGGTTGCCGGTGGTGATGGTGCCGCCCACCCTCCGCTGCTGGCGGACGCTCCAGAACTGGGGGAACGTCTTGGTGCCTTCCACGGACGGGGCGTTGTAGCGCATCGTCTGGTAGATGTCGTACGTGCCGCCGTCGCTGGTGACCGTGCCCTTGAACGTGCCCGTGGGCCGGTAGTTGCCCCAGCTGTCGACGATGTAGTACTCGACGAGCGGGCCCGACGTCCAGCCGTAGAGGCACAGGTAGCCGTTGCCCGACGGGCTGAAGCTGCCCGAGTAGCGCACGGTCCGGCGGGACCCGGTGCTCCAGCCCTTGCCGCACACGAAGTTGCCGGTGTTCCGCCACGAGGTGCTGTACTGCCCGCCCGACCCCATGGTCATGGAGACGGTGCCCTGGGCGTCGGTCCAGAACGAGTAGTAGTAACCGTTGTGGTTACCCGTCTGGTTCGTGGTGACGGTTTGCGCGTGGGCGGTGCCGGGCAGGATCAGCCCGGAGCCGAGCGCCAGTGCTCCGGCGCCGCCGATGAACGTCCTGCGGCTGATCGGGTGCTGCGCAGGGGCGTTGTCGTCCATTGGTGTGCTTCCTCCTCGTTGAGGCCGGCGAAAGTGCCACTCGACGTGCGGCGGAACCGGCAGGCCGGTCGGTGACCGGAACGGCCAGGCCGCGGCGCTGCGGCGTCGTACACCGCGGCGGAATGCCGACCGTCGGTCCGCACGATCGGTTCCGGGCCGCAGTGGGTGACCTGGTCGGCAGTGGTCCGGGGCTGCCGGTGCCAGACAGTGTTCGGCCGACTCCGCGGCGTTGTCAACAATTCTCGTAATGTTGCGAAAACGTCTGCGCACATGTGCGAAAAATTGTTCGCGGCAATCTCGCTCCGAATGAATCGGTGCTGCTCGCGGCTTCGTCGTGCCCGGCGGTCCCCGGACGGTCGGGAAGAGTTTCGGAAACCTGTCGAACCCGGGTCGGCCCGCGGGTGCGGGCGGAACAGCGGCACGACGCCTTCCACGATCACCCGATCGTGCGTGGCATCCGGGCTGTCCGCTTGGGCAGGATGGATCAGGGGATGTCGGGCGATCGGGGGAGCCCAGTGGTATCAGCGCGTGCGTTGCCGGCGGCGGTCGTGCGAATCCGTGACGGTCGGGGCTTGGTCGTGGGGACCGGGTTCCTGGTCGCGCCGGACCTGGTGTGCACGTGCGCGCACGTGGTCGCCGACGGTGCCGAGCCGCCGCCGGAGCGGGTGCGGGTCGACTTCCCGATGCTGCCCGGCGTGCCGTCGCGCGCCGCGCGGGTCGAGGCGTGGCGGCCGGTGGAGCCCGACGGGCGTGGTGACATCGCGCTGCTGCGGCTGACCGGGTCACCGCCGGAGGGCTCGGCGGCGCTGGTGCTCGGCGCGGCGGAGAACCCGTGGGGGCAGCGGTTCCGGGTGCCGGGGTTCCCCGCGGGCCACGAGGACGGCGTGTGGGTCGGCGGCAGCCTGCGCGAGCGGCAGGGCACCGGGTGGGTGCAGATGCAGGCCGACGACGGGCCGCGCATCGTGCGGGGGTTCAGCGGTTCCCCGGTGTGGAGCGAGGACCTCGACGCGGTGATCGGCATGACGGTGGCCGTCGAACGCGGCTCGGGCACCGCCTACCTGATCCCGTCCGAGGCGCTGGTGCGGGTCGCGGGGGAGCTGGCGCCGCCGTGTCCGTTCCAGGGGTTGCGGGCGTTCCGGGCCGAGGACGCGCGGTACTTCTTCGGGCGCGACGAGGAGGTCGACCGGCTCGCCGAGCGGGTGGCGCGGCAGCGGGTCGTAGTGGTGGTCGGGCCGTCCGGGTGCGGCAAGTCGTCGTTGGTGGACGCCGGGTTGCGGCCGCGGCTGGAGGCGGCGGGCACGCCGGTGCCGATCGTGCGGCCCGTGCCCGGTCAGTCCGCCGAGGAGCTGCTGGCCGTGCTGCGGCCCGCCGCCGTGCCCGGCTCGGTCCTGGTCATCGACCAGTTCGAGGAGGTCGTGGCGGGTGACCCGGGCACGGCGCGGGACGTGCTGCGCCTGCTGGACGAGCTGACCGCCGAGCCGGACGGGCCGCGGGTCGTGCTCACGCTGCGGGCGGGCTCGCTGGACGGGCTGCTGGCGGCCGGCGGCGTGCCCGCGCTGGACGACGCCACGGTGTTCCTGGAACCGCTGACCGGCGACCGGCTGCGCCAAGCCGTGGAACGGCCGGTGGCGCTCACCCCCGGCATGGCCTACCAGGACGGGGTGGTCGACCGGGTGCTGGCCGACGCGCAGGCCGGGACGGGTCTGCTGCCGCTGGTGGAGTTCACCCTCACCGAGCTGTGGCAGGCGCGGGAGGCGGGTCGGCTCACGCTGCGCGGCTACGACCGGCTGGGCGGTGTCGCGGGCGCGCTGGCGGGTCACGCCGAGCGGTTCTACCGAGGTCTCGACCAGGCCGAGCGGGAACCGGTGCGGCGGCTGCTGGTGCGGCTGGCCCGACCGACCGAGGACGGTTTCGCGCTGCGCCCCACCAGAGTCGACGAGGTGCCCGACGAGTTGCGGCGAGTGGTCGACGTGCTGCTGGGCGCGCGGCTGCTGGTCGTGCGCGAGGACCCGGGCCAGCCGCGGGTGCTCGCGCTCGCCCACGAGGCGCTGCTGCACAACTGGGCCACCCTGCGCGGCTGGCTGGAGGCCGACCGGGAGTTCCTGGCCTGGCACGCGCAGGTGCGCGAGCGCGCCGAGCAGTGGGAGCGCGAGGGCCGCGACCGCAGCCTGGTGCTGCGCGGCGGACCGCTCGCCACCGCGCGGCAGTGGATCGACCAGCGACCGTTCGACGTGAACCGGCGGGAGCACGAGTACGTGGCCGCCGGTCACGCGGCGCAGCGCCGGTCCACCCGCACGCGGCGGGCGGCGGTGGCCGTGATGGCGGTGCTGCTGCTGGTGTCGGCCCTGCTGACGGCGCGCACGGTGTCGGCGAACCAGGAGCTGGACTCCACCGTGCGCCACCAGGCCGCGCAGCTGCTCCGCGACCTCGCCGAGCGGGAGTCCGGGATCTCCGCGACGAGCGCGTTGCAGTTCGCCCTGGCGTCCTGGCAGCACGACCCGGAGGTCGGCTACGGCGCGCTGCTGCGGCAGCAGGCCGTGTTCCACGACGTGGCCGAAGTGGACGTCGACCGGTTCGCCTCGCCGATGGACGTGGTGGCCACGACCCCGACGGGCGCCGTCGCGGTGTCCGCCACGGCGGCCGGCGCGCTGACCGCGTGGCGCGACCCGTGGGGCGACACCCCGCAGTCGTGGCCGTTGGGCCAGGTCGACGGCGTGCGGATCATCCGCGTGAGCGACGACGGCGGAACGGTCGCGGTCGCCGACAACGCCGCCGCGATCCGGGTGTGGAACCTGCGTGAACGCGGCGAACCCGTCCTCGTGCGGCCCGGTGCCGCGGACTCGGACCCGACGCCGCTCGACGACGCGAGCATGCAGATCTCGCCGTCGGGCCGGCACGTCGTCCTGGTCGCCGACGGGGTGGTGGAGGTGTGGGACCTGGCCCGGCGATCCAGGGTGACGGGGTTCGTGCCTCCGCCGCGGGGGACGGCGGTGGTGCTCGGTGTCGCCGCACTGGACGACGAGAGCGGCACCGTCGCGATGTTCGAAGCGCGGGACGACGACCTGGTGCACGCGGTGCGCTCGCTCGACACCGGGGTGGAGGTCCGCTCGACGCCGGGCATGCCCAACGTCACCCGCCAGGGGCGCTTGGTGCTGCGGTGCGCGTACAAGGTGCTCACCGGGGTGGACGTGTTCAGCGGCGCGGAGGTGTTCCGCCGGGACGCCCCGGATTGCCTCGGCGCAGCGACCGACCTCACCGGCCGGTACGTGGTGCTGGAGCCGGACCGTCGAACCGACAGCTTCGGCCTCGTGACCTACCTCGACCCGCGTGACGGGAGGGCCTACCAGTCCCGGGTGCCGGGCTTCGAGCTGGACGGTGACGAGGACTTCGGCACCGGCACGGTCGTGCTGCGGTCACCCGACGGCACGCCCGACATCCGGCACGTGCGCGGCCGGGCGGTGCTGCGGATGCGACCACCCCGCCCGGTCGAGCACGTCGGCTCGCAGTACGCGGGATACGTCGGCCGCACCGACCTGGCCAACCCGGTGTACACCGAGGACGGGACCTTGATGGCGGTCGTGGACGGTGGCGGGGTCGACGGCACCCCCGGGCTGTCACTGATCGACACCCGCACCCGGCGGCGACTGGCCCACGTGCCGGACCTGATCCCGCCGGGCAGGCTGTTCCTGCGGTTCACCCGGGACAACGCGCGGCTGCTGCTGTTCGACGGCCCGGAGCTGGTCGTGCTCGACACCCGGGACCTGGCTCAACTGCACCGTGTCCGGTTGCCCAGACCGCCCGAACTCGACGGCCAGGACGACCGCGACTGGCTCGGGATGGCGGCCGTGGTCGGCGACCGGACCGCCGTCACCCTGTACGCGGGACTGCTCAGCCGGTGGGACCTGGACAGCGGTCGCCCGGTCGGCGAGCCGCTGCGGGTGGGCGACACCGCACGGGACCTGCTGCAAGCGGCGGAACAGGGGAGGGTGCTGGGCACGCCCGATTCCGACCGGGTGCTGGTGAACACGCCCTACGAGCAGCGCTGGTGGGACCTGCGCACCCGCGCCGAAGGCGACCCGATCGCGCCGGAGCCGGACCCCGCGATGCTCGCCGCCGCGTCACAGCTGCCGCAGGTCGCGATCCAGTACGCGTCCGGCCGTGCCTACGTGCACGACCTCGAGTCGGGCGGCACCTCGGCGCCGATCCCGCTCACCGCGCGCGTGGCACCGATCGGGTTCACCCCGGACGGGAAGCTGATCGCGTCCGGTGAAGGAGGGGTGGTCCAGGTGTGGAACCCGGCGACGTCCCGGCTGCTCGGCGAGTTCCGCCTGCCCGACGACACGGTCCGGCCGGTGGTGGTCGGTTCCCGGTTGGTCGCCGCGAACAAGCACGGGTTCGTGTCGCTGGACCTCGACCCGTCCCGGTGGTTCACGACCCTGTGCGCCGCCGCCGGTCGCGACTACACGCCGTCCGAAGTGGACCGGCTGCCCCCCGGTGTCGAGCCCGTCAACCCGTGCGCGTGACCGTTCGGCTCGCCCGGCGCGGGGTCGGGGGCGCGGCCCCGATCCCGGCGCGAGAGCTCACCCGCTGATCATGGTTGATCCGGCTCGTCCGAGGCTCGACCTCGCCTTTCGCCGACGGGTTCGGTGCCCGTTCACCGGTCGAAGGTCAGCCACACCACCCCCAGGGCCGGCAGGCGCAGCACCGCCGATGCGGGCCAGTCGCGCCACCGCCCCGCTCCGGCCGTCACCACGCCGTTCCCCCCGTCCGTCCCGCCATACCGGAACGCCTCCGAGTTCAGCACCTCCCGCCACCGCCCCGCGACGGGCAACCCGATGGGGTAGTCCTCGTGGGCCACGCCGGCGAAGTTCGCCACGCATGCGAGAACCGAGCCGTCACCGCTCAGGCGGAGGAACGCGAGCACGTTGTGGGCCGCGTCGTCGGCGGTGATCCACTCGAAGCCCTCGGGCGAGTCGTCCATCGCGTGCAGCGCCGGGTCTCGGCGGTAGTGCTCGTTCATGTCGGCGACCAGGCGCTGGATGCCCCGGTGGTGCGCACCGCCCGGGCCGTCGAGCAGCTCCCAGCCGAGCGAGGCGTCCGCGTCCCACTCCGGGGGTTGGCCGAACTCGCCGCCCATGAACAGCAGTTTCCTGCCCGGGTGCGCCCACATGTAGGCCAGCAGACCGCGCAACCCCGCCGCGCGCCGCCGGTCGTCACCCGGCATCCGCCGCCACAGCGATCCCTTGCCGTGCACGACCTCGTCGTGTGACAGCGGCAGGAGGTAGCGCTCGCTCCAGGCGTACTCCGCCGAGAACGTGATCACCCCGTGGCGCGCGGCCCGGTCGATCGGGTCGTGGGCGAGGTACTCCAGCGTGTCGTGCATCCACCCCATGTTCCACTTGAAGTCGAACCCCAGGCCGCCGTCGGCCACCGGCGCGGTCACGCCCGGCCAGGTGGTGGACTCCTCCGCCAGCACCACCGCGCCGGGGTGCGACCGGTGCACGGCGGAGGTCAGCTCCCGCAGGAACTCCACCGACTCGAAGTCCTCCCGGCCGCCCTGGGCGTTGGGCACCCACTCGCCGTCGCGCCGCGAGTAGTCCCGGTACAGCATGGAGGCCACCGCGTCGACGCGCAGCCCGTCCACGTGCATCTCCGACAGCCAGAACAGCGCGGAGGCGACCAGGAAGTTGCGCACCTCGGCGCGCCCGACGTCGAACACGTAGGTGCCCCAGTCGGGGTGCTCGCCACGACGGGGGTCGGCGTGCTCGTACAGCGCCGTGCCGTCGAAGCGCGCCAGGCCCCAGGAGTCCTTCGGGAAGTGCGCGGGCACCCAGTCCAGGATCACCCCGACGCCTGCGGCGTGCAGCCGGTCCACCAGGTGGCGGAAGTCGTCGGGCGAGCCGAACCGGCTGGTGGGCGCGAAGTACGAGGTCGTCTGGTAGCCCCAGGATCCCCCGAAGGGGTGCTCGGTGACGGGTAGGAACTCCACGTGCGTGAAGCCCATCTCCACCGCGTACGCCGTCAGCTCCTCCGCCAGCTCCCGGTAGGACAGGCCGCGCCGCCACGAGCCCAGGTGCACCTCGTACACGCTCATCGGCGCGTTCCGCCAGTCGGTCCCGGCGCGCCGCGCCAGCCACTCCGCGTCGTGCCACTCGTGCTCCGGGACCGTCACCACCGAGGCGTTGGCGGGCGGGACCTCGGTGGCGAACGCCAGCGGGTCGGCGTGCTCGTGCCAGGACCCGTCGGCTGCCAGCACGCGGAACTTGTACCGGCAGCCGGGCCGGACGCCGGGCACGAACAGCTCCCAGACCCCCGAAGCGCCCAGCGACCGCATCGGCGTGCCGCGGCCCGACCAGCTGTCGAAGTCCCCCGCGACGCGCACCCCCGCGGCGTTGGGCGCCCACACGGCGAACGCCACGCCGTCGGGGTGGACGTGCGCGCCCAGCACCTCCCACAGCCGCTCGTGCCTGCCCGCGGCGATCAGCTCCAGGTCGGCGGCCCCGATCGTCGGCGGCCGGCGGTACGGGTCCTCGACCACGTCGACGCTCCCGGGCCGGTGCACCTCGAAGCGGTGCACCTCGACCGGGTCGGCCACGGCGGTGGCGAACAGGCCGTGCCCGGCCGCGGTCATCGGGTGCCGCACGCCGCCGGTGAGCAGCCACACCGCGGTCGCGCCGGGCTGGATCGTGCGCACGACGGTGCCCAGGTCCGGCACGGGGTGCGCGCCCAGCACGCGGTGCGGGTCGTCGTGATCGCCGACCAGCAGCCGGTCCAGCTCGTCCCGCGTGGGCAGGAGATCGGTCAGGGTGGTGGTCACGGCAGATCACTTCCTTCCAGCAGTCGGGTGATGGCGCCGAGCGGTATCGCCGTCCACTCGGGACGGTGCGCCTCCTCGTAGACCACCTCGTACACGGCCTTGTCCAGCTCCAGAGCCGACAGCAGGGCGGGTTCGTCGCGCGGGTCGGGCCGCACCTCCGCGTAGCCGTCGCAGAACGCGGCCACCGCGTGCGCCGCCCACGCCCGTTCGGCCGGGCCGTCCAGCCCCCGGTGGTGCGCGGCGTAGTCGAACGAGCGCAGCATCGACGCCACGTCCTGCAACGGGGTGCGCAGCGCGTTGCGGTCGGCCAGAGGCGCACTGGGCTCGCCCTCGAAGTCGATCAGCGTCCAGCGGTCGTCCGCGCGCAGCACCTGCCCCAGGTGCAGGTCGCCGTGCACCCGCTGCACGACGGTGGTGCGATCCCCCGCCCGGTCGAACACCGCGCGCACCCGTGCCTCGAACGACGCCAGCCCGGGCACCCGGGCCACCGCGTCGGTGAGCCTGCGGTGCATCCGGTCGACGTCGGGCGGAGCGGTCGCGGTGCCGAAGGCGTGGGCCAGGTCCGCGTGCACCGACGCCACGGTCCGGCCCAGGTCGCGGGTCATCGCGACGAACGCGTCGGAGGCGTGCCCGTGGGCCGCGTCGGCGGTGGCCAACGTCCAGGCGTCCACCGCGCCGGGCAGGAACTCGTGCACCAGGGCCAGGGTCGTGGGCCCGTCGCCGAGGTCTTCGGTCACCGAGCCGACCAGGCGGGCGACGTGCTCGCAGCCCGCCGAGGCCAGCGTTCGGTGCAGTTCGACCTCGGGGTGCGTACCCGGTCGGGGCCTGCGGAACAGCTTGAGGATGTACCGCTCGCCGTACACCACAGAGGTGTTGCTCTGCTCCGTGGTGATCAGCCTCGCGGGCAGGTCGCCGAACGCGCCCACGCCCGGCTCCCGCACCAGCCGCGACCCCAGCAGGCCGGGTAGCCGGGACATCAGCTCCGGGTCCCGGGTCGCGTCGTACACCGCGACCCCGTCCCGGTCGCAGATCCAGGCGTCGGCCGGTGGCTCCGGCGGGCGCGCCCGGTGCCCGAGCAGCACCTGGTACAGCTCGCCGTCGACGAGGACGAGGGCCTGGGTCAGCGCCGGGTCACCGGTCAGCAGCGTGCGCAGCCACACCACGCGCGCCGACCGCGGGGCGCGGTGGGCGAACCAGCGCTGCCGCGGCAGCCAGCGGAGCAGGGCGTCGTCCAGGGTGGTGTCGTGGGTGGAGCTCATCGCAGCGACCCCCACGACGCCGGCGCGTCCTGGAGCCCCGAGGGCTCCGGCGCCTCGTGCTGGGTGAGCGTCTCCTGGAGCCGCACCGCCTCCTCGGCGTCCGGCCCCTCGTGCGGGGCGGGGGCGTCGGCGGGTACCAGCTCGAACCAGAAGAAGCCGTGGCCGGGCAGGGTCACGTGGTAGCGCCCGTCGGTCACCCGGGGGAACGCCACGGTGCCGGTCAGCTCGACCGGCGTGCTGCCGTCGTGGTCGGGCAGCTCGATCTCCACCGGCTGCGGGAACCGCGAGAAGTTGAACACGCAGAGCACCGCGCCGGTGTCGCTGTAGCGGGTGTACGCCAGCACGGCGGCGTTGGACACCGTCTGCTCGGCGAAGTCGCCGATGCCGAACACCTCGTGCTCCCGGCGCACCTGGAGCATCCGGCGCGTCCAGTTCAGCAACGACATCGGGGCCTCGCGCTGCGCCTCGACGTTGACCGTCTGGTAGCCGTAGACGACGTCGCTGACCACCGGCAGGTGCAACTTGCCCGGGTCCGCTCTGGAGAACCCGGCGTTGCGGTCCGGGGACCACTGCATCGGTGTGCGCACGCCGTCCCGGTCGTTGAGCCAGATGTTGTCACCCATGCCGATCTCGTCGCCGTAGTACAGGACCGGCGAGCCGGGCAGCGACAGCAGCAGAGCGGTCAGCAGCTCCATCTGGTTGCGGTCGTTGTCGACCAGCGGCGCCAGCCTGCGCCGGATGCCGATGTTGGCCTTCATCCGCGGGTCCCTGGCGTACTCGGCGTACATGTAGTCGCGTTCCTCGTCGGTGACCATCTCCAGCGTCAGCTCGTCGTGGTTGCGCAGGAAGATGCCCCACTGCGCGCCGGACGGGATCGCGGGCGTCTGCGCCAGGATCTCCGAGACCGGGCGGCTGCTCTCCTGCCGCAGCGCCATGAACAGCCGCGGCATCAGCGGGAAGTGGAACGCCATGTGGCACTCGTCGCCGCCGACGCCGTGGTCGCCGAAGTAGTCCGCGACGTCCGCGGGCCACTGGTTGGCCTCGGCGAGCAGGACGCGTCCGGGGTACTCGTCGTCCACGACCTTGCGCACGAGCTTGAGGAAGTCGTGGGTCTCGCCCAGGTTCTCGCAGTTGGTGCCCTCCCGCTCGAACAGGTAGGGCACCGCGTCCAGCCGGAACCCGTCGATGCCCAGGTTCAGCCAGAACCGCAGCACGTCCAGCATCGCCGTCTGCACCGCGGGGTTGTCGTAGTTCAGGTCCGGCTGGTGGGAGAAGAACCGGTGCCAGTAGAACTGGCCGCGCACCGGGTCGTAGGTCCAGTTCGAGGTCTCGGTGTCGACGAAGATGATCCGCGCGTCCTCGTACCGCTCGTCGGTGTCGCTCCAGACGTAGAAGTCGCCGAAGGGGCCGTCGGGGTCGCTCCGGGACTGCTGGAACCACGTGTGCGCGTCGGAGGTGTGGTTCATGACCAGGTCGATGATCACCCTCATCCCGCGCCGGTGCGCCTCGTCCAGCAGCTCCTGGAAGTCCTCCACCCGGCCGAACTCCTCGCGCACGGCCCGGAAGTCGCTGATGTCGTAGCCGCCGTCGCGCAGGGGCGAGGCGTAGAACGGCGGTAACCAGAGGCAGTCCACGCCGAGCCACTGGAGGTAGTCCAGTGACGCGGTGAGGCCGGGCAGGTCGCCGAAACCGTCCTCGTTGGAGTCGACGAACGCGCTGACCAGCACCTCGTAGAACACCGCGCGCTTGAACCAGTCGTCGGACATCGGGTCACGCTCCTGTGCTCGGACCGGCGGCCCGGCCGATGTCGACGATGTGCGCCACCGCGACGGCCGGGTCCAGCCGGACGAAGTTGCTCTGCCCCCAGCGCCACGTCTGACCGGTCACCTCGTCGTGGGCGGCGAACCGGTCCTCCTCGCCGCGCCCGAGGGCGGCGAGGTCCAGGCGCAGGGTGCCCTGCTGAGGGCTGTGGGGGTCGAGGTTGACCACGCAGACGACCGTGTCACCGGTGCCCGGGTCGGTCTTGGAGTAGGCGATCAACGCCTCGTTGTCGACCTCGTGGAAACGGAGGTCGCGCAGTTGCCGGAGGGCGGGGTGCGCGCGGCGGACCTGGTTGAGCCTGGCCAGCCACGGCTCCAGCGAGCGGCCCTCGGCCAGCGCGGCCGCGTAGTCGCGGTGGCGCAGCTCGTACTTCTCCGAGTTGGCGTGCTCCTCGCCGCCCGGTTCGCGCGGCTCGTGCTCGTGCAGCTCGAACCCGGAGTACACGCCCCACGTCGGGGACAGGGTGGCGGCCAGCGCGGCGCGCAGCGCGGACATCGCGGGCAGCCCGCGTTGCAGGCTCAGCGGCAGGATGTCCGGTGTGGTGACGAACAGGTTGGGCCTGGTCTCGTGCGCGTGGGCGACGAGGTCGAGCCCGAACTCCGTCAGCTCCCGCTTGGTGTCGCGCCAGGTGAAGTAGGTGTAGCTCTGGTCGAAGCCCAGCCGGGCCAACCCGTGCAGCCTCGCCGGTCGGGTGAACGCCTCCGACAGGAACACCACGTCCGGGTCGGTGCGCTTGACCTCGCGCAGCAGCCAGTGCCAGAAGTCCGGCGGCTTGGTGTGCGGGTTGTCGACCCGGAAGATCCGCACGCCCAGGGCGATCCAGTGGCGCACCACCCGCAGCACCTCGTGGCGCAACCCCTCCGGGTCGTTGTCGAAGTCGAGCGGGTAGATGTCCTGGTACTTCTTCGGCGGGTTCTCCGCGTAGGCGATGGTGCCGTCGGGCCGGGTGGTGAACCACTCCGGGTGCTCCCGCACCCAAGGGTGGTCCGGAGCGCACTGGAGCGCCAGATCCAGCGCGACCTCCAGCCGCAGCTCGCGCGCCCGCTCGACGAAGCTCTTGAAGTCCGCGAGGGAGCCCAGCTGCGGGTGCACGGCGTCGTGACCGCCCTCGGCCGAGCCGATCGCCCACGGGGAGCCGACGTCGCCGGGCAGCGCGGTCAGCGAGTTGTCGCGGCCCTTGCGGTGCACTGTGCCGATCGGGTGGATCGGCGGCAGGTACACCACGTCGAAGCCCATCGCCGCGATGCGGTCCAGCGCGGCGGCGGCCGTGGCGAACGTGCCGTGCACCGGCCTGCCCTCGGCGTCCAGCCCGCCGGTGGAGCGCGGGAAGAACTCGTACCAGGAGCCGAACAGGGCGCGCGTGCGGTCGACCCACAGGTGGTACGTGGTCCCCCTGGTCAGCAGCTCGCGGATCGGGTTGTCGCGCATCACCCGGGCGACCGGTTCGCCGAGCGCCGCGGCGGCGCGGAGGGCGGCGGGCCGGGTGTGGTCGGCCAGCGCGTCCGCCGCCTCCAGCAGCGCCCGGCGGTCGGCCGCGGCGCGTCGGCCCCGGGCGGCACGGCGCAGCAGGTCGACGCCCTCGGCGAAGTCGTTGGCCAGCTCCGTGCCGTCCTGACCCGCCGCGAGCTTGGCCCGCACCGCGTTCTCCCAGGTGGTCCACGGCGCGGACCAGGCGTCGACCCGGAACGTCCACTGCCCGGGCCGGTCGGGGACGATGGTCGCGGCCCACCGGTCGGCGCCCGCGTCCACCAGTTCCAGGTGGGACAGCCGGGCCCGGCGGTCACCGGGTCCCCGCCAGACGACGGTCGCCCCCGCGGCGTCGTGCCCCTCTCGCCAGATGGTGGCCGTCACGGGTACGTGTTCCCCCGCCACGGCCTTCGCGGGATACCTCCCGCACGTGACAACCGGTGCCACGTCTTCGATGTAGATTCGGCCGGACATCGCAGCCGTCCTTTCGCCAGGATCGAAACCACGATGCCGCAGGATGCGTCGGATTCACCTCGACGCAGCTATGTCGCGTTAGGTCGAGGATCACCTCACGGAGTACCCGATAGCGGCACCGGACTTGCCGAAGTCAGTCCGGCAGTGGTTGGCCGCCTTGTCCGGAGGCCGCCGGCTTGGTGAAGTTGCGGCAGGCACTCGAATGCCGACCACGCTCTGTTCGACAGGCTGGAGAAACGATGTCGAAGAAAATCCTGATCGTTCTGTCGGAATTCGGCTACTGGGGCGAGGAGTTGCTCGGCCCGGTGGTCAGCTTCGACGAGAAGGGGTACCAGTCGGTGTTCGCGACGCCGACCGGCGCGCGGGCCCGGGCACTGCCGCCGAGCCTGGACCCCGGCTACATCGACCCGCCCCTGGGCCGGTCGGTGACCACGCCGGAGGTGGCGGTCGCGGCCAAGGAGCTCGACGAGTCGAGCCGGCTCGACAACCCGATCAGCCTGGCGGAGTGGATCCCGGAGCGCCCGTACAACGCGGAGCCGGACTTCCTGCGCAAGATCGAGGCGTACCACCGCGAGCTGGCCCACCTCGACGACGACATCAAGCAGTACGACGCGCTGGTGATCGTCGGCGGCAGCGGCCCGATCGTGGACCTCGCCAACAACGGCAGGCTGCACGAGTTGATCCTCGCGTTCTACCGCGCCGACAAGCCCATCGTCGGTGAGTGCTACGGCGTCGCGCCGCTGGCCTTCGCCCGCGACTGGGAGGACCGCGAGAGCATCATCTGGGGCAAGCACGTCACCGGTCACTGCAAGGAGTACGACTACAAGGACGGCACCGGGTTCATCGGCGTCGACTTCAACATGGGCCCGCCGCCGTACCCGCTGGAGTACATCCTGCGCGACGCCACCGGTCCCGACGGCCGCTACCACGGCAACGTCGGCAAGGAGGTGTCGGTGATCGTCGACTACCCGTTCATCACCGCCCGGTCGACCCCCGACTCGTTCCTCGCCGGGGAGAAGCTGGTCGAGGTCCTCGAAAACGGGCTCCGTCGATTCGGCTGGTAGTCGGGCTAATCGGATAAATCCGGAAGGGAAATCGGTGATGACCGCAGCACGGCCGGGTAAGGTCGCCATCTTCGAGCAGTTCGCGGCGGATGGCATCACGCGGATGTTCGGTAATCCGGGCACTGTCGAAGAAGGTTTCCTGGACGTGCTCGAAGGAGTACCGGGCTTCGAGTACGTGCTCGCTCTGCAAGAGACGGTGGCCGTGGGCATCGCCGACGGCTACGCCAGGACGCTCGCCGCCCCCGCCCTGGTCCAGTTGCACACCGGGGTGGGCCTGGGCAACGGCATCGGCATGCTGTACCAGGCCATGCGCGGTCACTCGCCGCTGGTGGTGATCGCCGGCGAGGCCGGCGTCGCCTATGAGGCGATGGACTCGCAGATGGCGGCCGACCTGGTGGCGATGGCGCGCCCGGTCACCAAGTGGGCCACCCGGGTCACCCACCCCGGCTCGCTGCTGCGCACCCTGCGGCGGGCGGTGAAGACGGCGATGACCGTGCCGCGCGGTCCCGTCTTCGTCGCCCTGCCCATGGACGTGCTCGACGCGGTCACCACCGAACCCGCCGTGCCCAGCACCATCCCGAGCCAGGCGGTCGTCCCGGTCCCCGCGGACCTGGACCGGGCGGCCGCCGCCCTCGCCGGCGCGAAGGCGCCGGTGGTGCTGCTGGGTGACGGCGTGTCGATCTCCGGCGCGCAGGCCGAGCTGACCCGCGTCGCGGAGCTGCTCGACGCCCCGGTGTGGGGTGTCGACTCCTCCGAGGTGAACATGGACAACGCCCACCCGCTGTGGCGGGGACAGGCGGGCCACATGTTCGGCGAGAACAGCGCCCGCCTGGTGGCGGACGCGGACGTGGTGCTGATCGTCGGCACCTACGTCTTCCCCGAGGTGTTCCCGCTGCTGGACAGCCCGTTCCGGGCCGACGCCACGCTCGTCCACGTCGACCTGGACACCTACGAGGTGGCCAAGAACTTCCCGGTGGACATCGCGCTGGCCGCCGACCCCAAGCCCACCCTCAAGGCCCTCGCCGACCGCCTGATGACCACCGGTCGCGCCGCGCCGGCGTGGTCGGGGGAGTGGCGGCGGCCCACGCCCGCCGCGGACGCGCCGCTGATGGAGGTGTTCGCCTCGGAGCTGGCCGCCCAGGCGGGTGAGGACCTCGTCGTGTGGGACGAGGCGTTGACCGCCTCGCCCGCCATGACGAAGTACCTGCCGCCGCGCCGCGCCGGGAACTACTTCGCCACCCGCGGCGGGTCGCTGGGCATCGGCATCCCCGGCGCCATCGGGTCCAAGATGGCCCGCCCGGACGCCGAGGTCGTCGGGTTCACCGGTGACGGCGGCAGCATGTACACCATCCAGGCGCTGTGGACCGCGGCCCGGCTGGGCGTGTCGGCCAAGTTCGTCATCTGCAACAACCACCGCTACCAGCTGCTCGACCTCAACATCGAGCAGTACTGGCGGACCAGCGGGATCGCGCCGCACGAGTACCCCGACCCGTTCGACCTGTCCCGGCCCGAGATCGGCTTCGTGGAGCTGGCACACAGCCTGGGCGTGCCCGGCGTCCGGGTCACCGAGCCCGGCCAGGTCCCGGACGCGGTGCGGCGCATGCTGGCCCACGACGGGCCCTTCCTGGTGGACCTGGTGACCACGTGAACGACCTGCCGCTGCGCGAGGACGGCCGGCTGGCCGGCCGCACCATCGCGATCCTGATGGAGACCGACTACTTCGAACCGGAGATCCTGTACTACGAGCGCAGGTTCGCCGAGGAGGGCGCCCGGGTCGAGTTCCTGACCCGGCTGTGGGGCCAGGAATCGCTGACCTTCACCGGTCATGAGTACCGCATCCCGCGCACCGTCGACGGTGACCTGGAAGCTGTGGACGACGAGCGGCTGCGCGAGTTCGACGCGCTGATCGTGCCCTCCGGCATGGTCTCCGACCGGCTGCGCTACAGCGAGGACGTGGCCGGGCAGGCCCCGGCCGTGCGGCTGCTGCGCCGGGCGTTCGAGTCGCCCGACGTGCTCAAGGGGATCATCTGCCACGGCATGTGGCTCGTCGCCCCCATCGCCGAGGTGGTCCGGGGCCGCCGGGTCACCTGCCACAACAACCTGATCAGCGACGTGCGCAACATGGGCGCCGTCTACACCGACCAGCACGTGGTGGTCGACGGTGACCTGGTGACGGGCCGCAGCGGCGACACCTGCCACCTGTTCGCCCGCACGCTGATCGACCTCGTCGCGGCACGCGCTCCGCGCAGCAGGCGCCGCTTGTTCCGGGGGGCGGGTCATGGCCGCTGACGTGCCGTCCTCCGACCTGGTCGCGGGGTACGTGACGGCGTTCGACGCCGAGCGCGGCCTGCTCGACCTGCGCACCAGCGACGACCGGCCGGTGCGCGCCGTGGTCGACGAGAACACCTACGCCGAGTTCGTCCGCAACCTCGGCGAGCCGCCGGTGGGTGCCACGCATCGGCTGACCGAGCTCCTGGTCCCGGGGCGGCACCTGTTCGTCTACGGCCTGCGCTACCCCGACTCGGGGTTCGACGCGAAGCGCCTCGTGCTGCTGGGCGAAGGGCCCGACCAGTACCGCTTCGAGGAACCCGGGTGGTGGCCGCGCCAGCTCACCGAGCTGGCGCGGTTCTACCGCCGGGCGCAGTTCGGCACGGCCGACCCGGTGGACTACACCGACTACCGGACCGTGCTGCGGCTCGGCGGTGACAAGGCCGACGACTACCGGCAGGAGACCGACACCATCTCCCGGCTGGTCTACGGGATGGCGACCGCGTACATGCTCAGCGGCGACGAGGACTTCCTCGGCGTGGCGGAGCGGGGCACCGAGTACCTGCGCGAGCACATGCGGTTCGTCGACCGCGACGAGGACGTCGTGTACTGGTACCACGGCATCGACGTGCGCGACGGCGTCGAGTCCAAGTCGTTCACCTCGGAGTTCAGCGACGACTACCAGGCGATCCCGGCCTACGAGCAGATCTACGCGCTGGTCGGCCCGACGCAGACCTACCGCGTCACCGGCGACCCGCGCATCGCCGGCGACATCGACGGGACGCTGCGGATGTTCGAGCGGTTCTTCCGCGACCCGGTGCGCGGCGGCTACTACTCGCACGTCGACCCGATCCTGCTCAGCCCGCACCACGACTCGCTGGGGCCGAACCAATCGCGCAAGAACTGGAACTCCATCGGCGACCACGCGCCCGCGTACCTGATCAACCTCTACCTGGCCACCGGCGAGGAGCGGCACGCGAGGATGCTGGAGGAGACCTTCGACCTCATCGTCGAGCACTTCGCGGACCCGGCGTCGCCGTTCGTGCAGGAGCGGTTCCACGGCGACTGGTCACCGGACCGCACCTACGGGTGGCAGCAGGACCGCGCGGTGGTCGGCCACAACATGAAGATCGCCTGGAACCTGACCAGGATGAACGCGATCAGGCCCAAGCGGTCCTACACCGAGCTGGCGGACCGGCTCGCCCGGACCATGCCGGACGTGGGCAGCGACCGGCGGCGCGGCGGCTGGTACGACGTGGTGCAGCGGATGTCGTCGGGTGACCCCGCGCGGCACCGGCTGGTGTGGCACGACCGCAAGGCGTGGTGGCAGCAGGAGCAGGCGATCCTGGCCTACCTGATCCTCGCCGGCACCACCGGCGACGCGGAGTTCCGGCGGCACGGCCGGGAGGCGGCGGCCTTCTACAACGCCTTCTTCCTGGACCACGACGAGGGCGGCGTCTACTTCAACGTCCTGGCCGACGGACACCCCTACCTGCTGGGCACCGAGCGGCTCAAGGGAAGCCACTCGATGAGCATGTACCACGCGGCCGAGCTGGCGTACCTGGCCACGGTGTACGAGAACCTCCTGCTCGCCGACGAGCCGCTGACGCTGTGGTTCCGGCCCCGGCCCGACGGGTTCGCCGACCGGGTGCTGCGGGTGGCCCCGGACGCGCTGCCGCCGGGTCGGGTGCGCCTGGAGTGGGTGGAGGTGGACGGGCGACCGTACTCCGACTTCGACGCCGCGGCGATGACGGTGCGGCTGCCGGACTCCGAGTCCGACGTGACCGTGCGCGCCCACCTGGCACCCGTGGAGGACCCGTGACCGCGACTCGGGTCGACGACGTGCGGTGGATCGCGGGATTCCGAGTGCGCGCCGGGCGGCTCCTGCCGTTCGGCGCCACCCCGGTCGAGGGCGGCGTGAACTTCGCGGTGTCGTCCACCCACGCCACCGGCGTCACCCTCGTCCTCTACCGGAGGGGGGAACGGGAACCCCTGGCGGAGCTGCCGTTCCCCCCGGAGTTCCGGGTCGGTGCGGTCTACGCCATGACGGTGCACGGCATCGACCCCGACGCCGTCGAGTACGGCTACCGAGTGGACGGCCCGCACCAGCCCGAGCACGGGCACCGGTTCGACCCGGGCGTGGTCCTGGTCGACCCGTACGCCAAGGCGCTGTCGGGCCGCGAGGTCTGGGGTGAGGGGCGCGAGGGTTACACCTCGACCACCTGGCGTGCCCGGGTGGTCCGCGACGACTTCGACTGGCACGGCGACCTGGCACCGCGACTGCCGGTCGAGGACCTGGTGATCTACGAGGCGCACGTGCGCGGGTTCACCAGGCACCCCTCGTCCGGGGTGGCGAGGCCCGGCACCTTCGCCGGTTTGATCGAGAAGATCCCCTACCTGCGCGAGCTGGGCGTCAACTGCGTCGAGCTGCTGCCGGTGTTCGAGTTCGACGAGCTGGAGAACTCCCGGTTCGACGACGTCTCGGGGGAGTGGCGCTACAACTACTGGGGCTACAGCACGGTCGGCTTCTTCGCCCCCAAGGCGTCCTACGGTTCGCCCGCGGAGTTCAAGGAACTCGTGCGGCAGTTGCACCTGGCGGGCATCGAGGTCGTCCTCGACGTGGTGTTCAACCACACCGCCGAGGGCAACGAGCTGGGGCCGACGATCTCCTTCCGGGGCTTGGACAACCGCACGTTCTACCTGCTGGACCCGCAGGGCCGGTACCGCAACTTCAGCGGCACCGGGAACACGCTCAACTGCAACGACCCGGTGGTGCGGGGGTTCGTGCTGGACTGCCTGCGCTACTGGGTGGAGCAGTACCACGTCGACGGCTTCCGCTTCGACCTGGCCGCCATCCTGGTCCGCGGGCGGGACGGCGTGCCGCTGGTCGACCCGCCGCTGGTGGAGGCGCTGGCGGCGGATCCGGTGCTGCGCGACTGCAAGCTGATCGCCGAGGCGTGGGATGCCGCCGGGCTCTACCAGGTCGGCAGCTTCCCCGGCTACCGCCGGTTCTCCGAGTGGAACGGGCGCTACCGCGACGCGCTGCGCCGGTTCCTCAAGGGCGATCCGGGCGTGGCCGGTGAGATGGCGACCCGGTTCGTCGGCTCGCCGGACCTGTACGGCGACCGCGTGCCGGCCGCGTCGGTGAACTTCGTGACCGCACACGACGGGTTCACCCTGGCCGACCTGGTGTCCTACAACGACAAGCACAACGAGGCCAACGGCGAGGACGGCCGCGACGGCGAGTCCGCCAACCACTCGTGGAACTGCGGGCACGAGGGCGACACCGACGACGCGGGCGTGCTGGAGCTGCGGCGCAGGCAGCGGCGCAACGCGCTGCTCCTGCTGCTGACCAGCCAGGGCGTCCCGATGCTGCTCGCGGGCGACGAGTTCGGTCGCACGCAGGGGGGCAACAACAACGCCTACTGCCACGACGGTCCCGTGTCGTGGGTGGACTGGGAGCTGCTGGAGCGCAACCGCGGCGACTTCGAGTTCGCGCGCCGCGCCATCGCCTTCCGCCGCGCGCACCCGGCGCTGCGGCAACCCGCGCACCTGGCCGAGCGGACCGGCGTCACCTGGCACGGCACGAGCGCCGGGCAACCGGACTGGTCGCCGGACCGCAGGATGTTCGCGGCCACCCTCAGTTTCGGCGACGACCACGTGTACGTCGCCGCGAACGCGCACTGGGAGGGCGTGGAGCTCGAACTGCCCGAACCGCCCGGTGACGCGTCCTGGCACCTGTTCGCCGACACGTCGGCGGACGTGAACGAACCCGGCCGCGAACCGCGGCTCGACCGGGAGCGGATCCGGGTCGAGCCCAGGTCGGTGGTCGTGCTCACGGCCCGAGGCCGAGGAGATGAGGAACGATGAGTTTCCGCCCGAAGATCCACATCAAGGATGGCACCGCGACGATCCGGATCAGCGGCGAGCTGCACGCGAAGTCCGCCGGCCGGCTCAGCCAGCTGATCGCCGAGTGCGCGGAGCAACGGCCGCACCGGCTGGTGCTGCTGCTGGACGAGTTGACCTACCTGTCGTCGGCCGGGCTGCGCAGCCTGCTGCTCGCGCACCAGCAATTGGGCCGGGAGGTCGAGATCGTGCTGGTGGGCGCCCGACCGGAGGTCGCCAACGCGATCCGGCTCACCGGGCTCGACCAGAGCGTGGTCATGCAGGAGCCCGTGGGGCGCTGACCGGCCGGTTCCGGCCCGCACGCGTACCGACACCCGTGATGAAGGAGAAGTGATGACCGACAAGCCGTACGCCGTGGTGGGGATCGCCCACGCCAAGCCCGATGAGGCCGAGGAGCTCAAGGCGATCCTGCTGTCCATCTCCGCGCGGGCGCGCGGGGAGGAGGGGTGCCTGGAGTTCCGAGTCGGCCAGGACCGCGAGGACCCGGCTGTCCTGGTGTTCTTCGAGGCGTGGCGGTCGCAGGTGGACGTCGACCGCCACCTCGCGCAGCCGTACATGGCCTCGTTCATGGAGCACCGGATGCGCTACCTCGAGCGGGACGTGGAGGTCCGGATGCTCAGCGTGGAAAGCCCGTATCCAGGCGTCTGAGGGCGGTGTGCGAGCGCCTTGACTCGGTAGGGAACGAACCCTACCGTCACTGTGCAGGACCTTGGGGGTGTCGCTCCGTAATGGGGCGGCTAGTGGCAGAGGGGCTCGCATGGACGTCGGGACACGCACGTTGAGGTACTTCGTCGCCGTGGCCGAGGAGTTGAGCTTCACCAGGGCCGCGGAACGGCTGTTCGTCTCCCAGCCCGCGATCAGCCGCGCGATCCGCCACCTGGAGAACGAGCTGCGCGAACCCCTGTTCACCCGCGAACCGGAGGTCGGGTTGACCCCGGCTGGCCGGTCGATGCTGGACAGCGCGCGCAAGCTGATCGCGGACTGGGAGACGATGCACACCGCGGCCCGCGCCGCCGGGTCGCGGGCGACGACGGTGCTGCGGCTCGGTTTCGTCGCCACGGGCGCGGGCAGGCTCGGCACCAGGGCCAGGGCCGTGTTCTCCGAGCGTTGCCCCGGTGCGACGGTCGAGGCCAAGCGGCTCGACTGGGGTGGCGAGGCCGCGGCCCTGCGCAAGGGGGAGGTGGACGTCGCGTTCATCTGGCAGCCCGCCGATCTGACCGGTCTGAGCACGAGGACGGTGGCCACGCAACGGCGCATGGTCGGCGTGGCCGCCACGCACCGGTTGGCGAACCGGCGCAGCGTGGTGCTGGCCGACCTGCGGGGCGAGCCGATCCCGCGGGCCCGGCGCGCGTCCGAGGAGTGGGTGGACTGGTGGGGCGTGTTCCCCCGGCCGGACGGCTCCGAACCGGTGTGGGGCCCGGCCAACGACAACGTCGAGGAACTGCTCGAGCAGGTGGCCGCGGATCAGGGCGTGTGCATCGTGCCCAGTTCGATCGCCGAGTTCTACGCGCGCCCCGACGTGGTCTGGCGACCGCTGCTGGACGCCGAGCCGACGAGCGTCGCGGTCGGGTGGCAGACGGCCACGGCCAACGCGGCGGTGCTGGAGTTCGTCGCCGTCGTGGCGGAGCTGGCGGGGGTGTCCCCGGTCGCCGACTCGCCCGAGCCCGGGATCACCCGGATCGGTCCGCGGGCGAGCGCCGAAAGCCTGGCCGGCTGATCCCGTCGCGGGGGGGGGGGCGCGGCGGGGGGGGGGGGGGCCCCCCCCCCGCCCCCCCGCGGGGGGGGGGGGGGGGCGGCGCCGGGGGGGGGGGGGGGGGGGGCGGCGGGGGGGGGGCCGGGGGGGGCGGGGGGG
>NZ_JBIVUG010000013.1:96511-178236 GCF_044757065.1 Actinosynnema sp. NPDC091369 | reverse complement strand
CGCGCCCCCCCGCGCGGTCGCGGGGGGGGGGGGGGGCGCCCCCCCCCCGGGGGGGGGGGCGCCCCCCGGGGGGGGGCCCCCCCCCGCCCCGCGCCCCCCCCCCCCCCCCCCCCACGGCCGCTACGCGGCGATGTCTGCGGGAGCCGCGGTGAGCGGCCGGCGGGTGGGCCTGCGGTAGCTGAACTTGCGCATGATCGGCCGCTCCACCAGGTGGAACAGCAGCGCACCCACGACCAGCGTCGCGACGAACAACCCACCGGTGATCAGGAGGGCCGTGCCGGTGTCGTGCGTGCCGCGCAGCAGCCAGCTGCCGTAGATGACCACGACGCCCTGGCACAGGTAGAACCCGAACGAGACGTCACCGAGCCACTGCATGGTCCGGCCGCGCAGGAAGCTGCGCGAGCCCTTCAGGTCGGACGCCGCGGTGGCGCAGATCAGCGCGGCCAGCGGGATGGCGGTGGCCACGTTGAAGCCCCACACCATCGGCGCGTACAGCGCGGCGACGTACCCCACGACGGTCAGCAGCGCCGCGGGCGCCATGCCGATCGAGGGCCACCGGCCCGTCGCCACGATCCGCGCCATGATGATGCCCAGGACGAACTCGAACAGCCGCGACGGCGGGAAGAAGTAGCCGAACCAGAACTGCAGGTCCGAGATGGGCGCGCCCGCGGGCCGGGCGTCCGGGATCAGGTACTGGGTGACCAGCTGGAGCGCGACCATGCCGGCGAACACGAGGCCCGCCCAGGTCCACAGGCGACTCTCGGAGATGCGCTTGACGCCGCGCAGCAACGCCGGGAACAGCAGGTAGAACAGCAGTTCGCAGCACAACGTCCAGGACGGGACGTTGATGCTCCGGTGTATCTCCACCTGTGGGAAGAACGAGTGCACCAGGAACAGGTTCGGCAGGTACGCGACCCACGGCGTGATCGCCGAGGCGAACAGCAGGAGCCCCGCGACCCACATGACCACGTGGTTCGGGAAGATCTTCAACATCCGGCGGCGCCAGAACGGCCGGGCCGCCTCGCCGTCCCGGGCCGACCAGGTCAGCACGAACCCGCTGAGGATGAAGAAGAACGAGACGCCGACGAAGCCGGCCTTGCCGAACAGCCACGCCAGGCCCTGGGCGAGGTCGGGGTCGCCGAACGGGTTCACCGGCACGTTCGGCGGGATCGGCGAGGTCATCAGCGTGACGTGGAAGAAGAAGACCATGAGCGCCGCGATGAACCGCAGCCCGGTCAGCGAGGGTAGTTTCGCGACTTTCGACGTGGGATGATCCGGTAATCCGGACGGTGCCAACTCGGTCGAGACCATGGTGTTTCCTTCCACGATGAAATGGTGAGCACTGCCATTCGTGACGATGTCCGATCGAGCGACTTTCGCGCCGACACGCGGGTTGCGAACCACGTGCGGCAGCGGTTTCGAGCTTCGGACCGGTCGAACCCCATCGCGCCGACGACAGATCCACCGTGCTTGCGACGACGAGCCCCCATGCCCGGCGTCGGTTACTCTCTGCTACGAAATCCTCAGGGAGTGTCCCCATTCGAGGGAACGATCCATAACATACGTCCGCGCCTACCGGCTGGCAAGGACTTTCGTGAAACGGGCATGCCAACAGGGGCGACGACCTGTGGGTAGGGGGTCCACAGGTCGTCGCCCGCACTGTTGGCCAGCGAGTTTGTTGGATCCGTCCTAGCCGGACCCGTTAGTCCGAATTGGACGCTTGGAGGTCGGTCGGTCGGATCGTCCGATGTTCGACGGTGCGCGGCGTCGTGACCGAATGTGACGATGCCTCGCGCCGTGTCATGGCACTACTCCGAATGGGTCTCGGGTGCCACACCCGTCGCCAGCACGTTGCCCTCGCTCACGTACGCGAACGGATCATTCAGCGGGTTCGCTGGATCGTCGGTGTGCACAAATCGTTCCCACGCCTCACTCGAACCGGCCCGCAGAGCTTGACCGGCGATCGTCGAGCAGGACGCGCCGTAGAATTCCCGCACTTCGGCAGAGAACGGCGCGTAGTGTTCGATCAGCACCGTTTCCTGGCGCACCCCGGTAAAGCCGGCCGACACCAACCACCGGTGCAGGTCGCGCGTGCGCAGCAGTTGGCGGGCGTAGCCCGGCCGCGCGGCGGCGGCGCGGAAGAAGTCCGAGAACAGGAACGGGTCGCCGGGCCGCACCGACACGAGCCCCGCGTCGAGGTCCTTGACCGCGATCGTGCCCCCTGGCCGCAGCACCCGCCGTGCCTCCTCGAACGCCGCGCGCAGGCTGTCGTCGTCCAGGTACTGCACCGAATTGGCGAACCACACGACGTCCACAGTGGACGCCTCCAGCGGCAGTTCCCGCAGGTCGCCCTGGCGCACCTCGACCCGAGCGCCGAGACCGCGGGCGCGCTGCGCGGCCAAGGCGGCGTTCTCCGGGGCCAGGTCGACACCCGTGACCCGACCCGTCGGGCCGACCAGCTCGGCCAACCACGGCAGGAAGGCCCCACCGCCGCACCCGGCGTCCAGCACGTGCGCGCCGGGTGCGATGCCGACCCTCCCGAGCAGAGCCCGGTAGACCGGGCGGCACGCGCGGAAGTGCGCGTCGACGATCGCGTCGTCGGTGAAGTCCAGCCCGGTCGAGGCGGCGAATCCCCAGGAGTCAGTCGACATGGGCACCTCGCACCAGCTCGTCGATCTCGGCGGCGACCAGGTCCGGCGCCTCCAAGGGGGTGAGGTGCCCGGCGTCGGGCAAGGTGACCAACCGGCCGCGCGGCAGCACCGCCGCCAGCGCCGCGCTCTCCTCGGCGCGCACCAGCTCGTCCTGCGCCCCCGCGACGACCACGGACGGGACGGTGGTCGAGCGGAGGGTGTCGGTCGAGTCGGGGCGGGCGGCGATGGCCCGCTGCGCCCAGGCGACGGACTCGGGCGCGGCGCGCTCCACCGAGGCCAGCACCTCGGCCAGCAGGTGGGGCCGCCGCGCGCGGGTGGTCGCGCCGAGCAGGGCGGGAGTGGTGGCCGCGACCAGCCCGGCACGCGTCTCGCCGGACAGGATGCGCTCGGCGAACTGCTCGCGGCCCTTCCGCACGTCGGCCGTGTCCTGCCCGGCGCGGGTGCCCAGCAGAGCCAGCGCCGCGAGCCGGCCCGGGTGGCGGCGCTGGAACGCCATCGCCACGTACCCGCCCATCGAGCAGCCGACCAGGGCCGCGCGCCTGATGCCGTGGTCGTCCAGCGTGGCGGCCAGGTCGTCCGCCACGACGTCGAGCGACGGCGGCGCGGATCCCAGTGGCACCGCGCCGAAACCGCGCTGGTCGGGTGCGAGCACCCAGTGTCCCCGGCGCTCCAGGTCGGCGCGCGGTCCCGCCCACATCGTCGAGTCCAGCGGCAGCGCGTGCAGCAGCACGATGGTGATCACGCGCGCCCCCGCTCCGCGTCGGCGACGAACCGCAGCACGTCCGCGCGGTCGAGGTCGCGCCGCCACGCCAGGGCCACGGGCGCGGGCGGCAAATCGCGCACCGGCACCACCCGCACGCCGGGCGGCGCCACGTCGGCGAGCGAGCCGACGGACAGGTGCACCGCGTCCCCGGCGGCGACCAGTGCCATCATCGCCGCGATGTCGCCTGCCCGGTGGGCGCGCCGGAGCGGCTTGCCGGCCGGGGTGCTGCGCGGCACCACCCGGTCCCACACGTAGCCGGGCAGGTTGCCCGGACGGTCGAACACGGGGTGGTCGGCCACCTCCTCCACCGACACCGACTCCCGGTCGGCCAGCGGGTGCCGAGCGCCGACCACGACGACCCGCTGCTCCTCGGCCAGGTCCGCGCCCGCCACCAGGTCCGGCTCGTCGATGCCGAACTTGACGACCATCGCGTCGATCCGGCCCTCGCGCAGCGCGCGGAACGGCTCGGTGATGTCGTACTGGACGAACGCGACGTCGTCGACCGCGCGGCCCGCGGCCACGACGATCCGGTCCGCGACGAGCCGCGAGCCGTGGTAGCCGAGCCGGATGGGCCCGGTCTCACCCCTGGACATGGTGTATCCCCTCGGTCAGGTAGGCGAAGCAGCGCAGCCGCTCGGGATCGGCCTGCTCCAGGCCGACGCGCAGCGCGGCGAACGGGGTGGTGATCCCGGCGGGCCTGGGCACCGGCCGCAGCACCAGCCGGTCGCCGGGTGCCAGCAGACCGTCCATCACGGACTCCACCAGCAGGTGGTTGAGGCTGACCAGGCTCTCCGCGACGGTGACGCCGGCAGTGGCCAGGTAGAGGTCGCGCCACACCGGGGCCCCGGCCGGTCGGCCGGGCACCTCGACCACCGACGGCAGCTGGGTCGGCACCGCGCGTGAGCCGGTGAACAGCTTGAGCAGCCTGCGCAGCGTCGCCGTCGCCGCGGCGGGCACCGGGCCCAGCCACGCCGCCGAGCCGTCCTCCGCGATGTGGTCGAACGCGAACCGCTCGCGCAGGTTCACCGGGTTGCCCGCCAGGAAGACGGTCCGGGTGAACGAGCGCCGCCACCCGGCCGCCTGCTCGGGCGTGAGGCGCTGAGCGAACGCGCAGGTGGCGCGCACCCAGCCGACCGGGTCGAACCGGCGCAGCACGACCGCGGTCAGCACCTGGCCCGGCTCGTCGGCGTCGACGAGGGCCTGCGCCCGCAACAGGGTGCGGGTGGAGTGGTCGGCGCCCGCGGCGAGGTCCGGCCGCACGGCGCGCAGGCGCCGAACGGCCTCGGCGCGCAGGAGTTCCTGCGACAGGCTCACGTGAACACCCCCGCGACCACCTCGGGCCCCGGTCTCGGCCGGTGCCGGGCGAGCAGCGCGGACGTGAGCCGGTACGGGTCGACGTGGACGTGGTCGCCGCGGTGCCCGGCCACCGAGCCCTCCGCCCGCGCGGGCGCGGAGTCCAGCAGCCTGCGCGCCTTGCCCAGGCAACCGACCACCAGGTCCTCCCTGAAGGACTGCTCCTGCCCTTGGCCGAGCACGGCGATGAAGTACAGCCGCAGCCCCAGGCGCAGCACGGCCGGGTCCTCGCCGCCCGCGACGTCCGCCAGCCGGTCCAGCAGGGCGCCGACCGTGTTGCCCTGCCAGCCGCCGTGCCGCGCCGACAGGACCTGTCCCGCCACAGGGACGCGGCCCAGCGAGACGCGGCACACCGCCGGCCCGAGCGCGGAGAGCACCTGGCGCAGCAACAGGTAGTCCGGCTCCAGTTCCCGGTCGTGCAGCAGCACGACCTCGTCGTGCTCGGCGGCCAGCGGGATCAGCTCGCGCAGTGCGCAGGCCAGGTAGTTCGGCCGGCCGTCGGGCAGCACGATCTGCCGCAGCGGCAGGCCGTGCCGGGTGGCGTCGAGGTAGACCGGTCCACCGTGCTCCCTCAGGTCCACGCACATGCCGAGGTCGTCGAGGCAGTCGATCATCGCGGACAGGTCCAGCCGCGGCGGCTGGTGCTCCCGCAGGCCGGGGTCGTGCAGCCCCAGCCGGTCGTAGAGGGTGGTCCACAGCTCCAGCACCCGCGACGAGGCCGGGTGCGTCCAGCCGTGGCGCTCGACGGCGTCGGCGTAGGGCTTCAGCTGGGTGGCGGTCGGTCGGTGCTCCTCGGCGCGGTAGCGGACGTAGCTCTCGCCGACCCGCTCCTCCGACCAGCCGGAGTAGTCGGTGTCGCCCAGGGTGCGGTCCAGGTGCTCCCAGAACCCGAGGGTCTGCTCGGTGACGTGGTACGTGGTGTGGCTGTACCGGTAGGTGACGTCGGCGAGCCTGCCGGTGGCGCGGTACATCACGTCCGTCCACAACAGACCCTTGAGGTGGCTGAGGGTCAGCGGCTTGGTGGGGGTGATCGTGACCGGCGCCAGCAGCACGCGCGGTCGGTCGTGGTCGCGGCGGTCCGCCCGGCTGTGCGCCCGCGGCCGGTCCTGGTGTGCGGTGCGCACGATCAGCTCCCTCCCGCGGCGGCGCGGACGACCGCCGCACGGGTGGGCGCGGGCGCGGGCACCCGGACCGCGTCGCGCACCCGGGCGCGGAACCCCTCGTCGTCGAACACCTCGGCCGGGGTGGCCAAGCCCATCAGCACGCGGGTCAGGCCGCGCCACACGACCGGGTCCGCGGCGGCGGCCTGGCCGACGGTGCGCGAAGTCGGCCTGCCGCCGGGCGACGCGGGCGCGGGCGTCGGGGCGGCACCCGTGATCGCAGCCCGCCAGCGGGCGATCCGCTCGCGATCCTCCTCGGCGGACTGGAGGTACCAGGGCAGCAGCAGCTCCTCGGTGGCCGCGGCCACCAGCCGTCCCTGCGCCGGGCCGGGGTCCGGGTGCGCGTCGAGCAGGTCCACCAGGGTGAACGCGTGCGCCAGGGCCAGCGACATGCCCCGGCCGAACAGCGGGTTGGTGACGCCGGCCGCGTCGCCGACGCTGAACAGCCCGGCCACCGGCTGCCGCGGGGACGTCGCGTGACCGCGCAACCCGTTGGGTCTGGTGGTGATCGCGTGCACCGGCGAGATCGGGTCGGCGACGCCCGCGGCGAGCCAGGGGCCGAGGCCGGGCGTGGCCGCGGCGACCGCGGTGAACGCCGAGGGGTCGCGCAGCGTCCGCGTCGCGGCGTCCTCGGGCAGCACGGCCAGCGCGATGGAGAAGGTGCCAGAGTCACCGGGGTGCAACACCCCCGCGTAGTGGTCGCCCACCACGCCCGCCGCGTTGCCCCGGTTGAGCGGACCCGGCAACCCCGGACCGCGCAGCCGGTAGAAGCGGGAGTAGCCGCGGACGCCGGAGGGACTGGTCAGGTCCGCGGGCACCGCGTGCCGGGCGGCGCGCAGCCACGACCGGGCTGCGGACCGCCACCCGGTCGCGTCCACGACGACGTCCGCGGCGACGCGCTCGCCGTCGTCGGTGACCACCCCGGCGACCCGCCGCCCGGACCGGTCCAGCAGCAGGTCCTCGACCCGACGGCCGTGGCGCACGACCACGTCGCCCGCCTCCAGCACCGCGCGGTGCAGCACCAACTCCACAGTGGATCGCCGGCAGCCGAGGGCGACCAGGTCGGTGGTGGCCTCGTCGGAGCGGTCCGCCGCGCCCGCCGGGCCCGAGGCGGGCAGGTCCAACAGCAGTGCCCCGGCATCCAGCGCGGCGGCGAGCACCCGGGGCGCCCTGGTGCGCAGGACTCGCACGCCGAGCGAGGTCAGGGTGTGGGAGTGCGAGACCTGCGGTGCCGACGGACGGGACCACCGCTCGGCGGCCTCCGCGGCCGGACCGGCCGGCGGCGGTCCGTCCCGCTCTATCACGACCACCCGGTGGCCGCGTTGCGCTGCGGCCAGCGCGGTGGCCAGGCCGGCCATGCCGGCCCCGGCTACGACGACAGTGGACATCGATCCCCCAAGGTGTGGACGGAGCGGTCAGTTCACCCGGCGGCCGTGCACGAAGAACACCCGCCTGACGTCGGCCACCGAGCGCGGCGGCACGGGGTCCGGCCAGCGGCCGTAGTCGGCCTCCGGCTCACCCGGCTGCACCGCCCGACCGGCGATCCCGTGCCGCTCGAACAGCGCCTCCGGCTCGTCCGAGCCGAACAGCCAGGGGCAGCCCCAGCCCGCGAAGACGTCCAGCAACCCGGCCATGTTCGGCAGCGTGAGGGCGGCGGCGTTGACGATGTCGGCGGCCACCAGGCTGCCGGGCGCGGTCAGCGCGCGGACCCGGTCCAGCACCCCGTCCGCCTCGTGCTCGGTCAGGTAGTAGAGCAGGCCCTCCAGCAACCACACCGACGGCAGGTCCGGCCGGTACCCGGCGGCGACCAGGGCCTCGCCCCAGTCCTCGGTGACCATGTCGGTGGCGACCTGCCGCCGGTCCACCCGAGGGGTGTGGCCGCCGAGGCGTTCCTCCTTGAACGCGAGCACAGCGGGCCGGTCCACCTCGAAGAGCCGAACGCCCGCGGGCCAGTCGAGCCGGTAGGCGCGGGTGTCCATCCCGGTGGGGGCTATCACGACCTGCGTCGTGCCCGACCCGGCGACCGCCGCGGTGAGGTAGTCGTCGAAGAACCGCGTGCGGATCGCGTTGTAGTCCGGCGTGCTGGGCAGCGTGCGGGCCGAGCGGTCGGGCGGGAACGTCACCCGGCGCACCTCCGCGAGCAGTTCGGGGCCGATCTGCCCGGACAGCAGCGCCGCGTACGGGTCGTGGTAGAGCCGGTCGTCGCGCAGGCTCTCCGCGGCTCGCAGCGCGGCCGTCAACAACGCGGTCCGCTCCACGGCGGCCAGAAGCTCGCTCACTGGACTTCCTCTCCTGTCAGTCGGTGCCAGAGCCCGGGGTCCTGGCGGAAGATCCGGTCCTTCACCTGGGTGGGGCGCACGCCGCGGGCGACGTCGTCCTGCCAGTCGCGGACGAAGGAACCGGTGTCGACGGTCAGCACGCGGGGCGGGCCGAGCGCGCCGCGGTCCCGGGCGGACCGGTACCCCTCGGCCCGGCGGGCCAGCCCGGCGTCGAGCAGCGCGGCGAAGCGCTCGACCTCGCTCGCGTGCCACGGCGTGCGGGCGGCCACCGCGAAGTCGTACCGGCGGGGACCGGCGCCGGGGTCGGCCACGCGGCACGCGGCGTTGTCGACGTCCAACCCGGTGCCGGTCGAGGCGGCGGCCAGCGCGCGGACCACCTGCCCGTCGCGCAGCCGCTCGCCGACGGCGTTCGACCTGGTGGCGCGGCCCGCGTACTCGACCCTGGGCACGCCCGCCACGCGGTCGACCACCTGCACCACGTCGCCCACCGCGTACCGGTACAGGCCGCCGACGTGGCTGAACACCACGTGGTAGTCCCGGCCCGGTTCGAGTTCGTCGTGGTCGAGCACGGGCACGTCCGGACCCGGGTCCAGGTCGGCGTCGACGAACTCGTACACCGAGGCCGTCACGACCAGGCTGCCCGCGGTCCGGTGCCTGTCCAGCGCCACGCCCACCGGCCCCTCGGAGGCGGCGACCGGCGCGGGCAGCAGCGCCACGCCCGGTCCGAACTCCTCGCGCAACCGGGACAGGTACAGCGACGCCACTCCGGTGGTCCAGCCGAAGATCACCCGCATGTTCGGCCAGACCAGGCTCGGCCGGATCACGCCGAAGTGGTCGGCCAGCCGGGACAGCTCGGCGGCGCGCTCCGGGTTGGGTGAGCGGAGCCGGGCACCGCCGACGGTGCCGTCACGGACCTCGCGGAGGATGCGCGGCCACCACTGGGCCAGCTGGTGGGGGAGCGCGGCGACCATCGCGGGGTTGATGCCGACGACGCAGCGCACGTCGTGCTCGACGGCCAGGCGCAGTCGCAGGTAGGTCTTCTCCAGGTGGTCGTCCGCGGCGACCGGCACGGGCAGCGTCGCCCAGGGCGCGGACGTGCCGGGTTCGGCCGACAGCGGTTCCCCGAACCGCGTGCCGAAGTCGACCTGGCTGGCGCCGACGTGGGCGTGCCCGGACGCGGTGGTGGGCGGTGCGGCCAGCAGGTCGTGCTTGAGGTTCAGCACCCGGTCCGGTGCGGTCAGCACGTCGGGGAAATGGTGGGCGAGCGGTGCCCACGCGGCGTAGTAGAACGGGAAGAAAGTGGTCTTCATGAATCTCGGGGTGACCGGCACCTTCTTGTGTGCGCCGGTGCTGCCGCTGCTGGTGAAGTACACGGCCGGGTCATCGGCCGTGAGGACGCCGTGGGCACCGGAGGCCATTCGTTCGATCCAGGGTGACAACGCGGCGTAGTCATTGATCGGAACGGCTTTCCGGAAGTCGTCCAGGGTGCGCACGCGGGCGAAGTCGTGCGCGCGCCCGAATTCCGTTCCGGCATTGAACTGGAGCATGTCGGTGAGCACCCGCTGCTGGTGGGCGCGGACGTCGGACAATGCGGACAGGAGGTTGTCCCGTTCGGCGAAGACACGGGCGCGGTATTGGTGGAGGCGGTCGTCAGCGGAACTCATCGGACAAGACCTTCCGGACGGTGTCGGCGGTGTCGGCCGGGCTGCCCTGCTGCTGGATCTCGACCAGGTCGAGGTGCCGGACCTCGGTCAGCATCGCGACGCGCAGATCGGTCTGGAATGCGCGGAAGGACGCCTCGTCGACCCGTTCGCCGTAGTGCTCGAGCCGGTTCGTCGCCGCACCCGCGCCGCTGCGTGACCACGCGGTGGCCGGGTCGACGTCCAGGTACACCACGCCGCGCGGTTGGGGGAACGAGCGCCACCAGGCGAACAGGGGGTGCTCCGGAGAGCCTGTGAGCCTGCACTTGGCCAGGAGTTTGTAGTAGTAGGAGTCCACCAACACCGGCCGGTCGTCACCGGGTTCGACGAGCCGGTCCCGCAAGTGGACGGCGGCCGTCTGGAGAAGGCTCGCGGTGAAGTCGGGCGAGTACGTGCCGGCGGGGGCGGACAGCACGTCGCGCAGCAGGTGGCGGCGCAGCCCGGCGATCACCGGGTAGGCGGGCGGCAGCAGGGCGTCATCGACGGAAACGAGCCGCCAAGGCCACCCGGAAACGGCCAGTTCGGACATCGCAGACGATTTTCCGGCGTAGTCGGGGCCGAGCAGCACAACGAAGTCCGGGACGTGGTTCGTCACGGTGGGAACTCCTTGGGAAGTGATGCCGGAATTATTCGGGTGGGTGGCGTCCGATTCCCTTCCGGCTGGAACGCGAACAGTGAGCCATCGAGTGCAGTGGGCCACAAGGGTGTTCTTGGCGTTCTGTCGTACTTCGTGATGTCCTGACCGGTGGGTGCCCGCCCGGCCCTCATGCACAACGGCTATGAGGACGGTTATTGGACGGGTCCGGACCGGAGCTGGTTCACTGCTGCACGTGAGCCTGTGGCCAACTCCGCGTACCGCGGTTGGCGACACCGAGGTGATCGACGAGTCGACGTGGTGGTCGGTTCCCCGTGTCCGTGACAACGGTCCGGTAACGGTGCCATGGTCGAGTTTCCAGATAGGAGTCTTCTCTTGACCACCAAACCCGATGGCGGCACGACGAGTGCTGTTTCGGCGATACCTGCGAACCGACGGGGGCTCTCGCTCGCGGTGCTCGCGGGTGCGCTCGGCCTCGACCTGAGCGGCCTCGGTGTGCTCAACGCCGCGCTGCCGGAGATCGGCGCCAGCTTCGACCTGTCGAACGCGACCCTGCAGTGGGTGATGACCTCCTACGCGGTGGCCTTCGCCGGGTTCCTGCTGTTCGGCGGGCGCGCTTCGGACGTGCTGGGCCGGCGCATGATGTTCACCGTGGGCGTCGGTCTGTTCACCGTGGCGGCCTTGGCCGGCGCGCTGGCGCCGACCATCACGGTCCTCATCGTCGCCCGCGCGGCGCAGGGCATCGGCGCGGCGCTGTCCGGGCCGGCGACGCTGGCGCTGATCGCCGAGGTCTTCCCCGAGGGCCCGGAGCGCAACCGGGCGTTCGGCATCTACGCGTCGGTCGGCGCGGCGAGCTTCAGCGGTGGCGTCGTTCTCGGCGGCGTGCTGACCAGTGCGCTCGGTTGGCGCACCGTGCTGCTGTTCTCGACCGTCATCGGCCTGGTCGTGCTGGCCGGCGTCAAGGCCGGGCTGCCCCGGAGCACCCGCCAGCGCAGCCCGCTGGACCTGCCCGGCGCGGTGATGGTGACCGCCGGCCTGGTCCTCGCGGTGTTCGCGGTCAGCCACGGCGCCGAGGCGGGCTGGGGCGCCACGAGCGTGGTCGTGTCGCTGGTGCTGGCGGTCCTGCTGCTGGTCGGGTTCGTCGTCTGGGAGCGCCGTGCCCGGGACCCGCTGCTCCCGCTGTCGATCTTCCGCTCCAACCCGGTGCGGATCAGCTCGCTCGCCGCGATCCTGAACTACACCGGCGGCGTCGGTCTGCTGTTCTTCGCGCCGCTGTACATGCAGGGCATGCTGGACTACCCGCCGTTCCTGTCCGGCCTGGCCGTGCTGCCGTCCTCGGCGGCCCTGTTCGTGACGGCCACGTTCTTCACCGGCAAGCTGCTCGGCAAGTACAGCCCCCGCCCGGTGATGGCGGTCGGCCTGGCGCTCATCGCCCTGTCGATGCTGCTGTGGATGTTCACGCCGCTCGACGGCAACTACTGGATCCACCTGCTGCCCGGCTTCATCGTCACGGGTATCGGCCAGGGCCTGGTGTTCCCGGCGATGACGGTCGGTTCGCTGACCGGCGTCCCGCCCCAGCAGCACGGCGTGGCGGGCGCGGTCAACGTGACCGCCCAGCAGATCGGCTCCAGCGTCGGTGTCGCGGCGCTCGTCGTGGTCGCCACCGGCTTCGCCGGCGCCGGGCTCCAGGGCCAGCTCGACGGCTTCCACGCCGCGTACCTGGCGGCTGCCGCGGTGTGCCTCCTGGGCGGCCTGATCGCCCTGGTGTCCCGCAAGGGCTGGTCGGGCGACCAGTCCTAGGAACCTGCCCCGGTGTCGCGACCGACCCAGCGGTCGCGCGCCCGGGCCGGCGCGCTCCATCCCCCAGGACCGCGCCGAGCGAAACCCCTCGTGCGAATCGCCTGCCCGCTCTTCGGGCGGTCGCACGAGGGGTCTCGCCTGTTCCGGCCTGCTACTTCTTGCGCGTGCAGGTCATGTGGTCGGCGAGGAACTCCTCCTCGCCGGGGGCCTTGAAGTGCATCTCGATCACGTGCTGGTCCGGCGAGTCGATCCGGATGAGCGTGCGGACCCGGATGTTCTTGCCGATGTAGTCGTCACCCAGCACGCCGGGATCCGAGAACTCGCCGGACATCCAGATCTCGTCCTGCGCGGCGCTTCCGGGCGCGCCCTTGAACTGCATCTGAGCCGTGGTGACGTTGTCGATGGTGACCCACTCGTAGCGGTTGTCCATCGTCGCGAAGCTCAGCAGGCCGCGGCGGAAGTAGGGGGACCCGAGGAGCAGGCCCGAGTCCTCGACCACCATGACCCGACCGCCGGTCTCGTCGAGCCAGCGGATGGTGCACTCCAGGTTCGACCGGATCGGGTTCTCCGGCGTGCCCCCGAGGAAGTACGTGTACTTGTCGACGTCGTAGGTGCCGACCAGGCTGTCCAACCGCCGGTGACCCGCGGCGGGCAGGCCGTTGCGGATCGCCATCGGGAGGTCGTCGACCGCCGAGTCGGCGAGCGTCTCGTCCAAGCTCATCTGCTGTGTTCCCCTTCGATGCGGGTGGGTGGTTCAGGCGTTGGGACCGAGGAAGAAACCGCCGGTGACCTCGATGGCGTGGCCGGTGATCCAGCGCGCGTCGTCCGAGGCCAGGAACGCGACGGTGTCGGCGATGTCCCTCGGCTGGCCGATGCGGCCCAGGGCGGTCATCGCCTCGACGCCCGCCCGGCCCGCGGCGTTGGCCGGGTCGCGCAGCCAGCCGTTCATGTCGGTCTCGGTCACGCCGGGCTGCACCGTGTTCACGGTGATCCGCCGCGGACCCAGCGTCAGGGCCAGCGAGCGGCCGAGCATGTCGATCGCGCCCTTGGTCATCTGGTAAGTGACCTCGGGGATCGCCAGCCGGGTGACCCCGGAGGACATGTTGATGATCCGGCCGCCGTCGCGCAGCAGCGGCAGGGCCCGCTGGGTGATGAAGAAGACCGAGCGCACGTTGATCGCGAAGGCCCGGTCGAAGTCGGCCTGCGTGGTGTTCTCGATCGTGCCGCCGAGCACACCGGCGTTGTTCACCAGGATGTCGAGCGGACGTCCTTCCAGCCCTCTTTCGAGCTGCTCGAAAAGGGTGTCGACATCACCGTCGACACCGAGCAGGGCCTGGATGGGGAAAGCTCGACCGCCGGCCTGCTGGATCTGCACGACGGTGTCCTTCGCCCCGACCTCGTCTTCGCCGTAGTGCACCGCGACGTGGGCGCCGTCAGCGGCCAGGCGCAGTGCGATGGCCTTTCCGAGCCCGCGCGAGGCGCCGGTGACCAGAGCCGTTTTCCCGGTCAGGTCTGCCATGTGGGTCTCCTTCTCGGCTGATTCGGTGCGTGCTGGCCTTGATCAAGCGACCTTCAACAGCCCGCCGTCGATGATGATTTCGGAACCGTTGAGGTTCGGGATTTTCCGCGAGGCGACCAGGGTGACCATGGCCGCGATCTCCTCGGGCGTGGTCGGCTCGCCGGTGGACAGGCCGAGCATCGCCGGCACGCCGGCGATGACCTGCTCGCGGGTCGAGCCGGACTGCTGGGCGAGCGAGTCGGCGATGCCGCCCGGCGCGACCCAGGCGTCGGTCATGACCGGGCCCGCGGCCACGGTGTTGACCCGCACGCCGGCCGGACCGAACTCCTCGGACAGGCTCTTGCCGAAGCTGAGCAGGGCGGCCTTGGCCGCCGAGTAGTCGACCACCACGGGCAGCGGCAGCCGCCCGTTGGTGCTGCCGATGTTCACGATCGAACCCCGGCGCTCGATGATGCTCGGCAGGGCCGCCCGGGTCGCGCGCACCGCGATGAACAGGTTGGTGTCGAACATCTCCTGCCAACCGTCGTCGTCGATCGCGAGGAAGCCCGCGGTCCGCGTGGCCGGTGCGCCCAGGTTGTTGACCAGGATGTCGATGCCACCGACCTCGGCCAGGGCGAAGTCGACCAGCTCGCCCGCACCGGACGGGGTGGACAGGTTGACCGCGAGGGTGTGCGGGGTGATGTCCTTCAGCTCGGCGCTGATGTTGCGGGCGCCGCCCACGACCGTGACACCCTCCGCGGCCAGCGCTCTGGCGATGGCCAGACCGATGCCCCGGCTGGCGCCCGTGATCACCGCGGTCTTCCCCTTGAGATCGAGCTCCATTCGCGTTCTCCTCCTCGTACGCGCAAGGTGATTGCGGTGGCGGCACATGACGGAATGCGTTGTCACATGGCGTCACCGGTACGAGCAGGTTAGCGACGCCACGCGGCGTCGAACGCAATTTCCCGATCACTATGTATGACTTCGTCAAAACGTGTCAACGTCCCATCGGACGGCGCGCGTCGCCTGTTCGGCGCAGCGTGTCCCGGTGCTGGCCATGCATTTCTGTTATGGCCTTCGTCATTGGACCCGAAAAGTTGGGCGTAGTACGTTAGGAATGTCTTGTCGTCGTTCCGGCCGCCGACCTAGCGTGAGCGCGTGGCCGATACGCCACCAACCGGCTCCACGTCGGTTGTCGTTGTTTCCGGCGATGGGGGGAGCGAAGTGGAAGGCATGCCACGGACCGATCGGGGCGTTTTGGTGTGCCCGGTTGCGGACCTCGCCGACGGCGGTGCGGTCCGGGTGCCGCCGGAACGGGCGGGCACCGAGGACGCGGTCGCGGTGTTCAACGACGCCGGGCGTTTCTACGCCCTCGACGACACGTGCCCCCACGCGAAGGCCGCCCTGTCGGACGGCTGGGTCGAGGACGGCGCGGTCGAGTGCCCCCTGCACCAGGCGTTGTTCGACCTCGCGACGGGCGCCGTCCTGTCCGGACCCGCCACCCGGGACGCCAGGGCCCACGCCGTCGAGGTGCGCGACGGCGCGGTGTGGCTCCTGCCCAGCTAGGTCTGCCGACGATAAGGAGTCCATCATGACCACGATCGACCAGAGGGTCGAGGCCGACGGGGCGCAGCGGTCGCCCGGGCGCAGACCCCGCTGGCTGCGGGAGCTCTGGGTCGTCCCGTTCGCCGTGTACTGCCTCGGGTTCACGATCTACGGCGGCTACCGCTACGTCACGCTCGACCCGGCGCTCTCGCGGGTCCCGCTGCGGCCGGAGGTGCCGCTGCACTACACCCTGCTGACCGCGCACGTGCTGACCGGCATGGTGGCCGCCGCGCTGGCCTGGCTCCAGGTGTGGCCGTGGCTGCGGGAGACGCACCCGGTGGTCCACCGCCGGATCGGCTGGGTGTACTACCTGGTCGGCGTGTTCCCGTCGGTCGTGCTCGCGTTCCCCGTGGCCGTGTTCACCCCGGCGGGGCAGGCGATCCGGCTCGTGCTGATCGCGATGTCGACGTTGTGGGCGATCACCGTGGTGGCGGGTTTCCGCGCGGTGCTCCAGCGCCGCTACGAGGACCACCGGCGGTGGATGTACCGCAACGTCGCGATGACCACGACGATCATCACCTCCCGCTGGGTGGGCATGCTCGGCATCGAGGTGACCCTCGTGCTGCTGCCCGAGACCTACGGGACGCAGCAGCGGCTGCTGTTCGAGGGCATGAACGCGACCGCGTTGTGGACGGCCATCACGGTCCACCTGCTGTTCGTCGAGTGGGTCGTGCTGCGACCCCGCCGCCGGCGCCGGGCCGCGGCGAACTCCAGGGCTGCGGCGGCGGTGGCCCGGTAGCACCGGCTCACGCGGTGGGACCTGGTACGAGGCATCCCGGGGTGCAGGCCACCCCGGGATGCTTTCGCTTGCCGCGCCTGCCGATCCGGCGTGCGGACCAGCGCGACGACGGGAGCCCACGCCGCTCGCGCCGGGGCGGAGGTCGATCGGGCGGACTGCTCCGGCGGGAGCCGCGACCAGGGGCGAGGCCGGTGGGAAGGTGCCCGGTGCCCGGTGCCCGGTGTGCGGTGGCCGGGTCGGCGAGCCGGTGGTGTCCAGCGTCGGTGACAGCACCACCGTCCGATGACGCCACACCGCCCACTCCTGACCCGGATCGCGGTCTGCCCGCGCCGCCGAGTCGAACGCGCCGGTTCGGGTGGCGGCCGCCCGCCGCCCGAACCGGCGCGTACCCCCCGTTCAGGACATCGAACGGTCGACCGCACGCGCCGGGATCGAGATGCGTTCGTGCACCTCGTACATCAGTCGGTGGTTGACCGCCATCGCGTACGGCGCGTACCGGCCGCGGATGCGCTGGAAGTCGTTCCACGTCTCGCTGCGGTCCCGCTCCTCGAACAGGCCCGCGTGCACGGCCAGGCGCACGGTGTCGTTGAAGATGAACTCCTCGCGGCCCTGGAGGCTGACGGTCGTGGCGGGCAGGGTGATGCCGACCTGCTCGGCCATCCGCTGCACGCACGCCGAGCCGTGCTCGATGAGCAGGCTGGTGCGGCCGGGGGCCCACGTGGGCGCGACCGCCTGCACCACCGCGGCGACGTCCATGGCGATGATGACGGCGCTGGGCCACGACAGGGTGCCGGCGGGGCGGGCGTAGAGCAGCGCCGGGTAGCTCAGGTGCGCGCCCCGGACGTCGGCGAGCCACTCGGCCCAGTGCGCGAAGCGGTCGTCGACCTTCTCGCGGGGCGTGGATTCCAGGCAGATGCCGAGCTTGCGGTCGGCGTCGGCCAGCGTCGGCACCTCGACGGCCATCCTCGTCACTTCCCGCTCGCGGTGCGCGTACGCGTTGGTGAACTGCACCAGGTACACGGCGAAGGCGACCAGCACCAGGACGGCGCTCACGAGCGCGGCGAGCCCGATGGCGGTGCTCGCGGCGCCACGCTGGAAGGCGTCCAGCAGGTGTTCGGGACCGGAACCCGGTGCCAGGGCCGCGGCGATCAGCGCGGAGCCGATCAGCAGTCCGCCGAGCCACACGCCCACGACGGCGAACAGGCTCAGCGGCGCGCAGAAGTCGAGCACCTTGCGGGCGGCGGGGCGCGGCAGCCGGCGGGCGGCCGCCAGGCAGGCCCCGGCCAGCGCTCGCGCGGTCCACCTGGCCACCCTCGAGGACGTCTCGCCGGGTATGAACACCGTCCGCAGCACGCTCAACCAGACCGTGACGACGAGTGCCGCGCCGAACGCGGCTACGAGGGTGTCACCCATGGCGGACCTCGTTCGATCTTGGCCCGCAAGTCTCATTCCGCATCTGTCGGTCCTTTCGGCGGGAACCTGGTGAACCGTGCGCGAACAGCGGGTCCGCGCACGAAGCCGACGGGTGCCGGCGTGCAGGGTCCGCCCAGGAGCGCGGTCGAGCACGTCGGACGGCGAGCGCGCCCCGGCCGCGCCCGGCGGGGGTCACGGCAGGGGCGTCCCGCGGGGTGGTCCGGGCGTCGCATGGCGGCCGTCCTCGGGAGCGAGGCCGAGGATCACCTCGGCCAGCTCGCGGGCCCGGGTCGCGGGCCCGTCCGGGCCGAACGCCTGGGACGAGGCGTGCACGCCCTCGATGATCAGCATCAACTGGTCGGCGACGGCGTCCGGGTGGGGCAGGTCCAGTTTCGCGGTCAGCTCGCGCAGGAGCCCGAGCAACCACTCCTTGGCGCTGATCGAGTGCTGGTGACCCGGCAGCATCCGGTCGGGGAACTCGACGATGGTCATCAGGAACACGCAGCCGCGGCACAGGCCGGGCTGGATCCTGTGGCGCTGCGCGTCGAACACGGCCAGGATCTGCTGCCGCGGGTCGGGCCCCGCCGTGCGGATCGCCTCGGTCACCCACCGCCGGGTGTGCTCGAACGCCCGGGCGACGTAGGCCGCGACCAGGTGGTCCTTGGACTCGAACAGCCGGTACAGGGTGGTGGGCGCGATGCCGGCCTGGGCGGCGATCCGGTCCACCCCGGTCGCCCGGATGCCGTCCCAGTAGAACAGCCGGTGCGCCACCTCCAGCACGAGCTCCCTGGTCTGGGCCGCTGACCGCCTCATGTGCGCCCCCTTCGTCGTGTGGCCTCACCCGGTGAGCCCGAGCCTATCTCAATGTTAGGGATGTCTCCCTTACTGGCGATGGCGGTTGTTCACCCCTTGACCTGCGCGGACGAGCCCGCGCAGGTCCGCCGACTCGTCGGCCAGCAGATCCGGCGACACGACGACTCCCCGCTCGACCAGTCGGCGCACCGCCGGCATGTCCGCGCCCCGGTCGACCGCGACCGCGCCGACGACCGCGCCGTCGCGCAGCGCGAACGCCACGAACGAGCCGCCCAGCGAGCCGCGGACCACCGACGGGCCGCCGGGCAACTCGCCCACCACCTCCACGCGCGTTCCGTAGCGGTCGGACCAGAACCACGGTGTCCCCCGCACCGGTTCCCGGCCCAGCATCGCCTCGGCGGCGGCACGCCCCTCCCGCACCGCCGCGTCCCAGTGCTCGGTGGCAGGGCGGTCCAGCGGACGGGCCACGTCACCGGCGGCGAACACGCGCGGGTGGGAGGTCCGCTGCGCCTCGTCCACGAGCACCCCGCGGTCGACGGCCAGGCCCGCGGCGGCGGCCAGCGCCACCTCCGGCTCGATGCCGATGCCGACCACGACAACGTCGCAGTCCACGGAGGCGCCGTCGGCCAGTCGCAGCCGCACGCCCGCGCCGCGGTCCTCCACTTCGGACACCGCGCCGAGGACGAGGTCGACGCCGTGTCGGCGGTGCTGGGCGTGCAGCACCTCGGCGACCTCCGGACCGACCACCCGCTCCAGCGGACGCGCGGCCGGGTCGAGCAGGGTGACGGCGCAGCCGCGGGCCACCGCCGCCGCCGCGACCTCGGAGCCGATCAACCCGGCCCCGACCACGCCGACGCGGGCGCCGGGGAGCAGGCGTGCGCTCAACGCCTCCGCGTCGGCGACGGTGCGCAGGGTCGTCACGGCCGGGTGATCCGCGCCGGGCACCGGCAGCCGGCGCGGCACGCCACCGGTGGCCAGCAGCACGACCTCGTCGTCGCCGACCACCAGCTCCGACGCCGGCTCACCGAGGCGCAGCTCGATCGCGTTGTCGTCGTACCAGCCGGGCGGTCGCAGCGCGATGGCGTCGGGGCCCTTCGTGCCGAGCAGCAGGTCCTTGCTCAGCGGCGGCCGGTCGTAGGGCGGCCGGTCCTCCCCGCCGACGAGCGTCAGGCGACCGTCGTAGCCCAGTTCCCGCAGCCGCCCGGCGGCGCTCACGCCGGCCAGACCCGCACCGAGCACCGTGACACGGTCCATCGAGATCCACCACCTGCCGGATTGGCCCGCCGGCCGCGATCGTGCGGGCAAAGGAGCCGAGACGATTGCATTGCACCACCCGGCTCACCCCGAAGCCGGGGGATCGCCGGGCGCGCGGTCCACTTCGTCAGGTCCTGGGATCGACTCCGGGCGACCCGGTGCGCGGCGGTCGCGCCGACGTTCAGCCGGCACGCGGAGCCGTCACCACTTCCGCGCGAGCCGGACACGGTATTGGGTCGGATCGGGCGAAGTGGTGCGAACGGGATGTGTCGAGCGTCACCCTTTTCGTTCCTATTCGTCCGATCCGGTGAACCTGCTCAAGTGGGCGTGCGACTTCGTCCATGATGAATCTGCGGTCACCGTTGCATCGGTTGTCTGGGGGACAAGAGCCGAGAGCAACAGAACCGGTCACTGGTCGTGCCCCGGCGTCGAACCGACCATGACCGCGGCTCAGCGTCGCACCACTGCGCCGAGCCGGAAAAGGGGGAGAAATGGAACATGCGCAATGGTGATGTCGGCCGACGTGAGCTCGCACTCTTCCTGCGCAGTCGGCGTGAGCGGCTCAAACCGGTCGACGTCGGATTTCCGGCCGGTCCCCGCAGGCGCTCGCAGGGTTTGCGCCGCGAGGAGGTGGCCCTGCTCGCCGGGCTCAGCCCGACCTGGTACGCGTACCTGGAGCAGGGCAAGGAAATCAGCCCGTCGCCGGAGGTGATGAACAGCCTGGCGCGGGTCCTGGGGCTGACCGAGGACGAGCGCAGGTACATGTTCACCCTGACGTTCGGGCAAGTCATCGATCCCCAGCCGCTCGGCGCGGAGGTGTCCGGGGACGAGTTGGTCCGGCAGTTCGTCGAGACCTCCGACGACAGCCCGTACCCGGTCTACGCGGCGGACCAGTACGCCGACCTGATCGCCTGGAACCGCGCCGCCACCGAGTGGTACGACGACTGGAGCCGGTACCCGCCCGAGGAGCGCAACATCGTCCGCTGGATGCTGACCTCGCCGGTGGCGAAAGTGCGGCTGCTGAACTGGGAGAGCGACACGCGCGATGCCGTAGCCCGTTTGCGCGGTGAAGCCGCCAAGTGGCCGGGTGACGAGAAGTTGACCCGGCGGCTGTCGGAAATCGGGCGGGTGAGCTCGTCGTTCAGGACCTGGTGGGACGAGCACGTGGTGCAGGAGCACCGCTCGCGCATCCGCCGGTTCAGGCATCCCCGGTTGGGCGTGCGGACGTTGCGCATCCTGCCGGTGCTCTCCCCGGAGTACGCCCCGGCGGGCGTGGTGATCCACCTCCCGGCCGGATCGTGAGCAGGGGTCCGCTATCGCGTCGGTTTGCCGACGCGGACCAGCGGTGATGCATTTTGGTTATCCGCCCTGACGGGCTTGTGAGTCGACTGCGTAAACGAATGATGCGGACCTCCGAATCGTCTTCGTCCCGGTCGCCCCCGAATGTGCGCGTCGAGTCAGTAATTTCAGGACGGCACTGGATCGACCGCAGCGCGGGGCCGCGCGCGACGACGCCGGGGAATCACCGCGCACCGAGGGGAGCGTCGAGAGTGGTTTGCCTTCCGCACCGCGAATCGGGCCCGGCTCCGGCCGGCCACCGCACCTGCGCCACCACCGCGGTGGCGTCGTGAACCGAGCCGTCGCGATCATCGGTGCGGCCTGTCGCCTGCCCGGCGCGCCCGACGTCGCGAGCTTCTGGGAACTGCTGTTGTCCGGTGGGGACGCCGTCGGGCAGATCCCGCCGGCGCGGTTCGACGTCGAGCGCTGGTACGACCCCGTGCCGGGCAAGCCGGGCCGCATCGTCACCCGGGTCGGCGGGTTCCTGCCCGGTGTCGACCGGTTCGACGCGGCGTTCTTCGGGGTCTCCCCGCAGGTCGCCGCCCGCACGGACCCGCAGCAGCGGCTGCTGGTGGAGACCACCTGGGACGCGGTGGAGGACGCGGGGATCCCGGCCGAGCGCCTGGCGGGCAGCGCCACCGGCGTCTACACGAGTTGCTGGTCGGCCAGCTACTGGGACATGCTCCGCGCTGCGGGCGTGTACGACCTGCACGCGGCGCTCAGCGCCGAGCCGGGCGGCACGTCGGCCGGCTTCCTCTCGCACCACCTGGACCTGCGCGGCCCGGCCATGGGCCTCAACGCCACCTGCGCCTCGTCGCTCTTCGCCGTGCACGCGGCCTGTCGGGCGCTGCGATCGGGCGAGATCGACCTGGCGATCGTCGCCGGTGCGAACCTGCTGCTGTCGCCCGACTCGTACTTCGCCTTCTCGGAGGCCGAGATGCTGTCGCCGACGGGCCGCTGGCGCTTCGGCGACGTCCGCGCCGACGGCTACGTGCGCAGCGAGGGCGTGCTCAGCCTGGTGCTCAAGCCGCTGGACCGGGCGCTGGCCGACGGTGACCGGGTGTACGCCGCCATCGCGGGCAGCGCGGCCAACAACGACGGCCGCACCGGCGGGACCATGCTCGCCCCCGGACTGGACGGCCAGGTCGGCACGCTGCGCGCGGCTTACCGGGACGCGGGGCTGCCGCCGGGGGAGGTCGACTACGTGGAGGCGCACGGCACCGGTACCCCGCACGGCGACCCCGTTGAGCTGGCCGCGCTGGCGGAGGTGCTGCGCGAGGGCCGCGAACCGGACCGTCCGTGCCTGGTCGGCTCGGCCAAGTCGAACATCGGGCACACCGAGTCCGCCGCCGGTCTGGTCGGCCTCCTGAAAGCGGCCTTGGTGCTGCACCACGGCACGGTGCCGCCGACCCTGCACGTCGAGCGGCCCCAGCCGGAACTGGCCGATCCGGCGTCACCGCTGCGGCCGGCGACCGGCGTGCGACCGCTGCCGGCCCGTGATCGGCCGCCGGTCGCGGGTGTCAGCGCGTTCGGGCTGTCCGGGGCGAGCGCGCACGTGGTGCTCACGGGCGTGCCCGCCCGCCCCGATCCCGGCCCGAGGGAGGCGCCGGGGTACCTGGTGCCGCTGTCCGCGCCGAACCCGGCCGCGCTGGCGGCGCTGGCCGGGCGGTACGCCGACCTGCTCGACGCGGGCGCGCACCCGGTCGACCTGTCGCACGGCGCGGCCACCAGGCGCACCCGGCACGCCCACCGCCTCGGCGTGGTCGGCACGGACCGGTGGACCCTGGCGGAGCGGCTGCGTGCCGCCCGCTCCGGGATGGCCGCCGACGGGGTGGTGGGTGGCCGGCGCACCGAGGCCCGGCGGCCCGACGTGGTGTTCGTGTTCCCCGGTCAGGGCTCCCAGTGGCCGGGGATGGCACGTGACCTGCTCGCGTCCGACCCGGTGTTCCGCGCCGCGTTCGCCGAGTGCGACCGGGCGGTGCTGGCCGAGTTGGGCTGGTCGCCGGCACAGGTGGTCGAGGAGGGGCGCGAGCTGACCGCCGTGGACGAGGTGCAGCCGGTGCTGTGGGCTGTCCAGGTGGCCCTGGCGGCGGTGTGGCGGCACTGGGGGGTCGAACCGACCCTGCTGATCGGCCACAGCATGGGTGAGATCGCCGCGGCCACCACCGCCGGCGCCCTGACCCCCGAACAGGGCGCCGCGGTCGTGTGCCGCCGGGCCGCGCTGCTGGCCCAGCTGCCCGCCTCGGGCGCCATGTGGGCGGTGCACCTGGGCGAGCGGGACGTCCGGGCGGCCATCGCCGACTGGGGCGACCGGGTGGAGGTCGGCGTGGTCAACAGCGACCACGCGACCGTCCTGTCCGGTGATGCGGACGCCCTCGACGAGGTGGCCGCGGCGCTGGGGGACCAGGGGGTCCACTGCCGGCGGGTGCCGGTGGACTACGCCTCGCACGGTCGGCACGTCGACCCGATGTTGCCGGAGCTGGCCGCCGCCTTGGCGGACCTGGCCCCGCGGCGCGGGCGCGTGCCCCTGTGGTCGACGGCGCTGACCGGGCCCGTCGACGGCCGGCGGCTGGACGCCGGGTACTGGGTGGACAACCTGCGCCTGCCGGTGCGCTTCGCGGACGCCGTTCGGGCTGCCGTCGAGCACGACCGGCCGGTGCTGTTCGTCGAGATCAGCCCGCACCCGGTGCTCACCGCGGCGATCGAGGACGGGATCGGGGCGGTCGACGCCGACGCCGTCGTGGTCGCCTCCACCCACCGCGACCGCCCGGCCCTGGAGTCACTGTTGACCGGTGTGGCCACCGCCTACGCCCACGGGTACGAGCCTTCGTGGGAGCGGCTGGCCCCCGGCGCGGTGGCCGTGCCGCTGCCCGCTCACCCCTGGCAGCGGCGGCGGTTCTGGGTGGAGGAGGCCACCGGCCGCGAGGCCCCGGTGCCCCGACCGGTCTTCGTGGACGAGCCGGAGCATCCGCTGGAGCCGCCCGCCGGAGGCGACGCGCCCGCCGCCGAGGATCTGGCGCACTACCTGGTCGAGCGGACGAGCGAAGTCCTGGGCATGTCGGCGCACGAGCTCGACGTGGACCTGCCGCTGCACCGAGCGGGCCTGGACTCGCTGCTCGCGGCGCGACTGCGCGGGCGGATCAGGGCCGAGCTGGGCGTCCAGCTCTCGGTGGGCGACCTGCTCGGCGGGCGAACGCTCACCGAACTCGCCGACACCCTGCGCACCAGGACGGGCGCTTGATGCCGGCTCGCGGGCCGGTCCGGTCAGGCCCGGTGGACCAGGTGCGCGAGGTCGGAGGCGGTCGGCGTGTCGGCCACGGCGGTGACGCCGGCGGGCAGGTAGCACATGCACCGCGCGCAGGAGTCGGCGAACACCCGCACCGCCTCGCGGTGGTCCTTGGTCCGCCACACCACGGCCAGCCTGCTGGGGGACAGGCCGAGCACCGGGCGGAAGATGATGTCGGCGCGCTGGGAGATCTCGGCGTTCTCCGCGGGCAGCAGGACGACTCCGACGCCGGCTGCGACCAGCTCGAAGCTCTCGTCGGGGTTCTCGGCTTCGGCGACGACCCGGGCGGGCTCCTGCCGGTGGTCGGCGGCCAGCCAGAAGTCGCGCAGGGCTCCCGCCGACTGGGGGTGGGCGATGAACGGCTCGGACACCAGCTCGACGAACGGGATCGTGGTGCGCCGGGCCAGCGGGTGCTCGACCGGCAGCGCCACCCACCGCTCCTCGGTGCTGACCACCTTCCAGGTGAACTCGCCGGTGTCGGGCACGGGGAGCCAGGTGACGGCCACGTCGACCTCGCCGCCGGCCAGCCCGGCCGACGGGTCGGACCACGACACCTGCCGGAACTTCAGCCGCCAGTCCGGCAGCAGCGTGCCCATCTTGGCGGTGACCGCGGGGATCAGACCGCGGCCGATCCGGTTCTGGAACCCGACCGTGAGGACCCGTTCCCGCTGGGAGACGACCTCGGCCACGTCGTGCCGAGCGTCCTCCCACTGCTCGATGATCCGACTCGCGTGGGCGAGCAGGGCCCGGCCGGCGGCGGTCAGCACGACGGAGCGCCGGTCGCGTTCGAGCAGCACCGTGCGCAGGGACAGCTCCAGCTGGCGGATCTGCTTGCTCAGCGTGGGCTGCGAGATGAACAACCTGTTGGCCGCCCTGGTGAAGCTCAGCTCCTCGGCGACGGCCACGAAGTACCGGAGGTCCCGCACGTGAACGTCCATAGCCTGAGGCTATAACAGATCCTCTTGGACGAGCAGGGCCGGCCGATCGAGAATCGGTGTCGAACTCCGAGATCAACTGGAGGTACCAGCTCGTGGAGCTAGGCGTGTACGGGTTGAGCGCGAAGGCCACCCTCGGGCCGGTCGAGACCACTCGACTGGCCGTGGTGGCCGAGGACCTCGGCTACCGGTCGTGGTGGTGCGGCGAGCACGTGGTCCTGCCCAGCCCGCGGGTCCCGGAGTCGCCGATGGCGCCCGAGGACCCGATCCTCGACCCGCTGGTCCACCTGTCCTACGTGGCCGCGGTCACCGAGCGGATGGAACTGGCCACCGGCATCGTGATCCTGCCGCAGCGCAACCCCCTGGTGCTGGCCAAGCAGGCGGCCAGCCTGGACGTGCTCTCCGGCGGTCGGTTGCTGCTCGGCGTGGCGGGTGGGTACCTGGAGCAGGAGTTGGCCGCGCTCGGCGTGCCGCTGTCGGAGCGCGGCAGTCGCACGGACGAGTACCTCGACGCCATGCGCGCCCTGTGGAACGACCCGGCGCCGGTGGCGTTCGAGGGCAGGCACGTGTCCTTCCGCAACCTCGACGCCAACCCCCGGCCCACGACCCCGGGCGGTCCCCGCGTCGTCGTCGGCGGGCACAGCCCCGCCGCGTTCCGGCGCGCGGTCGCCCGCGGTCACGGCTGGTTCGGCACCGGCTCCACGCCCGACGAGCTGGCCGCGCACCTGCGCGGGCTGGAGGAGGCGGCACGCCAGGTGGAGCGGCCCGCGCACCTCGGCGAGCTGGAGATCAACTTCATGCAGATCAACCCGGTCGAGGTGGACGACGCGGCGGCGCGCCGCTACGCCGAACTGGGCGTGACGCGCCTGACGCTGTACCCGCTGCCGCTGGAGAATCCGGACGACGTCGAGGAGTTCCTGCGTCGGCACGCGGGACTGCTGCGGGCGTGAACGGATGGCGGGGTGGGTCGACGCGCCTCGACCCACCCCGTCCTCTTCGCGTCGGGTGACGTCACGGGGTGGTGTACCGGACCTCCGCCAGGCCGAAGTACTCCGCCGCGATGATCGGGTCGAAGTACTCCCAGTAGGCGTGGATCTGACCGTCGTCGGTGAACTTGAAGATCGACAGGTAGTTGTTGCGGTAGTGCCGGCCGCTGTCCGTCAGCACGCAGTCCCCCTCGAACCGGGCGATGACGGTGTCGCCGTCGGCCCAGGTGTCGGTGATGGGGAACCTCCAGCTCTCGAACATGTCCGGCGTGTTCGACCACCGCGAGTAGACAGCGGTCTTGCCGACGATGTGCGCCGGGAACATCCGGGTGCCGAACGGGTAGTAGTGGTCCGCGCCCTCCGCCCACAGCTCGATCCAGCTGTCGATGTCCTTCTCCTCCAGCAGGCGGAGGAACGTGTGCACCGTCTCGACGTTGCGGGCGATCGCGTCCGGCGTTTGTGGCCTGCCAGCCATCGTTCTCCTTATGGGCAGCGGGTGGTGCGCCCGGCGGCCGCGGTCGACGTGCCGAACTCCGCACGGCGGCCACCGGGCGCTCGGGGTCACGGGCGGGCGTCGGGACCGATCACCCAGTGCTCGGCGGTCACCAGGCGGTGGACGTAGCGCGTGTTGACGAACGCCTGGTAGTCCTCCACGACCTGCTTGAACTCCGGGGAGTCCAGGGCGTCGCGCAGCGCGTCCACGTCGTCGAACCACAGCTGGTAGGCGGCGTCCAGGGTGGGCTCGCCGATGCCGTACCAGCCGTCGCGGGTGTGGCCCTGGAGGTAGCGGCGCAGGCCGGGCACCTTCAGGGTCAACTCGCCGTGCGTGCCCAGGCTGTACTCGCGGAAGTCCGCCAGCGGCATGCCCTCGCGGCGCTTGACCAGGATGATCAGCTTCACCCAGCCCTGGTCCTTGACCAGCTCGGGCCCGGCCTTCAGCTCGTGGGCGTCGGTGTCCAGCACCAGCGTCTGCCAGAAGGCGGCCCACTTCGGCTCGTCCAGGCGCGCGCCCTGGAGGAACTCCTCGGTCTGGAGCGAGGCCAACTGCTCCTCGTCGTTGTTGAGCCAGATCTCCGCGACACCGCTCCACTTCGGGTCCCCGTTGCCGAGGTCGAAGGGGATCGTCGTGTCGATCATGTACTTCTTGATCTGGGGGATCTTGCTCGCGTACCGCACCGCGTGCACGTTGAGCCAGTAGTCCTGGAACTCCTCGACGGTCATCCCGGGCTTCGGCGCGGCGAAGATCAACTGGTGGATCATCTCTACCTCGTTCTCGTGGGGGCGTCCGGGGGTGGAGGGTCAGACCTTGTAGCGCTTGATGACGTCTTCCGCGAAGCCGAGGTAATCGCGCAGGGGCCACACCTCCTCGAACTCCAGGTACTCGCGCATCGGCAGCCTGCCCAGCGCGGTGCGGTCGAGCTCCTCGGCGCTCGGGGCGTCGATGATGCCGATGACGCGCTTCTGCGCGGCGACCTTCCACAGGCCGACGGCGAACCCGGAGTCGAGCGTCTCCTGCGCGTGGACGGCCTCCTCCTGCTCGATCTCCCACAGCTCGTCGAGCGTGATGCGGCCCTCGTGGACCCACTTCATCTGGACGTAGAACAGCATCGGAACCGGCTCCTCGGTCAGCCGCGCTTCGCGCGGATCAGCTGGGTCAGGTCGTGGTCGGCACCGAACTCGTCGGTGGCCAGTGCCAGGGGGGTCTTGCCGTCGTGGCCGACCAGGTCGAGGTTCGCGCCGGCGTCGATGACGATCCGGGAGCACTCCTCGTAGCCGTGCCACAGGGCGTCGTGCAGCGGGGTGTAGCCGTTGGTGGAGCCCTGGAAGTCCAGGTCGACGCCGGGCCAGTTCGCGATCAGGCGCGTCAGCTCGACGTGGCCGTTGTAGACCGCCTTGTGCAGCGGGACCGCGCCGAACGTCGGCTCCGTGGCGTTGACGTCGGCACCGGCCTCCAGCAGCAGCCGGGCGATCTCGGTGTGGCCGTCGCGGGAGGCGACCAGCAGCGCGGTGTGGGCGTCGTTGAAGCCGTTGACGATCGGGAACCGCTCGTCGACGTCGACGCCCTCGGTGATGAGCCGCCGCACGGCCTCGACGTCGCCCGCGTTCACCGCGGCCATCAGCCGGTGGTTCTCGGCGCGGGCCCGGTCGGAGGACTCCCGCTCCTGGATGTGCCGGTGGGCCTCCAGGATCTTCTCCTTGCCCAGGGTGTTGACGTTCAGCTCGTATTCGAAGTGCTGCTGGAGCGAGAACCCGTAGTGCGTGGTCATGTTCAGGCCCGCGCCGCGGTCGAGCAGGTACTTCGCGATGTCGGGGTACTTGAACCACACGGCGTCCATCAGCGGCGTGTGCCCCGTGGTGGGCACGACGGCGTCGATGAACGCGCCCGCCTCGACCAGCGCGCGCGCGACCTCGAGGCTGCCGCCCTGGCACGCCTTGTGCAGCGCGGTCGCGCCCGCGCGGCTGTCGGTGACGAACACGTCGGCACCGGAGGCGAGCAGCAGCTCCACCATCGGGGCGTCGGCCCGGCCGGCGGCGATCAGCAGCGGCGTCAGGCCGCTGGCCGGGTCGCGGTGGTCGACGTCGGCGCCGAACCCGATGAGCTCGGCGACCTGGTCGCGGTCGCCCTCCCAGGTGGCCGCCACGAGCCGGGCCTCGCGATCGGCGTTGAACGCGGCGATCTCGCCGTTCGGGTCGAAGTAGACCTTCCAGGTGACGATCTTGCCGGAGTCGTCGACCACCAGCTTGTGGGAGTCCTCGATCTCGAACTCCTGGCCGGTGCGGGTGTGCGCGGCCCTGGTGTAGATCACCGCGAACGCGGTGTCGCCGTCGACCCGCAGCTCGCGCAGCGCGTAGTCGAGGACCTCGGTGGTCTCGCCGCGCACCTGGAACGCCCGGGTGACCGCCTCGACGCCGACGTGCCGCCCCAGGTAGGGGATGACCTCGTTCCACCGGTCCAGGGGCAGCTCGAAGTCGATGTCGTCGGACAACGCCGACAGCGCCTCCGGCAGATCACCCCGCTCCAGGTCGGTGAAGTACTTCTCCACCACCCGACGGGTCAGGTCAGTGCTCATCGCGCTTCCTCCTGGTAGTGTTCGCGCCTCGCCGCGGTGTCATGCAGAATCCGCATGGCGGTGGAATGCGACCGATCTGCGAGTGGCATCCGGTCCTCATTCAGTAGGTCATGCGGCACCATTCGGCACAAGGCGTCGAAGTGGACGGCGCAATGACTGCGTGACGTTCGCGCAGCAGCTCACGAAGTACCGGCGGCCGGTCCGTCACGCCTTGTCGACGACCCGCTGACTGGCCCAGCATTGCTTCGACGGCAGCCGGAATCGTTTCGGCGGGGGCCAACCTCGCTTTCGCGTCGAGCGCTGTCCGACCTTCGTCCGCAACCAATTCGGGAGTGTGTTGACTTTGACGGCCGATGGAACCAATTCCCGAACTGTCCGGGAAGCCGCGCTGGACGTTTTCCGGCAGCTGGGGATGACCACGATCTTCAGCAATCCGAGCCACACCGAGATGAAGCTGTTCGACGCGTGGCCCGACGACTTCCGGTTCATCATGGGCCTGCACGAGGCCACGGTCGTCGGCATGGCCGACGGGTACGCGCAGGCCACCGGCGAACCCTCGCTGGTGATCATCAACGGCGGTCCCGGCCTCGGCAACGCGATGGGCTCGATCTACACGGCGGCCAGCGCCCACACCCCGATGGTGATCATCGGCGGCATCCAGGCCCGCAAGCTGGTGCAGGGCGAGCCGTTCCTCAACGCGCCCGAGGCCACGTCCCTGCCCCGGCCCTACATCAAGTGGGCGGGTGAGGTGTCTCGCCCGCAAGACGTACCGGCGCTGATCGAAAAGGCTTACCACATCGCGAACCAGGCCCCGAAGGGTCCGGTGTACGTCGCTATCCCCGAGGACGACTGGGTCCGCCCGGCCGCCTCGACCCCGCACAAGGTGCGCACCGTGGCCCCGGCCGTGGTGCCCGACCCCGCGGTGCTGGCCACCGTCGCCGAAGCCTTGAACTCCGCCTCGCGGCCCGCGCTGGTGGCCGGCCCCGGCGTGGAGATCGGCGGCGCCCGCCGCGACCTCGTCAAGCTGGCCGAGCGGCTCAACGCCCGCGTCTACGGCAGCCCGGTGTGGCCGCGGGGCAGCTTCCCCGAGACGCACCCGCTGTTCGGAGGGGTGCTGGCGCCGATGCCCGAGCTGATCAACCAGGTGCTGGGCGAGCACGACGTCGTGGTGGTGCTGGGCAGCCCGACGTTCACGCTCTTCACCACGTTCGACCTGTTCTCCACCGCCCCCGCGCCGCTCGACGGCAGCGACGCGCCCGCGCTGCCCAGCGGGACCCGGTTCATCCAGGTGACCGACGACCCGCAGGCCGCGGCGTGGTCGATGGCGGACACCTCGTACGTGACCCCGCCCGCGCAGTTCGTGCGTGACCTGGTGCCGCTGCTGCCGCAGCGCCAGCGGGTCCCGCTGCCCGCCCTGCGCGAGCCGATCCCCACCCCGGTGGAGTCGGAGCCGCTGTCCCAGGCGTACCTGTTCCACCTGCTCGCGCAGCACCTGCCCGCGGACGCCCAGCTGTTCGAGGAGCTGCCGATCGCGCGTGCGGACTTCCACGAGCAGATCCCGCTGGGACCCGACAACGGCTACTTCGCCACCGCCAGCGGCGCGCTCGGCTTCCCGTTCGCGGGCGCCGTGGGTTACTCGCTCGCACGGCCCGACCAGCGGGTCGTGGTGGTGATGGGCGAGGGCTCGGCGCAGTACACGCTGCACGCGCTGTGGACCGCGGCGAAGCAGAACCTGCCGATCACGTTCGTCATCCCGAACAACTCCGGCTACCTGTCGCTGAAGTACTACCTGGACGAGGCGGGCCAGAACGCCTGGCGCGTGGGCTGGGACCTCAGCGACGTCGACATGGCGCAGCTGGCCCGGGGCTTCGGCGTGGCGGGTGAGCGCATCGAGACCCCCGATCAGTTGCGGGGAGCGCTCAAGAACGCCTTCGAGTCCGAGGGGCCGGTCCTGCTCGACGTCGTCGTGGCCGACCCCGGCCTGTTCCGGCTCTGAGCGGCGGGCGGTCCGGGATGGAGCAGACGGGCATCCGCGTCTTCCGCAAGGACGGTCTGCCGACGGTGCGGATCGGCGGCGAGGTGGCGGCGCACATCTTCGACGGCGGCCTGCACGGCGGACTGGGCGCCTCGGCGTTCATCGTCGACCTCGCCGACGTCGGGACCGGCCCGCCCGTCCACACCCACCCCTACGCGGAGATCTTCATCGTGCTGGAGGGTGCGGTGCGGTTGGTGGCGGGCGACCGGGCCGTCGACGCGACGCCCGACGAGGTCTGCGTCGTCGACGCCGGCGTGCCGCACTCGTTCACCAACGCCGGTCCCGGCCGGGCCCGGTTGGTGAACGTCCACGCCGCGTCGACGGTCGTGACGGAATTCGTGCGCGACACGCCGACCGATGGCTCCTACGACTACAACCACACCGGTTAGGAGGCGCGAGGCGACAACCGCTGTTACGCGTCGGCCGGCGGAGCCCCCGCAGCGCGCGCATCCCCTCGGGGACGCCCGCCGCGGGGGCTTTCGGCGCCGCAGGGGCATTCGCCCGGTTCGGTTTTCCGCCCCCTCGGGGCACGGTGCTTCGGTTTTCCGGACAGCAGATAATCACGGGTCGGGCGGTCCGCATACGACTCGACGCCGCACGTTGCCCACGGTGTAGGGTCGGCCGCCTGGGGGGCGGTGTCCGCGGCGGACGGGAATGGGGAGTCCGTGCGCGAGTGCCGTGGTGCGGGAGAGGATCCATGCGGGTGGACGGCGCCAACAGGGAGCAACTCGGCCGATTCCTGCGCAGTCGCCGCGAACGGCTCAAATCGGCGGACGCGGGGTTTCCGAGCAATCCGCGACGGCGTTCGATGGGGTTGCGCCGCGAGGAGGTCGCGGTGCTCGCGGGGCTCAGCCCAACCTGGTACACCTACCTCGAGCAAGGCCGGGACATCCGTCCCTCCCCCCAGGTCATGGACAGCCTGGCCCGCGTGCTGCTGCTCACCGAGGACGAGCGCCGCTACATCCACACGCTGGCCTACGGCCAGGTGATCGGGCCGGTGCCGCTCGAAACCGACCTCGGCGCCGACGACCTGATGCGCCAGGTCGTCGCGGCCGCGGACGCCAGCCCGTACCCGGCCTACGCGGTGAACCACTGCCGCGACCTGATCGCCTGGAACCGGGCCGCCGTCGAGTGGTACGACGACTGGAGCACGTACCCGGACGAGGAGCGCAACATCGTCCGCTGGATGCTGACCTCGCCGCAGGCCAAGGTGCGGCTGCTCAACTGGGAGCGCGACGCCCGCGACACCGTGGCCCAGTGGCGCGCCGAATCGGCGAAGTGGCCGGAGGATCAGGACCTGACCCGCCGCATCGACGAGATGATCGGGCTGAGCCCGCTGTTCGCCGAGTGGTGGGACGAACAACTGGTCCAGGAGAACCGGTCGCGGACGCGCAGGTTCCGGCAACCGCGACTGGGCGTGCAGACGCTGCGCGTGCTGCCCCTGCAATCACCGGAATTCGCGTCGGCCGGGATCGTTCTGCACCTGCCGGTGGAAACAGCTTAGCGGTTCGCGCCCTTTCCCGGACCTGCTGCCGCTTCCCGGCTTCGGCCGGGCTGCCCGGCGTGCGGTTCGCCCTCCGGCACTTCGGTCGTCCGCATCTCCACCCATTTCCGGCACGGGGCGTTCGGCCTGCCGTAGTCCCGACGCGGTCGTGCCGCGCCGGGCGGTCCGCCGAATCCCGTGCCCGCGGTGGCGTAAAGGCCCGCCGGCTGCCGGTGTTCCCTTAGCGAATAATTTTCGCATACTTCGTGCAGTCGGCCGTCTACGCATCCGAACGGCCCTCTCCGCGCCTTTCCGGGATGCGCCGTTCGTCCCAGCGGCCCGGTGTGAACAGCCGAGGCTGCCGGCTGCGGTCCGCTCCGGTGCTAGAACTGGGAATGCCACCACAAGCCCGATCTAGACAGCAGCACGCGAAACTTGGAAACCTGTTTTCAGCAGGGGCGGCGAGTTGGTGTCCTGACCACGGGCGCACCGCCGGCCCTGCTCGAAGTGAGCTTGAGCTGGGGTTCCGCGGTCGTGCCGTGACACGACCGCGGATGTGTGTTGGGCACCGTCGCTGTGCGCGTGCTGCCGTGAATCGTTCACCACTGTCGCTGGTCGGTTCACCCGTGAACACCAAGACTTGGGTAGATCATTTGTTTATCCAGGATTTCGGAGGAACCGTGGGTATGCACCGCTTCACTTCTTCGGAGGACAACTTATCGGTGTCGTCGACCTTGACGGAGTTCTGCGAAGAGGTGTTCTCCTCACTCGGCCGCTCCGACCAGAGGAAATGGGCCGAGACGTACGTGCGCGGGTTGCTGTCGGTGCCGGGTCGCAAGTCGATCAGACGCATCTCCGAGCTGGTCGTCGGCAGGGACGCCGACCAGTCCCTCCAGCAGTTCGTGAACCAGAGCCCTTGGCTGTGGGCGCCGGTCCGCCGAGCGCTCGCCGAGCGGGTCGGCCTGACCATGCGGACGACCGCGTGGGTGGTGCACGAGGTCGTCTTCCCGAAGAACGGGGACAGCTCGGTCGGCGTGGCCAGGCAGTTCGCCCCCTCGGTCGGGCGGATGCTGAACTGCCAGCGGTCCATGGGCCTGTTCCTGGCCGGCGAGGACGGCGGCAGCGCGGTGAACTGGCGCCTGGTCATGCCGCGGAGCTGGGACGACGACGCAGAACGGCGGGCCAAGGCGCGAGTGCCGGACGGGGAGCTCGCCCAACCCGCCTGGCAGTACGTGCTCGACGCGGTCGACGAGATGGTGGGGGACTGGGGGTTGACCGCCGCGCCGATCGTGGTGGACCTCAGCAGCGAGCCCGAGGGCGGGCGCCTGCTGGAGAAGCTGGAGGAGCGCGGGCTGCACTACCTGGCCCGGGTGCCCGCCGGCACGCCGGCGCTGCCCAAGAGCCTCGTCGGCGCGAACAGCCGGCCGCCGACCGTCGGCGCGCTCGTGATCGCGGCGGCGAAGCGGGGTCGGCGCGTGCTGTCGTGGCTCGACCAGGCGACGGGCACGATGGTGGCCTCGAACTTCGTGATGGCGACCGTGCCGGGCATCCCGGCGCCGGGGCTCCCCGCGGTGGACGACCCACGACGCGGACGGGTGTTCCCGCGGCTGCGCCACGTGGTGGCGGAGTGGCCGACCACGCACCCGCAGCCGCGCGCGGTGTGGCTGACCAACCTGGGCGGCACCGGGATCGCCGAGCTGGTGGGCCTGTTGAAGGTGCGCGAACGCGTGGAGTCCGACGTCGCCGAGCTGGCGGAGGGGTACGGCCTGCGGCACTTCGAGGGCCGGTCGTTCCAGGGTTGGCACCACCACGCGACGCTGTCGTCCGTGGCCCAGGCTTATGCGCTGGTCCAGCGGCTGGAACGCAGGAGAGCCGAGCTGGAGCGGCTGCGCCCGTACGCCTAGGCGGAACCTCCGCCGGTCCGCGGAACGCCGCTTGCATCACGCCTGGTCGACCGCCATTCTGTTAGGGAGCGCCCCCGTGCGGGCGGGAAATGGTGGTCGGGATGCGGCGGTCGTCCGCGCAGACGCGTGAACACGTGCTGGGGGTCGTGCACGAGCTGTTCTACTGGCAGGGCATCCGCGCCGTCGGCGTCGACCGGGTCGCGGCCGAGGCCGGCATCGCGCCGACCACCCTGTACCGGCTGTTCAGCTCGAAGGACGACATGATCGGGGCCTACGTCGAGCAGGCGGACGAGCGTTATCGGGAGTGGTTCCTCGATGCGGTCGAGTCCGGAGGGGACGACCCGCGGGCGCGGATCCTGGCGCTGTTCGACGCGTTGGCCGCGCAGGTGCGGCCGGAGCTGTGCCGGGGTTGCCCGTTCCTGATGGCGCTGGCCGAGTTCCCCGACCAGACCCTGCCCGCCCATCGCAACGCGGTGACCACCAAGAGGTGGGTCCACGACCGCCTCCGCGAGCTCGCCGACGCGTACGCGGAGACCCGGGCGGACGTGGACCCGTCCGGGTTGGCGGACGAGCTGTTCCTGGTCATGGACGGCGTCTACGGCTCGGTGATGGCGTTGGGCGCGGACGGTCCCGCCGCCCGGGCGCGCAAGCTGGTCGAACGCCTGCTCGCGTCCGACTGAGATCTTCCGCGCCACCCGGCCTGACGACCCCCGACCACGCCGACCCGACGTCCTCTCCACCTGTCGGGCCGGTGCCGGCCGTCCGAAGTGGACCGTCGCCACCCGGTGCGGGTCGGTCAACCCGTGCGCGTGATCGTTCAGCTCGGGTCTCCCGGTGCCGGGTCGGTGGGGCGGTCCCAGGAGACGGTGGTGAGCTGGGCCAGGGTGGAGCTGGTCAACTCGGTGACGTAGAGGCTGCGGGAGAGGGGGAGCAGGCGGTGGGCCTTGCAGTGCTGGGTGGGCAGCACGGTGACCTCCTCGCCCAGCACCTCGTTGTAGCCCGCGTCGAAGGTGACCCGCACGACCACGTCGTACACGTCGTCGCAGATGATCGACGAGCCCAGCAGCCAGGCGCTGGGGCGGCTGCCGCCCTCCGGCTCGAACGCGATGTGCAGCAGGCCGGCGTCGGCGACCTCTGAGGACCGGAGGCGGAACCACGTGGTGTCGCCGTTGGCGTCGATGCGGCCGAACGTGCCGGTGCCCTGCTCCTGGGTGCCCAGCAACGCGACCCAGAGCGCGGTCGGGCCGGCGATGAGACCGACCGGCGTGCCTCCGTGCTCCGGCGGGATGTCGAGCTGGCCCGCCTGCTGCGTGTGCGCGTTGATGCGCAGGATCTGGCTCGAGTCGTCCTGGCTCGCGTAGAACTCACCGGACACCGGGTGCTGCGCCACGAAGATCGGGTTCGGGTGCGCCTCGTAGAGGTGGAAGGAGGACGGGTCGGTGTGGTCGATCTCCAGCACGTGGTTGCTCTCCTTGAGACTCACCCACAGCTGGTCGCCGTACTCGCCGATGTAGTGCGGCCCCCTTCCCGGTGCCGGGACGTCGATCGTGCTCAGCACCTGGGGCGGCGAGTCGACGTCGGCGCCGTTGGGGTCGATCAGCAGGAGCCGGTTGTCGCCCTGCTGGGTCGCCCACACCAGGCCCGGGTAGCGGTGCGAGAGCGCGAGGCCGTGCAACATGGCCTGCTCGCCGCCCACCGGGTGGGCCCGGGTCGCGACGACCTGCTCGGTGGCCGGGTCGAGCCGGGCCTTGACCAGGTGGCTGTTGGACATCTGCGACACCAGGAGCAAGGACAACCCCGGTACCTTGACCAGCTCGTGCGTCTGCTCGGCCGGCGGCAGGCCGAACTCGAACACCGACCGGCGGGGCACGCCCCGCACCGGGCGGGCCTGCGCCGAACCGGCGGAGACCAGCGGCGCGGCGATCGTGGTGAACAGCAGGGATCGGTGGAAGGTGCGCCGGTCCATCGTGGCCTCCTAGTACCGGGCGTCCGGATTGGACTCACGGTAGGTACGGCCGGCGGTGGACACCGCGCGGTCAACCGGATGATGCCGCGTCGGGTGAACGGATTGCCCTTAAAGGGAACGCGGGTGGGCGCGGCCGTGACCGCCGCGCCCACCGATCGGGTCAGCCGGTTCCCCGGACGAACGCCCACGCCGTGCGGGCGGCGGTGTCCTCGACGCCGGTGAAGCCCTCGGCCGGGCTCAGCTCGTCGGTGGTGAGGTCGAGGTCCGGGTCGTCGGCCGTGCCGCCGACGCCGTCCGGGCCCACCGCGAACATCACGGCCGGGTCGCCGCCGGGGTCCATCAAGCTCGGGACGTCGTCGAGCGCGTCGGTGTGCCAACTGCCCGACATGTGGCCGACCTCGTGGCCGACGATATTGCCGACCGCGCGGCCGAGGAACGCGATCCGGTCGCTGCCCGGTCCGAGGTAGGTGTTCAGCGACCACACCGGCCCGGCCGGCGCGCTGATCTCGTCCAGCAGCACCAGCGCGGTCTCCTCGCGGCCGAAGTTGCCCGCGTCGATGGACTGGGCGATGCCGACGGTCGAGATGCCCGACTCCGCGGTGGTGCCGCCGATGACGACGCGGCTGACGTTCGGCCGGCCCCACGGATCGGCGTGGTCGCGGCTGGTGAGCACGCGCAGCGCGAACCGCGGGTTGAGGCCGTTCGCGATCATGTCCCGTTCGAGGTTCTCCCGCACGGTCGCGGTGATCGAGGTGATCAGCGCGCGTTCGTCGGCCGCGCCGAGCCCCCACCGGGGCAGGAAGGCCGACAGCGGGGAGAGGTCGCGCAGACCGCCGCCCCCGCCGTAGATCGACGTGTTCACCCGTGCGCCGTCGAAGTCGAGGAAGAGGGTGTGCACCGAGCCGCGCGGCGCGGTTTCCGTGCCGGGGCGGAACGCTTCGAGCTTGATGTCGTAGGGACCTTCGCCCGCCTCGACGCCCAGCCGGTACCGGCCGTCGGTCGGGGCGACGAAGTCGATGACGGCGTTGCCGCCGCCGGGCATCGGCGAGTCGACGGCGAAGGTGTTGGTGAGGTCCTGCGAGGAGCCGAACACCTCGCGACCGGCCGGGTCGTGGACGGCGAGCCGCGTGCCGCCGCCGGCCAGGGACGCCCCGAGCACGTCGCCGGCGCGCAGGTCGAAGGCGTAGTAGTCCAGGTCGCCGCCGTTCTTGCCGCTGGTGACGAGCAGGTCGTACGGCCCTTCGGTGCCGACGCCCGGGCCCGTGCCCGGCGTCGTGGGGTCGCGCGGGAAGGCGACCGGGTCGGAGCCCACCATCAGGTAGAAGGTCCGGTCGGGTCGGACGGTGAACGTGATGGTGGAGTCGTCCGAGCCGCCGCTGTCGCCGTTGACGGCCCACAGGCCGCCGTCGGAGTCCCACAGCGCGAGCATCGGATCGAGGTCACCGGTCGGCGTCACCGTGCGCGCGGTGAACGTCGTGCCGGAAGGGCCGCCGTCGATCCGGTAGAAGTCGAAGTCGCCGGTGCCGTCACCCGCGCTGCCGTGCTGGCCGTCGCCGATGACGCCGCTGGTGCGCAGCGCGCGGCGGGTGGTGGGGATGCCGGTGTCGCCGGCGAGGCCGGTGGCGTCGTTCGCCTCCGGGAACGGCGGCAGCGTCGGGATCGTGTCGTCGGGCCTGATGTCGCCGGTCAGCGCGATCTTCGAGGTGGCGGTGCGGCCCGTGCCGAAGCCCTCGACGTGCTCGGCGGTGGCCGGGGTGTCGTTGGCGCCGCTCGTACCGGCCGGCTCCTTCTCCTGGTACGGCGTCGCGGCTCGGGTGCTCGCGCGCTGCTGCCGCGTCCGGGCTTTCGCCTCGCGGTCGCGGACGACGGCGGACCAGTCGGTTCCCGCCGGGTTCGACGGGAACATCAGCAGCGGGTCGGGGTGGAGCCGCGCGACGGCTCGGGGTTCGGCGGTGACGGCGGTCTGGCCGCCCAGCAGCAGTGCCGCGGCGACCCCGGCCGCGAGCACGCCGAGTGAACGTTTCTCCATGGTGGTTCCCCCTGGTTCCCGGTGTTCCGGAAGGTCCAGGGAACCGCCCGGGGCGGCGGCGGGGTCGGGGTTCGGCCGAGGTTGGCCCGTTCACACCGGCGGTCCGGCGGCCGTTCGGGCAAGGCGGCCGGCCCGTTCGGGCCGTCTGGACGATGTTCGGACTCCGGAGGCGCCCGATCGGAGCATTGCTCGGCATCGGACGCCTGCGGGAGTCCCCGAAACGGTCGGCGGACCGGTCGCGACGTTCATCCGTCGAGTGGAATTCGCAGCGGGAACGTGCACGTCAAGCCGGATCTCGGGCTCGCGGAAGGCCGTACGGCCCGGACCCGGTGAACGCCGCGGGCGCTAGTCGACCTGGTGCGCGTGCCGCGTCGACGCGACCCAGGCCAGCGCCTCGTCCACGGACGGGAACACGCTCAACAGCGGCGCGATGGAGGTCAGCTGGATCGGCCTCAGCACGGCCCGGCGAGTCGCCACGACGGCCAGCACGGCGACGCGGCGGCGCGTCTCCAGCAGCAGCGACAGGCCGGCGGAGCTGAAGAACCCGACCTCCGACAGGTCGAGGACCAGGGCGGACGTCGGTTCCGACAGGCCCGCCGCGAGGGCGGCGCGGACCTCGGGCACGGTGTCCAGGTCGAGCTCGCCCGTCACACCGACGGTCAGGACATCACCCGCACGAGTGACACGGATGTCGAGGATCGGTGAGGGTTGCCCCATCGGCTCGGCCACGACGACTCCCCGGTGCACTGTGTTGTCGAACCACAGTTGTACCAGCTCGGCAGGACGCCCAGGGGCGCGGTCAGCCGCGCCCCGGTCGTCCCAACCGGCGGATCGCCGCCACGATGTCGCTGTTCGACGCGCCCTTGACCAGGTGCTCGCCCACACCGGCCGACCGGATCTCGTGGTAGGTCTCCCGGTCGGCGAACGCCGACAGCGCGAGGATGCCGGTGTTCGGCGAGCGCAGCCTGATCTCCCGCGCGGCACGGCCGCCGCCACCGCCGGGCATGCGGACGTCGAGCACGACGACGGCGGGCGAGTGGCGTTCGACCAGCTCGATCGCCTCGTCCGCGTCCCGGGCCACCGCGACGACCTCGAAGTCCGGCTCGGCGTCGAGGACCTCGCGCAGCGCGTCGCGGATCATCGGGTCGTCGTCCGAGATCACCACCCTGAGCTTGGCGTCGGTCACGGTTCACCCCCGTGCGACGTGGGGACCCAGAACCGCACCAGCGCACCACCGCTCGGGCGCTCGCTCACCGACCACCACCCGCCCGCCGTCTCCGCGCGCTCCCGCATCTCGATCATGCCGAAGTGGTCCGACGTCGGGCCGTCGGACGGTGCGCCCGCACCGGACCCGACCCCCACTCCGTCGTCCGCGATCTCGACGAGCGTGCCGCCGTCGACCGAGGTCAGCGCCACCTCCACGGCCGAAGCCCGCGCGTGCTTGCGGATGTTGGTCAGGGCTTCCTGGCAGATGCGGAAGATCGTGACGGCGGACTCGGCGGGCGGTTCCCGGTCCAGCTCGTGCCGCAGCCGGTAGGTCATGCCCGAAGTACCGGCGACGTCGCCGAGGTAGTGGTCCAGGGCCTGCATAAGGCTGTGCCGGTCGAGTTCCGGCGGGCGCAGCCGGAACACCAGGTTGCGCAACCGCCCGATGCACGCGCGCACGGCCTCGTCCAGTCGCCGCACGACCGCGGCGTCCTCCGGCGGCAGCCGGTTGGCCAGCAGTTGCAGCCGCATGCCGACCGCGACCATGGACTGGATCGAGTCGTCGTGCACGTCCCAGGCGATGCGGCGGCGTTCCAGCTCCTGCGCCTCCACCAGGTGGCCGACCAGCCTGCGCTGCTCGGCCACGGTCTGCTCGACCCGTCGGTGCTCGGTCATGTCGCGGGTGACCTTGGCGAACCCGCGCAGCTCGCCCGACTGGCCGAACAGGGCGGTGATGACGACGTTGGCCCAGAACCGGGTGCCGTCCTTGCGCAGCCGCCAGCCCTCGTCCTCGAACCGGCCCGCGTCGACGGCCACCTCCAGCTCGCGCCACGGCTTGCGCGCCACCAGGTCCTCGGGCGGGTAGAAGATCGAGAAGTGCTCGCCGAGGATGTCGTCGGCGGTGTAGCCCTTGATCCGCTCCGCGCCCGCGTTCCAGCTCACGATCCGGCCGGTCGGGTCCAGCATGAAGATGGCGTAGTCCAGCACGCTGTCCACCAGCAGGCGGTACGCGTCCTCGGTCGGGTGGTCGAAGTCGCGTTCGGCAGGGTGATCGGCCGGCATGGCGACACTGTGCACCATGGTCCGCGCGGGTGCCACGGGCCCGGTGTCAGGTCGTGCCGGGGAGCGCTTCGGCGCTCATCTCGCACCAGACGACCTTGCCGCCGAGATCGGGGTCGGCGCCCCACGCGGTGGTCAGCCGCGCGACGAGCTGAAGGCCCCACCCGCCGACGGTCGCCGACAGCCGCGGCCGCGGGAGCACCGGGCTGCCGTCCGCGACCTCGATCCGGAGCCGGCGCACGTCGCCCACCAACCGGATGACCGGGATGGTCGCGGTGTGCCGCAGCGCGTTGGACACCAGCTCGGAGACGACGAGCACGACATCGCTGTGATCGCCGAGGTAGCCCAGGTCGGCGAGGGTCTTGCGGACGAAGTCACGGGCCAGGCCGGCGGCGCCCCGGTCGATCGGCGCGCTGAACTCGGCGACCGGGCCAGACACCGAGAGGTCCACGGTCACACACTGCGGTATCCGACCGGTTCGCGCCCAGACGCACCGACACCGTCGTGACTAGTGCGCCTGCACTAGTCGCGGTGACCACGAGCGTCCACCGCCCGCCCCTGAGCGGGTCGCCTCGACATTCGTCCGAAGATCACGGAAGATCGGGCTCACTCGCCGTTGGGGGGCGCTCGTGGTCTTCGACTTCCTGGAATCCGTGTTCGACGCGCTGACGAAGTGGTCCGACGCGCCCAACCCGCCAGTGCCCGAGGGGCCGCTCGCGTCGGTCGACGAGCGGAAGGACCGGGAAGGGGAGCCCGAGGACCAGGACTGACCGCGGCCGGGTCCGGTGAACGCCCCGGCCACCCACCGCACTAGTCGAGCAGGCCGTCGCGGCGGGCGATGGCCACGGCCTCGAGCTTGGACCGGGCACCGAGCTTCTCCAGCACCCGCTGCACGTGGTTGCGCACGGTGTTGCGGGCCACGCCCATGCGCTCGCCGATCTCCTCCGTGCTCGCGCCCCCGGCCATGAGGACCAGCGTCTCGCGCTCGCGGACCGTGAGCGGCACACCACCGACCTTGGACCGCCCGGTGAGCTGGTCCAGCACGCCGCCCAGCAGACCGCCGTCGAACACGACCTCGCCGGCCGCCACCCGCAGCACCGCGTCGGTCAGCTCCTCCAGCCGGGCAGACTTGAGCACCAGGCCCGCCGCACCCGCCTCGGCGGCCCGCGCGGCGACGGACACGGTCGCCTCGCCGGTCAGCACCAGCACCCGCGCGCCCCACTCGTCGAACCGCCCGATCGCGTCCAGGCCGTCGCCGTCGGGCAGCCGGCGGTCCAGCAGCACGACGTCGGGCCGGTGCCGCCGGACCTCGGTCACGGCGGCGGCCACCGAGCCGACCGTGGCGACGACCTCGACCTCACCCGAGTCCGCCCACGCCAACCGGATCGCCTCGGCCACCATGTGGTGGTCCTCCACCAGGACCGCGCGGACGACAGGACGGGACGGGTGGGGTGGGTGCGCCATGCTGTGCAGTCCTCGTCGCTGGTCCGGGCACCCACCCTAGACCTCCGAGGCCGTCAGGACCGGTCAGCGGGCTCGAAGATCGCCGCTGCGGGGGAGGTCCAGCCCGGACAGGTCGAGCCGGCCCACCCGCTCCGGGTCGGCCAGCACGTCGATCGCGACGATCCGGCCGCCGCTGACCGTGAAGCCCATGACCGAGACGGGCACGCCGCCGGGCGCGGTGAGGATGCCCATCCCGCCGTTGACCAGGACGAGCCGGCTGACCGCCTCGGGTTGGCGGAACATCAGCGCCCGGCGGGCGACCTCCTCCGCGCCGCGCACGGCGGCCGTCAGGTCCGGGTTGAGCGCGCCGAAGTCGACGCGCAGCACGACGTCCGGGTCGAGGACGGCGAGCAGCGCCTCGAAATCGCCGTTCCGGGCGGCGGCGGTGAACGCGGTCACCACCTCGCGCTGGCGGGGCAGGTCGTCGGGGACCGGCACGTCGCCCCGGACCCGCCTGCGCGCCCGGCTGGCCAGCTGGCGCACGGCGACCGGGGTGCGGCCGACGATCGGGGCGATGTCGTCGAACGGGACGGCGAACAGGTCGTGCAGCACGAACGCCAGCCGTTCCGCGGGGGTCAACGTCTCCAGCACCACGAGCAGGGCCAGGCCGACGGAGTCCGCCAGCACCGCCTCGTGCTCGGGGTCGCCGCCGTCGTCCGGGTCCACCACCGGGTCGGGCACCCGCACGTCCAGCGGGTCCTCGCGCCGCGACGCGCGGGAGCGCAGCATGTCCAGGCACACCCGGCCGACGACGGTGGTCAGCCAGCCGGTGAGGTTGGCGACCGCGCCGGTGTCCGAGCGCTGGAGCCGCACCCACGCCTCCTGCACCGCGTCCTCGGCCTCGCTCATCGAGCCGAGCACCCGGTAGGCGACCGCCCTGAGGTGGCCGCGGTCGGCCTCGAAGCGGGCCGCGAGAAGTTCGTCGTCGATCACTGTCACATCCTCCGTGCTCGGTCCGTCAAGGGGGTGACGGACCGGACGAGCACGATGTGACAGGAACGAGGACGACCATGCGAGCACGGATGAACCACCCCGCCACGACCCTGCCCGGCACGATGGAGGCGCTGATCGCGCTGGGCGGGACGGCCCAGCAGGCCGGGTTGCCGCAGTCGCTGGTGGAGCTGGTCAACCTGCGGGCGTCGCAGATCAACGGGTGCGGCGTGTGCGTGGACATGCACGGCAAGGCGCTGCGGAAGGCAGGCGAGTCCGACGAGCGGATCGTCTCGGTCGGCGCGTGGCGGGACACCCCTTACTACACGGATGCGGAACGCGCGGCGCTGGCGCTGGCCGAAGCCGTGACGCGGCTCTCCGACCGCCCCGACCCCGTGCCGGACGCGGTGTGGCAGGACGCCGCGGAGCACTACGACGAGCGGCAGCTCTCGGCGTTGCTGGTCGCGGTCGCCACGGTCAACGTCTGGAACCGCCTCAACGCGGCCACCAAGCAGGTGGCGGGCGCCTGGGGCTGACGCGCCGGGCGGTACGGCTCTTCACACCGCACCGGAACGGGTGCACGGGCCGTCCCCTGCCGGGGTCGTGACCGCACTTGTGCGTTGCCACCGGAACCGGCGTGGGTTCTGGTGTGGTCAGCCGGGCATGACTGGCGTACCCGGGGTGCGGACGGGCGGGGCGCGGATGGACGGCGACGAGGGGCGGCCGGCGCAGTCGGCCGCGGCGTCGGATCGGTCGGTGGTGATGCAGGCCGGCCGGGACGTCACGGTTCACGGTGATGTGGTGGTCGGCGATCGCGGCTCGCCGGAGATGGAGTCGGTGTCGGCGCCGTCGGGGCTGGGCCGGGTCCACGCGTCCTCGGGGGTGTTCGTCGGCCGAAGCGGTGAGCTGGCGCGGCTCGACGCGGCGTTGACCCGCACGGGGCGGGCGGTCGTCGTGGCGGTGCACGGACTGGGCGGGGTGGGCAAGAGCACGGTGGCGGCGCGGTGCGTCGAGCGGCAGGCGGACCGGTTCCGGCCGGTGTGGTGGATCACGGCGGACTCCCCGGCCGCCATCGACACCGGCTTGGCGGAGCTGGCCGTGGCGTTGGCCCCGGAGCTGGCCGGGGCGCCGCTGGAGCAGCGGACCGAGGCGGCGGTGCGGTGGCTGGCGACCCACGACGGCTGGCTGGTCGTGCTGGACAACCTCACCGCCCCGGCCGACGCGGCGCGATTGCTGGCCCGGGTGCGGACGGGCACCGTGCTGATCACCAGCCGGCGGCGTTCCGGCTGGAACGGGGTGGCCGAGGCGGTGCCGCTGGACGTGCTGCCGGCCGAGCAGGCCGCGGACCTGCTGACCCGGCTCGTGCGCGCGGAGTGGCCGGAGGCGGATCTGACGGGCGCCGACCGGCTGTGCGCGGAGCTGGGGTGGTTGCCGCTGGCGGTCGAGCAGGCGGGCGCGTACCTCGCCCAGGCCCGCAGGACCCCGGCCGCCTACCTGGACCTGCTGGCGGAGTTCCCGGCGCGGATGTTCACCGCGACGGCGGAGGGCGGCGACCCGCAGCGCACCATGGCCCGGGTCTGGCACGTCACCCTCGACCGGCTCTCGGACACCCCGCTCGCGGGACGGGTGCTGCACCACCTGGCCTGGCACGCGCCCGAGGCCATCCCCCGAGCGCTGCTCACGAGCGTGTTCGACGAACCGGACCTGTCGGAGGCGCTGGGCCGGTTGGCCGCCTACAACATGATCACCCTGACCGGTGACACCATCGCCGTGCACCGCCTGGCGCAGGCCGTCACCCGCACCCCCGACCCGGACGACCCGCACCGCCAACCCGCCGACGTCACCCGCGCCCGCCACGCCACCACCACCGCTCTCTCCCGGGCACTGGCCGACACCGATCCCGGGCGGCCCGCGGACTGGCCGACGTTCCACGCGGTGCTGCCCCACGTGAGGGCGCTGCTGGACCACGCGGACCCCGACGTCGACACGACCCAGCTCTGCGACCTCGCCGACCACGTCGCCCTCTACTTCGACAGCCAGGGTGACACCGCCACCGCCATCGCCCTCTACACCCGCACCACCCGCAGCCGCGAGCGCCTCCACGGCCCCGACCACCCGTACACGCTGGCCTCGCGCGGCAACCTGGCCAACGCCCACTGGGCGGCCGGTGACGTCGAGCAGGCGATCCCGCTGCAGGAAGCGACACTCGTCGACTCCGAGCGGGTGCTGGGTCCCGACCACCCCAACACGCTCGCGACGCGCAACAACCTGGCCAACGCCTACTCGACGGCGGGTGACCCGGAGCAGGCGCTCTCGCTGTACGAGGCGACGTTGGCCGATCGCCGGCGGGTGTTGGGTGCCGACCACCCCGACACCCTGGTGTCGCTCGGCAACCTCGCGCACGCGTACCAGGCGGCGGGTGACAATGCGCGGGCGCTCTCGCTGTACGAAGCCACGTTGGCCGATCGGCAACGGGTGCTGGGCCCCGACCACCCCGACACCCTGACCTCGCTCGGCAACCTCGCCCACGCCTATCAGGCGGCGGGTGACCCGGAGCGGGCGATCCCGCTGCACGAGGCGGCGGTGGCCGGCACCGAACGGGTGTTCGGCCCCGACCACCCCAGGACGCTGAAGTCGCGCAACAACCTGGCACACCAGTACGCGATCGTGGGTGACCTGGCACGCGCCATCCCGTTGCTCGAAACCACGCTGGCCCGGTCCGAGCAGGTGCTGGGCCCCGACCACCCGAGAACGCTGATCTCGCTCGGCAACCTGGGCAACGCCTACGAAACGGTGCGCGACCCGGCGCGCGCCATCCCGCTGTACGAGGCGGCCTTGGCCGGGCGGCAGCGGGTGTTGGGCCCCGACCACCCCGACACGCTGGCCTCGCGCCTCGACCTGGCCCGCGCCTACCAGGCGGCGGGTGACCTGGAGCGCGCCATCCCGTTGCACGAGGCGACGCTGGCCGACGCCGAGCGCATCCTGGGTCCCGACCACCCCGACACGCTGGCGTGCCGCGACAACCTCGCCTTCACCTACGGGGCGGCGGGTCGCGTGGAGCAAGCCATCCCGCTGTACGAGGCGACATGGGCCGATCGGCGGCGAACGCTGGGGCCGGACCACCCGAAGAGGCTGGCCGCACTGCACAAACTGGCGTACGCGTACGACGCGGCCGGTGATCCGCGGGCGGTCCCGCGGTACGAGGAAGCCCTGGCCGACTCCGAGCGGCTGTGGGGGCCGGACCACCCGAAGACGCTGACCCTGCGCAACAACCTCGCCATCGCCCACCACACGACCGGTGATCCTGCGCGCGCGATCCGGCTGCTCGAGGCGACGCTGGCCGATCGGCGGCGGCTGCTGGGTCCGGACCACCCCGACACGCTGGCCTCGTGCAGCAACCTCGCCCACGCGTACGAGTCGACGGGTGACCTGGAGCGCGCCGCCCAGTTGTACGAGGAGACCCTGGCCGGCTGCGAGCGCGTCCTGGGCCCCGACCACCCCCTGACCGAGGTGACGCGCGCGAAGGTCTCGCGGGCACGGCCGTAGCGCCAGGTCGTCCGGCGGGCACTCCGTCCGGCAATTCGCCGGAAGAAAGTTCCGGCCTTGGTGTCGGATCGGGGTCGTGGTGTTCGTAGCAGTGGTGAGGCCGCCCGCACGGGGGCCGGCACCACGGGAGGAAGCGCGGACATGAAGCTGACGACCATGACCCAGGTCACGCTCGACGGGGTGATGCAAGGCAACGGTCACGTCTCGGACGACCGCAGGAACGGGTTCGAGCGCGGTGGGTGGGCGCGGGGGAAGGGCGACGACCGGACCCGCGCGTTCATCAACCGGACCTACCAGCGCGCCGACGCGTTCCTGTTCGGCCGGCGGACCTACGAGCTGTTCGCCGGCTCCTGGGGGTCCTTGGCCGAACGGGACGTCCCCGGCTGGGAGCCCGTCATGCGGGCGTTGCACGCACGGCCCAAGTACGTGGTCTCGTCCACGCTCGCGGACCCGGAGTGGTCGGGCACCACCGTGTTGTCCGGGGACGTCGTGGCCGCCGTCCGGGAGCTGAAGGGCGAGGCCGCGGGTGACCTGCAGGTGCACGGCAGCGGCGCGCTGGTCCGGTGCCTGCTGGAGCACGACCTGGTCGACGAGGTGATCCTGGTCGTCATCCCGGTGGTCCTCGGCCAGGGCACGCGGTTGTTCCCGGAGACGGGCCCGGACCTCGCGCTCGACCTGGTCGAGTCGCGGGTCGATTCGAAGGGCGTGACCATCCAGGTCCACCGCCCGGCGGGGCGTCCGCGGTACGCGGCAGCCTGAGGTCCCCGACCACCCCCGAATCGTTTTCTCGACACCACAGGAGAGGATTTCCCCATGCGGTACCTGGTTTCCGTCATCGACGACAAGGTCAACCCCGGCAGCACGGACCGGCAGCCCGCCATCAGCGAGTTCAACGAACGGCTGATCGCCGAGGGCCACTGGGTCTTCGCGGGCGGGCTCGCGGACACCGACGCGGCCACGGTGGTCGACAACCGGGGCGAGCAGGCCGTGTTCAGCGACGGTCCGTTCGTGGAGTCGAAGGAGTACCTCGCGGGCGTCTGGGTGTGGGAGGCCCCCGACCTGGACGTGGCGCTCGAGCTCGCCGCCGAGGCGTCGAAGGTCTGCGACCGCAAGATCGAGGTCCGGCCGTTCCTGTGAGCCACGCGGAGGAAGCGGTCACGCGGGCCCACCGCGAGGAGTGGGCCCGCGTGGTTGCCGCCCTGACCAGGCGCTTCGGTGACCTCGACCTCGCCGAGGAGTCGGCCGCCGAGGCGTTCGCGGTCGCCGTGGAGCGGTGGCCCGCCGACGGCGTGCCGCCCAACCCCGGCGCCTGGCTGACCACCACCGCCAACCACAAGGCCATCGACCGGATCCGGCGCGAGAGCAAGCGCGACGAGAAGCAGGAGGAGGCTCGGGTGGTGCACGACGACAGCCCGCCCGAGCCCTCCGGCGCCATCGACGACGACCGGCTCCGGCTGATCTTCACCTGCTGCCACCCGGCGCTGGCGGTGGAAGCCCGCCTCGCGCTGACGTTGCGCATGGTCGGCGGGTTGACCGTGGCGGAGATCGCCCGCGCGTTCCTGGTGGCCGAGAGCGCCGTGGGGCAGCGGATCACCCGGGCGAAGGCCAAGATCAAGGCGGCGCGCATCCCGTACCGCGTGCCGTCCGCCGAAGACCTCCCGGCCCGCGTGTCGGGGGTGCTGACCGTGCTGTTCCTCGTGTTCAACGAGGGCTACCTGGCGTCCGGACCCGACACCGATCCGGTGCGCAAGGACCTGACCGCCGAGGCGATCCGGCTCACCCGTCTCATCCGCGCCCTGCTGCCGGACGACGGCGAGGTGGCCGGCCTGCTGGCGCTGATGCTGCTCATCGAGGCGCGCCGCCCGTCCCGGGTCTCGGCCGGCGGCGAACTGGTCCCGCTGGCCGAGCAGGACCGAGGGGCGTGGGACGCGGAGTTGATCGCGGAGGGCCACCGGCTGGTCCGCGAACGCCTCGTCGCCGCCGCTGCCGGGGTCGCTCCCGGGCGCTACCAGATCCTCGCCGCGATCAACGCCGTGCACACCTCCGCCCGCGACATCCGCGACACCGACTGGTCGCAGGTCCTCGCCCTGTACGACCAGCTCGTCCGGGTGGACCCCTCCCCGATGGTCGCGCTCAACCGGGCCGTCGCGGTCGCCGAACTCGACGGCCCGGAGGTGGCGCTGGCGGCCGTGGACCGCCTCGAACCCCGGCTGTCGGGCTATCACGCCTTCCACGCCACGCGTGCCGACCTGCTGCGGCGGCTGGGCCGCAGCCGGGAGTCGCGCGCGGCGTACGACCGGGCCGTCGAGCTGGCGGGCAACACCGCCGAGACCGCCTACCTGACCCGCCGCCGCGACCAACTGGGGTAGCGGCCGGTTCCACCGGGCGCACTGGTCAGTGACGTCTAGAGGGGTTCGTACTCGTCGCCCTCGTCGTTGAGCAGGCGGTACCGGGGTGAGAGGTCGGTGAGGGCGGCGCGCAGGCGGGTCAGCAGCTCGTCGAGCGGGACGCGGTCGAGGCCCAGTGCGGCGCAGATCTCCGCTTGGTGGCGGTCGATGTCCGGCTCGTCCTCCAGCAGCTCGGCGTGGGTCGATTCCCGGGCGGCGCGCATGGCGGCCGGGTCCGGGGCGGCGGCGACCACGTCGTGCCAGGTCGGCACTCCGATGATCAGTTCGATCGCGGCGGTCGGGTCGGCGGCCAGGACCCCGGCCTGGCCTTCCGAGCTCGCGTACAGCACCGGTCCGCCGCACGCGAAGAAGGTGCCACCCGAGGCGTCGCCGGCGATCGGGCGGAGTTCGCCGTCCCACGACGGGCGCACGGGCTCGCCGTGGTCGGCGCGTTCGAGGTCGAAGTCGAAGACGGTCGCCAAAAGCTCGGCGGCGCGGGCGTTGCCCCTGATGCGATCAAGCACGGCGTCACGATACGGGGACGTGACGTGCGACTCCTCGTGAGCACGGCACCGCGTCCGGCCGGTGTGCGTTCAAGGTGGCGTGAACGCTGAGGAGCCGCAGCCGCCGCGCTGGGCGGTGTGGGTGGCGCGTGCCGTCGCCGTGGTGGTCGTGGTGCCGGTGCGGGTGGTGTGGGAGTGGGTCAAGGTCGTCGGGCGGGCGGTGCGGCGGCCGTTGGTGGCGGTCGCGCGGCGGGTCCGGGACGGCGTTCGCACGGTGGGCCGGTTCGCGTGGCGGTGGGTCTTCGCGCCGGTCGGGCGCGGCCTGCGGCGGGTGGCCGGGCTGGTCGGCGACGGGCTGCGGTGGTCCGGCGGGGTGGTGTGGCGGTACCTCGTTCGGCCCCTCGGAACGGTCGTGGGGCGCGGGTTCGGGGCGTTGGGCGCGGGGGTGCGGTGGGGGTTCCGGGCGCTGGCGCGGTTCGTGCTGCGGCCGGCGGGGCGTGGGCTGCGGTGGGTGTTCACGCCGGTCGGGCGGTGGTTGCGGGCGGTGGACGTGGTCCTCGCGGACGTCCTGCGCTGGGTGGGGCGGGCGTTGCGGCTGGTGATCGTGGAGCCGCTGGCGTGGGGTTGGCGGGCGCTCGTCGTGCTGCCGGCGCGGTGGCTGTGGCGGGAGGTGGTCGTGCGGTGCGCGCGGGCGGTCCGGTGGGTGGTGCGGCTGTTCCTCGGCGCGCTGGTCTGGGCGTTCCGGCTGGTGGGGCGCGGGTTGGCGTGGGTCGGCCTGCTGGTCCGGGACGCCCTGGTGTGGGCGTGGCGGCTGCTGTCGCGAGTGGTGCGGGCGCTGGTCGTGGGGCCGGTCCGGTGGGTGTACCGGGTGGTGCTGGCGCCGGTCGGCCGGGTGGTCGGCCGGGTGTGGCGGGCGGCCGTGGTGGCTCCGGCGCGGTGGGTGCGCGCGTCCGTGGTCGAGCCGGTGCGGGTGGCCGGTCGGCGGGTCCGGGCGCAGCTGCGCGGCGCGTTCGGACGTCGTGACTAGCGGTTCAGGACGGCGGCGGCGATCGCCTCGTGGCCTTCGGGGGTGGGGTGGACGTCGGTGTGCTCGCAGAAGTAGGTCAGGGCGCACACCTGCGCCACCGGCGTCGGGATCGGGCCGTAGGCGGGGTCCTGGGTGGTCTCCGTCAACGGCCCGTAGCCGCCGGTGGCGGCGGTGACGTCGACGAACCGCGCGCCCACCTTGTCGTACTCGGCCTTGAGGGCGGCGTTGAAGAAGTCGCGGAACAGCGACACCGACAGCCGGGCGAGGTCACGGCCGTTCGGGAACGCGGGGGAGACCCAGGCGCCGAGGAACACGTCCGGGTAGGTCAGGCCGACGATCGGCGCGTCACCGGCGGCCTCCCGCAGGGCGGGCAGGGCGGCGGCCAGGTTGGCCCGGGTGGCGGCCACGGCCTCGGAGGCGCACGTCAACGGGTCGCCGGCCCGGGCGCACGGCGCCAGGTCGTTGCCGCCGATCACCACGGTCACCAGGCCGACCCGGCCCCGGTGCTCGCGCAGGGCCTGCACGGCCGCGTCGACCTGGGTGCGCCCGGTGAGGTCGGGCGCGTCCGGGCCGCGGTCGGCGGGCGCGCAGCCGGGCTCGGTCCGCAGCTGGGCGGACGTCGCGCCGCTGCACGCCAGGTTGATCAACCTCAGGTCCGACCGCGCGGCGACGAGGTAGGCGAACCCGTCCCGACTGCCGCCCGCGGGCGCGCTCCCGGTCGCCGGTCGGTAGCCCGTCGCGTAGGAGTCGCCCAGTGACACGTAGACGCGCTCGGCGGGCGGCTCGCTCGTGGCGGACTCCGTCATCGGTGGCGCCACGCCGGGCGTCGCGGTGCACGCCGTGACCGCCGCCAGGACCGCCCCGATCAGCGCGGCTCGCCGAAGTCCCGGCACGTCGACCCCTTCCGGTGAAGCCCGTATCGATTCCCCAGGCTACCCGCCGGCGAGGGTGTCAACCTCTGGTCCACTGTGGACAGTTGACTTCGGAACGGTGGCCACCCACGCCCGGATGTCCTCCAGGTGCTCCGGGCGCAGGCCGTGACGCGGGTCGACGTGGCACAGGTTGGTCGGCACGTCCGCCCGGTGCCGGTCGAACCACGCCCGCGCCTCGCCGTGCCCCGCGGAGTGCTCGTCGTCCAGCCAGGCCAACGGCCGGCCGCCGGCGTACGCGGCCACGGCGCGCCACTTCCAGTTCCCGTCGGGCAGCCACCCCGCGCCGGGTTCGAAGTCGGTGGCCGGGAACTCGATCACCGGTAGCTCGGGCAGACCGATCGCGGGGGCGACGAGGGTGTTCGCCAGGTGCATCCACGTCGTCGCCCACACCAGTTCCAGGCCGGTGTCCTCGGCCAGGTCCCGGAGCAGCGCCCCGTGGTCCGGGTTCAGCCAGACCAGCAGCCCCTTGTGCCGCCGGGCGTCACGCCCGGAGTGCCACGTCCCGTGCCGGGTGTGCCGGAACGTGCGGTAGCCCTCGGGGCGGCGGTGGCGGTTCGCGGCGTAGGGGTTGAGCGGTCCGTCGACGGCCGGCAGCAGCAAGCCGCGCGTGGTCATGACGTGACCGGTTTGGTCAGGTGGGTGATCAGGAAGTCGGCGGTGTCGCCCAGGGCTCGGACCTCGTTCGCGCGATTGGTGAAGCCGTGGCCCTCGTCTTCGTAGACGTCGTAGCGCACGTCGACGCCGCGCTCACGCAGGGCGGCCACGATCTGGTCGCTCTCCGCCTTCACCACGCGCGGGTCGTTAGCGCCCTGGATCACGAACAGCGGCGCGGTGATGTCGTCGGCGTAGGTGATCGGGGAGCGGGCCAGCAGGAAGTCCGCCTCGGTGTCCGGGTCGCCGATCCACTCGGCCATCTCGGCGCGCCACGTCTCCGGCACCGACCGCGCCATCGTGAGCAGGTTCGACATGCCCACCATCGACACGCCCGCGGCCCACAGCGAAGGCAGCCGCGACAGGCACGACAGGGTGGCGAAACCGCCGAAGGACGCGCCCCACACGCCGATCCGGCGCGGATCGACCCAGTCCAGGCCGTGCAGGTACTTCACCGCGTGCTCCAGGTCGCCCAGCTCGTCGCCGCCGAAGTCGCGCAGGATCAGCCGCTGGTAGGTCTTGCCGTACCCGGTCGAGCCGCGCACGTTCGGCGCGAGGACCGCGACCCCCTGTGAGACCAGGTACTGGTACAGCCCGGAGTAGTTGTACTGCGGCCGTTCCTGCGCCTCCGGTCCACCGTGGACGGAGATGGCGACGGCGTGCACGCCCGCGCCGCGCGGCCGGTACAGCCACGCGGGCACCTCGCGGCCGTCGTGGGTCGGGTAGCGGACCAGCTCCGGTTCGACGAACGCGACGTCGACCGACGGCGCGCTGGACGTGAGGTGGCGCAGCTCGTTCGCGGCCAGGTCGAGCGCCACGACGTCGAACGGCCGGGTGCCGGTGGCGAGCAGGAACGTCACCACGTCGCCCACCACCGACAGCGAGGTGATCACACCGGCGGGCAGGTCGGGCACGGTCACCGGCTCCCCGTCGCGCAGCACGAACAGCCGCGACACGCCGTCCTCGTTGACCGTCCACGCCCGCACCGCGCCGGAGACCGCGACCTCCTCGACGTCCCACGGCGGCGTCACCAGGTCCGTGATCGCACCGGTCGCCAGGGAGTACGAGCCCAGCGACAGGAACTCCCCGGCCGTGTCGTGCAGCACGAGGAACCCGGAGGAGTCCGCCGCCCACGGTCCGGCGACGTGCAGCCGATGGCCCTCGTGCGCGGTCACGACCCGCGGCGGCGCGTCCGGGTCGTGCAGGTCGACCAGGCCGAGGTCGGTGTCGGAGTTGCTGCGCATGCCCGAGGTGAGCAGCCGGCGGCCGTCCGGCGACACGGACACCGCGTGCAGCACCGTGCCCTTGACCGACTCGACCCGGCGGACGGCGCCGGTCTCCAGGTTCTGGATCAGCACGTCCTGCACGGCGGCGTCACGGTCGTTGCCCGCGTAGACGACGCTGCGGCCGTCCGGCGTGAACGGCGAGGGGCTGCTCTGCCGGTAGATCGACGACCCGAGCACGTGCTGGCGGTCCGCGGTGTCGGTGAGCCGTCGCGGGGTGCCGCCGTCGGCGTCGACCAGGTACAGCTGGAACTGCTCGTCGCCCTGGAAATCGGCTGTGTAGAGCAAAGAGCGGCCGTCCGGGGACCACGCGACCTGCCGCACGGCGTTCTCGGTGTAGTCGGTGATCTTGCGCGCCGGGCCGCCCGGGACCGGGGCGACGTACAGGTTGTGCTGTCCGTCGCCGTTGGCCGCGTACGCCACGGAGCGGCCGTCCGGCGACAGCGCGACGTTGGACCGGAACCGTTGCGTGGCCGCGAAGTCGCGGTACTCGGTCATGTGCTCCCCCTGGAAGTCGTGACGGCTGTCAGTCGAGGTGGATGTCGTCGTCCGGCATCCCGAGGTGCTGGACGCGGTAGGTGAGGGTGTGCAGCGGCACGTTGCGCACGAAGAAGACCCGTGACGGGGTCCCGGCCGACGCGGTGATGCCGTCGCCGCTGAAGCAGAGCCACTCCAAGCCCAGCACGTGCCGCAGGAAGTGGTCCGACCCCTGGGGCGTGTACCGGCGTTCGTCACTCGTGCACCGGCCGTACCAGTACGACTGGTCGGGTGAGAGGTAGTCGCGCGGCGGCGAGCCGAGACGGGCCAGCTCGTCCTCGTCGGCGGTGAAGCGGGCCGCGCGCTTCGGGTCGGACAGGATCCGGAACGCGGCCTTCCAGGTCGCCGGCAGCAGGTCCAGCTTCCGCTGGTTCAGCTCGCCGAGCTCGAAGGTGAGGGCCGTCCACGGCACGTCGGAGTTCTCGACCCGCTCGAAGGCGTCGCCGATCCACAGGTTCGACAGCACCTGCCGCAACGTGCGGTGGCGCTGTTCGTCGTGGTCGCCGACGAACACGTACGCGCGCTCGGGCGGGCCGAGCAGGCCGTCGCGGTCGAAGCTCGTGCGGGGCACCAGGCGGACGGCCCGCCGGACCGGCGCGCGGTGGAGGTGGCGGGACCGGATCTCCGCCGCGGACATCGCCAGCCGCGAGCGCAGCGAGGTCTTCAGCAGCTCGGCGACGCCGGGCAGGCCACCGGCCTCGGTGACCGGGATGCCGTGCTTGAGGCGCAGCCCGTACGGCAGGTCGGCGGCACCGCCGGGGCCGTCCAGCAGGACCGGCACGACCCGGTGCGGGTCGTCCTCGCGGCGGGCCAGGTCGAGCGCCCTGGCGATCTCCTCGCGCTGGTAGTACGCGGCGTCCGTGCGCGACGAGATCAGCACCAGCGTGACCGCCGCCCCGTCCTGCGCGGCGGACAGCCGGCGGGTCCAGTCGTCGCCCGGCAGCAGGCTGCGCCGGTCGAGGAAGACCCGGAACAGCGGGTTGAGCAGGTCGTGCAGGGTTTCCGCGGCTTCCCGGTCGGGGGCTCGCGTACGCGATGAAGAAGTCCCACCGGTCCTCGGCCACCCGATCAACCTACCGCCGCCGGGTTTGTCCGGTCAGGGTCACGGCCAGGGCTGGACGAGCGGGGGAGTCGTGCGCGAGAGTCGGTGCGGTGATCGGGCACCCGGATCACCTGACAACGTTGTCACCCAGAGAGGGCCCCTTGCCGATGCCGCTCAGACGAGGCACCACGCTCCTGCTGGCCGCCGCGCTCGCCCTGGTGGGCACGCCGGCGGTGGCCGCGCCCGGAGCGTCCGACGCGGTGGACCCGACCACGCTGGTCAACCCGTTCGTCGGCACCCAGAACTTCGGCAACACGTTCCCCGGCGTGAGCATGCCGTTCGGCATGGTGCAGGTCAGCCCGGACACCGGCGGCCAGGGCGGGTACGACTACCAGCAGCGGGAGATCCACGGCTTCAGCCAGACGCACCTGTCCGGCGTCGGCTGCGGCGTGGCGGGCGAGCTTCCGGTCATGCCGACCACCGGACCGGTGGACAACGTTGACACCTCCGGGTACCGGTCCCAGTACTCGCACGCGGACGAGGAGGCGCGACCGGGTTACTACCGCGTCGGGCTGTCCCGCTACGGGGTGAACGCCGAGCTGACCGCCACGCAGCGCACCGGCTGGCAGCGGCACACGTTCCCGGCGGGCGCGCAGGCCAACGTCCTGTTCAACACCGGCAAGGCGAACCAGCAGGTGCTCGACTCCGAGGTGCACGTCGTCGGCGACCGGACCGTGGAGGGCCGGGTCAAGGCCGGGCGGTTCTGCGCCGGTCACGACGAGCACACGGTGTACTTCACCGCCACGTTCGACCGGCCGTTCGCGAGCTTCGGCACGTGGCGCGGCACGACCCGGTCACCGGGTGTGCCGGACGCGGCGGGCGAGGGCGGCAACGGCGCGTGGGTGACGTTCGACGCCGGCGCGGATCGGGACGTCGTGCTCAAGGTCGGCCTGTCCTACACGGGCATGGAGGGCGCGCGGAAGAACCTCGCGGCCGAGACCGGCGACTCGTTCGACTTCGAGGCCACCAGGGCCGGGGCGCACCGGGCGTGGGTCGAGCGGCTGAACTCGATCCGGATCGACGGCGGCACGCCCGAGCGGCGGACCGCGTTCTACACCGCGCTCTACCACTCGCTGCTGCACCCGAACCTGGCCGGCGACGTGGACGGCCGGTACACGGGCTTCGACGGCCGGACGCACGTCGCGGAGGGCTTCACGCCCTACCAGAACCTGTCGCTGTGGGACACCTACCGGCCGCAGAACCAGCTGCTGGAGCTGCTCGAACCGCAGGTCGCCCGGGACGTGGCCCTGTCGGTGGTGGCGAGCGGCCGCGACGGGGGGTGGCTGCCGCGCTGGGCGCTGGCCAACAGCGAGACCAACATCATGACCGGCGACCCGGTGACGCCGTTCCTGGTCGAAGCCTGGTCCAAGGGCCTGCTCGCCGGGCACGAGGACGAGGCGTACGAGCTGCTCAAGCGCAACGCCACCACCGTGCCGCCGGCCGACTCGCCGTACAACGGGCGCTCCGGGGTCGAGTTCTACCGCGACCGCGGCTACATCCCGTCCGGCCTGGAACTCGGCGTGGACTGCGCCCACAAGGGCGGTGACAACGACTGCGTGCACCCCGCGTCGGCCACGCTGGAGTACGCGGCGGCGGACGCGGCACTCGCCGTGATGGCCCGCGGCCTGGGCGAGGACGAGGACGCGCGCCTGTTCGCGGAGCGCGGGCAGTGGTACCGCAACCTGTGGGACGCCTCGACCGGCCACTTCCGGCCCCGCACGGTCGAGGGCACGTGGGTGACGCCGTACAACCCGGTCGACGCGGGCCACCAGTTCCACGAGGGCGGCGCGTTCCAGTACCAGTGGCTGGTGCCGCAGGACCCGAACGGCCTGGTCGAGCTGATGGGCGGGCGACGGGCGACCGAGCAGCGGCTCGACGCGTTCTTCGCCTACGACAAGCTGCTCGCCGACCCGGCCCGCACCGTGCGCGAGGACTGGATCACCCAGCCCTACGACTACTACGGCAAGCCCACCTACAACCCGAACAACGAACCCGACCTGCTCGCGCCGTACTTCTACCTGTCCACCGGCACGCCCGCGAAGACGGCGACCGTGGTGCGCGCGGCGATGACGTTGTTCACCACCGGCCCGGACGGCATGACCGGCAACGACGACCTGGGCACCATGTCGGCCTGGTACGTGTTCTCGTCGCTGGGCCTGTACCCGACGATGAGCGGCGGGGACTTCCTGGCGCTGTCCAGCCCCCAGTTCCCGGGCGCGGTCGTCCGGACGGGGCAGAAGACGCTGACCATCACCGCGCCGGGCGCGAGCGACGAGAACCGGTACGTCCAGCAGGTGTCGTTCAACGGCCGGGACGTGCGCCGGACGTGGCTGGACTGGGACGCCGTCGCGGGCGGCGGCACGTTGGCGCACCGGCTGGGCACCACGCCGTCTGCCTGGGGTACCGGGCCGGGGGCCGAGCCGCCGTCGATCAACCGGGGTCGGGGTGACGACCGGCGGCACGTCGACGCGTCGCTGCGGCAGGCGTCGGCGGTCGTGCCCACGGCGGACGTGCCGCAGACCGTGCCGCTCACCCTCGACGTGCTCGCCCAGGCCCCCGGCGCGGTGCCGGTGGGCGTGACGGCGAGCGCGCCGGACGGCTGGTCGGTGACGACCACGCGTCAGTTGCTGATCCGGTCCGGACGGCTGCCGACCCAGCAGACCGTGCAGGTGGTGGTGGGGGTGCCGGCGGGCACGGCGATCGGCAGCTACCCGGTGAAGGTGACCGTGACCGGCCCGGACACCGTCGTGCGGGAGGCCGTGGTGGAGGTCCGGCAGGCGGCGACGTGCGCGGTCGCGGGCGAGCAGTGCGCGGTCGACCTGGCCGGTGAGCTCAACCACGACGGCACGGCCACCGTCGCCGCGTCCGACCAGGGCAACTTCGACGGCCAGGGCTGGAGCTACGACGCCGCGCTGCTGCCCGCCGCGGGACCGGTGGTGTTCGGTGGCGTGACGTACCAGGCGCCTGACGCGTCCGGGACGGCGGCGAACTTCGTGGAGGCACGCGGTCAGGCGATGCTGCTGCCGGGCGGCCGGCACGGCGCGCTGCGGCTGGTGGCGGCGTCGCACAACGGCCCGGTCACCACGGCCGTGACCGTCCGCTACGCCGACGGCAGCACCGCCGAGGTGCCGATGGCGGTGGGCGACTGGGCGGGCTCCGGCGGCACGGTGGTGCTGGAGATGCCGCACCGGATCAAGGCCGGGCAGGGCGTGGACGGTCCGCCGGTGCGCCTGTTCGGCCTGTCGCTGCCGCTCGACCCGGCCAAGGTCGTGCACTCCGTGACGCTGCCGGACGACCCGCGGGTGGAGGTGTACGCGATCACGCTCGCCTGAGCCGTCGGGGGACGGACCGGGACGGGCGCGCGGCGACGACCGCGCGCCCGTCTTTCGTGTCGCGGTGGAGGTTTGCCGGTCGACGAAGCAGGGAACCGGTACGTGACCGGCGACCGCCGGTGATCTTCGGTGCTGGGCACCGCCGTGATGGGCGAGGGGCGGAATGAGTCTGCATATTGCCGGTGACGACGTGGTCGTGTCGCTCAAGCGGCTGGGGTCGACCTCGGTGCTGGTGGTGCGGGGCTGTGTCGATGCCGGGACGGCCCGGGTGCTGCGGGAGCAGGTGGACCTGGCGTCGGTAGGCCCCGGTGGGGTGGTGGTCGACCTGACCGACGTCTCCTTCTTCTCGGCGGCCGGCGCGGCGGCGCTGGCGTCGGCGGGCCACCGGGTCCGGCTGCACGTGGTCGCGACCCCGGTGGTCCGGGAGGTGTTGCGCGCGGCGGGCGTGGCCGACGCGTTCGAGCTGCACGACTTCCCGGCGGAGGCGGAGGAGGCGGCTACGGCGTCCCCGCTGCTGCTGGTCGGCTGAACGACCCGGGCCCTGCCGTCCCGCGCGGCAGGGCCACGGGCTTGCCCTGACGTCGGCGTCAACGCCTACGGTCACCGATCATGGAGTTCGCCGTCAGCTACAGCACGCCCTACTTCGGCGTGGACCCCGACCGGATGGTGGCCTACGCCCGGCACGCCGAGGAGTGCGGCTTCGGGGCGTTCTACCTGCCCGAGCACATCGCGGTGCACCCCGGCGCGACGGTCGGGACGCACGAGATCCCGCCCGCGCTGCCCTACGCCGACCCGCTGGACTGCCTGGCGTTCGTCGCCGCGGCCACGAGCCGGATCGTCCTGGGCACCGCGGTGCTGTTGCTGCCCTACCACCACCCGGTGGTCCTGGCGAAGCGGTTGGCCACGGTCGACGTGCTGTCGAAGGGGCGGATGCGGCTGCTGACCGTGGGCCTGGGCACGTTGCCGGTGGAGGCCAGGGCGGTCGGGGTGGACTTCGGCACGCGCGGTCGTCGTGCGGACGAGGCGATCGACGTGCTGCGGTTGCTGTGGGAGGGCGGCGAGGACGGGGTGGGCTTCGCCGGGGAGTTCTTCGCCTTCGAGGACCTGTGCAGCTTCCCGAAGCCGCACGGCGCGACCCACCTGCCGATCCACGTCGGCGGCTCCAGCCGTGCCGCCGCCCGCCGCGCCGGTCGCCGCGGCGACGGCTGGTTCCCCGGCGGCATGCTGATGCCGGACGAACGCGCCCTCCAGTGGGACCTGGTTCGCTCTTCCGCCACCGAGGCCGGCCGTGATCCCGACGCGCTGGAGCACACGCGGTGGGGCTCGATCGACATGACCGAGGACGTGGTGGAGGCGTTGGCCGACCAGGGCGTGACCCGCGTCGTCGTGAGCGCGACCAGCGCCGACCCCGTCGAGCAGCGGGACCAGCTGTCGGCGTTCGCGCAGCGGTTCGGCCTGGCCTGACGGGCCTGGGCGGCGGCGTGGGTGCCGCTGCCGAGGCCCGTCGGGCGGTCAGACCGCGGCGGCGAACTGGGCCGCGTACAGCCGGTGGTACGCGCCCTCGGCGGCCATCAGCTCGTCGTGGCTGCCCTGCTCCACGATCCGGCCGTTCTCCATCACCAGGATCACGTCGGCGTCGCGGATGGTGGACAGGCGGTGGGCGATGACGAAGCTCGTCCGGGACGACCGCAGGGCCGCCATGGCGTGCTGCACCAACGACTCCGTGCGGGTGTCGACCGAGCTGGTCGCCTCGTCCAGGATCAGCAGCGACGGGTTGGCCAGGAACGCCCGCGCGATGGTCAGCAGCTGCTTCTCGCCCGCGCTGACGTTGGTCGCCTCCTCGTCGATGACGGTGTCGTAGCCGTCCGGCAGGGTGCGCACGAACCGGTCCACGTACGTGGCGCGGGCCGCGGCGATGATCTCCTCCTCGGTGGCCGAGGAGTTGCCGTAGGCGATGTTGTCGCGGATCGTGCCGCCGAACAGCCAGGTGTCCTGGAGCACCATGCCGGTCTGCGACCGCAGGTCCTCGCGCTTCAGCGCGGTGATGTCCACGCCGTCGAGCGTGATGCGGCCCGCGTCGAGCTCGTAGAACCGCATGATCAGGTTCACCAGGGTGGTCTTGCCCGCGCCGGTCGGGCCGACGATCGCCACGGTCTGCCCCGGCTCGGCCACCAGCGACAGGTCCTCGATCAGCGGCTGCTCGGGCCGGTAGGAGAAGCTGACGTGCTCGAACTCCACCCGGCCGCGCCGCTCGGCGGGCAGCGCCGCCTCCGCCGGGTCCGGCTCCTGCTCCTCGGCGTCGAGCAGCTCGAACACCCGCTCGGCCGAGGCCACACCGGACTGCATCAGGTTCGCCATCGACGCCACCTGCGTCAGCGGCTGGGTGAACTGGCGCGAGTACTGGATGAACGCCTGCACCTCGCCCAGCGTCATCGCGCCCGATGTGATCCGCAGACCGCCGACCACCGCGACCGCGACGTAGCTGACGTTCGACAGGAACATCATCATCGGCATGATCAGGCCGGACACGAACTGCGCGCCCATCGCCGAGCCCAGCAGCTCGTCGTTGCGGCGCTGGAACTCCGCCTCCGACTCGCGCTGCCGGCCGAAGACCTTGACGAGCTGGTGGCCGGTGAACGACTCCTCGATGTGCGCGTTCAACGCGCCGGTGTGCTTCCACTGCGCCACGAACAACGCCTGCGACCGCTTGCGGATCCGCCCGGTCGCCACGAACGAGATCGGGATCAGCAGCAGGGCGATCAGCGTCAGCAGCGGCGAGATCGTCAGCATCATCACCAGCACGCCGACGACGGTCAGCAACGACGTGAGCAGCTGGCTCAGCGTCTGCTGCAACGTGGTCGCCACGTTGTCGATGTCGTTGGTGACGCGGGACAGCAGCTCGCCGCGCGGCTGGCCGTCGAAGTAGCGCAGCGGCAGCCGGTGGATCTTGTCCTCGACGTCGGAGCGCAGGCGGAACACGAACCGCTGCACCACGCCGTTGAGCACGCGGCCCTGCCACCAGCCGAACGCCGAGGACACGAGGTACAGGCCCAGCACCCACATCAGCACGGTGGCCAGCGCGTCGAAGTCGATGCCCGCGCCGGGCGTGCCGCGCATGCGGCCCAGCACGCCCTCGAAGATGATGTCGGTGGCGTGGCCCAGGATCTTCGGGCCGGCCACGGAGAACGCCACGCTGATGACGCCCAGCGCGACCACGATCAGCAGGGCCGCCCGCTCGCGGCGCATGCGCTGCACGAGCCGGCGGGCGGACGGGCCGAAGTTCTCCGCCTTGCCCATCGGCATGCCCATGCCGGGCATGCCGCCGCCCATGCGGGGCGGGGGAGCGGATCGGGACGGGGTGGTGGTGGTCATGCCGCCTGCTCCGAGGTCAGCTGCGACTCCACGATCTCCACGTAGGTGGGGCAGGAGTCCAGCAGTTCGTGGTGGGTGCCGATGCCGACGACGGCCCCGTCGTCGAGCACCACGATCCGGTCGGCGTCCAGGATCGTGGAGACGCGCTGGGCGACGACGATCACGACGGCGTCGCGCGTGTGCGGTCGCAGCGCGGCGCGCAGCCGCGCGTCGGTGGCCAGGTCGAGCGCCGAGAACGCGTCGTCGAACAGGTAGATGTCCGGTCGGCGCACCAGCGCGCGGGCGATAGAGAGCCGTTGCCGCTGGCCGCCGGAGACGTTCGTGCCGCCCTGGGCGATCTCGGCGTCGAGCCCACCGGGCATGGCCTCCACGAAGTCGCGGGCCTGCGCGATCTCCAGCGCCTCCCACAACTCGTCGTCGGTGGCCTCCGGCCTGCCGTAGCGCAGGTTCGACGCGACCGTGCCGGTGAACAGGTACGGCCGCTGCGGCACCAGGCCGATGCGCGCGCACAGCGTGTCCGGGTCGATCTCCCGGACGTCCGCGCCGTTGACCAGCACCTCGCCGCCGGTCACGTCGATCAGCCGCGGCACGAGGTTGAGCAGGGTGGTCTTGCCGGTGCCCGTGCTGCCGATGATCGCGGTCCGCTGACCGGCCTCGGCGCGGAAGGCGATGTCGCGCAGCACCGGCTCGTCCGCGCCGGGGTAGCGGAACTCCGCGGCGCGGAACTCCACCGACGTCTGCCGGGGCAGCTCGCGCAGCGGGGAGGCGGGTGGGACGACGGACGACTCGGTGTCCAGCACCTCGTTGATCCGCTCGGCGCTCACCGCGGCGCGCGGGATCATCATCGAGATGAAGGTCGCGAACATCACCGCCATGAGGATCTGCATCAGGTAGCTCAGGAACGCCGTGAGCGCGCCGATCTGCATCTCGCCGGTGTCCACGCGGTGCGCGCCGAACCACAGCACGGCCACGCTGGAGGCGTTGAGCAGCAGCATCACCACCGGGAAGATCAACGCCTGGAGCCGGCCGACCCGCAGCGCCGTGTCGGTCAGGGCGCCGTTGACCTCGGCGAAGCGCTCGGTCTCGGCGCGCTCCCGGACGAACGCCCGCACCACGCGGATGCCCGCCAACTGCTCGCGCAGCACGCGGTTGACCGCGTCGATGCGCTCCTGCATCAACCGGAACTGCGGGACCATGCGGATGACGATCAGGCCGACCGCGATGCCCAGCGCGGGCACGCAGACCACGAGCAGCCAGGACAGGCCGACGTCCTCGCGCAGCGCCATCACGATGCCCGCCACGCACATGATCGGCGCGTTGACCAGCATCGTGCAGCCCATGACCACGAGCAGTTGGACCTGCTGCACGTCGTTGGTCGTGCGGGTGATCAGCGACGACGGGCCGAGTGCGGCGACCTCGCGCGCGGAGAACGCGCCGACGCGGTGGAAGACGGCCGCGCGGACGTCGCGGCCGAAGCTCATCGCGACGCGGGCGCTGTAGTAGACCGCGCCCACGGACGACAGGATCTGGACGACGGACACGGCGACCATCCAGCCGCCGGTGGACAGGATGTAGCCGGTGTCACCGGCGGCGATGCCGAAGTCGATGATGTCGGCGTTCAGGCTCGGCAGGTACAGCGAGGCGACGGTCCCCACCAGCTGTAGCGCGAGCACGATCGCCAGTTCGCGTCTGTACGGCCGCAGGTGGGCACGCAGCAAGCGGCTGAGCAACGGTGTTCCCCCATAAGAAACGGATCGTGTCTAACATGTGCAAGGTAGACCCGTGCGATAAGAAACGCAAAGTATCTAAAGGGTCGGTAAAGGTGCACAGGTTGGGTGAGGGGCAGGGTGACGGGACCGAAGTCGCGCCGACGGGGCGCGCAGCTCGAGCAGGCCATCCTGGACGCGGCCTGGGACGAGCTGCGCGAAGTCGGCTACGCCCGGCTCACCATAGAGGCAGTGGCCGCCCGGGCGGGAACGAGTAAATCGGTCCTCTACCGCCGCTGGGGTGGTCGGGCGGAGCTGGTGCTGGCCGCGTGGGCGCGCAAGCTGCCGGCCGAGCCCGAGGTGCCCGACACCGGCAGCCTGCGCGGCGACCTGCGCACGTTGTTCTCCCGCATCGCCCGCCGAGCCGACTCGATGATGAACGAGATGGTCGCGGGCGTGATGGGGGAGGCGTTCCGGCACCCCGAGGTGGCGGCGCTGCTGGGCGAGCGCCTGGCCAACCCGTCACCGCTGACCGACTCCGTGCGGATGATCGTGGACAAGGCCGTGGCGCGCGCCGAGCTGCCGCCGGTCGAGGTGCCGCACCGGGTGCAGCGGCTGCCGCTCGACCTGGTCCGCAACGAGGCGATGACCTGCGGCGCGCCGGTGACCGACGAGGTCGTGACGTCGTTGGTGGACGACGTCTACGTGCCGCTGCTGCACGGGTTGGCCGCGGTGCGGGACCCCGGCGCGGTGCGGGACCACGTCGTGACGCGGGAGGCCACGGCCTGATCAGCGGCGCGGCACGCGGGCGAGGGCGCCGGTCTCCAAGGCGATCCACAGCGCGCCGTCCGGGCCGACGGTGATGCCGTGCGGCTCGTGGTGGGGCTCGGGCAGCGGGTGCGTGTCGACGACGCCGTCCGCCGTGATCACGCCGACCCGGTTGGCGCCCCACTCGGTGAACCACAGGTCGCCGCGGTCGTCGGCGACGATCGCGTGCGGCCGGGCGGCGCGGTCGGGCAGCGGGAACTCGGTGACCTCGCCGTCGGTGGTGATGCGGCCGATCTGACCCGCGGCGATCTCGACGAACCAGAGCGCGCCGTCGCCACCCGCGCAGATGCCGACCGGTCCGGCCGCGTCCGTGGGCAGCGGGTGCACGGTGACGTCGCCGGTCGTGGTGATCCGGCCGATCGCGTCGGCCTGGTTCAGGGTGAACCACAGGGCTCCGTCCGGGCCCGCGGTGATGGCCGAGGGGAACGCGCCGGTCAGCGGCAGCGGGAACTCGGTGATGTCGCCGTCGGTGGTGATGCGGCCGATGCGGTCGGCGTTGATCTCGGTGAACCAGAGCGCCCCGTCGGGGCCGACCGCCAGGCCGTACGGGCCGCACTCGGCGGTGGGCGGGGTGAACTCGCGGACCTCGCCGGTCGTGGTGATGCGCCCGATGCGGTGGCCCTGGTACTCGGTGAACCACAGCGCGCTGTCCGGGCCGGTGACGATGACCGTCGGTCCGCGGTCGGGCGCCAGTTCGTGGCTGGTCGGCGGGTCGCCGGGCACGAGCCGGCCGATCCGGCTGCTGCGCACCAGGGTGTACCAGAGCGCGCCGTCCGGCCCGGTGGTGACGGCGTACGGGCCGCTGTCGGGGTCGGCCACGAGGTGGGTCTCGATGGGCAGTGGCATGGCGGTGGATTCGTCTCCTGGTGATCAGTCGTGCGTCATGCGTGTACGACTCGGCCGGCCGGGGTAGTCAGGGCTCGCCGTGTGCACGCGTGTCTGCACGGTAGGCCGGCTCCGGCTGGCTGGGTCAGACTGGCGCGGAAGGTTGAGCAAACCAGCCTCCGCGCCGGTCTGACCTCCTCCTCACCCCCTGACCGGTACCCGGCTCAGCCGGAGGCGCAGGTCAGGTCCGGGGCGGGGACACCGGGGCCGTTCGCGGTGAAGCCGAACGTGGTGGAGCCGTCCACCGGGAGCTTGCCGTTGTGCGCCAGGTTGGTGACGGTCACCGACGCGTCGTCCATGGCCACCGTGCCGTTCCACAGGTTGCTGATCGAGTGGCCGTCCGGGCGGGGCCAGGTGACGGTCCAGCCGCCGAGCGGGCCCGCGCTGGTGTTGCGCACGGTCACGTGGGCTTGGTAGCCGCCCGGCCAGGAGTTCGTGATGGCGAAGCGCGCGCTGCACGCCGGTGGTGGTGCGGCGGCGGGGTCGGTGGTGGCGGCACGGGTCGTCGTCGTGGTCGTCGTCGTGTCCGCGGTGGTGGCTGCCGTGGTCGTGGAGGCCGTGCTGGTGGGGCTCGCGGCGGTGGTGGTGGGAGTGGTCGTGGTCGAGGTGGGTGCGGGCTCGGCGGTGCCGGCCGGGTCCTTGCGGGCGAGCGAGTTGCCGATCACGATCCCGGTCGCGACCAGGACCACGGCGCCGGCGATCAGGGCGATCCGGCGCCACGGCACGCGGCGCTGCGCGGGCAGCGGGCGGGTGTCGCCGTCCTGGGGCGGCGGTGGCGTGCTGCCGGGCAGCGGCCGGCCTTCGACCACCGCGCCGAGCAGGGCGTGCATCTCCGCCATCGTGGGCCGTTCGGCCGGGTCCCGGCGGAGCACGAGGTGCAGCACGTCGCCCAGCGGCCCGGAGAACCGCATGGGCTCCACGTCGCCGTCGGCCACCCGGCGGAGCAGCGCGTACGGGTTGTCGGTCGTGCCGAACGGCGGGTGGCCCTCCAGCGCCGCGTACAGCGTCGCGCCCAGCGAGTAGACGTCGGAGGCGAACACGGCGTCCTGGCCGGCGGCCACCTCGGGCGCGAGGAACGCGGGCGTGCCGACCACGACCCGGGCGTCGGTCACGGTGTTCTCGCCGATGGCGCGCGCGATGCCGAAGTCGGCGATCTTCGCGGTGCCGTCCTCGCCCAGCAGGATGTTGAACGTCGTCACGTCCCGGTGCACGATCCCGTCGGCGTGGGCGGCGGCGAGCGCGGACGCGACCTGCCAGCCGACGCCCGCCACCAGCTCCTCCGGCAGCGGACCGCGTTCGTCGACCAGCTCGGCCAGCGTCTTCGACGGCAGGTACTCCATCACCAGGCACGGCTTGCCGCCGTGCTCGACGACGTCGTGCACGGTGACGGCGTGCGGGTGCCGCAGGCGGGCGGCGACCCGTCCTTCCCGCACGATCCGCTCCACCGCGCTCGGCGAATCGGTCGCGTTGAGGAGCTTGACCGCCACGGACCGCCCCAGGCGCTCGTCACGCGCCCGCCAGACGACCCCGGCCGCACCGCGCCCGACCAACTCCACCAGCCGATACCGCCCGGCGATGACCTCGTCCCGTTCCGACACAGCCAGAAGCTACTTGGCCGGCCGGCCACCCGGCCACCTCCGGTTCGTCGGCGGCGTCGTGTCGACGCCATCCGGGACGGTCACGCGGTCGGGGCCACCGCGCGGTCGAGGTGGGCGATGACCTCGGGGACGGCCTGGCTCTCCATGCGCCCGATCAGCTCCAACGCCGGTCGCAGGAGGTCGCCGGGCCGGGCGATCAGGCAGGCGAGCACGGCGGTGCGGACGTCGAGCAGGTCGGTGGTCACCTCCTGGCCGGCGAGCACGAGGGCGTTGTGCCAGGCATCCTCGCGGGACCGGCGGATGCCGAAGTCGAGCACGTGCTCGTCGCCGCGCCCGCCGAGCCGGTCCAGCAGGCCCAGGTACGGCGACACCGCGTCCACCGAGCGCTGCACCGCCGGCACCACCCGCTCCAGGATGTCGTTGATCAGCAGGAAGTCGCGCCGCAGCCCGTGGATGGCGGCTCCGAGCGGTCGCGCCGCCAGGCGTCGTGCGCGTCGAAGTACCGGTTGCCGAACAGCGTGTCGAACCGGTCCGTCCGCGGGCCGTCGTCGAACAGCCCGTCGTGGATCGCCGCGCGGACCTCCACGGTCACCTGCCGGTACAGGGCCGCGAAGTAGCCGACCCGGTCACCGGCACGCCGGGCGTTCCGCACGATCGCGACCAGCCCGTCCACCACGTCGTCGATGTCGTCCGCCGCCATACTCGACTCCCGGTGCGGTGGGACACTCCGGGACCACGGTCCCGAGCGACCGCCCGGAGGGGTCCGCAAGACTGCGCCGGCGTCCGGTCCCGGCCGGATCGTCGTGGTGGCGGCGGGGAACGAGGGCGAAGACGGCGTCAGCGGGAGGCGTGCTCGTGCCCGGTCAGGACCTGGTCATCCCGGTCAGGACAGGCGCGCGGGAGCCGGTCACCCGTGCCGCGTCGAGGCACGGGTGACCGGGGCCGGGTCAGCTGCCCGCGATGCTCAAGTGGCTCTGGCGGGCCTCCAGCGCGGTGACCTCGTGGACGTCACCGAACGGCAGCCAGCGGCCGTCCGAGAGCCGGATCGTGTGCAGCAGCCTGTACTCGCTGGTGATGATCGCGACGTGCAGCGCGCCGCCCGACGCGGTGATCGAGAGCTCGTCGACGGTCCCACCCGGCGCGCCCGTCTGCGACGCGACCTCGTGGAAGGTGGTCCAGCCGGTCGAGCGGAGGGCGGCGTGGTAGAGGCCGCCGTCGCTGCCGACCACGACGGCGTGCAGTTCCGCGCCGACCTGCGCGATGTCGACCGCGGTGGCCGTCGCACCCGATGACGGTGCGAACGGCACGTCCGCGCCCTGCGCCCACGTTCCGTCGCTCTGCCGGACGAACGACGACAACACGCCGTTCACCGGCGGGTTGAGGGTCAGCAGGCGCAGGTCGGTGCCGACGCCCGCGATGGCGAAATCGCTGTCGTGGTCGACCTGGGCCGGGATGGCGGTCCAGGGTGTCCAGGTGCCGTCGGCGTGCCGGACCCGGTGGGTCAGGGCGGTGCCGGTGTCGCCGCCCCGCTGCACGCGGTGCAGCTCGCCCGCGACGGCGGCGAGGTCGACATCGCTGGTCGGCCCGTCGGCGACGGGGGTCTGTTCGGTCCAGGACCCGTCGGCGTGCCGGATGACGTACCGGTATGCCTGGTAGTACGGCCCCACCCCGTAGTACCAGTTGTGCATCACGTGCTCTTCGTCGCCGACGATGGCCGACACCAGGTTGTTCGAGTAGTGCGCGCGGGGCGCGTCCGGGATGGTCCCGAACGGGTACCAGGACCCGTCGCCACGTCGGATCGTGTGCGCCACTTCGCCGCCCGTGAGCGTGGTGACCAGGTGGACGTCCCCCGGGACGTGTGTCGTGGCCGGTTCGGCCTGGGCGGGTGCGGTGGCGGACAGCGACGCCACCACGAGCGCCGCCACGGCCGGTATTCTCAGCACGGTTCTTCTGCTCGACATCACATCTCCCCCTTGCGGTCCACGCCGTTGCGGCGTGCGTCACATGCCTAGCACTGTGGGGGAGAAGTGGTGGTGCGAACGGCCCGATTCACGTCGTGACCAGCAGGCCCTGCTCGAACAGCCACTTCGCGGTCGCCTCGGCCTGGCGGGCGGGCAGGTGGGCGGACCAGGCCCGGAGCAGGTCGGCGAGGGAGCGGGCGCGGTCCAGGTAGTCGAGCAGGGGCGCCAGTTCGGCGTCGGCGACGTGGGCGACCGGCGCGGGCAGGGAGGGGTGGGTGAGCGCCCGGCGCAGGGTGACGACGTCTCCGACCGGGCACGGGGTCGGCACCACGGCGGCGTCGGCGGACAGCCGCACCGGGCGGTGCAGGTCGGCGGGGGTCAGCGGCCGTGGGGCCCGGGCGTCGGGTGGGCGTGCGGCTCGGCGACGCCAGAACGGTCGGTCGCGGTGGGGCTGGTGGCGGTCGTAGTGGGCGGCGGTCCAGGTGGCGTGGCGGGCGACGGTCCGGTCCCGGCTGTCGCGGTAGAAGGCGAGGGCGGCGGCGCGGTCGCCGTCCGACAGGAGCGTGTGGACGGTGACGGCGGCGGCCATGGCGCTGTGCACCGCGCTGTCCACACCGGACGACGTCAACGGGTCGAGCGTGAACGCCGCCTCGCCGACCTTCACGCAGTCGTCGGTGACGGGCGTGTCGTCGCGGTAGGCGGTGGCGTCGCACACCGCCACGTCGAGCACGCGCGGGCGGTCGGCGAACAGGCCCGTGGCGTCGAGCAGGTGGTGGTAGAGCCTCGCCACGTCGAACGCGTGCCGGCGCAGCAGGTCCGGGTCGACGAACGCCATCGCGCGGAACGCGCCGCCCGGCAGGGGCGCGCCCCAGCACCAGGTCTGCGGTCCCGTGCCGATCCGGGTCGGCCCGGCGCCCGGCCAGGCGGCGTGCAGGGCGAGGGTCCGGGCGCCGGTGGCCGTGGTCGTGCCGCCGCAGACCCGGTGCCGGCCGCCGGCGTCCACCAGGAACCTCGCCCGCAGCACCTCGTGGCGCAGCGGCACCTCCCAGCCGTCCGGGCCGCGGCGGGGTCGTCCGGCGCGGGTGGGTTGCCGCACCGGCACACCGGCGGCGCGTGCGGCGGCGAGCAGGGCGTGGTCGAACCGTCCCCGGTCGACGGTGACCGCGCGGGGGTCGGGCGCGACCAGCCGGGTGGTCGTGTCCTCCCAGCGGACCAGGACGCCCTGGGACGGCAGGGAACCGTCCAGGGCGTGTGAGAGCCCGAGGACGTCGAGCAGCGGCCGGACGCCGGGCGACAACGCCTCGCCCACGTGCGGGCGCGGGAACGGGCGGCGTTCCAGCAGCACGACCCGGTGGCCGAGCCGGGCCAGGCGCAACGCGCACACCGAGCCCGCCGGCCCGCCGCCGAGCACGCAGACGTCCCAGGTGGTCATCCGGCGAAGTAATCGGGGCGCGCCGCGAGCAGCCGGCTGTAGACCGACAGGCAGTGGTGCAGCCAACCGCGGATGTACTCGCACGCCGGCCTGCCGCGGCGGATCACCTCGTGGTGGCAGCCGCCGCCGCACAGGTAGCGGGCCCAGCAGCCGGAGCACGGCTCCTGCCGGTGCACGTGGCGGTCGGTCAGCCAGCGGGCGCGCTTGGCGTCGTCCGGGCCGGTGGCCAGGTCGCCCATCGCGCCGTCGGGGTCGCCGACGAACCGGTGGCACGCCGACAGGTCACCGTCGGCCGACACACCCAGGTAGCCCGCGCCCGCCCCGCACGGGTACGGCCGGTGCGTGCCGCGGTGGATCTCGCGCAGCGCCGTGACGAGGTTCGTGAACGGGTAGCGCCGCCCGGCCACGACCCGGCGGAGGAACTCCTCGCCGCACGCGGTCATCTGCTCCAGCATCACCGCCAGGTCCGGCAGCGCCATCTCGCCCTGCCCGGTGGGCGAGCTGAGCATGGGGGAGAAGCCGACGCCGTGGAACCCGGCGGCGGTGAACTCGTCCAGCGTGCGCGGCAGGTCGAGGTTGAGCGGGGTGACCGTGACACGGGCCGAGACCTGCATCCGGCGCTGCATCGCCAGCAGGGGCGCGACCCGGTCCATGACGCGCCGGTAGCTGCCGCGGCCGTCGCGGTGCGGGCGCAGCAGGTCGTGCCGCGCGCCGACGCCGTCCAGGCTGACCGTGACCGCGAAGCCGTGCGCCTCGAAGAACTCGCCGTCCTCGGGGGTGAGCAGGGTGCCGTTGGTGGTGATGGAGAACGTGACCGGGATGCCGGTCCGCCGCGACACCGTGACCGCGTAATCGGTGGCGGCCCGCACGACCGGCCGGTTGATCATCGGTTCGCCGCCGAGGAACGCGAGGTTGACCCGTTCGCCGGGGGCGGCGTCGCGGAACAGGGTGTCCACAGCGGCGAACGCGGTCTCCTGCGGCATGTTCTTGGCCGGCCCGCCGAAGTCGCCCTGCTGGGCGTAGCAGTACGTGCAGCCGAGGTTGCACTTCTGCGCCACGGCCAGCGACAGCGCCCGCACCGGCGGCGGGTCGGGCGCGAGGTCGTCGACCTGCCGCGGCGCGGCCAGACCGAGGTCGGCGAGCAGCGCGTCCAACGCCCGGGGATCGGGGTCGCGGCGGGCCGCGTCGATCCGGTCGTAGAGCGCTTGGCCGACGCCGAACAGGCGGCTGCCGTCGGCGAGCAGCACGCGCGGCCCGGCGTCGGTGTCGAGCAGGTGCACGTCGGGGTGGACGGGGGTGGACGCCTCGAACAGCCGGCCCGCGGTCATCGGCCCTCCGCCTCGGCGTCGAGGTGCTCGGGCGCGTCGTCGCCGCCCACGATGAACCGCAGCCTGCCCTGCCAGTCCTGGAACAGGTCGTCGTAGCTGACCAGCCGGGAGTCGTAGCGGTCGTCCAGCACGTACACGCGCGGCTCGCGGTCCTTGGCGAACCAGTGGTTGCCGGTGGTGGTGCCCGCGGCGGTGTCCTCGACGTTGACGTAGTCCGGCCGGCTGGCGGCCCAGTAGTAGCAGGCGCACTCGCGGTAGTCGTTCTGCCAGGGCGAGCACAGACCGCGGGTCAGGTCGCCCGGCCCGGCCATCTCCTCGGCGATCACGGCCAGCGGGTCGCCGGTCTCCGCGCTCGTCGCGAACAGCGGCCGGACCTCCAGCTCCACCACCTCGAAACCCGGGTCGGGCAGCCGCGCGGGCTTGCCGACCGGGTTCGGCGCGGGACCGCTGGTGAACAGGCACGGCACCGGCTGCCCGACGTGCCGGGCCAGCACGTCGGCCAGCGAGTTGGACCACTCCAGCATGGTCACGCCGTCCGGGTTGGTCGGCGTGGTCAGCGGCCCGGACCCGGCGCCGGGGCGGGTCGGGCCGACCAGGCCGCCGATGACGTCGTGGTCGGCGACGGTCAGCAGGCGGCGGCCGACGAGCCGTTCGTGCTCGGCGTCGGCGCCCACGACGTAGTTGTCCGACTCGTGCAGCTCGACGCCGACCAGCAGCCGCCGCCAGATGTTGCGGATGTCGAACTCCAGGCCGGGGTAGGCGTTGGAGATCGCCGACTCGGGCAACGTGCTCGGCGGGTTGCCGGCGGCGTTGTAGTGCAGCTGCGCGGTGAGGTTCATCGGGTCGATGCGGTCGTCGCTCATCGCGGCACCTCGGGCTCGTCGGTGTCCTGCCGGAAGATCGCCTGCCGGGCGGCCAGGCGCACGAGGTCCACCTGGCGGCGGGTCAGGGCCAGCGACCGGCCGTCCGCGCCGCGCATGAGCGCCGGCATCTTGCGCCTGCCCTTGGCGGTGAGGTCGCCCACCTCGTCGTGGTCGCGCAGCACGTCGGCGAACCACGGCGCGGTGCCGCTGCGCAGGGCCGCGAGCACGTTCTGGTGCAGGGCGAGGACGGCGGCGGAGTCCACCAGGGACGGTGCCATGATCGGCTCGAACAGCCGGCCGGTGTCGGCGGTGTCCTGCCGCACCATCGTGCTGGCCGCGTCGACCCGGCCGGCCACCGTGTTGCCGTTCATCACCTCGGTGTTCATCAGCCGCACCGTCTCCGTGGCCCGGCGCAGCACCTCCTCGGCCACGGCGCGGGCCTGCTCCAGCGTGTCGCCGGCGGTGACGCCCGGCCCGAACAACGCCTGGTCGAGCTCGTCGGCGACGGTCCGGATCGGGATGGAGTCCGGCGCGTAGGCGGGCGGGCCCGCGCCGATGCGGCCGAACGCGGTCAGCTCCCGGCCCGAGACCTCGAGCGCGACGTGCACCAGGCCGTCGCACTCGTCGTCCAGGTAGCCGCGGCTGACCCAGGTGTCGTTCGGCCCGTCGTCGCCCGCGTAGATCTGGGCCGGGATGGTCAGCCGCGGGTCACCCGCCTGATCGGCGTGACCGCGCCACGTGCCCTTGGTGGCGTCGTAGAGGAAGTCGACGACGTTCGGATCCGGGTCGGTCGGGCGGTCGGTGTACGCCGAGCCGTAGACGTGACCGCCGGCGGGGGTGAAGCGCAGGCGGATGCCGGGGAACTCCGGCGTGGGCTTGAGGTAGCGCGCGTGGCCCAGCGGCAGGGACCGGTCCTGGAGGAAGTGGGGGCACAGACCGGTCAGCTCGTGCGGGTCGTGGTCGTGGAACCACCCGGTGTCGGCGTCGATCTTGTCGTTCTCGTCGTAGGTGCGGCGTTGGACCTTGTGGTTGCCGACCCGCACCCGCCACCGCACGTCGTCCGGCGTCAGGTCGTTGAGCCGCAGCAGTTCGAGGGTGAGCGGTCGCAGCACGCCGTCGTCGGTCAGCGCCCAGACCTCCAGGAACGGCGCGACGGGGCGGACCTTGCCGTGCCCGTCGGTGAACCGCAGCTCCTCCGGGGTGTCGGCGGCGGTGATCGCGCCGGAGGTGGGATCGACGCGGAACGTCGGCGCGGGCCGCAGCCGCCGCGGCGCGAGCGGCTGGTCCGGGTCGACCTCGGCGGTGTAGTTGTCCATCGGTTCGACGGCGGCCCCGAGCCGCCCCACGGCGAGCGGGGGCAGGATGCGCAGGTCCCGGATCGTCGTCATCGCGTGCACCCCTTGCGGCTCAGGACGTGCTCGATCTGCTCCAGCGCCCGCTGGTCGGACTCCCGCAGTGCGATCAGGTAGGGGTCGCCGGCGCAGGACGGGTCGGTGCTCAGCAGTTGCCCGACGAGCAGCTGGGACGCCTGCACGAGGTCGCGTTGCAGCAGCCAGCGGTCGTGGTCGTGGTGGGGCAGTTCGAGGCTGTAGGGCATCTCGAACGGCGGCCCGGCCCGCAGGCCGTCCGGCACGTCCTGTTGCAGCGGCAGGTCCACCAGCCGCCCGGCGAGCGCGCGCAGGTTGTACATCTCGGCGAACGCCCGGTGCACCAGCGCGCCGCGCCCGGTGAGCACGCCGCCGTTGTCGACCGGGCTCGCCAACCGGAACGCGTGGGAGATGTCGGTGAGCAGCATCCGGTAGCGCAGGTTGAACAGGTGGCCCCACAGCGCCGTCACCGGGTCGGTGATCGGGCTGGTCGTCACCTCCGCGACGCCGAGCGCCGCCACCTCAGACTCGTTGAGCCGGTGCTCGGTCACCGGGTTCTCCGCCACGGGCCGGGCCACCAGCGCCTGGTGGGCCTCGGGCCACGACGTCAGCTCCTCGTAGATGCCCAGGAACCGGTTGAAGTGGGACGTCTCATCCTCGAGGTCCGCGTCCGGGGCCTCGCCCTGCTCGCCGATCTCGTGCAGCGCCTTGCGCGCCGAGTCGCGGGAGAACACGCCGAACACCAGCAGTTCCGGGGACTTGACGGTCGGCACGTTGCCGGAGTCCTGCCCCCGCTGCCCGCGCGCGTAGCCGCGACCCCACTCGTCCCAGGACGCCTGGTACGGCAGCGTGTCGGCGTGGAACAGCTCGTCGGGCAGGAAGTCCTTGTTCCCCAGGATCGCGTCGACCCGGCTGTAGAGCGCGCCGACCCGGTTGACGTACTGCCCGGTGGACTCGAAGGCCACCCGCTTGATCTCGTCGGCCGTCGGGCCGGACCACGTCTCGGGGCTCTCCGCGACCACGTAGGCGGCCAGCGACTTGGCGCTGAACGGGCGCAGCGTGAACGGGAACGGGTAGAAGTCCGAGCCCCAGGGGTAGTCCTCGCGGTCGAGGTTGATCGGCGCGCCGAGCGCGGTGAGCAGGTTCTGCACCGTGACGAGGTGGCCCATCTCCTCCTTCGCGATGCCGAGGACGATCTCCTGCCACCGGCGCACGTCGTCCCGCCGCGCCGCGGGCACCTGCGGCCCGCCCATCGAGTAGGCGGCGAACAGGTACTGCACCATCAGCGAGTGCTCGATCTCGGCCGCGACGTGCAGCAGCATCACGGTGTAGTCGCGCCAGTTGAACTCCGGCGGCAGCACCGGGCGCCTCTCCCGCGCGTCCAGCGACCCGGCCACCGCGAGGGCCGCCATGGCCGGCGGCTGGTCCGCGAAGAGCTCCGGCACGACCGACGCGAGATGCCTGTGCACCCTCGACCGCATGGCCTACCCCCGATCCCGCCCGACTGTGGGGCCCACGGGCGAGCGTGCCGGAGTCCGCCGTGCCGCGGCCTGATCGCCGCGAACACCAGTCGGGCCGGTGAACCTCCTCATCCGGCCGGGGTGTCCGTGCTGACGGACCGTTGTCGGGGGTGCCGTGCTCCGCCACGGTCGGGTGATCGCGTCACCGGCCGTCGCGCGGTACCGGTGGCGCCGGTGGCGGATCGGTTCGCCACCGGCGCCCGGACCCGGTCAGTCCAGGATCTGCGGGGGGTCCATGACCGGCCGGTCGCAGGCCATCAGCCAGCGACCGTCGTCCCCGCGCCGCAGCACGTCGGTGCAGCGGCCCGTGATGCGGACCTTCTTGCCCTCCTCGTTGGTGGTGTCGATGATGAACGTGACACCGATCAGCGAGACGTCACCCGCCACGTAGGCGTGCGTGAGCGTCGCCTCCAGGTGCGGCTTCGGCGCCAGGAACTCGATGAACCACTTCTTGCGCGGTTCACCGGTCAGCTGCGCGCCGGAGAAGTTGGAGATCGCGTCCGGCCGGTAGAGCTTGTCGAACAGCTCACCGTCACCGGAATTGAAGACGTCGATGAAGATGTCGTTCTGGGCGTCGATGTCATCGGTGAGGTCTGGGAAATCGGGGTCGACCCGGATTGCGGTGGACATCTTTACGTCCTGCTTCCTTCTGGGCGGAGCGGGTCCGCAGGTCCAGCGGGCGAGTTCCGTCGTCTCGCTACCGGCAAAATAACGCGACGACTTTCACGGCTCGCTCACACACCGGTAACCGGGCCGGGTCGACCGGGTGGTTACCGCTTTATGAGAACGGCTTCCGCGGGCGCCGCTAACGTTCCGACCGACCCCCGCCGACAGTCGACCGAAGGGCCAGATGCCATGCAGGAAACCGAGAAGGACGGTCGCGCGGTCGTCGACGCCGTCCGCGACCTGGTGCCGCGGCTGCGCGCCAACGGCCAGGAAGCAGAGGACCGGCGGTGGCTGCCGGACGAGAACATCAAGCTGCTGGAGGAGGCGGGCGTCTTCCAGGCCGCCGTGCCGGGCAAGTTCGGCGGCCACGACCTGCCCGTCGCCGACCAGGTCGCCATCGTCGAAGAGGTCGCCCGCGGCTGCGGGTCGACGGCGTGGGCGGTCAACGCCTGGATGACCAGCACCGGCGTCATCGCCGCCTACCCGGACCAGGCGCAGGAAGAGGTCTTCGCGGGTGGCTCGGTGCGCGTCTCCGGCGGCTTCACGCCGACCGGCACCCTCGTGCCGACCGAGGGCGGCTACGTGCTCGACGGCGCGTGGCGGTTCAACACCGGCATCCGCGGCGCGGACTGGAACATCGTCGCGGCGATGGTGCTGCGCGACGGCCAGACCGAGTCGCACGAAGAGGTGTACGCGGTCGTGCCGCAGTCGAAGTTCACCATCGCCGACGACTGGCACGTCTCGTCCGCCGCCGGCACCGGGAGCTCGACCAGCTCCGTGAAGGAGCTCTTCGTCCCCGCCCACCGCGTGGTCGACGCCGCCGCGCTCACCGAGGGCACCACCGGCGACCGCTGGAACGCCGGGCTGCACGGCCGCGACTACGGCCTGATCCCGTACGTCATGGTGCCGTCGCTGGCGGTCTACATCGGGCTGGCGAAGCAGGCGCTGGAGCTGTTCGTGGCACGCGCGCCCGGCCGCGGGATCGCCTACACGAACTGGACCGAGCAGTCCGAGCACCCGCACGTGCAGATCCAGCTCGCCACCGCCGCGAACAAGATCACCGCGGCCGAAGGGCTGCGCGACCGCGTCACCGGCCTGATGCAGGACCGCGCCGACCGCGCCGTCGAGGTCACCACCGAGGAGAAGGCCGCGATCCGCGGGCGGATCGGCTACGGCATCCAGCTCGCCAAGGAGGCCGTCGAGACGATCTACAGCCTCTCGGGCGCCTCGGTCATCCAGAAGGCCGTCCCGATCCAGCGGGTCTACCGCGACACGGTGGGCCTGGCGCTGCACGGCCTGATGGCGCCGGCCACGAACCTCGAGGTGCACGGTCGCGTGCTGCTCGGGCTCGACCCGGACACGTACTTCCTCTGACCCGCCCGACCGCCCCACGTCCACGCAAGGAATGGAGCCAGACCGATGTCCGCGAGCATTACGACGATCCAGCCGACAGAGGACCTCGACAAGCACCTGGAGCACTACGTCCAGGCGTTCAACTCCAACGACCCCGAGGTCCTGGAGCAGTTCTACACCGAGGAGGCCATCGCGGTCTGGGAGCCGCACACCCCGTTGCAGGGCGAGGCCCGCCGCGAGGCCGCCCGCGAGTTCCTGTCCCGCAAGCCCACGATGACCGCCGTGGAGCGCGAGCGGTACGTCACCGGCGACACCATCCTGTTCATCGTCGACTGGCAGATCGACATGACCGGCGAGGACGGCAAGCCCGAGCACCTCGAGGGCGTCGGCGTGGACGTGGTCCGCAAGGGCCACGACGGCAAGTGGCGGTACGCGGTCGACGACGCCTACGGCGGCAACGACCCCGCCTGAGCCGGCCCGGGCGCGCCCCGCGCGCCGCACCGTCGCACCGGGCCTGCTCGTCTCCGACGGGCAGGCCCGGTCGCGCTCCTCACCGGTTGGCCAGGGCCGCCTGCTCGGCCTCGCGCCGGTCGTAAGCCTCGCGGGCCGCGGCGATCGCGTCCTGGTGGCTCTCGGTCCAGTCGACCAGCGCCTGGATCGTGTCGTGCAGCGTCACGCCCATCGAAGTCAGCTCGTAGTCCACTCGCGGCGGGACGACGGGGTAGACGGTCCGCTTCACCAACCCGTCACGCTCCAGTTGCCGCAACGTGATCGTCAGCATCCGCTGGCTGATGCCGTCGATGAGGCGGCTGAGCTCCGAGAACCGCAGCACCCGGCGGTCGAGCAGGGCGATGACCAGCAGGGACCACTTGTCGGCGATGCGGTCCAGGATCTGCCGGACCTCGCAGTCGGCCCGGGTGTCCCACTGCCGGGCACCGTAGTCCTCAGTATCACCGCAGAGACTCAGTGACTTCAAAGTGCCTTCTTCCATAGGTCTGCATGGTGACTGATCATTCGGTCACGTACAAGAGGGAACTGACGTGCCAAACGGTAACCGCCCCGGCGGGTTCGGGGCACTACTCCCTCAGGTCCCCCTACAAGGAGCTGACTGAAGTGTCCGCGACACCCCAGAGTCCATCGGTCGACGATGGCCCCGTTCGCATGAGCGCGCGAGACCGCGCTCTGCTCTTCGTGCTGTGCGGTTCCATCTTCCTCGAAGGTGTCGACATCTCCATGCTGGGTGTCGCCCTTCCCGCCATCAAGGCGGAGCTGGGGATGAACCCCGGCGAGCTGCAGTGGGTCGTCAGCGCGTACGTCCTGGCCTACGGCGGCTTCATGCTGCTCGGCGGTCGCGCGGCCGACCTGCTCGGACGCCGCAAGATGTTCGTGTTCTGGTTGGGCGTGTTCGTGCTGTTCTCCGGCCTGGGCGGCCTGGCCACCGAGGGCTGGATGCTCATCGCGTCCCGCGCGGTGACCGGCCTGGCCGCGGCGTTCATGACGCCCGCGGGCCTGTCCCTGATCACGACGAGCTTCGCCGAGGGCCCGAAGCGCAACCGCGCCCTGCTCTGGTACGCGGGCACGGCCGCCGGCGGCTTCTCGCTCGGCCTCGTCGTCGGCGGTCTGCTGACCGCTCTGGGCTGGCGCTGGGTGTTCTTCGCCCCGGTCATCCTCGCCGCCGCCATCCTGGTGCTGGCGATCAGCCTGATCGAGCGCGACCAGGCGCCCGAGCGCAAGCCCGGCCAGAAGTACGACGCGTTCGGCGCGATCACCATGACCCTCGGCGCCGTCGGCGCCGTCTACACCGTGGTGATGGCACCGGAGGTCCCGGTCGGCGAGACCGTGCTGACCGCCGTGATCAGCGTCGTGCTGCTGGCGGCGTTCGTGATCGCCGAGGTCCGCTCGAAGGAGCCGCTGGTCCGCCTCGGCATCTTCCGCAGCGCGTCCCTCGTGCGCGCGAACATCGCCACGGTGCTGTTCGCCGGCTCGTTCTTCGCCTTCCAGTTCATCGCCGTGCTCTACATGCAGGACCTGCGGGGGTGGAGCGCGCTCCAGACCGGCGTCGCCCTGCTGATCATCGGCATGGACTCGATCCTCGCGCCGACCCTGACGCCGAAGCTGGTGGACAAGTTCGGCAACCACAAGGTCATGTTCGCGGGCTTCGTCGCCGCCCTGGCCGCGTACGCGCTGTTCCTCAACATCCCGGCCGACGCGAACTACTGGACGTCGATGTTCCCGACCATGGTGCTGCTCGGCGTGGCGTTCACCCTGGTCTACGGTCCGCTGACGATCGTCGCGGTCGAGGGCATCGCCGACGAGGAGCAGGGTCTCGCGGGCGGCATCTGGAACACCTCGTTCCAGTTCGGCGCCGCGCTCGGCCTGGCCGTGGCCGCGTCGCTGAACGTGGCGGCCGGTGAGGAGGGCCTGATCGAGGGCTTCCACGACGCGCTCGTGGTGCCGGTCGTCGCCACCGTCGTCGCCGTCATCATCGTGGCCACCGGCCTGGGTTCGAAGAAGACGGCCGCCGCGTCCGCCGACGAGGCCGCCTCGCAGCCCGCGGTGAGCTGATCGCGCCGACCTCCCGGGTCCGACCGCCACACCGGCGGTCGGACCCGGGATCGTTCGGCCACCCGGTCATCGCGAACAATTACCGCCTGATGACCGCGACAACCGCGCGATTACCGGAGAAAAAACGGGTGCACCTCTCACACGGCTAGGCTCGACTTCGTTGCCGGGTCGTTCGGACATTCCCGCCCGGTTCATCTCGTAGTCAGTGTCGCTGAGGAGGCAGGAATGACGACGACCGACCTCAAAGTCGACGTCTCCACGATTTTGGACGCAGTCGCGGAAATCGCACCCAAGCTTCGTGAGAACGGCCGGCAAGCCGAGCGGGAACGCCACGTCCCCGCGGAGAGCATCAACCTGCTGGAGCAGGCCGGGGTCTTCCGGCTCACCACGCCCCGGCGTTTCGGCGGCCTGGAGCTGTCGCTCGCGGACCAGGCGAAGGTCTTCGAGGCGGTCGCCAAGGCCGACAGCGCCACCGGCTGGGCCGCGATGATCCTCCAGGCCAGCGCGTGGATCCACACCACGCTGTCCGAGCAGGCCCAGCAGGAGATCTTCAGCAAGCCCGACCACCGGGTGTCCACCGGCTTCACGCCCACCGGCACCATCGAGCCCGCCGAGGGCGGCTGGACCGTCAACGGCACCTGGAAGTGGCTGTCCGGCCTGCACGCCGCCGACTGGGTGACGCTGGCCGCCGTGCACGTGACGCCCGAGGGCGGGCTGCCGTACGTGGTCGTCGTCCCCGTCTCGGAGATCGAGATCGTCGACGACTGGGACACCTCGTCGGCCGAGGGCACCGGCTCGGCGTCGGCGAAGGTCGAGAACGTGTTCGTGCCGCAGCACCGGTCGCTGTTCCTGCCGGAACTGCTCGGCGCGGGCGCCGCGGACCGCGCCAACAGCGGCGCGACCGGCACCAACTACGCGTTCCTGCCCTACATCGTGGCCGGCGCGGTCGCGTCGTACCTCGGGATCGCCAAGGGCGCGTACGAGACGTTCCTTGAGCGGCTGCCCGGACGCGGCATCACCTACACGCCGTGGACGAACCAGTCCGAGTCCCCGCTGACCCACATCCAGGTCGCCACGGCCAAGAACCGCATCGCCGCGGCGGAGGCGCTGACCAACAAGATCATCGCCTTCCTCCAGGCGCACGCGGACGCGGGCACGTACCCGTCGACCGAGGAGCGCGCCGAGGTGCGCGGCGAGGCGGGCATGGCCATCCAGCTCGCCAAGGAGGCCGTGGTGACGCTGCACGACGCCGCGGGCGCCTCGTCCATCTCGCGCGACGTGCCGTTCCAGCGGTTCCACCGCGACATGCTGGGCCTGTCGATCCACGCCCTGTTCCTCTTCAACACCAACATGGAGCTGCACGGACGGGTGATCCTGGGCCTCTCGCCCGACACCCCGTTCCTCTAGGGATCCCCGAATCCCGCTCCCGGCATGGCGCGGCGTCCACCACCCCAGGGTGTCCGCCGCGCCCCGTGCCTGCCCTCCCCCAGGCAGGCGTCGAGCGCCGCGGGGCCCCCCCCCCCCCCGGCCCGCGGCGCCCCGCGGGGGTGGTCAGCCCGGGAAGGGGGGCGCGGCAGGCCGAGAAGTCCACGCCCCACCACCTGGGCAGCGCGCCAGGCCAAGCCGG
>NZ_JBIVUG010000013.1:0-96501 GCF_044757065.1 Actinosynnema sp. NPDC091369 | reverse complement strand
CGCCCCCCCGCCCCGCCCCCCCCGGGGGGCGCGCCCCCCCCCCCCCGGGGGGGGCCCCCCCCCCGGGGGGCCCCCCCCCCCCGGGGGGGGGGGGCGCCCGCCCCCCCCCCCCCCCCCCGCGGGGGGGGGGGGGGCCCCCCCCGCCGCTCATCACCGCGCGTGACGTCACCGCGCCCCCGATCTGTTCTGTGCTGCCTAGAAAGGGCTGCGCTCATGGCGAAGAAGACCAAGCCCATCCTCGTGCTCGGCGCGACCGGCAAGACCGGCCGCAGGCTCGTGCCGCTGCTGCGGGACAAGGGCCTCCAGGTGCGGGCCGCGAGCCGCACCGGCGACGTCCGCTTCGACTGGGACGACGAGACCACCTGGGGCCGGGCGTTGACCGGCGTCGGCGCGGTGTACGTCGTCGACCAGCAGGACAAGCCCGGCCAGTGGGACGCCGAGGGGATGATCGCCCGGTTCTACGACAAGGCCGTCGACCTCGGCGTGACCCGGATCGTCGCGCTCCAGGCCAGGCCCGCGGGCCTGATCGGCGGCAAGGACCTGCACGCCGGCACCGAGGCGGCACGCGCGTCCGGTGTCGAGTGGACGGTGCTGCGCCCCTGCTGGTTCAACCAGAACTTCGACGAGGGCGTGCTGCTGGACAGCATCCGGGCCGGCGAGCTGCCGCTGCCCGCGGGCACGGGCGCCGAGGCGTTCATCGACGTGGCCGACGTCGCCGAGGTGGCCGCCGCCGCGCTGACCGAGGACGGTCACTCCGGGCGCGTCTACAACCTCAGCGGCCGGGTCGCGCTGACCTTCGCCGAGGCCGTCGACATCATCGGTCACGCCATCGGCCGCGAGGTGAAGTACGTGCCCGTGTCGCAGGAGGACTACGAGGCCGAGCTGGTCGAGTTCGGCGTGCCCACCGACTACGCCCGGTTCATCGGCGAGCTGACCGCGCGGATCGACCACGGCACCAGCGGTGCCGTCACGTTCACCGTCGAGCAGGTGACGGGCCACCAGCCGATCGCGTTCGAGGACTTCGTGAAGGACGCGGCGAGCCGCGGCGTGTGGAACCCCGCCTGAGGGGTGGCTGGGCGAGGCCCGACGCCGGATCGCCGACGCGCGGGGGAGGGACGCCGATGACCGGCAGCCCTTCCCCGCGCGTCGGCGATCTCGGGCGACCACGAGCCGGTCCGGGTGGCGCGGCGGTCCCGGTGCCGCACGACGAGAACGGGCCTTGCCCCCTGGGTAACGGGGACAAGGCCCATCTGCCGTGCACTAGAGCGTCGACGCGGGCTCCGACAGCTCCGCCGGTTCCGGCGCCTGCCAGAACACGCTGCTCAGGTCCATCCCGCGCAACACCTGGACGCGCCACGGGATGAGCTTGATCAGGCCGAACTTGGGATCGGTGTGGTCGCCGCGCCAGAAGTTCGCCGGGTCGTAGCCGACGCCGGGCGGGCTGCCCTTCTTGTAGAGGTCCCAGATCTCGCGCCGGACGTCCTGGTCCTCGTCGATCCACTCGGCCGTGCAGTCGGCGAACACCGCGTTCTGCTTGGGGCTCCAGTAGGAGATCGTGGTGTGCGGGTTCCGCCGCAGGTGGGCCACCTTCACCGGCGTCTTGTACGCCGCGATCCACCCGACCGGCAGGCCGTCGCGGACCTCCCAGATCGGCAGCAGAACCCTCGAACGGGGCCGGTTCTTGCTGTCCACCGTGGTCATCGTGGCGTAGACGATGTCCTGGATGTAGGCGAGGAAAGGCTCCTGAAGGTCTGAGAACGACTTGACCGTCCTCATCGTGCCCCCTTGTTGCGCGGTGCTGTCGTGACAGCGTTGACATGCGTTTCGATCAATACTGGCGGGCATCGGGACGCTCGGTAAGGACGCACTTTGAAGTTACCGAGGCACTTCCCGATGCCGTACCCCGCCGCAATGCCCTGATCGAGTGACAAGGCGACGTCCGCGCCGCGGCTCCGGGTCACAGCGGCGTGTTGCCGTGCTTGCGCCGCGGCGCCTCGGCGCGCTTGTCGCGCAGCATGGTCAGCCCCCGGGCGATCGCGGCCCGCGTCTCCGCCGGGTCGATGACGTCGTCGACCAGCCCGTGCTCGGCGGCGTGGTAGGGGTGCATCAGCTCGGCCTGGTAGTCGGCGACCAGCGCCGCGCGCAGCCGGACGGGGTCGTCGGCCGCGGCGAGCTCGCGGCGGTGCAGCAGGTTGACCGCGCCCTCGGGGCCCATGACGGCGATCTCGTTGGTCGGCCAGGCCAAGGACAGGTCCGTGCCGACCGAGCGCGAGTCCATGACGATGTAGGCGCCGCCGTAGGCTTTGCGCAGGATGACCTGGATGCGCGGCACGGTGGCCTCGCAGTAGGCGTAGAGCAGCTTCGCGCCGTGCCGGATGGCGCCGCCGAGCTCCTGCTCGCTGCCGGGCAGGAACCCGGGCACGTCGACCAGCGACACGAGGGGGATGCCGAAGGCGTCGCAGAACCGCACGAACCTGGCGGCCTTCTGCGACGCGGTGGTGTCGAGCACGCCGGCCAGCACGACGGGCTGGTTGCCGACCACGCCGACGACCTGCCCGTCGACGCGGGCGAGCGCGCACACGACGTTGCGCGCCCAGTGCTCGTGGACCTCCAGGTACTCGCCGTCGTCCACGATCTCGGCCAGCACGGCCCGGATGTCGTAGGGCTTGTTCGGCTCGACGGGGACGATGTCGGCCAGGCGCGGTCGGTGGTCGGTGTGCGCGCCGCGGGAGGGCAGCGCCGGCGGCGGTTCCAGGTTGTTCGACGGCAGCAGGGCGAGCAGTTCGCGCACGCCGTCCAGGCAGTCGACCTCGTCGTCGTAGACGAAGGAGGCCACGCCGGAGCGCGAGCCGTGCACGTCGGCGCCGCCGAGGTCGGCGTGGCTGACCCGCTCGCCGGTGACCTGCGCGACGATGTCGGGACCGGTCAGGTACATCTGCGCGGTGTCGCGGACCATGAAGGTGAAGTCGGCCAGGGCGGGGGAGTAGGCCGCGCCGCCCGCGGACGGCCCGAGGACGACGGCGATCTGCGGCACCACGCCCGAGGCGCGGACCTGCCGCTGGAAGATGCCGCCGTAGCCGTGCAGCGCCAGCACGCCCTCCTGGATGCGTGCGCCGCCGCTGTCGTTGAGCCCGACCACGGGCGAGCCGGTCGAGACCGCGAGGTCCATCACCTTCTGGATCTTGGCCGCGTGCGCCGCGCCGAGCGAGCCGCCGGAGATGGTGAAGTCCTGCGCGTAGACGAACACGCGGCGGCCGTCGACCGTGCCGCACCCGGCGACCACGCCGTCGGTGTGCGCGCCGGTCGTGCCCCGCCGGTAGAGGTCGACCTCGACGAACGAGCCGACGTCCAGCAGCAGGTCGAGCCGTTCCCGGGCGGTGCGCTTGCCCAGCTTGTGCTGCCGGGCCACCGCTTCGGGGCGTCCCGCCGCGATCCGCGAGCGCTGCCTGTCGTGCGCCTCGCGCAAGCCCGCCATCGACCGCCCGGACGCCGGGGCGGCGCTCTCGGGGGCGGGTTCGGCGTCCGACGTGAGGCGGACGGGCACGAAGTCGAGTTCCGAGGTGCTCACCCGGACACCACCTCGTGGAAGCCGCCCTGGTAGAACAGCAGGGCGCGGTCGCCGACGCCGTTCTCGCACGCCAGCACGCGGCCGAGGAACAGCGAGTGGTCGCCCGCCACGTGCACGTCCAGCACCTCGCACTCCAGCCACGCCAGCGCGCCGGTGAGCAGCGGCGCGCCGGTCTGCGGGCCCTCGACCCAGTCGACGGCGTCGAACTGCGCCGGGCCGAGCGGGCGCTTGCGGTCGGCGAAGTAGCGGACCAGGCCCTCCTGGTCCGCGCCCATGATCGACACGCCGAACCGGCCCGATCCGCTCAGCGCGCTGTGCATGACCGCCGAGTGCGCGATGCAGCAGTGGACGATCGGCGGCTCCAGCGAGATCGAGCCGAACGCGTTGGCGGTCATGCCGTGGACGTGGTCACCACCCACGGTGATCACCACCACGCCGGTCGCGAACCGGCCCATGACCGAGCGCAGGCTCGAAGGCGTCACGGCGTCGGGCGTGGCCAGGTCGCGGTCCGCACGATCTACGACCTGTGGAGGGACGTGCACTCTCTCGGACATCTGCGGCTATCCCCTCGTCTCGGCGCGGTGCGCTCGTGCGCTGCCGGAGTCCACAAAGGACTTGATCTGGGTCCGGATGGTCCGAATGTAGCCGTGGCCGGTCGTGCTGCCTCCACCAGCGAGTAACAGCACTCTCACGCAGCGCGGCAAGAGTGTCCGGTTACCGCCCGCGACCTACCTTCCGCTGGGAACACAAGCGAACCATCGGTCAGCTGGGTCAGGAAAGGCGGTCGCCGCATGGACCACCCCACAACCGGGCACCTGTCGGCGCCGGGCGGGCACCAGGAAGCCGTCGCGGTCATCGGGATGGCGGTCCGCCTGCCGGGAGCGGACGGGCCACCGGCGTTCTGGGACCTCTTGCGCGACGGCCGCGACGCCATCACCACCGCCCCCGAGGGGCGGTGGGACCAGGCCGCTCCGGGCATCGACCGCGGCGGCTTCCTGGAGGCGGTCGCGGACTTCGACGCCGGGTTCTTCGGCATCTCGCCGCGCGAGGCCGCGGCGCTGGACCCGCAGCAGCGGCTGGTGCTGGAGCTCGCCTGGGAAGCCGTCGAGGACGCCCGCATCGTCCCGGCCCACCTGCGGGGCAGCCGCACGGCGGTGTTCGTCGGCAGCATCCGCGACGACTACGCCGGCCTGCTGTACCAGCACGGCACCTCGGCGATCACCCAGCACACGGTGACCGGCACGCACCGCGGCATCATCGCCAACCGCGTGTCCTACGCCTTCGACCTGCGCGGACCCAGCGCCACGGTGGACGCCGCGCAGGCGTCGTCGCTGGTCGCGGTCCACCTGGCGGCGGAGAGCCTGCGCGACGGGACGGTGGACCTGGCGCTGGCGGCGGGCGTGAACCTGAACCTGCTCGGCGAGCAGACCGTCAGCCTGGAGCGGTTCGGCGCCCTGTCACCCGACGGCCGCAGCTACACCTTCGACGCGCGGGCCAACGGCTACGTGCGCGGCGAGGGCGGCGCCGTGGTCGTGCTCAAGCGGCTCAGCCAGGCCATCGCCGACGGCGACCCGGTGTACGCGGTGGTGCTCGGCAGCGCCGTCAACAACGACGGGGCCACCGAAGGGCTCACGGTGCCCAGCGAGCACGCGCAGGCCGAGGTGATCCGGGAGGCGTTCGCCGACGCGGGCGTGGACCCGGCGCGGGCGCAGTACGTGGAGCTGCACGGCACCGGCACGCCGGTGGGCGACCCGATCGAGGCCCGCGCGCTCGGCGCGGTCATGGCCGGGCGCACCGACCCGCTGCTGGTCGGCTCCGCCAAGACCAACGTCGGCCACCTGGAGGGCGCGGCGGGCATCGTCGGCTTCGTCAAGGCGGCGCTGGCGATCCGCCACCGGGCCCTGCCGCCGAGCCTGAACTTCGAGACGCCGAACCCCGACATCCCGCTCGACGAGCTCAAGCTGCGCGTGCACACCGAGCTCTCGCCGTGGCCGCGCCCGGAGGAGCCGCTGGTCGCGGGCGTCAGCTCGTGGGGCATGGGCGGCACGAACGCCCACGTGGTGCTCGCCGAGGGGCCGCGCGTGCCCGAAGTAGAGACCCCGGCCACCGACCAGGTGGTGCCGTGGCTGCTGTCCGGCCGCAGCCGGTCCGCCCTGACCGGTCAGGCGCAGGCGTTGGCCCGGCACCTCACCGATGAGCGGGCGGTGGACGTGGCGTGGTCGCTGGCCACCACCCGTGCCGCGTTCGAGCACCGCGCCGTCATCGTCGGCTCGACCCGGGAGGAGCTGGACGCCGGGCTGGCCGCGCTGGCGGCGGGCGAGGCGACGGCCGACGCCGTGCAGGGCGCGGTGGGCGACCCCGGTCGCAGCGTGCTCGTCTTCCCCGGCCAGGGCTCGCAGTGGGCGGGCATGGCCGTGGAGCTGGCGGAGTCCTCGCCGGTGTTCGCCCGCGCCCTCGGCGAGTGCGCCGAGGCACTGTCCGAGTTCACCGACTGGTCGCTGCTCGACGTGCTCCGCGGGGTGGAGGGCGCTCCCGGCTTCGACCGGGTGGACGTGGTCCAGCCCGCCCTGTTCGCCGTGATGGTGTCGTTGGCGAAGCTGTGGCGGCACAACGGCCTGCGGGTCGACGCCGTCATCGGCCACTCCCAGGGCGAGATCGCCGCCGCGCACGTCGCCGGCGCGCTCACGCTGACCGACGCGGCACGCGTGGTCGCGTTGCGCAGCAAGGCGATCCGGGCGCTGGCGGGCACCGGCGGGATGGCGGCGGTGTCGCTGCCCGCGGACCGGGTGGCCGAGCGGGTCGCCGAGCACGGTGGCCGCGTCTCGGTGGCCGCGGTGAACAGCCCCACGAACACGGTCATCGCCGGCGACCCCGCGGCCCTGGCCGAGATCGTCGCCGAGTACCAGGCGCAGGACGTGCGCGCCTCGGTCATCGCGGTGGACTACGCCTCCCACTCGGCGGACGTGGAGAGCCTGAAGGAGGAACTGCTCGACGTCCTCGCCGCCGTGCGGCCCAGGACCTCGGAGATCCCGTTCTACTCCACGCTCACCGGTGGGCTGGTCGACACCGCGTCGATGGACGCGGGCTACTGGTTCTCCAACCTGCGCCACCAGGTCCGCTTCCACGAGACGGTGCAGGTGCTGCTGGCCGACGGGCACCGGACGTTCGTCGAGGCGAGCCCGCACCCCGTGCTGACGCACGCGATCAGCGACACGATCGACGCCGAGGAGGTCGACGGCGCGGCGTTCGGGTCGCTGCGCCGCGACGACGGCGGTCCGCGCCGGTTCCTGCTGTCGATGGGCGCGGTGCACGCCCACGGCGTGCCGTTGGACTGGGCGTCGGTGTTCGACGGCGCGGACCCCCGCGTGGTCGACCTGCCGACCTACGCGTTCCAGCGCCGCCACTACTGGTTCACCGGCTCCGGCTTCACGCCCAAGGAGGCGTCGGGCACGCCCCGCCCGGTCGAGCTGGAGGAGGGCGACGACGCCACGGTGGAGCTGCGCGCGAGGCTGGCCGGCCTGCCGGACCGCGAGCGGCTGCGCGTGCTGGTGGACGTGGTGCGCGCGCAGGTCGCGCCGGTGCTGGGCTTCGACGGCGCGTCCGCGGTGGAGACCGACAGGACGTTCAAGGAGCTCGGCCTGGACTCGGTCACCTCGGTCGAGTTCCGCAACCGGCTCAGCGCCGCCACCGGCCTGAAGCTGCCCGCCGCCCTGACGTTCAACCAGCCGACGCCGCAGGCGCTGGCCCGCTACCTCGACGGCGAGCTCACCGGCGGGGCGGCGCAGGTCGCCCCGGTGACCACCCGCCCGGTGGCGGCGTTGGACGAGCCGATCGCGGTGGTCGGCATGGCGTGCCGCTTCCCGGGCGGGGTGCGCTCGCCGGAGCAGCTGTGGGAGCTGGTGCGCGACGGCGTGGACGCCATCTCGGAGTTCCCGACCAACCGCGGCTGGGACACCGCCGCGCTCTACGACCCGGACCCGGACAAGCAGGGCTCGACCAACGCCCGCTACGGCGGCTTCCTGCACGACGCCGACGAGTTCGACGCCGCGTTCTTCGGCATCAGCCCGCGCGAGGCGACCGCGATGGACCCGCAGCAGCGCCTGTTGCTGCAAGTGGCGTGGGAGGCGTTCGAGCGGGCCGGGATCGACCCCGAGACGTTGCGGGGAAGCAACACCGGTGTGTTCGTCGGCGCGATGACCCAGGACTACGGGCCGCGCCTGCACCAGGGCGCGGACGGCTACGACGGCTACCTGCTCACCGGCAACCAGGTGAGCGTCGCCTCCGGCCGGTTGGCCTACACCTTCGGGCTCGAAGGCCCGGCGCTCACCGTCGACACGGCGTGCTCGTCGTCGTTGGTCGCGGTGCACCTGGCCGGCCAGGCGCTGGCCCGCGGCGAGGCGTCGATCGCGCTGGCCGGTGGCGTGACCGTGATGTCCACGCCCGGCATCTTCGTGGAGTTCTCGCGGCAGCGCGGCCTGTCGCCCGACGGCCGGTGCAAGGCGTTCTCCGCGGACGCGGACGGGACGGGCTGGTCGGAGGGCGCGGGCCTGCTGGTGCTGGAGCGGCTGTCGGACGCCAAGCGCAACGGCCACCCCGTGCTGGCCGTGATCCGCGCGTCCGCGGTGAACCAGGACGGCGCGTCCAACGGCCTGACCGCGCCCAACGGGCCGTCGCAGGAGCGGGTCATCCGGCAGGCGCTGGGCAAGGCCGGCCTCTCCCCGGCCGACGTCGACCTGGTGGAGGCGCACGGCACGGGCACGACGCTGGGCGACCCGATCGAGGCCCAGGCCCTGCTGTCGACCTACGGCCGGGACCGCGAGCAGCCGCTGTACCTGGGCTCGCTGAAGTCCAACATCGGCCACACCCAGGCCGCGGCCGGTGTCGCGGGCATCATCAAGAGCATCGAGGCGATCCGGCACGCCACCGTGCCGCGGACCCTGCACGCGGACGAGCCGTCACCGCACGTGGACTGGACGAGCGGCGCCGTGCGGCTGGCCACCGAGACCGCGCCGTGGCCGGAGCTGGACCGGCCGCGCCGCGCGGGCGTGTCCTCGTTCGGCATCAGCGGCACCAACGCCCACGTGATCATCGAGCAGGCGCCCGAGGCGGCGACGACCCCGGCCCCCGAGCGGGTGGTTCCGGCCACGCCGCTGCCGTGGGTGCTGTCCGGTCGGGGCGCCGGCTCGCTCGCCGCGCAGGCGTCCCGGCTGCGCGAGTTCGCCGAGTCCGGTGTGGACCCGCTGGACGTCGGCTGGTCGCTGGCCACCACGCGAGCCGCGCTCGACCACCGCGCGGTGGTGTGGGGCGACGACCACGAGGCGCTGCTGGCCGCGCTCGACACCGTGGCCGCCGGGAAGTCCGGCCCGACCGCGGTCACCGGCCTGGCCTCCGCCGTGCGCTCGGCGTTCCTGTTCACCGGTCAGGGTGCGCAGCGGGTCGGCATGGGTCTGGCGCTGGCCGAGGCGTTCCCGGTGTTCGCGGAGGCGTTCGAGGAGGTGTGCGCGGCGCTGGACCCGATGCTGGACCGGCCGCTGCGCGAGGTGATCGCCGACGGCGTCGACCTGGACGAGACCGGCTACACCCAGCCCGCGCTGTTCGCCGTCGAGGTCGCCCTGTTCCGGCTGGTCGACTCCTGGGGCGTGCGACCGGACTTCCTGGCCGGGCACTCCATCGGCGAACTGGCCGCCGCGCACGTCGCGGGCGTGTTCTCCCTGGTCGACGCGGCACGCCTGGTCGCCGCGCGCGGCCGGCTCATGCAGGCCCTGCCCCGCACCGGCGCCATGGTCGCGATCGAGGCCACCGAAGAGGAGGTGCGGGCCGAGCTGGTCGACGGCGTCGACATCGCCGGGATCAACGGCCCCACCGCGATCGTCGTCGCCGGCGAGACCGCCGCCGCCGAGGCGCTCGCCGCCGCCTTCTCCGCCCGCGGCCGGCGCACCAAGCGGCTGGAGGTGAGCCACGCGTTCCACTCGCCGCTCATCGAGCCGATGCTGGAGGAGTTCGCCGCGGTCGCCGAGGGCGTGCTGTACTCCGCGCCCCGGGTGCCGATCGTGTCCACGGTGACCGGCCGGCTCGCCGACGCGGCCGAGCTCACCACCCCGGGCTACTGGGTGCGGCAGGCGCGGGCCGCGGTGCGGTTCGCCGACGCCGTGCGCACGCTGCTGGACGAGGGCGTGACCGCGCTGCTGGAGCTGGGCCCGACGGGCGTGCTGTCGGCGCTGGTCCCGGCCATCGCCGCCGAGGTCGAGGGCGTGGTGGCGGTGCCGCTGCTGCGCGCCGACCGGGACGAGCCGCGCTCGGCGCTCACCGCGCTGGCGCAGGTGTTCACGGCGGGCACGGGCGTCGACTGGGCCGCGCTGTACGAGGGCACGAACGCGCGGCGCGTCGAGCTGCCGACCTACGCGTTCCAGCCCAAGCGGTTCTGGCTCACCGCGCCCACCGGTGGCGACGTGTCCGAGGCCGGCCTCGTCTCGGCCGACCACCCGCTGCTGGGCGCGGCGGTCGACCTGGCGGGCGGCGACCGGCTCGTGCTGACCGGTCGGCTCGGCCTGCACTCGCACGGCTGGCTCGCCGACCACGCCATCGCGGGCTCGGCCGTGCTGCCCGGCACCGCCTACCTGGAGCTGGCGCTGTCGGCCGGCGAACGGGTCGGCGCGGACCGCGTGGTGGAGCTGACCCTGGCCGCGCCGCTGGTGCTGCCCGCGCAGGGCGCCGTCCACGTGCAGGTCGTGGTGGACGAGCCGGACGAGCTGGGCTACCGGTCCTTGCGGGTGTACGCGCGCCGCGAGGAGGAGGGCGCCGAGTGGGTCGAGCACGCCACCGGTGTGCTCGCCGCGGCCGACGACACCGCCGCGGTGGACCTCGGACCGTGGCCGCCGACCGGCACCGAGGTCGACCTGACCGACGTCTACCCGCGGCTCACCGGGCACGGCTACGGCTACGGGCCCGCGTTCCAGGGCCTGACGAAGCTGTGGCGCTCGGGTGACGACCTGTACGCCGAGGTCGCGCTGCCCGCCGACCAGCGTGCGGCGGCCGGGTCGTTCGTGCTGCACCCGGCCCTGCTCGACGCCGCGCTGCACCCGCTGCTGCCGGGCGTCGCGGACGAGGGCAGCGGCACGTTCCTGCCGTTCGCCTGGTCCGGGGTGAGCGTGCGGGCGGCGGGCGCGCGGACGCTGCGCGTGCGGCACCGCGTGACCCGGCCCGACCCGGACACGGTGGTGGTGGCGGTCGACGCGGTCGACGGCGCGGGCGCTCCCGTGCTGACGGCCGAGTCGCTGGTGCTGCGGCCGGTGTCGCCGGAGGCGTTGCGCGACAACGGGCCCGGCAAGCTGCTGCGCCTGGAGTGGACGCCGGGCGCGACCGGCGAGCCGGTGCCGTGGACGGCGGTCGGCGCGGACGGGTTCGAGGACGTCTTCAGCCTGCCCGCCGACGCGGCGCCCCACCGCACCTACCTCGACCTGCCCGACCTGGCGCAGGCGCTGACCGGCGACGACGTGCCGCGTCACGTCGTGGCGCTGCTGCCCGAGCCGGGCGACCGGCCGGTGGACAGCGCGCACCGCGTCACCAGGTCGGTGCTGGAACTGCTCCAGCTGTGGCTCGCCGACGACCGGCTGGCGGGCGCGACGCTCGTCGTCCTCACCCGCGGCGGCAGCGGCGCTCCCGGCGCCGACCACCTGCACCACGCCGGCGCCTGGGGTCTGGTGCGCAGCGCCCAGTCCGAGAACCCCGGCCGGTTCGTCCTGGTCGACCACGACGGCCACCCCGACTCGTGGCAGGCGCTGCCCGCGGCGCTGTCCTCCGGCGAACCGCAGCTGGCGCTGCGCGAGGGCGCGGTGCTGCTGCCGCGCCTGGCGAAGGCCGCGGCCGGTGACGCGACGGTCGACTGGGCCGGCGGCACGGTCCTGATCACCGGCGGCACGGGCGCCCTCGGCGCGCTGGCCGCCAAGCACCTGGTCCGCGAGCACGGCGCACGCGACCTCCTGCTGGTCAGCCGCCGCGGCCCGGACGCCCCGGGCGCGGCCGAACTGGTCGCCGAGCTGGAGGCCGAGGGCGCACGCGTCGCGGTCGCCGCCGTCGCCGTGGAGAACCGCAAGGCGCTGGCCGCGCTGCTCGCCGACCACCCCGTCAAGAGCGTCGTGCACACCGCCGGCGTGGTGGACGACGGCGTGGTCACCTCCCTCGACGGCCGCCGCCTCGACGCGGTGCTCAAGCCCAAGGTCGACGCCGCCTGGCACCTGCACGAGCTGGTCGGCGACGTGGCCGCGTTCGTCCTGTACTCCTCGGTGGCAGGCACGTTCGGCAACCCGGGGCAGGGCAACTACGCGGCGGGCAACGCGTTCCTCGACGCCTTGGCGCACCACCGCCGCGCGCAGGGCCTGCCCGCCACGTCGGTGGCGTGGGGCCTGTGGGAGGAGACCAGCGGCATCACCGGCACGCTCAGCGAGACCGACCGGCAGCGCCTGGCCCGCAACGGCGTGCTGCCGCTGCCCGGCGCGGACGGCCTGGCGCTGTTCGACGCCGCCGTCGCCTCGGACGAGGCCGCGGTGACCGCCGCCGTGCTGGACCACGCCGCGCTGCGCGCCCAGGGCGAGCGGATGCCCGCCGTGCTGCGCGGCCTGGTCGGCACGACGCCCGCGGCACGGCGTGCGGCGGCCGAGGAGGCCGCGCCGGGCGACGGGTCGCAGCTGACGCAGCGGCTGGCCGGGCTGTCGGCCGCCGAGCGCGAGACCGCGGTGGGCGAGCTGGTGCGCGCCACCGTGGCCCAGGTGCTCGGGCACGCCGACGACTCCGGCGTGGACATGGCTGCGGCGTTCAAGGAGCTGGGCTTCGACTCGCTGACCGCGGTCGAGCTGCGCAACCACCTGACCGCCTCGACCGGGCTGCGGCTGCCCAGCACGCTGATCTTCGACTACCCGTCACCCGCCGCGGTGGCCGGCTACCTGGCGGGCCAGGTGTCCCCGGTCGAGCAGGCCGCCGAGCGGACGGCGGCGCGCGTCGACGCCGACACCGACGACGACCTGATCGCCGTGGTCGGCATGGCCTGCCGGTTCCCCGGCGGCGTGCGGTCGCCCGAGGAGCTGTGGGCGCTGGTGCGCGACGAGGTCGACGCGGTGAGCGAGTTCCCGGCCGACCGCGGCTGGGACATCGCGAACCTGTTCGACCCCGACCCCGACCAGGCGGGCAAGACCTACACCCGCAACGGCGGCTTCCTGCACGACGCCTACGACTTCGACCCGGAGTTCTTCGGCATGTCGCCGCGCGAGGCGCTGGCCACCGACCCCCAGCAGCGCCTGCTGCTGGAGGTGGCGTGGGAGGCGTTCGAGCGGGCGGGCATCGACCCGGCCTCGCTGCGGGGCAGCCAGACCGGCGTGTTCGCGGGCGTCATGTACACCGACTACACCGAGCAGTCGGGGCAGCTGCCGGCCGAGCTGGAGGGCTACCTGGCCAGCGGCACGGCGGGCAGCGTGGCGTCCGGCCGCCTGGCCTACACCTTCGGGCTCGAAGGCCCGGCGCTGACCATCGACACGGCCTGCTCGTCGTCGTTGGTCGCGGTGCACCTGGCCGGCCAGGCGCTGCGGTCCGGTGAGACGGACCTGGCGCTCGCGGGCGGCGTCACGGTGATGTCGACGCCGAACCCGTTCATCGAGTTCTCGCGGCAGCGCGGCCTGTCGCCCGACGGCCGGTGCAAGGCGTTCTCGGCCTCGGCCGACGGCACGGGCTGGTCGGAGGGCGCGGCGCTGCTGGTGCTGGAGCGGCTGTCGGACGCCAAGCGCAACGGCCACCCGGTGCTGGCGATCGTCAAGGGCAGCGCGGTCAACCAGGACGGCGCGTCCAACGGCCTGACCGCGCCCAACGGGCCGTCGCAGGAGCGGGTGATCCGGCAGGCGCTGGGCAAGGCGGGCCTGTCGCCCGCCGACGTGGACCTGGTGGAGGCGCACGGCACGGGCACGACGCTGGGCGACCCGATCGAGGCCCAGGCCCTGCTCGCCACCTACGGCCAGGGCCGCGACCCGGAACGCCCGCTGCGCCTGGGCTCGCTCAAGTCCAACATCGGCCACACCCAGGCCGCGGCCGGTGTCGCGGGCATCATCAAGACCATCGAGGCCATGCGCCACGGCGTGATGCCCAGGACGCTGCACGTCACCGAGCCGTCCCTGCACGTCTACTGGGACGCGGGCGCGGTGTCGCTGCTGACCGAGGCGACGCCGTGGCCGGAGCTGGACCGGCCGCGCCGCGCGGGCGTGTCCTCGTTCGGCATCAGCGGCACCAACGCCCACGTCATCATCGAACAGGCCCCGGCCGCCGAGCAGTCGCCCGCGCCGCAGTCGGCCCCGGTGGTGCCGTGGTTGCTGTCGGGCAAGACGCCGCAGGCGTTGCTGGCGCAGGCGGAGTCCTTCCGCGGGTTCCTGGCCGACCACCCGGAGGTCACCCCGGCCGACGTCGCGTTCACCCTCCTCACCCGCCGCACCACGCTGGAGCGCCACGCGGTGCTCGTCGGTTCCGACCTCGGCGACTTCGAGGCGCAGCTGGCCGCGGTCGACCCCGAGCGGGCCGGGCGCACCACCGGCGGTGGCCGGCTCGGGTTCCTGTTCACCGGTCAGGGTGCGCAGCGGGTCGGCATGGGTCTGGCGCTGGCCGAGGCGTTCCCGGTGTTCGCGGAGGTGTTCGAGGAGGTGTGCGCGGCGCTGGACCCGATGCTGGACCGGCCGCTGCGCGAGGTGATCGCCGACGGCGTGGGTCTGGACGAGACCGGCTTCACCCAGCCCGCGCTGTTCGCGGTGGAGGTGGCCCTGTTCCGGCTGCTGGAGTCGTGGGGCGTGCGGCCGGACTTCCTGGCCGGGCACTCCATCGGCGAGCTGGCCGCCGCGCACGTGGCCGGGGTGTTCTCCCTCTCGGACGCGGCCCGGTTGGTCGCCGCGCGCGGCCGGCTGATGCAGGCCCTGCCGCGCACCGGCGCGATGGTCGCGGTCGAGGCCACCGAGGAGGAAGTGCGGGCCGAGCTGGACGGCCTGGTCGGCGTGGTGGACGTGGCCGCGGTCAACGGCCCGCGCGCCGTCGTCCTGGCCGGCGAGGAGGAAGCCACCCTGCTGGCGGCCAAGCAGTGGGAGAACCGCAACCGGCGCACCCGCCGGCTCACGGTCAGCCACGCGTTCCACTCGCCGCTGATGGAGCCGATGCTCGGCGAGTTCGCCGACATCGCCCGCTCCGTCGACTACCAGCGGCCGCGCCTGCCGATCGTGTCCACCGCGACCGGCGTGCTCGCCACCGACGAGCTGGCCACACCCGGCTACTGGGTGCGGCACGTGCGCGGCACGGTCCGCTTCGACCAGGCCGTGCGGACCCTGGCCGCCCAGGGCGTGACCACCTTCCTGGAGGTCGGGCCGGACGGCGTGCTCACCGCGATGGCCGCCTCGGTGCTCGACGCCCTGGCCGACAACCGCGACCGGGCGGTGCTGGCGTCCGTGCGGCGCGATCGGCCGGAGGCGGAGACCGCGGTCGGGGCCCTGGCCGGGCTGCACACCCGCGGCGTGGCCGTGGACTGGTCGGCGTTCTTCGCCGGCACCGGCGCGCGGGCGGTCGACCTGCCGACCTACGCGTTCCAGCGGCAGCGGTACGCGCTGGTGGTGAACAACGCGGCCAACCAGGCGGCGGCCGCGGCGGCGTGGCAGCCGGTGACCCTCGACGCCTCCGCCGCCGAGGTCGCCGTGCTCGACCTCGGCCACGGCGTCGCCGACCTCGCCGGCGCGGCGGTGGTCACCGCGGTCGACGCCGTGCCCGCCGACGCGGAGGTGGTCGTGCTGCCGCTCGCGGTGCACGTCACGCCCGCCGAGGACGAGTCCGCCGACGACCGCTACGCCCGCACCCGCGAGACCCTCGACCTGATCCAGGGCTGGGACCTGCGCGACACCCGCCTGGTCGTGACCACCACGGGCGTGGCGCCCGCGAGGCCGACCGACGAGGCGCCCGGTGACGGCAGGCTCGCGTGGAACCTGCTGCGGGCCGCCCAGGCCGAGAACCCGGACCGCGTGCTGCTGGTCGACTTCGACACCGAGCGCGCCGACCTGGCCGCGGTGACCGCCCTGGTGGCGGCCGACGTGCGGCTGGCGGCGGTGCGCGACGGCGCGGTCCTCGTGCCGCCGCGCGTCGAGGAGCCCGCCACCGGCTCCGAGCCGCGGACCACCGAGCTGCTGTCGGCGCTCGCCGCGGCGCCCCCGGCGGGGCACCGGCCGATCGTGCTGGCCGCGGTGCGCGCGCAGATCGCGTCGGTGCTGGCCCTGCCGGACCCGGCGGCCGTCGAGGAGGACCGGGCGTTCCAGGAGCTCGGCTTCGACTCGCTGACCGCGGTGGACCTGCGCAACCGGCTCAGCACGGCCACCGGCGAGAAGCTGTCGGCGACGGTGGTGTTCGACCACCCGACGCTGGGCGCGCTCACCGATCACCTGCTCGACCTGGTCGCCCCCGCCGCGACGGACCCGACCGTCCCGCTGCACGCCGAGCTGGACCGGCTGGAGCACCTGCTGGCGGGCGTGCCCCGCGGCGGGGACGGCGACGGCGTGGCGGACCGCCTGCGCACGATCCTGGCCCGCCTCACCGAAGCGGACGCCTCCGCCACCGACACGCCGGACGCGGCCGAGCAACTGGCCGACGCCTCCGCCGACGACCTGTTCGCGTTCATCGACAACGAACTCGGCAGTCCTGGCCTGGGCCGCACCGCGGGCTGACCGCCCGACCGACGACATCCCGGAGAACCCGCATGTCCAACGAAGAGAAGTTGGTCGAGTACCTGAAGAGGGTCACGGTCGACTTGCAGAAGGCGCGTCAGCGGCTCGCCGAGCTGGAGTCCGGCCGCGAGGAGCCGGTGGCGATCGTGGCCATGGCCTGCCGGTTCCCCGGCGGTGTGTCCTCACCCGAGGACCTGTGGCGGCTGGTGTCCGACGGCGAGGACGCCATCACGCCGTTCCCGGACGACCGGGGCTGGGACGTGGACGCCCTCTACGACCCCGAACCCGGTCTGCCCGGCAAGTCCTACTCCAAGCACAGCGGGTTCATCGCCGACGCGACGAGGTTCGACGCCGAGTTCTTCGGCATCAGCCCGCGCGAAGCCCTGGCGATGGACCCCCAGCAGCGGGTGCTGCTGGAGGTGGCGTGGGAGGCGTTGGAGCGCGCCCACCTCGACCCGGCGGCGTTGAAGGGCACGAAGACCGGCGTGTTCGCGGGCATCGTGACCCAGAGCTACCTCGGGTTGGGCGGGCCGACCGAGCTGGAGGGCTACCTCACCACGGGCAGCCTCGGCAGCGTCGCGTCCGGCCGCGTCGCCTACTCGCTCGGGCTCGAGGGCCCGGCGGTGTCGGTGGACACGGCGTGCTCCTCCTCGCTGGTCGCCCTGCACCTGGCGATGCAGTCGCTGCGCCAGGGCGAGTCCACGCTCGCCCTGGCGGGCGGCACCACCGTGTACGGCAACCCGTCGGCGTTCGTCGACTTCTCCCGCCAGCGCGGGCTCGCCCCCGACGGCCGGTGCAAGTCGTTCGCCGAGGCGGCCGACGGCACGACCTGGTCCGAGGGCGTGGGCGTGGTCGTGCTGGAACTGCTGTCCGAGGCCCGCCGCAACGGCCACCAGGTGCTCGCGGTCATCCGGGGCTCGGCCGTCAACCAGGACGGCGCGTCCAACGGCCTCACCGCGCCCAACGGACCGTCCCAGCAGCGGGTGATCCGGGCGGCGCTGGCCAACGCCCGGCTCTCCGCCGGTGACGTCGACCTCATCGAGGCGCACGGCACCGGCACCCGGTTGGGCGACCCGATCGAGGCGCAGGCGCTGCTCGCCACCTACGGGCAGAACCGCACCCGCCCCGCGTGGTTGGGCTCGCTCAAGTCCAACATCGGCCACACCGTGGCGGCGGCGGGAATCGCGGGCGTCATCAAGTCGGTGCTCGCGATCCGGCACGGCGTGATGCCCAAGACCCTGCACGTCGACCGGCCGACCCCGGTCGTGGACTGGTCGGCCGGCTCCGTGGAGCTGCTGACCGAGGCGCGGCCGTGGCCCGAGACCGGGCAGCCGCGCCGGGCCGCGGTGTCGGCGTTCGGCGTGAGCGGCACCAACGCGCACGTCATCCTGGAGGAGGCGCCGGCGTTCGACGAGCCGGAACGCGAGGTCCACCCGCCGCTGCCGCTGCACGCGGTGCCGGTGTCGGCGCGGTCGTCGTCGGCGCTGACCGCCCGGGCGACCGGCCTGCTCGACTGGTGGGCCGAGCGGCCCGAGGTCGACGCCGCCGCGCTGGCCCGGTCGGCGGCCACCACCCGTTCCGCCCTGTCGCACCGCGCGGTGGTGCTCGGCGACTCCCGCGCCGAACTGGAGGAGGGGCTGCGCGCCCTGGCCTCCGGCACGCCCCACCCGCTGGTGGTCACCGGGTCGCCGGTGACCGGCAAGTCGGCGTTCCTCTTCACCGGTCAGGGCGCGCAGCGGCCCGGCATGGGCGTGCGCGCGGCGGCGGCGTTCCCGGTGTTCGCCGAGGCGCTGGCCGAGGTCGAGCAGGCGCTGCGGCCGCACGTCGACCTGCCGATCCGGCAGGTGATGGCCGGCGACGACCCCGCCGTGCTGCGCGACACCGGTTACGCCCAGCCCGCGCTGTTCGCGCTGGAGGTGGCGCTGTTCCGGCTGCTGGAGTCGTGGGGCGTGCGACCGGACTTCCTGGCCGGGCACTCCATCGGCGAGATCGCCGCCGCGCACGTCGCCGGGGTGCTGTCCCTGGACGACGCGGCGGCCCTCGTCGGCGCCCGCGCCCGGCTCATGTCCGCCCTGCCCGCCGGCGGGACGATGGTGGCCGTGCGCGCCTCCGAGGACGAGGTGCTGCCCCTGCTCGCCGGCCACGAGGCGGCCGTCGGCCTGGCCGCCGTCAACGGACCGGACTCCGTGGTGCTCTCCGGTGACGCCGAGGCCGTCGCCGCCATCGCCGACGCGCTCGCCGCTCGTGGCCGCAAGACCAAGCCGCTCACCGTCAGCCACGCCTTCCACTCGCCGCTGATGGACCCGATGCTGGCCGAGTTCGGCCGGGTCGCGGAGTCGCTGACCTACCACGAGGCGACCGTCCCGATCGTCTCCACGGTGACCGGCGCGCTGGTCACGGACGAACTGCGCGACCCGCGGTACTGGGTGCGGCACGTCGCCCGGACCGTGCGGTTCGCCGACGGCGTGCGCGCCCTGCACGAGCTGGGCGTGACCACGTTCGTCGAACTCGGTCCCGAAGGCGTGCTCAGCGCCCTGGTGCAGAACGTGCTGGACGCCGACGTGGCCGTGCCGACCATGCGCGGCGACCGCGACGAGTCGCACACCGTCGTCGGCGCGGTCGGACGCCTGCACACCCGCGGTGTCGCCGTGGACTGGCACCGGTTCCTCGGTGGCGCGGCCGACGTGCCGGACCTGCCGACCTACCCGTTCCAGCGGCAGCGGTTCTGGCTGGAGCACAGCGGCGTCGACGCCGACGTGTCGGTGCTGGGCCTCACGCCGGTGGACCACCCGCTGCTGGGCGCGGCGATCCCCATCGCGGGCACGGGCGAACTCGTGGTGACCAGCCACGTGTCCGTGCGCACCCACCCGTGGCTCGCCGACCACGCGGTGGACGGCGTGGCCGCCCTGCCGAGCGCCGTGCTGGTCGAGCTGGCCGGCCGGGCGGGCGACGAGCTGGGCTGCACCCGGTTGGACGAGCTGACCGCCACCGGGCCGCTGCGCCTGGCCCTGGACAGCGGCCTGGCGATGCAGCTGACGATCGGCGCGGCCGGTCCCGACGGCACCCGTGCCCTGACCGTGCACACGCGGTCGGGTGGCCCGGATGCCGAGTGGGAGCCCGTGGCGCGCGGCGCGTTGGGCGTCGAGCGGTTCTCCGCCGCCGTCGAGCCGGTCGGCGACGGGGTGACCGTGTCGCTGCCGGACTCGCTCCAGGCCGACGCGGCGGCCTACAACCTGCACCCCGTGCTGCTCGACGCGGCGGTGCGGGCGGTGGGCGGCGGCCTGGTGGCGGGGGACTGGCGCGGCATCCGGCTGCACGCGGTCGGGGCCACGACGGTCGTGGTGCGTAGCGTGCGCGAGGACGACCGGCTGGCGCTGCACCTGACCGACCTGGCCGGTCAGGTCGTGGCGACCGTCGACTCGGTGACGCTGCGGCCCCCGTCGATCCCGGTGCTCGACCGTGCGGCGACGGCGTTGTTCGACGTGGCCTGGGAACCGGTGGACCTGCCGGCGGCGACGGTGCCGCTCGCGGTGCTGGACATCGGGCTGGGGTTGCCGGAGCTGGACGTCCCCGTGGTGACCTCGCTGGACGCCGTGTCCGGGGTGGACGCCGTGGTGGTGCCGTTCCTCGGGACCACCGAGGACCCGCTGGACCGGGTGTTCACCGACACCCGTGCGGCGCTCGACCTGGCGCAGCGCTGGCTGGCCGACGACCGCTTCACCACCACCCGCCTGGTCGTGCTGACGTCGGGGGCCACGCCGGCGCACGCGCAGACCTCGGTGCACACCGCGCCGGTGTGGGGGCTGCTCAAGTCGGCGCAGGCGGAGAACCCGGGCCGGATCACGCTGGTGGACGCGACGGGCCCGGTCACGGCCGCCGCGCTGTCCACCGCGATCGCCTCCGGCGAGCCGATGGTGGCCCTGGGCCCGGACGTCCGCGTGCCGCGCCTGGTCCGCGTGTCGAAGGGGTCGTCGGGTGGTCGAGCGCACGCCTCGGCCCACGGCAACGGCGCGCTGCCGTTCGACGGTCCGGCGTCCGCGAACGGCCTGGGCCACGCGAACGGCTCGGTCGCCGGTAACGGCTCCGGCCACGCGAACGGCTCGTCGTCCGCGACCGGCTCGGGGTTGTCCACAGGTAACCGGCCGGGAACCCCGGAATTGTCGGACCCCGCCGGTACCATCAAGACAGGGGTCCCCTGGCGGGGACGCCTGCGCAGCGCCGGCTCGGTGCTGATCACCGGTGGCACGGGCGCGCTCGGCGCGTTGTTCGCCCACCACCTGGTCGCCGAGCACGGGGTCCGCGAGCTGGTCCTCGTCAGCCGACGTGGCCCGCAGGCACCCGGTGCGACCGAGCTCGAAGCCCGGTTGGCGACCCTCGGCGCGGTGGTCGAGGTGGTGGCGGCCGACGTCACCGACGCCGAGGCGCTGGCCCGCGTCGTGGCGGACCGCGGGATCGACCTGGTCCTGCACACCGCCGGCGTGCTGGACGACACCGCGCTCCCGACGCTCACCCCGGAACGGCTCGACGCGGTCCTCCTGCCCAAGGTCACCACGGCCTGGCACCTGCACCGCCTGCTGCCCGACGCCCACCACGTCCACTTCTCCTCCATCGCGGCCACCATCGGCGGCCCAGGGCAGGCGAACTACGCGGCGGCCAACACGTTCCTCGACGCCGTCGCGCACCTGCGGGCGGGACAGGGCAGGCGCACCACGTCGATCGCCTGGGGCCTGTGGTCCATGCCCACCGGCATGGGCGGCGGCCTGTCCGAAGTGGACCTGGCCCGCATCGCCCGGTCCGGGTTCCGGGCCATCACCGAGCAGGACGGGCCCGCCCTGCTGGACGCCGCGCTGGACACCGGCCGCCCGACCGTGGTCGTCACCCCGCTCGACCTCGCGGCCATCCGCGCCTCCGGGCAGGTCCAGCCGCTGTTCTCCGGGCTGGTCCGCACCCCGGTCCGCCGCCGCGCGGGCAACGAGGCGGCGACCGCGCCGGCGATCGACCGGCTGGCGGCGCTCAGCCCGCGCGACCGGTACGCCCTGCTGCTGGAACGGGTCGGTGCGGAGGTCGTCGCGGTCCTCGGCCTCGACGCGCCGCCCGAGCCCACCAGGCCGTTCCCGGAGCTGGGCTTCGACTCGCTGACCTCGGTGGAGCTGCGCAACCGGCTCATCGCCACGATCGGCGCGCCGCTGCCCGCGACCCTGGTGTTCGACCACCCCACGCCGCACGCGGTCGCCGAGTTCCTCCGCGACACCCTCGTGCCGACCGCCGACGCGCCGGTCCGCGCCGAGGTGGACTTCGAGGCGGAGGTGCGCCTGGCGGACGACGTGCGCCCCGCGCCGACCGTCGCCACGTTCGCCGACGACCCGCGCGAGGTCCTGCTCACCGGCGCGACCGGCTTCCTGGGCGCGTTCCTGCTCCGCGACGTCCTGCGCACCACCCGGGCCCGCGTGCACGCCGTGGTGCGCGCCGACGACCCGGCGCAGGGCCTGCTGCGGATCGCGGAGAACCTGCGGTGGTACCGGCTCGACGGCGAGGTCGACCTGACCCGCGTCGTCGTGCACCCCGGCGACCTGGCCCTGCCGAAGCTCGGCCTGTCCGACGAGGTGTACGACGAGCTGTCCCGCACCGCGGACGTGGTGTTCCACGCCGGCGCCACGGTGAACTGGTTGCAGCCCTACACCGCGCTCAAGCCCGCGAACGTCACCGGCACCGAGGAGGTGCTCAGGCTCGCCGCCGCGCACCGCACCGTGCCGGTGCACTTCATCTCCTCCACGGGCGTGTTCGACCAGCCGGTGACGGCGGGCGTGCCGCTGGGGGTGGACGACATCCCCGGCCCGCCGGAGGTGCTGTCCAACGGCTACCGCCAGTCCAAGTGGGTGGCCGAGCGGATCATCGACCTGGCCCGCGACCGGGGCCTGCCGGTGTCGGTGCACCGGGTCGACGTGGTGTCCGGCGACCAGGTCAACGGCGCCTGCCAGACCAAGGACTTCGTGTGGCTCGGGCTGAAGGGCATCCTGCAGAGCCGCGCCGTCCCCGCGGACCTGGCGGGCCTGTTCCACCTGGTGCCGGTCGACTACGCGAGCGCGGCGATCACGCACCTGGCGACGCGCCCGGAGGCGGCGGGCCGGACGTTCCACCTGTCCAACCCCCACACCGTCACCTACCGGCAGATGATCGACCACCTGCGCGACCTGGGCCACGCGCTGGAGGAGCTGCCGTGGCCGGAGTGGAGCGCCCGCGTGCGCGCCGACCGGGACAACGCCCTGCAACCGCTGCTCGACTCGTTCGAGGCGATCGCGGCGATGGGCGAGGGCGCGTACCCCGACTTCGACGTCTCCGACACCCGGGCGGCGCTGGAGGGCAGCGGCATCACGTGCCCGCCGATGACCGCGGAGCTGTTCGCCAAGTACGTCGGATTCTTCACCGACGCGGGTTACTTCCCCCGCGCGGACGCCGAGAACCTGCGTTAGGAGAGACCGTGGGCAAGATCAAAGTCCTGTTGACCGGCGGGCCGCCGACCCTGCGCGAAGCCGACCGCATCCACTTCGTCGCCGACCTGGGGGACAAGGTCAAGCTCCCCTCCGGCAACGGCTACGAGCACTTCAGCGCGAACGGTGAGTCGCTCACCGTCGACAACCTCGAACTGCCGGTGTTCGCCTGGTGCGGCCGGACGAAGATCGCCGAGTAGGAGCCCTCGATGAACGAACCGCTGCGGGTGCACGACATCCCCACCGACGACCTGACCAAGCAGACCGAGCTGTTCCTGCGCGCGTTCAACTCCGGTGACCACGCCACGATCGAGCGCATGTACAGCCCGGACGCGGTGTCGGTCTGGAAGCCGGGCGAGGAACCGGTGGCCGGCGACGCGCGGCGCGCCAACGTCGCGGAGTTCCTGGCGTTCGGCGTGCCGATGAAGGCCCGCACCAAGGGCATCTACGTGAACGGCGACATCGCGCTGCTCATCGTGGACTGGGCCATCCAGGGCACGTCCCGCACGGGTGAGCCGATCGACCTCTCCGGCACCGGCACCGACGTGATGCGCCGGGGCCGGGACGGTCGGTGGCGCTACGTCATTGACAACGCCTATGGGGGCTCGGACGCCTGACCGGAGCGCCGGCGTCGCGGGCTGCCTCAGCTGTCCGCGACGCCGGCCCGTGCGGCCGAACGGCCTGGTGCGCGGCAGCCACCGGGACGGTCCGCGGCGCCGATTCGCGCAGCGGCACGCGTGAAGCCGGACGAATGCCGGGGATTGACAGTTGACCGGTGCGCGCACGGGTTTTACCGGCCCGCGGACGTCACCGCACCCGCGGCCCGGAATTCGGGATAAGATTTAGCTATTACCTCCGCGCGCGAGGGTCCGGCCCGGTGTCGTTTTAGTCCGCCCGACACTCCGGGGGGTGCCGCGAGCACCGCGCCGACCTGTGGCCCGATTGACCACGGAGTGTGATGTCACGGATATTGTTCGCCCTTCCGGTGGGGCGGTCTGCCACGCTAAGTAATTACAACGTGCGAGCTTGCGGATTTCCGTATGTCCGGATCGGGAGGTTTGCTCCCGGGCTCCGACCAGCCCGGCCGGTCCCGGTCACGGGCCCTACCACGGCGTTTCCCCGTCTGCGCCGGTGGGCGCGCCCGTCGGGCCCCCGCCGGCCGCCGGTCTTCGGGCAAACACGCGCTCCGGTGTTGTGCGGAGCACTCTCGCTTTCCTCAAGGGCGGTGGCTATCATCACGTCGGGTAACATTGTTGGCTAAGCCATCTGAATAGCCTCGTGGCGCAGCGAAGATACCGTGAAGAATCAGACGGTCGTGAAGCGGAGGTGGCGTGTCGGGGCAACACGACACCTTCGACGTTGTTCGCTCGCAATGGGTCGCACTTCCACCGCCAGGGCCGGCACGAACGGCGTCCGCGTTCCGCGGCGGCGCCGGTATCGGGGCCGGCACCGGGTGAGTCGCCGGTGAGCGAACAACGCGCGGCGGGGTACGCAGGCGCCCGGTTGCCGGCACGTGGTCGCGCGGTGACCACGGCCCGCCGTGGCGCCTGTCACACTCCGCTGGATTTTCCGTGGCAGGTCGGGACTGCCGTGTCCCGCCGCGGTGACGGATGAATAGGAGCTGGGGGACGGTATGCGGTTTCGGATGTTAGGGCCATTAGAAGTCTTAGACGGGGACCGGGCGGTCGGGCTCGGCGGCACGCGGCAGCGGGCCACACTGGGATTCCTGCTGCTGCACCTGAACCGGGTGGTGGCCACGAGCCAGCTGCTCGACGCGCTCTGGGCGGACGAGGCGCCGGTGTCGGCGCGCAAAATACTGCAGAACGCGATCTGGGGACTGCGGGGCGCGCTGTCCTCGTCGGGCCGCACGTCGGAGTCGGCGGCCCTGATCACGCAGATGCCCGGCTACATGCTGAGCACCGATCCGTCGCAGGTGGACCTGCACGGGTTCCACCGGCTGGCCGAGCAGGGCCAGGCGCTGCTCGCCTCGCGCAACTTCGAGGAGGCCAGCCGGGTGCTGAACCAGGCGCTCGGCCTGTGGCGCGGTCCCGCGCTGGCCGACCTGGTGGAGACCGGCCTGGCGTGGCCGGAGCTCAACGTCCTGGAGAACCTGCGGCTGGACGTGCTGGAGGACTACTTCGAGGCCGAGCTGTCGTGCGGCCGGCACCACCTCGTGCTGGGCAAGCTGGAGCGGACGGTCGAGGCGAAGCCGCTGCGCGAGCGGTCGTGCGGCCAGCTGATGCTCGCGCTGTACCGGTGCGGGCGGCAGGCCGACGCCCTGAACCTGTTCAGCCGGGTGCGCTCGGCGCTGGTGGAGGAGCTCGGCCTGGAGCCGTGCCGCGAGCTCCAGATGCTCCAGCACGCCATCCTCACCCACGACGAGACGCTGACCTTCACCTCCGTGGGCCTGCGCGAGGCGATCCCGCTCCAGGTGAACCGCCGCGCCCTGCAACAGGTGCCGGAGGCGGTCGGCGTCGGCGCCCACGTGGCGTCGTCGCACCACGGCACGTCCTCGTTGCTGCTGGAGACGCCGCCGGTGCTGGTCGAACCGGTGACCGCACTCGAACCCCTGACCCCGCCGGAGCCGGAGCCGGTGGAGCGGTCGGTGCCGTTGCAGCCGTTCGCCTCGTCCGCGGTGCCCGCCCAGCGCAAGCAGGTCAGCGTGCTCATGGTGCACACGTCGGTGGAACTGGGGGTCGAGCGCAGCCGGTTCGCCGTGCTCGACGGCATCGCCGACACCGTCCGGGAAGGCGTGGAGTACTTCGGCGGCACGGTCGCGGCGTCCATCGGGTCCGTGACCATGGCCCTGTTCGACGTGCCGCGCCAGATCGACAACAGCGTGGAGCGGGCCGTGCGGGCGGCCTTGGCGATCAGGGACTGCCTGGACGCCCAGCTGGAGGCGGTGGCGGGCGCGCAGGTCGTGGTGCGGGCCGCGGTGACGACCGGTGAGGCGCTGGTGCGGTACCAGGCCACCGAGACGGGCGCGCCGCTCAGCGTGAACGGCGAGCCGGTCGAGGAGTGCCAGGCGGTGCTCAACCACGTGCCCAGCGGCGAGACGTGGATCTCCGACTCGGCGCGGAGCGAGACCCTGCTGACCGTGCTGTGCCACCAGATCGCGGAGCACCCGCAGCTGTGGCAGGTGGACGGCGTTCGGCCGGAGTCGATCCCGCACCACAGCGTGCCGGTGGTGGACCGGGAGCCGGAACTGGAGTTGCTGCGCGGCCTCATGGACCGCACCATGCACCGCGCCACGCCGCACCTGGTCACGGTGCTGGGTGACGCCGGGGTGGGCAAGACGCGGTTCCTGGTGGAGTTCCAGCGGCGCGTCGTCGGCCACCCGACGGCCGGGCAGTTCGTGCTGGCGCACGCGTACTGGCCCGACCAGGACGGGATCCGGGCGTTGCAGGCGGAGAGCGTGGCCTCGTGCTGCGGCATCGGCCCGCGCGACGACTCCTCGACGATCCGCGACAAGCTGGGCGCCACGGCGAAGCGGCACCTGCCGCCGAACCGGGCGCAAGCCGTGTGGGACATGCTCATGTGGCTCGTCGCCCCCGAGTGCCCGACCACCGCCGCGACGATGACCGACGAGATCACCGCGGCGTGGCGCGAGCTCATGGGCGCCGTGGCGCGGGACCGCGGCATGGTGCTGGTCATCGACGACGTGCAGTGCGCCGACGACCGGTTGCTCGCGTTCATCGAGGGCATCGCCGGGTCGTTCGCCGGGTCGCGGCTGCTGGTGCTCGCGGCGGCCCGGTCCGACCTCCTCGAACGGCGCCCCGAGTGGGGTGGTGGGCTGACGCACGCCACGACGTTCACGCTGGACCCGCTGTCGGACGAGGCGATAGACCGCCTCCTGGAGCTGCTGCTGACCCACGGGGAGTCCGGGCCCGACGGGTCGCCGGACGCGCCGGCCCTGCTCACCCCGGTCAGCGGCCACGAGCGGGACGCCCGACGTGAGCACGTCAGGATGCTGCTGTGCCTCGACCGCCGGATGCTGACCGATTCGGCGGCGCAGATCAGGTCGAGCTGACGGTGGTCCGCCGCCGGTAACCGGCGACTCACCGGTCCGGCGGCGCGGCTCGATTACCGTGCCGTTCCCAGCTGATTATTATCGTTTGGTTAGCATTGTCCCGACCGGATTATTTCCGCTCCGCCCCGATGCCGGAAAAATTGCGAGGACGGCAATGACCACATCAGCGATCGAATTAGCCGAACCGACGATGCTCGGCTGGTTGACCGATTACGGCCTCGACGCCGAGTACGTGCGGTCGAGTGGTAACACGCTGTTCGCGAGGCTGGCGGACGGCTCGGAGAGGCCGGTCCTCGACCTCGCGGGAGGGTACGGGTCGGTGCTGCTGGGGCACAACAACCCGGACCTGGTGGCGCTCGCCCGGGAACTGTTCGAGCAGCAGACGCCCATTCACGCGCAGTTCTCCCGCCACCCGTACGCGAACGAGTTGGTGAACCGGCTCAACACCGTGCTGCACCGCGAGTTCGGGGTGGCCGAGCCGTATTACGGGGTCTTCGCGAATTCCGGCGCGGAGGCGATCGAGGCGGCCGTCAAGCACGCCGAGCTCGACCGCGTGCTCAAGGTGCAGGCCGCGGTCGAGGCGGTGGAGGAGTCGCTGAACCGGGCGCGGGAGGCCGTCGCCGGCGGGGCGACCGTCGCGGAGGACGCCTACCGGGCGCTGGGCGTGCCGGTGGGCGACTTCGAGGCGCTGGCGGCCGAGCTGAGCCGCGTGACCGCGGAGAAGGCGGCGCGGCAACCGGTCTTCCTGGCCTTGGAGAGCGGCTTCCACGGCAAGCTCGTCGGCAGCATCCAGCTCACCCACAACCCCGTCTACCGCACGCCCTTCACCGCGCTGGCGCGGCCGTCGCGGTTCGTGGCGTTCAACCAGCCGGGCGCGGTGCGCAAGATCCTCGACGAGGAACGCGTGCAGCTGACCGAACTGGTGGTCGAGGGCGGCGTGGTGCGGCCGGCCGAGCGCGAGCTGCCGGTGGTGACCGCGTTCCTGCTGGAGCCGATCCAGGGCGAGGGCGGCATCCAGGAGGTCAGCGCGGAGTTCGCGCGGGAGATCGCGACCGCCTGCGAGGAGGCGGGCGTGCCGGTCGTCATCGACGAGATCCAGAGCGGCATGGGCCGGTCCGGCGCGTTCTTCGCCAGCTCGCAGATCGGGCTGCGTGGCGACTACTACGCGTTGTCGAAGAGCCTGGGCGGCGGCGTCGCGAAGGCCGCGGTGATGCTGGTGCGGGAGAAGTTCTACCGGGGTGACTTCGAGCTGGTGCACAGCTCGACCTTTGCCAAGGACAGCTTCTCGTGCACGATCGCGCTCAAGGCGCTGGACCTGCTGGAGGCCGACGGCGGCCGTGCCTACCGGCAGGCGTCGGAGCTGGGCGCCAAGCTCAAGGCCGTGCTGGAGTCGATCCGGTCCGACCACCCGGACCTGGTCAAGGACGTCCGCGGCCGGGGCCTGATGCTGGGCCTGGAGTTCCACGACCAGTCGGCCAACCCGATCCCGGCGGTCGCCGAGCAGGCCAAGGCGGGGATGCTCGGCTACGCCCTGGCCGGGTACCTGCTGCGGGAGCACGCCATCCGCATCTTCCCCACCGCCAGCGCGACCAACACGCTGCGCTTCGAGCCGTCGCTCTTCCTGACCGACGCGGAGATCGCGCAGGTGGACGTCGGTCTGCGCGCGGCGATCGCGGTCCTGCGCGACCCGTCGAAGCGGCTGGTGTGACGATGGCGATCGACTTCGAGGAGGCGCTGTCCCGGGTCCGCGAGTTCGTCCGCGACGAGCTGGTGACCACCCCGCCCGAGCTGGACGCGCTGGCCGAGATGCCGCTGCCGCTGTACCAGGGGTTCGCCAAGACGGGCCTGGCGAACTGGTGGCTGCACCCCGACCTGGGCGGGCACGGCATCCCGCTGGAGCAGAGCGTCGACCTGGTGTCCGAGTTGGCCTACGGCGACGCGGGCGTGGCGTTCACCCTGTTCATCTCGATCATGGCGACCAACATGGTGTGGCTGTACGGCTCGGACGAGCTCAAGCAGCGCTACCTCAAGCCGCTGGCCGAGAACGGCGGGTTCGGCGCGACGCTGGGCAGCGAGGAGGAGGCCGGCAGCGAGCTGGGCCGCACCTCCACCGAGGCCGTCCGCGACGGCGCGGAGCTCGTGCTCACCGGCGAGAAGTGGTTCTCCACGAACACCGCGTTCGCCGACTTCCTGGTGGTGATCGCGAAGTCGGCCGACCACCCGTCCGGGCACGTCGCGGTCGTCGTGCCGAAGGACACCCCCGGCGTGCGGGTCGTGAAGAGGTGGGACGTGCTGGGCCTGCGCGCCTCCGGGACCTACCAGGTGTCGCTCGACGGCGCCAGGGTGCCGGTGTCGCACGCCCTCAACGGGCCGGGCCTGCGCATCCTGGAGGTGGGGCTCAACGCCAGCCGCGTCCTCATCGCCACCACCGCCATCGGCATCTCCAGGCGCATCCGCGACCTGTCCATCGAGTACGCCAAGACCAAGTCGCTGCGCGGGTCGACCCTGCTCAACAACGCGGTCTTCGCGGCGAAGATCGGGCAGATGGAGATGGCCATCGGCGTGATGCGCAACCAGTGCGCCGCCGCCGGGCGGGACTTCGACGCCATCATGGCGACCGGGCCGTCCGCGGGCGCCGAGTTCCTGCGCCAGGGCACGCTCAAGTCGGCGCTGGCGTCGAAGATGTTCACCGGCCAGGCCGGCTGGCAGATCGCCACGGTGGGCTCGGAGCTGTTCGGCGCCCTCGGCTACACCGGTGACGCGTTGATCGGCAAGCTGGTGCGCGACATGCGGTACGTGTCGATCGTGGAAGGCGGCGACGACGTGCTGCGGGACCTGATGTTCAACCGGTACGCGCTGCCGGAGGGCAAGCGCTACTGAGCGACCCGGCGGGGAAGCGAGCGGTGCGCCGGCCGGCTCACGCGACCAGCGTCGCCGGGCCGAGGCGGAGCAGCCCGTCGTCCAGCGGGACGCACCGCTTGCCACCCCGGCCGCGCAGCGCCTTCATCGCGCCGGGTGCGATCACGGCGTCCATCCACCCGCACGGGTTGGCGGGCCGGTGCGTGCGGAACCGCACCGGCCCGTCACCCGTGTCCAGGGTGAACACGGCGTCGCGGGCGAGCCCGTCCACGTCGAAGCCGCGCAGCGCGATGTTGCGCCGCACGACCAGCGGGCTCGGCGTGACGTCCAGGCCGAGCCCGTCGGCGACCTGCTCCAACGCCTCGACGGCGAAGACCGTGACGGCGGCAGTGCGGTGCGCGGGGTGGTTGAAGTAGCGGTCGCCGACCAGCCCCAGGCCCGCCCGGACCACGACGTGGTCACGCGAGACCGGCCCGGGGTCGGGTCGTGGTCCGTCGGCGGGCCGTCCCTCGTAGGCGTGCACCGGTGAGACGTGCAGCGCCACGACCTCGACGGCGGTGGTCACCGCTCGCCGAGCTGCCACTCGGGTCGGACGTAGTGGCAGGTGTAGCCGTTCGGGTAGCGCTCCAGGTAGTCCTGGTGCTCCGGCTCCGCCTCCCAGAAGTCACCCAGTTGGGCGACCTCGGTGACGACCTTGCCCGGCCACTTGCCGGACGCGTCGACGTCGGCGATCGTCGCCTCCGCGACCCGCTTCTGCTCGTCGTCGGTGTAGAAGATCGCCGAGCGGTAGCTGGTGCCGATGTCGTTGCCCTGGCGGTTGGGCGTCGTCGGGTCGTGGACCTGGAAGAAGAACTCCAGGATCTGCCGGTAGCTCAGCTGGGCGGGGTCGAAGACGATCTCGATCGCCTCGGCGTGGCTGCCGTGGTTGTAGTAGGTCGCGTGGGGGACGTCGCCGCCGCTGTAGCCGACGCGGGTCGAGACGACGCCGGGGTGACGGCGGAACAGGTCCTGCATGCCCCAGAAGCAGCCGCCCGCGAGGACGGCCTTCTCGGTCACGGTAGCCATGTGGTCGCTCCGCTCCTCGGTCCGATGGATGTGCACCTGGGTGAACGCTCTCACGTCCCGATGTCATCCCGGTACCGCTGTGAGCCACGGCTCGGGCCCGGTGCGCAGGCTCGTCGACCTGCGCACCGGGCCCGTGGGGTGATCCGCGCGACTACCTGGCCGCGCAGGTCGGCGTCATCCCGGAGCCGCTGCCGGTGGCCTGGTAGCCGAACTCGGTCGACTGGCCGGCGGCGAGGTTGCCGTTGAAGCTGACGTTGGTGAAGTCGACCGCGCCGGTGTTGCCGCTGCGGTTGACGTTCCACGCGTTGGTGATGGTGGCGCCCGACGGCAGGGTCATGGCCACGGTCCAGCCGGTGACCGGCGAGGAGCCCGCGGTGACCTTCACCGTGGCTACGAAGCCGCCCGTCCACTGGTTCAGCGACACCGTCGCCGTGCAGCCACCGGGCTGCTGCGACGTCGTGGTGGTCGTGGTCGTCGTGCTGGTGGTGGTGGTCGTGGTCGTGTCACCGGTGGTGGTGGTCGTGGTGGTGGTGGTGGGGCTGTCGGTGAGTGTGGGTGTGGTCCAGTCGCGCCATTGGGTGAGGTTGCCGGTGGCTTTGGTGTGCATGGTGATGGTGCCGGTGTGGTTGCCGGTTCTGGTGAGGTATTTCTGCACGGTTTGGGTGATGTGGGTGCGCCATTCGGTTCGGTTGGCGCAGTGGTTGCCGTCGGTGACGTTGGAGTGGTAGGTGATGTTCGCGCCGGCGCCCAGCGCCTTGTACACCTCGGCGCCGCCCAGTGCCGCCACGCTCGCCGACCGGGGGCCGAGGTTGGCGATGTGGGGGTTGTCCATGATGAGCAGGCCGCGTGGGGCGACCATGGCGACCAGGGAGTGGGTGTCGATCGGGGTGGCGTTGGGGTTGGCGGTGTAGGGGCTGAAGGCGTCGCCGAACCAGGGCTGTTCGCCGTAGGCGCTGGCCAGGGTCTGGCCGCCTTCGGCGTTGACGCCGCGGTAGATCGGCACGCCGGCGGTGCCGGACTCGATCGGCATGGTCAGGGCGACGCGTTGGTCGAACACGCCGGCGGCGAACGCGCCCTTGCCGAACCGGGAGCAGCCGGTCACGCCGATGTCGGCACGCAGGACATTGCCGCCGGAGGCTTCGATGACGTCGATGATCCGTGACACGCCCCACGCCCACGCCATCAGCAGCCCGGTCGGGCTGGTGTTGCCGTACAGGGTATAGAACGCGCCCTGCTTGTTGGTGCGCGGCGTGCCCTCACGTCCCACCGAGTACGGGTCGAAGCTGATGATCGCCGCGCCCGCGGCGCGGATGGTGGCCGTGTCACCGCCGAACCCGCCGTAGACGATCACCGCCGGGAACGGGCCCGAACCCGACGGCAGCTGCACGCTCGCCGAGAAACTCGCGCTACGGCCGTTGTGCGACACGTTCACCGTGACGCTACTGGCCGTCACCGTGCCCGTCACCGACGCCGGTTTCGCCGGCTTGTCGCCGAACACGTGCCGCTCCGCCAACTCGCGGATCTCCGCCCGACGACAACGCCACTCCGACCGCGACCCGACCCGCTGACCGTTGAGCTTCGTGAACGGGTCCGGCAGACGCGAGTTCGACGGGAACGACCCAGGGAGACTCACCGGGCAATCCGCCCCGTCGTCCTCCACACCCGCCAACGCCACCACACCACCCGCCGCGGCGTCGGCGGCCGTGGATCGCGCCACCGCGGTCAACGTCCCGGCCAGCGCCAACGCCGCGACCGCCAACACGAGCACCGCCGAACGAACTTTCAAGCGGCCTGAACTGATGATCACCAGGGCTCTCCTTTGAGACAGGGTGGTGGAGACGGCGACACCGCACGACGACCGGTACCGGGTCGCCTAAAGTTTCGATTAGGATCTCGAAACGTGTCAATGAATCCGCGGGGTCCGGTTCAGGTCGCGGTCTCACTTGGCGATCGGACCAACGCCGGCGGGACGGGTCCGCCGCCGCGCTCAGCTCCGGCCGGTGAGCAGGTAGCGGAGGTAGCGGCGGTAGGTGATCGGGCGGAACGCGTCGGCCCGCGTGACGCCCTCCGCCTCGGCCCGCTCGGCCCGCTCCCGGCGCACCTCGGCTTCGGTGACCGCGCGTTCGTGGTCGACGCGGGTGCGGGCGGTGCGGGTGTTCGCGCTCTTCATCTCGTCCGCGAGAGCGACCTGTTCGGCCCGGAGTGTCGCCCGCAGGTCCCGGATCGCCGCCTCGGCGTCGGCCAGCACCCGCTGGTGCTCGGCGTCGAGCCTGGCCCGCTCCGCGGCGAACCAGGACTGGAGCGCCTGCTGCTCCACCGGCGTCAGCGTGGTCGGCCGATCGGCCTCGATCTCGGCGGTCAGGCGTTCCCGCCACTGGTCGATGAGCACCGCCGACACCTCGCCGACGCCCGCCGCGCTCACCCCGCGCCCGTCCACGAGCACGAAGATCGCCACGCGGTCGAGGCCGTCCGGCTCGTAGCGGACGCCGACGAAGTCGGCCGCGGTGCGGATGCCGACGGCCTGGAGGTTGGCGACCTGCCGAGGTCCCACGCCTTCGATGTCGGCAATCGCGAGGCGGAACTTCCCCAGCTGCCCGCGCAGGTGCGCCTTCTGCCGCCGGACGAGCAGCCGCTGCTCCTCCAGCCGCGTGCGGGTCGCCGCCGCCTGCCGGTCCCGCTCGATCCGGTCCAGCTCCAGCTTCACGGTCCGCTGGTGCGCGCGCAGGCGCTCGTCGTGCCGGTGCTGGAGGTCGCGCCGCCGGCGCTCCTGCTCCGCCTTGGCCACCTCGGTCGCGGCGGCGATCGACCGGGCCTCGCGGTCGACCCGCGCGGCCTCGTCGGCGGCGGCCTGGCGGGCGTCGCCGAGCCGTTTGCGCTCGTCCCGCGCGGCACGGGCCTGCTCGCGTTCGGGTTGGCGGCGGTAGCCCGCGGCCGTGGCCGCCACCCACGCCAGCACCGCCGACACGTCCGCGACCGCGATGACCTCGTCCACGAGGACCGCCGCCGGCACGCCGAGCGGCAGCAGCACGGCCAGCGCCCACGTGAGCGCGGTCAGCACCGGACCGCGCCGGCCGAACCGCACCAGCGGCGGTGCCGCGGGCCGGTGCGGCTCCACGCGGTCGACCATCCACGACGGCAGACCGGGAGCCCGCGCCCCGGCGCCGGAATGCTCCACGCCGTCGGATGGCTCCACGCCGGTGAGCGGTTCAAGCGGCGGGGGAGCGGCGCGGTGGTGGAGCAGGACGTCCTGGAAGCGCTCGGCGAGACCGCGCAGCCGCGCGTCCGGGTGGCCGGTCAGCGTGGCCAACCGGAACGAGCCCGCCGGGTCGGCGAAGTCGGGTTCGGCGAGCACCAGGTGCTCGGCGTCCTCGTCGCGCAACTGCCGCCACAGCGCGGGGTCGGTCGCGAAGGCCACCAGCGACAGGTAGATCACCCAGGACGAGAACCGGTCGACCTCCGGGCCGAAGTCGGCCGCGGTGCGGTCGGGCGACTGGTAGTTGCGGTGCCCGGTCTCGGCGGCGGGCAGCCCGGCCAGCGCGGGCACGTACATGCCGTCGTAGTCCACCAGCTTCAGCGAGCCGTCGGCGGTGACCAGGAGGTTGCCGTGCTGGAGGTCGCCGTGCCCGACGCCCGCCGCGGCGAGCCGGTCGACCAGGTGCGCGAACCGCTCGGCCATGCCCGCAACGGCGCGCGAATCGTCCACGTGCCGGTCGAGCCAGCGCAGGAGGTTGACCGCCTCCACCCACTCCATCCGCAGCACCGGGTGCCGGACGCCGTCCACGAGGATGCCCTGGTCGAGGTAGTCGAAGCCGACGGTCCAGTCGTCGTCCAGCCCGGCCAGGTGCGCGCCGACGGCGCGGTAGCGGGTGGCCTGCTCGGGCGCCTCGCGGGTGAAGCACTTGATCGCGTAGCGGGTGCCGTCGGCGACGGTCAACGAGAAGACGCTGGCGAAGTTGCCCGAGATGGCGCGCGGACGCCCCAACGCGTCGACCCGCACCTCCGCCCCGGCGAGGTCGGTGTCCCGGAAGCACAGCGCGGTGTCCTGCAACGCCTCGACGTAGGTCGCGCCGGAGGGTAACGGGCGGGCGGGGTCGTCACCCGAGGTCGACGTGGACGACGGTGACGTCGTCATTGCGCATCAACCCCTCCGATCGCGCGGTCGCCAACCACGCGGTGAACCCGTCGACATCACCGGATCGCGTGAATTCAGCCAGCACCTGCCACGGTCGGTCACCCCGTTCCGCCGCCCGCAGGAACCACGCGGCGAGCGCGTCCGTGCAGAGGAAGAACCGGTCGCCGGGCACCGCCGCGCCCGACGCCGTCCGCACGTGCCGCGCCAGCAGTTCCCGGTCGCGGTTGAACGCGTTGACCAGCCCCGGCGCGTTGTCGAACGCCTCCGCCGACTCGATCGGGAACGCCTGGAGCAGCCGGTCGTCCCGGGTGTGGAACAGGCAGCTGTCACCCAGCGCGGCGACGTCCCACCGGGTCCGCCCGGACTCGCCGGTGTCGAACCGCGCCGCCAGCACCGTGGCGTGCGGACCCCGGTCCAGCTTGGGCTGCTCGTACCACGCGATCGGACGCCCGTCCGCTTCGCGCTCGGCCACGTAGCCGTCCAGCCACTCGCGCCACGCCTCCCCGGCGCGCACCAGAGCCGACGCGAAGGCGTCCACGTCACGCAGGACCGAGTCGTCCCGCGCGGCGTCGGCGACGGTCCTCGCCAGCAGCTCGGCCCACTCGCCCGCGAGCAGGCTCTCCGACGCGCCGTCGGCCACGGCCGCCAGCACGGGCCCGTCGGGCACGACGTGGGCGGCGTCCTCGCACTCGCGCGCGGTGTTGCCCTGCTTGGGCACCCGGAGGGTGAAGATGGCCATGCCGCTGCTCAGCGCAGGTCCGTCGCACGGGTCCCGATGTCCAGGAACTGCACGACCGAGGTGATGTCGGCGTTGTAGACGAACCCGCGCGCCAGGTCCTCGGCCGGCACGCCCTGCTGGAGCGCGTAGAAGCGCATGTGCGGCGGCAGCAGGCTGGACATGCTGAACAGGGTTCGCGCGTAGGTGTCCGGGAGCGCCACGTCCGTGTCGGGGAACGTCACCGGCACCGCGGTGGCGGCGGACACGTGCAGGTTGAACAGCAGGGCCGCGCCGTCGGCGGTCACGTGCGTCTGCACGGCCCAGGCCGCGCCGGCCGGGTCGCCGTCGGTGGACTCGCCGTCGGTCAGGTTGAGCACGATCGGCGGGAAGCTGTCGGGGTGCCGCGCCACCCAGTCCGACACCAGCGACTCGGCCGAGGCCAGCGCCCGGCACATCGGCGTGGCCCCGTGCGCGACCGGGTCGACCCACACCGGGAACCGGGTCGTGGTCTCCACCAGCCCGCCCGCGCCGTCCGGGACCTTCTTCGTCCGCTTCTCCACCCGCGCGGGCTGCTCCGCGACCTGGCTGAGCGGCACGAGGTCGCGTCCGGCGAGCGGCCCGGTGAACGCCGACCCGACGGCGTGCCCGTAGCCGATGACCGCGACGTGGAAGTAGTCGCGGACGCCCTCCTCCTTCGCGCACTTCACGCTGAGCTCGGCGAGCAGCCGGTTCAGCGCGTCGGCGACCACGTCCGCCTTGCGCTGACGCCCGCCGCCGATCGGGTCGTTCATCGACGCCGACTGGTCGACCAGGAACACGAAGCAGGACGGGTTGGCACGGCTGATCTCGGCTGCGTAGGTCACGAAGGGTGTCCGCCTCTCCTGCGGAACGGCGTGTGGATCACCCGAAAGGCTAGCGTGGACAGCGGCGGCCTCACGGACCGTCCGGTCATTACGGCGGGATCCCCCCGGCGGAACGGCTCGACGCCGACGACGTGCCGCCCACGACGTGCGCGCCGTCGAGGTCACCCGCATGGGTGTCACCTGCGGCGAGCCGTCCGGGTCGAGCGAGGCCGGGTGCCGGGTGCCGGCGGTTCGGGGCCGGACCTCCGCGTCCGACTCCACCACCGACCTCCCGCCTCAGGCCGCGAAGTGCGCCTTCACGCTCGCGATCTCCTGGGCGAAGAGGGCTTCGAGGTCGTCCAGGAAGCCGTCCGGCGCGCCCGGCACCAGGCGGAACTCCCGGTGCCAGTCGACGAAGCTGCGGCCGGGCTCGTCGGTCACCGGCCGCACCCGGTAGGTCGCCAGGTAGTCGACGATGAACAGCACCTGCTCGACCGAGCGGTAGGTGAGCGAGCGGTCGGTCTCCGAGCGGCCGACGACCTCCTCGCGGGCCACGTCGTGGTTCGGCAGGAGGGTGAACTCGAACCGCGACGGGACCTTCTTCGCCGAACCGCCGTGCGTCCAGTGCGCGTTCTCGACGCCCGCGCCGAACACCACGTCGAGCAGCACCATCATGTCCCGGACCTGCGCCCACACCTCGTCGGGGTCGGCGTCGACGACGGCGGAGTGGTAGACGGAGTACTTCGGCGACAGCGCCATGGTCGGGCCCCTCCCGCTGCGTTCGGGCCGCACGTGGTCGCGCGCCCCACTGCACCAGGTCGCCCCGTGCCGGGGTCGTGTTACCGGCGTCGTGCTCAGTTCACGCAGTCGACTGGCCGGTCCGGGCCCGGGTCGGCCACCGCCGGGCAGTGGACCCGGGTGCGGGCGGGGCTCATCGTCCAGGTGGTCGTCGCGGGCCAGTACCCCATGCCGCCGCCGTCCTCGGTCGCGAAGAGCACGTCGTCGTCGACGGGGACCATGCGGAACCCACCGCCCTCGGTGACGCCGACCTCGACGCGGTAGGCGAACGGGCCGGTCGTGCCCGTCAGGTCGACCAGCACGTCGAACGCGGCGTCGGCGTCGGGCCCGACCTGGCGCCGCTCGCCGAAGGTCACCGGCCGGGGGTCGTCGTGGACCCGGAAGTCGACGTCGGCCGGGTTCGGGAACGCGGGTACGGCACCGGCGTGGGGCAGGCACCGGAGCCGGACGACGGGGGCGCCGGCGTCGGCGGGGTAGGGCGTCGGATCGGGGACGACCCGCACGTACGTGCTCTCGATCGCCGTCACGCGGTCGGTCGAGAGCGTGATGGTGTGCGCGGCCACGCCGACCGGGAGCGCGCCTTCCCGCAACGCCCAGGCGTGCAGGGCGCGGCAGTCCGCGACGTCCTCGGGCGGGGTCCGCCGGGCGAGGACCTCCGACGCCATCAGCAGCCACCCCCGGTCGGTGTCGCGGTCGCCGACCTCGACGCGGACCCGGACGACCGGCTCCGCCGGGACCTCGGGCACGGACCGCCGCCACACCAGCAGACCCGCGACGAGACCGGCTGCGCAGCACGCGGCGACCACAGCGGCCGTTCGCCCGTTCACCGGATCACCTCCTCCGGCGCTGGTCACGGCCGGGAGTACTCCGACATCATGTCGCCGACCCGTTCGGCCCGCCCGGTCACCGCTCGCCGCATATCGCCGGCATATCGAAAACCGCATACGTGCCGGCAACACCGCCTGGTTTTGGCTTGCGGCATGACCGACCGCGAACCGGCAGGACTGTCGGCCCGCCGCACCCGATCGCCGGCACCCTGGTCCACCCCGATCGGCCCGACAACGGGCATCACGGTGTACGGCTGCGAACCGGACGAAGCCGCCCTGTTCCGGGAGATGGCACCTCGCTTCGGCGTCGTGCCGGCCACCACCGAGGAGGCGGTGTCCGAGGCCACCGCCGGGCTCGCCGCGGGGAACCGGTGCGTCAGCGTCGGCCACAAGACCCGGATCGCCGATTCCACCCTCCTCGCGCTCAGCCGGGTCGGCGTGGAGTACATCTCCACGCGCAGCGTCGGCTGCGACCACCTCGACGTGGCGTACGCCAAGAGCGTCGGCATCTCCGTCGGCACCGTCGACTACTCGCCCGACAGCGTGGCCGACTACACCCTGATGTTGGTGCTGATGGCGTTGCGAAACGCCAAATCCGTCCTCAGGCGTGCGGACGTCCACGACTACCGGTCGCCCGACGTGCGCGGCCGGGAGCTGCGGGACCTGACCGTCGGCGTGGTCGGCACGGGTCGGATCGGCGCCGCGGTGATCGACCGGCTGCGGGGTTTCGGCTGCCGGAAGCTCGCCCACGACCTGCGTCCCAGGACCTCCGCCGACTACGTCCCCCTCGACGAACTGCTCCAGCAGAGCGACATCGTCACGCTGCACACGCCGCTCACCGCGGACACCCACCACCTGTTGAACCGCCGGCGCATCGAGCAGCTGAAGCACGGTGCGTTCGTCGTCAACACCGGACGAGGTGCGCTGGTCGACACCGGTGCCCTCGTCGAGGCCCTGGAGAGCGGCCGGCTGGGCGGTGCGGCGCTGGACGTCCTCGAAGGGGAGGAGGGGACGTTCTACGCCGACTGCGGGAACCGGGTCGGCCCCGACCTGCTGTCGCGGTTGCAGCGGCTCCCGAACGTGATCATCAGCCCGCACATCGCCTACTACACGGACCACGCCCTGCACGACGTCGTCGAGAACTCCATCGTCAACTGCCGCGAATTCGACCGCAGAAAGCAGCACTGGGTATGAAGATCGGTATTCTGTTCGGCGGGCGCTCCGAAGAGCACTCCGTCTCCGTCAAGTCCGCGCAAGAGGTGGCGAAGCACCTCGACCCGGACAAGTACGAACCGTTCTACATCGGCATCACGAAGAGCGGCGCCTGGCGACTCTGCGACGGTCCCGGCGCGGGGTGGGAGAACGGCCCACTCCGGCCGGTCGCGCTGTCGCCGGATCCCGGCGTGGGCGGGCTGCTCGTGCTGGAGCAGGGCCGGTACGGGACGATCGGCCTGGACGTCGTGCTGCCCGTCCTGCACGGCAAGCTCGGCGAGGACGGCGCGGTGCAGGGCCTGCTGGAGCTCTCCGGCATCCCCTACGCGGGCTGCGACGTCCAGAGCTCCGCGCTGTGCATGGACAAGTCCCTGGCGTACGTCGTCGCGCGCAGCGCGGGGATCGCCACGCCGAACTTCCGGATCGTCACCGCGGACGAGCAGGTCGACCCCGACGGGCTGACCTACCCCGTCTTCGTGAAGCCGGCCCGTTCGGGCTCGTCCTTCGGCGTCGGCAAGGTGACCCGGGCCGAGGAGCTGGCGGGCGCGGTCGAGGTGGCCCGGCAGTACGACTCGAAGGTGTTGATCGAAGAGGCCGTGGTCGGCAGCGAGGTCGGCTGCGCCGTCCTGGGCGACGAGCTCGACCTGGTCACCGGCGAGGTGGACCGGATCGCGCTGTCGCACGGCTTCTTCCGCATCCACCAGGAGGACGCGCCGGAAACCGGCTCCGAGAACTCCACGCCGATCGTCCCCGCCGACATCCCGGCCGAGTCGCGCTCGCTGGTGCAGCAGACCGCGAAGGCCGTCTACCGCGCCCTCGGCTGCCGGGGCCTCGCGCGGGTGGACCTGTTCCTGCTGGCCGACGGGACGGTGGTGCTCAACGAGGTCAACACGTTGCCCGGCCTGACCTCGTACAGCCGGTACCCGAGGATGATGGCGGCCGCGGGGTTGTCGCTCGGCGACGTGATCGACCGGGTCGTGACGCTGGCCGTGACCGGGAAGGTCCGATGAACGGCGACTTCGTCTTCCTGGACGAGCTCGTGCCCGGCATCCGCTGGGACGCCAAGTACGCGACCTGGGACAACTTCACCGGCCGACCCGTGGACGGCTACGCGGCCAACAGGGTGCTCGGCACGAGGGCGCTGTGCGAGGCTTTGGCCGACGTGCGGGAGAAGGCCGCGGCCAGGGGCTTCGGCCTGCTAGTCTGGGACGGTTACCGACCCCGGCGCGCCGTGGACCGCTTCCTGCGGTGGTCACGTGAGCCGGAGGACGGCCGGACCAAACGGCGGCACTACCCGAACATCGACCGCGCCGAGATGGTCGAGAAGGGGTACGTGGCCGCCCGGTCGGGCCACAGCCGGGGCAGCACGGTCGACCTGACCCTCTACCACCTCGATACCGGGGAACTCGCCGCCATGGGCGGTGACCACGACCTGATGGACCCGATCTCCCACCACGGCGCACCGGGCCTCACACGAGCCGAAGCGAGGAACCGCGGACACCTCCGCTCGGTCATGGAGGCTTGCGGTTTCCGCTCCTACGAGTACGAGTGGTGGCACTACACGCTGGAGGACGAACCGTACCCGGACACGTACTTCGACTTCCCGATCACGTCGAGCGCACCGCGGCACGACCCCTGAGCGGGCACCCGCGCGCCTCACTTGCCGGTGTGCCGCGGCGCGGCGCGCAGGGTCACGGTGATGCGAAGCCCGCCTTCGGCGCGCGGGGTCAGGGTGAGGGTCCCGTCGTGGGCCTGCACGATGCTCCGGACGATCGCCAGGCCGAGCCCGACGCCCGCGTGGTCGGTGCGCGTGCGTCGGGTGCCGCGCTGGAACGGTTCGGTGAACGTCGAGACGAGCTGGGGCGTGAGCTTCTCCCCGGTGTTCTCGACGGTGAGCACCGCCTTCCTGCGCTGCACGGCCGTCCTGACCCACACGGCCCCCTGCTCGGGCAGGTTGTGGACGATCGCGTTGTGCAGGAGGTTCGTCGCCATCTGGAGCAGGAGCGCGTGCGAGCCGGTGGTGGGGGTCATGTCGCCGGAGGTCTCGATGGTGAGCCCGCGCTTCTCCGCGAGGGGGAGGAGCGTTTCCGCGGCTTCTTCCGCGACGAGCGAGAGGTCCACGTGCTCGCGGGTGAAGGACCGCTGGTTGGCCCGGCTGAGCAGGAGCAGCGCCTCGGTCAGGTCGATCGCCCTGGTGTTGACGAAGTGGAGGCGGTCGACGAGCTCGCCTGCATCGCGGTCCGGGTCGCTGCGGGCGACGTCGAGGAGCGTCTGCGTGATCGCCAGCGGGGTGCGCAGCTCGTGGGACGCGTTCGCGGCGAACCTCTGCTGCTCGGCGTCGTGCGCTTCGAGCCGCGCGAGCATGGTGTCGAAGGCGTCGGCGAGTTCGCGGAACTCGTCCTGGCGGCCCTCCAGCCCGATCCGGTGGGAGAGCGAGCCGTTCGCGGCCAGGCGGGTGGCGTGGGTGATGCGGGTCAGCGGCGCGAGCATGCTGCCCGCGAGCAGCCACCCGCCCAGCAGGCCGAACAGGAGGAGGAACACCATCACCAGCGCCGCTTTCGGGACGAAGGCGTCCTCCAGGGCGTTGCGGTCGGGCATCGCCGGGCCCGGCCGCCAACTGTCCGGCGGCTCGATGTGGATGACCTCGGGCACGTAGCGCAGCAGGAACAGCCACACGACCGTGAGCAGCAGGCCGCCGGCGACCATGAGGAACCCGGCGTAGCTGAGGGTGAGCTTGAGGCGCACGCTCATCCCCGGCCGCCTATCCACGCCCGCGTCCCTCGCGCCCGGTGGTGGCCGCCGGGTCGATGCGGTAGCCGACGCCCGCCACGGTGGCGATGATCCACGGTTCACCGAGGCGTTTGCGCAGTGCCGACACGGTGATGCGCACGGCGTTGGTGAAGGGGTCGGCGTTCTCGTCCCACGCCCGTTCCAGCAGCTCCTCGGCGCTGACCACACCCCCTTCCGCGGCCACGAGGACTTCCAGCACGGCGAACTGCTTCCTGGTCAGGGCGACGTACCGGCCGTCCCGGTAGACCTCGCGGCGGAACGGGTCCAGCCGCAGCCCGGCGATCTCCCGCACGGGCGGCCGGTTGTGCGCGCGCCGGCGGTCCAGCGCCCGGAGCCGGAGCACGAGCTCCCGGAGCTCGAACGGCTTTGTGAGGTAGTCGTCGGCGCCGAGCTCGAACCCGGTGACCTTGTCGTCCAGCCGGTCGGCGGCGGTCAGCATCAGGATCGGCGTGCCGCTGCCGGACGCGACGATGCTCTCGGCCACCTCGTCGCCGGAGGGACCGGGGATGTCGCGGTCGAGCACGGCGATGTCGTAGGAGTTGACGCCCAGCAGCTCCAGCGCGGTGTCGCCGTCACCGGCGATGTCGGCGGCGATGGCCTCCAGCCGCAACCCGTCGCGGATCGCCTCTGCCAGATAGGGCTCGTCCTCGACGATCAGCACACGCATGCCCCGATGCTACGGGCGGCCCCATATCGCCGGCATATCGAAAAACGCGAACGCGCGGGCAACACCGCGTTGCGTTCAGTGGGGGCATGCGCTACAGCGAACCAACGCGAACCGCGGTCCGCCGTGCCTCATTGTCCGACTCCGCCGCCCGACGCGCGCACGGCGCCGTTCCGGTGCCCGTCACGGTTTTCGACGACGAGTCCGCCGCCGTGGTCAACCTGCGTCTTGACCTGCTCGGTGCCCTGCGCCGAGCTGCGGAGGACGCCGCGGTCGACGGGGTCGAGTTCCTCGTCAACGGCGGCTGGCGTTCACCGGAGTACCAGGAACGGCTATTCCGGGAAGCGGTCTCGAAATACGGCTCCGAAATGGCGGCTGCCCGCTGGGTGGCCACTCCCGACACTTCCGCCCACGTGTCCGGCGACGCCGTCGACATCGGGCCGGCGGCGGCGCGGGCGTGGTTGTCCGAGCACGGCGCCGGGTACGGGCTGTGCCAGATCTACCGCAACGAACCGTGGCACTTCGAACTGCGTCCGGAGGCCGTCCACCACGGCTGCCCGCCGCTGTACCCGGACCCCACGCACGACCCGCGGATGCGCCGGCGACCCGTGGACGCGGCGACCTCCTCCGGATGAGCCGGTGGTCACCTGCCGGCGCCGGTCAGGAGCGGTTCTGGCCGGAGGGGGCGGCGCGGATCGGCTTGGGGCGCAACGCGGTCAGGTAGGCGCGGAAGTTCGCGCTGTCCTCCTGCTGCTCCGCGCGCCAGCGGGCCAGGTCGTCGGCGGTCACCGGGCGGCCGGTCAACCGCGACAAGTGCTCGATGAGCACGCTGTCGTCGTCGGCCGCGTCGAACACCACCTTGTGCGCGGAGATCTCGAACTTCCGCATCAGGTCCATGCGCAGCGTCGAGTAGATGAAGGAGTCCTTGCCGAAGCGGTAGGTCTCGGGCATCTCCATGTGCGCCGACTGCGCGCTGTGGTACCACGACACGTACACCGACTCGTCCAGCATCACGTACCGGTAGACGGCGGTGTCGTCGTTGTAGAGCACCTCGACCGGGCAGAGCCTGCGGCAGTCGAACAGCGAGACGAGGTTCATCAGCAGCTCGTCCTCCAGCTCCCGCTCGACCTGCTCGATCGTCATCCCCGCCGACTTGGGCCACGACATCCGGTCCCACGCCCGGCGGCTGATGGCCCGCCGGTTGCCGGGGTTGATCATCGCGATCCGGATCTGCTGCGGGTGGTGGTGCGCCACCAGCAGCCGTGCCGCCACGTACCGGGCGCTGGGCCCGTAGAACGCGAAGAAGCCGCTCTCCTCCAGCTCCACGGTGAGGTCTTCGTTGTACTCGTCGCCGAAGCCGTCGGTCGGGTTGAGCGCGTCGTAATGCTTGGACGGCAGGAACAACCTGTTGGTGCGGGCCATGTTCTGCGTGATCCGCTCGGCGACGCCCTCCAGGCTCTCCGCGATCGTCTCCTGCGTGTGGCGGTCCTGGATCCAGTTGGCCAGCGCGGCGAACATGAGCGCGAACACCACGCTGGCGAACAGGTTGAGCCCGATGGACGAGGAGATGTCCGCCGCGGTCAGCGCGTCGTCCTGCATCACCAGGATGACGCTGATCAGCAGCCCGACACCGCACGCGGTGAAGAACGAGTAGCGGACCAGCGTCCGGCGCAGGCGGCCGGCGGGGGTGGGGCCGGTGCCCTGGTGGTCAGACGCCATGGCGCTCCCGGTCCGACCCGGTCAGCGCCCACCGGACGACCTCGGGCAGCCCGCGAGCCACCGGCACGCCCAACGCGCGCACCCGCTCGTGGCTGACCAGCGGTCGCTCCGCCGGGTGGTACAGCAGGGCGCGGACACCGCACGCCCGCGCGGCGTGCACGTCGTCCACGCTGTCCCCGACGACCAGCACGTGCGCCGGGTCGACGTCGAGCCGGTCCAGGTGCCGGCGCAGGTGCGGCTCCTTGCGCGGGCCCTCGTCCGCGCGCATGCCGTCCACGTGCGAGAAGAAGTGCGCGATGTCGGTGAACTGGGCGAGCGCGACCAGCCGGCCGTGCGGGAACATCGACAGCAGCGACTGGGTGCGGCCCGCGTCCCGCCACTCGGTCAACGCCGCCGCGGCCTGCGGGTGCACCGCGGCCTGCGCCAGGAAAGCCGTGTAGGAGTCGTGGAAGTGCCGGTCGAGGACGAGCTGCTCCGCGGCGGTGAGCACCCGGCCCGCCAACCGGTTGTAGAACTCGCTGATCGGGCGGGTGAAGTGCTGCTGGTAGGCGGTCAGCGTGACCTCCGACAGCCCGCTGCGCGCGAACGCGTCGACGGTGGCGCGCACCAACGCGTCACCGTCGTCGAACAGGGTCCCGTTCCAGTCCCACACGACGTGGTCGATCCGCATGCGCCCGGGCCTCTCCCCACCCGTCGAGCGTGAAGGTGCGCCGCCACTGAATCACGTCGCACGGGGCGGCGCGCGGCGTTCGGCGGGGTGGCGGGCCAACTTCACCCGACTGGCAGCGCCGTTTCCGCAGGTCTGCGATCATGGCCCGGTGCGGCGAGCGGGAGCGCGGGTGCTGGCGGCGAACCGGCGGCTGTACTCCGGCGACGAGGTGGCGGGCTACCTGCGCGACCCCTACCACCGGCGGCGGCTGGAGCTGGCCATCGGGTTGCTGCGCGCACGGCTGCCCGCCGGGTCCCTGGTGGTCGACCTCGGCGCGGGCGGGGGAGAGGTCGGCACGCTGCTCGCCGCGCGCGGGCTGCGGCCGGTCGCGTGCGACGCGGTCCTCGACGCGGGCCGGTCCGCCCTCGCCGCCGGGCTGCCCGCCGTGGCGCTGGACGTGGGCGACGAGCTGCCGTTCCGCGCGGCCTCGGTGGACGGCGTGTTCGCGGGCGAGATCATCGAGCACGTCTACGACCCGGCGTTGCTGCTGCGGGAGTGCCGGCGGGTGTTGCGGCCCGGCGGCGTCCTGGTGCTCACCACGCCGAACCTGGCCACCGCGCAGGACCGCCTGCGCTTCCTCGCGGGCCGCGCGCCGCGCCAGGTCGACCCGTTCCACGAGTACCTGCACGTGCACATCCGCCCGTTCACGCACGGGCTGCTGACCACCGGGCTGCGCGCGGCCGGCCTGGCGCCGACCGCGTTGCGCTCCAACTACGTCCTGTGGCGCACCCGGTTCGGCGAGGTGCGCTCGGCGTGGGCCGCCCGCCGCTGGCCCGCGCTCGGCGGCACGCTCGTCGTCGCGGCGGTCCGCCCGGCGGGCTAGCGGTCAGAACGGCTCGTCCAGCGGCACCGAGTGCACCCCGCTGAGGAACGCGTCCAGCTCGCCCACCTCGAACCGGCACAGGCCGATCACGTGCCAGAACTCGCTGCCCAGCGTGCCCTCGAACTTGTAGCGCCCGTGGGGGGTCAGCGCGGCCCACACCTCCGGCAGGCCGATCAGGGTCAGCCCGAGCCCCGGCCCGGACGGGCCGGCCAGGTCCCACAGCCGCGCGGTGCCGTCGTCGCCGCCGCTGGCCAGCCGCCGCCCGTCCGGGCTGAACGCGACCGACCAGATCCGCCGGGTGTGACCCGGCAGCACGTGCGTGCGCTCACCGGTGGCCACGTCCCACAGCGACACCACGGCGTCGTCGCCCGCCGTCGCCAGCGTCCGGCCGTCCGGGCTGAACGCGCCCGTCCACCACCGACCCCGCTGCGACCGCAGCACGTGCACCGGGTCACCGCTCGCCACGTCCCACAGGATCGCGGTGCCGTCGTTGCTCACGCTCGCCAGCCGCGTGCCGTCGGCGCCGAAGCCCACCTCGTACACGCGGTCGGTGTGGCCGAGGAGCGTGGCCAGGCACTCGCCGCTGTCCCGGTCGAACACGCGCACCTTCGAGTCGTCGCACCCGGTCGCCACCCGGCGGCCGTCCGGGCTGAACGCGATGGAGCGCACGCGGCCGCGGTGCTCGCGCAGGGTGACGACCTCGCGGCCGGTCGCCTGCCACCACAGCCGCACGGTGTCGTCGTCGTTCGCAGTGGCCAGCACGTGGCCGTCGGGCGAGAACGCGCTGGCCCACACGTAGTCCGTCTCGATGTCCAGCTCCAGGTCGGCCCGCCACGTCGACAGGTGCCACAGGTGCACGCCGCCGTCGTTGCTCGCGGTGGCCAGCAGCGGCGCGGCCGGGTTGAACGACGCCGAGATCAGCTGGTCGTCGACGCCGGTGAGCGCCCGCACCTGCCGACCGGTGCCGGGGTCCCAGATGCGCACCACGCCGTCGTTGCCGCTCGCGGCCAGCAGGTCGCCCGTCGGGTCGAAGGCCACCCGGGTCACGCGGCGGCCGTGCCCGCGCAGCTCGTGCCGCTGCCGACCGGTGACCGGGTCCCACAGCCGCAGCGTGCCGTCCCGTCCCGTGGTCGCGAGCTGCGCCGAGTCCGGGCGGAACGCCAGCGGCCACACCGGACCCCGGTGCGCGGCCAGCTCGTGGCGGTCCTGCCCGGTCCGCCCGTCCCACATCCGCACGGTGCCGTCGCTGTCGCCGCCGGCCAGCGTCGAGCCGTCCGGGCTGAACGCCAGGTGGTAGACGGCGGTGGCCTGCCGGTGCTGCAACGCCGTCCACGTCGGCCGCTCGTCGTCGGAGTCGGGCAGCCGCCACAGCCGCACGCCGCCGGTGGTGTCGCCGCTGGCGAGCAGCTTCCGGGTCGGGTGGAACGCGGTGGCGTACACGTGGCCGCCGTGCGCGTCCAGGTGGTGCCGGCACTCGCCGGTCACCGGGTCCCAGATCCGCAGGTCCGCGGCCTGCCCGCCGGCCGCCAACCGCGAGCCGTCCGGGCTGAACGAGAGGGTGTAGACGGCCGTGCCGCCCGGGTTGCGCAGCCGGTGGGTCTCCTGCCCGGTGGTGAGGTCCCAGATCCGCACCGCGCCGGACTCGTCCGCCGTCGCGAGCACCGGCACGTCCGGGTCGGGGTGGAAGGCCAGCGCCCACACCCGGTCGACGTGCCCGGACAACCGCCACCGCACCTCGCCGCCAGGCACGTCGCGCACCCACACCACACCCGCCGCGTCGCCGTAGGCCACCGAACGCCCGCGCGGGTCCAGCCGCAGCGGCCACACCGGCGCGGTGTGGTCGGTCAGCACCGCGCCGGGGTCACCGGTGAACGGGTCCCAGAACCGCACCGTCCCGTCGGCGGACGCCGTGACCAGGGAACTGTCCTCCGGTCCGAGGTCCACCGCGTAGACCCGGTCGAGGTGGCCGTTGAGGGTGCGCACGGCCACGCCCTTGCCCGTGTCGCACACCAGCACGCCGCCGTCGGCGCTGCCCACCACGAGCAGCGAGCCGTCCTCGCTGTAGGCCACCGGTCGCGGCAGCCTGCCGTCCTCGAAGCCGAACGGCACGCCCACGCCCGCGGGCGGCAGACCGGTGAGCACGGGCTGTCCCGGCGTGATCGCCGCGCCGGCCAGCTCCGGCGCCGACCACAGCACCCGGTCCGCGGCCACGTTGATCAGCGCGGCCCGCGCCCACCTGCTGCCGTCGACCCGGGCGCCGCGCAGGTCGGTCTCGGCCAGCCGGGCGCCGCTGAGGTCGGCGCCGGTCAGGTCCGCGTCGCGCAGCACGGCCTGGTCCAGCCGGGCCCGCCGCAGCCGTGCGTCGCGCAGCACCGCCCGGGACAGCTTGGCCCCGACCAGCAGGGCGTCGCCCAGGTCGGCGCCGGTCAGGTCCACGCCGCTGAAGTCCCGGTGCGACAGGTCCTCCCCGCGCAGGTCCGCGCCGCGCAGGTCGGACCGGACCGGCGCGCGCAGCCGCTTGCCGATCTTGAGCGCGTTGGTGTTGGCGACGTCGTCGGCCGCCCGCGCGGTCCACGCCTGCAACGCCGCCGGGTCGCCGAGGTCGCACAGGAAGTCGACGGTCAGCTGGGACAGCACGGTGCGGCTGAGCAGCGGCACGGACCGCTGCCCGGCGGCGAGCACGCGCGCGATCTCCTTGGCCACCAACCACTCCATCACCGAGCGGTGGATGAAGCCGAACATGTCGTTCTCGGTGCGGACCAGCAGGCTCCCGGCCCCGACGGCGTGCGTGGCCTGCGGCGGGGACAGCTGCGCCTCCGCCATGCCGCTCAACGCCTCGGCGACCTCGGCCACGTCGACCAGTTGCAGCAGCACCTCGTTCGACTCGAACATCCGCAGCGCCAGCGTGGTCACCGCGTGCCACAGGTCGTCCACGGACAGGCCGACCGGCGCGCCCGGCGGGTTCGCCCGCCGGTGCTCGTGCGCCAGCCACGACGACAGGATCTCCTCGTACAGCTCGGCCGCGCTCATCGCGTCCCGCGCCGCGACGGCCGCCAGCCGGTCCGCGTCGAGGTCGGCCACGAAGCTGAGCATGCGGGGGTTGCGGGACAGGCCGCCGAGGTCGTCGATGCCGTTGATCAGCCGGGCCCGCTCGTCGGCCACGGCCCGGTCCGGACCGAACCGGTTGCGCAGGTAGGCGTGGATCTGGTCCGGGGTGAAGTCCTCCAGCATCAGCACGCGCCGTTGCGGCAGCACGCCGACCCGCTCGCCCAGCGCCGTGCGCACCTGCGCGTCGTTCTGGAAGTGCTGGGTGCGGCTGGTGACCACGATCTTCGCCTTGCCCTCGGCCGCCTCCAGCAGCGTGTTGAGGTGGTCGGCGGCGCGGTCGTAGCTCACCCGGCTGGCCAGCTCGTCGAAGCCGTCGAACAGCAGCGCCAGCCTGCCCTGCCGCAGCAGGTACCGGAACGCGCTCAGGTCGATGCGGGACTCGCCGTGGTTGGCCAGGTGCGCGGCGACCAACCCCTCCACGGTGTGCGACTTGTCCAGCGCGTGCAGCTCGATCAGGATCGGGGTGACGCCGGGCAGCCGCGTGGGCAGCGTCATGGCCAGCGTGCGCATCGCGAACGTCTTGCCGCGCCCGAAGTCGCCCATCAGCAGGATGAACCGGCCCTCGTCCGCCGAGAGCAGCTCGACCAGCTCCGACACCACGTCGTCGCGGACCGCCGCGGACGCCGCCCCCGTCTCCCGGAAGCGCTGCGTCACGTACAGGTCCGGCGGGTACACGCGGTCCTGGCGCAGCCGCTCGGTCTGCGCCGCCACGTAGCCGCGCAGGTCCAGCAGGCCCTGGAACTCGGTGAAGCTGCGCACCCGCACGCCGTCGCGGGCCGCCTCCGCCGGCAGCGTCACGCCGGGGTGCGGCCCGAGGTAGACCAGCTCGGCGGCCAGCTCGTCGCCGTTGCGCCGGCGCAGCAGCACGAGGTCTTCCACGTCCGCGGCGGTGGGCGCGCCCACGTGCGCGGCGATCAGGAACTGCGGCACCGCGTCGCCGTCGGGGTAGCTGACGAGCAGGGCGGCGGGACGGCCGGGCAGCCGCCGGATCCGCGCGCCGGGGTGGCGGACCTCGCAGACCTCGGCGATGCGCCGCAGCAGCCGGTCGACCGGGTCGCGCGACTCCGGGTCGTCCTCGACCGGGCGGAGCCCGTCCACGATCAGCGGACCCGACCCGGTGGGCGCGGTGAACGGCCGGGAGTCCCGGGTCCAGGTCCGGCGCGCCCGCGTGGCGGCGGTCGCGTCGTCCGGGAGGGTCCAGCTGTCCAAGCCCTCGTGGGTGACGTGCACCAGGCGCGTGCCGCCCGACGCCGGCGCCACCAGGGCGGCACCGGACGGCAGCTCGCCGATGCCCTCCTCGGCCGCGTCACCGCCGCCCGACAGCACGAGGTCGAGGTGGTCGCCGAGCACCCGGTCGAGCGAAGCCGCGTCCGCCAGCGCCCAGCCCGCGTCCGCTCCGGGCGCGGGCACGTGGGCCACGACGCCGATCCGCAGGTGCCCGGCCCGGGTGAACGGGTCGAGGTGGCGGGCGAACCAGTCCACCTGCGACTCGCCGAGCACGCCGGGTTCGGCGAGCGTCAGGTGCGAGTGCGCGACGGTGGAGTTCAGACCCGCCACCACGACCCGCAGGTCCGGCACGGAGAACAGCGACCACGGCTGCCCCTGGTCGAAGCCCGGCCCGTCGATGTCGGGGTGCAGCTGCCCGAACAGCCGCGAGAAGTGCCGCCACTTGCGGAAGTACGGCGGTTCCGGCTCGATGCCGTCGGCCCGGCAGTCGGCGAAGTACGCCTCGCACGCCGGGGCGGTGATGTCGCCGACGCCGGGCACCACGACCACCCGGTCGCCTTCCAGGCCCAGCAACGACCGCAGGCCGGTGACGAACCCGACCACCTGGTCGAACTGGTCGGGCGTGCCGGACTCGGTGAGGCTGCCGCTGAGCACCACCAGCTCCGGCGCGGGCGGCCCGTCCCGCGTCACCTCGCCCAGCGCGGCCTCCAGCGCGGCGAGCCGCTCCACCGGCCCGGGTCGGCCGGGGCCGAAGCGCGGCGCGGCGATGTGCAGCAGGCCGAGCTCGTCGCGCGGGCGGGCGGACTGCGACACCGACGGCGGGTAGGCGACCGGGTCGCGCCGGGGCGCGGCGAACGTGCGCGGCGCGCGTGCGGGGGCGGTGAGGGTCGGCGTGGTGGCCTCGCCCGCGAGGGCTCCCGGGTAGTGCGGCGTGGCCTCGCTCGGCTTGGCGCGGCCGGTCAGCGCGTGCCCGAGCCGGTCGAGCAGCCGCTGCCTGGCCCGCGCGGGGTCGTCGATGCCGACCAGGTCCACGAACGTGATCGGCGCCAGCAGTCCTTCCGGGAACACGTTCTCGACGCGCACCGGGAGCAGCAGCTTCGTGCTCGGCTGGTCGTGCGCGGCCTGGAGGGCGGCCATCCACTCCAGCCTGCCGTAGCGCGAGGCGAGGTAGTTCCGCGACAGCACGGCGATGACGGCGCTGGACTCGCGGATGCCGCGGTCGATGAAGTCGAGGAAGTGCGTGCCGGGCACGAAGTCCCAGCTCTGGATCATCACGTCGTAGCCGGCGTCCTCCAGCTCGTGCGCGATCCAGACGGCCCACTCCACGTCCAGCAGCGAGTAGCTGATGAAGAAGTCGACCGGACCCGACCTCGGCGGCCGCGGACCCCGGGCCGGCGGCACGCTCTCGCCCTGCACCGGACCTGGGAGCTGTCGCACCGGGCCTCCTCGGCGGTTCGGTGTGAAAAGAAATAACCGTCGGGCACCCGGCGAAGCGCCGGCCGGTGTGCCCGCTGACCGGGAATACCCGCCGCGTTCCCGCTATTCCTCGGCGGCCGCGGCAGAGTGGCTGTAGAGCGTACCGGCCGCATTTCCGCCGCTCGATCCCCCGAACGGGGCGAGACCGTAGAGGGTGGTGCAAGTGCCGCACGGGCTCATCCCGTAAACGGCCAAACCCGGCAGCGTGCCGCGGAAACCGCTCGCCGCGGGCAGCCCGCCGAGGTCGACCCGGAAGCGCGGGTCCTCCGGCCAGGCGAGCGTGACGTGCGGGTTGAACCGGTCGTCGCCGACCGGCGGCCAGGTCTCGGTGACCTCGTCGTAGCCGAACCGGGACAGTTGGCGGCGGCGCGCCGGGTCCGCGCCAACGTCGGCGAGCACGTCGGCGATGCGCTCGCCGGCCGGGTCGACGTCGCGCAGCCGGCCCCGGCGCAGCGGCTCCACCGCGTCCAGCACCGCCCGTTGCAGCCCGATCCAGTCCGCAGTCCTGCGGAAATACAGCTCGGGCGCGCCGACCGGGTTGTGCCGGTACTCCTCGCCGACGGCCGTCAGCGCGGGCAGCCCCGCCGCCACGTCCCGGGTCGCGTCGACCACCGCCCCGATCTCGTCGGCGTCCACAGCGAGCATGAACAGCGACACGTGCGGCGCGCACGGTCCGGGCGGACCGCCGTCGAACGGCTCGCCGAGGCGGAAGCGGGACCGGTGGCCGCCCGCCCGCATGTCGCGGGCGAGCCGGTCGCTGAGTTCGAGCGCGATGTCGTTCAACCGCGGTGGCAGCAGCGCCACGACGTCCAGGGTTTCCCGCGTCATCGACGATTCCCTCTCGTTGCGCACAACGGGGTCGAACGAGAAGTCGTTCGCGCATTGTGCTCGACCGCCCGACAGCGTAGTGGTGCGTCCGGTGTTCGGGAATCGAATGCGACAACCCGAGGTGCGCATTCTTTCCATCGACGGGTGATGCATCCACCCGAATGGGGTACGCGAGATAAGGCCGATGGTGACTGTGGCAGCATTGCTCGCATGTCCGACGAGCGGCTCGAAGCCGGACGCGCCGACCCGACCCCGACCGACTCGGCCCCGCCGGAGGACCGCCGGTCGCGACGCCCGGCGCGGTGGCTCGCCCGGCTGCACCCGCTCGACCTGGTGGCGCTCGGCCTGCTGTTCGTCGGCCTGATCTGCGTCCTCGCGGGCGCGCTGCCGGTCGAGCAGGCGGGCGCGACGGTCGGCAGGCTGGTGCCGCTGCTGCTGTTCCTCGGCTCGGTGATCGTGCTGGCGGAGCTGACCGCCGAGGCCGAGGTGTTCAACGTCGTGGCGACCCGGCTGTCCATCCTGGCGCGCGGCCACTACTCGTTGCTGTTCCTGCTGTGCGTGGCCCTGGCGGCGGTCACCACCATGGGGCTCAACCTCGACACCACCGCCGTGCTGCTCACACCGGTGCTGCTCGCGCTGGCCGCCACCCTGCGCATCGCGCCCCTGCCGCTGGCGATGACCACGGTGTGGCTGGCGAACACGGCGAGCCTGCTGCTGCCCGTCTCCAACCTCACCAACCTGCTGGCCGCGGACCGGGTGGCGCTGGCGCCGGCGGAGTTCGCGGCCCGGATGTGGGCTCCCCAGGTGGCCGCGATCGTCGCGACCGGCGTGTTCCTGTGGGTGTTCTACTGGCGGCGCGGCCGGCGCGGCGGTGACGCCACCTACCTCCCGCCCGCGCGCCACCGGCCGGCGGACGCCGTGCTGTTCCGGGTGGCGGCGGTCGCGTGCCTGCTGTTCGTCGCCGGGATCGTGGTCGGCGTGCCGATCGGACTGGCGTCGGCGGTGTCGGCGGGGCTGCTGGTGCTCGCCTTCGCGGTGCGGCGGCGCGCGGCGCTGCGGCCGGGCCTGATCCCGTGGCGGCTGCTGGTGTTCGTGATCGGCCTGTTCCTGGTCGTGGAGACGGTCAACCGGCACGGCCTGGCCGGGATCGTGGGAGCGCTGATCGGTGTGGAGGACAGCGCGCTCGGCGCCATCCGGGCGGCGGGCACCGGTGCGGCGCTGTCGAACCTGGTCAACAACCTGCCCGCGTACGTGGCGGGTGAGTCGGTCGTGCCGACCGGGAACCACGGGCAGCTGCTGGCGCTGCTCATCGGGACGAACGTGGGGCCGATCATCACGCCGTGGGCGTCGCTGGCCACGTTGCTGTGGTACGAGCGGTGCGTGGCGAGCGGGGTCCGGGTGCCGATGGTCCGGTTCGTGTGGACCAGCGCCGGGCTGGCGGTCACCGCGCTGGCGGCCTCGATCGGGGCACTGCTGCTGGTCGGCTGAGGGAACGCCGGTCCGGGCGGTCGGCGGGTCGGTGGTTGGTGCTGCCGGGTGGTGTTGCGTTGCCGGTTGGTCGGCCCGGGTCACTCGCCCGCGCCGGCGGACTCCGTGACGCGGGTGCCGCCGAGCGCCGCCCGTGCCGCCCGCACCACCCGCGTGGCGACCTCCGGCGGGCACGACTCCCGCCGGGTCCGGTGGCGCGCGGTGTCCAGGCCGCCGAGGGAGAGGTCCGTGCCGCCGGGCGTGGTCAGGCCGAGGGCGACGGTGGCGACCAGGCCCTGCGGCTCGGGCACGAGCGTCTGGTGGAACACGCCGGCCCGCTGGGTGTAGCCCTCGCCCGCGCGGTGCGTGGTGACGGCGTCGACCTCGGTCCGGACGAGCCTCCCGGTCGGGTGCAGCACGTCGCCCTCGGCGGAGCTGCGCACCTCGAACACCTGGTGCGTCGGCGCGTCCGGGTCGTCCACGAGGCGGACCGTCTGGTTGCGCAGCACGCCGGTGAGGACCCAGCTGTCGAGGTCCCAGCTGTGGCAGTGCGTGGGTGAGGTGGTGAGCGTGGCGCGCCGCCACTGCGGGCCCCACAGGTGGAGGCACACGCCCTCGTCGCCGGACCGGTGCGCCGGGACGCACAGGAAGCCGAGGGGGTGGCTCACCACGGTGGTCGGGGCGGTTCCGGCGGCGATCCCGTCCAGCAGGGCGCGGGCCCAGTCGGTGATCGACTCGCCGTCGCCCCGCCCGATGGCCGCGGACAACTCGGAGTAGAGCGTCATGGCACGCCTCCGGCTGGGTTCGGGCAACTCAGAGTACCAACGCGCGGGCGGCGCAGGTAGATCACGCGTGCAGTCCCGATAACTGCGGACTGCGGGCCTGATGTGACAGTGCGCGTGGAATCTGTCGGTGGCACAATGGAGTTGCAAGGTCCACTGTGGATTTATCGAGTCCACATCGGACGGATTTGGTGATCGAACCCTGATCCGGGACGCCTGGTTGTCCCAGGTGGGCGAGCGACTACGCACTGCGCACGTCGGAGTGAGGCGTTAACGCGATCGGGTGATGGGCCGTAACTCCACCTGGAGCACGCGCGACCTCATCGGTAAGCGGCCCGCGGGGAGGGAGCCGCGTGTCCGAAACGAGTGGGTGAACCCATGTGGACGCGTTGATCGAGATCACGCAAGGCGGCCAGGACGCCGACTACCGGGTCGACCTGTACCTCGGCGACGACGGCGTGTGGCCGTCGGAGCCGACCGCCTCGGCCACCGTGGCGGCCGACCTGGGCCTGGGTGGGCTGCCCGCGCCGCTGGCCGGTGCCGCCGACGTGCCGGACGCCGTGGTCGGCTTCCTGCACGCGAACCCGGAGTCGCAGGCGTTCACCGACGTCGGGCTGCACCTCGGCGGACTGCTCCTGCCGCCCGCGGTGCGCGAGCACTGGTCGCGGTCCGGGGTCGGGCGCACGTTCCTGTGCCTGGACCAGGGGCTGCGTCGGCTGCCGTGGGAGTCGGCGAGGTCGGCCAGGGCCCTGTTCATCCAGCCCGACCACCCGTTCGTCCGGGTGCACCGCCGGGTGCCGGAGGACGACCCGATCGCCGACTCGCTGCCGATCCGCGTGCTGGTCGTGCGCGGCGATGACGACGACGACATCGGCGCGCGCGACGAGATCCGCGAGATCAAGAGGGTGGTCGGCGGCGCGCCGGGCCGGATCGAGGCGGAGTTCCTGTCCCGGCCGACCGAATCGGACCTCCAGTCGGCCTACGAGCGCGTCACGCCGCACGTGCTCCACTTCATCGGGCACGGCACGCGCAAGGCGAGCACCGGGCAACCGGCGTTGCGGATCTCGCCGCCCGGGCGCGAGGCGTGGCTGCTCACCCCGACCTACGTCGCGGACCTGCTGTGCCGTCCCGCGCCGCGCCTGGCGATCCTGAACGCCTGCCGCTCCGGGGAGACGGCGGACGCGATCGCGTTGACCGACGTGTTCCTCGACAGCGGGGCGGCGGCGGTCGTCGGCATGCAGGGCGACATCCGCGGCACGGCGGCGGCGCTGTTCGGCGGCGAGCTGTACCGGGCGCTGCTGGACAACGACCCGGTCGACCGGGCGGTGGCGAAGGCGCGTGACGCCGTCTACCACCACAGCGGCGTGTCGGAGGGCGCGCGGGACTGGATCCTGCCCAGCCTCACGACTCGGGCGCGGCCCGACGACGTGCTGCCCGACCTGTCCGCCACCGGCGCGCGTGCGGTCCGCATCGAGCAGCAGTTCGAGAACGAGGTCGGCGCGTTCGTCAACCGCGTGCACGAGCGCCACAAGCTGCTCAAGGGCGTGGACCCGGGCGCGGGCGAGCCGCTGGAACCGCTGCTGCTGGTGGTGGGCGAGTCCCAGGTCGGCAAGACGCGGCTGCTGAACTGGCTGCGGCGGCGCTGCGCGGTGCGCGGGCGGCGGGTCAAGTACGTCAGCTTCGACCGGCCCAACCCGGTGGACCTGCTCGGCGACCGGCCGGCGCGGTTCGACTTCCTGGAGGTGCTGTACGCGATCCGGGACGTCGCCGAGGACCTGCCGAACCCGCCGGAGGGCGTGGCGTCGGCGTTCGACCGGTTCAACCACGACGTGCTGCACCTGGCCGAGGGCCGGTTGCCGCCGGACCCGCCCGTGCCGACGCCGGAGCCGGCGCGGTGGCCGCGGATGACCGGTGGCACCTCGCACCACGTCGCGGCCACGTTCGAGTCGTTCCGGGCGTGCCTGGGCCGCGCCGCGCAGCCCGAGCCGCTGCTGCTGGTCTTCGACCACGTCGGCAACGTGCTGGACTCGGCGTTCCGGCAGCAGCTCTACGACCACCTGATCCGGCACGTCGCCGACGGCGAGGTGCCCAACCTGAGCCTGGTGGTCGTGATGACGAACGAGCAGTACGCCACGCACTGGCCGGAACGGGGCGGCGGCACGCGGGTCGACCTGGACCGCATCGAGGCCGAGGAGTTCAGCGCGCTGGCCGAGGACGTGGTGCTGGCGGTCGGCCGCTCGATCGGCGGCCCGCACCTGCAGCTGATCCAGGCCATCGGCGCGGGCGTGGCCACCGGCAAGTGGAGCCCGGCCGTGCTCGGCGACCTGGAGAACATCGTGAGGCGGATGGCATGAAGCCGATCGACGCCGAGCTGCTGCGCCGGCTCGCCCGGGGCGACTCCCTGGACGCGGTGCTGGCGTCGCTGCGCCCGGCCGAGCAGTGGGACGTGCTGCGGCGGTGCGCCGCGGTCCGCGCGTTCGACCGCGAGCTGTACGAGAAGGTGCTGGTCGCGGCGGTGGAGGGCGCGCCGCCGTTCGACGAGGTCGTCACCGCGTCGGAGGTCGAACCCGTCCCCGGCGCTCAGGGGGTGCACCGGCTGCGGTCGAGCGCGAGGTCCCGCTACTGGAACGGGTGGTGGCCCGACGGCACCGACCCGCGTGCCCTGCCGGACGACCTGCGCGCGCTGGCGACCCGCCTGGCCCGGTACTACCGGACCACGCACAAGCCCCTCGACCTGCTCGAACAGCTGGTGCTGATCGACCACCGCGCCGCCGTCGAGCTGTTCGTCCGGCTGTACGCCAAGGCCGACCACCGCCACGACCTGGCGCTGTGCCAGGCGCTGATCGACGTGCTCAGCGCCGAGGACCGGGCCCGGCTGATCGGGCCGGAGCTGGCCGCCCTGCGCAACGACCGGGCCGCCTACCTGCGCACCCGCGGGCTGTGGTCGACGGAGTACCTGCAATCGGCCACGTTCCTCGAGACGGCGGGCACGAAGGCGACCTACCAGCGGCTCGTCCGGGGCGACGGGCCGCGGGTCGTCGTGCTGCACGGCCCGTCGGGGCGCGGCAAGACGACGGAGCTGCGCTGGCTGGTGTCACGGGTGCTGGTGCCGAGGCGGGTCCCGTGCGCGCTGGGCGACTTCGAGGTGCTGGACCCGGTCAACGTGGCGCGCTACCCGTGGCTGCTGCTGGTGGAGGCCGCGGCGCAGCTGGACCAGCAACTGGCCGAGGCGCCGTTCACCGAGTTCCTGGAGCGGTACGCGTGGACCGGGTTGCTGTCGCGCCGCGAGGTGGCCGACCCGAGCCGGGCGGCGGCGGCGAGCAGGCGGTTGTGCGACGAGCGGCACCGGCTCGGCCCGAGCGTGACCAAGGACTTCGTGCGGACGCTGAACGGGGCGACGGCCGGCCGGCCCGCCGTGATGGTGCTCGACGCGCTGGACCGGGTGTACGCGAACCGGTCGCCCGAGGAGCTGGACGGTCTGCTCCGGCAGTTGTTCCGGCTGCACCACGACTGCCCGGCGGTGCGGTTCGTGCTGGCCGGCCGCTACCCGCTGACGGGACCGGTGCTGCCGCCCGCGGTGGCGCGGCACCTGGTCCCGTTCACGCCGGAGGACGCGTCGCGCTACCTGGCCGACCTGCGCCGCATCACGCGCGCCGACCTGCGGCAGGCGATCGTGGCCAAGGCCGGGGGAGAGCCGGTGGTGCTGGCCCGCCTGGCCGACCTGGTGCAGCAGCGGCCCGACATCACCCCGACCGAGGTCCGCGAGTACCGGGCGGACCTGACCGCGCTCGTGCTCCAGGTCCTGCGGCCGATCGACGACCCCGGGCTGCGGTGGCTGCTGCGGTACGGCATGGTGCCGCGGGCGCTGAGCCCCGACTTCGTGCGCGAGGTGGTGGAGCCGTGCCTGCGCGAGGCCCTGTCCGGCGGGTCCGACCTCGACGACCCGGGCGCGGACGTGGTGCCGGGCGGTGAGCCGGGGACGCTGTTCCCGCCCGTCGAACGGCTGGACGTCGACGGGCTGTGGGCGCGGCTGACCCGGTTCGCGGGCACCACGTCGTGGGTGGTGCCGGTGCCCGGCGAGCCGGACTCGCTGCGGTTCGCCGACGCCGTGGCCGAGCCCATGCGCCGGCTGATCCGGCCGCACCCAGTGCACGACCGGCTGCACGCCGACGCGGTGGCGTTCTTCGAGCGCAAGGCGGAAGCCGACCCCGACCGGTGGGACCGGTGGACGCGGGAAGCGGTCTACCACCGGTTCCGGCTGGAGGGTCCGGCCGCGGTGGGCTACTGGCGCGCCGCCCTGGACAAGGTGGAGCTGGGTGAGGCGCACCGGCGGGCGGCGCTGGCCGAGGAGGTGCTGGGCCCGGACTACGTCGACGCCGACGGCGACCCGCGACCGTGGGACGGGCACACGCCGATCGTGGCGCGGGACACCGTGGTGGAGGCCCGGTACGAGTTGGCCGCGGCGCTCACGCAGGTGGCCCGGGTGGGTGGCGCGGAAGCGGCGGACCAGCTGTGGAGCCGGGCCGAGGAGCACTTCGCCGCCGTCGTGCGCGACACCGCGGGTCCCGGCGCGGATGTCGTGCCCGACTGGCGGCTGGCGTACGTGCGCGCCGCGCTGGCGTTGAAGTCCGGTGACGTGACGACCGCGCGGGCGGAGCTGGAACGGGCGCTGCCGCGGTCCGCCGGCACCAAGGACGCCGTGCGGCTGCGCGTCCTGCTCGGCGACGTGCTGATGCTCCTGGGCGACCGGAACGCCCCCGACGAGTACCGCCGCGCGACCGAGGACGCCGTCCGGGTCGGCTCGCGCCGGTGGGAGCCGCCGCTCCGGCTGCGGGTCGTGAAGGCGTACCGGCACTTCGGCCGCTTGGACGAGGCGATCCGCGAGCTGATCGCCGCCCGGCGCGGCGGACCGCTCGACGCCGAGCAGCAGCGGCGCTGCGGCCTGCTCGCGGTCGAGCTGGGCTTGGCCGTGAACCGGTTGGGGTGGGCGGCCTACCACGCGCGCCGCGTCGCCGGGGCCGACCGCGACTGGGAGGGCCTGACCGGCGGTGCGAAGGTCGCGCTGGCCGCGCGAGCGCCGCTGCACGCACTCGACCTCGCCCACCGCGCCGAACGCGTCACCGACGACAGCGCCGCGAGCGCGCTGGGACGTGAACTGGCCGGTCTCGCCGAAGGCATGGTGGCGCACTACGGGAAAGCCCTGCACGCCCTGGAAACCGCGCGGTCCCGGTGGCGTCGCGAGGGTGACCGCGCGGCCGTCGCGCGGTGCCACGTGCACTCGGCGGTGCTGCTGATGCGCGAGGTCGGCAACCTGACCCTGGCCGAGCACCACCTGGCCGAGGCCGCGGAGCTGACCACCCGCGGCGGCGACGCCTGGTGCCGCGCCGAGCTGGCCCGGGTGGAGCTGCTGGGCCACACCGCCCGGCCGCACGAGGCGCTGGACGCGGTCACCGCCGTCGTCGAGGAGCTGCGCCGCCGCGAGCGCCCGCCCTGCCTGGTGGTACGCGCCGCCGTGGAAGGGCTGGCGATCGACCTGCCGGACGGGTTCCGGTGGCTGCTGGACGAGCTGGTGGCGCGGCTGCGCGAGATCACGCCCGCGTCCGCGCGGCTGGTCGTGCTCGACGAGCTGCGCCGCGTGCCCGACCCGCACGACGACGCCGGCCGTGAGGCGTGGCGCGAGGTCACGCCGCTGGTGTCGTCGGCGACGGACCGGCCGCGCGCCGCGGACCGCGCCCTGCTGCACCTGACGCCTGCGGAGCTGGACCGGCTGACCGGTGACCGGGCGGCGGCGGAGCGGAAGCTGGAGGTGGCACGGCCCGGCCCGTCGTTCGCGCTGCGGGAGTGGTCGCGTGCCGCGGACCGCCTGGGACTTCCGGTGCGAGCCGACGTGGAGCCGTTCCTCCGGGCGTTCGGCGGCCACCCGATGCTGTGCGCGGCCTTCCTGGTGGAACGGGCGGAGGCCCTGATCGCGCGGGACGAGCCGGACCGGGCCGACGCCGTGCTGCGCCGGGCGGAACCGCTGCTCGACGCCGCCGGCGAGCGGGAGACCCAGTGGCACGCCCGGCTGCACCACGCCCGCGGCGTGGTCGCGGAGAGGTCCAGCCGGGAACCGGAACCGGAGCTGGTGCGGGCCGGGGCCGCGTTCGCCGTGCTCGGTGACGCGCGCCGCGCGGCGGTCGCCTCCCGGTTCACCCGGGGCCGGATCAGCAGGTCGTTGAAGAGCTCGCGCGGACGTGTGCGGCTGGCCGTGGCGGACCGAGTCCTGGTGGCGCAGACGTCCGTGCCGCCGGACGCGGAGACCACCGTCCGCCACGACAACGCCCTGGTGGACGCGATCCTCGGCGCGCGCCGGGGACGGGTCGGCTCCGAACCGCTCGCCGAACGGCTGCGCGAGGACTGGCAGGCCACGTGCGCCGGGCTCGGGTCGCTGCTCCTGCCCGACCCGGCGTTGCGCGGGCTCGGCGCGGCGGGCCCGTTCGACCTGCGGTGCGACGTGGAGGACCGCCGGCTCGACCCGGTGCCGTGGGAGCTGGCCCTGCGACCGGACACGCGGCGGCTGGTCGCGCTGGACCCGGCGGTGGCCACGTTCTACCGGGCCGTCTCGCGGGAGGTCGCGTACTCCGACGAGATCAGGTTCGTCCAGGTCGGCCTGAACCGGGTGGTCGACGCGGGGCTGGCCGCCGACGGCGACCTCGGCCCGCGCACCGAGGACGCGGTGGCGCGGTACCAACGGGCACGGGGCCTCACCCCGGACGCCGACCTCGGCGCGGAGCTGCTGGACCGGTTGCAGCGCGACCTCGCCCCGGCGGCCCGGCCGCTGGTGGTGCTGGCCCAGCCGAGCGGGTCGTTGCAGATCACCTCCGCCCGCGGCCACCTGAACTCCGGCGTCGACCTGGCGCGCATGTACGGCCGGCACGGCTTCGACGTGGAGCAGGTGGAGAACCCGACGTTGGACCGGCTGGCCGGCGCGGTGGCCCGCTCGGTCCACAGCGGACGCACCCCGGCGGTGGTGCACCTGGCGGGCGGGCTGCGCGAGTCCGGCGGCGGGGCCGCGCTCACGTTCCTGGCCGGCGGGTGGGCGACGGAGGCGTTCAGCGCCACGCCCACCGCCGAGGAGATCCCGGTGACGGCGCTCAACCGGGTGCTCGCCGCCATGCCGCGCGACGAGTTCCGCCCGCTGGTCGTGCTCGACGTGAACCGGCCGTGGGGCTCGGAGGACGCGATCTCGTACCTAATGCTGCGCAACGCGTTCGCGGGCGACCTGTTCGCCCTCGGCCGGTGCGCGGGCGTGCTGGGCACCGGGCTGGCCGGCGACGGCGGGTACGAGCTGTGCGACGCCATGATCGCCGCCCTCGCGGCCGGCCGGGCGCTGGGTGACGTGGCCGCGGCGCTGCGCGCGCCCGCGCGGCACGCCACCGGGCTGGACCGGGTGCTGCCGTCCGCCGGCGTCGCCCTGCACACGCACCTGCCGTGGCTGCGGCTCGTGCCGGACCGGGAGGACGGCCATGACCACGGTTGACCGCAAGGTCGCCGAGCTGCGGCACAAGCTCGCGGGCATCGGCGCGGACTTCGCCCGGTGGCGCGCGGAGACCGAGCCGGGCCGGCCGCTGCGCAAGCACCACACGCAGGTCGTCCGGCTCACCGACCGGCTGGGCGGCGTGGTGCAGCGGATCGGTGAGGAGCTGGACGTCGTCGCGGCCGGCGGCCGCGACGACGTGCTGAGGGAGTGCCGCCGGCTCCAGCTGCGGATGCTCGAGGTGCACCGGCTGTGGGACTTCTACCGCTCCAAGCTGAACCTGCGGTACGTGGAGTGGTACCGACCGTTCCTCACCGCCGTGGACGAGTTCGCCTGGCTCTGCTACGCGCCCGCGGCGGCGGGCAGCGACCGCGAGGCTCCGCTGGTCCACCTCAGCGGCGAGTTCAGCCCGTTCACGCACCTGCGCGAGACGCCGTTCGTGGTCGAGGACGTCCCGGACGCGTTGAACACCGCGGACTTCCTCGGCGTGGTGACCAGGCTGCCGATCCCGGTCATCGGCCTGCCGTGGTACCAGCTCGTGCACCTGCCGGACGCGGCCGTGGTCGCGCACGAGGTCGGGCACGCGGTGGAACGCGACTTCGGGCTGCTCGGCACCGTGCGCGCGGTCACCCGGCCGGTGTTCCGCACCATGCCCGAAGCCCGGCGCGACGCGTGGGACACGTGGCTGCCGGAGGTCTTCGCCGACCTGTACGGCGTGCTCGCCGCCGGACCGGCGTTCGCCTCGACGCTGGCCGACCTGCTCGTGGTGGACGACGCCCGGATGGCCGCCGAACTGGCCGGGCCGGTGCAGGTGCACCCGCCGGCGGCGGTGCGGCTCGCGCTGGCCGCGCGGGCGTTGGCGGAGACGGGGTTCCCGGCCGAACCGGTGGCGTGCGGGCCGTTCGAGGACGACGTCGCCCCGATGACCGCGGCCCTGCTGGCCGGGCCGTACCCCGGGCTCGGCGACCGCCCGCTGCGCGAGGTGATCGCGTTCACCGCCGCGCAGCAGGCCAACGCCGTCACCGCCGCCGACGGGCTGGTGGACCACCAGCGGCCCGAGACCAGCGACGTGCGGTGCCTGGTCGCGGCGGCGCGGCTCGCGTTCGACCGGCGACCCGCCCTGTTCGCCCCGCCGCCGCCCGGCGAGGTCAACGCCCAGGACCTGGTCCTCGACAAGGTCGCCACGGCCGTCGGGGACAGCTCGCGCGCCGACCACGGGGACGAGGCGCCGGCGGCGGACGACCGGGCTGCGGGCATGCGGCTCTACGACCTGATCGACGAGATGATTGCGAAGGGCTCACGATGACCACCACCACCACCGAACGACCACAGGACCCCATGGCCGCCGTGGCGCAGCTCGCCCGAGCGGTCGCGGGCGACGACGAGCAGCGGTTCGCGCTGGTGTACCACGCGTTCGCCAACCAGGTCGACGGCTTCCTCACCGGCGACGGCGCCGACGGCTACCGGCTGGCCCGCTCGCTGCTGCGCCGCGGCGTGTCGCCGCTGACCAGGTCGGCCGTCGGCACCGAGCAGCCGGCCGACAGCATCTACACCGACCCGGTGTACCTGGCCAACATGCGCGCCGTGGTCGCCGACCGCGCCCGCATCATCGGCGGCGTGCCCACGTCGGACTTCCCGGACTGCGTGGCCGTCGGCAACGCCACCGGCTGGTGCTGCTCGGGCACGCTCGTCTCGCCGAACGTCGTGGTGACCGCCGGCCACTGCGTGCACGGCGGCTGCGCGGCCCGCGTGTTCACCGGCAAGGACGTGGGGTTCCCGGAGGACGGCGAGGTGATCCCGGTCCGGACCGCGCTCGCGCACCCCGAGTACCGCCCGCCCCGCCCGACCGGCGACCTCGCGGTCCTGGTGCTCGCCCGCCCCGCCGCGGTCGAGCCGCGCCCGATCGCGACGCCCGCCCAGGTCGCCGCCGCCACCTTCGTGCGGCTCGCCGGCTACGGCAACACCGACGTGCACAGCAGCGGCGGCTACGGGCGGCGGCGCGTGGTGGACGTGCCGATCGCGAGCGACGACCCCCGGTACGGGGCGGAGAAGGCCACGGAGTTCGTGGCCGGCGCGCCGTTCCTGGACCGGGACAGCTGCAACGGCGACAGCGGCGGGCCCGCGTACGTCCAGGCGGGTGGTCGGTGGTTCCTCGCCGGTGCGACGTCCCGGGCCACGGCGTCGTCACTGCGCCCGTGCGGCGACGGCGGCGTCTACACGCGCGTGGCGTCCTACGAGGAGTGGCTGTGGACGGTGCCGGGGGCCGTGCGACCGTAGATCACCCCGAACTATTGTGGGCGCATGGCGTCGGTCAAGCAGTTCCAGGTCACCTTCGACTGCGCGCGACCCGAGCGCGTCGGCCGGTTCTGGTGCGAGGTGCTGGGGTACGTGGTGAAGCCCCCGACGGGGTTCTCCACTTGGGACGACTACGAGCTCTCCCTGCCGCCCGAGCGCCGGGGCGAGTGGTTCGCCTGCGTCGACCCCACCGGCGTGGGGCCGCGGCTGTTCTTCCAGCGCGTCCCCGAGGGCAAGGTCGCCAAGAACCGGGTGCACCTCGACGTGCGCGTCGGCACCGGGCTCGTGGGTGCGGAGCGCCTCGCCGCGCTGCGGGCCGAGTCCGCGCGGCTGGTCGCGCTCGGGGCCACCGAGTTCCGGGTCCTGCTCGCGGACGAGGAGAACGAGTCGTGCATCGTGATGCAGGACGTCGAGGGCAACGAGTTCTGCGTGGACTGACCCCGTGCCGGGTCGCCGGTCCCGCCGCCCCGGTAATCCACTCGCCGCGCCGGCGGGAATGCCGCTGTAATCCAGGGTCATGCGGATCACCTCGGAAACCGTCGCCGACGGCGTTCGTGAACAGCTCTTCGCCATCGGGGACATCCCCGGGGTGCTCTGGACGCCCGCCGAGAGCTCCGGGCCGCGTCCCCTGGTCCTGATCGGGCACGGTGGCGGCGGGCACAAGAAGGGGTGGGACGTCGTCTCCCGGGCCTTCCCCTACGTCACCTCGTGCGGCTTCGCGGTCGCCGCGATCGACGCGCCGGGCACGGGGGACAGGCCCGCGCACCCCGAGATCCGGCGGCTCGTCGCGGCCATCGGGGAACGGGAGGCGGCAGGAGAGCCCTTCGGACCGGCGTGGCCCGCCCTCAACGACACGGTGGCGGCGGAACTCGTGCCCGACTGGCGGACCACGCTGGACGCGCTCCAGGAACTGGACTCCGTCGGCGAAGGCGGACCCGTGGGGTACTACGGCCTGTCCCAGGGCGGCGAGATGGGCATCCGCCTGATCGCGGCCGAGCCCCGGATCACGGCCGCGGTCCTCGGCCTCGTCGGGAGCGACTGGCTCGCCGACACCGCGGCGCGGATCACGATCCCGGTCGAGTTCCTGCTGCAGTGGGACGACGAGGGCACTCCGCGGGACTCCGTCCTTAAGCTGTTCGACGCGCTCGGCTCCGCCGAGAAGACCCTGCACGCCAACCCCGGCGGCCACTTCCGGGTCCCGGCCTTCGAGATCGACAGCTCGATCCGGTTCTTCACCCGGCACCTGCGTGGCCCCGGGGAGGTGAGCGGCTCCTGACGCGCTAGTAAGCGGAGGCGCGGACGGCGAACACCGAGCGGCTGCCCGCGTACTCGGTCAGCGACCAGAGCTGGCCCTTGGCGGGCCAGTACGAGAAGTCCTCCGGGCCGATCGGCAGCGCGTCGTAGTGCATCACGACCGAGCCGCCGGGCTTGAACGTGGCCAGGTCGCCCGCGTTCCCGCTGCCGTCGCTGGTGGACAGGTAGAACTTGCCGTTGATCGCGGTCGCGCCCTGCATGCTCTGCACCGACACGTCATAAGCCTCGCTCGCCCGGGCGTAGCCGTCCGAGGACGTGGTGAGCATCCGGGTCGTGTAGTCGATCGGGAAGCGGAACAGGCGGCTGCCCGCGCCGGGGTTGGCGTACTCGCCGACGACCACGCTGTCCGGGGTGCTGGTGCGGTCCAGGGAGGCGAACGAGAACCGGATGGCCGCCTGCCCGTTGGCGGTCGACTGGTTGTAGGCGAAGACCTGCGGCAGCACGTACTTGTAGCCGTAAGCCTGGTAGCTGCCGTCGGCCTGGCGGCCGATCGCGGAGCCGTTCGTGGTGCTGGTCTGCCAGAGGTGCCGCAGGTCGAACACCCGGAAACCGCTGCTCGTGGACGCGACGTACAGGTAGTGGCCGTACCAGAACATGCCGCCCGCGTGCAGGTTGATCGGCCGGAACGACGCCTGGCCCGCGCTGGTGGTGTACGGCTCGACCAGCAGCACGTGGCGGTAGGTCGGCGCGGACGGGGTGGAGTAGTCGACGAACGAGACCCGGATGCCCCGGTCGACCCCGTCGGTGCCGTTGTCGTACCAGCTGACCAGGATCGCGGTCACGCCCTCGTAGGTGGCCTCGCCGTACGCGTCCGCCGTGGTCGTGATGCCCTGCGGGATCCAGTAGGCGACGTCGTCGTCCCCGCTGTTCCAGCAGAACGCGGCGACGCGGTTGGCCGCGGCGGGCGAGCACGAGGTGGCGGCGCGGTTGCCGTCGCCGACGACGGTGGGCACGCTGACGTTGGGCAGCGCGGCGTCGAGGTCGTCGATCAGCCCCGAGTACGCGGTGGCCTTGAGCCGGAAGTCGGCCGCGGGCAACGTCGTGGCCGCGTGCGCGGCGGGCGTGATCGCCGTGAGCAGCGCTGCCACCAGACCGACGACCGCGATTCGGTACTTCCTCACCAGACCACCGCCACTGTTGGTTGAGTACTGACCAACCGTCATCATGGCGGTGCCCGGTCGGCGGGGCAATACCCCGCGGTGTGTGGGCTCAGACTCGCGGCTTGGCGTCCACGGGGACCCAGTCCGGGTACTTGCCGGTCGCGTCGTCACCGGAGGAGATGCCCCGGATCCGGCGGTTCACCCACGGCAGCACGTGCTCGCGGTAGTAGCGGGTCTCGACGCGCAGGCTGCGCCGGGCGGCCGGGGCCGGGTCGACGGCGTGCGCCTCGGTGGTGTGCCCGAGTGCCCGGAGCACGAGCGACGCGATCCGCCGGTGACCTGCGGCGTTGAGGTGCAGCCGGTCCGGCGACCAGTACTCGGCGCGGCGGACCTCCAGGTCGTTGAACCCGTCCACGAACAGCACGTCGTGCCGGGCGGCCAGGTTCGCGATGGCCGCGGTCAGCACCTCGCCGCGGCGGTGGATCATGCGGCCGAACGGCAGCCGCTGCGACGGGTCGGCCCCGCTGAGCAGCACCAACCGCACCCCGGCCGACAGGCAGCGGCGGACGGCCTGTTCGGTCAGGTCGACCAGTCGGCCCAGGTCGATGCCGGGCCGCATCATGTCGTTGCCGCCGCCGTTGAGCGTCAGCATCGTCGGCGCGGGCGAGAGGGCCAACGCCGCCTCGAGCTGGGTCGTGGCGATCGGTTCGAGCAGGCGACCCCGGACGGCCAGGTTGGCGTAGTGGACCGTCTCGCCGAGCGCCGCGGCGATCCCCTCCGCCACCAGGTCGGCCCACCCCCTGGGCGTGCCGTCGGGACGCTCGTCGCCGACCCCCTCGGTGAAGCTGTCGCCGATGGCCACGTATCGCACTGCCGGTGCCTCCCTGCTGGAACGTCACAGCCAGCATATGAGGCGTCCGCCGCGGCTCGGCCGAGGTGGCGTCCGACGTGACTCAGCACACCTGCTTGGCCGTGAGCACCCGGTGGACCGCCTCGTCCACGCGTGCGGCCGGCAGCGCGCCCGACGCCACCGCGCCCTCCAGGTGGGTCAGGACCTCCGCGACGCGACCGCCGGACGACCACAGCGCGATGTCCGCGCCGGCCGCGAGCGCCTGCGTGACGGCGTCCGGCAGGCCGACCCGGTCCGTCACCGCGCGCATCGCGCCCAGGTCGTCGGTCATCGCCGGACCCGTGAAGCCGAACTCGCCGCGCAGCAGCGCGTACGCGGCCGGGCTCAGCGTGGCGGGGACGCCGCCGGTGAGGCCGGGCACGTCGATGTGCCCCAGCATCACCACCACGTCGCCGAACTCGGGCAGGTGCCGGTACGGGACCAGGTCGGCGTCGCGCAGCGCGTCCAGCGGGGGAGAGGTGACCGCGCCGAGGTGCGAGTCGCCGGTCGTGTTGCCGTGCCCGGGGAAGTGCTTGACCACCGGCGTGACGCCCGCGTCGTGCAGCCCCCCGGCGAACGCCAGCGCGTAGCCCAGGGCGGTGTTCGGGTCGGGGCTGAACGAGCGGTCGCCGATGACCGTGCGGTCGGGCTGGCCGCTGGTGTCGAGCACCGGCGCCAGGTCGGTGGTGACGCCGCGCTCGCGCAGCGCGATCCCGCGCTTGCGCGCCACCGCGCGCACCTGCTCCGGCGACAGGTCGGCCGCCATCCGGCGGGCGCTCGGGATCGAGCCGTCGAGCGCGTCCAGCCGCTGCACGCGGCCACCCTCGTCGTCCACGGCGACCGTCAGCGGCAGGGCGGACGCGGCGTGCACGGGTGCCAGGGCGCCCGCGCTGAGCAGGCCGACGTCGTCACCCCCGATGAAGATGCCGCCCACCTGCTCGTTCTGCACGACGGCGAGGGCGTCGGCGGGTCCGCGCGGGTCCACGCCGACGACCACCAGCTGCGCGAGCCGGGCCCGCAGCGGCAACGCGGTGATCTTCGCCGCGCACGGGTCCACGGCCGGTGGCGGCGGCTCGACCGAGGTGGCGGACGAAGACGACGGCGACTGTGACGGGGACGGTTCGGAGGACGACGTCGGGGGCAGGGCCGCGGTGTCGCTCGTCCGGTCGGTGCCCACGGACGTCACCACCGCGCAGGACGCGGCGACCAGCGCCCCGAGCGCCACGAACAGCAGCAGCGTCGACGTGCCCACCCGTCGGGCGCGCCTCATCGGCGGTCGGTCCCGTCGTCCGACGGGTGCTGTCCCGCGTGCACCGTGCCCACTCCCACTTCCTCGCCCGGTCGGCGGTGAGTCGCCCATCGTGCGGGCGGCCTTCGCGCGCCGCAACCCCGGCGCGACCCGGCCCACATTTCCCATTCCGCGTCACGAAGCATCACGGACATGATATCCGCCGTCCGGATCGCGCGCGCCGAGCCGCCTTTACCGCGAGTCGGATTCGCCGAATGTGAATCTCCATCCGAAACATCACGGTCGGGTGATGTTTATCGCCGTCGCCGTCGATCAGCGGTGCCACCAGCGCCGTTTCCGGCGTGCGGCCGGAGCGGTCGGGACGTGCGCGAGAGCCGCCGCCAGGTCGTCCTCGCCGATCGCCGGCGGGTCGACCAGGGCCTGGCGGCCGATCAGGTCGCACGCCTGAGCGGCCCTGGGACTCACCGGCCCGTCGGCGGCGCACTGCGCGGCGCGGGTGCTTGGCGAGAGCTATTGCGCTGGAGTGCGCCCCTGGGGCCGATCCGCGCCACAGGCGCCCGAACGCGGCGTAGTCGCCCCGGGTGTCCTGTGCCCGGAACACCTCCGGCGGCACGCGCGCAGTGCGGACCAGCGGGAAGTCCTGCGGGAACCGGATGACCAGCGGCCGCGTCCGTCCGGCACGGCGCTCAGGCGGCACCACCGCGTCGCGCTCGTCCACCGCGACGAGGTCCTCGCCCTCACCGCGCCACAGGTCGTCCAGCCGGACGCAGCACCACCGCGGGCCGAGCGAGTGGGTCAGGGTCGCGGGACCGGACCAGCGCGCCGGGTCCGCGTCCGGGAGCCGTTCGCGCGGTTCGCGCCAGTCCACCGGGCCGGACAGCACCACGATTCCGTCCCGGCCGACGACGAGTTCCACCACCAGCCGGAACAACTCGAACGGCGGCGCCTGCCGGCGGCGCGCGGTGATCTCCGTGAGCGGGGTGGCCCGGCCCGGCAACGCCGAGTCCACCCGACGCGCGGCGAAACCGGAATCGCTCATTCACGCATGCCGGCGGCTGTGATTCCGGCCACGCGGGCGCGGTAATTGGGCAAGATTGTTCCGCCGCGCCGCGGTGAAACCGTTCCGATCACGACACTACTGTTCCGGCCATGACGAGAGGACGCGTCACCCGCGAGGACTGGACGATGGCGGCGCTGCGCGCCCTGGCCCGGGGCGGGGTGGCGGCGGTGTCCGTCGACGGCCTCGCCGGGGAGCTGGACATCACCCGCGGCAGCTTCTACTGGCACTTCAAGGACCGCGAGGCGCTGCTCGTGGCGGCCGTGGAGCTGTGGGAGCAGCGGACCACCGCCGACCTCATCGCCCGGCTCGCGTCCATCGAGGACCCGGAGGGGAAGCTGCGCGAGGGGCTGCGGACCGCGCTCGGCCCCGAGGTGGTCGCCGGGCTGGAGCCCGCGCTCGTGGCGCACGCCGACCACCCCGTGATCGCGCCCGTGCTGACGCGGGTGATCGAGCGTCGCGTCGCGTACCTGGCCGAGCTGTACGTCGAACTCGGGCTGACCCCGGCGGTGGCGCGGCGGCAGGCGGTCGTCGCCTACGCCGCCTACCTCGGGTGGGCCGAACTCCGCCGCGTCGCCACCGCCGTCGTGCCGGAGGTCTCCGCCGAAGGGCAACGCGGGCGCGCGGCGTTGAAGCACCTGATCGACCAGCTCACCTCGGTCACGTGACGGCGGGCGGTCGCGGCCACGACGTCGTCCGGCCCGATCGCGCACCGGATCGCCGTAACACGGGGGCGGATCCCGTGGATATGGCCGGGTGGTGCGACCGCGATCATGCCGCCGCGGTCAGTGAGGAAGTGCGTCAGTGGGGGCCACGACCCGTCGGGAACAGGGCGGTCGACGCGTCGGTCCGCGGGGTGCGGTCCGCGACTACGACGCGTTCCTCTTCTACAGCCACGTCGCGGACAACGCGGGTCGTGGTCGTGAGCGACCACGGCGAGGTCGACGTGCGCGCCTTCACCGACGGTGCCGTGCTGTCGAGCGCGCCCGGCGAACCTCACCCCGCCGACGGGAGCCGAGGGCTCCCGGCCATCAGCGCGGACCTGTCGCGCGTCGCCACCGTCCGCGCCGACGGCGAGGTGTGGCTGACCGAGACGGCGTCCGGGCGGCAGCACGGCCTGCAGGGCGCCACCGCGTCGGCGGTCGCCTACGTCGAGGACCGGTTGCTGCTCGCGCGCGTCGACAACAGCCTCGAGGTGTGGGACTCCGCTGGTGAGCGGCTGCTGCGCACCATCCCCGCCGACGCCGGCTACACCTCGGTCATGGTCGGGATCGAGGGGCGACGGCTCGTGGCCCGCCTCACCACCGTCGGCACCGTGGAGCTGTGGGACGTCGACACGGGAGACCACGTCGGCTCGCTCCCGCTGCCGGACAGCAGGACCGACCTCAACACGGCGCTGGCCGCCGGTGCCGACGGCCGGGAACTGCTCGCCGCCACCGGCAACGGCACGATCACCCGCTGGCGGCTCCACCCCGACGCCTGGATCGACGCCGCGTGCGCGAGCGCGGGCCGCGACCTGACGCCCGAGGAGTGGACGAGCACCGTGGGGACCGAGGCGCCCGAGGACATCGTCTGCGAGCGGTGACCGCACCGCCCACACGGCATTCGGCAGCCGACGCGACCGCGTGGAACGGAACTGGACCGGCGTTCATCCGTTGACCATGCACAGCTGTATGGTTCTTCCGTACAGCTGTGCATGGTCGACTCGGAGGGCGGTCGCAGCCGTGGCGCACGGGGCGTTGAGGGGTTTCCGGATCGGCGCGTGGGCGTGGGTCGTCACGGGTGTCGGCCACCTGGCCATCGCGGCGGCGATGGCGGCGCGGCCGGAGGATCCGGCGACGAGCCGTGCCCTCACGGCGATGCGGGAGCACGGCGTCGAGATCGCCGGCCTCCGGCGCAGCCTGCTCGACCTGGACCGCGGCATGTCGCTCGTGATGGCCGCGGCGCTGATCTTCGGCGGCGTGGTGTGCCTGCTCGTCGCGCGGTCCGCGCCCGACCTGGTCACCCGGGCGCGAGCGGTGAGCGGGCTGGGCGTGGCCGCGTCGGCGGTCGTCCTCGGCCTGTCGCTGTGGCTGCTGCCGGTGCCGCCCGTCGTCCTGTTCGCGGTCGCCGTCGTGGCGTTCGGCTCAGCCCTGGTCAAGGCCCGCCCGGAAGTTTCCGCGCAGCCCGCGTGACCACCCGAACGGGCCGCGGTCGCGTGTTATACCTGAAGTGCCACAAGGAGAACGACTCCGGCTGATCGAGGAGGCACTCGGCATGGTCGCGCACGTGGTCGTCATCGGTGCGGGTGTCTACGGCGCGGCGGTCGCCGCTTCGCTGACGCGCGGAGGGGCACGGGTCACCGTCGTGGACGCGGGCGCGCCCGCCGGCGGCACGTCCGGTGCGACGTTCTCGTGGACGAACTCCTGCGGCAAGCAGCCGCGGTCCTACCACGACTTCAGCGTCACGGGCATGCAAGCGCACCGGCGGCTGGCGGCCGACGTGCCGCACAGCGACTGGTACCACGAGACCGGCAACCTGGAGTGGGCCGACACCGACGCCGACCGGGAGGCGTTGAGCCGCAAGGTGGCCACCGTCCTCGCCTACGGCTACGAGGCCCGGTGGCTCGACCGGGCGGAGGCGCTGGAACTCGAACCCGACCTGGACCCCGCCGCGCTGCCCGACCACGGGATCGCCTACTTCCCGCGCGAGGGCTGGGTCGAGCCGACCCGCCTGGTCGCCCACCTGCTGGCCGCGGCGGTCGCGGCCGGCGCCGAGGTCGTGCGTGACGACGCGGTGACCGGCTTGGACGTGACCGGTGGCGGTGTGCGCGCGGTCCGGCTCGCCTCGGGGCGGCGGCTGGACACCGACGCGGTGGTGGACTGCGCCGGACCGCAGGCGGCGCGGATCGCCGCGCTGGCCGGGTTGGCGCTGCCGATGCGCAACACCCGCGGCGTGCTCGTCTACACCTCGCCGGTCGCGGTGGCGGTGGGCCGGGTCGTCCACGCACCGCGCGTCCACCTGCGCCCGGACGGCGGGGGACGGCTGCTGCTGCACACCCCGGAGGTGGACGACGCGGCCCGCGTGTCCGACACCGGGGAGGTCAGCGTCGACCGGGCGGCCGTGGACGTGGTGGTCGAGGCGGGCCGCGCGCTGTACCCGGGGGCCCGCGGGGCGACCGTGGAGAGCGTCCGGGTGGGCGAACGGCCCATTCCCGCCGACGGCCTGCCGGTGCTGGGCAGGGTGGCCGCACTGCCCAACTTCCACTTCGCCGTCTCGCACAGCGGCGCGACGCTGAGCCTGCACGCCGGCGACCTGGTCGCGGCCGAGGTGCTGGGCGAGGACCGCGGCGACGCGCTGGCCCCGTTCCGGTTCGAGCGGACCGCCGTCCACTGAGGACCGGGCGCTTCGGTCGGCCGTATCGGCGATCCTCGCGGTGATGGCGCGCGCACCCCGCGCCTGGCAGTGTCGCGCTGCCCGCGGATCGCGCGACCTGGAGAGTGCCTTGGCCGACCACGAGAACGGCGGGCTGCTCCGGCAGTTGACCAGCCGCCAGATCGGCATGATCTCGCTCGGCGGCGCCATCGGCACCGGGCTGTTCCTCGGTTCCGGCCTCGCGATCTCCCTGGCCGGACCGGCGGTGGTGCTGGTCTACCTGGTGGGCGCGGCGGCGGCGGTGGCGGTGGCCTACGCGGTGGCCGAGATGGTGGTGGCGCACCCGGAGGCGGGCGGGTTCGGCGCGCGGTACGCCGGGCCGATGGTCGGGTACGTGGTGCTACTGGGCCACGCAGGTGATCACGGTCGGCGGCGAGGTCGTCGCGGCCGGGCTCTACGTCCGGTACTGGTGGCCGCAGGTGCCGCTGTGGGCGTCGGTGTGCCTGTTCTCGCTGGCGATCCTGGGTGTCAACTTCGCGGCCGTGCGGCTGTTCGGCGAGGTCGAGTACTGGTTCGCGATGGTCAAGGTGACGGCGCTGGTCGTCTTCGTGGTGCTCGGCGGGCTGTACGTCGTGTTCGGCCTGCCGGGGCGTGACGCGGCCGGGTTGTCGGCGTGGACCGACCACGGCGGGTTCATGCCCCACGGCCTGGTGGGCGTGCTGCCGGCGGTGAGCGTAGTGACGTTCGGCTACGGCGGGGTGGAGTCGGTGGCGATGACGGCCGCCGAGTCGCGCGACCCGGCTCGCGACATCCCGCGCGCGGCCCGGCGGGTGGTGCTGAGGTTGGCGCTGTTCTACGTGCTGGCCACCGGGATCATCGTGGCGATCGTGCCGTGGACGGAGGCAGCGGCGGTCGACGGCGTCGCGGAGAGCCCGCTCGTGACGCTGTTCGCCTCGATCGGCGTGCCGGCCGCCGCGGGCGTGATGAACCTGGTCGTCCTCACCGCCGCGCTGTCGCCCGACGCGGCGTTCCCCGTGCTGCTCGGCATCGCGCTGTTCAGCGGCATGACGGCGTGGCTGCTGATCTTCGTGAGCCACCTGGCGTTCCGGCGCGCCCGCCGCGACCTGCCGCCGTCGCCGATCCGGCTGCCGGGCGCGCCGGTCACCGCCGTGCTGAGCCTGCTGTACGTGGTGCTGGTGCTGGTGGCCACGGCGTTCACCGAGGCGTTCGGCCCGGCGTGGCAGGTCGGTGTGCCGTTCGTGGCGCTGGTGCTGCTGTCCTACCCGGTGGTGCGGCGGCGCCGGTCGGCGCGCGACCGGCGGGCCGAGGACTACACCGAGTCGGTGTAGCCGTGCGCCACGATCCGCCGCGCGGACACGGCGTAGCCGTCGGTCTGGTCAGGCGCGAACGTGCCCAGGCCGTCGACGTACCGGTTGAACATGCAGAACGCCGCCGCGATCAGCACGGTGTCGTGGATCTCGACGTCGGTCGCGCCCTGCGCCCGCGCCGCGTCCACCAGTTCGGTGGTGACCGCGCGGCCCGACCGCTGCACGGCGGCCGCGATCCGCAGCAGCGCCCGCAGCTTCTCCGACACGGGCGCGGTGTCGAGGTCCGCCCGCACCTGGTGCACCAGGGTCATGCCCTCGTCCAGTTGCGCGGCGGCGAACGCCGAGTGCGAGTCGCGGCAGAAGCGGCACTCGTTCAACGCGGACACGGAGGCCGCGATCAGCTCGCGCTCACCCGCGGGCAGCGAGTTCGGCGCGCGCAGCAGCACCTCGGCCAGGGCGTTGAGCGGCTTGGCCGTCTCGGGCCGGAACTTCATCAGCCCGGTGATGCCGGGGAACAGGGTCTCGTCCAAGCCGAGGTCGATGTGCGCCATGGGAGCACGCTAGCCGTTCACCGACCACTCGGGGGGTGATCGGTGAACGGCCGCGCTGCGTGATCCCGCAGCGGGCGGCCCGGCCCCGCCGCGAGGGGTGCGGCGGGCACCGGGCGCTGTGGTTCTACTTGGCGTGGCCGCGCTGCATGAGCAGCACGGCACCGGTCGTCATGCCGAACCCGACCACGTGGCCGAACAGGCTGACCCACTGGGCGCCGCCGACCACGAGCACCATCTCGCTCATCATCGGGTCGGCGGTGACGCTCAACCACAGCGGCATGATGATCAGCGCGCCGAGCACCCACAGGACCGCGCCGTAGACCATGCTGGCGGCGTACACCGGCGGCACGGCACCGAGCTTGCGGGTCAGCAGGCCGAAGCCGGCGATGGCCGAGATGACCATGTGCACGAGAAGCCGACCACGGCGTTCTCAATGCCGATCAGCATGCCCACCACGGGCAGCATGCCGACGCCGGCCATCAGCAGGCCGAACACGAGGCCGCCGGCGAGTCCGGCCAGCGCCCCGGTGCGGACGGGGGACTGCGACCTGGTGGTCATCGGGACAGCGATTGTCGCGGACACGATCAGATCCTTCGTCAGTTGTAGGGCATCGTCGGGAACCAACCGAACCCGAAGATCGACGGGACCCGGACGTCCCAGTACACGAGCAGGAACACGCCGAGCGCGATCAGCAGCGCCGCGCTGACCGCGGCGGAGCGGCGGCCGTTCCCGCTGAACCACCGCAGGAAGCGGCCTCTGGTGCCCACGGCGAGGGCGGCGAACGCCGCCGTGACGAGCACGACGTTGCCGACCGACTGGAGCACGAACGTGCCCGCGCCGAACAGCGGGTTGCCCGAGTCGACGGCGGAGCGGAACAGCTTGATGAACATCGGGTACGGCCGGCCGATCAGGAACGCGCCGACCAGTGCGCCGAGCACGACGACCCGCGCCACGGGCCGGCCGCGGAACGGGTCGGGCAGCACGCCCAGGGCGGCCAGCCCGAGGTAGGCCATCGCCAGGCCCACCACGCCGAACACGATCGCCGACTGGAGCAGCCGCACCGGCATCGTGCCGACCATCGCGCTCGACAGCTGCGGCATGCCCGGACCGACCAGCACGCCGACCGCTCCGTAGACCGCCGACACCGCGACCATGCCCGCCGTGAAGAAGCCCAACGGGCGCAACAAGGACCGCGCCGTGCCCGTCGACGTCCCGCCGGCTTCGCTCATCGGCCCAACCGACGCCGCCATGGCGATGTTGCACGCGGTGAACGTGCCCGCCAGCCCCGAGACGAACGCGAACACCAGGCCCGCGGCGGTGCCGGCGATCGAGGCGGTCGCGGCTTCCTCGCCCAGCAGGGCGTTGGCGACGTTCGCGCCGATCACGTGGTCGACGAACTCGTAGGACCACAGCACGGACAGCAGCACGCCGGCGATGACGCTGCCGACGATCAGCCGTCCCGATCCGGTGGTGCGGTCGGTCCCGATGACGGGCCGGACGTGGGCCATGGGCGTTCACCTCGTTGCGAGTCGGAGCGCGCTTCGGTCGACTCAATGTCCTGGGCGACGCGCCCCTCCGACAACTTCCATGATGCTGTCCTGCGCGATGAGCCGAGGGGGCCGGCCCACCCACCGGCGGCGGGGCCGTTCGGCGCGCGGCGGACACCCGCTGGAACCAATAGGGTGAGCGCGAATGCCAGTGCCGCGGATACCGGGATCAGTACTGGTGCGCGTGTTGCCGGCGGTGGCGCGGCATTGAAGCCGAATCACGTCGCCGGTGCCAGTGGCACGATCGGAAACCCGATGCGCGGTCGGCGGAAAAGCGTTTCACCCGTAGCCGGGCCGCGCGTAACCGAGGTACGTTCGAGTCGTCTTCAACCGCTTTCCGGGGAACGACGCTCGACCGCGCGGTGGTCGTGGGCCGCACTGCTTTCGTCCGGGAACCGACTCGAATTCTCGCGAGCGGAAGAGGTGACCCGATGGGTGGGAAAATGGCGCGCGCGGACGACCGGATCGCGATCATCGGAATGTCCTGCCGGCTGCCCCAGGCGCCGGACCCGGCCGCGTTCTGGCGGCTGCTGCGCGACGGCCGTGACGCGATCACCACCCCGCCACCCGGACGCGCGGGCGAGCTGCCCGCGGGCTTCCTCGACGAGGTCGACGCGTTCGACGCGGCGTTCTTCGGCATCTCGCCCCGCGAGGCCGCCGCGATGGATCCGCAGCAGCGGCTGGCGCTGGAACTGGCGTGGGAGGCGTTGGAGGACGCGCGGGTCGTCCCCGGCGCGCACGCGGGCGGCCGGGTCGGCGTGTTCCTCGGCGCGACCTGGGACGACTACGCGACCCTCAGCTACCCGGCGCACGTCACCCCGCACACCATGACCGGCACGAACCGGGGTGTGATCGCCAACCGCGTGTCGCACTTCCTCGGCCTGCGCGGCCCCAGCCTGACCGTGGACGCGGCGCAGTCGTCCGCGCTGGTCGCGGTGCACCTGGCGGTGCAGAGCCTGCGCCGGGGCGAGTCGTCGCTGGCGCTGGCGGGCGGGGTGAACCTCAACCTGGCCGCGGGCCGCGAGGCGAGCGGGGTCGAGTTCGGCGGGCTGTCCCCGGACGGCCGCAGCCGCACCTTCGCCGCCGACGCCAACGGGTTCGGCCGCGGTGAGGGCGGCGGCGTGGTCGTGCTGAAACCGCTGGCCCAGGCCCTCGCGGACGGCGACCGGGTGCACGCGGTGATCCTCGGCAGCGCGCTGAACAACGACGGCCCCACCCGCAGCCTCACCGTGCCGAGCCCGGACGCGCAGGCGCAGGTCATCCGGGACGCCTTGGCCGACGCCGACGTCCGCCCGGACGAGGTGCAGTACGTGGAGCTGCACGGCACCGGCACGCCGGTCGGCGACCCGGTCGAAGCGGCCGGGCTGGGCGCCGCGCACGCCGGCCGCGCGACCGAGCTGCTGGTCGGGTCGGCGAAGACCAACGTCGGCCACCTGGAGGGCGCGGCGGGCGTCGTCGGCCTGCTGAAGGCCGTGCTGAGCATCCGCCACCGGGCCCTGCCCGCCAGCCTGCACCACGTCACGCCCCATCCGGACATCCCGTTCACCGAGCTGAAGCTGCGGGTCCAGACCGAGCTGACCGCGTGGCCGCGCGCCGACCGGCCGCTGATCGCCGGGGTGTCGGCCTTCGGGATGGGCGGCACGAACGCGCACGTGGTGGTCGCCGAAGCGCCGGACCGGAGCCAGGTCGGGCCGGCGGGCGGGTCGGGCGCAGGATCCGATGCCGGGTCGGGCGTGGCGTCCGGTGCAGCGTCGGGTGCGGCGTCAGATGCGGGGTCGGATGCGGGGTCAGGTGTGACCGGTGCGGCCTCCGGTGTGGTGCCGTGGGTGCTGTCGGGGAAGAGCGAGCAGGCGTTGCGCGCCCAGGCCCAGCGGCTGCGGGACCACCTGGGCGACCACCCCGGGCTGACCCCGGCCGAGGTCGGTCACGCGTTGGCGACCACGCGCACGCACTTCGCCCACCGCGCCGTGCTCCTGGGCCGGACGCCGCTGACCGCGCTCGCCGCGGGTCGTCCCGCGCCCGACCTGGTCACGGGCCGGGCCGCCGACCCGGGCCGGGCGGCGTTCGTGTTCCCAGGCCAAGGCGCGCAGTGGGTCGGCATGGGCCGCGAGCTCTACGCGTCCGAGCCGGTCTTCCGCGAGTCCATCGACGCTTGCGCCGCCGCGCTCGCGCCCCACACCGACTGGTCGCTGGTCGACGTGCTGCTAGGGGACGCGCTGGACCGGGTCGACGTGGTGCAGCCCGCGCTGTTCGCGGTGATGGTGTCGCTGGCGGCGCTGTGGCGGGCGCACGGCGTCGAACCGGACGCGGTGGTCGGCCATTCCCAAGGCGAAATCGCCGCCGCGCACGTCGCGGGCGCATTGTCGTTGGCCGACGCGGCCCGCGTGGTGGCGTTGCGCAGCCGTGCCCTGGTGGCCTTGGCCGGACAGGGCGGAATGATTTCGGTCACACTTCCGGTCGATGTGGCCGAGCAATTCGTGGCGCGCTGGGACGGCCGTTTGACCGTCGCGGTTGTGAATGCGCCCGGCGCGGTGGTGGTGTCCGGTTCACCGGCTGAGCTGGCCGAGTTGTCGGCCGCGTGCGCGGCGGAGGGCATTCGGGCGCGCGCCATTCCGGTGGATTACGCCGCCCATTCGGCGCAGGTGTCGGCCATTCGCCGACGGCTGCTGGACGACCTCGCCGACGTGCGGCCGCGGTCGGGTGAGGTGCCGTTCTACTCGGCGGTCACCGGTGGCCTGCTCGACACCGCCGCCCTCGACGCCGACTACTGGTATCGCAACCTGCGCGAGCCGGTCCGGTTCGACCTGGCCACCACCGCGCTGGTCGACGCGGGCCATGACGTGCTCATCGAGGTGAGCCCGCACCCGGTGCTGACGCCCGCGCTGGACGTCGTGGTCGCCACCGGCACCTTGCGGCGCGACCACGGCGGCCGGGACGAGTTCCTGACCGCGTTGGGCCGGGTGTTCGCGGCGGGCGGGCACGTCGACTTCACACCCGCGTTCCCGGCGGACGTCCGGCCCGTCGACCTGCCGACCTACGCGTTCCAGCGCCGCCGGTACTGGCTGGGCGACAGCGACGTCACGCCCGTGCCCGCCGAACCGTCGGCCGATCCCGCCGAGCAGGTCACCGCCGCCATCGCGGCCGTGCTCGGGCACGCCGACACCGCCGACCTCGACCCCACGCTCACGTTCAAGGACCTCGGTTTCGACTCGGTCATGGGCGTCGCGTTGCGCGACCGCATCAACAACGCGCTGGGCCTGCGGCTGTCGTCCGGCCTGATCTACGACCACCCGACGCCGGCGGACCTGCTGGCGCACCTGCGCGACGGCGCGGTGGACGCGCCGGAAGTCGCCGCCGCGGTGGCCGACGACCCGATCGTGATCGTGGGCATGGGCTGCCGCTTCCCCGGCGGCGTGACCTCACCGGACGACCTGTGGCGGCTGGTCACGGCCGAGGTCGACGCGATCGGCGACTTCCCGACCGACCGCGGCTGGGACCTGGGCCGGCTGTACGACCCGGAGCTGCGCAGCGGCGGCACGAGCGCCGTCGGTCGAGGCGGGTTCCTGGCGGACGCGGGCGGGTTCGACGCCGGGTTCTTCGGCATCTCGCCGCGCGAGGCCGTGGCGATGGACCCGCAGCAACGCCTGGTGCTGGAGACGGCGTGGGAGACGTTCGAGCACGCGGGGATCGACCCGACGTCGTTGCACGGCAGCCGGACCGGGGTGTTCACCGGCATCTGGTCCTCGGGGTACGCGGTCGGCACGCCGGTGCCCGAGGACGTGGAGGGCTACCTGGTCACCGGCACGGCGACCAGCGTGACGTCCGGGCGCGTCGCCTACCACCTCGGCCTGCGCGGACCGGCGCTGTCGGTCGACACGGCCTGCTCGTCGTCGTTGGTCGCGATCCACCTGGCGGCGCAGGCGCTGCGGTCGGGGGAGTGCGACCTGGCGCTGGCCGGCGGCGTCACGGTCATGGCGACGCCGGTCATCTTCACCGAGTTCTCCCGCCAGCGCGGGCTCGCGCCGGACGGGCGCAGCAAGCCGTTCTCCTCCTCCGCCGACGGCACGAGTTGGGGCGAGGGCGCGGGTCTGGTGCTGCTGGAGCGGTTGTCGGACGCACGTCGGCGTGGCCACCGGGTGTTGGCGGTCGTGGCGGGGTCGGCGGTGAACTCCGACGGCGCTTCCAACGGCCTGACCGCGCCGAACGGGCCGTCCCAGGAACGGGTCATCCGCCAGGCCCTGGCGAACGCGGGCCTGGCACCGTCCGATGTGGACGCCGTCGAGGCACACGGCACGGGCACGACGTTGGGCGACCCGATCGAGGCCCGGGCGTTGCTGGCCACCTACGGCCAGGAACGGTCCCGATCGCTGTGGCTGGGTTCGGTCAAGTCCAACATCGGCCACACTCAGGCGGCGGCGGGTGTCGCGGGTGTGATCAAGATGGTGCTGGCCCTGCGGCACGGCCGGTTGCCCAAGACCCTGCACGTGGCCGAGCCGACACCGCACGTGGACTGGACGGCGGGGGACATCCGCCTGCTCACCGAGTCCTCGGACTGGCCCGAGACCGGACGGCCCCGGCGCGCGGCCGTGTCCGCGTTCGGCATCAGCGGCACCAACGCCCACCTCGTGCTCCAGCAGTCGCCGGACGAGGCGGAGGCGGTGGTCGGCGAGGACCGGGCCGCGCCGTGGCTCGTGACCGCGAAGACCGAGGCGGCCCTGCACGCCCAGGTGGAACGGCTGCGCGAGTTCGCGCGCACCCACCCGGACGTGCCGGCCGCCGCCATCGCCGCCGAACTCGGGGGCCGAGCCCGGTTCCGCCATCGCGCCGTGCTGGTCGGCGCGGACCACGCCGAACTGGTCACCACCCCGCCGGTCACGATCGGCAAGTCGGTGTTCGTGTTCCCGGGTCAGGGTGCGCAGTGGGTGGGGATGGGGCGCGATCTGTACGCGTCGGAGCCGGTGTTCCGTGAGGCGGTGGACGCGTGTGAGCGTGCCTTGGCTCCGCATGTGGACTGGTCGTTGGTCGAGGTCTTGACGGGTGGCCTGCTGGACCGGGTCGATGTGGTGCAGCCGGCGTTGTTCGCGATGATGGTCTCCCTGGCGGCGTTGTGGCGTTCTTATGGCGTCGAGCCGGATGCTGTGGTGGGGCATTCGCAGGGTGAGATCGCGGCGGCGTACGTGGCTGGGGCGTTGTCGTTGGACGACGCGGCCCGTGTGGTGGCGTTGCGCAGCAGGGCTCTGGTCGCGATCAGCGGTCAGGGTGGCATGGTGTCGGTGTCGTTGCCGCCGGACTCGGAGTTGCTGTCACGATGGGGCGACCGGCTGACGGTCGCGGTGGTGAACTCGGCGTCCACAGTGGTCGTGTCGGGCGAACCGACGGCGCTGCACGAACTGGTGCAGCTGTGCGAACGCGAGGGTGTGCAGGCCCGGCGAATCCCGGTGGACTACGCGGCGCACTCGGCGCAGGTCGAGGCGGTCCGGGAACAGTTGCTCGCCGACCTGGCGGACATCACCCCCCTGCCGGCGCGGATTCCGTTCTACTCGACCGTGACGGACGGGTTGGTCGAGTCCGTCGATGCGGCCTACTGGTATCGGAACCTGCGCGAGCCGGTCCGGTTCGACCGAGCCGTCGAGGCGTTGACGCAGGCCGGGCATGACGTGTTCATCGAGGTCAGCCCGCACCCGGTGTTGACACCGGCGCTGGAGGTCACGGTCGCCACCGGCACCCTGCGTCGTGACCAGCCCGACTTCACCGCCGCTGCCGCACGGCTGTTCGTGGCGGGCGTGGACGTCGACTGGTCGTCCGTCCTGCCGCCGGCCGGTGGCGTGGACCTGCCGACCTACGCCTTCCAGCACGAGCCGTACTGGCTCACTGCCGCCGCGCCCGCGACGGACCCGTGGCGCTACGAGGTCACCTGGACACCGGTCACGCCCACGTCGACTCCCGCCGGCCGGTGGCTGGTTCTGCGCCCGGACGACGGACACGCGTGGGCCGACGCAGCGGTGGAGGCGTTGCGTGACAGCGGTGTCGACGTGGTCGACACGGCCGACCGGGTCGACGGCGTGCTGTCGTTCCTGGCGCTGGACGAGTCACCCCACCCCGACCACCCGGCCCTGACCGTCGGCCTCGCGCGGACCATCGACGCGGTGCGCGAGCTGGACGCGCCGCTGTGGTGCGTGACGCGCGGCGCGTTCGGCGACCGTCCCCTCCAGGCGCTGGCGTGGGGGATGGGCACGTCGGCCGCGCTGGAGTTCCCCGACCGGTGGGGCGGGCTGGTCGACGTGCCGGCCACCCCGGACGCGCCGGCCGTGCGCCGCCTGCTCGCCGTGCTCGGCGGCCGGGAGGACCAGGTGTCGATCCGCGCGGACGGCGTGTTCGCCCGCAGGCTGCGCCGGGCCGGGCCGATCCCACCGGTTCGGACGTGGCGGCCGGAGGGCACCACCCTCGTCACCGGTGGCACGGGTGCGCTCGGCGCTCGGGTGGCGCGCTGGCTCGCCGGGCAGGGTGCCGAGCACCTGGTCCTGGTCAGCCGCGGCGGGCCGGACGCTCCGGGTGCGGCCGAGCTGCACGACGAACTGACCGCCTCCGGGACCCGGGTCACGATCGCCGCCTGCGACGTGGCGGACCGGGCCGCGCTGGCGGCGTTGCTCGACGAGGTCGGCGACGTGCGGTCGGCGTTCCACACGGCGGGCGTGATCAGGTCCGGTCGGCTGGCCGACGACGACGTGGCCGGGTTCGCCGACGTGATCACGGCCAAGGTCGCCGGCGCGACGCACCTCGCCGACCTGCTGCCCGACCTGGACGCGCTGGTCCTGTTCTCGTCCACGGCCGGTGTCTGGGGTGACGGGCACGGTGCGGCCTACGCGGCGGGCAACGCGTTCCTCGACGCCCTCGCCGCACGGCACCGCGCCCGGGGCAGGGCGACCACGTCGGTGGCGTGGGGCATCTGGGCCGAGGGCGGCATGGCCGCGTTGGAGTCGGTGCAGCGGCAACGGCGACTGCTCGGCCTGGGCGAGATGCCGTCCGGGCGGGCGCTGGCCGCGTTGCGGGACGTGCTCGACCAGGACGTGCCGCACGCCGTGGTCACCCCGGTCGACTGGGCGCGGTTCGCGCCCGCGTTCACCCGCGTGCGGCCGAGCGGGCTGCTCGCGGACCTGCCCGAAGCCCAGGTCCGGGAGGAACCGGTCGAGCCGGGCGTGACGTCCGGCGTCGACGTGCTCGACGTGATCGCCACGCACACGGCCGCCGTGCTGGGGCACACCTCGCCGGAGGCGATCGACACCGGCCGCGCGTTCAAGGACCTCGGGTTCGACTCGTTGACCGCCGTCGACCTGCGCAACCGCCTCACCGCCGCGTTGGGCCGACGGCTTCCGTCCACGCTGGTCTTCGACCACCCGACGCCCGAACGGCTCGCCGCGCACCTGCGCGGGGACGGCGCGCCGGCGACGCCGGTGCCTGCGGTGGCGACGGACGAGCCGATCGCGATCGTCGGCATGGGCTGCCGGTTCCCCGGCGGGGTCGAGTCGCCGGACGACCTGTGGCGGCTGGTGTCCGAGGGCGTGGACGCCATCGGCGGGTTCCCCGCCGACCGGGGGTGGGACCTGGACCGGCTGTTCGACCCCACTTCGACCCGGCCGCGCACGTCCTCGACCCGGCACGGCGGGTTCCTGGCCGACCCCGCGGGCTTCGACGCCGCGTTCTTCGGGATCTCGCCGCGTGAGGCTTTGGCGATGGACCCGCAGCAGCGGGTGTTGTTGGAGACGGCGTGGGAGACGTTCGAGCACGCCGGGATCGACCCGACATCGTTGCAGGGCAGTCGGACGGGCGTCTTCACCGGGATCTGGTCCACCGGCTACGCCGCCGGGCCCGTTCCCGACGACCTGGAGGGCTACCAGGTCACCGGGACGGCGACCAGCATCGGCTCGGGCCGGCTGTCCTACCTGCTCGGACTGGTCGGACCGGCGTTGTCCCTGGACACCGGGTGCTCGTCGTCGCTGGTCGCGCTGCACCTGGCCGCGCAGGCGCTGCGGTCCGGCGAGTGCGACCTGGCGCTGGCCGGCGGCGTCACGGTCAACGCCACGCCGTCGTTGTTCACCGAGATGTCACGGCAGGGCGCGAGCGCGCCGGACGGCCGCAGCAAGTCCTTCGCCGCTGCCGCAGACGGGGCCGGGTGGGCCGAGGGCGCGGGTCTGCTGCTGCTGGAACGCCTGTCCGACGCCCGCCGCAACGGTCACCACGTTCTGGCGGTCGTGCGGGGGACCGCCGTCAACCAGGACGGCGCTTCGAACGGTCTGACCGCGCCCAATGGTCCGTCTCAGGAGCGGGTGATTCGTCAGGCTTTGGCGAACGCCGGCCTGTCGCCGTCCGATGTGGACGCTGTCGAGGCGCATGGCACGGGTACGACGTTGGGTGATCCGATCGAGGCCCAGGCTCTCCTGGCGACTTATGGCGCGGACCGTGCGGAGCCGTTGTGGTTGGGGTCGGTGAAGTCGAACATCGGCCACACGCAGGCAGCCGCAGGCGCGGCCGGTGTGATCAAGATGGTGATGGCGCTGCGACACGGCGTGCTGCCCAAGACCCTGCACGTGGACGAGCCCACGCCGCACGTGGACTGGACGGCGGGGAACGTCCGGCTGCTGACCGACTCCGCCGCCTGGCCGGACACGGACCGTCCCCGGCGAGCGGCCGTGTCGGCGTTCGGCATCAGCGGCACCAACGCGCACACGATCATCGAACAGGCACCGGAGGACGTGCGACCGGTGGACACCGAGCAGCTGTGGCTGCTGTCGGCCCGGACACCGGAAGCGTTGCGCGAGCAGGCACGCCGGCTGCGGGACTTCCTCACCGAGCACCCGGGGGAGAACGACGAGATCGGACGCGTGCTGGCTGGTCGGACGCGGTTCGATCACCGTGCGGTGGTGTTGGACCCGGCTGGTCTGGGTGCGTTGGCGGAGGGTCGTGAGCATCCGGGGTTGGTGACGGGCACGGCGTCGACGTTGAACAAGTCGGTGTTCGTGTTCCCGGGTCAGGGTGCGCAGTGGGTTGGCATGGGGCGTGATCTCTACGCGTCGGAGCCGGTGTTCCGTGAGGCGGTGGATGCGTGTGAGCGTGCCTTGGCTCCGCACGTGGAGTGGTCGTTGGTCGAGGTTTTGAGTGGCGGGTCGTTGGATCGCGTGGACGTGGTGCAGCCGGCGTTGTTCGCGATGATGGTGTCTTTGGCGGCGTTGTGGCGTTCTCGTGGTGTTGAGCCGGATGCTGTGGTGGGGCATTCGCAGGGTGAGATCGCGGCGGCGTACGTGGCCGGGGCGTTGTCGTTGGACGACGCGGCGCGAGTGGTCGCTCTGCGTAGCAGGGCTTTGGTCGCGATCAGCGGTCAGGGTGGCATGGTGTCGGTGTCGTTGCCGCCGGACGCCGAACTGTTGTCGCGGTGGGGTGATCGGCTGAGCGTTGCGGTGGTGAACTCGGCGTCCACGGTGGTGGTGTCGGGCGAGCCTGGCGCGTTGGACGAGTTGGTGGAGCTGTGTGAACGCGAGGGTGTGCAGGCCCGGCGGATCCCGGTGGACTACGCGGCGCACTCGGCGCAGGTCGAGGCGGTCCGGGAACAGCTGCTCGCCGACCTGGCGGACATCACCCCCCTGCCGGCGCGGGTTCCGTTCTACTCGACCGTGACGGACGGGTTGGTCGGATCGGTCGATGCCGCCTACTGGTACCGCAACCTGCGTGAACCGGTCCGGTTCGATCGGGCGGTCGAGGCGTTGACGCGGGCCGGGCATGACGTGGTCATCGAGGTCAGCCCGCACCCGGTGCTGACGCCCGCGTTGGACGTCACGGTCGCCACCGGCACGCTCCGCCGCGACCGGAGCGACTTCCGCAACGCGCTCGCCGCCCTGGTCGTCAACGGCGTCGAGCTGCCCCGCCCGGCACCGGGCCGACTCGCGCTGCCGACCTACCCGTTCCAGCGCACCCACTACTGGCTCACGCCGAGCACCGCGGACTCCGCGCTGGGCCACCCACTGCTGGACGCCTCCGTGGACCTGCCGGACGACCAGGGCTCGGTGCTCACCGGACGCCTGTCGACCCGCACGCACCCGTGGCTGGCCGACCACGCCGTCAACGGGACCGTGCTGCTGCCCGGGACGGCGTTCGTGGAGCTGGCCGCCGAGGCCGGACGTGCCGCGGGCTGCCCGGTGGTGGCCGACCTGGTGCTGCACGTGCCGCTGACCGTGACCGAACGCCCCACGCACGTGCAGGTGTCCGTCGCCGCGCCGGACGCCGCAGGCCGCCGAACGGTCACCGTGCACTCGCGAGCCGACGGCGAGTGGGTCCGGCACGCGTCCGGCACGCTCGACCACGCCAGGCCCTCGGCCGGGTCGACGTGGGAACCGACGGGTCAGCGGGTCGACCCGGACGGCTTCTACGACCACCTCGCCGGCCTCGGCTACGAGTACGGCCCGGCGTTCCGGGGTGTGCGGGCGCTGTGGCACGGCGACGACGAGGTCTTCGCCGAGGTGCAGGTGCCCGACGCCGGCAGGTTCGGCCTGCACCCGGCCCTGCTCGACGCCGCGCTGCAACCGGTGATCCTGCTGCACCCGGACAGCCGCGTGCGCCTGCCGTTCTCCCTCGCCGGCGTCGCCGTGCACGCCACGGGAGCCGCGACGGTCCGCGTCCACCTCGCCCGCAGGGGACCGGACGCCTTCGCGGTCGCGTTGACCGACCCGACCGGCGCGCCGGTGGCCACGATCGACGCGCTGACCGTGCGCCCGGCCACCGGCGCGACGACGACGCTCCTGCGCACCGAATGGGTGCCGCTGGTGGAGTCCGAGCCGACCCCGGTCCGCGTCGCGCCGCTCCTGTCCGGGGCGGAGGACGCCGAGTCCGTGCACGACCTCACCCGGCGGGCACTCGCGCTGGTGCAGGAGTTCCTGGCGTCCGACGAGCCCGCGCGCCTGGTCGTGCCGACCAACGACGACCCGGCCGGTGCGGCGGTGCGAGGGCTCGTCCGCAGTGCCGCCGCCGAGCACCCCGGCCGGTTCGTGGCGGTCGAGCTGGACCGGGACGTGCCGGTGGCGCGGGTGGCGGACGCGGCGGCCGTGGCGGGTGACGAGGTCGAGCTGGCGGTCCGGGGCGACGAGGTCGTGGTGCCGCGGCAGGTCCCGTTCACGCCGCGGCCGTCGTCGGTCGACGGCGCGTGGCGGCTGGTGGAGCCCGGCACCGGGAGCCTGGACGACCTGGAGTTCGCCGAGGTGGCCGAGCCGCCGCTGGAACCGGGCCAGGTGCGGCTCGGCGTGAGTGCGGCGGGGCTGAACTTCCGGGACGTGCTCATCGCGTTGGGCATGTACCCGGACGAGGCGTTGTTGGGCGGTGAGGCGGCGGGCACGGTCCTCGAAGTCGGGCCCGGCGTCACCCGGTGGCAGGTCGGCGACCGGGTGGTGGGGCTCGCCTCCGGCACGTTCGGGCCGCGGGTCGTCGCCGACCGGCGGCTGCTCGCCCCGGTCCCGGAGGGTTGGTCGTTCGCGCAGGCCGCGGCGGTGCCGGTGGCGTTCCTGACCGCGTGGCACGGGCTGGTGGACCTGGGCCGGGTCCGGCCGGGCGACCGGGTGCTGGTCCACTCCGGCGCGGGTGGCGTGGGCATGGCGGCGGTCCAGCTGGCCCGGCACCTGGGCGCGGAGGTGTTCGCCACGGCGAGCCCGCGCAAGTGGGACGCCCTGCGGGAGCTCGGCCTGGCCGACGACCACCTCGCGTCGTCGCGCACGCTGGAGTTCGAGCAGCGGTTCCCGCGCGTGGACGTGGTGCTGAACTCGTTGGCCGGTGAGTTCACCGACGCGTCGTTGCGCCTGCTCGCGCCCGGTGGTCGGTTCGTGGAGATGGGCAAGACCGACGTCCGCGCCCCGGAGGGCGTGGACTACCGGGCGTTCGACCTCAACGACGCCGACCCCGCCCACCTGGGTGACGTGCTGGCGAAGGTGTTGCGGCTGTTCGAGGACGGTGTGCTGCGGTTGCCGCCCGTCGCGACCCACGACGTGCGGCGGGCCGTGGACGCGTTCCGGCTGATGAGCCAGGCCGGGCACGTCGGCAAGCTGGTGCTCACCGTGCCGCGACCCGCCGACGGCACCGTGCTGATCACCGGCGGCACGGGCACGCTCGGCCGGGCCTTGGCGGCGCACCTCGTCGCGCGGCACGGCGTGCGGCGGCTGGTGCTGGCGAGCCGCAGCGGTGGTGAAGCGCCGGAGCTGGACGCGGACGTGCGCGTCGTCGCGTGTGACGTGTCCGATCGGGAGCAGGTCGCGGCGCTGGTGGCGTCGATCCCCGACCTGACGACGGTGGTGCACGCGGCCGGCGTGCTGGACGACGCGGTGGTGCAAGGGCTCACGCCCGACCAGCTCGCGGACGTGCTGCGGCCCAAGGTCGACGGCGCCTGGCACCTGCACGAACTGACCACCGACCTGGACGCGTTCGTGCTCTTCTCCGCCGCCGCGGGCGTCCTCGGCAACGCCGGACAGGCCAACTACGCGGCGGCCAACGCCTACCTCGACGCCCTGGCACGGCACCGGCACGCCCTCGGCCTGCCCGCCGTCTCGATGGCGTGGGGCCACTGGGCCGAGGCGTCCGGCATGACCGCGCACCTCACCGCGACCGACAAGGAGCGCTTCGCCCGCGCCGGCATCGCGCCGATGACCACCGAGCACGCGTTGGCGCTGTTCGACGCCGCCTTGGCGAGCGGTCAGCCCGCCGTGACGACCGCGCACCTGACCACTCGCACGCCTCGCGCGCTCCCGCCGCCCGCCGCGCCCGAGGCCGACCTGTTGTCCCTGGTCACGGCCCACACCACGGCCGTGCTCGGGCACACCGACACGTCCGCGATCAAGCCCCGGCTGGCCTTCCGGGACCTGGGGTTCGACTCGCTGACCGCCGTGGAGCTGCGCAACCGGCTCGCCACGGCCACCGGCCTGCGGCTGCCCGCGACGCTCGTCTTCGACCACCCCACCCCCGCGGAGTTGGCCGAGCACCTGAGGCTGGAACTGTCGGGCACGCGTGCCGCTGTCGTCGAGCCGGTCGTGCGCGCGGTGGATGACGACCCGATCGTGATCGTGGGCATGGGCTGCCGGTTGCCGGGCGGGGTCGGGTCGCCGGACGACCTGTGGCGGCTGGTGTCGGACGGCGTGGACGCCATCACGGACTTCCCGACCGATCGAGGCTGGGACCTGGACCGCCTCTACCACCCCGATCCGGACCACCCCGCGACCAGCTACACCCGTTCCGGTGGGTTCCTGACCGACGCGGCCGGGTTCGACGCGGACTTCTTCGGGATCTCGCCGCGCGAGGCGTTGGCGATGGACCCGCAGCAACGGGTGCTCCTGGAGACGGCGTGGGAGACCATCGAGCACGCCGGCATCGACCCGACGTCGTTGCGGGGCAGCCTGACCGGTGTGTTCACCGGGCTGTGGTCGTCCGGGTACGGGGGTGTGGTCGACCAGGCCCCGCGGGACGCCGAGGGATACCTGGCGACCGGCATCTCACCGAGCGTCACGTCCGGCCGCGTCGCTTACCTGCTCGGGTTGCGCGGCCAGGCCGTGTCGGTCGACTCCGCGTGTTCGTCGTCGTTGGTGGCGATGCACCTGGCGGCGCAGGCGTTGCGGTCGGGGGAGTGCGACCTGGCGCTGGCCGGTGGCGTGACGGTGATCGTGAATCCGTTGGGGTTCACCGAGTTCTCGCGGCAGCGCGGCCTGGCCGCCGACGGCCGCTGCAAGCCGTTCTCCGCCGCAGCCGACGGCACGAGCTGGGGTGAGGGCGCGGGCCTGGTCCTGTTGGAACGGCTGTCGGACGCTCGCCGCAACGGTCACCGGGTGTTGGCCGTCGTCCGGGGCAGCGCGGTGAACCAGGACGGCGCGTCGAACGGTCTGACCGCGCCCAATGGTCCGTCTCAGGAGCGGGTGATTCGTCAGGCTTTGGCGAGCGCCGGTTTGTCTCCGTCCGATGTGGATGCTGTCGAGGCGCATGGCACGGGTACGACGTTGGGTGACCCGATCGAGGCCCAGGCTCTCCTGGCGACTTATGGCGCGGACCGTGCGGAGCCGTTGTGGTTGGGGTCGGTGAAGTCGAACATCGGCCACACTCAGGCGGCGGCGGGTGTCGCGGGCGTGATCAAGATGGTGCTGGCACTCCAGCACGGCCGGTTGCCCAGGACGCTGCACGTGGACCAGCCGACACCGCACGTGGACTGGACGGCCGGAGCCGTGCGGTTGTTGACGGATGCCGTGCCGTGGCCCGCTGTCGACCGCCCGCGCCGGGCCGGTGTGTCGTCGTTCGGTGTGAGCGGCACGAACGCGCATGTGATCATCGAGCAGGCTCCTGCGACCGCTGTGGAGCCCGACGAGCCGGCCGGCCACACCCCGTGGGTGATCACGGGCAAGACCGCGCAGGCGCTGCGCGACCAGGCTCGCAGGTTGCGCCAGGTCGACGGCAGCGCTTCCGCCGTGGCCCGAGTGCTGGCTGGTCGGACGCGGTTCGATCACCGTGCGGTGGTGTTGGACCCGGCTGGTCTGGGTGCGTTGGCGGAGGGTCGTGAGCATCCGGGGTTGGTGACGGGCACGGCGTCGACGTTGAACAAGTCGGTGTTCGTGTTCCCGGGTCAGGGTGCGCAGTGGGTTGGCATGGGGCGTGATCTCTACGCGTCGGAGCCGGTGTTCCGTGAGGCGGTGGATGCGTGTGAGCGTGCCTTGGCTCCGCACGTGGAGTGGTCGTTGGTCGAGGTCTTGACCGGTGGTCCGCTGGACCGGGTCGATGTGGTGCAGCCCGCGTTGTTCGCGATGATGGTCTCCCTGGCGGCGTTGTGGCGGTCTTACGGCGTCGAGCCGGATGCTGTGGTGGGGCATTCGCAGGGTGAGATCGCGGCGGCGTACGTGGCCGGGGCGTTGTCGTTGGACGACGCGGCCCGTGTGGTGGCGTTGCGCAGCAGGGCTTTGGTCGCGATCAGCGGTCAGGGTGGCATGGTGTCGGTGTCGTTGCCGCCGGACGCCGAACTGTTGTCGCGGTGGGGCGACCGGTTGTCGATCGCGGTCGTCAACGCGGCGGACTCCGTGGTCGTGTCAGGCGAACCGGACGCGCTGGCCGAACTCGTAGCGGCGTGTGAGGCCGATGGCATCCGGGCCCGTGCCCTCCCGGTGGACTACGCGGCGCACTCGGCCCAGGTCGAGGCGATCCGGGAACAGCTGCTCGCCGACCTGGCGGACATCACCCCCCTGCCGACCCGCGTGCCGTTCTACTCCACGGTGACCGAGGGCTTGGTGGAGACGGTCGACGCCGCTTATTGGTACCGGAACCTGCGTGAGCCGGTGCGGTTCGATCGAGCCGTCGAGGCGTTGACGCAGGCCGGGCATGACGTGGTCGTCGAGGTCAGCCCGCACCCGGTGCTGACGCCCGCGTTGGACGTCACGGTCGCCACCGGCACGCTCCGCCGCGACCAGCCCGACTTCACCGCCGCTGCCGCACGGCTGTTCGTCGCGGGCGTGGACGTCGACTGGCCCGTGCCCGCCGCCGGTCACGCCGACCTGCCCACGTACCCGTTTCAGCACGAGCGCTTCTGGCTGGAACCCGTGCCGGGACCCGCGGACGTCACCGCGGCCGGTCTCGACCCGACCGACCACCCGCTGCTCGGCGCGGCCGTCGACCTCGCGGCGGGCGAGGGCGTCGTGCTTACCGGCCGGTTGTCGACGGCCACCCACCCGTGGTTGGCCGACCACGCGGTCCACGGCTCGGTGCTGCTGCCCGGCACCGGTTTCGTGGAGCTGGCCCTGCGGGCGGGCGCCCAGGTGGGCCGGCACGTGCTGGACGAGTTGCTGCTGGAAGCCCCGATGGTCCTGCCCGCTCAGGACGCCGTGCCGGTCCAGGTGGTGGTCGAGGGTGCGGCGGTCACCATCCACTCCCGGGTCGACGGCGACTGGGTGCGCAACGCCACCGGCACGCTCGGCGTCACGACACCGGCGTCACCCGCGCCGGCGTGGCCGTCGGAGGCACAGCCGGTCGACCTCGCCGGCTTCTACGACGACCTCGCGGCGCGCGGCTACGAGTACGGGCCGGCGTTCGAGGGCGTGCGGGCGGTGTGGCGGCACGGTGACGAGCTGTTCGCCGAGGTCGCCCTGGCCGGCTCGGACGGGTTCGACCTGCACCCGGCGTTGCTGGACGCGGCGTTGCAGCCGCTGGCGCTGGTCGCGGCGGGTCGGCTGCCGTTCTCGTTCGCCGGGGTCGCCGTGCTGCGGCCCGGCGTGTCGGCGGCCCGGGTCCACATCACCCCGACCGGACCGGAGACCTACCGGGTCCTGCTCTCCACCCCAGACGGCGAGCCGGTGGCGGTGGTGGACGCGGTGACCGTGCGGCCGATGACGGCGGACTTCCAGACCCGCGACCACCGGGTGTTCCGCCTCGACTGGGTTCCCGTCACGGCTTCGACGCAGGACACCGCCGTGCACCACGTGACCGGCGCGCCGGGAGCGGACCCGATCGAGGCCACGCACGCCGCGGTGGCCGAGGCGTTGGCCGCCGTCCAGGACTTCCTGCGCACGTCCGACGACGGGAGGCTGGCGATCGTCACGCGCGGCGCGGCCGGTCCGGGTGAGGTGACCGACCTGCCGGCGGCGGCCGTCTGGGGGTTGGTGCGGGCGGCCGAGACCGAGCACCCCGGCCGGTTCGCGCTGGTCGACGTGGACCACGACGGCGAGGTCCGGGTGCCGGCCGACGAGTTCCAGGTGGCGGTCCGCGATGGCCGGGTGCTCGCGCCCCGGCTCGACCGCGTGCCCGGGTCGGCGGTCGCGCTCGACCTGGACGGCACGGTGCTGATCACCGGCGGCACGGGCACCGTGGGCGTGCTGGTGGCCCGGCACCTGGTGGCCCGGCACGGCGTCCGCCGGCTGGTGCTGCTCAGCCGGGGTGGCGGTGAGGTGGCGATCGAGGGCGCGGACGTGCGCGTGGTCGCCTGCGACGTGACCGACCGGGCGGCGCTGGCCGACGTGCTCGCGACGATCCCCGACCTGCGCGCCGTCGTGCACGCGGCCGGTGTGCTGGACGACGCCGTGGTGACCTCGCTGACCCCGGAACGCCTGCACGCCGTGCTGCGGCCCAAGGTGGACGCCGCGTGGCACCTGCACGAGCTGACCCGTGACCTCGGGCTGGGTGCGTTCGTGCTGTTCTCCTCGGCGGCCGGGGTGCTCGGCGGGGCCGGCCAGGCCAACTACGCCGCCGCCAACGCGTTCCTGGACGCCCTCGCCGCCCACCGGCACGCCCTGGGCCTGCCCGCCGTGTCGCTGGCGTGGGGGCAGTGGGCGCAGACGAGCGGGCTGACCGCTCACCTGACCGACGCCGACCAGCGCAGGTTGGCGCGGTCCGGGATCGTGCCGATGTCGACGGAGCACGCGTTGGCGCTGTTCGACGCGGCGTTGGCCGACGGCGCCCCCGCGCTCGTGCCCGCACGGCTCGACCTCACCGCGCCGTCGTTGCGCGGGTTGACGCGGCGGGCGCGTCGGATCGCGGACACCGACCTGGCGCACCGGATCGCCTCGCTGGCCGAGGCCGACCAGCACGCCGTGGTGCTCGACCTGGTCGGCACGCACACGGCCGTGGTGCTGGGACGCACCGACGGGGTGGCCGCGCACCGGGCGTTCTCCGACCTCGGGTTCGACTCGCTGACGGCGGTGGAGCTGCGCAACCGGCTGGCCGGGGCGCTGGGCGTGAAGCTGCCCGCGACGCTGACGTTCGACCACCCGACGCCGAACGCGCTCGCGGCCCACCTGCGCGGACTGCTGCTCGGTCGGGAACGGCCGACCGTCGCGCCGGTCACCGTGGCCGCCGCGGACGACCCGGTCGTGGTGGTCGGCATGGGGTGCCGGTTCCCCGGCGGGGTCGGTTCGGCGGCGGAGCTGTGGCGGCTGGTCGCCGACGGCGTCGACGCGATCGGCGAGTTCCCGACCGATCGCGGGTGGGACCTGGACCGGCTGTACGACCCGGCGGGCGGGCCGGGCACCAGCTACACGCGATCGGGTGGGTTCCTGCGTGACGCGGCTCGGTTCGACGCGGCGTTCTTCGGGATCTCGCCGCGCGAGGCTTTGGCGATGGACCCGCAGCAGCGGGTGTTGTTGGAGACGGCGTGGGAGACCTTCGAGCACGCCGGGATCGACCCGACATCGTTGCAGGGCAGTCACACCGGCGTGTTCACCGGCATCTGGTCGTCCGGGTACGGCGGCGGGGCGCAGCCGTCCGATCTTGAGGGCTACCTGGCCACGGGCACGGCGACCAGCGTGACGTCGGGGCGGGTGTCGTACTTGTTGGGGTTGGAGGGGCCGGCGGTGTCGGTGGACACGGCGTGTTCGTCGTCGTTGGTGGCGATCCACTTGGCGGCGCAGGCGTTGCGGTCGGGGGAGTGCGACCTGGCGCTGGCCGGCGGCGTGACGGTGATGGCGACACCGTCCGGGTTCGTCGAGTTCTCGCGCCAGCGGGGTCTGGCGGCGGACGGGCGGATCAAGTCGTTCGCCGACGCGGCCGACGGCACCAGTTGGTCCGAGGGGGCCGGGTTGGTGCTGTTGGAACGGTTGTCGGACGCGCGTCGCAACGGTCATCGGGTGTTGGCGGTGGTGGCGGGGTCGGCGGTGAACCAGGACGGCGCGTCGAACGGTCTCACCGCGCCCAATGGTCCGTCGCAGGAGCGGGTGATCCGACAGGCTCTGGCGAACGCTGGTTTACGACCATCCGATGTGGACGCTGTCGAGGCGCACGGGACCGGTACGACGTTGGGTGATCCGATCGAGGCCCAGGCTCTGTTGGCCACTTATGGCGCGGATCGTGCGGAGCCGTTGTGGTTGGGGTCGGTGAAGTCGCACATCGGCCACACGCAGGCCGCCGCCGGGATCGCGGGCGTGCTCAAGATGATCATGGCGATGCGGCACGGCACGCTACCGCGCACGCTCCACGTCGACCGGCCCACCACGCACGTCGACTGGGAGGCGGGCGAGGTCCGGCTGCTCACCGAGCCGAGGCCGTGGCCCGCCGTCGACCGCCCGCGCCGGGCCGGGGTGTCGTCGTTCGGGATCAGCGGCACGAACGCGCACGTGATCCTCGAACACGTGCCCGCCGAGCCGGTGGAGGTGACCGAACCGGTGCCGTGGTTGTTGTCGGCGAAGTCGCCGCAGGCGGTGCGGGCGCAGGCACGGCGGTTGCGCGAGTTCGCGGACGACCCGGCGGTGGGTGCGGTGCTCGCGACCCGTGCTCGTCTGCCCTTCCGGGTCGCGCTCACCGACCGGGGCAGCCTGGCTGCCGACCTCGACGCCATCACCCGTGGTGACGCGCCGATCGGCGAGGCCGGCACCGGGAAGACGGCGTTCGTGTTCTCGGGTCAGGGTTCGCAGTGGCGTGGCATGGGGCGGCGGCTTTACGCCGCTTATCCGGTGTTCGCTGCGGCGTT
>NZ_JBIVUG010000012.1:0-216189 GCF_044757065.1 Actinosynnema sp. NPDC091369 | reverse complement strand
TCCGGACCCGCCCCACGCCACCCCGTCGGCAGGAAGCACCCCAAACCAGACACACCAAAACGAGTCAGAACCAAACAACCCGGTTAAAACTCAAGTTCAGGTCCCGTGAGTCCTACGTTCGCGACCCCCGAATTCAACGCTCAGGACGGCCCCGCGACGTTCTGAGCGTTGAATTCAGGGGTCCTGAACGTAGGACTCTCGCGTTCTGAACGTAGGACTCACGGGACCTGGAGGTTCGACTCTCGGGACCTGAACGTACGACTCACGAGGTGGTCAGGGCGATGTACTCGTCCATGGCGGCGTTGACGGCGGCCAGGTCGTCGGTGGCGATCAGGTCCAGCAGGAGGCCGCGGGCGACGGCCAGGCCCAGGCGGGCGCGGGCGGCGGCGACGGCGGGCGGGTGGCCGAGGGCGCGGTGGACGGCGGCCACCGGTTCCAGCCAGTCGGTGACGATGCCGTCCAGCAGCGGTGTCACGCCGGGGCGGCCCTGGGCGGCTTGGGCGTAGAGCTCGAAGAACAGGCGTTCGTGGGCGCGCAGGGCGGGGTCGGTGAGCGTGCGCCAGAACGCGCGGGCGGCCTCGGCCGGGTCGTCGGTCGGCAGGGACGCCAGCACGGCCCGCTGCTTCGCCTCGACCTCCCGCACGACCGCCACCAGCAGGCCCTCCATCGAGCCGAAGTGGTAGATCAGCATCCGGTGGCTCGTGCCCACCGCCTCGGCGAGCCCCCGCAGGCTCACGTCCGCCAAGCCGTGCGCGGCCAGGTGCTCGACCACGGCGGCGAGCAGGCGGTGACGCGCCGCCCCTTGTTCCGTCATGTACCAGATGGTACATGTACCGCATGGTACAACGAGTGGACGTGCGGGTGCGCAGCGAAGCACCACCGGAACGGGTTTACCGCCTGCTCGCGGACAGCTCCACGTGGCCGGAGTGGTCCCCGGTCGTGCGGTACGAGCGGGAACGGGCCGGTGACGCGTATGGCGTCGGCGAAGTGCGGGTATTCCACAACAAAGGCCGCAAGGCGCTGACGAGGGAGGAGGTCGTCGAACTGACGCCGAACCGGCGGGTGGGCTACACCCTCCTCTCGGGTCTCGCCATCAGGGACTACCGGGCGTTCATCGACCTCACGCCGGACGGCGACGGGACCGCGATCCGCTGGCACTCGTCGTTCGAACCGAAGGCGCGGGGAACGGGGTGGCTCTACCGCCTGGTGCTCCAGGCCGTGATCTCGCGGTACGCCAAGGGCTTGGCCGCGCACGCCGCGGTGGGGAACTGAGGTTTTCCACACCCCGGTGTGGGGCAGGCTTCATGGCGACGGCATCGGCGCGTTCGTAACTTGGCATCATGGACGTCGTCTCGTGGGTCACCGACCTGATGGAAACGCTCGGCGCGCCCGGCGCCGGGATCGCGATCGCGCTGGAGAACCTGTTCCCTCCCCTGCCCAGCGAGCTGTTCCTGCCGCTGGCGGGCTTCACCGCGAGCCAGGGCAAGATGAACCTGTTCGCCGCGATCCTGTGGACCACCACCGGGTCGGTCGCCGGCGCGCTCGCGCTGTACTACCTCGGCGCGCTGCTCGGTCGTGACCGGATCAGGGCCATCGCGCAACGCCTGCCGCTGGTCAACGTGTCCGATGTGGATCGCACCGAGGAGTGGTTCGCCCGGCACGGCAAGGCGACCGTCTTCTTCGGCCGCATGGTGCCGATCTTCCGCAGCCTGATCTCCATCCCGGCGGGCGTCGAGCGCATGCCGCTGCCCGGCTTCATCCTGCTGACCGCGTCCGGCAGCCTCATCTGGAACACCGCGCTCATCCTCGCCGGCTACCTGCTGGGCGAGAACTACCACCTGGTCGACCAGTACATGGGCCTGGTGTCGAAGATCGTCCTCGGCCTGGTCGTCGTGGCCGTGGTGTGGTTCGTCGTGTCACGGCTGTCCCAGCAGAAGAAGAAGGCTCAAGCCCGCAAGTAGCGCAGGATGGCCAGCACCCGCCGGCTGTAGCCGTCCACACCGGACAGGCCGAGCTTGTCGAAGATCGAGTTGATGTGCTTCTCCACCGCGCTGCGCGACACGTGCAGGCGGGACGCGATCGCGTTGTTCGTGTGCCCCTCCGCCATGAGCTCCAGCACCTGGCGCTCCCGCTCGGTCAGCACGTCCAGCGGGTGGCTCGTGCGGGACAGCAGCCGCCGCACCACCTCCGGGTCGAACGCCACGTCGCCCGCGCCGACCCGGCGCAACGCGTCGAGGAACTCCTCCACCTGCACGACCCGGTCCTTGAGCAGGTAGCCCACGCCGTCGGCGTGCTCGGTGAGCAGGTCGACGGCGTAGCGCTGCTCGACGTACTGCGACAGCACCAGCACGCCGACGCCCGGGAACCGCCGGCGGATCTCCAACGCGGCCTTCAGGCCCTCGTCGGTGTTCGTCGGCGGCATCCGCACGTCGGTCACCACGACGTCCGGCACGTGCGCCGCCACGGCGCTGACCAGCGCTTCCGCGTCGCCGACGGCGGCCGGCACGTCGTGGCCCTCCTCGACCAGCAGCCGCACGAGCCCTTCGCGCAGCAACGTCGAGTCCTCGGCCAGGATCACCCGCACGGCACCTCCGCGGTGATCACCGTCGGACCGCCGGCCGGGCTGGTCACGTCGAACGCGCCGTCCAGCGCGAGCACCCGCCGGGACAGCCCGGCCAGCCCGCCGCCCGCCGAGTCGGCTCCCCCGACGCCGTCGTCCGCGATCCGCACCCGCACCGCGCCCTCCTCCTCGGTGACGTCCACGCCGATCATGGTCGCACCCGAGTGCTTGGCCGCGTTGGTCACCGCCTCGCAGACCACGAAGTACACGGCCGTCTCCACCTGCGGCGCGGCGGTCAGGGGCGCGCACCGGATGCGCACCGGGATCGCGGACCGGTCCGCCACCGCCTCCAGCGCCTCGACCAGCCCCAACGAGTCCAGCGCCGCCGGGTAGACCCGCCAGGCCACCTCGCGCAGGTCCTCCAGCACGTGCCGGGACTCCTCGTGCGCCTGGGCCAGCAGGGTGTCGGCGTGGTCGGGGTTGCGGCGTGCCCGGCCGAGCAGCATGCCCAGCGCGACCAGCCGCTGCTGCACGCCGTCGTGCAGGTCGCGCTCGATGCGGCGCCGTTCGGCGTCCACCGCCGCGACGATGCCCGCCCGGCTCGCGGCCAGCTCGTCGATGCGCAGGCGCAGCAGCTCGGCCTCGCTCGGGCCGAGCCAGCGCCGGGCGACCTTCCCCTCCAGCGCGACCACGCCGATGATGCCCTGCACCTCGATGTAGAGCAGCACCAGGCCGATCACCCCGGTCCACAGGAAGTCGGTCCAGTTGTCCGACGGGTCCAGGCCGCTGGTCGGCCCGCCCATGACCAGCCGGTACGCCACGATCGCGGCCATCACCAGCCCGTAGAACAGCCAGGCGAGCACGAACCCGCCGAACAGGCCGACCGCGGACCGCACGGCCAGGTAGCGCACGGCCTGCTCCCGGGTCGGCTCGGCGCTGTCGATGTCGAGGAACGCCCGCAGCCGCCGCCGTTCCAGCCCGGCGACGGCGACCGCCGCCTTCCGGGTGAACACCACGACGACCAGGTCGACCAGCGCTGTTGCGAAGCCGAGCAACAACCCGGCAACGACGCGCAACCCCCTGTGCACGTCGTCGAGGCTAGTAGACCCGATTGAGCTATTGGCCTTCGCACAACGGCTGCCGAGGATCTGTGGTGTGGGCACAATTGCGGTCATCGGCGCAGGTCAGGCGGGTCTCGTGTTGTCGGCGGCGCTGTTGCGCGCCGGATGGCGGGTCACCCTCTACTCCGACCGGACGGCGGACGACCACCTCGGCGACCGCGGCCGGCCGACCGCCTGCCTGTTCGGCGACCAGGTCGAGTACGAGGCCGACCTGGGCCTTCCCCTCTGGCCGGAGGCGTCCCGGATGCGGCGCATCCACCTCGACCTGTTCACGGACGACCGCTCGCTGGCGTTCTCGGTCGACGCGCCGCTGCGCAAGCCCGCGCTGGCCGTCGACCAGCGGTTGAAGTTCTCCGCCGGGCTGCGGGAGGTGGAGCGGCGGGGCGCGTCGGTGGTGATCGGCACGGTCGGCGTGGACGACCTGGACCGGTTGGCAGCCACGCACGACCTGGTCGTGGTCACGGCCGGGCACAAGTCGCTGACCGGCCTGTTCGAGCGCGACCCGGCCAGGTCGGTGCACTCGGAGCCGCAGCGCAGCCTGTTCATGGTGAACATCCACGGCTACGACATGGCCGCGCGGCCGGAGCACCGGGAGGGCGTGTTCTCGTTCCTGCCGGGCACGCTGGAGGTGTTCTGGATCCCGTTCTTCGACAAGGACGTGGGCGAGTCGCGCAGCGTCGTGGTGGAGGCGACGCCGGGTGGCCGTGCCGACCGGTTCGGCGACGTGACCTCGGCCGACGAGGGCGTGGACGTGCTCAAGTCCGTGGTGGACGACCTGTTCCCGCACGAGTCGGAGTTCCTGCGGCCCGCGCGCGCGACCAGCCCGGTCACCTGGATCAAGGGCCAGATCGTGCCGGTGGTGCGCAAGCCGGTGGCCGTGCTGCCGTCCGGGCGGCACGTGCTGGGCCTGGGCGACGCCGTCGTGCTCAACGACCCGCTGGCGGGCCAGGGCGCGAACAACGCCACCCGGATGGCCCGGTTCTTCGCCGAGGAGCTGGCCGCGCACGAGGGGCCGTTCACGGCGGCGTGGCTGACCGAGCGGTTCGACGAGTGGTGGGAGCGCGGCTGCTACACCAGCGACTTCTCCAACGGCCTGCTCGCGCCGCTGAACGACGAGCAGAAGGCGGTGATGCTGGCCGCGTCACGCCGCGAGGACATCGGCGAGCAGCTGTGGGAGGGCTTCAACGACCCGTCGTCGCTGTTCCCCTGGTTCTTCGACGCGGCGGCCACCCGCGAGTTCCTGACCCGGCGCAACGTGGGCAAGCTGGACCTGCTGCGCTACAAGCTGGGCGTCGGCGCGAACCTGCTCGGCCAGAAGGCGTCGCGGCTGTTCAGGCGGCCTCTCGGCGGGACAGCGACGCCTTGATCTCCCGCACCGCCGCGCGGCCCGCCCGGCTGGCGCCGACCGTGCTGGCCGACGGCCCGTAGCCGACGAGGTGCACGCGCGGGTCCGCCACGACTCGCGTGCCGTCGACCCGGATGCCGCCCCCGGGCCCGCGCAGGCGCAGCGGGGCGAGGTGGTCCAGGGCGGCGCGGAACCCGGTCGCCCACAGGATGGCGTCGACGTGCTCGTGCGTGCCGTCGGGCCAGACCACGCCGTCCTCGGTGATCCGCTCGAACACCGGCCTGCGGTCCAGCACCCCGGACCGGAGGCCGTCGCGGACGGCCGGGGTGAGGTTCAGCCCGGTCACGCTGACCACGCTGCGGGGCGGCAGGCCCCGCCGGACGCGTTCGTCGACCTTCGCGACCACGGCACGGCCCAGTTCCGGCGTGAACGGCTCGTCGAAGAACTCCGGCTCGCGGCGCGTCGCCCAGGTGGTGCGCGCGGCGTGCCGGTCGATCTCCAGCAGCTGCTGCACCGCGGACGTGCCGCCGCCGACCACCACCACGTGCTGCCCGGCGAACTCCTCGGGCCCCCGGTACTGCGACGAGTGCAGCTGACGGCCCCGGAACAGCTCCTGACCGGCGTAGCGGGGCCAGAACGGGCGGGTCCAGGTGCCGGTGGCGTTGATCAGCGCACGGGCCTCCCGGAAGCCGCGGTCGGACTCGACCCGCAGCAGGCCGCCGTGGTCGCGGACGGCGCGCACGCGCACCGGCCGTTCCACCTCGATGCCGTTGCGGCGCTCGAAGTCGGCGAAGTAGGCGGGCAGCACCTCGTTGGCGGGCGCGGCCGGGTCCGGCTCGGCGAACGGCATGCCCGGCAGGTCGTGGATGCCGTGCACGGTCGCCATCCGCAGCGTCGGCCAGCGGTGCCGCCACGCGCCGCCGGGTCCCTCGTCGGCGTCCAGCACGACGTGGTCGAGGTTCGCGCGCTTGAGGAAGTAGGCCGCGGACAACCCCGCCTGACCTGCACCGACGACCACCACGTCCATGTCGTGGACAACGCCGGCGCACGGTCGGGGCCTTCCCGGTGTCGCGACCGTCACACCAGGAAGGCATTCGAGGTCTTCGGCGTTGGTCGAAGGCATGAGCCGACTTCGCGACGTGCCGCTGTCCGCCCTCGACCTCGCCACGGTCACCACGGCGACGGACGCGCGCACGGCGCTCCGGCACACCCGTGAGCTGGCCCAGCACGTCGAACGGCTCGGCTTCACCCGGTTCTGGCTGGCCGAGCACCACAACATGCCCGGCGTCGCCAGCTCCTCCCCCGCGATCCTCATCGGCCACGTCGCCGACGCCACCACCACGCTGCGCGTCGGCTCGGGCGGCGTGATGCTGCCCAACCACCCGCCGCTGGTCGTGGCCGAGCAGTTCGGCACGCTGTCCGCCCTGCACCCCGGCCGCATCGACCTCGGCATCGGCCGCGCGCCCGGCACGGACCAGCGCACCGCCCGCGCGTTGCGCCGGACCACCGGCCCGCTGTCGGTGGACGACTTCCCGCAGCAGCTCAGCGAGCTGACCGGCTACTTCGACGGCACCGAGGAGCTCAACGCGATGCCCGCCGAGGGCAACAAGCCCGACGTGTTCCTGCTCGGGTCGAGCGGGTACAGCGCGCAGGTCGCGGGCCTGCTCGGGCTGCCGTTCGCGTTCGCCCACCACTTCAGCGCGGAGAACACGCTGCCCGCGCTGGCCCTGTACCGCGAGCGGTTCCGGCCCTCCGAACGGCTGGCGGAGCCGTACGCGCTGGTCTGCGCCTCGGTGGTGGTGGCCGACACCGACGAGCAGGCCCGGTGGATCGCCGGTCCGGGCGCGCTGGCGTTCGTCAAGCTGCGCAGCGGGCGGCCCGGCCCGCTGGCCACCTCCCAGGAGGCTGCTGACTACCCGTACACCGACGTGGAGCGGCTGATCTTCGAGGACCGGCTCGCCTCGCAGGTCATCGGCTCGCCGCGGACGGTCGAGGCGGAGCTGGGGCGGCTGCTGGAGGACACGAAGGCCGACGAGTTGATGGTCACCACCATGGTGGCCGAGCAGTCCGACCGGCTCCGGTCTTACGAGCTGCTGGCCGATCTCGCGGGACGTTCGCCCGTCCAGGGTTCGTCCGAAAGGGTGAAGACTGAAGTAGAGGTGTAGCGGTTCCCCCACGGGCCGCGATGATCGTAGTGGAGCGCGCACGCCCCCCGACGCGCTCCCCAACTTCCGGGCGATCCGCTCGCCCGGTGCTCGGCCGCCGACCCGCATGGGCGCCCGCCAGGTGTGGTGCCGCCCACGCGGGCAGCCGCGCGTCATCACGGCTTGGCCACAGGCAGGCACCAGGTGCGAATCAAGGGCCTGGTTCGGCCACCGAGCACCCCCCGACACCGTCATGGTGGTGGCAGTCGCAGTCAAGCCCACCGCCGGGGCGGGAAGGGGAGGTTCGTGAAGTTCGCCAGACTGGCCGTCGGCGTGTGCCTCGGCCTGGCAATGGCGGGATGTGCGGACCCCTCCGACATTTCCACGCCCCCCGGGCCGTCCGCGGTGGCCGAGCAGCGCGGTGACGCGCCGTCGTCGGCCGAGTTCACCGCGTTCGGCACGCAGCGCGTGTGGAGCAACGGCATGGCTGTCACCGTGCAGCCGCCCACGTCCCTCAAGCCGAGCGACACGTCGTTCCCGCAGTCACCGCGCACGGCGGTGTTCACCCTGACCGTGGTCAACGGCACCAAGACCGCCTACCGCACCAGCCAGCTGTCGCTGCGGGCGTTCGTCGACGGCGCGCCGGTGGCCGAGGTGCGCGACTCCGTGCAGGGGCTCAACGGCGTCGGCGCGGGGGTCACCGAGGTGGCGCCCGGCGCGGAGACCGTGCTCACGGTGGCGTTCGCCGTGCCCGACGAGCCCGTGCGGCTGAAGTTGGTGGTCGAGCCGAACGGGGCCAACCAGGAGCCGAGCGCGACGTTCGAGGGCGTGGCCTGACCTTGTAGCGTCTGGGGCCATGACCGAGCAGAAGCGCCTGTCCCCGGGCGACAAGGCCCCGGCGTTCACGCTGCCCGACAGCGAGGGCAAGCCCGTCTCGCTTTCCGACTACCTCGGCCGTTCCGTGGTCGTCTACTTCTACCCGGCCGCGGGCACGCCGGGCTGCACGAAGCAGGCGTGCGACTTCCGCGACAGCATCGGCGACCTGGCGTCGTCGGGCTACGACGTCGTCGGCATCTCGCCGGACAAGCCGGAGAAGCTGGCCGAGTTCGCCGCCGCGGAGGGCCTGAACTTCCCGCTGCTGTCCGACGTCGACCGCAAGGTGCTGGCCGAGTGGGGCGCGTTCGGGGAGAAGCAGAACTACGGCAGGACCGTCATGGGCGTGATCCGCTCGACGTTCCTGGTCGACCCCGAGGGCAACGTCAAGAAGGCCCTCTACAACGTCCGCGCCACCGGCCACGTGGCCAAGCTGCTGCGGGAACTGCCTGCCTGATCACCCGTGACCACGGTGGCCGCGACCCGAAGGCATGAGGGGTAGGGAGCTCGATCTCCGGCTCCGGTGGGAAGACGAGCACGTCGGTCCGGACGTGCTCGTTCCCGGGTGGAGGTCGGGTACTACGACTGAGCCAGCTCGCGCAGGTGCGGGAGGAGCAGGCGCAGGGCGCGACCGCGGTGGGAGAGGGCGTCCTTCTGGTCCGGGGTCAGTTCGGCGGACGTCACGTCGTGGCCTTCGGGGCGGAAGATCGGGTCGTAGCCGAAGCCGTTCTCGCCGGCCGGTTCGCGGGTGATCGTGCCGCGCCACTCGCCGCGCACGACGGTGTCGCGGTCGGGGCCGGCCACGAAGGCGGCCGTGCAGACGAAGGCGGCTCCGCGGCGCTCGTCCGGGACGTCGCGCAGTTGGCCCAGCACCAGGTCCAGGTTCGCCTGGTCGTCGCCGTGCCGGCCGGACCAACGGGCGGACAGGACGCCCGGCATCCCGTTCAGGGCGTCGATGGCGATGCCGGAGTCGTCCGCGACCGACGGCAGGCCGGTGGCGTTGAACGCGTCACGGGCCTTGGCCAGGGCGTTGCCCTCGAACGTGGGATCGGTCTCCGGGGCTTCCGGGAACTCCGGCACGTCGTCCAGGCCGACGACCTCGATGCCCGCCAGCCCCTCGGCCAGCAGGATGCGGCGCAGTTCGCCGAGCTTCTTCTTGTTGCGCGACGCGAGCAGCAGCTTCACTTCTTCTTCACCTTCGGCTCGGGCAGCACACCGGGGTACGGCAGGGCCAGCGCCTCCGCCTGGATGCGGTTGAGCTGCGCGCAGCCCTCCAGGGCCAGGTCGAGCATCTTGTCCAACGTCGACCGGGCGAACGTCGCGCCCTCGCCCGTGCCCTGCACCTCGATCAACGTGCCGGCGTCCGTGGCGACGACGTTCATGTCGACCTCGGCGCGCGAGTCCTCCTCGTACGGCAGGTCCAGGCGCACGCGGCCGTCCACGACGCCGACCGACACCGCCGACACGGCGCACGAGAGCGGCTGCGGGTCGGCCAGGCGGCCGGCGGCACCCAGGTAGGTGACGGCGTCGGCCAGGGCGACGTACGCGCCGGTGATGGCGGCGGTGCGGGTGCCGCCGTCGGCCTGGATCACGTCGCAGTCGATCACGATCGTGTTCTCGCCCAGCGCGGCCAAGTCGATGCACGCGCGCAGCGATCGCCCGATCAGGCGGCTGATCTCGTGCGTGCGTCCCCCGATCCGGCCCTTCACCGACTCGCGGTCGCTGCGGGTGTGGGTGGCGGAGGGGAGCATCGCGTACTCGGCGGTCACCCAGCCGAGGCCCGAACCGGACCGCCACCGCGGCACGCCCTCGGTCACGCTGGCCGCGCACAACACCCGCGTGTTGCCGAACTCGATCAGCACCGACCCCGCGGGCCACTGCTGGAAGCCGCGGGTGATCCGGATGTCGCGCAGCACGTCGTCGTTCCTGCCATCGGTCCTCAGCACGGCACTACCCTATGTCGCTGAACCCGGGAGCGACCCACCGGCGTAGGGAGAGGCATGGCACTCGCGAACGACCTGGTGACGATCTTCGGTCTCCCCGCGCACCCGCTGCTGGTCCACGCGGTGGTGGTGCTGCTCCCGTTGGCCGCGGCGGGCGCGGCGGCGATGGCGGTGGTGCCGCGGTGGCGGCAGCGGTACGCCTGGCCGCTGCTGGGCGTGACGCTGCTGGGCGTCGGCTCGGTGCCGCTGGCGCAGTGGGCGGGTGACCAGCTCTACGCCAAGATGTCGACGCTGGGCAACCCGCTGATCGAGCGGCACAAGGCCCTGGGCAACGACCTGCTGCCGTTCGCGCTGGGCTTCGGCGTGGTCGTGGTGGCGATGCTCGTCGCGGGCCGGCTGGCCGACCGGGAACGCGCCGCCGCCGTCGAGGACGAGGCCGTGCCGAAGACGTGGCGGCGCATCTCCCTGGTCGTCGCCGTGCTCGTCGTCGCCGCCGGCGCCGCCGCGATCGTCCAGACGATCCGCATCGGCCACAGCGGCTCGTCCGCCGTCTACGACTTCGTCAACTTCCTCTGAGCCGTCAGCCCGGCAGCGTCAGCGGGGTCGGCGGCGCGGCCTTCAGCGTCCGCGTCACGGTGCACAACTGGTCGATGGCGCGCAGGACGGCGGCTTCGAGGGCGGCGCGCTGGGCGGCGTCCAGCTGGGAGACGTCGTAGTCGAGGGCGACCGGGACGCTCGTCAGCGAGTGCCCGTCCGCCGAGCGCACGTCGTCCGCGCGGGCCACCAGGTCGCCGTCCACGCGGCGGGTGATCAGCGTCTCCGCCGTCACGGCCGCGCAGCCCGCCGCCGCCGCGAGCAGCAGCTCCACGGGCGTGAACGCGCCCTCGGCCCCCTTGCGCCCGACGCGCACCGAGGCGCCCCGGTCGTTCGTGGCCACGAAATCGTGCTGACCGGCCCGGCGCACCTCGACGTTCGACACCTCATCGACGTTAGTCGATCCGGTCCTCCGTGGCTGCCGCGATCTTGCGCACATAGCCGATGTCGCCGCAGTCGTCGTCCAGCCGGCTCTGCCGGATCTCGGTGAACAACCGGCCCAGCTCCTCGCGCCGCTCGTCGGACACCTCCTGCCGCGCGTCGTTGAGGATCGTGCGCTCCTCCTCGTCCACGTGGTGGTTGAGCGCCTGGACCAGCTCCTCCAGCTTGCTCTCCCACTCCTCGGAGCTCGTGTCCTCGACCTCCATCAACGCCAGCAGCGCCTGGTGGCCCTCGGCGTGCTCCTCCGCCCCGTGGTCGACCTCGTCGTTGTCGACTTCCTTGTACCGCTTGAGCGCCGGGTACACCTCGGTCTCCTCGGCCTCGGCGTGCGCGACGAGCAGCGCCGCCAGTTCGCTCAACGCCATCGCGCGGTCGGACTCGCGGTCGCGCAACGTGCGGAACAGCTCCTCGAACTTGCGGTGGTCGGCCAGGATCAGCTCGACGACATCAGTTGCCATGGCCGCCGATTACCCGGACCTTCGACCCGTCAACCGCGTAGGTGTCGCCCTGTGCGACCACCTCCACCGGCCCGGCGAACTCGCCCCGCGCCTCGGCCAGCACGGCGTCGCGGTCGGTCCACGGCGCGATGTGCGTGAGCAGGAGCCGCCCGACGCCCGCCTCCGCCGCCACCCGCCCCGCCTGCACGCCCGACAGGTGCGTGCCGGGCGGCCGGTCCTCGGCGTGCGTCCACGTCGCCTCGGACAGCAGCACGTCCGCGTCGCGCGCCAGGTCGAGCAGCGCCGCGCACGGCCCGGTGTCGCCGGTGTAGGCCAACGTCGCGGTCCGGGTCGCGATGCGGAACCCGTACGCCTCGGTCGGGTGGTCGACCCGCACCGCCGTGATCTCGAACGGCCCGATGCGCGTCACCGCGCCCCCGGTCAGGGTGTGGAACTCGAACACGTCGCCCAGGTCGGTGGTGAGCAGTTCGTCGGCGGTCTCCGCGTACGCGCGGGCGAACCGGTCGGCGGTCTCGGCGGGCCCGTGCACGGGCAGCCGGCGTTCACGGGTGTCGTACGGCGGGTGGGTGTGGTAGCGGCGGATGACGGCCAGGGTGGTGAAGTCGGCGCAGTGGTCCGGGTGCAGGTGGGAGAACAGCAGGGCGTCCAGCGAGAACGCGTCGTGACGCGCCTGCAGCTCCGCCAGCACACCGCTGCCCAGTTCGATCGCGAGCCGGCAGCCCTCCGCCTCGACGAGGTAGCCGGATGCGGGTCCGTGCGGTCCCGGCAGGCTGCCCGAGCAGCCGAGGATGGTCAACAGCACCCACGGAGCGTGCCAGGTCAGCCGTGGGCTTGGAAGGTCGCCCTTTCCAACCCGGGCAGGAATCGGTGCGCCAACCGGGTGAACGGCTCCACCGGTCCCGTGCAGCTGAACCGCTGGTCGGGCTCGCCGGCGCGGAACAGGTCGTGCTCGGTCAGCACCCGCACGACGTCCTTCACGGTCTCCTCCGCGCTGGAGACCAGCGTCACGCCGTCGCCCATGACGATCTGGAGCACGCCGGTCAGCAGCGGGTAGTGCGTGCAACCGAGGACCAGCGTGTCGACCTCGGCCCGCTGCAACGGCTCCAGGTACGCCTGGGCCAGGCCGAGGACCTGGCGGCCGGAGGTCGTGCCGCGCTCCACGAAGTCCACGAACCTCGGGCACGCGACGGCGGTGACCTCGATGTCCCGTGCGGCGGCGAACGCGTCCTGGTACGCGCCGGACGCAACCGTGCCCACCGTGCCGATGACGCCGACGCGGCCGGTCCGGGTGGTGGCGACCGCACGGCGCACGGCGGGCAGCACGACCTCGATCACCGGGATGTCGTAGCGCTCGCGCGCGTCCCGCAGGCACGCCGCGGACGCCGTGTTGCACGCGATGACGAGCAGCTTCGCGCCGTCGGCGACCTGCCGGTCCATCACCTCCAGCGCGAACTTGCGCGCCTGCGCGATCGGCAGCGGGCCGTACGGGCAGTTGACCGTGTCGCCCACGTAGCGGATCCGCTCGGCCGGCAGCTGGTCCATGATCGCCCGCGCGACGGTCAGCCCGCCGACGCCGGAGTCGAAGATCGCGATGGGCGAATCCGCGGTGACGGTCACGCGTTCAGCGTAGTCGCGGCGCTCTTCCTGGCATCCCGGGCGACGCCCCAGGCCGCGAGCACGCCGCCGAGCGCACCGAACAGGTGGCCCTCCCAGGAGATGCCAGGCTGACCGGGCAGCACGCCCCACAGCGCCGCGCCGTAGAGCGCGAAGACCACCACGGCCACCACGATCTGGAGCACGCTGCGCGCGAAGACGCCGCGCACCAGCAGGAACACCAGGAAGCCGAACACCAGGCCGGACGCGCCGATGTGGCTGCCGTAGGAGCCGAACAGCCACACGCCGAGGCCGCTGGTCAACCAGATGACCGCGGTGACCTGGAGGAACTGCTTGATCCCGCCGGAGGTCGCCAGGTAGGACAGCACGAGCAGCGGCACGGCGTTGCCGGTCAGGTGGGTCCAGTCGCCGTGCAGCAGGGGGAACCACAGGATGTTGTCCCACTCGCTGAAATCACGCGGGATCACGCCGTCGTCGTCGAGCCGGCCGCCCAGCACGGTGTCGATCGCCTCGACCACGTAGAGCAAGCCGACGAAGCCGAGCACGACCACGGCCGACAGCACGGGCCGCGGCGGCACGACGCGCTTGGCCAACGGCTTGGCCGGTTTCGGCGCGGCGGTCACCGGGTCGGGCGTCGGCGACGGGAAGGGGCCGGTGGGGTCCACGTCACCAGGCTACGCGGGGAACAGGTGTTCAGCGGCGGACTTCCGCGTCTTCACCGTGGGCCGCGGGGCGTCGCCGTAGGCTGTGCCGGTGTCGATCGAAGTGGCGGTGCGGGCCGAAGCGGAACTGGGTGAGGCCCCCACGTGGGACCACGCCAGCGGAACGCTGCTCTGGGTGGACGTCCTCGGCAGCGAGGTGCACCGGTACAACCCGTCACGCGACGACGACGCCGTCCTCGAAGTACCGCAGCACGTGGGCGCGGCCAAGCCGCGGTCCAGGGGCGGCCTGGTGCTGAACCTGCGCGACGGTGTCGCGTTGATCGACCGGGACGGGGTCAAGACGTGGCTCGTCTACTGGGCCCGCGACGGCGTGCGGGGCAACGACGCCGCGGTGGACCCGGCGGGCCGGCTGTGGGCGGGCACGATGCGGTACGACGAGGACCCGGGCGGCTGGCTGGCCCGCGTGGAGCCCGGCGGTGACGCCAAGGTCGTGCTGGACAAGGTGAGCGTCAGCAACGGCATCGGCTGGAGCCCGGACAGCACGCTCATGTACTACGTCGACTCGGCGGAGCGGCGGATCGACGTGCTCGACTACGACCGCGAGACCGGCGAGGCGACGAACCGGCGTCCGCTGGCCGACGTGCCGCGCGGGCTGCCCGACGGCCTCACCGTGGACGCGTCCGGCGCGATCTGGGTCGCGCTGTGGGGCGGCGCGGCGGTGCACCGGTACACGCCGGACGGCGCGCTGGACCGCGAGATCGAGCTGCCGGTGGGCCAGCCGACGGCGTGCTGCTTCGGTGGCGCGGACTTCACCGACCTGTACGTGACGACCGCGCGGGTCGGGTTGGGCGAGGGCGCGTCGAGCGAGCTGGCGGGGTCGGTCCTGGTGCTGCCGGGTGTCGGCGAGGGCCTGCCCTCCACCGCGTTCGCGGGCTAGATCGCGTACGTCGCGCCGGGGGTGGCCAGGGTGACCGGACCGGGGAACGCCTCGGTCGCGTCGCGCAGCACGCCGTCGCGGTCCGACCATGGCAGCACGTGGGTCAGCACGAGCCGGCCGACGCCGGCCGACCTGGCCACCTCGCCCGCCTCCCGGCCGCTCATGTGCAGGTAGTTGGCCCGGCCCGCCTGGGCGCGCCACGCCGCGTCGGCCAGCAGCAGGTCCGCGCCCTCGGCCAGCCGCACCAGCTCCGGGCACGGCACCGTGTCGCCGGTGAACACCAGCGACACGCCCCCGTGCGAGATGCGGAACCCGTACGCCTCGCAGATGTGCCGCATGGCGGCCACCTCGACGTCCACCGGGCCCACCGCGTAGTGACCGGGCGCGAGGGGCACGAAGTCGAACGTCTCGGTCAGGTCCGTGGTCGCCAGCTCGGCGCGGCTCGCGGCGTGCGCGTTGGCCAGCCGGGACGGGGCGTGCGCCGGGGCGAGCACCGGCAACCGGCGTTCGGTGACGTCGTAGGGCGGCTCGGGGTGCTCGCGCCGGTAGACGGCGAGCGAGCCGAAGTCCGCGCAGTGGTCGAGGTGCAGGTGCGACAGCAGCACGGCGTCGAGGTCGAACGGGTCGCACAGCCGCGTGAGCGGGCCGAACACACCGCTGCCCAGCTCCAGCACGATCCGCGCGCCACCCGCCTCCACCAGGTACCCGGAGGTCGGCAAACCGGGCCCCGGCGCGCTGCCCGAACACCCGAGCACCGTCAATTGCATGGGCGAAACGATAGCAGCCCGGCCGATCCGAAAAATGCGGGAACACCACCCGTTCCACTGTTTGCAATAGACCGCCGCACAGGTTCACTCGAATGCATCAACCGAGGTGAGCGAGCTGTCGAAGCCTGCGGCTTTCCGAAGGGCAGACGGTAACGCCGCATTTACCACCGGTACCGAAATCGGGCCGGCGGTCCCGTCCGGAGAATGAGGCTGTAAGGCTGCCGGACAGTATTCGACACGGTCGTGGCGCGGTTGCCCGAAAGTTTCCGGTCTCCACGGACGCGACCAAACGGGTGCATTGCGCGTTGCCGCAGCTCATCACGCCATTTGAGACTCGCAACATTCACGAAACTCGTTGTCCGCGACCGCTCCGCGACACATAGTGACGACAACTCACGCCGTGATCCTCAAGGAGGAGGGAATGGTCTTGAGAACCCTTCTGGCCGTGGTGCTGCTGGTGGCCGCGCCGCTGATGTCCTCGAACGCCGCGGGCGCCGCGCCCGCCCCGAAAGCCGGGCCGGTCGCGCTGGCGTGCAACGGCTACGTCGCGCTGACCTACGACGACGGCCCGAACGCGCAGTTCACCCGTCCCCTGATCAGCGCGCTGCGCTCGGCGGGCGCGCGGGCCACGTTCTTCGACCTCGGCTCGCGCGTGCAGCAGCAACCGCAGCTGACCCGCGAGGCCGCGCAGGCCGGCATGTGGATCGGCAACCACTCGTGGTCGCACCCGTACCTGACGAACCTCAGCGCCGCCGCGGTGGCCAAGGAGCTCGGCGACACGCAGAACGCGATCCGCAACGCCACCGGCCAGACACCGACCCTGTTCCGCCCGCCCTACGGCGCGACGAACTCGACCGTGCAGACCGAGGCGCGCCGGCTCGGCCTGACCCAGGTCATCTGGTCGGTCGACTCGCAGGACTGGAACGGCGCGTCCACCGACGCGATCGTGCGGGCTGCGACCGGTGCGAGCGCCGGCGGCATCGTGCTCATGCACGCGAGCTACCAGAACACGGTCAACGCCGTGCCGCGGATCGTGCAGGGCCTCGCGGCCAAGGGCCTGTGCCCCGGCCGCATCGACAACACCGGACGGGCGGTGGCGCCGTGAAGGCCCTCGGCGCGATCGTGACCGCGCTGGCCGCCGCGGCGGCCTTCGTGCTGGCGCTGGTCGCCGCACCGCCGGCGTCGGCCGCCACGTTGACCGAGGTCACCGGCTTCGGCACGAACCCCAGCAACCTGCGCATGCACCTGTACGTGCCGGACCGGGTCCAGGCCCGGCCGGGCGTGCTGCTGGCCGTGCACTACTGCACCGGCACCGGACCGGCGTTCTACTCGGGCACGGACTTCGCCCGGTTGGCCGACCAGTACGGGTTCATCGTGATCTACCCGTCGGCCACCCGCAGCGGCCAGTGCTTCGACGTGTCGAGCCCGCAGGCGCTGCGGCGCGACGGCGGCAGCGACCCGGTCGGCCTGATGTCGATGGTCCGGTACGTGCTCCAGCGCTACAACGGCGACACCGGCCGGGTGTTCGTCACCGGCGTCTCGTCCGGCGCGATGACCACGAACGTCATGCTGGCCGACTACCCGGACGTGTTCGCCGCCGGCGCGGCGTTCGCGGGCGTGCCCGCCGGGTGCTTCGCCACCACCGACGGCTCCGGCTGGAACAGCGCCTGCGCCAACGGCCAGGTCCTGCGCACGCCACAGGAGTGGGGCAACACCGCCCGCGGCATGTACCCCGGCTACAGCGGCGCGCGTCCGCGCGTGCAGATCTGGCACGGCACCGCCGACGACACGCTGCGGTACCCGAACTTCGGCGAGACGATCGACCAGTGGACCAACGTCCACGGCCTGTCGACCACGCCGACGTCCACCGACAGCCCGCAGTCCGGCTGGACGCGCACCCGTTACGGCGACAAGGTCGAGGCCATCTCCATGCAGGGCACCGGCCACAACCTGATGGGCGCGGGCATGGCGTTGCGCGCGATCCAGTTCTTCGGCCTGGACAAGCCCGGCGACACCACGACCACGACGACCACGACCACCAGCACCACTACCACCACCTCGACGACCACGACCACCACGACGACGACCACGACCACGCCGCCGCCCGGCGGCTGCAAGGTCACCTACGGCGTCAACAGCTGGAACACCGGCCTGACCGCGAGCATCACCATCGCCAACACCTCCACCAGCGCGATCAACGGCTGGCAGCTCGCGTTCACCCTGCCCGGCGGGCAGACCATCACCAGCGGGTGGAACGCCACCTACTCCCCCACCAGCGGCGCCGTCACGGCCCGCAACGCGTCCTACAACGGCGCGCTCGCCGCGGGCGCGTCCGTCGGCATCGGGTTCCAGGCCACCCACAGCGGCAACACCGACAAGCCGACCTCGTTCACGCTCAACGGCGTCGCGTGCACGATCGGCTGAAACGAGAAGGGCCCCGCACATGCCCGCGGGGCCCTTCTCCCTTCTCGGGCCTCAAGCCCAGAGGTGACCGTCCAGCCGCGCCGCGGCCTCGTCCAACGTGCCCGCGTACGCGCCGGTCGACAGGTACTTCCACCCCGCGTCCGCGACCACGAACGCCACGTCCGCGGACTCGCCGCGGGCCGCCGCCTTCTCCGCCGCGGCCAGTGCCGCGTGCAGGATCGCGCCGGTGGAGATGCCCGCGAAGATGCCCTCCACCTCCAGCAGCTGCCGGGTCCGGCGCAGCGCGTCGTAGGAGCCGACCGAGTAGCGGCCGGTCAGCACCTCGGCGTCGTACAGCTCGGGCACGAAGCCCTCGTCGAGGTTGCGCAGCCCGTAGACCAGCTCGCCGTACCGCGGCTCGGCCGCGATGACCTGCACGTCCGGCTTGTGCTCGCGCAGGTAGCGGCCGACACCGACCAGCGTGCCCGTGGTGCCCAGGCCCGCGACGAAGTGCGTGATCGTCGGCAGGTCCTTGAGGATCTCCGGCCCGGTGCCGTGGTAGTGCGCACCGGGGTTCGCCGGGTTGCCGTACTGGTAGAGCATCACCCAGTCCGGGTTCTGCGCGGAGAGCTCCTTGGCCAGCGCCACGGCCTGGTTCGAGCCGCCCGCCGCGGGCGAGAACACGATCCGCGCGCCGTAAGCCTGCAGCAGCTGCTTGCGCTCGGCGGAGGTGTTCTCCGGCATCACGCACACCAGGCCGTAGCCCTTGAGCTTGGCGGCCATGGCCAGGGCGATGCCGGTGTTGCCCGACGTCGGTTCGAGGATCGTGCAGCCCGGCGTGAGCACCCCGGTCCGCTCGGCCTCCTCGATCATCATCAGGACCGGCCGGTCCTTGATCGAACCGGTCGGGTTGCGGTCCTCCAGCTTCGCCCACAACCGCACGTCCTTCGACGGCGACAGCCGGGGCAGCCCCACCAGGGGCGTGCCGCCGACCGCGTCGAGCAGTGACTCGTACCGGGCCACGATGCGTCCTCCGAGGTGGATCCTCCGAAGTGGATCCTTTTGGGGTGGGTCAGCCGCCCGCGACGGCCGGGAGGATCGTCACGGTGTCGCCGTCCTTGACCGCGGCCTCCAGGCCGCCCGCGAACCGCACGTCCTCGTCGTTGACGTAGACGTTGACGAACCGGTGGAGCGCGCCCTCCTTGACCAGGCGCTGCTTCAGGCCACCGTGGTTGGTCTCCAGGTCGTCGATGACCTCCGCGAGCGTCGCGCCCGCGGCCTCGACGGACTTCTGCCCACCGGTGTGGGTGCGCAGGATCGTGGGGATGGAGACGGTGACGGCCATGCTGGTACCTCCGAGGAGCCGGGTTTGGTGAGAGTGGTGCCACGAGTGGTGCGCGAGCGCGCACCTGGAGGGCTCAGGGACAGTCGGGGGTGTCGTCGGCGCCGGTGTGGGCGAACATGTACGACTCCACGACCTCGACCGGCTCTTCGGTCACCACGCCGTCCACGATCCGGTAGGAGCGCAGCTCGTGCTGCTCCGGGTCCCGGGTGGAGATGAGCACGTAGTGCGCCTGCGGTTCGCTCGCGTAGGAGATGTCCGTGCGCGACGGATAAGCCTCGGTCGCCGTGTGCGAGTGGTAGACGACGATCGTTTCCTCGTCGTTCGCGCTCATCTCGCGGTGGACGCGCAGCTGCTCCATCGAGTCGAAGCGGTAGAACGTCGGCGAGCGCTCGGCGTTGTCCATCTCGATGAACCGCTCGGGGCGGTCGGAGCCCTCCGGGCCCGCGATGATCCCGCACGCCTCGTCCGGGTGGTCGCGACGGGCGTGCGCCACCATCGCGTCGACGAGGTCACGGCGAATCACCAGCACCCCTCCATCCTACGTGGTGGGGGAAGGTGTCCCGGGGTGTGAGAACTCGCACTACACCGGTTCGCGCACGCCTCCGAGGGCCCTGGTGTCGGCCGTACGGACGCCCAGCAGGCCACCCGCGCCGAGGGCGGCGAGTCCAAGGGCCGAGACGGCCCTGGCCACGACGCCGAAGCCGTGCCCGCGCAGGCGGAAGGACGTGAGGTAGCACACGTTCGCCGCCGCGTTGGCCGCCAGTTGCACGAACGCCGTGCGCCGCTGCTCCTGGTCCAGCGTGCCGTACTCGGCGAGCTCGGTGGCGAGCGCGGCGGGTGCGACGGCCAGCCCGGCCCCGATCATCGCCCGTGCCGCCTTCGAGCTGCCCGGCATCAGGTCCAGCGCCGCGGACGCCGCGTACAGCCCGATCGGCAGCGCCACGACCGCCGGGTGCACCGGCCGCCCGAGCGCGCGTGTGCCGAGCAGGTCGGTCACCTCCCGCCGCCGCAACGCCGCGGGCACCGCCTCCGCCAACGCCCCGGCCGCCTTGTCCACCGCCGGGCTGGTCCGAACCCACCTCAACGCCTTCTGCACACCACCCATACCGCCGGGTTACCCGCTTCGCGAGCGTTGAACTCGGACGTTCCGAACGCAGGACTCACGCGCGAGTCGAACACTCAGGACCCGCGTGTCGAACCTCCAGGACCCGTGAGTCGAACACTCAGGACCCGTGAGTCGAACCTTCGGGACCCGTGAGTTCCACGTTCGGGACCCGCGAGTTCCGCGGTCGGCTCAGCCTGAGTGTCGAACTCGCGGTACCTGAGCGTTCGACACTCGGGCGCTGAGCGTTCGACTCGCGTGGTGCAGGGCGTTGGTGGCGGTGGTGCAGAGGGTGGACAGCGGGGTGTCGGTGGGGGTGCCGGTGGCCACGGCGAAGACGGTGGCGGGCACGGTCACGCCGGAGCGGGCGAAGGCGTCGTGGGCGGACATCGCGACCCTTCGGCATTCCGCCGGGTCCAGGTCGGCGTCCACCACGACCAGCCCCACGGCCGTCGATCCGACGAGGGCCAGAGCGGGCACGTCGAGCGGCACGGCGGAGCCGCACACCGCGTAGCCGTCGGCCGGGGGCAGGCCCAGGGGCTCGGCGGCGGGCACGATCGGGACCACTTCGAACGGCCGGGTGCCGACCGGGAAGCCGTGACCGCGCTCGGCCAGCCACCGCACGACCCCGTCCACCACCGGCGGCCCGCCCAGCACCACCGCGTGCACCCGCCGCACCAGCGTCGACGGGTCCAGCAGGTCCAGCTCGCGCGTGCCGACCGGCGCGCCCCGGACGTCGACCCCGGCCACCGCGCCCGCGGGCGTCAGCAGCACCGCCGCCCCCGGCGCGCGCCCGACCAGCATCAGTTCATGACCGCTTCGACCAGCGTCTCCTGCACCCAGGTCAACCAGTGGTACACGCCCAGGTGCGGCGAGCGCGGGTCGTCCGGCGGCAGCTCGTCCGGCATGTCCTCCTGCACGTCCAACGCCGTCCCCAGCGCCAGCCGCACGTCGTTCAACGCCGACAGCCACGCCTCGGCCTGCTCCAGCGCCAGCCGCACCTCACCGCCGTCGGGCGGGCACGTCTGGAGCACCACGGCCGCCACCCCGGTCTTGAGGTCCAGCAGCTCGGGCTCGTGCAACGACCGCAGCGCGTTCGCCGAGTCGACCTCCGCCGGGTCGGGCGCGTCGGGGTCGAGCCGGTGGAAGTCGGGCAGCAGCCGACCCAGGATCGGGTCGTCCGGCGGCGTGGACGGGCCGGTGCGGATGCCGGTCAGCTCCGCCAGCTCGTCCTGCGGCGCCTCCTCGGCCCGTGCCAGCAGCATGTCCTGGATCTGGCTCACCAGGCCGCGCACCACGGCGGCTTCCTGCCGGTCGAACCGGCCGAGCACCTGGTCGCCGGCGCGTGTCCACTTCTTCACGACGAACGCTGCATGGTCGCCCAGAGCCCGGCCGCGTGCAGCTTGGCCACGTCGGCCTCCACCTTGTCCTTGGTCCCCGACGACACGATCGCCCTGCCCTTGTGGTGCACGTCCAGCATCAGCTTGGTCGCGTGGTCGCGGCTGTAGCCGAACAGCTTCTGGAACACGTACGTCACGTAGGACATCAGGTTCACCGGGTCGTTCCAGACCAGGGTCTGCCACGGGCGGTCCTCCGCGCGGACCTCCTCGCCGGCCGGGTCAACCTGCGTCCGCTCATGCTCGACGGGCGTGGTCATACCGCCAATGGTGTCATGTTCCGCTGCGCGGTGGAGCCCGCAGGGCCTCCGGTTCCGACCGCTTAGGCTTCGCCCCATGTCGACGTCGCTGTTCACCGACCACTACGAGTTGACGATGCTGGCCGCGGCGCTGCGCGACGGCACCGCCGACCGGCCGTGCGTCTTCGAGGTCTTCGCCCGGCGGTTGCCGGAGGGCAGGCGGTACGGGGTGGTCGCGGGCACGGGCAGGCTGCTCGACGCGATCACCGACTTCACGTTCACCGAGAGTGACCTGGAGCTGCTGGAACGCACGAACGTGGTGGACCGGGCGACCCTGGAGTGGCTGGCCGGCTACCGGTTCACCGGGGACGTGGACGGCTACCCCGAGGGCGAGCTGTACTTCCCGGGCTCGCCGATCCTGTCCGTGCGGGCGCCGTTCGGCGTGGGCGTGGTGCTGGAGACGCTGGCGCTGTCGATCCTGAACCACGACAGCGCCATCGCGTCCGCCGCGGCGCGGATGGTCGGCGCGGCCAACGGGCGGCGGATGATCGAGATGGGGTCGCGGCGCACCCACGAGGAAGCGGCGGTCGCGGCGGCGCGGGCGGCGTACCTGGCCGGGTTCACCGCGACGTCGAACCTGGAGGCGGCGCGGCGGCACGGCATCCCGACGGCCGGGACGTGCGCGCACGCGTTCACCCTGCTGCACGACACCGAGGAGGAGGCGTTCCGCTCGCAGGTCGAGGCGCTGGGCGTGGACACGACCCTCCTCGTGGACACCTACGACATCACGAACGGCATCAAGACCGCCGTGGAGGTCGCCGGGCCGGAGCTGGGCGCGGTGCGGATCGACTCCGGCGACCTGGGCGTGCTGGCCCGGCAGGCGCGGGACCAGCTGGACTCGTTGGGGGCGCGGAACACCCGGATCGTGGTGTCGGGCGACCTGGACGAGTACTCGATCGCGATGCTGCGGGCCGAGCCGGTGGACGCGTACGGCGTGGGCACGTCGCTGGTCACGGGGTCCGGCGCGCCGACCGCGGGCATGGTCTACAAGCTCGTCGAGGTGGACGGGCGGCCGGTGGCCAAGCGCAGCTCGCACAAGGAGTCGCGCGGTGGGCGCAAGAGCGCGCTGCGGCGGCACAAGGAGACGGGGACGGCGTTGGAGGAGGTCGTGTTCCCGCACGACGCGCCGCCGGCCACGGGTCCGCACGACCGGCTGCTCGCCGTGCCGATGGTCCGCGCTGGACAACGGGTGGACGGCGTGGACACCCTGGTGGAGAGCCGGGAGCGGCTGCGCGCTGCCCTGGTGACGGTGCCGTGGGAGGGTCTGAAACTCTCCCGCGGCGAGCCCGCGATCCCGACGACGTTCCTGTGAGGCTTGTGATGGGCAAAGCGCTGATCGTGGTGGACGTGCAGAACGACTTCTGCGAGGGCGGGTCGTTGGCGGTGGCGGGCGGGGCGGCCGTGGCGGCGGCGATCTCGGCGCACGTCGCGTCGGCGTCGTACGACCACGTCGTGGCGACGCGCGACTACCACGTGGACCCGGGGTCGCACTTCAGCGAGACGCCGGACTTCGTGGACTCGTGGCCGGTGCACTGCGTGGCGGGGACGGCCGGTGCGTCGTTCCACCCGGAGCTGGACGTGACGGCGGTGGAGGCGGTGTTCTCGAAGGGGGCGCACGCGGCGGCGTACTCGGGGTTCGAGGGCACGTCCGGCGCGGGTGAGCGGCTGGTGGACTGGCTGCGGGCGCGGGGCGTGGAGCAGGTGGACGTGGTGGGGATCGCCACGGACCACTGCGTGCGCGCGACGGCGTTGGACGCGGCGGAGGCCGGGTTCGCGACGACCGTGCTGCTGGACCTGACGGCGGGCGTGGCGCGGTCGACGGTGGACGGCGCGCTCGCGCGGCTGGGCGAGGCCGGCGTGACGCTGACCGGTACCCCTCACGTCTCCTGACCTCCGCGAGTCGAACGCCCAGGTCTCGAGAGTCGAACGCTCAGGACCCCCGAGTTCTCCGTTCACGTCGCCCGGCGGCGGTCCTGAGCGTTGAATTCAGGGGTCCTGAACGTAGGACTCTCGGGCGCTGAGCGTTCGACTCTCGGGCGCTGAGCGTTCGACTCTCGGGGGTCAGGGGGTTGGGGAGCAGGCGGTGGAGCCGAGGACGACGTCGCCGGTGACGGTGGAGGCCCCGGTGAAGCGCAGGTGGAGCAGGTTCATCGCGATGCTGCCGTCGTTAGGGTCGGGCAGCACCGTCTCGCCGAACGTCGCGGTGGCCAGCACCGTGCCGTCGCCCGCCTTCACCTCGTGCACGTAGTTGGTCGGGATCTGCTCGGGCAGGCCCGGGAAGCCGTACAGGCCGTCCGCCGCCCAGCCCGCGCTCGTGCCGGACTCGGTGCCCGTGCACGTCACCTTCCACCGCGCCACGCGCAGCCGGGGCCCGCCCGCCGACACGAGGGCGGACAGCTCGAACTCGGTGCCGACCGCCTCGGACGTCGACTTGGTCGTGCCGTTGTCCGGGTTCACGACCGCCGTGGTGCACGACGACGTGCCCGCGCCGAACCGGACGCCCGTGCGGCTCACCGCCTCGGACGAGTTCGACGTCGTGCCGTCCACCGCGCACGGCGCCAGCGGCGGGACGCTGACCCGCGTGCCGCCCTTGGTGAACTCGGCGGAGCCGACGGACGCCACCCCCGCCGGGTTCGCCGCCCACGCCGGTGGCGCGGCGACCAGGCCGAGTACCAGCGCCGCGGTCACTGCGCCGGCCCGGCGCACTCCGAACTGCATCATCGTGTCGCCCTTTCGCTATTCACGGTCGTGAGGACTATCGAGCCCGAGCGGACCGCAGCCGACGATCTCGCGCGCACATCACCCGCAAGGGGAAAAACCGATACCTGAACGGGTGACGAACCGCGGTCAGCAGGGGATGCGCACGGGCAACGGCGCGGTCGCGAAGTCGTTCGGCAGGCCGACGAGCCGCTCCAGCGCGCCGCGCACCCGGGACGCCGCGCGGCCGTCGCCGAACGGGTTGCGCCCCAGCGGCAGCCGCAGCCGCGCGCCGAGCACCCAGCCCGCCTCGGCGACGATCCGGATCGGGTCGGTGCCGACCAGCCACGCGCAGCCCGCGTCCACCGCGGACACCCGCTCGGTCGTGTCGCGCAGCACGAGCACCGGCACGCCGAACGTGGGCGCTTCCTCCTGGATGCCGCCGGAGTCGGTGAGCACCAGCGCGGACCTGCGCAGCGCGCGCACCATGTCCGAGTAGTCCAGCGGCTCGGTTACCGAGATCCGCTCGTGCCCGCCGAGCAGGTTCCGCGCCGCCGCGTGCACCCGCGGGTTCGGGTGCACGGGCAGCAGCACGCGCACGTCGGGGTGCCGGTCGGCGATCGCGCGCACCGCGTGCAGCACGCGGGCCAGCGGCACGCCCCACGACTCGCGCCGGTGCACCGTCACCAGGACCAGGCGTTCGGAGCCCGCGTCGAGCACGCGTTCCAGCCGGGCCAGCTCGGGGTCGCGAGCGGGCAGGTCGGCGGCGGCGACCCGCTGCACGGCGTCGACCACGGTGTTGCCGGTGACCACGATCCGCCGGTCGGCCATGCCCTCGCGGATCAGCGCCGCCGCCGCGTCGTCGGTGGGCGCGAGGTGCAGGGTGGAGATCCGGGCGATCATCTGCCGGGTCCCCTCTTCGGGGAACGGCCCGGCGAGGTCGCCGGTACGCAGGCCGGCTTCGAGGTGGGCGACCGGGATGCCGCGCCAGAACGCGGCCAGCGCGCCCGCCAGCGCCGTGGTCGTGTCGCCCTGGACCAGGACGACGGCCGGGTCGCGCCGGTCGAGCAGCCGGTCGAACTCGGCGACCAGGCGGGCCAGCAGCTCGGCCTGGCCGCCGGTGGCGCGCGGCACGTCAAGCTCGACGTCCACGTGCAGGCCGAACGAGCGCAGCGCCTGCTCGACCATGCCGTTGTGCTGTCCGCTGTGGACGATCACGGGCCGGAGCACCGGGTGGTCGCCCAGCGCCAGCGCCACCGGCGCGATCTTCACCGCTTCGGGCCGGGTGCCCGCGAGCAGCACGACTTCCTTCACCTTCGCTCCCTTGGCTGTGGTTCGAGTGGGATCAGGGGGGTGGGGGTGCGGCGCCCCGGCGGCGCGACTGGGGGTGGGCGCGCGGCCGGGGCGCACGCGCGCTACTCGTCGGCTGTCGCTCGTCGCCTGCGGGACGCGCGGGTGAGCAGCAGGCCGGCCACCAGGAGCACCGCACCGGCCACCACCCACCACGCGACCCCTGCGCCGGTGGCCGCCAACGAGCCGACTCCCGTGCCGACCGCGACACCGCTGCCGGGGACCTTGTACACGGCTCAGACCGCCGCGAGGTCGTGCCGGCGGCGCAGCGCCGAAGCGCCGACGGGCACGCCGAACAGGGCGAGCAGCCCGAGCCCGATCCACAGGCCCGCACCGGACGCCATCGGGATGGGCAGGCCCGCCGGGCCGCAGGTGGCGGACGAGACGACCAGGTCGCCCGTGCCGAGCGGGCCGCCGAGCAGCCTGACGTGCAGGGCGTTGACGGTGAGGCTGCCGTCGGGGTTGCGGACCTGCTCGTTGAGCACGACCTCGGCGACGTGCGCGCCGAGCAGGTCGACGTCGATCGAGGTGTCGGGCGCGGGTTCGGCGCCGACCTCGCCGAGCCGGCCGAGGTCGAGCCCGGCGAGCGTCGCCTTGCCCACCACGCCCTTCTGGGTGGCCGCGCACTCGGCTTCGACCAGTTCGGCGGACAGGCCGCCGGTGACCTCCGCGAGCAGGTCGAGGCGGACGTCGGCGGTGCTCGCCCAGGAGCCGACGCCGCCGGTCTTCTCGTCGCGCGAGGCGGAGGCGTTGAGCACGCCGGTGCGCAGCACGGTCGGCAGGTCGACGGTCGCGAACGTGCCGGTCGTGGGGCCGTTCGCGGTGGCGGCGGCGAAGGGGCCCGCCGAGACCGCGTCCCGACCCAGTGGCGCCAGGTCGAGCCGGGCGCCGTGGGCCGAGGCGTCCCCCGGCGCCGCCGAGGCGGGCGCGGCGCCCACGACCAGCGCGGCGACGGCGGCCAGTCCGGCGGCCGCGGCGCGACGCGTCATTCGGACACGCATGGAGCTCCTTTCTCGGAACGGTTTGTCGAGCAACTGCCCCTATCGGCGTTCCTCCCGTCGTATTAAGGGTTGCTGACCGTAAAGAGGGACGGCGGCCACTCGAATCGCCCAACTGGTGCCACCGAACGTGGGTATCCACCCCGAATTCACCTCACGTTGTCACTCGATCCGGGGGTGCGGTTCGCGTTACGCCGATCCGATGACCACCAAGCAGCCCTTTCGGGCGATCCCCGATCGATGGAAAGGACTCCTTCGTGGCGCTTGCCGTGCTCCGCACCGAACGCCTCAACCGGGTGGTCGTCGTCGCTCTGATGGCGGCGGCCGTCGGCCTCGTGGTGGCGCACCACGCCTACCGGACGGGCGAGGTCCTGCTGTCCGGCGTGCTGGTCGACGCGCTCAGCTCCGACGGGGTGGAGGTCGTCGCGGCCCGGCAGACCGTGTACTTCGGGCTCGGCTCCGACAGCCCGCTCGGCCTGCGGATGACGCCCGAGTGCACGTCGGCGTTCCTGGTCGTGCCGCTGCTCGCGGTGGGCGCGGTGATGATCGCGTTGCGGCCCCGGATCACCCGACGGGTGCTGGTCGCGCTGGCGGTGGCGGGCTGCGCGGTGGTCGTGGTCAACCAGGTGCGGGTGCTGACGCTGGTCGGTCTGGTCCGGTGGCTGGGCGTGGACACCGGCTACTACTGGGGTCACACGCTGCTCGGCTCGATGGTGAGCGTGTTCGGCGGCGCGGCGGCGCTGGTGGCGTTCGTGTGGTTGGCGACGCGGCGGTGAAGCGCACCGACGTGCTCATCTCCGCGGAGGCGTCATCGGACTTCGACGTGCTGCTGGGGTTCACCCAGGCGCTGGCGTTGACGATGAGCGTGGCGTTCGTGACCTACGTGCTGCTGATCGTCGTGCCCTACCTGCGGCACGCGCCGCGGCCGGCCGGGCGGGCCACCGACTTCGAGTGGCACCTTCTGGTCCCGTGCCGGGACGAGGAAGCCGTCATCGGCGGGACGGTCCGGTACTTGCGGGAGGCGTTCCCGGGCGCGCACGTGTGGGTGGTCGACGACGACTCCGACGACGGCACGGCCGAGGTGGTGCGCGGGTTCCGCGACGATCGGAACGTCCACTTGGTGCAGCGGCGGCGGCCGCACGCGCGGACCGGGAAGGGTGATGCGCTCAACGACGCGTACCGGACGGTGAAGCTGTGGATGGGGCGGCACGCGGACGCCGACCGGGCGGTGGTGGTCGTGGTGGACGCCGACGGGCGGCCCGCGCGGAACTGCCTGGACGTGTGCGCGGCGCGGCACCTGTTCGGCGACCCGGCGATCGGCGCGGTGCAGGTGGACGTGCGGATGGTGAACGCGGGCGTGCGGCAGGGGGGCGTGCCGCGGTGGCGCGGGGTCGTGGGCCACCTGCTGGTGCGGATGCAGGACCTGGAGTTCCGGACCGCGATCGCGGCGATCCAGTTGTCGCGCGGTGTGGCCGGGACGATCTCCCTGGGCGGGAACGGGCAGTTCACCCGGTTGTCGGCGCTGGACTCGATCGCGGGGCCGGCCGGGCGGCCGTGGCGGGGGTCGTTGTTGGAGGACTTCGAGCTCGGGGTGCACCTGCTGACGGCGGGGTGGCGGACCGGGTTCAGCTTGGACACGCACGTGGAGCAGGAGGGGCTCTACAGCCTGCGGCGGTTCCTGGCGCAGCGCACCCGGTGGGGGCAGGGGACGATGCAGTGCCTGCGGTACGTGCGGCGGATCTGGGCGTCGGCGCACCTTTCCACGTTGGGCGCGGCGGAGATGCTGTACTACCTGGCCCAGCCGTGGATGCAGTTGCTGGGCACGCTCGTCTACCCCGTCCCGCTGCTCCTCTTGGGACACCGCGCCGTGACCGCGCCGGGCGAGGTCTGGACGTGGTTCATCGACGGCGCGTGGATATTGTTCGCTGTATACGGAATGTTCGGCCTGCTGCCGTTCGTGCTGTGGGGGCCGGTGTACAAAATGCGGTGTGCACCGTCGATCGGCGCGCCCCGGGCGATCGCATACGGCTTCGTGTATGCGATCTACATCTACACGTTCTACATCACGTCGTGGCGCGCCGTGATCCGCCTGGCCCGCGGCCGCAACGGATGGGCCAAGACCCGTCGGAACACCGAACGGGTCAGGGGCGACGTCGCGCTGGACCACTAGGCCGCGGTCCGGACGTGTGGCAGCCGGATCGCGGGCCGTCATCCCGCCGGCCTGCCTGCGGTGATCGGCGACGACAACAGCCGCCGCCCCTGCTCACGGGCCACGTACGGCGCGCGGGTCCAGCCACCCTCCCGACCGACCCGGCCCCTGATCGTCCGGCTCGGTCCTGCGTGAGATGGCCAACTTTGTAGAGCTTCGACAAAGACCGAACCAGTGATCGCCGGTTAACCTCCCCGTGCAGTCGATCCTCTGGGAGGTCCCAAGTGTCCGTCCTCGCCGTTCCCGGCCGTCGCGCGGTGCTCGCCGACCTGGTCCCGGGCGCTCTCGCGCGTGACATCGCCCTGGTCGTCGCGGGCGCCGGGCTGACCGGCCTGGCCGCCCAGGTCGCGTTGCCGGTGCCGGGCAGCCCCGTGCCGATCACCGGCCAGACGTTCGCCGCCCTGCTGGTGGGCGCGGCGCTCGGGTGGCAGCGCGGCGGCGCGTCGATGGTGCTGTACCTGATCGCCGGCGTGGCCGGTGTGCCGTGGTTCCAGGGCGGTTCGTCGGGCACGCCCGCGTCGCTCGGCTACGTGGTCGGCTTCGTGCTCGCCGGCGCGCTGGTCGGGCACCTGGCCGCCCGCGGTGGCGACCGGACGCCGTTGCGGACCGCCGGCACGATGGTCGTCGGCAACCTGGCGATCTACGCGTGCGGCGTGCCGTGGCTGATGGCCGCGGCGGGTGTCGGCTTCGGCAAGGCGTTGCAGCTCGGCGTGACCCCGTTCCTGCTGGGTGACGCGCTGAAGATCGCCCTGGCCGCCGGCCTCCTGCCCGCCACCTGGGCCCTGCTCAACCGCAAGTAACCCCGCGAGTCCTACGTTCGGGACGCGAGAGTCCTACGTTCGGAACACCCGAGTTCAACGCTCAGGAGCGTTGGGGTGTCCGACCCGGGGTGACGGTCCGGGCGGGTACGGTCTTCGCCGTGCCCGCCACCACCGCGATCCCCGACACCAGGACGTTGCTCGCCGTCGCCGTGGAGGCGGTGGGCGGAGCCGAACGCCAGGGCCAGCTCGACATGGCCGAGGCCGTCGAACGGGCGATCCGGACCGGCGAGCACCTGGCCGTCCAGGCCGGCACCGGCACCGGCAAGTCGCTGGCCTACCTGGTGCCGTCGCTGCGGCACGCCGTCGCCGAGGAGTCGACGGTCGTCATCTCCACCGCCACGATCGCCCTGCAACGCCAGCTCGTCGACCGCGACCTGCCGCGCCTGGCCAAGGCGTTGCGCAAGGAGCTGGGGCGCGAGCCGCGGTTCGCCATCCTCAAGGGCCGGCGCAACTACCTGTGCATGCACCGCCTGCACACCGGCGCGCCGGACGAGCCGGAGGACGCGGGCCTGTTCGACCCGTTCGCGGTGTCCAAGATGGGCCGCGAGGTCAAGCGGCTGCACGAGTGGTCGTCCGACACCGAGACCGGCGACCGCGACGAACTCGTCCCCGGCGTCACCGACCAGGCGTGGCGGCAGGTCTCCGTGACCGCGCGCGAGTGCCTGGGCGTGAACAAGTGCCCGATCGGCGTCGACTGCTTCGCCGAGAAGGCGCGCGCCGAAGCGGGCCGGGCGGACGTCGTGGTCACCAACCACGCGATGCTCGCCGTGGACGCGCTGGAGGGCTACCAGGTCCTGCCCGACCACGACGTCGTCGTGATCGACGAGGCGCACGACCTGGTCGACCGCGTCACGTCGGTGGCGACGGAGGAGCTGAGCGCATCGCTGGTCGCCACGGCCGCGCGGCGCTGCGGGCGGCTCATCGACCAGGGCGTGGCCGACCGGATGGCCGAGGCGAGCGACGGCCTGGCGATGATCCTGGAGGAGCTGCCGCCGGGTCGGCTCGACAGCCTGCCGCAGGCATTGGCGGGTGCGCTGCGGGCGACGAAGGACGCGGCGCACGCGTGCATCACGTCGTTGGGGCCGGAGCGCAAGGAGGACGTCGACGGGGCGACGTCACGGAAGTTGGCGCTGTCGCTGCTGGACGACGTGCACGACTGCGCGGCGCGGATCTTGGGAGCTTTCGACGAGGACCACGACGTGGTCTGGGTGTCGGGTGACTTCGCGGACCGGAACAAGCCGGCGTCGTTGCGGGTCGCGCCGCTGGGTGTCGGTGGGCTGCTGCGGGAGCGGCTGTTCGGGAAGCGGACCACGATCCTGACGTCGGCGACGTTGACGTTGGGCGGGACGTTCGACACGTTGGCGCGGCAGTGGGGGCTGCCGGCGGCGTCCGGGGCGCGCAAGGTCGAGGGGACGGCGACGGACAAGGAGCCGCCGTCGGACGTGAGCGGGCCGCGGTGGACCGGGCTGGACGTCGGGTCGCCGTTCGAGCACGGCAGCAGCGGCATCCTGTACGTGGCGCGGCACCTGCCGCCGCCGGGGCGCGACGGGCTGCCACCGTCCTACGTGGACGAGATCGAGGGTCTGGTCAACGCGGCGGGTGGGCGCACGCTGGGGTTGTTCTCGTCGATGCGCGCGGCGAAGGCGGCGGCAGAGGCGTTGCGGGGCAAGGTGGACTACCCCGTGCTGTGCCAGGGTGACGACGCCACGGGGCAGTTGGTGAAGCGGTTCGCCGAGGACGTTCAGACGTGCCTGTTCGGCACCTTGTCGCTGTGGCAGGGCGTGGACGTGCCGGGGCCGTCGCTGTCGTTGGTGGTGATGGACCGCATCCCGTTCCCGCGGCCGGACGACCCGCTGGCGTCGGCGCGGCAGAAGGCCGTGGAGTCGCGCGGGGGCAACGGGTTCCTCACCGTGGCGGCGACGCACGCGGCTCTGCTGCTGGCCCAGGGCGCGGGGCGGCTGCTGCGTTCGATGAACGACAAGGGCGTGGTGGCGATCCTCGACCCGCGCTTGGCGACGGCCCGTTACGGCGGGTTCCTGCGTGCCTCGCTGCCTCCGTTCTGGACGACGTACGACCCGGAGGTCGTGCGGGCGGCGCTCAAGCGGCTCGACGCGGCCAACAACTGACGGCGTTTTCGCAGGTCGCGTGTTCTGAGCGTTGAATTCGCGTGTTCTGAACGTAGGACTCTCGTGTTCTGGACGTAGGACACGCGCGTTCTGAACGTAGGACTCACGCGACGTGGAGGTAGGACACGCGCGTGCTGAGCGTAGGACTCGCGGGTCAGCCGTCGACGAGGAGGCCGCGCAGGGGGCCTTGGAGGCGGCCGGCGCGGCGGGAGACGCCCGGGAGTGCGGTCAGGCGGTGCTTGCCCGGGGAGGTCAGGGTGGGGCGCCAGAGGGTGTCCACGACCTCGTGGGCGGGGCCGGTGATGGTGGAGACCGGGCGTTGCAGGTGTTCCGACCACAGGCGCAGGCGGGTGTCGCGGGCCACGTCCGGGTCGTCGGTGACGACGTTGACCTCGGTGTCGTTGAACAGCGAGTGCTCGTTCAGGTTGGCCGAGCCGATGCTCAGCCACCGGTCGTCCACGACGGCCAGCTTGGCGTGCACGTAGACCGACGACGACGTCACGCCGTCGTGCGAGGACAGGGTGGCCGCCACCAGGCGGTGGTTGCCGTCGTCGGCGTCCAGCAGCCGACCCAGCTGGCCGCGGGTGGTGTCCGCGCCGTTGCTCGGCTTGCGCGGGAGGACCAGCACGACCCGGAAGTCCGGGTGCGGTGGCTCGCGGAGCTTGTCGAGCAGGATCTCGGTCACTTCCGGCGACCACAGGAACTGGTTCTCGACGTAGACCAGCCGCTGCGCCGAGCGCAGGGCGCGCAGGTAGGAGTCGAGCAGGCTGAACTCGCCGCGCGGGCAGAAGTCGTAGGTGCGCTCGGGGATCGTCCGCACGAGCTGCGCCGAGGACGAACCGGCGGGAGCGGGCGTCGACACCTCCGGCAGCTCCTCGCCGGCGATCTCCTGCCAGCGGCTGCGGAAGTGCTCGGCCACGTCGGCGACGATCGGGCCGCGCAGCCGCGTGCCGATGTCGTGCCAGCCCAGCGGCTCGCGCGGCGGGTGCTCGGCGGTGTCGTGGCGGTCGCCCTCCACGGCGGTCAGGTCCATGCCGCCCACGAACGCCACCTCGTCGTCCACCACGACGATCTTCTCGTGGTGGCAGTGCATCGTCCGCTCGCGCGCGTCGATCTCGCACCGCACCGCGCTGTCCCGGGTGAACTCGCGCTTGCTCGCCAGCACCCGCTTGCGCGTCGGCTCGAACATCGGCACCGGCGGCCCGGCCCACAGCAGCACCCGCACCGGCACCCTGGACGCGGCCGACGCCAGCAGTTCCCGCAACGTCGGTGAACCCGGCTCGCGGGTCAGCCGGAAGTCCGGGCTGGCGCACCACCCCGCCAGGTGCACGGACTTGCGCGCCGACGAGATCGCCTCGGCGATGGCGGGCAGCACCTCGTGCCCGTCCACCAGCACCTCGACCCGGTTGCCGTCGCGCACCGGCCGGCGCGGCGTCCACCAGCCGTCCTCACCGGCGAACGCCGAACCCCAACCCAGTTTGCGCAACCGTCTCGCGTGGTGCGCGCACAGCAGACTCTCCAGCCCGTCTCCGAGCTTGGCGTCGAGCACGTCCAACAGGCCCACGCCGGGGATGGTTACCGCAAAACGGTCATTCGAAACGTCGGTTCACGGCCACCGTGGCCGTTCCGGGCGCGACCTCGGTGTACCCGGCGTCCCGCACCAGCACCACGTCCGGTCGGGCCACCAGGGCGTCCCAGTCAGCCGGGGACGGGGTCCGCACGGCGCACCGGTAGTCCAGCGCCGCCCACTCCTTCAGCTCGGCGTCGGACAGGTGCGGCGCGAGCAGCATCGACGCGTGCCCCACCTGGGCCGCGGCCTTGCCCGCGGTCATCTCGACCCGCGGGTTCAGCCACAGCTCCGGCGCGCCGGGAGGGACCGGGCCGGGCTCGTCGGGCGGCAGCTCGCTGCCCGAGATCTGCAACCGGCTCAGCTCCTTGGGCAGGTCCACCACGCGCCCCGGCACGAACGCCCGCGCCGACGCGCTGCCGACCGTGATCGTGACGCCCGGCAACGCCTGCACGGCCTCCCAGTGCGCGCCGCGTGCCCGCCGCGTCACCTTCCGGATGCGCCCGCGCACCCACGCCACCAGCTCGTCGTGCCACTCGCCGCCCGGCAGCGCGCGGTCGTCCAGGCACACCGCGATGGCCGCCGCCGCGGCGGCCTCCAGCACGTCGGTCCTCGACGGCGGCGCGGACCGCTCGATCCGCAGCACCACCGGCATCGCCCGCACCGACGCCGGGTCCTCCTCGTCGGTCGCGTAGTGCCGGTCCACCAGCATCCGCAGGATCGGGTTCACAGCCGGTGCAGCTCCAGACCGTCCGCCGCGTCCGCGGCCTCCACCTCCGCGCGCGTCACGCCGAGCACGAACAGCACCGCGTCCAGGAACGGGTGCGACAGCGCCGTGTCCGCCACCTCCCGCAACGCGGGCTTGGCGTTGAACGCGATGCCCAGCCCGGCCGCGCCGAGCATGTCGATGTCGTTCGCGCCGTCACCCACGGCCACCGTCTGCGCGAGGGTGATGCCCTGCTCGTCCGCGAACCGCCGCAGTGCCACCGCCTTGCCCGCCCGGTCCACCACCTCGCCGACGACCCGGCCGGTCAGCTTGCCGTCCACGATCTCCAGCTCGTTGGCCGCGCAGAAGTCCAGGCCCAGCTCGTCCACCAGCCGCTGGATGACCCGGGTGAACCCGCCGGAGACCACGCCGCAGCGGAACCCGAGCCGCTTGAGCGTCCGCACCGTCGTGCGCGCGCCCGGCGTCAGCTCCAACGACCCGGCCACCTCGTCCAGCACGGACTCGTCCAGGCCCTCCAGCAGCGCCACCCGCCGCCGCAGCGACTCGGTGAAGTCCAGCTCGCCGCGCATCGCCGCGTCGGTGATCTCCTTGACCTGCGGCTCCACCCCGACGTGGGCGGCCAGCATCTCGATCACCTCGCCCTGGATGAGCGTGGAGTCGACGTCGAACACGACCAGCCGCTTGGCCCGCCGGGTCAGCCCCGCGCGTTCCACCGCGATGTCGAGCCCGCCGCGCACCGCCACCTCGGCCAGCGCCGACCGCAGCTGCGCGTCGCTCTCCGGCGTGTCCGCCGCCACGGAAACCCGCAGCTCAAGGCCCGTGACGGGGTAGTCGGCGACACCGCGGATCGCGTCGATGTTCGCGCCCAGCGACGCCAGCCGCCGCGCCACCTCGGTGAACGAGCGGGCCGTCACCGGGCGGCCGAGCAGGATGAGCACGTGGCTGGACTCCAGCCGCGCGGTCCGCTTGGAGTCCGCGCCGATCTCCACCTCGACGTGCATCGACACCGTCGCCATGGCCTGCTCGACGGCCTCCTGCAACCCCTCCGGGTCGCGGTCGGCGGAGACGAGCACGCCGAGCACCAGCCGGCCGCGGATCACGACCTGCTCGACGTCGAGGATCTCCACCCCGTGCCTGGTCAGGACCGCGAAGAGGACGGAGGACACCCCCGGCTTGTCCGGGCCGGTGACGGTGATCAGGACGGGCGTGGCGCTGGGCTTGGTCACTGATGGCTCCTATGCCAGACAGCGGCGAGCCCCGACGACCGGGAACGGTCGTCGGGGCTCGCCGTTGAACCTGCGCTCAGGTTACAAGCGTTACTTGTGGTCGCTCTCGGTGTCCTCCGACGCTGTGCCCGATTGCACAGCCGCGGCGGCCACCTCGGACGGCGCCGGCTTGGCGTCCTCGTGCGCGATCGCCTTGCCGGTGAACGTCACGTGCGCCTCGCTGTGCAGCCGCTCGATCATGTGCGGGTAGTGCAGCTCGAACGCCGGGCGCACCGAGCGGATGCGCGGCAGCTCGGTGAAGTTGTGCCGCGGCGGCGGGCAGGAGGTCGCCCACTCCAGCGAGTTGCCGAAGCCCCACGGGTCGTCGACCTTCACGGTCTCGCCGTAGCGGTAGCTCTTGAACACGTTCCAGATGAACGGCAGCGTGGACGCGCCCAGGATGTACGCGCCGATCGTGGAGATCGTGTTCAGCGTGGTGAAGCCGTCGCTGGGCAGGTAGTCCGCGTACCGGCGCGGCATGCCCTCGTTGCCCAGCCAGTGCTGCACCAGGAACGTGGCGTGGAAGCCGAGGAACGTGGTCCAGAAGTGGAGCTTGCCCAGCGGCTCGTCCATCATCCGGCCGGTGATCTTCGGGAACCAGAAGTAGATGCCCGCGAAGGTGGCGAACACGATCGTGCCGTACAGCACGTAGTGGAAGTGCGCGACGACGAAGTAGGTGTCCGACACGTGGAAGTCGATCGCCGGCGCGGCCAGCAGGATGCCGGACAGACCGCCGAAGAGGAACGTGACGATGAAGCCGATGCTGAACAGCATCGGGGTCTCGAACGTCAGCTGCCCCTTCCACATCGTGCCGATCCAGTTGAAGAACTTGATGCCGGTCGGCACGGCGATCAGGAACGTCATGAACGCGAAGAACGGCAGCAGCACCGCGCCGGTGGCGTACATGTGGTGCGCCCACACCGCCACGGACAGCGCCGCGATGCCCAGCGTCGCGTAGACCAGGCCGTTGTAGCCGAAGATCGGCTTGCGGCTGAACACCGGGAAGATCTCCGACACGATGCCGAAGAACGGCAGCGCGACGATGTAGACCTCGGGGTGACCGAAGAACCAGAACAGGTGCTGCCACAGGATCACGCCGCCGTTGGCGGGGTCGAACACGTGCGCGCCCAGGTGGCGGTCGGCCAGCAGGCCCAGCAGCGCGGCGGTCAGGATCGGGAACGCCAGCAGCACCAGCACCGAGGTCACCAGGATGTTCCAGGTGAAGATCGGCATGCGGAACATGGTCATGCCGGGCGCCCGCAGGCAGACCACGGTGGTGATCATGTTGACCGCGCCGAGGATGGTGCCGAGACCACCGACGACCAGGCCGGAGATCCACAGGTCGGCGCCGACGCCGGGCGAGTGGATGGCGTTGGACAGCGGGGTGTAGGCGAACCAGCCGAAGTCGGCCGCGCCGCCCGGGGTGAGGAAGCCCGCCATCACGATCAGGCCGCCGAACAGGTACAGCCAGTACGAGAAGGCGTTCAGCCGCGGGAACGCCACGTCCGGCGAACCGATCTGCAGCGGAAGGATGAAGTTGGCGAAGCCGAACACGATGGGCGTCGCGTAGAGCAGCAGCATCACCGTGCCGTGCATGGTGAACAGCTGGTTGAACTGCTCCTGCGACAGGAACTGCATACCCGGTCGGGCCAGCTCGGTCCGCATCAACATGGCCATCGCGCCGCCCACCATGAAGAAGGCGAACGAGGTGACCAGGTACATGATCCCGATCTGCTTGTGGTCCGTGGTGCGGAACATCCGCAGCAGGAACGAACCCTTGACCGCCTCGCGAGTCCCGAAGGGCCGCGTTGCGATCGGCTGCGGGGCTACGGCCGTCACGGTGCCTCCTGCACTGTCTGGTTCTGGCATTGCCGGTGGGTGGCGCCGCCGGCTCATCGGATCGTAGACGGCGCTGTTCCGGGAGGTGCGGCTGGGCTGTGCCGGATCACGCCGCTTCCGGCGTCGTGGGCTCGGCCGCCGGGAAGTCGGTCGTTCAGGTCCCGGTGCCCCGCGATCGAGGAGCGTGATCGCCGGTGATGAGGACGTGAACGGCCGACGCGACCTCGCGGGGCGGTCGGCCCGGCGAGGTCGCGTCGGCGTTGTTCGAGGTAGATCGCGTGGAGCGGGTCGAACGGGGTGGAGCGGGCGCGCGGGGTCAGCGACGCAGGAGGGTGCGCAGCTTGGGCGAGGCGACGAACGCGGCGCCGGCGGCGACCAGGGCGAGGCCCACGAGGAGCATCCAGCCACCGCTGAAGCCGGTGTTGGCCAAATCACTGTCGTCGGCACCCACCACCGCGGCCGGGGCCGAGGTGCTGGTGGGGGTGACGGCGACCGACGTGGTGGTGGTCGTCGTCGTCGGGGTGGTGGCCTCGGTCGTGGTCACCGTGGTGGAGGGGGTGGTGGAGGCCGGGGTGGACGGGGTCGTGGTGACCGAGGCGTCCTTCTCGGCGCAGACGAACCAGTGGCTGATGCCGGCCGGGTTGCCGCTGTTGTTCAGCGGCGGGTGCAGGTTCGTCCAGGGCAGGGCTTCGAAGTTGTCGGCGTCGTAGATGTTGTAGGCGTTGCCGCCCTTCACCACGGCACCGGTGAGGAGGTAGCCCTCCGGGTTCGCGGTGATGGTGATGTTGACGCCGCTGACGGTGAACGCGCTCGCCGGCAGGGTCATCTCCTCGCCGGGCAGACCGACGACCTCGCAGGCGTTGCCCTGCTGGCCGATGTCGATGTTGCCCTCCGCCACGGTGGCGCGGTCGTCACCCGCGTCGGGGGTCGTGCCGGGCGAGGCCGAGGCGGTGCCGCCCAGCAGGCCGGAGGTGCTCAGGGCGAGCAGGGCGGCTGCTCCGAGTAGGCGGCGGGTGGTGTTGCGCATGGTGCTGCTCCGCGGGGTTCGAGGGCTGACCGGGGGATCGAACTACACCGGACGTCCCTCTATCGAGGTAGCCCGTTGGGATGACGCGGGTTGGCGTCGATTCGTTATGCGGTGGTGATGTTGCCGATCGGTAACCCCGGCCGGCGATCAGCGGCGGAGGAGGCCGCGCAGCTTCGGGGAGGCGAGGAACGCCAGGCCGGCGGCCAGCAGGGACAGGCCGGCCACGATCAGCCACCAGCCGTCGAAGCCCGTGTGCGCCAGGTCGTCGCCTTTCGCCCTGGGGACGATCGCCACGGCCGCGGGTTTCGTCGTGGTGGTGGTCGGTTGGACCACGATCAGGGCGGGGGCCGTGGTCGTTGTGGTGGTGATCGGCGGTGGGGGCACGACGGTGGTTGTGGTCGTCACGTCCGGCGTGGTGGTGGTCGTCGTGGCGGCAGTGGTGGTCGTCGTGGTGGCGTCGGCAGTGGTGGTCGTCGTGGTGGCGTCGGTGGTGGTGGACGTTGTGGTGGTGGTGGTGACGGGGGTCAGGCAGACGAACCAGTGGCTGATGGCGGCGGGGGTGCCGCTGTTGTTCAGGGGTGCGTGCAGGTCGAGCCAGGGCAGGTCGCCGAGAGCCGGGTAGACGTTGTAGGAGTTGCCGCCCTTGACGACGACGCCGGTGATCGAGGAGCCGGACGGGTGCGCGGTGATGTCGATATAGGTGCCGTCGGAGGTGAAGCCGTCCGCCAGGGTGGCCTCGGTGCCGGGCAGGCCCGCCTCGGCGCAGGCGTCGCCGGGTTGGCCGATGTCGAGGTTGCCGCTGACGGCGGTGGCGCGGGGGTCGCCGGGCTGGGGCGGGTCTTGGGCGGGCTGGGCGGACGCGGCGGTGGTCAGGACGCCGGCGGCGATCACGGCCAGCAATGGCACTGCTCCGAACAGGGTGCGGCTTGTCGTGCGCATGGGGGTCTCCGCATGGCTCGATGTGGCGTTCGGCGGGACGGGCTGCTCCGTGGTCGCTCTATCGCGTTAACCCGTTCGTATGATGCAGGTCGAGACCAAAGCGTTATGCGAGGTCGTGCGGAATCGGCGGAAGTCACCCGTGGCGGGGAGGCGGGGGCCTGTGCGGGGGGACGTTTACCGAACCCGAACACGGCCTGCCCCTGATCGCGGCCGGGGGCGTGCCACGATGCGCGGCGTGCCGGGACTCGTGCTGGTCGTGGAGGACGAACGGGCCATCGCCGACCTGATCTGCCTCTACCTGCGGCGGGACGGGTTCGGGGTGCACGTGGAGGCGGACGGGCGGGCGGCGTTGGCCGCAGTGCGGCGGTTGCGGCCGGTGGCCGTGCTGCTGGACGTCGGCCTGCCCGGGATGGACGGGGTCGAGGTGTGCCGGGCGCTGCGGGCGGCGGGCGACTGGACGCCCGTGCTGTTCGTGACGGCGCGGGACGACGAGGTGGACCGGGTGCTCGGGCTGGAGCTGGGCGCGGACGACTACGTGACCAAGCCGTTCAGCCCGCGGGAACTGGTGGCCCGGGTGCGCACGGTGCTGCGCCGGGGGACGCCGCAGGTCAGCGCGGTGCACGTGGTCGGGGACGTGAAGCTGGACGGCGACCGGCGGCGGGTGTGGGCCGGAGCGGACGAGGTGGCGTTGACGTCGACCGAGTTCGACCTGCTGGCGCACCTGATGCGACACCCCGGGCGGGTGTTCGCGCGGGAGCAGCTGTTGAGCGCGGTGTGGGGTTACGCGGCGGCGGCGGGCACGCGGACGGTGGACGTGCACGTGGCGCAGTTGCGGGCGAAGCTCGGTGAGCGCAGTCCGATCAGGACCGTGCGCGGGGTCGGCTACTCGGTCGAGGCGTCGTGACGCGGCGGACGAGCTTGGCGTTCCGGATCACGGCGCTGTGCCTGGCGGTGGCCGGGGTGGCGGTCGTGGTGGCCGGGTTGGTGTCGGCGCGGCTGGTGCTCACCGCGTCGCGGGACGTGAGCCGGGAGGCGTTGGCCGACCAGGCGGACGTGGTGGCCGAGCAGCTCGACGTGGGTCGGGCCGGGCGGCTGCGGGTGGTCGAGGTGCTGCGCGGGCAGGGCATCGCCGTGGTGCTGATCGGGCCGGACGGCGGGTTGGCCGGTGAGCCGCGGGCCGTGCGGGCGGTGCGCGAGGCGGGGGTCAGGTCGGGCACCGCGGGGACGCGGCTGGTCGAGGTGCGGCCCGGGGTGGCGCTGGTGCAGGAGACCGGCATCGGGCAGGGGCCGGGGCGCGCGCTGCTGCGCAACATCGCGTTCGCGCTGGCGGTCGGGTTGGCGGTGGCCGCGGTGGCCGGGTTGCTGCTCGGCAAGCTGGTCGCGCGGCCGTTGCGGCGGACGGCGGCGGTCGCGCGGACCATGAGCGGCGGTCGGCGCGACCTGCGCGCCCCGGAGCGGGGGCCGGCGGAGGTGGCCGAGGTCGGCGGGGCGGTGAACGCGCTGGCCGACGCGCTGGCGCGCAGCGAGGCCCGGCAGCGGGAGTTCCTGCTGTCGGTCTCGCACGAGCTGCGCACGCCGTTGACCGCGGTGACCGGGTTCGCCGAGTCGTTGGCCGACGGGGTGGTGTCCGGGGACGAGGTGCCCGCGGTGGGGCGCACGATCTCGGAGGAGGCGCACCGGCTCGACCGGCTGGTGACCGACCTGCTGGACCTGGCCCGGCTCGGCGCGGACGACTTCCGGGTGGACCTCGCCCCGGTCGACCTGGCGGAGGTGGTGTCGGCCGCCGCCGAGGTGTGGCGGGCGCGGTGCGCGGCCAAGGGCGTGGAGTTCCGGCTGGAGGCGCCGACCGCGCCGGTCGTGCGGATCACCGACGCGCGGCGGCTGCGGCAGGTGTTGGACGGGCTGCTGGAGAACGCGCTGCGACTGACGCCCGCCGGCAGGCCGGTGGTGCTCGCGCTGCACGACGTGGTGCAGGTGCGTGACGGCGGTCCGGGCCTGTCCGAGGAGGATTACCGGGTGGCGTTCCGGAAGGGCGCGCTGCACGCCAAGTACGAGCGCTCCCGACCGGTGGGAACCGGCGTCGGGCTCGCCCTGGTGCACGGCCTGGTGACCCGGTTGGGTGGCACGATCGAAGCCGGTCCCGCACCGGAGGGCGGCGCGGCGTTCACGGTGAGGTTGCCCGATGCGTGAGCTGGAGGTCCGGTGGCACGAGGCGGTCCGCGTGCTGGGCGGCGCGAACGAGCCCGGTGACCTCGTGGAGCGGTATGCCGAACCGCACCGCGGCTACCACAACGCGGACCACGTGCTCGCCGTCGCCCGTGACGCCGACGTGCTCGCCGAGGCGGACGGTCGCACGGCACGCGAGCGCGCTGTGCTGACCCTCGCCGCCCTGACGCACGATGTGATCTACGACGGCAAGCCCGGTGAGGACGAGCGCCGCAGCGCCGAGTGGGCCCGGGCGCGGCTCGCCGGCCTGCCCGAGGCGGACGCGGTGGCCGGGCTCGTGCTGGCCACCGCCGACCACACCTCGGACGACCCGCTCACGTGCCTGCTCCTGGACGCCGACCTGGCCGTCCTCGGCTCCGACCCGGCCGCCTACGAGCGCTACCGCGCGGCCGTGCGCGCCGAGTACGCGCACGTGCCGGACGACGCGTGGCGGGTCGGGCGGGCCGGCGTGCTGCGCTCGCTGGCCCGCAAGGACCCGCTCTACGTCACCCCGCACGCGCGCGAGCGGTGGGAGGAACGCGCCCGGGCGAACCTCGCCGCCGAGCTCAGCTCGCTCGGCGACCCGCCGTGATCGCGTCGAACGTCGGGAACGCCTTGGCGATCTCGCTGCCGGTGAAGTTGCCCACCCAGCCGTCGTCGTCGTGGAAGAACCGGATCGACACGTAGTCGGGCCGGGTGCCCATGTCGAACCAGTGCGTGGTGTTCGCGGGCACGCTCAGCAGGTCGCCCGCTTCGCACAGCACCCCGTACACGCGCTCGTTCACGTGCAGGTAGAACACGCCGGAACCGCGGGCGAAGAAGCGGTCCTCGTCGTCGTCGTGGGTGTGCTCGGCCAGGAACTTCAGCCGCGCCTGCCCCGCAGACGCCAGCCACTCCGGGTCGTCCGACGGCGTCATCTCCATCGCGTCGACCAGGGTGTAGCCCTCGGTCTCGGTCACGCGGGCGACCTGCTCGGCGTAGACCTCCAAGGCGTTCTCGCTGGTCACGCCCGGCACGACCGGCCACTGCTCGTAGCGGACGCCGAGCTGCTTGAGCTCCACCGCGATCTCGGCGGGGTCGGCGGTGCGCACCAGGGCGTTCTCCGGGTCGGTGTCCGACCACACGGTCAGCAACGTCATCGCGCCTGCTCCCTCATGTTCGTGCCGCGTCCCTGTGCCGGCTGATCTCGGTCTTGAAGCGCAACAGCCACTCCAAGCACTCCAGCCGGTGCCGCGCCTGGTAGAGGTCGTCACCCCACACGTACACCCCGTGCCGGGCGACAATCAAGGCCGGCACGTCCTCGCGGAAGCCGGCCTCGAACGCGTCGCCGAGCACCCGCATGTCCTGGCTGTTCGGCACGACCGGGATGACGACGGTCTCGTGCGCCTGCCGGCCGAAGCCCTTGAGCATCTCCAGGTCGCTCAGCTCGACGCCGTCGGGCCAGTGCTCGGCCGCGACCACGGGCGCGAGGGCGTGCACGTGGACCACCGCGCCCGCGCCGGACACCGCCGCGATCCGCCCGTGCAGGCCCGCTTCGGCCGACGGCACGCGCACCGGGTCGTCCGTGCGGCCCTCGGCGTCGACCACCACCACGTCGTCGGGCGTGAGCTCGCCCTTGTCCTTGCCGCTGACGGTGACCGCGAGCCGCAGCGGGTCGCGGTCCACGACCACGGACAGGTTGCCGGACGTGCCGCGCATCCAGCCCATCGCGGTGTACCGGGCGCACTCGGCGGCCAGCGCCTCCCCCGGTGTCACGGTGCCGCTGCTCACAGGGCCTGCACCGTCTTGTGCGGGCTGAAGTCCGCGTCGCCGTACGGCTCGCCCGGACGCGCCACGCCGACGGTCTGCCAGCCGGCCTCGGCGGCGGCGTGCAGCTCGGCGGGGACGTCGGAGTAGAACGTGATGTCGTCGGAGCCCAGCACGGAGGCGATCTTCAGGTAGGACGCGGCCTCGCGCTTCGGGCCCGCGTTCACGGTGTCGAAGTGGTGCTCGAACAACGACGTGAGGTCGCCGTCGGTGGTGTGCTTGAAGAACGCCACCTGACCGGCGACCGAACCGGAGGAGAACACGGCCAGCCTGGTGCCCCCGGCGTGCCACTCGCGCAACGCCGGCACGACGTCCGGGAAGAACTCGGCCACCAGGTCGCCCTGCGCGTAGCCGCGCTGCCAGATCAAGCCCTGCAACGTCTTGAGCGGCGTGACCTTCCGGTCGGCGTCCATCCACCCGTGCAGCACGCGCACCAGCTCGTCCGTGCCACCGTCCACACCGGACAGCTCGCGGATCTGCGCCACGGCCTCGGCCACGGCCGGGTCGTCGGCGTGCTCGTCGATCCACGGCCCCAGCCGCGGCCGGGCGTAGTCGTACAGCGTGACCAGGACCTGGTCGGTGGCGCTGAGCGTGCCTTCGATGTCCAGCACGACCCATTCAGTCATGAACGTCCCCAACGTAGTAATCGGCCAACCCGTCCGGAGCGTACGCACCGCGGTCGGTCACCACCGACGTCACGAACCGCGGCGGGGTCACGTCGAACGCCGGGTACAGGCCCCGCGCCCGGTCGGTGGCCGTGCGACGGCCCAGCGTGTGCAGCACCTCGTCGCCGGGCCGGTGCTCGATCGGCACGTCGGCGGCGGTCGGGGCGAGGCGGTCCGGCGCCTGCACCATGGCCAGGAACGGCACGTCGAACGCGTGCGCGGCGACCGCGAGGCCGAGCGTGCCGACCTTGTTGACCACGTGCCCGTCCATCGTGACGCGGTCGGCGGCGGTGAGCAGCACGTCCACGTCGCCGGTCGACATCACGGCCGCGCCCATGCCGTCGGTGATCAGGGTCGTGTCCACGCCCATCTCCCCCAGCGTCTCCGCGGTCAGGCGGGCGCCCTGGAGGTACGGGCGGGTCTCCGTACACACGAACCGCAAACGCTTGCCCATGGCTTGAGCAGCGGCGACGGTCTCGGTCAGGTAGAGGTCGGCCCAGCAGTGCGTGAGCACCGCGCCCTCGTCCGGCAGCAGCTCGGCGGTGTGCGCGCCGAGGCTGCGGCTGCGACCGCGGTAGCGCTCGTCCCCCGCCCGCGCGCCGGCGAGCGCGCCCGCTTCGAGGTCGTCCGAGGCGTCGACGCCGGCCAGCACCGCGGCTACGGCTTTGCGCAGGTGGTTGTTGGTCGGGCGGGTCGCGACGAGCAGCCGCCCGGCCCGGTCGAGGGCGGCGCGGGCCTCGTCGCGCGGCAGTCCGCGGGCCTCGCGGGCGGCCAGCACCATGCCCCACAGCGCGGCGAAGTACGGGCCGGAGGACTGCGTGACCATGTCCTCGATGGCCTTGGCGACCTCGGCGACCGTGCCGCAGCGCACCCACGTCTTCTCGAACGGGAAGTCGCGCCGGTCCAGGATGTGCACGCCGTCGTCTTCCAGGCGCACGCTGCGCGCGAGCAGCGGCTCCATCAGCTGTACCCGGTGAACGGGGCGTGCTCGCCGGTCAGGTAGTACGCGCCGACCTCGCGCGCCTTGTACGACACGGGGTCGTGCAGGGTGAGCGTGCGGGCGTTGCGCCAGAACCGGTCGAACGCGTAGCCGGCGGCGGTGGCCCGCGCGCCGCACAGCTCGAACACCCGGCTGGTGGTCTGGTTGGCGACCCTGGTGGCGACGACCTTGGCCGACGAGATGGCGGCGGCGGTCTCGGCGCGCTCGTCGCCGGTCAGGTCCGCGCCGCGGCGGGAGGCTTGGTCCAGCCGGTCCGAGGCGTGGTCGGCGAGGAGGCCCGCGGCCTGCGCGTCGGCGACCAGCTCGCCGTAGGCGCCCAGGATGTACGGGTCGTCGGTGGCCTTGTCGACGCCGCTGAGGAACCACGGCCGGGTGGTCGTTCGGGTGTAGCGGGCGGCTTCGGCCAGCGCGCCCTCCGCCATCGCCACGTACAGCTGGGCCAGCACGAGCTGGAAGCCCAGGGCGGCCAGCGAGAGGCGGGGGCTGGTCTCGTCGTGCGCGCCGAGGACCTGGTCGGCGGGCACGTGCACGCGGTCGAACACCACGCCGCCGCTGGCGGTGAGGCGCTGGCCGATGTTGTCCCAGTCACCGGCGTAGGTGATGCCGTCGGCCTTCGCGTCGAGCGTGAAGGTGATCTTGTCGCCGGTCTCGGTGTGGGTGGCGCTGACCACGAGCCGGTCGGCCACCGACGCGCCGGTGGCGAACGTCTTGCGGCCGGTGACCTCGAACCCGCCGTCGACCGGGCGCAGCTCCAGGGCCGCGTCCAGCGGGTTGCTCACGCCCGCCCAGAAGAGATCGGCGTTCGGCCGGTGGTTCGGGTTGTCGAACAGGCCGCTGCGCCACACCTGGAGGTAGTGGTAGCCGAGCAGGTGGCCGACGTTGGCGTCCGCCGCGCCGACGACCCTGGTCACGGCCTGCTGCGTGGCCCAGTCGTCGATCGTGAGCAGCCCGGACCGCCGCAACGCCTCGACCTCGGCCACGGGCTCCGCACCCCGCCGGTCGCGCTCCGCCGCGTCGACCCGCAACGCCGCGGCCAGCTCGTCGGCGACGGTCAGCCACTTCTGCCGACCATCGGTGCTCGTCATGCGCCCTCCCACCGTCTACGTCCCAGCAGGCGAGCCTAATCGCCGCGACGGGCCGCGGACTGAGCGTTCCGCCACATGGGAAGCGCCGCTCCGGTGGTCAGCGACGCGGGCTCGCTGCACCTTCCCCTGCGCCGGTCAATGGCCTGCGTGGTCGTCATCCTCCCAATTCCCTGAGCCGCTCGGCGACCGAATCGGCTTCGTTTGCGCCGCTCTCCCGGTAGATCGCGTGTGCGAGCCGCCAATGGTTCCGCGCGCCGTCTTCGTCACCTAGGACCAGATGTGCATCCCCCAGACCCTCGTGTGCCTGCGCCTGCTCGTAACGGTCCCCCACCTCGTTCCCGATCGACAGTGCCTGGCCGTGCAACTCGATGGCGATGTCGGGCTCGGCAGTCTGCCGGTGGGCCGTACCGAGTCCGTTCAACACGGCGGCTTCGAGCGCCCGGTCACCCGCCTCACGCGCGATCTTCATTGCCTCCGAGTGGTACCCGAAGGCCTCGGAGAATCGCGACATGCGCTGTAGCAGCACTCCTATGTCGTTGAGGGCATAGCCTTGGCGCAGACGGTCATTCGTCTCCCGGAACAGGGCGAGAGAGCTCTCCAAGTGCCCGAGCGCCTCATCGTGCCGCGCCAACCTGACGAGAACCAGGCCGATATTGTTGAGCACACGACCGATTCCGGTCTGATCGGAAGTGCGTTGCCGGAACGCGAGGACAGGGGTGAAGAACTCAAGCGCGTCGTCGTACCGCCCCATGAGCCAAGCCACTTGCCCGAGTTCACCGAGCGCGTTCACCTCGGTCTCGACATCACCGATCCGACGGGCGAGTGCCAGTGCCTTCGACAGGTTGTCGAAGGCATCGCCATAGCGACCGAGGCGCTGGTAGACGGTGCCGAGATTCGCGGTCGCCCGTGCCTCGCCCTCGGTGTCGCCTGCCTCGCGGCTCGCGCTCACCGCAACGGTGTGCAACGCCACCGCGTCGTCGAAGTGGCTCCGACTGTCGAGGTACCGCGCCAGAATGGCGGACATCAGACCTGCATAGGCCGGCGGCTGCCGACTGTCCGCCTGCACGGCCACTGCGAGCAGGGTGGTCCGCTCAGCCTCCAGCCACTCGGCCGCTCGGTAATCGTCGAGCAGCTCGGGATCGTGCCGCTCAACGGCGGGAACGATGGGCAGGTAGCGCTGCTCCTGCGGAAAGGCGACTTGGGCGGCCGATGCGGCGACCCGCAGGAGGTAGTCGAACAACCTCTGCAACGCCACCTCCTTCGAATCAGCGGATTCTTCCTGCGTCGCCAAGTCGGCCGCGTACACGCGCAGCAAGTCGTGCATCTGATATCGCGTCGCTTGGTTGCGCTCGACCAGGTGCGCCCGCACGAGAGCACCCAGCCGCTTCCTGGCCTCGGCCGGTGACGCGCCGATGAGTGACGCGGCGCTGTTCTCATCGAAGTCCCGCCCTGGGTGCAGGCCGAGCAGGCGGAAGGCGCGCGCCTCGGAAGGGTCGAGGTTGCGATACGACCACGACAAAACGGCCCGAACCGCCGTGTAGGGGTCGTCACCGGCTTCCAGCAGGTCGAGCCGGCTTTCCTCGTCCTCGAGATCGCGGACCAGTTCGCGCAACGGAGCGTCGGCGTTGGCAACTGCAAGTTCCGCGACGATCCGCAAAGCCAGCGGCAATCGCGCGCAGTGCCTCACCAGCGCTTCGGCGGCCGCTGGTTCGGCTTCGACGCGGCGGCCGATCAACATGCGGAGCAACGCCACGGCTTGGGGCTGCGGGAGCAGGTCCAAGTTTATCCGCCGCGCACCGTCTCGCGACACGAGGCCGGGCAAGGAGTTGCGGCTTGTCACCAACACGACGCAGGAGGAGGTTCCAGGCAAGAGCGGCCGGATTTGCCCGGCGTCACGGGCGTTGTCGAGGACGATAAGCATTCGACGCCCTGCCACCAGGCTTCGGAAACGCGCAGCACGCTCGTCGGCGTTGTGGGGAATCTGGTCGTTGCTCAGTCCGAGCGACCTCAGGAAGCCCGCCAGCGCCTCGGCGGAGGAGAGTGGCCCCTGGGGACCCCAGCCGTGCAGGTTGACGTACAGCTGACCGTCCGGGAAGCGGTCCTTCACGCGGTTCGCCCAGTGGGTGACGAACGCGGTCTTGCCCACGCCGGCAGTGCCCGAGATGGCGGAGATGACCACTGCGGCAGACGTCGTGGACTCGTCGGCAGAGGTCAGCATGAGGTCCATTTCCGCCAACTGCTCGGCGCGATCGGTGAACCCGTAGACGGCTGACGGCAGCTCCCGAGGCACGAACATCGCCCCGCTGTCCGCTTGGTGGATGTGCACGTCGCCCGTGACCGAGCCTGCCTGTACAACCATCCCGCTCGGCGCCATCACGTCGTTGACGATCTTCGGGTCTTCTGCGCGTTTCCTGTTCTCCGACATGTCCCAGCTGCTTCTCTCTGATCGGCTATACTCAGAGTATCGGCATGCTCACAGCCAGCACCTGGCATTGTGTCGAGTAGCGGGCAGATGGACTACCTACCGGACGGATCTCCGATTTTTGCGGGTCAGTTCGCTGCACTCATCCGCGTCCCTCCGCTCGGTTGTGCCCGCCGGTCCGTTCCCGGCTACCGCCCTGGTTCGAGGACCGGGGGAATCGAGACCGGCTGAACCATCGCGTGCGGCCCACCCCCTTCGACTACGGTATGCGGGCCCGCATCGAAGGGGGAGTCGCACGATGGACCTGTCGCGCAGATCGTTCTCCGGGGGGACCGCCCTCGCCGCACCGGCGACCGCGACCCCCGGGACGACCGCCGCGTCGGCCCGGACGCCGAGTCCACACCGGCCGTCCACACCGCACCTGCTGGAAGCCGAGCAGCTCGTCGGCTACCTGTCGCTGCCGACGTGCCCGCTGGCGAACAACACCTACAAGGAGCCGGACCAGCCGAACGTGGTCCGGTGGGGCTCGCCCGGCGACGCGTCCGGGTGGGTCAACCAGAGCCAGTGCGCTTCGTTCCTGACCGCCGTGCTCAAGCGCACGTACCGGTGGGCGACGCCGCGGTTCTTCCGCACGCACTTCGGGGTGGCGAGCCCGTTCGCGCGGGACTACCGGGCGGCGTTCGCGGAGCGGGAGATCCCGCACTTCGAGCGCGTCACCAGGGTGGTCGACCTCCGTCCGGGTGACCTGATCGCCATCGACTACCGCAACGACCAGGACACCAACACCGGTCACGTGGTGATGGTGCGTTCGGTGAAGGGCGCGTACCGCGCACCGACGCGGGGGCTGAACTTCGCCGGTGAGACGCAGTACGCGGTGGAGGTCGTGGACTGCACGTCCGAGCCGCACGGCGTGTACGGGGTGGGCAACTACTTCCGGTTCCCGGACAACCGGATCTTCAACGCGACCGCGTCCACCGACGGCGCGGGTTACGGGCACATGATGTTCTACGCGTCCAACGAGACCGGCGACTTCAGCCGTTACCGGTGGAGCGTGAACACCTCCTCCGCCGGCACCTACCCCATGGCCGACCGCCCCGTCTCCGCCGCCCGCATCGTCCCCTGAGCGTTGAATTCGGGGTACCTGAGCGTTCGACTCTCGGGTTCTGAGCGTTCGACTCTCGCGTGAGTTGAACGTTCAGGGTCAGAGGGGCGTCACCGTGGGTCCTCCTCGGAGCGAGGCGGCTGCCGTCCGGCGTGCGTGCGCCCGGGAGGTGCTGTCAATGGGTCTAGACCATTTGGCTACGCGAGGTCGAGCTTGCCCAGCTCCACCCGGGACGAGACGCCGAGCTTCGGGTAAGCCTTGTAGAGGTGGTAGCCGACCGTGCGCGGGCTCAGGAACAGCTGCGCGCCGATGTCCCGGTTGCTCAGCCCCGCGGCGGCCAGCCGCACGACCTGGAGCTCCTGCGGGGTGAGGGCGCTGAGCGGGTCGGGGCCCGGCACGGCGCGGCTCTCGCCGGTGGCGCGCAGCTCGGTGCGGGCGCGGGCGGCCCACGGCGTCGCGCCGAGCCGTTCGAACCTCTCCAGCGCCGACCGCAGGTGCGTGCGGGCGTCGGCCTTGCGGCGCGCCCGGCGCAGCCACTCCCCGTACAGCAGCTCGGTGCGGGCGCGTTCGAACGGACGGCTCTCGTGCCCGCGGTGCAGCTCGACCGCGTCCGCGAACGACCGCTCGTCGTCGGTGAGCAGGGCGCGGCAGCGCGCGGCGACGGCTCGCGCCCACGGCCGGTCCGCGGCCGACGCCCACTCGTCGTACCAGGCGGCGGCGTTCTCGGCGAACCCGGGCCGGCCCAGCCGCGTGGCCGCCTCCACCAGGTCGGGCAGGCTGGAGATCGCGTAGAGGCGGTGCGCGCCGGCGGCGACGTCGGCCAGCCGGTCCAGCACGGCTTCGTGGCGGCCGAGCCCGAGGTCCAGCAGCGCCGACGCGCACGCGGCCCGCACGGACTGGGGCGCGCCGCCGGTCAGCGTCGCCACCAGCTCCTCGCACCGGGCCTCGTCGCCCTCGATGGCGGCCAGTTCGGCGAGCACGCTGGACAGGAAGCCGACGCTGAACTCCTGGCCGATGTCCCGGGCGATGCGCAACCCTTCCTCCGCGGTGGCCCGCGCGTCGCGGTGCTGCCCGAGGTGCAGCCGGCCGCGGGCCAGGTAGGCCAGCGCGCGGGGCAGCACGCCGAGCGCGCCCTGGGCGCGGGACTGGCGTTCCAGCTCGAACGCCCACGTGTGCGCGGCTTGGTCGTCGCCGAGGATCAGGTGCCACCAGGCGGTGACGGCGTTGCCCGGCCCGCCGACGTAGCGCGAGGTCAGCAGCCCGCGCAACGCGGCCATGCCGCCGGGGACGTCGTCGCCCTCCAGGCCCAGCGCGGCGGTGGCCACGGCCCGGGTGTCGTCCGCGCCGGGCAGGTCCCCGGCGCGTGCCGCGATCTGTTCGAGCAGGTCGAAGTCGCGTCCCGCCCACGCGTTGTTGGCGGCGTTGAACAGCAGCTCCCCCGCCAGCTCGCGGTCGACGTGCTCGGCGCAGGAGACGGCACGGGCGAGCTGCGCCGCGGCGTGGCCGGGCCGTCCCTGCTCGCTGGCCAGCCTGGCCTGGACGCGGGCCACCCGCGCGCCGTCCACCGGGTTGCCCACCAGGTCCCACGCCTGGTCGGCGAGCTCCACCGCCCGGTCGAACTCGCCCGCCGCACCGGCCGCGCCCGCCGCCGCGGCCAGCCGGTGGCCGCGTTCGACGGGGTCGGGGGTGAGTTCGGCGGCGCGGTGGTAGGCGGAGGCGACGGCGAGGTAGCCGCCCCGGTTGCGGGCGTCCTCGGCGGTGCGGGCGAGGGCTCGGGCGACGTCCTCGTCCGGCCCGGTGGTGGCGGTGGCCAGGTGCCAGGCGCTGCGGTGGGCGTCGTCCACGGCTTCGGCCAGCGCCCGGTGCACGGCGAGGCGGTGCTTGAGCGGCGCGCTGCGGTAGGCGGCGGCGCGGATCAGCGGGTGGCGGAAGGTCAGCCGGCCGTCGTCGGAGCGCAGGAGTTGGCGTTGCTCGGCGGGTTCGAGGTCGTCCACGGACGCGCCGAGCAGGTTCGCGGCCTTGAACACCACGCCCGGGTCGCCGGTGTCGTCGGCGGCGGCGACCAGGAGGAGGGTGCGGGTGCGCTCGGGGAGCGCGGCGATGCGGTCGGCGAACGTCTGCTGGATGCGGCTGTGCGTGGGCAGGGCGGCGACGCGGTAGGCGTGGGCGGCGGGAAGGTGGCCTTCGCGTTGGGCGGCGGGGAGTTCTAGCAGTGCCAGCGGGTTGCCGCGGGCTTCTTCGGCGATGCGGTCGCGGACGTAGCGCGGCAGGTCGGCGGCGTGCTCTTCGAGGAGGGCGGCGGCGTGCTCGGGGGCGAGGCCGGTGAGGCGCAGTTCGGGCAGGCCGGGTGCGGGGAACGGCGGGGCGTGCAGGTCGCGTGCGGCGAAGAGCATCGCGATGCCCTCGGCCTGGAGGCGGCGGGCGGCGAAGACCAGGGCGTGCGCGGAGCCCTGGTCCAGCCAGTGGGCGTCGTCGACCAGGCAGAGGACCGGGCGGTGCTCGGCCAGGTCGGCGAGGAGGGTGAGGACGGCGAGGCCGACGAGGTGGTGGTCGCCGCCGTCCGGCGGGGCGAGGCCGAGGGCGGCGCGCAGGGCGGTGGCCTGGTTGGGCGGCAGGGCGTCGACGCGGTCGACGACGGGGCCGAGGAGCAGGTTCAGCCCGGCGAACGGCACGACCGACTCGGACTCGACCGCCGTGCCGCGCAGGACCAGGAACCCGGTCTCGGCCGGGAGTCGCCGGCCGGGAGTGCCTGCTGCGGGCAATCGCTGGGCGAGGAGTTCCGTCGTCGGCGGTCGCTGGGCGGAGACATCCGCTGTCGGTGGCCGCTGAGCGAAGAGATCCGCTGTCGGTGGCCGCTGGGCGGACGTGCCCGCCGCGGTCGGTCGCTGCGCAGGGGTACCCGCCAGGGGGTCCCCTGTTTTCATTGTGCCCCAAGGGTCTGACAATTCCGGGTGCGAACGGGGTGGGGGCGAGGAGGTCGGAGGGGTCGGAGCCGGGCCGGTGGCGGCTTCGGCGGCGTGGGAGAGCAGGGCGGACTTGCCGATGCCCGCCTCGCCGCGGATCACGAGGACGCCGCTGCGGCCGGCGCGGGCGGTGGACAGCAGGTCGTCCACCGCGGCCAGTTCGGCGGACCTCCCGTGCAGCATGGCCACGACCCTAGCCGGCGTCCGGGAGCAGGACGACCTTGCCGACCGTGTGCCTGCTCTCCATCGCCGCGTGCGCCCGACCGGCCTCGGCCAGCGGGAACGGCTGCACGAACGGGGTCAGGGCGCGGGTCGCGGCGGCGGTCAGGGCTCGGGCCTCCAGAGCGCGCAGGCCGCCCGACCGCTTGGCCACGTGCGGCCCCACGGCGACCGTCGCGGTCAGCGCGCGGGCGAACAGGTCCTCCGACGTCAGGCGGGTCACCTCCCCCGACGACGACCCGAACAGCACCACCCGGCCGCCCGGCGCGAGCAGGTCCACCGCCGCACGGCCCGGTTCACCGCCGACACCGTCCAGCACCGCCGTCACCTCCCGTCCCCCGAGCCGGACGACCACCTCGTCCTGCCACCCGGCACGCCGGTAGTCGACCGCGATCGACGCGCCCGCCCGCAACGCCACCCGCCGCTTCTCCCCGCACCCGACCAGCCCCACGACCACCGCGCCGGCCCGCGCCGCCCCCTGCGTGACCATCGTCCCGACACCGCCCGCGGCGGCGGTCACGAGGACCACGTCGTCGGGGGTCGGGGCTGCCGCGTCGACCACGCCCAGCGCGGTGCTGCCGGTGCAGATCATCGCCACCGCGGCCGGGAAGTCGAGGCCGTCCGGGATCACGTGCAGCGCGCCGACCTCCCGGACCGCCAGCTCCGCGTACCCGCCGCCGGCCAGGCCGAGCTGCGTCACGACCCGCTCCCCCAGCCACGCCTCGTCCACGCCACGACCGATCGCGTCGACCACGCCGGCCACCTCGGACCCCGGCACGGCGGGCAGGTCCGGCAGCGCCACCCACTCCGCGCGGCCGCGCCGGATCATCGCGTCGACCAGGTGCACGCCCGCCGCGCGCACCGCGATCCGCACCTGCCCCGGCCCTGGCGTCGGGTCGTCGACGTGCTCGCACCGCAGGTCCTCGCCGAACGCGTGCAGCCGCACGGCCCGCACGTCAGGCCCCGTAAGGCCGCTTGGCCCGGGCCTCCTTGAGCGCCGTGCCCCACCAGACGAGCTGGTCGAGCACGGTCGTGGCGGCCTTGTCGACCGACTCGGCCTCCACCGGGTTCCCGGCCTCGTCGAACCGCGACCACGCGCCGTGGAAGCTGACCGTGTCCCGCACGGTGACGGCGTGCAGCTCGGCGAAGACCTGCCGCAGCTGCTCGACCGCGCGCAACCCGCCGCCGACGCCGCCGTAGGACACGAACCCGACCGGCTTGGCCTGCCACTCGGTGAAGTGCCAGTCGATGGCGCTCTTCAGCGGCGCGGGGAAGCTGTGGTTGTACTCGGGGGTGATGACGACGAACGCGTCCGCGTCGCGCAGGCGCGGCGAGACCAGCGCGACCTCCGGGGCCGGGTCCTCGCCGAACGCGTGCAGCCGGTCCGGCAGGTCCAGGTCGTCGAGGTCGAGCACGTCCACGCTGAGGTCGTCGCGCTGCTTGGCCCGGTCGGCGAACCAGTTCGCCACGACCGGCGCGAACCGGCCCTTGCGGGTGCTGCCGACGATGATCGCGAGCTTGATCACGGTGGTTCCCTCCCTCGGTTGTGTGGTGCCGACGCTAGGAGCGGACGGGGGCGCGGGAATCCGTCACGTGACTGGTCACCTGACGGATTCGACCGGTCGGGACGCGGTCGTAGCGTCGCGGTCATGGCACAGGAAGCGCAGGTCAGGACGCGTTGGGCACCGGTGGTGGCGTTGGCGGCGGCGATGCTGGTGGTCACCGCGGAGATGACGGTGGCGGCCGTGGCGCTGCCCAGCCTGGGCGGTGAGCTGGACGTGGGGCCGGCGGCCACGGCGTGGGTGCTGCTGGCGTACACGCTGCCGATGGCCGTCGCCATCCCGGCGGGGCGGTGGGTGGACCGGGCGGACGTGCGGTCGGCGTTCCTGCTCGCGCTCGTCGGGGTCGCGGTGGCGAGCGTGGTGACGGCGGTCGCGCCCGCGTTCTGGGTGTTGCTGGTGGGCCGGGTGCTGCAGGGCTTGGCCGGTGCGGTGGTGCTGGCCGGGTACATGCCGATCGTGGTGGGGGCCGTGGCGCCGGCGCAGCGGGGGCGGGCCATCGGGTACGTGGTCACGATCATGACGGTGGGCGGGCTGGTCGGTGCGCCGTTGGGCGGGGTGGTCGCGGGTGCGCTCGGGTGGCGGGCGGTGTTCCTGATGAAGCTGCCGGTGCTGGCGGTGGCGTTGTGGGCGGGGTGGCGGGCGCTGCGGGGTGACGGGCGCGGGTTGCCGGTGCCGGACCGCGGGTTGGTGCTGGAGGCCGTGCTGCTGGGCGGGGCGATCACGTCGGTGCTGCTGGCGTTCGAGAGCACGGCGTGGTTGCTCTTGGTCGGGGTGGTGCTGGTGGTGTGGTGGGCGCGGCTGCCCGCGTCGCGGCCGGTGGTCTCGCTGGTGCGGCGGCGGTTGTTCGGGTTGCCGCTGCTGACGTTGGCGTTGGTGTCGACGTTGGGCGGGGTGACGTTCTTCCTGGTGCCGTTCCACGTGAGCGATGTGCTGGGCGGGTCGCCGGAGGACGTCGGCGTGGCGTTGCTGGTGTTCGTGGCGGGTGTGGCGGCCCTGGCGCCGGTGTCGGGGGCGTTGGCCGACCGGTTCGGGCCGTGGCTGGTGGCGATGGGCGGTGCGGTGGTCAGCGCGGTCGGGCTGGGGTTGTTGGTGGTGCCGGTGACGTCGCTGGGCGGGTTGTGCTGGCGGTTGGGTGTGCTGGGGGTGGGTCAGGGGCTGTTCAACACGGCGTTGAACACGTTGGTGATGGCCGGGGCGCCGGTGGGGATGGAAGGCGCGGCCGGCGGGTTGAGCGCGACCGCGCGGATGGTCGGCGCGACGGTCGGTCCGGCGGTCGCGGCGATGGCGGCGGCCTGGGCGGGCAGCGGTGACGCCGGGTTCCGGACGGGGGTCGCGGTGGTGGCGGTGGTCGCCGTGGTGGCCGTGGGGACGCTCGCGGCGGGCCGGCAGCGCTAGCGGGTCGGGTCAGGCGAGCAGGGCCAGCACGCCGTCCGCGTCCTCGACCCGGCCCTGGGCGCGGAAGAGGGTGAGGGCGCGTTGCCAGGCGTCGCGGGCCTCGTCGGTGCGGCCCAGGGCGGCCAGGACGTCGCCGAAGTGGCGCAGCACGCTGGCCTCCTCGTAGGAGTTGTCCAACTGCCGGTACAGCTTCAACGCGTGCCGGTAGTGCTCCACCGCGTCCGCGTCACGGCCGTGGTGGTGGGCGATGTAGCCGAGGCTGTCCGAAGTGGCCGCTTCGCCGTCGACGTGACCGAGTTCCCGGTTCAGCGCCAGCGCTTCCCGGCAGTGCGCCTCGGCTCCCTCGTGGTCACCGAGCCGCGCCATCCGGTAGCCCACGTCGTTCAGCGCCTCGGCGATCCGCACCTCCAGGCCCTGCGCGCGGAACAGCGCCAGCTGCGCCTGCGCGTGCACCAGCGCACCCGCGACGTCACCCCGCCGTTCCATCGCCCACGCCATCGCGCGGTGCGCGGCGGCCTTGCCGTAGTCGTCCTCCACCAGCTCCAACGCCTGCCGCAGGTGGTGGTCGCCCTCGTCGTAGCGGCCCACGTCGGTCAACGCCATGCCGAGGAACTTGTGCGCCGACACCTGCTTGAACCGGTCCTGCAACGCGTCCGCGGCCGCCAGCGCGATCCCCCACACCGCGATGTCCTCCGCCGCGTGCCCGCGCCGCAGGTGGTAGTTGGTCAACGCCCACGCCAGGTGCCAGGCCACGTCGTGCCGGCGGTGCTCGGCGGCCAGGCGCTGGGCGGCCAGCAGGGACTCGTACTCGGCGTCGAACCAGTCCATCGCCGCGGCCACGTCCGACAGCGGGGCGGGGTCGCCGGTCGGCGCGGTGATCGGGGGGCGGTGGGGCTCGATCAGGCGGTCGCCGTCGTGCGCGGTGGCGGCGAAGTAGCCGATGAACGCCCGCAGGTTGGCGTCGGCGTGCGCGGGAGCGACCTCGGCGGCGTAGAGGCGGACGAGGTCGTGCATGCGGTAGCGGCCCACGCGGTGCTGCTGCACCAGGTGGGCGGCTTCCAGTTCGCGCAGCAGGCGGCGAGTGGCGGGGCGGCCGGTGAGGGCGGTGATCGCCTTCAGGCCCAGGTCCGGCGCGGAGGTCAGGCCGATCAGCCCGAACAGCTCCACCGCTTCGGGGCTGAGCACCCGTAACGAGCAGGCGAACACCGTGCGCAGGTCGGCGCTGAGGTCGTCCAGCGCGTCCAGCCGCTGCTCCTTCAACTCCTCGGTGAGGGCCGACAGCGGCAGGTCCGGCTGCGTCACGGCCCGCGCCGCGATGATGCTCAACGCCAGCGGCAGGCCGCCGCACAGCTCCAGCAGCTCCCGGGTGACGTCCGGCTCGGCGTCGACCCGTTCCGCGCCCAGCCGGGACACCAGGAACGCGCGGGACTCGTGCTCGTCCAGGACGTCCAGCACGACCGAACGCGCGCCGTGCGCGGTGAGCAGGCCGAGGAGCTGCAACCGACTGGTGATCAGCACGGTGCAGCGCGCGCCGCCGGGCAGCAGGGGCGTGACCTGCGACGTGTCCCGGGCGTTGTCCAGCACCACGAGCACCCGCTTGTCCGCGAGCAGGCTGCGGTAGAGGGCGGCCTGGGCGTCGAGGTCGGCTGGCGGGTCGCCGACGCCGAGGGCTTCGAGGAAGCCGCGCAGCGCGTTCTGCGGCGTGACCGGGTCGCCGACCGGGTCGAAGCCGCGCAGGTTGACGTAGAGCTGGCCGTCCGGGAAGTCGTCCACGTGCTGGTGCGCCCAGTGCAGCGCCAACGCGGTCTTGCCGATGCCGCCCGCGCCGCCGATGGCCGTGATCACGACGGTGGACGACGGTTCGGCGAGGTCGGCGATCTCCTTCTCCCGGCCGGTGAACCAGCGCTGCGGCGCGGGCAGCTGCCGCGGCACCGCGCGGGTCGGCTCCGGTGCCGGTTGCTGACCCAGCAGTTGCAGGTAGAGGTCTTGCAGGGGCTTGCCGGGGTCGGTGCCCAGCTCGTCGGCGAGCGTGCGGCGCAACGCGTCGTAGTGCCGCAACGCCTCCGACGACCGGCCGCTGCGGTGCAGGGCGAGCACGAGCTGACCGGCCAGGCGCTCGTCCAGCGGGTGGGCCTGCGTGGCGTCGCGGAGGGCGGGCAGCAGGGCGGCGTGCCGGCCGAGCCGGATCACGACGTCGTTGCGGTCCAGCTCCACGGCCGTCCGCTCGGCCTGCAACGATTGCCTGACCTGGTCGAACCAGGGCGAGTCGAGCCCGTCCAGCGCGTCGCCGCGCCACAGCCCCAACGCCCGGTCGTACAGCTCGGCGGCACGCTCGTCGTCGGGTTCGCCGCGGGCCTGCTGCGCCAGGGCGCGGAACTCGACCAGGTCGACCCGGTCGGTCTCCAGCAGGTAGCCGCCCGGCCGGCGCTGGATGTCGATCCCGGCCGTCCGCAGCTTGGAGACGTACCCGTACAGCGTCTCCTTGGCCCGCAGCGGCGGCTGCTCGCCCCAGACCCGGTCGACGAGCCGTTCCGCGGGCACCGGCCGGCCCGCCTCCAGCAGCAACGCCGCGAGCACGCTGCGCCGGCGGGTGTGCCCGATGTCGAGGTCGGCGCCGCCGACCCGTGCCCGGACACCGCCGAGCAGCCCGAAGTCCACGCTCGCGCCCCCTCGAACAGCCGGTTCAAGGTTCATCCTAGGTTCGCTCACGTTCGGCCCGGCAGGGTGTCCCCATGACCGCGGATCGATGAGAAGTAACCCCGGTGGAGCTGCCCCACACCTCCGCCGGAACGAGGGGTCGACGTCCCGACCGGTGCTCCCCCTGCCGGTCGGGACGCCGCGGCGTGCCCGCCCCCTCAGGAGGACGCGGTCACCTCGAACCCACGAGGACGGTCGACCTGGGGGCGGCCGTCCTCGTGTCCGAGCCGGGCGGACGGGACCCGCGGGTTCCGGATTCGCGTCACCCGTTGTTCACCAGGATGCGGGTCGACTTCGTGCCCAGGCCCGTCGGTCCGCGCAGGACGTGCGACGGCAACGCCGCGGTCCGGCCGCCGAAGTGCTTGGCCAGGTCCGCGTCGTGGTAGCGGACCACCTCGCGGTGCCAGTGGAGGATGCCCGCCAGCCAGTCCTCCAACTCGCCGACGTAGGCGTCGAGCGCGCCCCGCGCCTCCCGGTCGAGCCGGAATTCCTCGAACAACGCGGGCAGCTCCACCGCGACCGAGTGCTGGAACTGCTTCAGCCGCGCGTTCGCCAGGTCCGTCGACACCTCGATCGCCCGGTCCAGGTCCACGTCGAGGAAAGTGCGCACGACGAGCACCGCGTTGTGCACCTCGCCCTCGAACTGGATCTCCTTCCGGTACGAGTAGAGGTCGTTGAGGATGGTGGCGTAGTCCATCGCCGAGTTCTCGATGTTGCGGAGGGTGCGGGTCCGGTAGACCTCCTCGGGCACCAGCCTGCCGTGGCCCAGCCGGGCCAGGCTCATGGTCAGCTCCGAGCCGAACGTGTGCCGGCGCATCTCCACGTAGTCGACCGGGTCGGGCACCCGGTTCTCGTGCTGGTTCTTCAGCTCCCACATCCAGCTGTCGAGCATCAGCTCCAGCGCGTGGCGCAGCTGCTGCCGGTTGCCCAGCGGCATCCGGGCGGTCGTGCGCTGCCAGACGTCGGCGAGACCGCGTTCCAGCGGCGTCACCGGCGACGGCGGCGCGCCGTCCAGCGGCATCATCTGCTTGAGCCGGTCGGTGACGGCCTTGGCGACGGCCAGGTCCGGCGTGCGGCCGAACGCGACCGGGTAGAAGTCGTCCCCGTAGGTGCCCCAGGTCAGCCACAGCGCGTTGATCTCCAACTCCGCCGCGGTGGCGTCCGGGTCGATGCCCGCCGAGCACAGCGCGAGGTCGTAGTCGCGCAGCTTGCCCTCGGACCACACCTGCGGCACGTCGTCGAAGAAGCCCATGTCCCGCGCCCATGCGACGCTCTTCTCCCGCGCGTCCGCCCAGTGCGGGCTGACCGCCACCTGGAACGGCATGTCCAGCGCGGGCTCGGGCAGCGACGGCACCTCCTCGAACGGCACGTGGCGGAAGCTGCGCAGGCGTTGCGGCGCGGTGGCGACGAGCGAGCGCAGCGCGCTCGTGCCCAGCCCGGTCGGGCCGCCCAGCACCGGGTTCGCGGTGACCGCGCCCTCGTTCATGTAGCGGCTGGAGCGGGCGTGCCACTCGTGGCCGCCGGACTGCCAGTCCTGCAAACCCTTCACGTACGCCAGCACGGCGAGCCGGCCCGCCGGGTCGACGGCGTGCTCGTCCAGCAGCAGCGGCACCTCGGTCACGGCGGTGTGCTCGAACTGGTGCAGGCGGGACGTGAGCAGGTCGTTGACCCTCTCGGCGGCCTCCTGGGTCGGGATGTCCAGGAACTTCTCCAGCACCAGCACGCCGTTGCTCAGCTCGCCCTCGTCGAGCACCTCGCGCTCGTAGGAGAACAGGTCGTTGCGCAGGTGCACGGCGTCGGCGAACGTGTCGCGCAGGACGCCCATCGGACGGGTGAGGGCGATCCGGGCGGGCACCTCCATGCCGGTGACGTGCTCGACCAGGTTCGCCGACCACGGCGCGCCGCCCACCTTGCGGCGCATCTCGACGTACTCGATCGGGTTGGAGAGCCTGCCCTCGGAGATGTTGAGCAGCTCCCACATGGACTCGTCCAGCAGGTGCTTGGTGTTGTCGGCGAACCGACGCCGCCAGTCCGGCGAGTGGCTGCCGACCGTGCGGGTCCACAGGTCGGCCAGGCCCTTCTCCACCGGGTTCGTCGGCTCGGCCGTGATCGCGCCGTCGACCGGCATGAACAGCGGCAGCCGGTCCAGGTAGGTCTTCGCGCCCGCCACGTCCGGGTTGCGCTTGTAGAGCTCCACGAAGTGGTCGTCGAAGTAGAAGACCCACACGTACCAGTCGGTGACCAGGTCGAGGTCGTCCGCGGACGCGTCCGGGTGGGTGTAGGCGCACAGCAGCGCGTAGTCGTGCGAGTCGAGGTCCCGCTCGGACCAGATGACGGTGCCGTGCTGCGGCACGTCGATCATGTCCATCTCGCGGGCCCACGCCTTGGTGTGCGCCCGCGCGCGGTCCAGGTTGGCGTTCAGCCGCGCCGGGTGGGGCATGTAGAACTCCGGCAGCTGGAACGGCTGCGCCATCGGCTCGCACCTCTCGTCGGGACACCTGCCCGGTGTACGCAACCAGTGCCGGGTGCAACGGCCAAGGGTCGGCGGCGCTGATCCACACGTTCGAGCACCGGGTCCGCCCGACCGGATCAACGGTTGGCGCTGTGGGTGGTCGACGGCCGTCGTCGGTTCGACCGGTGCGGTACGACCGCGTGGACGAGCGGTGAAACCGGCACGCAGGCGTCACACTGGACGACGTGCCCAGCCTGGAGCCGTTCGACGTGGACTTCTACGACGCCGCGCCGCAGCGCCGCAGCTACGTGCTGGACCTGCCGGTGTCACCCGAACGTGTGTGGCGCGGCCTGGCCGCCTCCAACCCGCTGTGGTGGTGCCGCCTGCTGTCGTCGGTCGAGTACACCTCCCCTCGCCCGTTCGGGGTGGGCACGACGCGCACGGCGTCGGTGCTGGGCGTGCTGCGCCTGCGCGAGGTCTTCATCCGCTGGGAGGAGGGCAGGCGGCAGTCGTTCGCGGTGGACCGGGCGAACCTGCCGGTGTTCCGGCGGTTCGGCGAGGACTACCTGGTGGAGCGTGCGGCGGAGGGCAGCAGGCTGACGTGGACGTTCGCCTACGAACCCGCGATCAAGGCGGGCGACCGGCTGAACGCCCTGGTGTTCGACTCCCTGGTGGCCGACACCCGGCGGCACTTCAGCTGAGGGACGCCTGCCAGTGCCCGGCGAGCGTGCCGACCAGCCGCTCCTGCCGGGCGTGCAGCACGTCGGGCGTCCAGGCTTTCTCCCGCAGCACCTCCGTGGTCAGCCCGTAGCTCGGCGACTTGCCGCCCGCGAAGTACTTGTCCCGCTTCGCGGCGAAGTCCAGGTTGCCCGCGGCCGAGTTCTTCGTCCGGCTGAGCAGGACGAGGTTGGCCAGCCGGTGGGTCCAGCGCTCGCGATCCGACTCGGTGAAGACCTCGCGCCACCCGCTGCCCGGCGGCGGGCTCTGCGGCAGGACGTGCTCGACCGTGACGATCTTGACGTCCTGCGCCACGAACGGATCCGAGACCAGCTCGTTCAGCCGCAACAGGACGTACTTCCGCACGGCGGCACTCCGGTAGACGTCGCCGTTCAGCCCGTCCCGGAGCTCCGCTCGCTCGTCGGGTTCGAGGTCCAGGGCGGGTGCGCCCAGGCCGTGCCCGTCCTGCAGCTCCTGGAGCAGCTTGGCGATCCGCTGACCGCGCACCTGGGCGTTGCAGCGGGTCACCAGCATCCACGCGCCGAGTCGGTCGAGGCGGCGCAGGAACTCGACCAGCCACGGACCGTCGTTGCGGTGGGTCTTCAGCGCCCACAGCGCGGGCGCCTGCCAGTCGAAGTTGTCGAGCAGGTGGAGCCGGCGCAGCCAGTCGTTGACCTGGGTCGCCAGGGACAGGGACTGGTGGTCGCAGGAGAGGATGTCGCGGTAAGCCGAGCCGTACGGCTCCAGCACGTCGTCGACGAAGACCGCGGCCTTGCCCTCGGCGAGGAAGCCCTTGAGGACGTGGTCGCCGAACTCGGTGAGCAGTTGCTGCCGCGCCCGGTACTTCAGCACCACCATGCGGATGTGCGAGAACAGGTCGGCGAACGCCTCGCGCCCCAGGTCGGCCTCCAGGTCCTCCCACTTCTCCGCGTAACGGGCCTTGTCGGCGTCCGGCAGCGCCCCGATGACCTGCGACTTGAAGATGTCGGCCGGAGACAGCTCCACCCCGCGCGAGTTCATCACCGAGAAGATGCGGTAGGCGCTGGTCAGCTCGGAGGTGGAGACCATGACCAGGAACGTCCGCTGGACCACCGCCTTGGCCAGCGCCAGGCGCTGGGCCGACGTGAACTCGGCCAGGGCTTTGCGCAGCGCGCGGGCGTTGGCGGCGATGCGGGCCTGCGCGTCGTTGGGGTACTTGGCGTCCGGGTGGAGCAGGTCGATCCCACCCCGTGCCTGCACGTGCTTGCGGAAGAACTCCTCGTCCCTCGGGCGCAGCCGCAGCCGCGGGCGGGACTCGAGGTCCAGGATGGTGTTGCCCGGCTCCCGGATGAGCAGGTCGAGGTGGTCCGCGTCGCGCCGGTCCTCGGTGAGCTCCCGCAGCACGGCCAGCAGGATGGTCAACGTGGTGAGCCGCTGCTGGCCGTCGATGACCTCCGCGCGCGGGTCGTCCGGGCGCTTGACGAGCACCACGGACCCCAGGAAGTACGGGTCCTCAGGCTCCCGGTCGACCGCCTCGACCAGGTCGGCGAGCAGTTGCGTCGCCTGCGCGGGCTCCCAGGTGTAGGGGCGCTGGTAGTCCGGGACGACGAACTCGTAGTCGCTGGAGAACACCTTGGCGAGCGCCACCTCGTGCGCTTCGAGCTTCTTCACTTGACCGACCCCGTCCCGTGCGTGTGACAGCGGGGTTGTCGAGCTGGGCGGTGATGCCGTTACGGGTCCATCCACCCCGGATGCACCCTGCTCCGCGTTACCGAATAGGCCAAGGAGTGCAGTAGATCACGCCCATATGGGTGATTCGCGACCTTAGGTTAGGCTCCCCTCATGTCCAAGGGAGACGCGCTGCTCGCCGGTGAGGAACTGGTACTCGCGCACCACGACCGCGCGGTGGTGCACGGTGTCTCGCTCGGGCTGCGGGCCGGGACCGTCACGGCTCTCGTCGGGCCCAACGGGTCCGGCAAGTCGACCGTCCTGCGCTCCCTGGCACGCCTGCACCGGCCGCGCGGCGGGCAGGTGCGGATGGGCGAGCGGTCGGTGTGGGGGCACTCGCCCCTGTCCGGCAAGGAGTTCGCCCGCAACGTCACCCTGCTCACCCAGCAGCGGCCGACGCCGTCGGGGGTGTCGGTGCGCGACGTCGTCTCCTACGGCCGGTACCCGTACCGGACCGGGTGGCGCGGGGTGGACCTGGAGGGCAGCGCCGCGATCCAGCGCGCCATGGACCTGACCGGCGTCGCCCCGATGGCCGACCGGGGCGTGGACGAGCTGTCCGGCGGCGAGTTGCAGCGCGTGTGGCTCGCGTCGTGCCTGGCGCAGCAGACCGCCGTGCTGCTGCTGGACGAGCCCACCAACCACCTGGACCTGCGCTACCAGGTCGAAGTCCTCGACGTCGTGCGCGACCTGGCGAACGACCACGACGTGGCGGTCGGCGTCGTGCTGCACGACCTCGACCACGCGGCGATCATCGCCGACGAGGTCGTGCTGCTCAGCGAGGGCAGGGTCGTCGCGGCGGGCGGGGTCCGCGACGTCCTCACCGGCGAGCACCTGACCCACGCCTACGGCGTCGCGGTGCACGTCGCCGACGACCCGGTGACCGGGGCCATCCACTGCCGCCCCCTCGGCAGGCACACCCCGCGACCGGCCTGAGCCCTTCCCCCTTCACCCCTGAGAGGTACCAGCCATGCGCTTGCTCGCCCCTGCGCTCGTGACGGCGGTCGTGCTGCTGTCCGCGTGCGGCACGACGGAAACGCCCACGACCACCCCGACCGGGTCCGCCGCCGGTGGCCCGGTCACCGTGACCGACTCCCGCGGCAAGGAGGTCAAGCTCGACGCCCCGGCGACGAAGGTCGTCACGCTGGAGTGGGCCGAGACCGAGACCGTCGCCTCCCTGGGTGTCATGCCGGTGGGTGTCGCGGACGCCACCGGTTACAAGACGTGGGACGCGGCCGTGCCGCTCGCCGCCGACGTGAAGGACGTCGGCAAGCGCAACGAGCCCAGCGTCGACTCGATCGTCGCGCTCGACCCCGACCTGGTGATCATGGCCAAGGGCCGGGACGAGACGCTGGTCGGTCAGCTGGAGAAGTACGTCCCCGTGGTCGTCACCCAGGCCAGTGACGCCACCCGCAACCTCGACCGGCTGCGCGAGGACACCAAGCTGATCGCGCAGGCGCTCGGCAAGTCCGCGGAAGGCGACAAGCTGCTGTCCGAACTGGACACCGCGCTCGCCGACGGCAAGAAGGCCGTCGAGGCCAAGGGCGCGGCCGGCACGCCGTTCCTCATGGCCGACGGCTGGCTCGAGGGCAGCACGGTCAACATCCGCCCGTTCGGCAAGGGCTCGCTGGTCTCCGACGCGGCCGAGGCCGTCGGCTTCACGAACGCGTGGACCGGCGAGGTCGACCCGCAGTGGGGCCTGGGCGCCACCGACGTCGAGGGCCTGACCGCGCTCACCGACCCGAAGACCATGCTGTTCTACAGCGCCTCCGAGGACGACGTGTTCACCACCGGCCTCGCGGAGAACCCGGTGTGGCAGCGGCTGCCGTTCGTGGTGAACAAGAAGGTGGTCAAGCTGGAGCCGGGCACGTGGACGTTCGGCGGGCCGAAGTCGGTCATCCACGTCGCCGAGCAGTTCGTGAAGGCTGCCACCGCCTGATGATGCGCACCGCCGTCGTGACGGCGGGGATCGTGGCGCTCATCGCCGTGCTCTCCGCCGTCCACCTCACCCAGGGCACCGCGTCGACCGGTGTGCTCGACGTGCTCGGCGCGCTGGTGGGCGACGGGGACGCGCAGACCCTCGCCGTGCTGGAGGGCTCGCGCGTGCCCCGCCTGCTGGCCGCGTTGCTGCTCGGCGTCGCGCTCGGCGTGGCGGGCGCGGGCATGCAGTCCGTCGCGCGCAACCCGCTGGCCTCGCCGGACACGCTCGCGGTGAACGCGGGCGCGCACCTGGCCGTGGTCGCCATCGCGGCGTTCGGGCTGAGCCTGCCCACGCTGCCCGCGGGTGCGGCGGCGTTCGTCGGCGGCCTCGCGGCGTCGGTGGTCGTGCTGGGGCTGTCCGGCGGCGGGTCGACCAGCCCGCGGCTGGTGCTCGTCGGCTCGGCGGTCATGCTGACGCTCCAGTCGGCGACGATCCTCCTGCTGCTGCTGTTCGAGCAGGAGACGACCGGGCTGTTCGCCTGGGGCTCCGGCTCGCTGACCGTGAGCGACCTGGACGCGACCGCGCAGATGACGCCGGTCGTGGTGGTCGCGGTGGCGGCGCTGCTGCTGATGGGCCGGTCGCTGGACGTCCTCGCGCTGGGCGACGACAACGCGACCGTGCTGGGGTTGAAGGTGCGGCGGACGCGCGTGGGCGCGGTGCTGCTGACCGTGGCGCTGACCGCGGCGGCGGTGACGATCGCCGGGCCGATCGGGTTCGTCGGGCTGAGCGCGCCGGTGATCACCCGGCTGCTGACGCCGTTCGTGCCGGGGCTGGGCAGGCACCGGCTGCTGCTGCCGGTGTCCGGGCTGGTCGGCGTGGTGATCGTGCTGGGCGCGGACGTGCTGCTGCGGGCGGTCATGGGGTCGGCCGCGGCGGTGCGGGTGCCGACGGGCGTGATGACGACGATCCTCGGCGCGGTCGTGCTGATCTGGCTGGCGCGGCGCGGGCGGTCGAGCGGGACGCCCCGGCAGGCCCCCGCCGGTCGGGTCGGGGTGGCCACGTCGTCCCGGCGGCTGGTGGTGACGTCGGTGGCGCTGGCCGTGCTGCTGGTCGCCGCGCCGGCGGTCGGGCTGATGCTCGGCGACCGGGTGGTGCTGCTGGGCGACCTCGCGAACTGGTTCGCCGGGCGGACCGGCACCGCGTTGACGTTCGTGCTGGACCAGCGGCTGCCGCGGGTGCTGGCGGCGCTGGTGGCGGGCGCGGCGCTGGCCGTGGCCGGGTGCGGCATCCAGTCGGTGAGCCGCAACCCGCTGGCCGAACCCGGTCTGCTGGGCATCACGGCGGGCGCGGGGCTGGGCGCGATCACGTTGATCACGGCCGTGCCGATGGCCGGCGCGTGGCACGTCGCGGGCGCGGCCGGTGTGGGCGCGATGGCGGCGTTCGCGCTGGTCTACGGGCTGGCGTGGCGGTCGGGGCTGGACTCGGACCGGCTGGTCGTGATCGGCATCGCGATGTGGTCGGCCGGGATGGCGCTGATCACGCTGCTGATCGTGACGTCGGACCCGTGGAACACGGCGAAGGCGTTGACGTGGATGTCCGGCTCCACCTACGGGCGGACGCTGGAGCAGGTCGTGCCGACGGCGCTGGCGCTGGTGCTGCTGACGCCGTTGCTGTGGGCGCGGCATCGGGAGCTGGACCTGCACAGCCTGGACGAGGACACGCCGCGCGTGCTCGGCATGCGGGTGGAGCGGTCGCGGCTGGTGATCCTGCTGGCGGCGGGCGTGCTGGCGGCCACGGCGGTGTCGGCGATCGGCGTGGTGGCGTTCGTCGGGCTGGTCGCGCCGCACCTGGCGCGGTCGCTGGTCGGTGGTCGGCACGCGCGCGTGCTGCCGGTCGCGGCGGCGTTGGGCGCGGTGCTGGTGAGCGTGGCGGACACGGTGGGCCGGACGGTGATCGCACCGGCGCAGGTGCCCGCCGGGCTGGTGATCGCGCTGGTCGGCACGCCGTACTTCGTGCTGGTGCTGTGGCGCACGCGCGAGATGCGCACCTGAGGTCGACGCCGGGCGGGAGTGGCCGGCCGAAGACGGACAGCCGGCTGGACCACTCCTCCCCCGAGGCCGGCCGACCGCATGGCGGTGCTGGTCACGCCAGGTGCTTGGCCAAGAGGTACGAGGTGTGTTCGTCCAGCTCGGCGGCGGCACGCGCCAGCAACGCCCGCAGCCCCGGCGCGTCCGCCGCAACCACTTCCAGCGGCGCGACGGTCCGCCGCCGCCAGGGCACCGACTCCAGGGACCGCGCGATCCGCGTGGCGTCCGCCCGACCGCGCCGCGCCAACCGGACGTGCCCGTCCCCCACCACCGTCAACGCCGCCCGCAGCTCGGCGACCGGACCCAGCCGTCGCGCCAACCGGTAGCCGGCCAGCCGGACGGCGGGCCGTTCGTCGGCGAGCAGCTCCCACGGCAACGCCTCCGGCACCGACCGCACGGCCGCGGTCGCTTCACGCACCACCGGGGACGCCGGGTCGCGCAGCATCGACAGCACGCGGTCCTCCGGTACCCGCTCCAGCACCCGCAACGCCCGGAGAGCACGTGCGCGGATCGTCGCCGAAGGGTGTGACAGGAGCGCGATCAGGTGCCCACCGTCGCCACCGGCCCCGGCCCCGGCCCCGGCCTCGGCGAAGCCGTCGAGCGCACCCGGAGTCACGCGCGAGCGGTAGTAGGCGGGCACGTCCACGCCCTCCCGTGACGCGGCAGCCCGCGCCAAGGCCCGCACCAGGGACGACCTGTCGTCCAAGTACGGCACGACCTCCGCGTCCCGCCCCAGCCTGACCAACCCGGTCAACGCCTGCACCCGCACCTCGGCGTGCGGTGACGAGGCCAGCCGCCGCAGCACCTCCACCCGCCCCGTCCACACGCAGTCCCGCGCCGCCGCCTCCGCGGCCGTCGACCGCAGTCGCACGTCGGACGCCGTCAGCGCGACCGACACCTTCCGGTCCAGCCGCCACGTCCCGGCGTTGAACGCGAACACCCGCACCTGCCGGTCCGGTGACGCCAACAACGACTCCAGCGGCGCACGGGGATCGGTCGCGGTGGCGAGGAGCTGGTTGCGCACGAACGTCCCGCGCAACCACCGCTCGATCCGCAACCCCACCGCCGCCGCCGGCGGCAGGAACCGCGCCGGGTCCTCGTGCAGCAGCACGGCCAGCCCGGCGCGGGCGCGGTCGCGCACCTCCCGGACCCAGTCGCCGGTCCGCACCACCAGGAACGGCACCAGCTCCGGCAACGGGTTCGCCAGGATCTCCCGCACGGCGCGTTCCCGGATGCGGCCGTTGCCGTGGGTGCAGGCCAGTGCGAGGCCCAGCGGTGACGACGGAGGTGTCCACGAGGCGGGGCTCGCGGAGCGGTACCAGTCCTCGCGGCGGGCGGCGGCGTCGAGCCGGATCACCGCGCCCGGACGACGGGCCAGCGCCGCCAACGCCGCTCGGCCGGCCGCCTCGTGGCCGGGGGCGGCGGCGAGGGAGGTCAGCAGGGCCAGCACGGGGCCCGGCTCGGTCCAGGGCCGTGATCGCGGCTGCCGGTCGTCCAGGAGGCGTTCCAGGCGTTCCAGTTGGTCCACGACGGCATGGTGGCGCACCGGGGCCTGTGCGGGCCTCCCCATTACCGGTCGGCATGGCAACAGGTGTTCGAGCCGGCGGGTCATTCAGGGATGGCGTGACCAGGCGGTCGGGTCGGCCGTGGTTTGCGCGCCGGTGGAGAGGTCCTTCACCTCGTGCGGGCGTCCGTCCTCGAACGGTGGGAACCACACGAACGGGATGCCCTTGCGCGAGGCGTACCGGAGCTGCTTGGCGACCTTGTCCTCCTGGTGGTACAGCTCGACGTTCAACCCCCGGTCCCGAAGGATCTTCGCGGTCGAGGTGGCGGCCGGGCGGCGGTCCTTCGGGAGCACGACGAGGACGTCGGCGGGCGAGCTGGGGCCCGGGTCGAGCAGGCCGGCGGACAGCATCTTGGCGAAGATCCGGGAGAACCCGATCGACATGCCCACGCCGGGCAGCTCGCGCCGGATGAACGACCCGGCCAGGTCGTCGTAGCGACCGCCGGAGCAGATCGCGCCGTACTCCGGCCAGTCCACGAACTTCCCCTCGTAGACGGTGCCGGTGTAGTAGTCCAGGCCGCGGGCGATGGAGAAGTCGGCGACCACGTTCGGCAGGTCGCACAGCTCGCGGAGGACGAAGTCCAGTTCCTCCAGGCCCTCGTCCAGCAGCGGGGAGCGCACGCCGAGCTCGCGCACCTCCGCCGGGCCGCCGCGCAGTTGGGCGAGGCGGAGGACGGACCGGAGCTGGGACGGGTCGAGCCGGTCGGCCAGGACGCGCGCGACACCGTCCGCGCCGATCTTGTCGATCTTGTCGACGGCGCGGATGACGTCGAGCGGCTGCGTGATGCCGAGACCTTCGTAGAAGCCTTGCAGGACCTTGCGGTTGTTGACGTTGACGGTCCAGGCGGGGAGGCCGAGGGAGGTCAGCACCTCGTGCACGATGCGCGGCAGCTCGGCGTCGAAGTGGATCGGCACGGTGTCGGGGTTGATGACGTCGATGTCGCACTGGGTGAACTCGCGGAACCGGCCGTCCTGGGGGCGTTCGCCGCGCCACACGCGTTGGATCTGGTAGCGCTTGAACGGGAAGACCAGGTCGTTGAAATGCTGGGCGGTGTAGCGGGCGAGGGGCACGGTCAGGTCGAAGCGCAGGCCCAGTCGGGTGTCGTCCCGCGTGGAGTCCCTGGTGGAGTCCCGGGTTGGTTCTTCGTCAGGCTCGTGGAGGCGGCCCAGGGTGTAGACCTCTTTGGAGGTGTCGCCCTTCGAGAGGAGGACGTCCAGGCGTTCGGCGGACGGGGTTTCGACGGAGCAGAAGCCGTAGCGCTCGAAGGCCGCGCGGATCGTGTCCAGCCAGCGCAGTTCGATCAGGCGCACGTGGGGCAGCCACTCCGGGAAGCCGCTCACGGGCGTTGGTCGGACGGCGGGTTGGTCGCTCATGCACGAAGTTCAGCGGATGGTGGGTGGTGGTGCCAAAGGCTTTTCACGGATGGGTGAGGGTTGGGGTGGGGTGTGAGCGGCTCGGTGGTCGGGTTCGGCTCGATGTGACATGGGGCCCTTACGGGCACTCCGGGCAGGCCAAAGCACCCGAACCCATGTCACATCGAGCCTCGGAGGTGGGCTCCGGATTCGATGTGTGCAGGTGGGGTTAGGCGGGGTGGGCGGTGATGTGGGGCAGGGGTTGGATGGTGGTCATGATGTGGTCGACGGCCTTGCCCAGTTTCGCGTACTTCTCGGTGTAGAGGACCGGGAAGACGTTGGGGCGGTTGGCGGGGCGGTAGGTGTCGACGTAGTCGGTGCCCAGGTTGCAGAAGGCGACGACGATGTAGTTGCGCCGGTTCTTGTAGGACAGGGACTTGACGATGCCCGCGTCGCTGCCGGTGGTGTCGACCCAGCCGGTCTTGTGGCTGAAGGTGACCTCGGCGGCCTGGTCGCAGGGGCGCACGTCGCTGTCGTAGACGGCCGAGCCGACGCGCATGGTGCCGTCCGGCTGGATCCAGCGGGCCGGTGATCTCTGGGGGATGCCCTGGACCGGGTAGTCGCGGCCGCAGTGGTTGGTGGTGGACAGCATCTCGTTGTGGCCCTGGTCGGCCAGGGACTCCAGGAACTGGGCGCGGGAGGTCTCGCTCAGTTCGAGGCGGGTGATCTCGCGGCCCGTGTCGGTGGTCCAGAGCACGCCGGCGCCGCCGTTGACCAGCAGGAGGAGCTTGGCGGTGTCGATGCTGCTCATGTTCGAGCCGATCCACCGGCCGCCGTTCTCCGGGTTGGTGCCGGTGACCATCAGGGTCGGCATGCCGAGGTCGGCGAAGGTGCGGTTGACCTCGTCCCAGGCGTTCAGGTCGTGCAGCATCTTGATCAGCGCGCAGGTGGACTCGTTCTGCGACTTGGTGATCATCTCGTCGAAGTGCCGGCGGATCACCTTGCTGGACGCGGCGCCGCACACCGGGTGCTGGGTGACCGGTCGGTAGTCGTAGACGGCGTCCAAATCCACCCGGCCCTGGTCGGCCAGGCGCAGGACGCCGAAGCCGACCATCAGCTTGAGGACGGACGCGGGGTACGGGGAGGAGAAGTCGATCGGGGCGTTCTCCCGGCCGGGCAGGACGTCACGGGTGCCACGGCCGCCGTTGACGTCCCACTCGGTGTCGTCCCACCAGCGGTAGCGGATCCGGTCGGTGGACAGCTTGCGCTTGTTCAGCGGGACGACCACGCCGTTGGGGTACTGGGGGCTGAGCAGGACGTCGGCCATCGCGATCGGTCGGCCGAGGCGGTCGAGTTCGATCACGGCGAGGTCCATGTTCGGCGTCTGGTGCAGTGGCCGGGCGGCGGCGAGCTCCGTGGTCAGCTCGGCGGGCAGCGGGTCGTACTTCTCCGGTGCGCCTGCCTTGGACGCCGCGACGAGGTCCGGCGGGGTCAGGTCGAGCACGTCCTTGAAGTCCTGGGCGACGACGGCCTGGCGCAGGGATTCGGCCAGGAGGGTGCTCACGTCCTCGCTCATCGCCATCGCGGGCGTGGCCGAGAGCAGCACCGAGGCGGTGGTGACGGCGAGCAGTTTGCGTCGGAAGGATCTCATTGCACTCCCCCATGAAGTGATCCGTTTGCCTCATCGACGGTAGTGCATTCGCCGCCTGTGCGTGACCGGGCGTTAGCCGAACGTGGTCAGGAACTGGTCGCGGAAGGTGTTCATGGGGCGCACGGGTGCTCCGGGGCCGGGGCGCAGGCCGTCGGTCCAGCCCCAGGCGGTCGCGTGGTCGAGGACGGTCCGGTCGCGGGACACGAGGGTGATCGGCACGTCGTGGCTCGCGTCGGGTCCGGTGACGAACGGGGCGGGTTGGTGGTCGCCGAGGAACACGAGCACGAAGTCGTCGTCGCCGTAGGTCTCCACGTAGGACACGAGGGTGTTGACGGAGTACTCGACGGTGCGGGCGTAGTCGGCGCGCACGAGGGTCGGGTCGCGGCCGAACATGGCTTCGGCGGGGGCCTCGCCGTTGGCCATGGAGTGGTAGACCGAGCCGTCGCCGAGGCCGTCCCAGCCGACCGTGCCGGGTGCGGGCGACCACGGGGCGTGGCTGGACAGCAGGGGGATGGCGGCCATCACGGGGGTGTGCGCGTCGGCGCGCTCGAACTGCTGGAACCTCGACAGGGTGAACTCGTCGGGTGTGGTGGCGTAGCCGAAGCGCGGACCGCGGTAGTCGAGGTCGTCGAACGCGTAGATCCGGTCGTAGTCGAAGAAGTCGCCTTCCGGCCAGGTCTTCGTGATGCCCGGCATGACGCCGACCGAGCGCCAGCCCGCGCGCCGGAACGCGCCGCCGAGCGTCAAGCGGTCGCTGGCCAGCAGGGTGCGGTAGCGCTGCTGGTTGTCGACCCACAGTCCGGACAGGAGGGTGGCCTGGGCGAGCCAGCTGCCGCCGCCGGCCGTCGGCGAGGTGAGGAACGCGCTGCGGGAGCCGTAGCCGGCGGCGGCCAGGCGGCGGGTGCCGGTGTCGAGCGCGGCGGTCACGTGCGGGGCGATGTCCGGGTGTTCCACGGCGGATCGGCCATAGCTCTCGACGAACGCCACGACGACGTCCTTGCCCCGCAGTCGAGTGAGCAGTGCGTCGTTCGTGGCGAAGGGGTCGTTGGCCGATTCCGCGGCGAAGTCGTCGCGGTCGCGCAGGCCAGCCTCGACGCGGAGCGCCTGGTCGTGGACGAACGCGGCGGTGCCGTGCGAGGCGATCGGCAGGGTGGTCCACACGACGGCGAGCACGGCGACGGCGCGGGCGGCGGGTTGTCGGTGGCGAGTCACCGCGTTGGAGAGCCGTGCGGCGGAACGCGCGGTCAGGACGACGAGTGCGGCGGCCAGGGATACGGCGGCGATCACGGCGGTGACGGCGGCGAACCTGCCCGCGGTCACGTCCACGTAGTCGACGGCGGGACCGAGCAGGGGCCAGTCGAGCACGAGGTCGAACGGGCGGAACAGGACCGCGTCGAAGCCGAGGTCCAGGGCCTTCAGCACGAGCAGCAGGCCCAGGAACGCGCCGGCGGTGAGTGCCGCCGGTTCGCGCGCGCGTTCGGGGAGCACGAGCACCAGGACGACGCCCAGCAGGGCTTCCACCGGCAGGCGCAGGAACGTGGTGAAGGTCAGCGCGTCGACGTCGCTCGGCAGGAGCAGGGCGAACAGGACGAACAGGGCCGCCAGGGCCGTGCCGGCCCGGCGTGCGACGTGTTCGGTCATGCCGTCCTCTCCAGTGGTCCTGACCGGTACAACGCGCGGCGGCGGCGGAGCGGTTCACGGATGACCCATTCCGCGGCGGCGGCGTTGATCACCCAGGCGAGGCCGAGCAGGAGGGTCCTGGTCAGGCCGGCGGCCGGGCCGACGAGCAGCACCCACGCGATCGTGACCAGCGCCTGCGTGCCCGCGCCCTGGGCGAGCGCGTAGCCGCGGATCATCCACGCGCGGTGGCGGGCGACGTCACGTCGGCGGATCGCCAGGAAGCCGAGGACGAGGGCCAGGACGGTGGTGGAGCCGGCCACGAGGCGGAACGCGGCCAGCAGGTCGCCGTCGCCTTCCGGGTAGGGGTAGAAGAGGGTCATCCACAGGCCGGTCAGTGCCATCAGGAGGCCGGCCGGGACGAGGAGCCGGCCGAGGTAGCGGTGGCGGCGTCTGGTCGAGGTGAACTGGAAGGCGCCGCCGAGGCAGTAGACGACGGCGCTGAAGATGTGCAGCAGCACGGGCACGGGTGCGGCGAAGAACCGCGCGTTCTCGGGGGTGACCTCGCCCGCGGCCAGGTCGGTGAGGCGCAGCGCGCCGCCTCCCATCGGGATGAGGGTCAGCGCGATCAACGCGGTGGGCACGAGCCAGGCGGCCCTGCGGGAGGAGGTCATGGCGGAAGTCTGCGGACGGGCGCGGCGCGGGACATCGGGCGAAGGGCCGGAGCCGGGCGGTACCTCCGGGCGGGTGGGGTCTAGTACTTCCGGCCGGTCTCGTAGGCCCACAGGGCGATCTCGACCCGGTTGCGGGCGCCCAGCTTGGCCATCAGGCTCGCGACGTGCGTCTTGACCGTGCTCAGGGTGATGTGCAGCTCGCTCGCGATCTCGCTGTTGGTGCGGCCGCGCGCCACGGTCGCCAGGACCTGTTCCTCGCGGTCGGTGAGCGGTTCGACGGGTTGGGCGGGTGACGCGGGTTCGGCGGCGGCGAAGGTCTTGAGCAGCCGGGCGGTGATGTTGGGTGCGATCAGCGCGTCGCCCTCGGCGGCGGCGTGCACGGCCTGGGTGAGCAGGGCGGGTCCGGCGTCCTTGAGCAGGAAGCCGACGGCGCCCGCGCGCAGGGCGGCGTAGACGTACTCGTCCAGGTCGAACGTGGTGATGACGACGACGGCGAGCGGGTCCGGCACGTCCGGGCCGGCCAGCAGCCGGGTGGCCTCGATGCCGTCGACGCCGGGCATGCGGATGTCGAACAGGCACACGTCGGGGCGCAGGCCCCGGGCCAGGCGCACGGCTTCCCGCCCGTCGCCCGCCGCGCCGACCACCTCGATGCCGGGTTGGGCGTCGAGGATCATGGTCAGGCCGGTGCGGACGATCTCCTGGTCGTCGGCGACGACCACGCGGACGCTCATGCGGGTGTTCCCGTCCGGGGCAGGGTGGCGGTCACGGTCCAGCCACGGGCGTCGGGGCCCGCCGCGCAGGTGCCGCCGAGCAGGTCCGCCCGCTCGAACATGCCGATGAGCCCGTAGCCCGGGGTGGTCGGCGCGGTGCCCTCGCCGTCGTCGCTGACGCGCAGGTGCACGGACGTGGCGTCGGCGGCGACGCGGACCTCGATGCGGGTGGCGTGCCGGGCGTGCCGCTGCGCGTTGGTGACGGCTTCCTGGGCCAGGCGGTAGACCGCCGCGTCGATCGACGGGTGCACGTCGTCCAGGTCGCCGGTGATGCCCACGTCGACCGACGGGCCGGCGCGGTGCGCGGTGGCCAGGTGTTCGAGGTCGGCGATGCGCGGGCTGGGTGCGAGGTCGGCCGATTCGCCGCGCCGCAGCACGCGCACCATCGCGCGCATCTCGGCGAGGGCGCGTGACGCCTCGGCCTCGATCAGGCGCAACGCGTCCACGGCCGCGTCCGGCTGCCCCACCGCGAGGCCCGCCTGGGCGCGGATCGCGATGGCGGACACGTGGTGGGCGACGGTGTCGTGCAGGTCCCTTGCCAGCCGTTCCCGTTCCAGGAGCTTGACCCGGTCCAGCTCGCGGGTCCGCAGCCGGGACCGGTAGCGCATGGCGACGCCGAGGGCGGTGGCGGCGAAGACGACGGTCAGGCCGCCGATCGCGTCGGCGAGCGACAGGTCGCGCAGGGCCATGGAGACGCACGCGCTGCCGGTCACCAGGGCCAGGCCCAGCACGGCTTCGCGGCCGGAACCCCACCGCACCACCGAGTACACCAGGACCAGCAGGAACGCCGTCGTGTACGGCTCGCCGCGGGCGTAGCCGGTGATCAGCGGGACCAGGCCCGTGACGCCGAAGGCGAGGACGACCACGAGCAGCGGCCGGGTTCGGCGCCACAGCAGCGCGGGCAGCAGGGCGATCGTGACGGCCGCCCACAGGAAGCGCCACGGGAAGTCCGGTCGGAGGACGGCTTCCAGCAGCGCGGCGGGCACGAGCGCGCCCACCAGCGCCCAGTCGCGCCACACCCGCGTCGGGGCGTGGTGCGGCCGGGGTTCGGCCCAGGTGGAGCGCAGGACGTGCGGCACCCGCTGATGGTAGGAGAGCCGCGCCCGCCGCGGATCGGCCTTAAGTACGAGACGCCGCCGTCGGTACGGTGGGGTCGTGACCCGTCCGTACGTCCTGCTCAGCGTGGCCGTCAGCGTGGACGGCCACATCGACGACCGCGGCGCGCAACGGTTCCCGCTGTCCAACGCCGAGGACTTCGACCACGTCGACCAGGCGCGGGCGGAGTCCGGCGCGATCCTGGTCGGCGCGGCGACGATCCGCCGCGACAACCCGCGCCTGCTGGTCAGGCACGCGCGCCGCCGTGCCGCCCGGGTGGCGGCTGGCCGGCCCGAGCACCCGTTGAAGGTGACCGTGACCGGCAGCGGCGACCTCGACCCGACGCGCGCGTTCTGGCACCACGGCGGCGACAAGCTCGTCTACACCGCCGAGCACGGGCACGGGCGGGCGGTCACGGCCGTCGGCGAGCTGGCGGAGGTGGTGTCGCTCGGCCCGTCGGTCGACTTCGGGGCGGTGCTGGACGACCTCGGCGCGCGGGGCGTGGACCGGCTCATGGTGGAGGGCGGCGGCACGGTCCACACCGCGTTCCTGGCCGCCGGGCTGGCCGACGAGATCCGGATGGCGGTCGCGCCGATGCTCATCGGCCAGGCCGAAGCGCCCCGGTTCGTCAACCCGGCGGAGTTCCCGGGCGGTCCGGCGCGCCGCTTCCACCTGGAGGACGTGACCCGGCTCGGCGACGTCGCCGTGCTGCGCTACTTCCCGAAGCGCTGAAGCAGGTCCCGGGTGGTGCCGCGGCGACCCCACGCCACGATGGCGGCCGTCACGAGCAGCATGGCGGGCAGCACCGCGCCCGACGAGTCGTTCAGCACGAACAGCTCCGTGACGACCGCGCCGGCCATCACGCCGACCAGGCCCGACGCGGCGAGCCCGCAGAGGATCGGCACGAGCAAGCCGAGCGCGCCGGCGATCTCCAGCACCCCCGTCACGTACCGCAGCCACTGACCGGACCCGATCCTGTCGAACTTGCCCACGAAGTCGTCGCCGAGCAGCGACACACCGCTGTGGACGAAGTACGCGGCCAGCAGCACCTGCAACACCCACAGGGCGATGCCGGCGACGGTGCGGACGACGTTCGGGCGAGCTGCGTCAGCCACGGGTGGCTCCTCCCAGCGGTGCGGGGGCGTTGCGCCACAACCAGGCGATGTCACGGCCGAACGACCAGAGGAGCGAGGCGAGCGCGAGTCCGACGAGGACGGTCGGGAGCGGCAGCAGGCCGGAAGCGGCGGCGACCAGGGTGACCCCCTGCACGGCCGCCACCACCTTGCGGGCCCGACTCGGCGGCAGCGCGCCCCTCAACCACCCCCAGCCCCAGGACGCCGCGACGAACGCGTACCGCAGCGCGCCCATCACGAGCACCCACGGGCCGAGGTCCGCGGCGACGTGCACGCTGAGCACCAGGATCAGGAACGCGTCGACCTCCATGTCGAACCGCGCGCCCAGCGCCGACGCCGTGCCCGTGCGGCGCGCGACCTGCCCGTCCACGAAGTCCAGGGCCAGCGCCGCGGACGCGAGCACGACCAGCAGCGCGGTGTGGTCGCCGCCGTCGGCCACCAGGGCCGTGACGGCACCGACCAGCAGCCCCCTGGCCGACGTGACGCGGTCGGCCGGTCCGAGCGCCGACCCCGCCCGTCGCACCGCACCGCCGAGCAACGCCTGGTTGGCCACCGCGTGCGCGATGCCGGCGAGCCACCCGAGCAGACCCAGCCCGACCGTGCCCTCCAACACGCCGAGCAGGACCAGCTGGCCCCCGGCCCACGCGGCCGGCTCGGTGTCGAGCCGGGCCGAGGTGTGGTGAAGTGTCGTCATCGTGCCCCTCGTCGTTCGGAGGTTGTACTAGGTGACACGCTCTGCGAGGGCCCTCTGGTTCACCTCTCCGGGAAAAAGTGAGATCCGGGCGGTGTCGCTGCCCGAACCCGGACCGGACGACGTGCTGGTGCGCACGCTGCACTCGGGGATCAGCCGGGGCACGGAGAGCCTGGTCCTGCGCGGTGGCGTGCCGGAGAGCCAGCACGACGTGATGCGGGCGCCGTTCCAGGAGGGCGAGTTCCCGTGGCCGGTGAAGTACGGCTACCTCAACGTCGGCGTGGTGGAGCAGGGGCCGCTGCTCGGCCGCACGGTGTTCTGCCTCCATCCGCATCAGACGCACTACGTGGTGCCGGCCGACGCCGTCACGCCCGTGCCGGACGCGGTGCCCGCCGCACGGGCCGTGCTCGCCGGGACGGTGGAGACGGCGGTGAACGCGCTGTGGGACGCCAAGCCGTTGATCGGCGACCGGATCGCGGTCGTCGGCGGCGGGATGGTCGGGTGCAGCGTGGCGGCCGTGCTGGCCCGGTTCCCGGGCGTGCGGCTGCAACTCGTGGACGCCGATCCGGGCCGTGCGGCGGTGGCCGACGCGTTGGGGGTCGCGTTCGCGTCGCCCGGGGACGCCGAGGGGAACTGCGACCTGGTCGTGCACGCGAGCGCGTCCGAGGAAGGGCTGGCCCGGTCGTTGGCGCTGCTCGCGCCGGAAGGGCAGGTGGTGGAGCTGAGCTGGTACGGCGACCGGCCGGTGTCGGTGCCGCTGGGCGAGTTCTTCCACTCGCGGCGGCTGCGGGTGCGCAGCAGCCAGGTGGGCGTGGTGGCGCGGCCGGACCGCACGTACGCCGAGCGGATGGCGTTGGCGCTGGACCTGCTCGCCGATCCGGCGTTCGACGCGCTGATCACCGGGGCGAGCCGGTTCGACGACCTGCCGTCGCTGCTGGCCGGTGGCGCGCTGCCGCCGCTGTGCCACCGCGTTGACTACGGTTCCGGGCATGTTCCTGCCTGACACCACCGAGGACGTGCGGGCACGCGCGGCGACCGTGGCGGTGCTGCCCGTCGGCAGCCACGAGCAGCACGGCCCGTACCTGCCGCTGGCCACGGACACGGTCGTCGCCTGCGCCATCGCGCGGGCGATCGGCGACGCGCACCCCGTGCAGGTGCTGCCGCCGATCACGATCTCGTGCTCGCACGAGCACGCCGCGTGGCCCGGGACGGTGAGCATCTCGGCGCGCACGCTGCACGCGGTGGTGCGGGACGTCGCGGACTCGTTGCGCCGGGCGGGCGTGCCGAACCTGGTGCTGGTCAGCGGGCACGGCGGGAACTACGTGCTGGCGAACGTGGTGCAGGAGTCGGAGGGGATGGCGCTGTTCCCCGGCAGCGGCGACTGGGCCGCGGCACGGGCCGCCGCCGGGGTGGTGACGTCGTCGCGCAGCGACATGCACGCCGGTGAGCTGGAGACGTCCATCCTCCTGCACGCCCACCCGGAGCTGGTGCGACCAGGCTACGAGACGGCCGACCACCTGGCCGACGACCGGCCGCACCTGCTCACGCTGGGCCTCGGCCCGTACACGACGTCCGGGGTGGTCGGGCGGCCTTCCCTGGCGTCAGCCGACAAGGGCCGGGACGTGCTCGCGGCCCTCGTCGAGTCGTTCCGGCCGTACCTGGCGCTGTTCTGAGGTCCGGAACAGGGTGAGCACGCCGGGCAGGCTGCTGATCAGCGCCAGCACGCCGTAGACGACGCCGGTGGTGACGCCGTGCGCGGCGCCGAGCCCGGCGGCCCCGAACGCCACCGCGAGGAACGCCTCCCTCGGCCCGAAGCCGCCCACGTTCAGCGGGACGGCCATCACCAGCAGGGCGAGCACGAGCAGCGGGAGCAGCCGGGTGAGCGGGGCGTGCGCGCCGGCGGCCCCGGCCGCGACGGCGAACAACGCCACGTGCCCGGCCACCGTGACGGCGGACAGCAGGGCGACCTTCGGCAGGACCGCGCGGTTGAGCAGGCCGGTGCGCGCGTCGTGCCAGGTGGTGCGCACCGCTCGGCGGACCTTCGCCGACAGGGACGCCGACGCCAGGACGAGCAGGGCCACCGGCACGGCCGGCCCGGGAACCCCGACCGGCACGGACCCCGTGACCACCACGGCCGCGCCGACGGCGATCAGCACGGCCTGGCCGGCTGCGCGCTCGAACACCACCGCACGCACTCCGCGCCCGACGTCGCCGGCCCGCCGGCCGTGGCTCACGGCCCGGTGCACGTCGCCCAGCACGCCCGCGGGCAGGACGGCGTTGAGCAGCAGGGCGCGGTAGTAGTCGGAGACGGCGGCGGCGAGGGTGAGCGGCAGGCCGAGGCGGCGGGCGACGAGGCACCACCGCCACGCGCTCGCCACGGTGGTCAGCAGGCCGATGCCCAGGGCGGCGGCGACGGATCGCGCGTCGACCGCCCGGAGCCCGTCCAGGAACGCGTCGGCACCCCACCGCCACCCCAGGCCGGCGAGGATGGCCACCGCGGCGACGAGGCGGAGCCACGGCCGGACCCGCTGCCTGGGTCCGGTCGCGGGCGGGCCCGCCGGGACACCGCCCGCGGCTCCTGGGCGGTCCGCCGCAGCACCGCCCGGTGCCCCGGGTGCCACCCGACCCGACCGCCCCGCCGTCCGCCGCGTCACCGGGGCACGGCCAGCAGGTCCGCGTGGCCGACCACCACGCGCGGACCGTGTTCGAGCTTGCGGCGCACGTAAGCCGGTGCCCCGGCAGCCAGTCGGGGGTCCTGCTCGACCGCCGCCCCCACCCACCCGCGCAGCCACTCCCCCGCCAGCGCGGCCTGCTCCGGGCCCAGCCGCCACGGGCTCGGGCTCGTCGTCACCTCCGCGCCGCGCCGCTCGAACGCCGCCACCGCCACGTCGACCGCGTCCGGGCCCAGCAGGCGACGCCCGTCGACCACCCGGCGCTGGTGCGCGTCGAACGCCGCCGCGAAGTCCGCGTCCAGCGCCTCCGCCGGGTCGAACTCCACCCGGCCCACCACCGACAGCGTGAACAGCGCCGGGCACCCCGCGTCCACGCACGCGCCCGCCAGCCCGTCCACCTCCTCGGCGGTCAGCAGGTCCAGCAGCGCCGACGCGGTGACCAGCGACGTCCCGGCCAGGTCCGCGCCGGTCATGCCGGTCACGTCACCCTCGTGCGTCTCGATCGTCACCCCGCTCACGGTCGCCGCCGCGATGCTGAGCAGCCGGGGGTCCCGGTCGTGCAGCACCCAGTGCTGCGGACCTCCCAGCCGTCCGGCGAGCCATCGTCCCAACGATCCCGTGCCACACCCGAGATCACGCACCACGAGGGGTGACCGGTTCAGAACGATCTTGCGGAGCCGGTCGACCAGGTCGAGCGCGCGGGCCTCCGCGTCGGCCTTCTCGCGCAGGGACAGCCATTCCGGGGCGAAGGTGCTCATGGCCGCAGACTAGCCAGCACCTCGGCCAGCCGGGTCGCCGTCTCGTCCCAAGTGGACAGTTCGCGACGGCGCGCCAGGGCACGACCGCGCAGGTCGCGCCGCCACGCGTCATCCGTCAACCACCGCCGCACGGCGTCGGCGAACGCCTCCACGTCACCGGAGGGCAGCAGCACCCCGCCGTCGCCGAGCGCGTCCGGCACGGCGCTGGCCACCACCGGCACGCCCCGCGCCAACGCCTCGGTCACCACCATCCCGTACGTCTCGGCCCACGACGCCAGCACGAACAGGTCCGCCGTCGCGTACGCGCGGTCCAGGGGCGGTCCGTCGAGGGGACCGGTCAGCTCGATCCGCGCGCCCAGGCCGTGCCGCTCGACCACCTCGCGCACCGGCCACCGCTCCGCGCCGACGAACGCACAGGTCCACGGCAGGTCTGCCACCGAGGCCAGCGCGCGCACCAGCACGTCGTGCCCCTTGCGCGGCGTCACGGAAGCCACGCAGAGCAACCGGGAGGCACCGTCCGTGCCGGTGGCCAACGGCGCCGGGTCGACGCCGGGCGTGACGACGTGGACCCGGGCGAGGGAGTGGTGCGACACGAGCCGCCGCGCCGCCGACGGACTCGTGGCCACGACGGCGCGGACCGCGCGCAGGCACTCGCGTTCGGCGGCGTCCAACCGGGACGCCTCGGACGGCTCCAGCCCCGTCTCGTCGGCCAACGGCAGGTGCACCAGCACCACCAACCGCAACCGGTCGGCGTGCGGCACGACGACGTCCGGCACACCGCACGCCACCAGCCCGTCGAGCACGACGACCGAGCCGTCCCCGATCCCGCCCAGCACCCGGCCCAGCGCCGCACGGTCCGCCGGGTCGGGTCGCGGCCACGCGCCGGGCACCTCGACGTCGTGCACCGAACCCAGCTCCTGGATGACGCGCCGGTCGTAGGCGTTGCCGCCGCTGGGCGACGCCGGGTCGTCACGGGGACGGACGAAGTGGACCGTCACAGCGCGCGTTCGTAGCTCGCCCAGGCGACGTGCGACTCGTGCAGCGTGACCTCGATCCCGGACAGCCCCCGCGCGCCCTCGCCGAGCGCCCCCGCGTGCACGGCGTCCGCCAGCGCGTCCGCGATGTGCTTGGCCAGGAACTCGGTCGACGTGTTCACCCCGGCGAACTCCGGCACGTCGTCCAGGTTGCGGTAGTTGAGCTCGGCGAGGACGGCGCGCAGCCGCTCGGTCGCGAGTCCGATGTCGACGACGATGTTGTCCGCGTCGAGCTCGTCCCGCTTGAACCGGGCGTCCACCACGAACGTCGCCCCGTGGAGCCGTTGTGCCGGGCCGAAGACCTCGCCGCGGAAGCTGTGGGCGACCATCACGTGGTCGCGAACGGTGATGCTGAACAGGGTGACCTCCGCCGATCTTGCGAGCTACCGTGCGAGTACCGGCCGAGCGTAGTGAACGCGCCCGCCGGTGTCGGGTGCGACGAGGGAGCCGGATGCGCGAAGGAGCCTTCAACGACGAGGACGTGGCGGAGTCGGACCTGGTGACGCGCCGCGGCACGTTCCGCGCGGTGGCGTTCCGGGCCGACGGGCACGAGCACATGGCGTTGGTCCACGGCGCGGCGGACGCGCGGGAGGACGTGCTGGTGCGCGTGCACTCCGAGTGCATGACCGGCGACATCTTCGGCGCGATGCGCTGCGAGTGCGGCGACCAGCTGGACGCGGCGCTGGACCGGATCGTCGCCGAGGGCGGCGGCATCCTGATCTACCTGCGCGGCCACGAGGGGCGCGGCATCGGCTTGGTGGACAAGGTGCGCACGCACGTGCTCCAGGACGAGCAGGGCTTGGACACGCTCGACTCCGCGACCACGCTCGGCCTGCCGGTCGACGTCCGCGACTACTCCCCCGCCGCGCGCATCCTCAAGCACCTGCGCGTCACGTCGGTGCGGTTGATGTCGAACAACCCGGACAAGATCGCGGCGCTGACGGCCCGCGGCATCGAGGTCTCGGCCCGCGTGCCGCACCTGGCCCCGCCGAACCGGCACAACATCGGCTACCTGACCGCCAAGCGCGACCGCCTCGGCCACGACCTGCCCCAGGTGGACCTGTTCGCCGCCGACCCACCGACCACCGCCGACCGCTGACGGACAAGCCGGTGGGCGTGATCGGCCCCGTCGTCTCGCCGCGCGGGATCCCGCTTCCGGGACGTGCCGCTCCCGCTCGGAAGATCTGTCGGAAGGCAGACGCGCGGGCAGGTGCCGGCCGCCCAGGCTGGGCGCATGAGGAGAACGTTCACAGGTGTGGTGGGCGCGGTCGGCCTGGTCGCCGCGCTCGTCGTCGCGCCGGGGGTCGCGCAGGCCACCGGGAACGCCGTGTCGTGGGTCGACTGCGGTGACGGGTTGCAGTGCGGCGGGGTGACCGTGCCGGCGGACTGGGGCAGGCCGGGCGGCGCGCGGGTCCGGCTGGGTGTCGCCCGGTTGCCCGCGCGGGACCAGGCGACGAAGAAGGGCGTGCTGTTCGTCAACCTCGGCGGGCCGGCGCAGCAGATCTCGGTGCTGCGCGTCGCCCAGGGCGCGTTCACCGACCTGACCCGGTGGTTCGACGTGGTGGTCTCCGACCCGCGAGGGTTCGAGGAGAGCGCCGGCATCGCGTGCCCGTACCCGGCGCCGCTGCCGGAGAACGTGGAGTGGGCGTCCCCGGACCGGGCCACCTACGAGCGGTACCGGACGGCGAACCACCGGTTCGGCGTCGACTGCGGGCGGGTGGCCGCCGGGCCGTTGGCGGGCCGGCTCGACTCGTGGCAGGTCGCGCACGACGTGGACGCCATCCGGGCCGCGCTCGGGCAGGAGCGGCTGGACTACTACGGCAACTCCTACGGCACGGTGATCGCGCAGGCGTACGCGCGGCTCTTCCCGAACCGGGTCGGGCGGATGTACCTGGACAGCGTGCTGGACCACACCCGCCGGACGTGGACGGACTGGCTGCTGCCCCGGGCGCGGACCATGGAGCACAACATGGTGCGGTTCGCGCGGTGGTGCGACGCGGAGGCCACCTGCGCGCTGCACGGGCGTGACGTGCTGGCGGTCTGGGACGAAGTGCTCGCCCGGGCCGCGCGCGAGCCGATCCCGGCCGGCGACGCGACGGTGAACGCGTCCAGGATCGCGTCGCGGACCAACCCCGGCTTCGAAGGCGAGTGGCCCGACCTGGCGCGCGCCATCGCCGAGGCGCACGCGGGCGACGCGACCCGGTTCGCCGAGCAGCCCGTCGGCGGGCGCGACCCGGACCTGTCCCGGATCGCGTTCTGCGCCGACTTCCCGTACCCCTCCGACCACCGGGTGCTGAAGTCCTGGGAGGACGGGTTGCGCCGCGTCACGCCGCACATCGGGTGGGTCGCTACGTGGCCGATGGCGTACCACTGCGCCGGCCTGCCCGACACCGGCACGTACCCGCCGCGCCCGCTGCGGGTCTCCGGGCTGGGGCCGGTGCTGATCGCCAGTGGCGAGCACGACTCCACCACGCCGCCGGAGGACGCGCGGCGGGTGGCGGCGCAGCTCGGGAACGCGCGGTACCTGCCGGTGAAAGGCGGGCACGCGCTGTACCTGAGCGGCCACCCGTGCGTCCGCGAGCACGTCCACCGGTACCTGGTCGACGGCGTGCTGCCGCCGGACGGGACGGCTTGCGGCGTTGCGTAGACGATGGTCCGCGTGAGGGTCCTGCGGGAAGTCCTGCTCGTCGTCGGCGTCACGGCGGCGTTGGTGCTCCTGGCGCGGTGGGAGGGGCCGGGTGGACCGCCGCAGGGGCTGGGGTTGCTGGTCGGCTCCAGCCTCTGCGTCACCCTGCCGCTGGTGCTGCGGCGCGTGCTGCCGTTGACGTCGGCGGTGCTGTCGGCGGTGGTGGGGTTGGGCGGGCTCGGGTTCCTGCCCGCGTGGCCGGGCATGCTGGTCACCATGGGCGCGTTCTGCGCGGCCGTGTACCACCGCGAGCGCGGGCCGGGGCTGGTGCTCGCGGTGTGCGGGTGCTGGGTGCTGGTCAGCGCGGTGATCGCGGGCAGCCCGGTGCAGGTGTTCACCGTGACGGACCTGGTGGTGATGGGTGTCGCGCCGGTGGCGACCGGGTACGCGCTGCGGCTGCACCGGGACCGGGCGGAGCAGGCGTTGCGGGTGCAGCGGGCGGAGGCCGACCGCGTGCTGGCCGAGGAACGGGCGCAGGTGGCCCGGGACGTGCACGACAGCGTCGGCCACCACCTCACCGCGATCCGGATGCAGGCGACGGCCGTGCGGCGGGTGCTGGGCGGCGAGCCCCCGGTCGCCGACCGGGCGCTGGGGACCATCGCGGACCTGTCGTCGTCCGCCCTGGACGAGGTGCGGGGGTTGTTGAGCACGCTGCGGGACGTGCCCGTCGGTGCGGGGTTGGCGGAGCTGGACCGGCTGGTCGAGCGGTTGTCCGGGCCGGATCGGCGGATCGCGGTGACGTGGTCCGGCCAGGCCGCGCGGGCGGTGCCGGCCCCGGTCGACCGGACGGCGTACCAAGTGGTGCGGGAGGCGTTGACCAACGTCGTCCGGCACTCCGGCGCGGGCGGGGTGGAGGTGCGGTTGCACCGGGACCGGGACCGGCTGGTCGTCACCGTCGTCGACGACGGACCGGTGGCGGACTCGCCGCGGCTGGAGGGGCAGGGCATCCGGGGGATGCGGGAACGGGTGCGGCAGCTCGGTGGCACGCTCGCCGTCGGGCCGCGCGAGTCGGGCGGGTGGCGGGTGCGCGCCGAGCTGCCGACGGGAGGGACGGCGTAGTGGCGATCCGGGTGGTCGTCGCCGACGACCAGGCGGCGGTGCGGGACGCGCTGCGGATGGTGCTGGACGGCGAGCCGGACATCGAGGTGGTCGGTGAGGCGGCGAGCGGCGCGGAGGCCGTGCACGTGGCGCTGGCCCGGCGGCCCGACGTGGTCGTGATGGACCTGCGGATGCCGCACGGCGACGGGATCGCGGCGATCACCCGGCTGGGCGGGGCCGGGCCGAAGGTCCTGGCGCTGACGACGTTCGACGTGGACGAGTACCTGTTCGGGGCGTTGGCGGCGGGCGCGGGTGGGTTCCTGTTGAAGGACAGCGACCCCGCGTTGTTGCTGGACGCCGTGCGCGGGCTGCACGGGGGACGGGGGTTGATCGACCCCAGGGTCACCGGACGGCTCATCGCCCGGTTCGCCCAGCTGTCACCCCGACCGGCGCCCCGCCCGGTCGACCGGCTCACCGCGCGTGAGCGGGAGGTGTTGGCGCACGTGGTGCGGGGGCTGAGCAACGCGGAGATCGCCGGTGCGCTGACCATCGAGGAGGGCACGGTGAAGACGCACGTCGCCCGCATCCTCACCAAGCTCGGGCTGCGCACGCGGGTGCACGCGGTGATCTACGCCTACGAGCACGGCCTGGTGCGGTGACAGTGGGCGTGGTGGACGAACGGGTGTCGCCCAATAGGGTCAACGGGTGCCCATCGCATTCGACACGACCGGCCTCCACCACCACGACCAGAACACCTGGGTGAACCCCACCACCGGTGACCAGGTCAGCCTCAGCTACTTCGACCTGGTGCCGGACCTGCCCGCGTCGTTGGACGACATGCCGAAGCTGCGGCACGACCTGGCGGTCGCCACCGGCGAGGTGGGGTGCCTGATCGAGGCGCACCACGTGCGGCTGGGCGACGTGCCCGCGTTGTTCCAGGTGGTGAAGGTGCCGCTGCCGAACCAGCCGTCGGGGCAGGTGTTCATCGGCTCGTTCACCGTGCCCAAGGCCGGCAGCAGCGCCGTGCTCAAGATGCAGGCGGCGGAGCAGGGGCGGACCGGCATGCGGGAGGCCGTGCTGGTGGCGCAGCTCGGGTTCGACGGGTGGGTCATGCCGCACCCGTACGCGCCGGAGGTGCAGGGGCGGCTGCCGTTCCACAAGGGCGACGACCCGCGTTACGACGCCCAGTTCGCCGACCACCCGCTGACCCGCGTCCGGGCGTGGGCGCACCACGTCATCCGCACCGCGCGGGTCGACCCGCGGTTCGCCGAGCTGCCGCCGTTCTCGCCGGGTGCGGCGGTGCCGGAGGTGGGGTCGACGCTGACGACCGTCGTGCCCGGCCTGCCGGTGGGCGGGTACCTGCCGCTGTGGATCGACGACGAGTGCACGTTCTGGCGGATGGCCGAGCCGGACGTGGTGCTGGGCAAGCTGGGGCTCGGGGCGCTCGCGCGCACGCCGTTGACCGATCGGCGGTTCCGCGACCTGGTCGCGCTGGACGAGTCGTCGTCCACGATCATGCTGCCCCACCGCTACCGCTCGGACGGCGGCGGGATCGAGGGCGTCGTGACGGGCGTGACGCGGGTGGCCGGGGTCGAGGCGCACGAGGCGCTGACCACGGACACGTTGCTGGAGGCGTTCCGCTGGATCGGCCGGGTGAGCGCGGCGGCGGCGGAGCGGGGCGAGTACGTCGCCGTGGAGCCGGGCACGCACACCGCCGACCTGGCCGAGCCTTACGTGCTGCTGGCCGTGCGGGAGCACGAGGGTCAGCGGATCTCGATCGCCCAGACCTCCCCCACCCCGCCGGCCGAAACGCCGATGTGGCTGGGCCAGGCGTCCCTGAACGCCCCGGCCACCCCCGAGACCGTCGAGGCGGGCGGCCTGCTGGCCATGTACGCGATGAACACGTGGTCCGAACACCCCCTCCGCCTCTGCCTGACCTTCACCCCCCACTAACCCGCGAGTCGAACGCTCAAGTCCCGAGAGTCGAACGCTCAGGTCCCGAGAGTCCTACGCTCAGGTCCCGAGAGTCCTACGTTCAGGACCCCTGAATTCAACGCTCGCGCCACACACCGTTAGGCGTGAGCGTTGAACTCGGGGGTCCTGAGCGTTCGACTCTCGAGACCTGAGTGTTCGACTCTCGGGTTTGGGTGAGGTGGGGGTGACGTGGGACGCTGAGGCGCACAGCCCCGTTCGGGCTGGTCATCCACGGTGCGCAGTCGGCTCCCGGCGCTCGGCCGGGCCAACGGCACGCTTCACGCTCCCACCCCGCGACCGGCGGGCTCTTGCGGCACCGACCTCCACACCACCGTGTGGCGTTCGAGGCCGTCCCGACTCACCCCCACGGGAGCACGCCATCAGCACCTCCACCCCGCTGCCTCAGGCCGTAGTCGCACCTCGCGCGCTCACCGACGTGTACGGACCCGACATCGCCGTCTGCGCCCGCCCGGCCGCCGCCGACCCCCGGCACCGCACCACCGTCGACGCGCTCTCCGCACGCCCGATCGCCGTCGCCGGCGCCACGCCGGTCATCTGCAGCGCGGGCGGCACGGACCCGGAACTGCTGGCGCGGCTGCGCGACGGCGGCCTGCCGGTCGGCGACGACCTGCGCGACTTCCGCGACGAGGCCGGGTTCGCCGCCCGCGTCACCGAGGCGATGGCCGACGGCCTGCCGATCTCCATGGAGTACCCGCACCCGACCGCGCTGTGCCCCGACGACCGCCTGGTCAAGACCGCGCGCCTCGTCGGCTACCTGAACAACAAGGCCACCATCAGCACGTTCGTCGCCCCGCGCTTCCACGCCCGCCGCGACGTCGTCACGCGCGCCGACCTCGCCGAGGCCGCGCCCGCCGGGCGGTCCTGGGTGCTCAAGGCCGCCACGGACGACGCGCACGGCGGCAGCCTCGACGTCTACCTGCACGAGGCGGGCGACCGGGTCGCGTTCCCGGCGTTCACCGACCTGCTGGGTGAGTTCGTGGTCGAGGAGTACCTGCACCTCGTGCGCAACTGGGGCGTCCAGCTCTACGTCGGACCGGACGCCGCGGCCCGCCTGCTCGCCGTCACCGAACAACGCGTGGACGACACCGGCGTCTACGTCGGCGGTCGCTTCGGCCCGGTCAGCCCGCTGCCGCCGGACCTGCTCGCGGAGTGCCTCGCGATCACCCAACGCGCCGCCGACCTCGGCTACCGCGGCCTGTGCAGCCTGGACTGCGCCGAGACGCTGGACGGCCGGCTGGTCATGCTCGACCTGAACTTCCGGATCACCAGCGGCTCGATCCCGCTGCTCGCCCTGCAGTCGCTGCGCCCCGACGCGCTCGACGGCTACGCGGAGTCGGTGAAGCTGACGGCCGCCACCCCGCTGGCCGACCTGCTCGCCCACGTCCGCCCGGCCCTGGACGCGGGCGGCGTGCTCATCACCTCCGGCCACGACACCACCCGCACCGACAACCCGGCCGTGCTCAGCACCCTGCAACTGCTGGTGCACGGCAACGACCCGGAAGCCGTCACGGCCCGCCGCAGAGCCGTGGAACTCGCCCGCTGACGGGCACGCCGCCCGCCCGGGGGCGTCAGGTCGAGGCCCGCACGACCAGTTCGGTCGGCAGGATGGAGGCGGCCGGTGGTTCGCCTTGGATCTGCTCCAGCAGGAGGCGGACCATCTCGCGGGTGATGCGCTGGAACGGTTGGCGCACCGTGGTCAGGGCGGGGCGGGTGGAGGTGGCGATGCTGGAGTCGTCGAAGCCGCCCACGGCGACGTCCTCCGGCACGCGGCGGCCCGAGTCGTGCAGGACGTTCAGCGCGCCGGCGGCCATCAGGTCGGACGCCACGAACACCGCGTCCAGGTCCGGGGCGCGGTCCAGCAGGGCGGACATGGCGGCCTCGCCGCCGGCACGGCTGTAGTCGCCGTGCGCGATCAGGTCCGGGGTGGCGTCGGCCCCGAGCACGTCCCGGTAGCCGGCGAGCCGTTCGACGCCGCCCGGTGTGTCGGGCGGGCCGGTGATGGTGGCGATGCGCCGACGCCCGCGCGACCGCAGGTGCTCGACCATCAGCCGCGCGCCGGAGCGGTCGTCGGCGGCGGCGTAGGCGACCTGGCCCTCGTGGCCGATCGGCTTGCCGCAGGCTACGACGGGGATGCCCGAGTCGCGCAGCTCCTCCAGCAGCGGGTTGCCGGTGTGCGACGACACCAGCAGCACGCCGTCCACGTGGCCGGCGGCGATGAAGCGGCTCGTGCGCTTGCGCTCCACCTCGGTGCTGGCGGTCATGAGCAGCACGGGCACGTCGACCTCGGCGAGCTCCTGGGTGCAGCCCTGGAGCAGGATGCTGAAGTTCGGGTCCTCGAACAGCCGCTGCTGCGGCTCGGTGAGCACGAACGCCACGGAGTGCGCGCGCTGGGTGACGAGGCTGCGCGCGGCCGGGTTGGCGACGTACCCCGTGGTCCGCACGGCCTTCAGCACGGCCTCCAGCGCGGCGGGGCTGACGTTGCGGCCGCCGTTGAGCGCGCGCGACACCGTGCCCCGGGACACGCCCGCGGCCGCCGCCACGTCGTGGATGGTCGGCCGGTGCCGCGCCGCCTTGCTGCGCTCGACGCTCATGACTCCCTCATGCTTTCACCGCTCCGGAGAGCAAGTCGATGCGCCAGTATCGCTGCAACGTCAGGAACAGCGCGATCAAGGGCAGCACCGACACCAGCGATCCGGTGACGACCAGGGTGTAGAGCGCGGGCGTGGTGTTGCCCTGCTTGAGCATCGTGTAGAGCCCCAGCGTGACCGGGAACTTCCCGTCGTCGCCGAGCATGATGTAGGGCAGCATGAAGTTGTTCCAGATCGACACGAACTGGAACAGGAACACGGTGACCAGGCCCGGGACCATCATCGGCAGCGCGATGGACCCCAGGATGCGCACCTCGCTCGCCCCGTCCGTGCGGGCCGCCTCGACCACGTCCTCCGGCACGGACGCGGCGGCGTAGATGCGGGCCAGGTAGATGCCGTACGGGCTGATCACGCTCGGCAGCAGCACGGACAGGTAGGTGTCGGTCAGGCCGACCTCCGCCAGCAGCAGGTACTGCGGGACGGCCAGCACCACGGCGGGCACGAGCACGCCCGCGATGAGCGCGTTGAAGATCAGCGCCCGACCCCGGAACGCGTACTTGGCCAGCGCGTACCCGGTCACGCCGGACAGCGCCGCGGACAGCAGCGCCCCCAGCCCCGCGTACAGCGCGGAGTTCGCCATCCACCGCCAGAACACGCCGCCGCGGTAGCCGTTCAGCTCGCCCAGGTTCGCCACCAGCGACGACCCGACCGACAGCGTCGTCGTGGAGAACAGCTCACCGGTGCTCTTCGTCGCCGCGACCAGCACCCACGCCACCGGGAACAGGCAGTACACCGCACCCAGGAGCAGCACGAACGTGGGCAGGCCGCCCAGCCGCGCCCTCACCGCTCACCCCCGAACGCCCGCGACCGCGTCACCCGCAGCAGCCCGAACGAGATCACGAACATCACCGCGGCGATCAGCACCGACGTCGCGGCGGCGGAGTAGAGGTCACCGCGGCCGAACGCGTCCTGGTAGACCTTCATCAACGGCGTCCAGGTGAGCGAGAGCGAGTTGGTCAGCGGCGCCAGCGTGGTCGGCTCGGCGAACACCTGAAGCGTCGCGATGACCGAGAACAACGACGTCAGCACCAGCGCGGGCGCGAGCAGCGGGATCTTGATCCGCACCGCGACCTGCCACGGCGTGCAGCCGTCGATCCGGGCCGCCTCGTACAGGTCGCGCGGGATGGACCGCAGCGCGGTGTAGAGGACGACCATGTTGTAGCCGACACCGCCCCACACCGCGATGTTGGCCAGCGCGAAGTAGATCCCGGTGGGCGACAGCAGGTCCACCCCGGGCAGCGACAGCTCGCGCAGCAGCTGGTTGAACGGGCTGGTGCCGGGCAGGTACAGGAAGCCCCACAGCAGCGACGCGATCACGCCCGGCACCGCGTACGGCAGGAAGATCGCGATGCGGCTGAACCCGCGGGCCCGAACCCGGTCCTCGTCCAGCAGCAGCGCGAACACCAGGGCCAGGCCCAGCATCGTCGGCACGAGGATCGCGCCGTAGCCGACCACCCGCAACGCGCCCGCACCCAACTCGGAGTCGGTGAGCGCGCGCACGTAGTTGTCCAGGCCCACGAACACCTCGGAGCGGCTGCCCCGGCCCAGCCCGAGGCCCTTGACCTCGGTGCGGAACAGGCTCAGGTACACCGTGTAGGCGATCGGCAGCGCGAACACCAGCACGAACAGCACCACCGCCGGGGCTATGAAGGCGTACGGCGCCACCCTGGGCGCCGCACCACCCCGCGCGGTAACACGCGTCGACGCCACGGGCTCAGCCGCCGACCGTGAAGCCGTTGGCCTTCATGTCGTCCACGGTCGCGCTCTGCATCTTCGCGAGCGCGGGCACGAGGTCCGCGCCGGCGCTGATGGCCTCGCCCATCGCGTTCTTGTACGCGGTGTAGGTGACGTTGACGTTCGGCCCCCACGTGAAGCCGGAGGACGTGGCGGCGATCTCCGCGGCCCGGGTGTAGAAGTCGGGCTGGTTGGGGAAGAACGCGGGCGGCTGGGACTGCGCCTGCTGCGCCGACGTGGCCGCCGGGTAGATGCCGCTCTCCTTGACCAGCAGCTCGACGGCTTCGGGATCGGTGTTGAGCCACAGCGCGAACTCGGTCGCGGCCTTCTGCTTCTTCGAACCGGCGGTCACGGCCGTGGTGGAACCGCCCCAGTTGCCGGTGCGGGGCTTGGCGGCGTCCCACTGCGGCATCGGCGCCATCGCCCACTTGCCCGCCGTGCTCTCCGCGTTGCCCTTGAGCACGCCCGGCGCCCACACCGCGCTGAGCCAGCCGACCTGCGTGCCGTCGTTGAGCGCCTTGTTCCACTCGGGCGTGTACATCGGGGACTTGTCGATCGCGCCCTCGGCGACCAGGCCGCTCCAGTACTGCGCGACCTTCTTGGTGGCGGCGTCGTCAACGGAGACCTTCCACGCGTCGCCGTCGACCGACCACCACGACGCGCCGGCCTGCTGCACGAGGCCCGCGAACCAGCCCGGGTCGTTGGACGAGAACGTGCCGAGGAACCTGTCCGGGGCCTTGGCCCGCAGGTCGCGGGCGGTCTGCGCGTACTCGTCCCAGGTGGTCGGCACCTCCAGGCCGTACTGCTCGAACAGGTCGGCGCGGTAGTAGAACATCATCGGGCCGGAGTCCTGGGGCACGGCGTAGACGCCGCTGCCACCCAGCGTGACCTGGTCCCAGATGCCGGGCGCGAACTTGTCCTCGGCGGCCGCGGCGCCCTCGGAGATGTCGGCCAGCACGTCGTTGCTGACCAGCGTCGGCAGCGCCTGGAACTCCACCTGCGCGAGGTCCGGCGGGTTGCCGCCCTTGGCGCTGGTCAGGAGTTTGGTCACCAGGTCGTCGCCCTGGGCCTGCTTGCTCACCACGACCTTGGCGTCCGGGTGGCCCGCGTTCCACTTGTCGACGACCTTGTCGATGTTGGGCGCCCAGGCCCAGAAGGAGAGTTCGACCGGGCCGTCGGCGGCCTGCTCGGCGCCTGCGCCGCAGCCGGCGAGCAGGGCGAGGCCGAGGCCGAGTGCCGCGGCCTTCTTCGCGATGTCGAGTCGCATGAGGTCTCCGGGGGTTCCGCGTCGCTGACGCCACTGCCAGCGAGAACCGCGCTGTGAACGTGCACAGTAGTTGTCCGCACAGCGCGCCTGTCAACTACTTGACACCCCGTCTTATCTGCACCGTAATCTGCGAAGAGACCGTGCACGTTCACAGCCACTGGAGTGTTCATGACGTTTGTGGTGCCTCGTCCGGCCGACGGGCGGGCCGCGGAGGACCCGGTCGCGCCGCGCATGCCGGCAGGCGTGGACGGGCTCGTCTACGGCGGGGACTACAACCCCGAGCAGTGGCCCGAGGAGGTGTGGGTCGAGGACGTCGAGCTGATGCGGCAGGCGGGGGTGAACCTGGTCAGCGTCGCCATCCACGCCTGGGCGCTGCTGGAGCCGCGGCCCGGCGAGTTCGACTTCGGCTGGCTGGACCGGCTGCTCGACCTGCTGCACGGCGCGGGCATCGCGGTCAACCTGGCCACGCCGACCGTCGTGCCCCCCGCGTGGCTCTACCGCGCGCACCCGGAGATCCGGCCGGTCACCCGGGACGGCACCGAGCTGGAACGCGGGTCGCGGGCGACGTTCTGCCCCAGCTCACCCGCCTACCGGCAGGCCGCCGCGACCATCACCCGGCAGCTCGGCGCGCGGTACGGCGAGCACCCGGCGGTGGCGCTGTGGCACGTGCACAACGAGTACGGCGCACCGGTCGGCGCGTGCTACTGCCCCGAGTCGGCCACCGCGTTCCGGCGCTGGCTGCGCGACCGGCACGGCTCGCTCGACGCGCTCAACGAAGCCTGGGGCACGAGCTTCTGGGGCCAGCGCTACGGCGAGTGGGCCGAGGTCGAGCCGCCGCGGGTGTCCGGCACCACCGGCAACCCCGCGCACGAGCTGGACTTCGCCCGGTTCTGCTCGGACGAGCTGCTGGCCTGCTACACCGCCGAGCGCGACGTCCTGCGCGCGCACTCGGCCGTGCCGATCACCACGAACTTCATGACCAGCAACTGCAAGTCGATCGACTACTGGCGCTGGGGCCGCGAGGTCGACGTGGTGGCCAACGACCACTACCTGACCGCCGAGGCCGACCGCAACCACGTCGACCTGGCCCTGTCGGCGGACCTGACCCGCGCGGTGGCGGGCGGGCGGCCGTGGATGCTGATGGAGCACTCCACCGGCGCGGTGAACTGGCAGCCGCGCAACCTGGCCAAGCGGCCCGGCGAGATGCGCCGCAACAGCCTCACCCACGTGGCGCGCGGCGCGGACGCGGTGATGTTCTTCCAGTGGCGGGCCTCCCGCTTCGGCGCGGAGAAGTTCCACTCCGCGATGCTGCCCCACTCCGGCACGCGCAGCAGGTTGTGGCAGGAGGTCGTGCGGCTGGGCGGCGAGCTCGGCGCACTGCGCGAGGTGCGCGGCAGCGTGGTGCGGGCGGACGTCGCCGTGCTGTGGGACTGGGAGTCGTGGTGGGCGCTGGAGCTGGACTGGCGGCCGTCGGTGGACCTGTCCTACCGGGAACGCGTCGGCGCGTTCTACGAACAGCTCTGGGACGCCCACCTGACCGCGGACTTCGTCGCGCCGGAGGCCGACCTGAGCGGCTACCGGCTCGTCGTCGTGCCGTCGCTCTACCTGATGTCGACGGCGGCGGCCCGCGTGCTGCACGACTACGTGGCCGGTGGCGGCACGCTCGTCGTCTCGTACTTCTCCGGCATCGTGGACGCCAACGACACCGTGCACCCCGGCGGGCACCCCGGTGCGTTGCGCGACGTGCTGGGGCTGGAGGTCGAGGAGTTCCTGCCGCTGCGCGCCGGCGAGGAGGTCTCGCTCGACGGCGGGCTGCGCGGTGACGTGTGGGCCGAGCACGTCCGCCTGGCCGGCGCGGAGACCGTGCGCTCCTACGTGGACGGTCCGGCGTCGGGCGGTCCGGCGGTGACGCGGCACCGGCTCGGCGCGGGCACCGCCTGGTACGTCTCGACCCGGTTGCGCGGCGCGGCGCTCGACCAGGTGCTGCGCGAGGTGTTCCCGACCGCGGGCGTGCGGGTGCGCGACGACCTGCCGCGCGACGTGGAGGTGGTGCGGCGGCGCGGCGCGGGCGCCGACTACCTGTTCGTGCTCAACCACACCGACGCCGAGGTGGGCGTGGCCGCGTCCGGCACCGAGCTGCTCACCGGGCAGCGGTGCGCGTCGGAGCTGCGCGTGCCCGCGGGCGGCGTGGCCGTGCTGAAGTCCAGCGACGACGAGGACGCGTAACGAGGACACTGCCCCTCGGCGCCGGTCGGGGCGGCACTGCCCGCGTTCAGCCGCCGACGTCCCCCGGTCCGGGTGCCACCGCGCGCGCCCGGTCCGGGTCGGCTTCGAGCCACCTCCGCCAACTGGCCCGCCGCACCCTCACCCCGGGGTGCGCGGCGACGTGCAGCAGGAACCGCGCCCGCAGCCGGACCACCGGGTCGTCGTCACCGAGCAGGGCGCGCATCCGCTCGTGGAACCGGTCGTCGGCGACGTGCCGGACCAGTCCCGCGTACATCCAGTCCTTGCAGCGGTAGCGGCGGCGGACCACGTCGGTGATCAGGTCCGTCAGCTGCGGCCGGATCGCCGCCGGGACGCCGTCCTCGGCCATCGTGCGCAGCAACGACTCCTTGCGCCCCCACGGCGACCACAGGTTGTTCGCCTCGGCGCGCCAGTCGTCCGGGTACCGCCCCTCCCACGCCAGGTAGAGCAGCACGAACGGCGCGTGGCGCTCGCGGACCTCGTGGTCGTCGTCCCACAGCGAAGCGGTGAGGCCGAAGATCGTCCGACCCCGGTGGTAGCGGAACGCGGCCCGGGCCTGGTCCATCTCGGCGGCCAGGTGCGGCTCGTCGGGCGCGGGCGACCCCGCTCGTGCCCACACGTCGTTCGACCAGTGCAACGCCTGCCGCGCGTGCTCCACCAACTCCCGGTGCCGGGCCAGGGCCCGCCGGCGGACGTCGTCGTCGCGCGCCGCCAGGCCCCACACCCACGAGGGATCTCCCACGAACTCGGTCGCCACGGACGCGATCCTCGCACTACCCCTCCGTACGCGGTACTCCGCTATCCGTAGTACCATCGTTCGCACACCACCTGGGGAGAAGCCATGGACACCAGCCAGCTGCTCAAGGGGGTGCTGGACCTCGCCGTCCTCGCGGTGCTGCGCAAGGAGGACGGGTACGGCTACGACGTGCTGCGCAGACTGCGCCAAGGCGGCTTGGACGGTGTCGGCGACGCGTCGGTCTACGGCACCCTGCGCCGGCTCTACAACGCCGGCCTGCTCACGTCCTACGTCGTGCCCAGCGAAGAGGGCCCGCACCGCAAGTACTACAGCCTCAACGAGCCGGGCCGGGAACGCCTGCTCGAATCCGGCAAGACCTGGAAGTCGTTCGCGCGGGCGTTGGACGACCTGTTGGGGGAGGGTGCATGAACACGCAGACGAACACCGAGGTCAAGCACTACCTGGACGGCATGCGCGACGCGCTGTCCGACCTGCCCGCCGCCGAGGTCGCCGAAATCATGGACGACGCGGGCGCGCACGTCGCCGAGGTCGCCGAGGAGATGGGCGACGAGTTCTCCCTGGCCGCGCTGGTCGACCGGCTCGGCACGCCGCGCGCGTACGCGGAGGAGCTGCGCGTCGCGGCCGGCTACCCGCTGCCCTCCTCCCCCGCGACCGGCGGCGGCCAGTCGGTCCTGGTGGCCCGGTTCGCGTTCTGGAGCCTCGTGGCCGCCACGGTGATGGCGTTCGGCTTCGCCGTCACCCGCGGCGACACCATCGAGGTGACCGTGCTCGTCGGCCTCTGCGGCGCGGCGGCGGCCCTGCTGGTGTTCCGGCAGGTCGGCCTGCTCGCCGAGGTCGCGAGGCTGCCGGAGACGATCGCCGTCCAGGACGTGCTGACCCGTGCCGCGAAGACCGACCTGCGCAAGGCGTTCGCGCCGCTGCGCGCCCTCCAGCCGGCGTGGTGGGTCGCCCGCGCGCTGCTCATCGCCGCCGGAGGCGTGATGGTGCACCGGCCGGAGTTCGGCTTCGTGGTGGCCGTGGCGCTCGCCGCGCTGTCGCTGGTGGCGGGCCCGAAGGCGCGGACCGACCGCCGGTGGCTGTGGATCAGCCTGCCCGCGACCGGGTTCGCCCTGGGGCTCCTGCTGATGGTCCTCGGCACGCTGGGCTCGCGCTTCGACGACTACCCGGTCGGCAGCGCGCCGGTCTCGTACACGCCCTCGCCCTCGGCACCGGACAACATCTACGTGTTCGACAAGGACGGCAAGCCGCTCACCGACGTCCACCTCTACGACGAGGACGGCAGGCCGCTGAACGCCCCGTGGTACGGCTGCGAGGGCGACAACCGCAACGACAACCGCTTCCCCCGCCCGCGGGTCGTCCACGACGAGCGCGGTTGCCACGAGGAGCCGGGTGTCCCCTTCACCGTCGTGATGCCCACGATGCCGACGACCACCACGCCCACGACCACCCCGTCGACGGTCACCCAGTCCCCCGCGCCCACCGCGAGCGAGTCCGCGACGACCGCGCCCACGACGGTGACGACCACCGGCTGACCGGCGTCAGCCCCGGGGCGGCGGGGCGGTCGAGTCGCGGACGACGAGGTCGGTGGCCAGCTCTACCCGGCCGGGCGCCGGAGGGCGGCCCGCGATCAGGTCGGCCAGCATCCAGCCCGCCTGCCTGCCCATCGCGGCGAGCGGTTGGCGGACCGTGGTGAGGGCGGGCGCGGCGCGGCGGGCGGCGGGCAGGTCGTCGAAGCCGACGACGCTGAGGTCGCCCGGCACGGACAGGCCCGCCGACCGCGCCGCCTCCACCACGCCGAGCGCCTGCTCGTCGTTGGCCGCGAACACCGCCGTCGGCCGGTCGGGTCGGCGCAGCAGCCCGTCTGCCTCCCGGCGACCACCCTCGCGGGTGAAGTCGGCGTGCCGGACCAGGTCGGCGTCGAACGCGATGCCGGCGCGTTCGAGGGCGGCGCGGTAGCCCTCCACGCGCGCACGGCTGCACAGCACGTCACGCGGCCCGCCCACGACGGCGATCCGCCTGTGCCCGAGCGCCAGCAGGTGCTTCACCGCCGTGACACCGCCCGCCCGGTTGGTCGCGGCGACGCCGATCAGGTCCGGCGCGGCCGCGTCGACCGGGTCGATGTGCACCAGCGGCACCCCGGCGCGGGCGAACACCCGTTCCTCGGCGACGCTGATCGGGCACGTCACCAGCAGCACGCCCGCGCGCCGGGCCCGGACCACGTCGGCGGCCCACGACGTGCCGCGACCGACCGCCGAGGACAGCACCACGTCCAGCCCGGAGTCGACCACGCCCCGCATGACCTCCATGGCCCAGGCGCTGTTGAGGGCGGGGAAGACCAGCTCCACCAGCGGCGCGGGAGGGTGCGGCCGGTCGACCCGCGCCCTGCTCACGCGGCACGTGCGCTCCAGGATCTTCAGCCCGCTCACGGTTTCCGACACTATCGGAAATACGGCGAAACACAACGAGCCCTCTGAACTGCAACGATTCACAGACGCGCCCGAATCTTCCTTGTCCGAGCTCTCGCAGGCACCGCGCGGTTTCGCAACTTTTTCGAAAGCGGAGGAGCCGGCAGAATCCCGCTGTCCACTCCCGACCGCAGGAGGCGCGCGGTGAAGTACCTGATGCTCATCTACGGCAACGAGCAGGTCTGGAACAGCGTGGACGCCGAGGAGTTCACCAAGCTGGTCGCCGACGTGGACGCGTTCAACGCGGCCCTGCGCGAGTCCGGCGAGCTGGTCGACTCCCGCGGCCTGGTCGAGCGCCCCCGGTCGGTGCGCGTGGTCGAGGGCGCGCCGGTCGTCACCGACGGGCCGTACCTGGAGGCCAAGGAGTACGTCGGCTCCTACTTCGTGGTCGACGTGGACAGCGAGGAGCGGGCGATGGACATCGCGCGCTCGTACCCGGCCCTGCGCTACAGCCGCGGCCTGGGCGGCGGCCTCGAGGTGTGGCCGCTGATGGAGCCGGGCGGCGGCGACCTTTGACCGCCGACGAGCACCTCCTGCGGACGCTGACGCCGCAGGTGCTCGGCATCCTCGTGCGCCGGCACGGCGACTTCGCCCGGTGCGAGGACGCCGTGCAGGAGGCGCTGATCGACGCCGCCGACGCCTGGTCGCGCAACGGCGTCCCCGAACACCCCCTGGGCTGGCTCACCACCGTCGCCGGACGCCGCTACGTCGACCTCGTGCGGTCCGACGTCGCGCGAGCGCGCCGGGAGCAGGCCGTGCACGACGCCGTGCCGCGCGACGAGCTGCTGGCACCGCCGCCGGACGCCGAACCCGCCCGCGACGACCTGCTGGAACTGCTGTTCCTGTGCTGCCACCCGGCGCTCACGCCACCCGCGCAGATGGCGCTGACGCTGCGGGCCGTCGCCGGGCTGACCACCACCGAGATCGCCGCCGCGTTCCTGGTGCCGGACAAGACCATGGGCCAGCGGATCTCGCGGGCCAAGCAGCGGCTGCTGGAGGCGGGCGCGCGGTTCGAGCTGCCCGCGGACACCGAACGCGCGCTGACCGTCGTGCTGCACGTGCTCTACCTGCTGTTCAACGAGGGCTACAGCGCCAGCGCCGGTCCCCGGCTGCGCCGGCCCGACCTGACCGCGCAGGCCGTGCGGCTGACCCGGGAGCTGCACGCCCGGCTGCCCGACCACGGCGAGACCGCGGGGCTGCTCGCGTTGATGCTGCTCACCGAGGCCCGCGGCGCGGCCCGCACCGGACCCGACGGCATCCTGGTCCCGCTGGCCGAGCAGGACCGGTCGCGCTGGGACCGCGCGGCCATCGCCGAGGGCACCGACCTGATCACCCGCACCCTGGCCGCCCACCCCGTCGGCCCGTACCAGGTGCAGGCGGCCATCGCGGCCGTGCACAGCGAGGCCGCCACGGCGGCGGACACCGACTGGCCGCAGGTCCTCGCGCTGTACGACGTGCTGCACCGCCTCGCGCCCAGCTCGGTCGCCGCGCTGAACCGGGCCGTCGCCGTGGCCGAGGTGCACGGGCCGCGGGTCGCCCTGGACCTCCTCGACGACCTGGGGCGCGGTGTCCTGGCGGGCCACCACCGCCTGCTCGCCGTGCGCGCCCACCTGCTCGAACGGGCCGGTGACGCCGACGCCGCGAGCGAGGCGTTCCGGCAGGCCGCACGGCTCGCGGGCAACGTCGCCGAGCAGCGGTTCCTGCTCCTGCGCGCGGCCCGCTGCACCTCCGCCGAAGATTGTTCCGGGTCGACGTAGAAATCGGGTCGACGGCTCCGATCCCCTCCCGAGCGACCCCGCCGGGCGTCGCCGGGAGGAAGGAAGAGCGATGACCAAGGTGACCGCGCAGATGTCGGTGTCCCTCGACGGCTTCTACGCCGGCCCGCGCCACGACGGCGACGGCGACTGGCTGGGGTCGGCGGAGGCGGCGGCGTTCTTCCGCGTCACGCGGTGGGCGATCAGCGCGATGGCGTGGCGGGAGCGGCAGGGCTTCGCGGGCGGCGTGCGCGACGTCAACTCCGACGTCATCCAGGAGTCCTTCGAGGCCGCCGGCGCGTACGTGATGGGCCGGCGCATGGCCGACGGCGGCGAGGTGCCGTGGGGCGAGGAGCCGCCGTTCCGCGCACCCGTGTTCGTGGTGACCAACCGGCCGCGCCAGACCCTGGAGCGCAAGGGCGGCACCAGCTTCACCTACGTCACCGACGGCGTGGCGAGCGCCGTGGCCCAGGCGAAGGCCGCTTCCGGCGGCAAGGACGTCGCGGTCGCGGGCGGCGGCACGCTGGTCCGCCAGGTCCTGGCCGCCGGCCTGCTGGACGAACTGGAACTGCACGTCGTCCCGGTGGTCCTGGGCACGGGTATGCGCCTGCTGGAGCCCGACCTCGGCCTGGGCCACAAGGAAGGCATCGAGCTGATCCCCACCAGGGTCCTGCACGCGCCGGACGTGACCCACATCCGCTACACCGTCACCGGCCGCGCCCCGCTGGTGCTGGACGACCGGGGCCGTGGCGACGCCGGGTGAACCGAGCACCTTCCTGCTTCTCAGCACAGGAAAGGCGACCCACAACAGGGCTCGACGGGAAGGTTCCGGTGCTGTTCACACCCGGCGGGAGTACCGATTCCTGCTGAATAGAGCGGTGATGCACCGGCTTTGTCGGACAATGGCGACAGGCCGTATCCGCCGACGACAACAGCCGGCGCGAACGGCTCGATCTTTGGTGAGCTGCCCCCGGCCTGGGCCGGGGGCAGCGTCACGTCACCGGGTGGTGCAGAGCTTGCCGTTCAGGAAGTACTTCACCGGGTGCACGTTCGGACCCTGGTACGCGCCCACGAAACCGGCCGTCGTCGACTCGCCCGCGGCCAGCGTGGCGGTGTTGGCGACGGTCACCTGGGTCCCGGTCTGCGACCAGGTGGCGTTCCAGCCGCTGGAGACCTGCTGCCAGGTGGTCGGCCAGGTGTAGGTCAACGTCCACCCGGCGACCGGCCGCGTGCCCGTGTTCGTGATCTCCAGGTCGGCCACGAAACCGTTGCCCCAGTTGGTGCTCTCCTTGTACGTCACCGCGCACGTCGACGTCGCCGGGGTGCGGGTGGTGAAGGTCAGCGGCGGGGAGGACCAGGAGACGCGGCCCGCGTTGTCCCGGGCCACCAGGTTGACCGTGTACTCCGTGCCGGGCACGAGGTTGGCCGCGGTGAACGTGGTGCCGGTCGTCTCGCCCCACTGCTCGGTGCGCGCGCCGTCGACCCGCCGGTGCACCTCGTACTTCACGCCCGCGGGCGGCGCGGGCCAGGACAGCGCGGCCGTGCGGTCGGTGACCTCGCCCGCGACCGGGCGGGCGGGCGCGGCCGGGCCGCCCACCGAACCGGACGGCTTGAGCAGCACGGTGGTGATCGAGTACGGCGGCAGCGTCACGGTGGACGACGAGCCGGCGGCCGTGGTGATACCGGTGTCGCCGTTGGCGAAGGTGTGCACGGTCGCGCCGGCGGCAGCCGAGTAGCCCGCGAGCCGCAGGTCCACGGTCCGGGAGGCGTCCGGGTCCTGGTTGACCAGCATCACGGACAGGCCGCCGTCGGTCCGGCGTGCCGCGTGGCTGCGCACCAGCGGGTCGGTGGACGCGGCCGTGACGAGCTGGTCGCCCGGCCGGGCGAACTTCGACACCATCGCGATCCCGTGGTACGGCGCGAACGGCGTGTTCAGCGCTGGCTGGCACACCGTCCCCTCGGCGTTGCAGGTGCCGCTGGAGAGCAGGCCGTAGTCGTCGTAGTCGGTGTGGCCCGCGATCTCGCGGACCTGGCCGATGCCGTTGTGGACGTTCCACCAGTCCACGCTGAACACGCCGTGGCCGATCATGGTCGCGTAGGCGTCGGCGGCGAACAGCGCGCCGGGCTGGGTGTTGCGCCCGAACGACGTGTTCACCTCGGTCAGCGCGATGCCGAGGTCCTTGCCCGCCAACCGGTGGGACTGCTCGCGCACCAGGGCGATCTGGTCCTTCACCCGGTCGGTCTTGGCCAGCACCTGCGCCGCCGTGTCGCCGCTGGGGTACCAGTGGATGATGCCGAAGTCGACCACGGGACCGGCGATGGACAGCACGACCTCGTTCCACGACGCGGAGTCGCCCGCCGCCGTGATGCCGTCGGGCCACTCGCCCGGCGTGGTGAGCACCGCGCCGACCTTGATGGTCGGGTCGACGGCCTTCATCGCGGTGGCGTAGTCGCGGACCAGGGTGGCGTAGTAGGTCGGGCTCTTGTCGGGGTGGTCGTCGGCCTCCCACCCGGAGCCGTAGTGGCCGTTGCCGTAGTTCTCGTTGCCGATCTCCCAGTACTTCACGCCGTAGCGCTTCTCGACGTTGGCGTACCGCACCCAGGCCGCCGCCTCTTCGGCCGTGCCGGTGCCGTAGTTCGCCGTCACGATCGCCTGACCGCCCGCCCGCCGCACGCCGCTCATGAACGTGTCGAAGTCGGTGTTCGGGGCCACGTACCCGCCGGGCGCGGTGTGGTCGGCCCAGTGGTAGATGTCCGAGTAGGACCCGCCGGGGTAGCGCATGGCCTTGACGCCCGCGTCCTTGAGGAGGTCGGCGACGGCGTCACTGCCGAGGTGGGTGTCCCAGATGGCGTGGTTGACGCCGGTGGCGGCCTCGTGCACGACCTCCAGCCCGGCCCGGGTGTTCACCGTGACGGTGACGGCGGAATCGGCGGCGTGCGCCGGAGAACCGGCGGTCAGCGCAACTTGGGCGGCCACGAGCGCGGCGAGTGCCGGCAGCGCGGCGAGACGCGGTCTCATCAGAGTTTTCCCCATCGACGGTGATGAACTGGGAGCGCTCCCAAACTGTGCGGCGCACCTGTGACCTTGTCAATCACCACGTCGGCCGCCATCGGAAATCCGACACGGCGCACGGGCGTCGAATGCGGTCGAATGGCGTCGAACGAATTCACGCCTCCGTGTCGAAACGCGCGCGGGCCCGTTCGACGTCGGCCATGTTGGTGGTGCTCCAGCGCAGCAACGCGTCGATGAGGTCCTGCAACGTCGTCCCGAGCGGCGTGATGCGGTATTCGACGGCGATCGGGCGCGTGGCCACGATGACGCGTTCGACCATCCCGTTGCGCTCGAGGCGTCGCAACGTGGTGGTCAGCGACTTCTGCGTCACGACGGGGATCTCGCGGCGCAGCTCGTTGAACCGCAACGGCCGGCCGCACAGCTTGTCGAGGACCTGGAGCGACCACTTGTCCAGCACCTGGTCGAGCAGTTCGCGGTGCGGCGCGGTGATGGCGACCTGGTCGGCCTGCGAGGTTTCCTGCACGACACCTAGTCTCGTTGAAGTTCCCTTCGTGCACCAGGTAGACGTTGGATACCACTCACGACCAGCATGAAGGACTCCACGTGACCGTGCAGCTGCTCAGCCCCGAGGGCATGTTCCAGCCCGTCCCCTACCACCACGTCTCCATCGGCACGGGCACGCGGCACGTGCACGTGGCCGGGCAGATCGCGCGGGACGCGGCGGGCAACCCCGTCGCGACCGGCGACCTCACCGGCCAGGTCGCGCAGGCGCTGCGCAACACCGCGCTCGGCCTGGCCGGCGCCGGGGCCGACTTCACCGACGTGGTGCGGCTCAGGTTCTTCGTGACGCGGTGGAGCCCCGACCGGATGGACGCCTTCCTGGCCGGCATCACCGCGGTCGCCGAGGAGTTGGGCATCCCGCAACCGTTCCCGCCCGCCTCGCTGATCGGCGTTGACTACCTGTTCGAACCCGATGTGCTCGTGGAGGTGGAGGCGTTCGCCGTGCTCGACTGACCGACGCCGCGCAGCGCGGTGCGGGAGGTGACGCCGAGCTTCCGCATCGCGTGCGCCACGTGGTTGTCCACCGTGCGCCGGGACAGGAACAGCGCCTCGGCGATCTCGCGGTTGGTCAACCCGCGGCCGACCAGCGCGGCCGGCACCTCACCCGAGTCCGGTCACCCGCCACCTCACCCCGTAGGCCAGCCCCGGGGTGGGGTGGCGGAACCGCAGGTGCACCTCACCGGCCTGGTCCACCGGGTGCGCGACGCCCCCGCGGGTCAGGTCGTCCTGCGGGTCGGCGCCTTCCAGCGCCCACACGCGGGGCGGGGCGGGGGTGGGGCCGAAGCGCACGCGCAAATCCAGCAGGTCGCACGGGTGCCGCGGCACGTAACCGAGGTGGGCCCGCAGCACGCGCCCGCCCGGCGGCCGGTAGTGGATCGCGAAGTCGTGCGCGTGGCCGCTGTCGACCGGGGTCGGCAGCGCCAGGGTCGGGGTGGCGCGGTCGACCAGCGTGCCGCCGTACAGCACCCGCACGTCGGGCCGGTCCAGCGGCAGCGGCGGGGTCAGGGGCAGCTCGCGCAGCCCGTCCCGCTCGGCGACGACCCGGTGCCGCTCGATCACCTCGGGCCCGTCCAGCGTCAGCACGGTGTGCAGCTCGGCGGTGCGCCACCCGCCCGACCGCGCGGCCGACCGCTCGCGCGGCGCGTCGGCGGCCAGTTCGGCGAGGTGGTTGATGGCCTCGTCGACCCGGCGGCGGACCGTGCGCGGGTCCCGGTCCAGCCGGATCGCCGCCCAGTACACCCGGTCCTGGTAGAGCGGCAGCCGCGCCTCGTCCTCGATGGCGAACGCCGCGAGCGTGGCCAGGCGCAGGTCCTCCGGCAGCCGCCCGGCCAGCTCCGCCAACCTCTCGGACACCTTCCGGCGGATCGCGCCCGGCGCGTCGCCCTCGGTCACCCCGCACGTCGCGCGCAGGGTCGGTCCGACCCTGTCCCCGATCCGGCCGGCCAACACGCCGCGACCCTTGCGGAGCGACTTCAGCTCCCGGACCAGGTCCACGTACGCGTTCATCGGCTCACCCCCGTCGATCTCCACGGTGCTTCGGGGTGCAGGGTGCGGTCGGCCAGTGGACCGGGGGTGGACGGATCGTGGATGGCCTAGACGCGGTCGGTCCGCCGCGCCGTCCGGGTCACCGACACCGCCAGCGCGGTGCCCAGGCGGATGCCGTCCTGGCCGAGGAACACGCGGGACGTGCCGATGCGGTCCAGCGTGTCCCGGTCGACCGCGCCGAGGCCGTAGGCGACGACGGTCGGGCGGGACGACCAGCCCGGGTCGGCCAGCGCCGCGAACGCCGCGGGCCACACCCCCGGGTCGGTCGGTCGGCCGTCGGAGGTGAAGAAGACGACCGGGCGGTGCACCCGCAACCGGTCGGCCTTCAGGGCGCGGACGTCGTGCGAGATGGTCTCGCGTAACAGCGCGAACGCGGGGCCGAAGTTGGTCCCGGTCCGGGGTCTGGACGCGCTCAGCTCGGTCAGCTCCGCCGCCGGTCGCAGCGGTTGCAGCACGGTGGCCGCCGCGGCGAACCCGACCACGCAGACCCTGGTCAGCGCGGCCGCCGACGGGTCGGCGTGCACCGCGCCCCGGAACTCCCGCAACCCGGCGTTCACCTCGCCGAGGTGGTCGGTCATGGAGAGCGACACGTCGCACACCAAGTAGCACGGCAGCACGTCGGACACCATCGAGCTCCTCCTTCGCACAACTTTTGCGGACAGGTCGGAGCGTGGCCGGTGTTTGTCTACCGAAGGTGGACCCGAGGCGGATTCCGACACACGGACGACCCCTTGTGCGACATCCGCCGTAGACGTGAAGCTCGCGAACCGGGAGGCGGCGTGGAATTTCGGATGCTGGGTCCGCTGGAGGCGTGGCACGACGGTGCCCGGTTGCCGCTGGGGGACCAGCAGCAGCGGTTCGTCCTCGTGGTGCTCCTGCTGCACGCGAACAAACCGGTGTCCACCGAGAAGTTGACCGAGATCGTGTGGGGCGGCAACCCCGACCGCCGCAACCTCGTGCGCGGCTACATCAACAAGCTGCGCAAGGCGTTCCAGGGCACGGACGCGGCGATCGAGACGACGCCGACGGGGTACCTGCTGCGGGTCGACGACGACCGGCTCGACACCGTCCGGTTCGACCGGCTGCGCGCGCAGGCGGAGGCGGCGCGGGCGGAGGACCCGCGCCGGGCGATCGCGCTGTTACGCGCGGCCGTCGACCTGTGGCGCGGCCGGTTCCTGGAGGACATCGACCACGACCGGGTCGGCGGCACCGAGCTGATCTCGCCGGACGACAGCTACTACGACGCGGTCGGCGACCTGTCCGAGCTGGAGCTGGACGCGGGCGACCACCGGTCGGTGCGGGACCGGCTGCGGCCGGTGGTGCGCACCGACCCGGCCCGGCAGAAGCACGCCGGGCTGCTGATGCGGGCGTTGATCGCCAACGGCGACCGGACCGAGGCGGGCCGGGTCTTCCACGCCACCGAGGCCGCGCTGGCCGAGCAGGGCTGGGAGCCGGGGCCGCAGCTGCGCAAGCTGGCCGCCCGCGCGGAACGCGGCGAGCCGACCAGCTCGCTGCCGTCGCGGGAGGGCGGGTTCACCGGCCGTGACGCGGAGCTGGAGGCGGTCGAGGCGGTGGCCGCGACGCCGGGCGAGCGGCGCGCGGTGTGGGTGAGCGGCGCGCCGGGCGTGGGCAAGACCGGCCTGGCCGTGGAGGCGGCGCACCGGCTGCGGCACCGGTTCCCGGACGGGCAGCTGCTGGTGCGGCTCAACGGGTACACGCCGAACGTGTCGCCGACGACGGTGTCGGACGCGCTCGACCAGCTCCTGGGCGAGCTGGGCGTGCCGCCCGAGCTGATCCCGGCGTCGGTGAACCGGAAGTTCACCCTCTACCAGACCGAGCTGTACGGCACGCGGACGCTGGTGGTGCTGGACAACGCGCACTCGCCGGAGCAGGTGCGGTCGCTGCTGCCGGAGGAGGCGGGCTGCTTCGCGATCGTGACCAGCAGGCGCGTCGGCGAGCCGGACACCGGCGAGCACCTGCGGCTGCTGGAGCTGCCTCCCGAGGACGCGGTCGCGCTGTTCCGCTCGCTGGCCGGTCCGCTGCGGCTGCGCGGCCGGTCGGCCGAGGTGGCCGGGGTGGTCAAGCGGTGCGCCTACATGCCGATGCAGATCCGGGTGGCCGCCGCGCTGTTCCGCCGGCACGACGGGTGGCCGGTGGAGCACCTGCTGCGGAAGTTGGAGGAGAACGGGCCGTGGCCCGCGGCCGACGACGGCGCGGACGGCGCCGCGGTCCGGGTGTCGTACCTGCAACTCGACGGGGCGCAGCGGGAGGTGTTCCGGCTGTTCGGCCACCTGCCCGGACCCGACCTGGACGTGGCGGGCGCGGCGGCGCTGGCGGCCCGTGACGTGCCCGCCGTCCGCGCGGTGCTCGACGACCTGCACGAGGTGTGTCTGTTGGAGGAGGTCGCGCCCGAGCGCTACCGGATGCTGGACCCGCTCAAGGAGTTCGCCGCGGCCGAGCCGTCGGCGACCACGCCGACCGAGCACGTGGACGCCCTGCTGCGGCTGCTGGACTTCTACCTGGTCGGCCTGGCCGAGGCGGTGGGCGCGGCCTACCCGTTCGACCGGGCGCACCTGCCCGCGGTGCACCGCACCAGCCGGATCGTGCCCGCGTTCGGGGGCAAGCAGGACGCGACCGCCTGGATCGCGGCCGAGCGGGACAACCTGGTCGCCGCGATCCGCTGCGCCGCCGAACGAGAGCTGCCCGGCCACGTGTGGCGGCTCGCGGTGCTGATCTGGCGCCACTTCCACACCACGAGCCGGTTCGAGGACTGGGTCCAGACGATGGAGCTGGCCTGGGCGACCGTGCGCGCCGTGCCGGACGAGGAGCACGGCCGCGCGCACGTGCTGCTCCGGCTGGCCACCGCCTACGACCGGCTGGGGCGGTTGGAGGACGCGTTGGAGCTGGCCACCCGCGCGCTGTCGCTGTGGAGGGGGCTCGGTGACGTGCTCGGGGAGGCCGACACGTTGAACATGCTCGCGATCTCCCAGATGCAGCTCGGCCGGCACGCCGAGGCGATCGAGCACTTCTCGGCCGCGCTGGAGAAGTTCGAGCGGTGCGGTGACCGGCGTGGCCAGGCGCACGCGTTGAGCATGCTCGGCACGCTGAACGAGGAACGCGGCAACCTGGACCTCGCGCTGCGCCAGCACCGGGCCGCCGTGCCGCTCCTGCGCCAGGTCGACCACCGGCAGGGGTTGGCGCACGCGTTGAACAACCTCGGCACGGTGCAGCAGCGGCTGGGGTTGGCCGACGAGGCGCTCGACGCCCACCTGGAGGCGCACGACCTGGCCGTCGAGCTGGGCGACGACTGCCTCGCGGCCTACGCGCTGAACTACACCGCCAACGTGCACCGGTCGCAGGGCAGGGTGGCCGAAGCCCTGCACCACCACGAGCGGGCCAGGGTGGCGGCGGCCGACGTGTCCAACATCGACCTGCGCACCCGCCTGTTCCTCGACCGGGCCGCGACCGCGCAGGCGGGCGGCGACCGCTCGGGCGCGCTGCACGCCTACCGCGCGGCGCTGGACCTGGCGACGGGAGCCGGGAACCGCGGGCACGGCGCTCGTGCCCACCACGGCGTCGCCCGTGCCCTGCACGCGTTGGGGCAGCACAGCAAGGCTGCCGGGCACTGGGACGCGGCCGAGGCGGAGTTCGTCGCGCTCGGCCAGCCGGAAGCGGACGAGGTCCGGGCCGAGCACGCGAGCCTGACCTGCGCGTGCCGCTGATCCCCGCCCGGCGGGTCGCCGGTCACCGCGACCCGCCGGGCGGGGTCAGAACCGCTGCCGCAGCACGCGCCTCAGCTCGGGGTACACCTCCCGGACCGCGCCGTGGTTGTGCCACCGGCCCAGCGTCCTGGACAGCTCCCGCAGGTCCGCCCGCACGGTCGCCGAGTCGACGTGCGCCACGTCGTCCAGCGTGCCGGCCAGCGTGGCGCAGCTCTGGTCGATCTCACCGGCGAGCGCGAGGGCCAGCGAGCGTCGGGTGCCGAACCTGGCCCGGGACCGGCGGGACGTGGCGGGCAGCCGGACCAGCTCCCGCTCCAGCACGGTCACCGACTCCGCGGTCCGGCCGAGGTCGCACAGCGACCAGCCGCGGGCCAGCTCCGCCGGGTCCGGCGCGGTCGAGCCGAGCACCGGGTACGCGCCGGTGTCCGCGGTGGCCCCGTCGAGGAGGTGCGCGGCGCGGTCCATCGCCCGGTCGAACGCCCCGAGGTCACCCGCCAGGGCGTGCCCCTGCGCCTCCCGCCGCGCCGCCAGGCCCCGGGTCCGCGCGCTCGCCCGATCGATGCCCTGCGCCTGCCGGGCGAGCTCGATCGTGCCGACCGCGTCCTGCCGGTAGAGCGCGAGCCCGGCCTCCCGGACGAACGCGTAGCCCACGATCTCCCGGTCACCGCCCGCCCGCGCCAGTTCGGAGGCGTGCCGGGTCCACGACAGAGCGCGCTGCTCGTCACCCACCTCCTGGTTCATCCACCCCGTGTACTCGGCGATCCGCGCGGCGAGCAGCAGCAGCCGGGACCGGACCGGCTCCGGGTTCTCGTGCGCGAGCGCGTGCACCGTCCGCAGCAGTGCCACCAGCGGTTCGAGAACCACGACGGGGCTCGTCTGCATGCCCAGGGAGCGCAGGTGCTCGAACGACGTCCGCATCCCCGCCACCACCCGCTCGTCCGGCGCGGGCCGGGGACCGCCCGCGAGCGCCATCCCGAGCACCGTGCCGGTGCCGGCCACCAGCACCTGGCGGCGGTCGAGCGTGAGCCCGGCGTCGGCGGCCCGCTCGACGGCCTGGTCCCGGGCCCTGCGGGCGGCCTCGATGAGGCTCCCGCCCGCGCCCAGCACGCTGTCGCACAGCCGGGCCATGGTGTCGTGCGGCAGCTTCAGGTCGTTCTCGATCTTGCTGAGGTGCCCTTTGCTGTAGTGCACGCGCTTGGCCAGTTGCCCTATCGACAGACCCGCGGCCACGCGGCATTCGCGGAGTAATTCACCAAACGATCCGGTCACCTGAGCCTCCTGGTCCGGCTGACGTCCGAGTACACCACCGCGCCCGGTGCGGCGCAATCGCCCGGCCGCCCGCGGGAATTCCGCGGGCGGCCGGGCGCATTTCTGCGGTCACCCGTACCACGGGTTGCCGTCGGGACCGACGGTGACCGTGGTGGTGACCGGCGGCGGGCACTCCTCGAACGACGAGGCAGCCGCGCCGCCACCCGACGCGACCACCGCCACGACCGCCCCCAGCACCGCCAGCGAGAAACCGGCCTTGGCCGCGAAACCTGACCCGAAAATGGACACGACTGTCCTCCACGATAAATCGGTGAATGTTTTGCCGGGGCGTTTTCCGAATTCCTTCCGCCCTCACCGACAATGGTTCACCAGCACGTTGGGGGTGACCAGGTGTTGCCCGTTTCCCGGCCTCGCGGAGGACGGGCAACACCGCGCATCCACTCTTCGTCCACTTCTGGTCGACACCCGGTCCCGATGCTGTGCGCAGCAGATCGGGCCGGCACCGCGCCGGCGTGGACAGGGAGGTTCGGTTGTGAGCGAGTACGACGTCGCCGTGTCGTTCGCCGAGGAGCAGCGCTCCGCGGTCGAGGAGGTGGTCGAGGCGTTCCGGCAGCGCGGCCTGACCGTGCTGCACGGGCCGGAGCAGACCCACGAGTGGTGGGCGCACAAGCAAGGCGGTGACCTGCCGGACGCGCGGGTGCGGTTCTTCGTCCCGTTCGTGTCGGAGGTGGACGACTTCACCACGGCCGCGTTGCGCGCGGTCAAGGCGGGCGACGAGCACGTGCTGCCCGTGCTGCTGGGCGAGGTGGTCGTGCCATCGGACCTGCTGCACCCGCACGTGGCCTACGTGCGCGGCACGCGGTCGGACCGGCTCACCGAGGCGCTGGTGGCGCGGATCGAGGCGGCCGAGGCGGTCGGGTCGGCCCGCGCGCTCGTCGCCGACGTGGTGACCGGGATCAAGGACGTCACGCCGGTGGCGGAGGACCCGGAGCCGGTCGTGCCGGCCACGTTCAGCCGCTACGCCGAGCAGGACGCGACGCTGCGCTACCTGGGCGAGCAGTTCGCCGCGGCGCTGCCGGGGCTCGCGCGACGCGGGTTCGCGGGCACCGCGCACGTCGGCGACATGCGGATCGCCGTGCGGGTCGAGCGGGCCGGTGACACCGTCTACGCGCTGGACATCCAGCGCGGCGGCATCGGCGGCGACGAGACGGTGAACTTCGTGGTGGGCAGGCAGGACGGCAGCGCCCTCACCAACGGCTGGGCGCGCCCGGTCTACGACACCGGCGCGGGCGCGGCCGTGCTGGAGGTGCACGACTTCTCGGTGCTCGGTGGCGGCGGCGCGCCGCGCTCCTACCGCCGGGAGGACCTGTTCGACGCGCTGTGGCAGCGGATCGAGTCGGTGCTGGCCTCGACCGTCGGCTGACCGCGCACGCCGAAGCGCTCCCCGTCCTCGTCGAGGGCGGGGAGCGCTTCGTCAGTGCCGGCCGTCGCGGGCCCGTTCCAGCACGTCCTCCAGCCGCAGCGGGCTGGGCGGGTGGTGGCTCAGGCACAGCGGCGTCCGCATCCGGCGGAACCCGAAGGTCTCGCCGGTGGCGTAGAACCGGCCGCGTTCCAGCCGCGAGATGTCCTCGACCGAGCTGCCCTTGGCCCGGGCCATCTCGGTCGCCGCGGCGATCTGCGCGGGGCTGTTCAACCTGCCGAAGAACTGCGTGGTGGCGTTGCCGACGACCTGGTTGTGCACGCCCTTCGGCGCCTGGGTGGCGAACAGCAGTCCCAGCCCGTACTTGCGGGCCTGCGAGGCCAGCAGGATCGTGCTCTGCGTGCTCGCCGTCCACCCGCCGGACGGCGCGATCGTCTGCGCCTCGTCCATCACGACGAGCCCGCCGAGCGGCCGGTCCACCGCCGGGTTGCGCTTGACCCAGGCGAACACCTCCAGCTGGAGCTGGCTGACGAACCCCTGCTTCTGCTCCTCCGCCGGCAACCCGATGAAGCTGATCACCGAGATCCGCGCCCGCTTGCCCGGCGACGGGGTGAGCAGCAGCGCCGGGTCGGTCGGCTCGCCCGCCCCGCCGAGCAGCGGGTCGTTGACCATCGCGGCCCGCAACGTCTCCGCCAGGTCCGCCGCCGTCGCACGGGCCGTGCTCAGCGTGCTCACCCCGTCCGGCAGGTCGGCCAGCACCTCGATGAACGCCGACAGGTCCCGCCCGTCCGACCGGGCGTAGTGCGTCAACGCCTCCCGCAGCACGGCCCGGCCGCGCACGGCGGTCTTCGACCCACCGCCCACCCCGGCGTGCGGCACGAGCCGCGCCACCGCCGCCCCGACCGACGCGGCGAACTCGTCGGCGTCCCCGCGCACCTCGGCGAAGTCCGGCAGCGGGTGGAAGCTGAGCGGACGCCCACCGGCCCGGCCGGGCGTCCACACCACCACCTCGGTGTTCTCCAGGTACTCGGCCGCCGCGGCGGCGTCACCGGGCAACCACTCGTCCGGCGGTTCGGGCCAGGCGTCACCCAGCCGCGCCAGGTCGTTGTTCGGGTCCAGCACGATCGCCGACACCCCCCGCAGGGCGCACTCCTCGACGATCCGCCGCAACAGCACCGTCTTGCCGCTGCCGGACCCCGCGAACACGATGGCGTGCTTGCGCAACGACTCCAGCTCGATCCGAACCTCACCGTCCACGCCGAGCACGATCTCCGTCGGTGACGACGGTTCCGCTCCCACCGGCGGGGGCCGCGTCTCCTGGTGGCCTGCCGCCGACCGCCCCGGATTGGGCAGCACCTCCCGCAGGAACGTCGTCCGGCTGGCCGGTTTGCGCGCCACCAGCCAGGCCAGCAACTGGTGCGTCTGCGCCGACAGCATCTCCTTGAGCGCGCTGAACGTCCGCAGGTCGTCGTCCGAGATCTCCACCCACCGACCACCGGCCTGCTCCAACCCGGCGACCTCGGTCCTGGTCACCTTGCCGGTCCACCCGCCGTTGCCGTTGCGGAGCAGCACCAGGTGCCGGTTCTGCGCCCCGAACCGCGCCGCGTCCCGCACCTTCCGCATCCGGTTGAGCACGGACCGGCCGTGGGCGCTGGCGATGAGGCGGAACCCCCAGCGCTCGTCGGTGTCCAGGTCCTCGTTCAGGGTGCGGAGCAACCGGGCGTGCAGGTCGCTGCCACCGTGGAGCTGCTCGGCCTGCCACGCCATGTCGTCGTTGCCGACCTCGTTGATCCACGACTTGAGCCCGGCCAGCAACAACCCCGGCATCACCTCGTCCTCGTTGTGCAGCTTGAGCTCCGCCGCCGTGATCTCCGCCTTCTCCTTCAGCCGCTCGAACTGGGCGTCGAACTCCTGGAAGAAGTCGTGCTCCACCCCACCGTGCTCGGCTGGACCCCGCTCGATCACTTCTTCGTTGAACGAGGCCAGCTCCCGGATCTCGCCGTGCAGGCACGCCTCGGCGTGCGCGTGGATGCGCCTGAGCAGTTGCCGCGGCGTCTGGGGCAGCCACACGCGGCCGAACGCGGCCGGCGCCACAGGCCACGTCTGGTGGGGCGGCGTGAAGCCGATGCGCTGGTAGACCACCGCCAGCCACCGACTGACCAGCGCCTCACCGATTCTCGCGTCGCTGATCGAGCCCAGGAACGGGGTTTCGGTGAACCGGTCGGAGACGGTGTCGCTCGCGATCGCGTGCAACTGCTTCCACGTGTGGGGCAGGCACGCGACGACGGACAGCGTCCGCCTGGTCGTCTCGCGGAGCTGCATCAACCCATCTGATACCAGCGCGAGCTCCTGGGCCAGCTCGGCGTTCGTCCCGCCCTCGCCGGTTTGGTCCTGGCTCAGGTTGACCAACGTGTCCAGCTGGTCGATCGCTACGACGCTCGGGCCGGTCAGGGCCAGGACGTGCGAGAGGTCCCGGACCAGCGCGCGCGGCGCTTTCGGCTTGGTCTGCAGTCCCCAGTACCGACGCTCGTCGCCTGCGTCCTCCACACCTTGCAGGTAGGCGAGACCCACGTCGAAGTGCTCGGAGGCGTAGAGCACCAGCGCTCGGATCGTGTCACCGCACTCGACCACCACCCGGCTGTCCAGGCTGCTCAGCTGGTGGAGAAACTTGCGCAGGTGATCCGGTGTCAGCGGCACGTCGCCTTTGATCGCTCCCGCGATCACACCGGGCACACCGGCTCGCTCGCACAGTTGCTGCAGCAGCACGGTGAGCTGGAGTTCGCCGTCGTCGGTGATTCTGCGCAGCTCGCTGCGCATGGCGTGGGCGACGTCGTTCCAGAATTCCGCGCCCGTGGTCAGTTCGACCAGGAAGAAATAACCACCCTTCCCCTGGACGATGCGCCGGACCGAGCCCAGCAGGTGCGTCTTGCCGACGCCCTTCTGCCCTTGGAGCACCAAACCGATCGGGCTCGATCCGCTGCTTACAGCGGCATCCGTGATACCGGCCCGGATGCGGCGCTCGGCGCTGACGTGCAGCCCTTCGACGTGCGAGGGCGGAGTGGTCCAGACGTCGTCCGGGGTCAGAGCGGAGTTGAACCGCAGCGCGGCCAGCGCCTCGCGTTGCTGCTCGGTCATGATTCCTCAATCGCCATGATGTGCTTGTCCTCGCTGCCGATCCGGATCGCAGCGGCGTGGTCCGCTTCGGTCAGCGCCTTGCGGTTGGACTCGGGGACCAAGTGGATCTCGCCGTTCTTGAACATCTCGAGCAGTACGTCGTCCACCTCGTCCTTCTCCGCGCCATTGAGCTTGGGGCGCAGCTTCGCCAACCGCACCCAGTCCTGCGGCTTGACCGACAGCTCCAGGTAGGCGGCCCGGATCACCGACTCCAGGTCGTCACCGGCCCGGAAGATGTCTGCGGGGCCGATCCCGCACCGCCGCAGAACCGACACGGCCTCGTGCAACAACCCGAACACCTCTCGCACCAGAGCACCACTTCCCAATGGCGGCTCGATCGCGGCGATCACGCTCTCGCACCAGCGGACACCCTCGTCGGTGATGCGATGCACGTAAGGCCGGGTCTCCGTGTCCGACACGAGAAGACCGTCTTTGTTCAACCTGTTCCGTCCGGCCACCGTCAGCTTGATGTTCCTCTGCGCCAGCTCCGTGTTCAGCACGTCCCGGTTGAGCCGTCGAATCGTGAGCAGCGCAGCTTGTTCTTGAGTCCCGTACTTCTTCGGCATGGCTTGGCCTTTCAGTTGGTGGACGCGTCGATCCGACGGTCGATCCGTTCGAGGAGGGTGGTGATGTCGGTCAGCAGACCTTGGGACGCGATGAACCGGCCGTCGTCCGCGTGCGACTTGGACAGCACACCGAGGTCCACCGCGTAGTCCCGCAACGCCGCCAGGTCGCCGTTGTCGAGCGCGGTCGCCATGCCGTGCACGGTCTGCTCGACCAGCGACAACCGGCCGACCGACGGCAGCCGGTCCGGCACGGCGCGCAACGCCGCCGCCGCGTTCCGCAGGGCGTCGCGGTCCGGGTCGAGGTCACCGGCGGGCGTGCCGGTGATCATGTCGTAGAGGTCCCGCGCCACTCCGGGCCCGAAGTGGAGGTGACGCAGGTTGCGCAGGAACCCTGGCAGGTTGTCGGGGTCGGTGCCGTCGGTCAGCACGCAGAACAGCCGCCGCTGCCCACCGTCCGGCCCGATGGTGTGCCGCAGGAACCGCTCCACCTCGGTGACCTGCCACCGGCTCAACTGGTTGTCCACCACCAGGCACAAGTGCTCGGCCAGTTCACTGGTCTTGTCCAGCATCTCCAGATCACCGGAGGACGACCGCTCGACCCGCACGCCGAAGCCGCGCAGCTCCTTCACCAACCGATCCGCGATGCGCAACGCCGCCCGCGGGCTCGACACCAGCAGGTCCAGGTCGAAGTCCTGCTTCCGATCGCGTGCCGACGCCACGTAGGCGTCCCGGTTGTCGTCCAGCACGTCGGTGCGGTCGAACTGCTGCGCGATCACCGCCGCGACCGTCTCCAGCGCGAACGAGACCTGACCCGCCGCCGGAGGACGCTCCTGGAGCACCGACAACTGCTCGCCGAAGCTCCAAAACGGAATGTAGGGCAGCGTGAGGTGCCGGAGCATCTGGTCTTCCGCCACGTTCTTGACCAGCCAGTTGCGGAACAACGGCCCGACCACCTCGACGCACTTGCGCCGCCACTGCTCGGCTCGCTCGTACTCCACCGACAAGTCGAGCCGGGACAGGATCGGCAGGACGAGGTGGCGTGGCCGGTCGTAAGGCATGCGGTCGCGCGCGCTGTCGGCACGGCGTACGACGTCCACGATGTCCTTGAGGTTCTGCTCGTTGGCGGTGAACAGGACGGCCAGCCGGTCGGGCAGTTGCGCGGTGCAGATGCCCGCGATGTCCGAGACACCGGTCCGGCTGTCGACCAGTACGAAGTCGTAGTCCTCGGTCCACTGCGCCCGGCAGCGCTCCAGGAACTCGGCGAACCCCTGCCGGTAGAGGTCTTCCCAGTCGATGCGCTGCATCCGGTCCGTGTACGAGTCGTCGTCACGGCCCGCGGCCAGCAGCGCGAGCGTGTTGCCTTCGACGTCGAGCCGCACCGCGTGCGGTTGCGGGCTTTCCGCTCCGGCGAGGAAGTCGTGGGCGAGGTCGATGACGCCGCCCTTGGGCTGCTCGACCATCACCGGCTTGAAGTAGTGGTGCAGGCCGGGTGCTTCGAGGTCCCAGTCGACGGCGAGCACGCGATAGCCCCACCGCGCCAGCAGCACGGCGATGTTGGCCAGCGTGAAGCTCCGCCCGACACCGCCCTTGTAGGAGTAGAAGGTGATGACGGTCCCTGTGGTCATCAGAACCTCGGTAGAGGAGGTGTCGGGGCGAGCACGGGGTCGGGCGGGTCCACGTCCGGCCAGTCGGGTTGCCAGGGCGGCACCTGCTGCACCAGCGCCACGAGATCGGCGGCCAGCTTGTTCACCTCGTGGTGGAACCGCACGAATTCGAGGGTCTGCTGGTACACCGGGTCCGGGTAGGCGAATTCCTTGAAGCTCCACCAGGACCGGACCTTTCCTTCCAGCGGGAAGTTGTCCGAATCCGAGTAGAGGATGGGATAGATCAGCCCTTGCGGTTTCTCCGGACTGACCAGGCCGAGCATCCTCTCCCTTTCCAGCATGCTGTGCCACTCGGCCAGGCACCATGGTGACGTGAAGTACTGCGGGTTCAGCAGCTGTATCATGATCTTGCTGTGCCGCAGGGCGTGCCGCAGACTGGCCGGCCAGTGCACCGCACGCGGCATTTCCCGGTCGACGTAGATCCTCGGCGTCGGCGCGAACTGGTCGGCCAGACAATCCGACAGCTTTCGGAGGAAGTGGTTCAGCAGCCACTGCTGGACCGTGCCACGACGCGCGTAGCTGATGAAGAAATCGAACTTGTAGCCGGACACGCGACAGATGATTGCAGCGAGCACCCGGCGGAAACAGACAAAAAAGTGGCCAATCCGGTCGGTACGGGCCAAAAAGTGGACAAACACCGACCACCGCTGTCCGGCGAACGCCTGACACACCCGACCCGCCGGCGATGTCACCATGCGGTTCCGGCGATCACGTCGAGGGCTGGGGGGCTCGTGGAGTTTCGGGTGTTGGGTCCGGTGGAGGTGCGGCACGGCGACCGGGTGGAGGCGTTGTCCGGTCGACTGCAACGAACGCTGCTCGGCGTGCTGATGGAACGGGCCAACCAGTCCGTTCCGGTCGACGTGCTGACCCACGCGCTCTGGGGCGACTTACCCGACTCCCGGGCGGCGCAGAAGCTCCAGCTGCACGTCCACCGGCTGCGCGGCGTGCTGGACTCGCCGGACCGGTTGACGTTCTGCCCGAACGGCTACCAGCTGAACACCCGCACGGACGAGGTCGACGCCGAACGGTTCGAAGCGCTGGTCAAAGCAGGCACGACCGCGGCAAAGCATGACCCGCAACGAGCGATCGAGTCACTGCGCGCCGCGCTGGCGCTGTACCGCGGCACCCCGTTCGCCGACCTGGAGGTGACGGTGCTCGCCGACTGGGCACGCCGCCTCGCCGAACGCCGCCTCGCCGCCGTCGAGTCGCTGCACGAGGCCGAGTCGGCGTGCGGCGTGCACCAGGTCGGCGAGCTGACCGACCTGGTCCGCGAGCACCCGTGGCGGGAACGCCTGCACGGGTCGCTGATGACCGCCCTGTACCGGACCGGACGCCGGACGGAAGCCCTGGACGCCTACCGCCGGGCACGGCACGCGCTGGTGTCCGAGCTCGGCCTGGAGCCGGGCCCGGAACTGCGCGAGCTGCACCGCCGCATCCTCGCCGACGACCTCCCAGCGGACCCCGTCGACGTCCAGCGGGCGTCGCGTGACGTGCCCGCCCAGCTGCCGGCGGACGTGCTCGGCTTCGTCGGTCGGGAGGCCGAACTCGCGGAGCTGGAGGGGTTGCTGTCCGCCGACGGACCGGTGTCCATCGCCGCGGTCACCGGAACTCCGGGCGTGGGCAAGACGGCGCTCGCCGTGCGCTGGGCGCACCAGGTGCGCGACCGGTTCCCGGACGGGCAGCTCTACGCCGACCTGCGCGGGCACGGTCCGGACGAGCCGGTGTCCGCGGCGGACGCGCTGGCCGCGTTCCTGCGGTCGTCGGGCCTCGACGGCGCCGCGATCCCGGACCACCTCGACGAGCGCGCGGCCCGCTTCCGCACCCTCCTCGACCAGCGCCGGGTGCTGATCCTGCTGGACAACGCCCGCAGCGTCGAGCAGGTGCGCCCGCTGCTGCCCGGCGGGTCGTCCTGCCTCGTGCTGGTGACCAGCCGGGACTCGCTGGCCGGACTCGTGGCCCGCCACGGCGCGCACCGGATCCGCCTGGACCGGCTGTCGTCGGCCGACGCGGTGGACCTGGTGCGCGACCTGCTCGGCGACCGCGTCGACGCCGAACCGGACGCGGTCGTCGCGCTGGTCGAGCGGTGCGCGCGGTTGCCGCTGGCCCTGCGGGTCGCGGCCGAGCTGATCCGGTCGCGGCCGGGACGCGCCATCGGCGAGTTGGCGGCCGAGCTCGCCGACCAGCAGGACGCGCTGGACCTGCTGGGCGCGAACGACGACCCGCACACCGCCGTGCGGGCGGTGTTCTCGTGGTCCTACCGGCAGCTCGACCCCGCCGTGGCCGGGGTGTTCCGGCTGTTCGGCGTGCACCACGGGCAGGACTTGGACGTCCACGCGGTCGCCGCCATGTCGGGCAGCGAACCCAAGCGGACCCGTCGCGCGCTCGACGTCCTGGTCTGCGCGCACCTGGTCGACCGGAGCCCGGACGGCCACTACCAGCCGCACGACCTGCTGCGCGCCTACGCCGCCGAACTGGCCGCGACCACCGACAGCGCGGCCGACCGCACCGCGGCGCTCTCCCGCCTGTCCGCCTACTACCTGGGCACGGCGTCCGCCGCCATGCAGGTCATCGCACCGCACGAAGCCGAACGCAGACCCCGGGTCACCGCGCCCGAGACCGGGTCACCGGCGTTCGACGGCTACGACGCCGCGTTCCGCTGGCTGGACCGCGAGCGGACCAACCTGCTCGCCGCCACCCAGCACGGCGACCTGGACTACGTGATCAAAATGTCGGACACGCTGTGGCGCTACCTCAGCACCGGCGGGTACCACGACGACGCCATCGCGCTCCACACCCGCGCCCTGCACGCCGCCCAGGCCCGCGGTGACGTCGCCGCGGAGGCCAACGCCCGCCGGGTGCTCGGCGCCGCGGCCCTCCGGGTCGGCCTGATCACGCAGGCCATCGACCACCTGGACCGCGCGCTGGTCCGCTACGTCCAGCTCGGCGACCGGTCGTTGCAGTCCGCCGCGCTGAACAACATCGGCGTCGCGCACTGGCGACGCGGCGAGCTGACCGAGGCCGCGGACCGCTTCCGCCAAGCACTGGACCTGTACGAAGAACTGGGCGACCAGCGCCTGCGCTCGCCCGCCACCAACAACCTCGCGCGGATCCTGCACACGTTGGGCCGGCACGACGAGGCGTGCGCGCTGTTCGAGCAGGCGCTGGCCATCGCGAAGGACGTCGGGAACCGGACCAGCGAGGCGAACGCGTTGTGCGGCCTGGCGGAGGTCTGCGCGGCGACGGATCGCCACCACCGAACCCTGGACCACGCACGCCTCGCCCTGACCATCGCCCGTGACACGGGCCACCGCACCCTCGAAGGCACCGCCGAGCGCGTGCTGGGCGTCGTCTTCCTGCACCGGGGCGACCACGACCAGGCGGTCCGCCACCTGGAGACCGCGCTGCACATCGCCCGCGCCGTCGGCGACACCGACCAGCTCGTGACCGCGCTGAACGCCCTGGCCAGGGCACACGCGTCCACCGACGACCGAGCCACCGCCCTCGACCTCTACCGGGAGGTGTTGAAGCCGGAGCACGCAAGCGGGCACCGCGACGAACAAGCGCACGCGCTGCTCGGCATCAGCGACCTCCTCACCAAATGCGGTGACCACGCCGACGCCACCGCGCACCGGCAACGAGCCCTGACCATCTACCGCCAACTGGGCATGCCCCAGGCGGAGACCCTGACGGCCCAACCGCACACCGCCAGGGCCACCCCGTAACCCCACTCCCGGACCGACCCTGTCACCACGTACCGCCGGGCCCCCGTACCTGCGCCGTCTGCGGACCGTGACCGGGCGGCGGCAACGGCGGCGCTCCGGCCGGTGGCCCCACCGTCCCCTGCACAGCCGCGATCCGCGTCCGGTCGAACTGCCCGATCGCGACCGCCGCACCGATCAACGCCACCCCGCCGATCGTGAGGCCGAGGAAGCTGAGGGTGTCCACCAACCCTCCCGGCCCGGCGTAGGTGGCCGAGTCGGTCCTGCACGTCACCTTCCCGGACGTGCCGCTGCCCTCGGGCTTGCAGCTCCACGACGCCGTGATGGGACCACCCGTCATCCGGGCATCGACGGCGATCAGAACTATCCCCAACGCCGCCGTGCCGATGCCGAGCACGATGAGGACGACACGAACAATCCGAAGAAACGTCACGACCAAACGCTATCTCCACCAGACCCCACCCGTACCCGAAACCCCTCAACTCCTCCCACTTTCATCACCACGAAAGCGCAAGGAAAGCCCGATCTGCCACCATCAACCATTTATCCCGCAAACACCACGGCCAGCGCATCCCATCGAAGCGCTTACACGACATCGTCACGACCGGTCAAGAACCACCACCGTGGCGCGCCCCACCCACCAGCCTCGCGGTGTGAACGTCGGCAACAAGTGCCGATCTCAACCGCCGAACACATGGTTCCCACGCGTGGTGTGGAACTCGGTCCGCACACGCAGCGCCGCAGCCAACCGCTCGACCAACCACTCACCCTGCTGGTGCCACGCCGCCGTGGTCGCCTCGTCGGGGAAGCCCGAGCTCTCCGGGTCGCTGCGGTTGTACACGGCCTGAAAATCGTCGTCCCACGCGTCGATTTCCTTCGCCAAGCCCACAGGTACACCAAACTCGGCCACGAGCCGCTCGGCAGAGCAGTTGTCGGCGATCACGTCGTCTGCAGTACGGACCCAGAACAGGAAGCACTCCCACTCCGGCGCCACTCGGATCGAAATAAGTCGGCTCATCCTCCCCATCCTCGGCAGTTCGAACCCGCCTCCGCAGATCATGTCGCGCGTCTTTGAACGGTGGAAGCACCTTCCCGGTCACGCCGGGCACTCTGCTCGCCTTGCACCGCAAACTCATAGTCTGCAAGTGGGACTACTCGCGCGCCGACGCACCGGACGCCCCTCAACCCGAGCGGCATTGAAGACGCTCGTGCTGCGGCTCGCCAGGGAGAACCCACGATGGGGGCATCGGCGGATCCAGGGCGAGCTGGCCCGACTCGGCCACCGCCTCGCCTGCTCGACGGTTTGGCGGATCCTGCACAAAGCGCGCATCGACCCGGCACCACGCCGTGGCGGCCCGACCTGGCGACGGTTCCGCACCGCCCAGGCCCAGGGCATCATCGCGACGGACTTCCTCCACCTCAACACCATGCTCGGCACACGTCTGCACGCGCTCGCGTTCCTCGAACACGACACCCGACGCCTGCACATCACCGGCGTCACCACCCACCCCACCCAGGCATGGACCACGCAACAGGCCAGGACCCTCGCCGCCAGCCTCGGACACCGGACGGAGACGCTCCGATCCCCGCTACGCGACCGCGACGCCAAGTACGGCCAGGCGTTCGACGCCGTATCCCAGTCCAATGATCCACGCGTCATCACCACCGCGCGACAGGCACCCCAGATGAACGCCCACTGCGACCGGGTCATCGGTACCATCAGACGCGATCTCCTCAACCATACCCTGATCATGGGCGAGAACCACGCACGTCAGGCCCTCACGACCTACCAAGACCATTACATCCGCCACCACCCTCACCAACCTGCGGCCAACAACCACCCGAAACCCAACAACACCCCGCTGCGGTTCACGACCTCGACACCCACAGAGTGCACCGCACCCACATCGTCGGCGGCCTCATCAACGAGTACAGACACGCAGCTTAGCCAGCAGCGATGAGCTTTCGAGCGATACACGGTCAGTGTAGTCAGAACGAATCCTTGCACACGTTTGCGAGCTCGGACTGCCGAACGGCTCGCCACCAAGTCTTTGACCTTGGGCGTGAGCATGCTCGCCAAGATCGACAGGGGTAAGCACCGCACGAACCCTGGTTAAGAGAGTCAAGACCGCACACCTCTCGGGCCGCCTGCCGCAACACGAAGCGTTTCTGCGGTAGCTACTCAGCTAGTCACTCAAGCGCAACCGGTGCGCCCCTCGACCACGCGTGATCAACCTACCGGAATGTGATCACTTTCGACGCGAAAATTGGCCGGATCACATTACTTTCCAAGCAGACGCTCCGCTCGTTCCAAGTATGGCATCGCCTCTCTGCCGGCACGGCCATTGACAAGCTTGTAGACGTCGGTCGCGTTCTCCGGTCGAGCTTCGGCGAGCTCTCGCAGGTCCCTGATCAAGAGCTGGAAGTGCTCTTCCACCCCAGTCCACACAACGACGGGATCATCACGATTTTCGCTCCAGATGGAGTCCACTTCCAGCACACTGTTGGCTACGTGGAGGCACAGCTCGCCGTCAATATTCCTCCAATTCTCGAACACAAGCAGAAGCGCCTCCAGTACTACTTGTAGCATTTCCTCGGCCACGCCCGACCCACTGCATTCCGCTAGTCGATCGACGTCCTTCGACAGAGCGGGCAGCGCATATGCAACCTTCTGCCCCGCCTTCTCCGACGTGGCCCCCCTTCGACCGAGAGGAACCGCCACCATCCCGCTCAGCGCGTCCCAGGCCGCCCCATGTCCTCGAACGCTTCGACACCTCTCATCGAAGACCTGATATATCGGCAACACCCGATTCAACGCCGCTACGACGAATACAGTGCGTCGATCCACCGGAAGCGCCGCGCACAACTCCTTGACAATGTCGCTTTCTTCAATCGACACCAATTGAAACTCCTGTCAATTATTCGTTATGATGGCCACTCAGCTGTACTGGGCGAGGTAATAGTGGCACCTCGTCCCGTCAGGAACGCGCGACAGGCCGGGCAAAAAGGTCTGCTTGCAGCAAGCCCACGCGGTGTGAGCCCGAGATGGTCGGCTGCTAGCACGGCCTTGACTTCGGCGTGCTCACCACCAGCCATCGACACCGCGAGGTTGCCGTCATCCATCACAGCCGCACGCTGCACCCGGGTAAGGTTACTCCTCGCCCCGCCCGTGACGATGTTGGTCACGCCGTCGACGCCCTCCGCGTCAAGCACACTCGTCGTGCGGAATCTTTGCGCTACAGGGTGCAGCATGTCGTGGTACTCCGCCGCGCTATCGGCCAATTCGTCCGTGTCCACGGCTCCAGGTCGGCCGCAGTTGTGAACCAAAAAGTCCAGTCCGCCAGCCACCACGGAGTAGGTGTGAACACCATTCACGGTCAGGTCGTAGACCGGTTCATAGTGCTCGTACCGGTCAACCTCAACGACCCTCGGCGATGCACCTTCGACCGACATAAGCTTTTGACCAGGCACTACATCCCCGATCGGGATAAACCGGCTTTCGGCTTCCACCCAGACGGGGTGCCACGAGGTGGCGTCCACGCTGCCGGTGGCCCCGTTCTCGTCGCCGATGGTCAGCTTGGTCATGTCGTCTTCGTCGGTGTGGACGATGGTGGCGACGACGTTGCGGTCGGTGGTGTGGCCGGTGGTGGGGTCGGTGGCTTTGACCTTGTCACCGATCTCGACTTCGGAGATCGGTTTGGTCGAGCCGTCGGCCATCAGGACCAGGGTCGTGGCGACGAAGCTGTGCAGGGCACAACTCCCGCCGCCCTTCGACGTCAGCTTCCGGAACTGTTCCGTTGCGGCGCGGGAGACGTCGTCGGCGATGGTCTGGACTCGGCGCAGGACGCCCTTGGCCTTGTCGACGATGCCCGCCAGGCGGCTGACCGCCTTCACGGCGTTGTAGCCCGCCTCGAGGATCTTGCCGACCTTGCCCCACGGCACCAGACCGGCCACGAGGCCGCCGCAGGCCCAGATGTCACCCTTGGAGAAGCAGTCGACGATGTCGTTCCAACCCGAGATGTCCTTGAGGACCTCCCAGGCGACCTCCTTGATCACGTCCCACTTGGTCTTGTGGGCGTCGGCCAGGGCCTTCTGGTAGTCCTCCCAGGAGATGCCCTCTGAGGCCAGGCTGTTCCTCAGCGCCCGATCGTTGTCCCGGTTGGCCTGCTGCCACGCCCGCTCACGGCCGTAGTAGGTCTCCCGCTCACGCTCGTAGCTTTTCTTGTCCTGATGGAGACGGGAGTCGTAGCCGCACAGCACACCGTCGGGGCCGCAGTCCTTGATCAGACCTGTCGGGTCGCTGTAGGTGACCGGGCTGTTGTTGGCGTAGGCGTAGCCGTTGAGCTGCTGCGGGTCGTTGTTGTCGATCACCGGGTCTGCAGTCAGGAACCTGCCCGAGGACTGGTCGTAGAGGCGGGCGCCGACCTGGGTCAGGCCCGACTCGTCGTTACGGCCACCGACGAAACCGAGGCGGTCCGGCCACTCCGGCGGGGCGGTGCCGCGCGAAGCGCCGAAGGGCGTTTGACGGCGTTGGGTGACGGACTGAGCGGCGTCGTTGGCGACGGAGAGCTGGTTGGTGCCCTGGTGGTCCGGGATCAGCCACTTCAGGCCGGAGATGCTGTTGCGCACCGCCACGGTCTGGCCGCCGTGGGAGTACCAGCGCGTCCACGACGGGGTGGAGGTGCCGTTTTCCAGGCGGATCTCCTGACCGAACGCGTACAGCGTGGTGGCCGACGGCTCGCGGCTGATCAGGCGGTTGCCGTCGGCGTCGTAGAGGTAGGTCGACTCGTCGGTGCCGTCGACGTTGGCCACGCGGGAGACACGGCCTTCGGCGTCGTACTCCAGGACCTGGGTGTCGCCGCCGATGGTGCGCGACTTCGTGCGTCCGGTCTTGTCGTAGGCGAATGTGTCGAGCGCGTCGCCGTTGGGGCTCTCGGTGCTGACCGACAAGGCGGTGTGCGGTTGAGAGGTGCCAGGGGTCGGGTAGCCGGTGGTGCGGGTGATGTCGCCGGCGGTCGTGTGCTGGGTTTCGGTGCGGCGGTTGCCGGTCTTGTCGAACGACCACGAGTGCCAGTACGGCGCGGCGCCGCCCAGGGCGGTGGTGGACTTGGTGGCGGTGCAGTCGCCGGTGGACGGGGTCCAGGCGTCGGTCATCCGGCGCAGGTGGTCGTAGGCGAAGCACTGCGTGTCGGCAGCACGCCCCTCGGGTGTGTCGGCGATCTTGGTGACGTTGCCGGCGGGGTCGTAGCTGTAGGCGCGGTCGGCGAGTTCGGGTTCGGTGGTGGTTTCGCGTTCGACCACCGTGCGTTCCGGGCGTCGGCTGCCGACCTCGTAGAAGTTGGTGATCGCCAGGTTCTTGGCGGTCTCGGCGCTGCTGCCGTACTGCAGTCGCAGCACCTCGCCGAAGCTGGAGTAGCCCGTGGCGGACACGTAGACCTCTTGGCCGGACAGGGTGGACTCGAGCGCGCCGTTGGCGGTGTTGTAGAACGACGCGACCGACTCCGACGGGACGATCACCTTCCCGCCCGAGCTGACCGCGGAGTAGGTGGTCGAGCTCGGCTTGCCGTTGTAGGTGTAGTCCTGCTTCACCTCGTACGTCGCCGGCAGCACGCCCGGTGAAGCGGGCACCACCAGCTTCTGGCCCTTGGGACGTCCGGCGGCGTCGTAACCGGTGACGTACTTGTGGTAGACGAGGTTGTCCACGAACCGGCGGGCCGACTTCAGCATGCCGATACCACCGGCCGCGGTGTCGTACTCCCAGGAGGCCAGCTTGGGGCCGGTCAGGGAGTCCTTGTGCTTCGCGATCAGCCGGCCGAGGTCGTCGTAGGCGTTGGCGACGGTGCGGTTCTCGGCGTCGGTGGACGACAGGACCTGGCCCGCGGCGTCGTAGGTGACGGTGCTGCGGCCGGTGTCGGGGTCGTTGGTCTCGACCAGGCGGCCACGCAGGTCGTAGGTGTAGGTCCACCGGTTGCCGACGGGGTCGGTGAGGGCTTCGAGGAGGCCGGCGGCGTTGTAGGTGTACCTGGTGGTGTCGAAGTCGCTGCCTAGGCCGTTGGTGTACTGCCGCTTCTCGATCGTGCGGCCCTGGGCGTCGTTGACGAGCGTCGTCGCGGTCCCGCCAGGGGGCGGGGTGGTGTGGACGCGGTCACCGCCGTAGGCGGTAGTGGTGTGCCACTGCTCTTGGAGGAACTTGCGGTAGGACGCCTTGGTCGGCCGTCCCATGCCGTCGTACTCGGTGACGGTCTGGTTGGGCACTTCGTTGTCGAAGACGCCGGCGAGGGTGGCGCCGGCCGGGGCGGTGTTGTTCCAGTAGACGCCGTTGGTCTTGTAGGGCAGGCCGCGGGAGTCGTAGAACGTGTCGGTGATCTGACGGCCGCCGTCGGGGCCGGGGGACGGCATCTGGGTCTGCCGTTCCCGCAGCAAGCCGTCGTAGTGGGTGTAGACCGACAGGTACTGGCCGTTGTCCTGCAACTGCTTGGTGACGACGACGCTGGTCTTGTCGTTGTTGTACTGGTACTCGAACCTCGCGTTCGCCGGTGCCGTCGCCTTGTCGAAGCCCGGCGTCCAGGCGGCGGTCAGGCGACCGAGCGCGTCGTAGGCCAGGTCCGCGCGACGGTTGTTGGCGTCGACCGAGGCCACCGAGAGGCCCCACGCGGGCTCCACGTACTCGTGGTTGACGTGGCCCAGCGGGTTGGTGCTGGTCAGCTGCTTGAGCGGGCCGGTGGCCGGTGTGTAGGTGGTGGTGGTCTTCTTGCCGCGGGCGTCGTGGACGTCCAGCGGCCGGCCGTAGGCGTCATAGGTGGCCTGTGAAGCGGTCACCCAGGTCTGGCCGGTGCCTTCCTCCCACTTGTCGAGGACCTCTGCCTTGGTGATGAGGCCGCGGGTGGGTGCGGCGTCGTGTTCCTGGCCGTCGTAGTACGAGCGGACCAAGGACTGGATGGTGGCCGGTGACGCCTCCACCTCGCAGGTGCCGACCACGGTCTCCACCTCGGAGGCGAGGGTGAGCAGCCACGTGGTCTCGTTGCGGGCGAACGTGCTGCGGGTACAGGTCTCGTCGCCGGTGACGGCCTCGTCGCCGTGGTCCTCGGTGACCTTGACGATGCCTTCAGGGGTGAAGTCGAGCTTGTTGACCTTGGTGCGCCGCCAGGAGCCGTTCTCCAGCAGCGTGCGGCCACGCACGGAAGACGTGCCGGTGACGAACGCCTTGTTGCCCGCGGTGTCGGTGGCGGTCGGGGTCTCGGGCAGGTACGGGTCGTTGATCGACGCCGACACCATCACACCGTCGTTGTACTGGCGGGTCTCCCGGACGAACCCGCGCAACCGCGGCACGTCCGGGATCGGAGGGCCTTCCGAAGCGGTGATCGAGGCCGGGCGGACGCCGTCTGGCAGCCCGTCGCCGTTGGTGTCACCGGGCTGCCTATCGCCCTGCATGCCGCGCCCGTAGACGACCTCCGTCCGGGACCGCTTCTCCTGCTGGTTTCCCTTGATCGTGCGGACCGTCTCGTAACCGCGCCACTGCGACCACGTGCGGCGGACCGGTTCGCTGAACTCGGCCTCGTCGAAGTGCCACGCGGCGTCGCCGAGGTATTCGTAGTTCGTGTGGACCGGAGGGGAAGCACCGGTGCGATCGTGGTCGAGAACCGTGACGACCACATACTTGTGGAACCAGTGCAGCTGCGGCTCCAGCGCACCCTCCGGCGTCCACCACGAGGGGTAGCAGCGCAGCGTGTTCGACTCGGGTGCAACCGGCATCCGCGTGCCGACGACACAGTCCTTCTCGCTGTAGGTGACAGCGGTGTAACCGCCCGCCTCATTGGTGATCAGCGCGAGCCGGTAGCGGTTCAACGGCAGGTAGTTGTCGCTACTGGTGTCGACCCGGTTGTCCATCGACTTGTGCCCGAACACCGTCGGCGGAGTCGACACACTCCCACCCACCAGGCCCGTGTGAGTCACGGACGTCAGGTTCATAGCCGGTGCCGTGCGGTCACCGGTGGTCAGGAATTTGTGCTCCAGCGACCACGCGTCGACGTCCTGGAACGTCGACGCGCCGTTCGCCACCCGGGTCACGACCTTCGTCAACCGCTTGCGCGTGAAGAACGACGGGGTCAACCGGTGGGTGCACGACTCACCCGCCGCGCAGACCTGGTCGAACGGCACGTCCGGCCAGTGCGCGGCGGTCGACGCGTTCAACTGGCTCGGATCGCACGTGATCGCGTCCTTGGGCAGGCAGCGCTCGGCGGTCTCGAAGCTGACCTTGGCGCCGGGGTGCGCGAACAGGTTGTCGCCGCGCAGCCCGTACTCGACCCGGTCCAGCCACCCGCCGCGCACGTAGTCGGTGCCCTTGTTGGCATCGCCGTTGCGGCCATAGCGGTTGAACTCGCGGTTGTAGTAGTAGGTCGTCACGTTGCCGTGCACGTCGACCGAGTAGTCCAGGTTCCACCGGTACGCCTGCTGGCACCACGACGCGTCGAACGTCGCCGCGTTGCACTCCTCGTTGCCGTGGTTGCCGAACACCGGCACGGTCCACGCCGACTGCGTCTCCGGCTTGCCGTCCGTCCAACCCGGCAGGCGGTTCAAGCCCAGGAAGTACTGGGTGCCGTCGGTCGTCGTGACCTTCCAGTGCTCACCGTTGTTGTCACCGTTGACCGCACCGAACAGGCGCTCGATCTTCGCGCCGTCGTCGGACTCCGCCCGCCACTGGTCGGTACCCGGGATGTTGATCAACTTCCCGGACACGCCGACCAGGCTGATCGTGGCGTTGTGGGTGGCCCAGCACTGGTCACCGGTCTTCGTCTGGCCGTTGTTGCCGCCCAGGTCGAGGCTGCACGGCTTGTACTGGCGCTCGATGAACCCGGCCGGCGCCAGGTCCCAGCCGTCACCCGCCCACGACGCCTGGTTGTTCGTCGACGACGTCCGCCCGTCCAGGCTCTGCGCCGAGTACCCCAACGACAGCTTCGGCGCCGCGCCACCGATCGCCGGCGGCACCCGCATCGGGTAGCCGTAGGTGAAGTCGCCGGACGATCCACCCACGCTCCACGACCCCGCCGGAGCCAACGACGTCGCACCGTAGCTGCCAGCCGCGCCCGCCGTGGCGGCAACCGCCGCGAACACCGCGGGCTCGGACGACGCCAACGTCGCAGTGCCGGACAACGCACCAGCCGCGGTGTCGTTCGTCGCGCCGTCCACCGGGGCGGCCACCTGGCACTCGGCCTTGTCCGGTGTCGTCGCCGCGCAGCCCGGTAGGCGGACCAACCGCAAGCGGGCTGCGTAGTCACCACCGAACGCGGACCCGAACGACGAGTAGTCGAACGTCACGGCCAAGGGCTTGTCCTTGACCCCGCCGGCGTCGGCGAGGCTGAAGACCACCGCGCTCGAACCTGGCTTGCGGTCATGCACCCGCACGCGCACCTTGCCGGCACCCGCCTGGCGCGCGTTCGGCTCTTGGCGCAGGCCCACTGCGACCGGTGTGCCGACAGCTCGGATCGGTCTGCCCGTAGCGCGGGCCGCGACCTGCGCGGGCGTGCCACCCTCGCTCGCGAAGTCCACGTCGGCAGTCGTGGCAGCAGGCCAGGACGCCTGCGCCGGAGCGGTCACCACGTGGTCCTTCGCCGGGTCCTCCGGCACTGCCTCGACCGGGACCGCCCTGGTGGGGACCGACCGCTCCAACTGCAGCGACACCCTCCACGCCTGGGTCGAGGCCATCGCCACGGCCTGCCCGGTCGAGGCGGTCAACACCAGCACGACACCGAACGCGACGGCCTTCCGGGCCAGCTTCCGCACGGCAGCACTCACAACAGGGCCTCTCGTGACGTCTCGGATCGAACCGGTGGCTCAGAAGTGCCTGGTGGACGCGTATACGACGCCGATCTGCTCGGCCGTGAGCACGCCCGAGTACACCCGCGCGTCATCCACAGCGCCCTGCCATACGTCCGCCTTCTGCGAACCCCAAAGACCGCGGCCGAGCCACAGCGGCCCGGAGCCGTTCCACCCCGTGACGCCACTGCCGTCGGTCGTGCCGGAGAAGTTCACAGTCTGCCTGTTCCCGTTGACGTACAAGGCGATCCGACCGCTCACCGCGTCATACGTGCCCGTCAGGTGCACCCACTGACCCGTGACGATCGCGTTGTCCGACAGGGCGACCCACCACATCGAGGTGGCCGGGCCCTGCGTCATCAAGAACGCCCACTGCCGGTTCTCCGGGCGGTACTGGAGCATGAACGGCGAGTACTGCGAGTCGCCCAGGCTGACCGCCGCACGCGCGGCTTGGTCGTTGTCCAACCGGACCCAGGCCGACACCGTGTACGAGCGGTCCGTGCGCAGGTTCACGGGCCGGGAAGCGGTGACCTGACCCGAGCCGGACGTGTCGAACTGCAGCCACTCGTCCTCGCCGGTGCGCGGCCGGTCCGGATCATCAGGGTCAATCGGTGTTCCCGCCCAAGTCGCGCCGCCGGCGATGGTGGCCTGCTGACCGGACACCGATTCCCTGGTCGTGATCCCGGTTCGTTCGTCCAACCCGAGCCGGGCCCGCAACACCGCCCGGTTCACGTCTTCCGCCACGTCCTCGGCCGTCACCACTCGGTCCCACACCCGCACGGAGTCGATCGCACCCGGGAAGTGGTTCGACGCCTCACCCGCGGACTTCGCCCGGCCGACCACCAGGCTGCCGCTCGGGTTCCAGAGCTGCGCGGTCGTCATGCCCTCCGGCTTGCCGTCGACGTACAACGTCAACGCCTTGCTGTTGGGCTCGTAGGTCGCCAGCAGGTGCGTCCACACACCGACCTGCGGCGGAGCAGCCGACGTCACCCTCGCGTAGGACGCCGGTCCGTCGGAGTCTTCGCTCGGCGTGGTGATCGCCCACCGGTCCGCGTTGACGGCGTACTGCAGGTAAAACGAACTCGCTCGGTTGCCGTCCTGGCTGACGAGGGTGGCGTAAGAGTCCTTGCTGTTCAGCTTCGCCCACGCGGACACCGAGAACGCCCGTGACGTGTCCACCACCGTCGACCCCGACGCGGCGAAACCACCGTTGAGCGTCAACGCGTTACCGTCATACCCCGAGGCGAACGAGGCGGCACCGGACAACGTGAGCGGACGGTTGCCCCCACTGCCGTCGGCCGCGACCGTGCCCGATGTTTCATCGAACGCCCACACCGCCTTCGGCAGAGCCTTCGCGGCGACGTGGAACGTGTATGTCGCATTGAGCGCCGACGGGTTGTTCGCACGATCGAACGCACGGACGTGCAGCACGTTCGTCCCGACCAAAGTCGGCGTGATCGGCACCGTCACCGACCCGTCAGCCGACGTGACGTCGACCAGGTTCGTCATGGCGGTGTCATTGTTCAACGACCACCCGTAGCGTCGGATGTCCATCGTGCCCCCGAACCCGGTGTTGCCGTTCGGAGTGAACGTGAACGCCCCGGTCTTCCCCACACTGCCGTGGTTGAAGCTTGAGTCCGGGTAGTCGACAGACGAGACCGCGGGCTTGTTCGGCGGAGTGGTGTCCACTTCGAACTCACAGGGTGGCGACAAAGGGCTCGTCAGCTGACCGTCATGGCTGACCACCTGCCAGGTGTACAGACCACCTTCAACGATGTGGCCCGCAGGCACTGCCCACTCGCTGTAGGCACCTGAGCCGACCTCCGTGCCGCCGAACAACCGCCCGTCCCACACAGCACCCGAGCCCACCCCGGTGAGCAGCCGGTACTCGCCGTACACGTTGCTGTTGTCCGGATCGCTCACCCGGGCCCGCAAACGAGGAGTCTTGGTGAACACCGCCGGCCGATCGGCACCCGTACGGCACGGCAACGCATGGTCCGGCGCCGACCCCTCCATACCCATGTCGCTCGGTGTGTTCGGGTAGCTGTTGTAGTGCACCACCAAGTAAGGGTTGAGGTCGAACCGCCGCCACGACGTGTTAAGCTCGTTCTCTTTCTCGGCCTTGAGCACGAACGTCGTCCAGACCCACGAGCCCGATGATGCAGCCGTGATGGCGTTGAGCACCCCGAATTCCGCGTTGCCGTCGGTCGGGCAGTTGCCCGGGTTGTTGCGCACCGTGGTAGTCGACTCCACAGCACCCCAGCTGGTCTGGTTGTGCCACGTCGTGTTGGCGTCGATCCAGCCTGCCAACCGCAGCTCGGTGGCCGAAGGTTCGCATGAGTACGTGTTGATCACCTTCGTGTGCAAGGTCGCACGGTGGATGAACTTGCCGATGAGCGGCTCGGTGTTCATCTGCAGGTAGGAGCGTGACCTCGCATCTTTCTTGGCGCCGTTGCCCAGTGCGGCGGCGTTGAGGAAACCGGCCTTCAGATCGCTCAGGTTGCCGCTGGTCGCATCGAAATTCCTGTTGTCCGGCCACTCTTCCTGCACCACGACGTGATGCACTTTGCCGCAGTTGCCACACCGGTACTCCGGGTCCAAGACCACCGGGTAAGTCGTCGTCGGATCGTCGAGGAAATTCCGGTCGGGAACGATCGCCACGGCTTCCGGGGTGATCTCGACCTCCATCGTGGCCTGCCGGTCACCGTGAACCGGCTCGCCCACACGCCCGCGCGGTCCGTCTCCGGAGGAGTCCCACATGTGCGAGGCATCACCGACGAAGACCGGCTCGCCCTCCGGGTCGTTCACCACCAAGTCACCCGAACCAGGCGCGGGGCCGTCCTCGACCCGCACCCGCTCGGCGTGCGTCGGGAACGTGACCGTGTCCAGGGCCGGGTTACGCCCCGCCTCCGGCGTTTTGATCACCAACAGCTCGCTGAACCCCTCCAGGTGCGCCTCGACCCGCAAGTCGACGTCCGGCAGCACGTTCGGGTAAGTCAGCGTCGCGCCGTCCACCACCGGCACGGGCAGCTCACCGTCCCACCGCAACCCGACCTCATGACCACCCTGCGCAACCTTGGCCAACGGAAAAGCCTCGGCAGCCATACCGCCCGGCGAAAACGCCACCTCCACCGTCGACGCCTTCGGCGCGAACGAACCGTCCGCCTTGCGCTCCAACGTCAAGTCGACGGGCACCCACCCGTCACCACGCCGCACCCGCACCGGCTGCACGTGCTGCGTGAACGTCATCGTGCCGTCCGGATTCGCCCGCACTTCATCGGTCTCCGTGGTGGCCGACTCCACGACCACCGACTCCCCGCTCTGCGCCGCGTACCGGGCAGCAGTCGCCTCGTCCGGCGCCGAGTTCGGCACCTCCGGCGCCGTGATTTCCGGCTGGGCCACCGCACCAGGCGGCACCACCACAACAGTGACAGTGACAGCGGCGACGAGCGCCAGCCCGAAAGCGCGCAGGGTCGAACCCCGCGCGTGCACGCGCGAACCCATGAAAAAGATGCCCCCCGGCTCGCGCTCCCCGCGCGATCTGTGCTGAGTCCCCCGACCCGAGGAGGAATCATGACGGTTCAACCAATCCCGGCACAGCGGCCGAACGGCTTAATGACCGCCAGGCGTGCCTGTGATCAGCACCTCACCCGAACAGCCCTCCTACCAGCCACGATCGTCACGGCGCGTGCCGTCGCCGTCCCCGCTCATGCAAATCGGGGGATCATCCTCACGGCTGTCCTGCCGGCCGGGTGCTCGACCGCACCCGCCGCCCACACCACGACCACAACCACCAGCGCCCCGGTGACACCCGACTCCACACTCATCGAGTCACGACTCACCAAGGTGGCCGACGAACCGGCACCGGCCCGCCTGGGGAGGTGTCCGTTAGCCGACAGAACGGCTGGCTCTCGGGCGTGGCGTCAGCGCAGCCATTTCAGCCATGTGCCGGCAGACCGACCGGTGGTGCAGCGGCGTTACTTCGGCCCGGTGCCCTTGAGGTAGCGCAGGACCGCGGTGACGCGCCGGTCGGCACGGTCGTCGGGTGCGAGGTCGAGCTTCGCGAAGATGCTGCGGATGTGCTTGTGCACCCCTCCCTCGGTGATGACGAGCCGCTCGGCGATGGCGGCGTTGCCGAGCCCTTCGGCCATGAGCGCGAGCACGTCCCGCTCCCGGGGGCTCAACCGGGCCAGCGCGCTGGTGTGCGGGTTGCGCGCCAGCAGCTGGCCCACCACCTCGGGGTCGACGGCGGTGCCACCACCGGCCACCCTGTGCAGCGCGCTCAGGAACTCCTCGACCCGCCCCACCCGTTCCTTCAACAGGTAACCGAGCCGGTCGGCGCCGGCAGCGAGCAGGTCGGTGGCGAACGCCTGCTCCACGTACGCCGACAGCACGAGCACCGCGAGGCCCGGCCGGCGGCGGCGTGCCTCGACGGCCGCCACGATCCCCTCGTCGGTGTGGGTGGGCGGCATCCGCACGTCGACGATGGCGACGTCCGGCTCGTGCTCGGCCACCGCGGCCAGGAACGATCCCGGCGTGTCGGTGGTGGCCACCACGTCGAGCGACTCGGCGCGCAGCAGCAGCGCCAACCCCTCGCGCAGCAGCGGGTCGTCCTCCGCGATCACGATCCGCACGGCAGCTCCACTCGCATCGTCGTAGGCCCGCCGGGCGGGCTGTCCAGGGTCAGTCGCCCGTCGTACGCCTCGACCCGCCGGCGTATGCCGGACAGGCCCGACCCGCCGCGCTCGTCCGCGCCACCGCACCCGTCGTCGCAGATCCGCAGCAGCAGCCGATCACCCTCGCGGCGCACCGCCACCACGGCGCTCGCGGCGCCGCTGTGCTTGGCCACGTTGGACAGGGCCTCGGCCACCACGAAGTACGCGGTGGCCTCGACGGAGGCGGCGCACCGGCCCGGCACGTCCACCACCACCTCGCAGGGCACTCCGCAGCCGCCCGCGAGGCCGGCGAGGGCATCGGCGAGCCCGCGGTCGGCCAGGACCGGGGGCAGGATGCCGCGGACCACCGCGCGCAGCTCGGCGAGCGCCTGTTCGGCGGCGTCCTGGGCCCGGTCCAGCACGGCGCCGACTGCGGCCGGGTCCCGGTCCACGGCTCGCCGCGCGGCGCCGAGCAGCACGTTCACCGCGACGAGCCGGTTCTGCGTGCCGTCGTGCAGCGACCGCTCGATGCGGCGCAGCTCGGCGGCGTGCGCGTCGAGAGCGGCGGCGCGGGTGGCGGTCAGCTCGGCGACCCGCAGCGACAGGTCCGCGCCCGCCGGTGGCGTCAACAAGTGCCGGCCCGGCCACTCCTGCGCCCGGACGAGCGCCGGCCCGAGCCCGATGATGAACGCTGCGCAGAAGACGCCGGTCAGCGCCACGGCCAGCGCGCCGCCGAGGTCGGTGACGGCCCAGGGGATGAGGCTGGGGGTGTTGTCCTCGGGCGGCAGCAGGTGGTACCAGAGCGGGTACGTCCCCGTTCTGCAGCGCCGTGGTCGGCATCGCGAGACCGAGGAATCCGACCGCCAAGCCGACCGTGGCGTGCAGCGGCAGCCAGGCCAGCTCACGCTGGACGGTCACGTCGCGCAGCGCGTCGCGCACCCCAGGCGGCACCGGGCCGGGGACGAGGACGTCGAGCCGGGCCCGTTCCCGGTTCGCGGTCGCCCGCACCGCGCGCAAGGCAGCGGGCAGCAGGACGACGCCGACGCCGACGCAGCACAGCAGCGCGACCACGCCGAACCAGAGGAAGGCCGCTGCGGCGAGCAACGCCGTGCCGAGGCCGCCGACCAGGCGCGCGATGGCGTCGAACGACGCCCGCAGGCGCTTGCGCACCCGTGTCATGCCACCTCCCCCGGCCGGAACCCTATCCAATCGGCTCAACCCCACACCGGACGTGAGCCGGCCCGCCCGTCACGGCTCAGCCGCTGGACAGGAGCGGCCCGGTTCCGGGGTGCCACCGCTACCCCGGTTGTCCAGCGGGCTGGATTGTCCACACGGGCGCGGGTGAGCAGCCTGGATCCAACCGGTCGTCGCAGGACCGACGTCTTCCGAGCCCAGGAGCTGTCTGCCTTGTTCGTGTTCTCCTCCCACGAAGATCGCCCCTCCTCGCGATATCGCCGTGCGGCCGCCATGACGGCGGCGGTAGTGGTCACCGCGGGTGCTTTCGCGTTCGCCGGCCCGATCCCGGCGGCCCACACCGAACCCCGGGACGCCATCCAGCAGGGCATGGACGAGCTCGTCGGTGTCGACCGGCACCCCGGAGCGCTGGCCTCCCTCCGGGACCGGCACGGTCGGACCCGCCACTACACCGCCGGGGTGGGCGACCTGCGGACCGGTGGCAAGGTGCCGACGAACGGCAGGGTGCGGATCGGCAGCGCGAGCAAGATGTTCGCCTCGTCGTCGTGCTGCAGCTCGTCGGGGAGGGCAGGGTGGAGCTCGACGCGTCGATCGAGACGTACCTGCCCGGCCTGGTGCGCGGCAAGGGCATCGACGCCGACCAGATCACGGTCCGCCGACTGCTCCAGCACAACAGCGGCCTGCCCGACTACACCGACTCGATGTTCAAGACCATGGCCGACTTCCTCCCCTACCAGCACGTCTACCTCGAACCTCGCCAACTGCTCGACCTGGCGAACGCCAGGGAGGACGCGCGCTCCGCCGGCAGCGGTTGGTCCTACAGCAACACGAACTACCTCCTGGCCGGCCTGCTCGCCCAGCGGGTCACCGGTCGCCCGTTCGACGAGCTGGTGACCACCCGGGTCATCCAGCGGATCGGTCTGCGCGACACGTACGCACCAGGTGTCGGCGAGGAGGACATCCGCGGCCGGCACCCCAAGGGTTACCAGCGCGACCCGGCGACCGACGAGCTGGTCGACTTCACCCGGATGGACCCGGGTTGGGGTTGGGCGGCCGGCCACCTGGTCTCCACGCCGGGCGACCTCAACACCTTCCTGCGCGCGCTGCTGGACGGGAAGCTGCTCGAACCGGCCCAGCCGGCGCAGCTGCGCACCACCATCCCGACGCGACCGGGGTCGGGGACGGGCTACGGCCTCGGCGTGTTCAGCACACCGCTGAGCTGCGGGGGCGTCGCATGGGGCCACGGCGGCGACATCCCGGGGTACTCCACCGTCAACGCGGCCACCGACGACGGACGCGCGGCGACCATCGTGGTCACCTCGCTCTCCGGGTCGGTGAAGGACGAGTCCGTCGACGCGGACCGGGGCGCGCTCCTCGACGCCGCGCTGTGCGCGAACTGACGCCCAGCCGTTCCCCCGACCTCCGCCGGGCATCGGCGAGGTAGTGCCAGCTGTACCGGAAGTGTGCAGCACAAGGGATCGTGAGGCGCCGAGGCTGTCACAACACTGTGTGAGTCAATGCAGAACATCCAGTGGGGAGTGTCCCTTGTCGAAGGATTTCAGCCGTCCGACCGAGAACCGCCCGGGCCGCGGCCGGCGTCGTGCGGTCGCCGCGGCGGTGGCGGCGGTGGCGGTCGCCGGGCTCGCGGTGACGAACGTGGCGTCGGCGGGCGCGTTGGACGGCAGGTCGAAGCCGGGGCACGACAAGGCGTTGCAGTCGGGCATGGAGGCGCTGGTCGCCGACGGGTCCCTGCCCGGGATGCTGATGTCGGTGCGGGACCGGAACGGGCGGGTGACGAACTACACCGCCGGGGTGGGTGACATCCGGACGAAGTCGAAGGTGCCGACGGACGGTTACGTCCGGATCGCCAGCATCACGAAGATGTTCACCGCTGTGGCGACCCTGCAGTTGGCCGACGAGGGCAAGCTCGCGCTGGACGACGCGGTGGAGAAGTTCCTGCCGGGCGTGGTGCGGGGCACCGGCGACGGTGCGGCGATCGACGGTCGGACGATCACGATCAGGCAACTGCTGAACCACACCAGTGGGATGCCCACCGGAGTCCCCTTCATGTCCAACGGGATCCTGCCGGTCAGGGACCGGTACTTCGAGACCCGGGAGGTGCTGGACGCGGCGCTGACCCAAGCACCGACGTTCGCTCCGGGACAGGACAGGGTGTGGGCGTACAGCAACACCGGCTACATGCTGCTGGGGCTGGTGGCGCAAAAAGCGGCCGGACGGCCCCTCGCCGAGGTGGTCACCGACAAGATCATCAACCGGATCGGTCTCAAGGAGACGTACTACCCGGGGCCGGGCGACCGCGACATCCGTGCCCCGCACCCCCAGGGTTACCTGTTTCCCAAGGACGACAAGGCCAACCCGATCGCCGGTGAACTGATCGACATCACCCGGTTCGACCCGTCGATCGCCGGTGCCGCGGGACAGATGATCGCCACCCCGAGTGACCTGAACAAGTTCCTGGTCGCCCTGCAGGACGGTCAACTGCTCAAGCCCGCTCGGCTGGCGGAGATGCGTCAGACCGTGGAAGCGCCCGGCCTCTTCGAGGGTTGGCGCTACGGTCTGGGCGTCATCGAGATGAAGCTCAGCTGCGGGATCACCGCGTACGGCCACGGCGGCGACGCCGACGGCTTCCAGACCCGCGCCGCCATCACCCCCGACGGCCGGGCGGTCGCCGTCGCCGGGACGAACGACGAAGTCCACCAGTACGAGGTCATCGCCCTCTTCGACAAGGCTCTGTGCGCCACGAAGTAGAGGTCTCGCACACTTGCCCCGCTCACCGGCCGGTGCGGTGGATGCACCACCGCACCGGCCAGTGGGACAGAAGACATGAAACCCGCGTTCGACTGGCGGCGCCGTGACAACGCCCGACGCCGCCGCTTCCCACCTCGAACAAGAACCTTCCACCCTTGCGCAACCTCGACCGCAGCACGCGCGGCACCTGGAAACGCCCTCTCGTGAGCAAGCCACACGGGATCGCAGGCGGTCACACGCGTGACTGGTAGGCGCAACCTCCGCGTCGGCGCCGGTGCAGTGGTCGAACGGCCCTCCGGCTGCGGCGACCGTGGCCTTGGCGTTGTCGCCCGTTCACACCGCCGACGCAGCTACTCGGCCGCCGTCCACCGGCTCGGCTTTATCCTCCCGCCTCGACTCGGCTGCGTCGGCAGGCGGTTCGCCCCGCATCGAGCGACTTCAACCTGAGGGCTACCCGCGGCGAAGCCCACAGGGCGCACGACCGGTCGGTGGCGAATCGTGGGGATGGACCAGTGCGACCAGGACACCACCGACCTCATCGAGCCCGGGTGCATCGAATTCGCCCGCAACGGGACCGGCGAACTCGCCTTCCCCGCCATCCGCGGCGGGCTGGACTGCCGCTGGAGTAAGCCTGGGCCGTCCTCGCCGAGGTTGGCACGCTCACCGAGTCGTCGCGTCGGACCGGCCGCTCGACGTGAACGCGAGATCTACCGAACGGACTGCCTCGGAGGCCACTACCGAACCACCGCCCCGCGAATCAGGATGCGCGGTTCAGGACACCCACCAGGGCCTGATCCCGCTGGACGATCGCGTCGCAGTCACCCTGAAGACGGACGAACCGCACCACATCAACGCACTGCACCCGACACCCGCCAATCCATGCAGCTGCGACGAAGTGCAGCCAACGAACCTGAGCCGCACTCTGCCATTGCTGTTCCGCAAGTGCCCTGACCAGCGCAAATAGAAACCCGCACGTCAGCCGGCGCGGTTCACCGCCGTTCGAAGCCGTCACACGTCGTTCAACTACACGATCTGCTCCACACCTGCTCCGCCCGCAGTGGTGTGAACGACAGCAATCTCTGATCGTTCAGGGCTTCGACCTGCGATGACCGGCGATGACCTGCGCTCAGTCGTCCTCCGCCACCTCTTCGTCCACCATCTCGGCGCCGTCCCACACGAACCGGGCGGTGGTGACGGCGTCGTCGTCGCCACCGCTGATCAGCTGGTGGATCGCGATGCCGTCCAACTCGCGGTAGGTGCACCACTCGTGGTCGGAGGTGAGGACCAGGTCGAGGTCCAGCGCCGACAGCAGTGCGAACACCTGGCCGCGGTTGACGCTGTCGACACCGACGAAGACCTCGTCCAGCAGGATGACCCTCGGCGATCCGGCAACGGCCTGGTAGTGGGCGGCCACGGCGGCGAACAGCGGCAGGTGCAACGCGATCGCCTTCTCCCCGCCCGACAGCGCGCCGTGGAGCTTCTTGGTCAAGGGCTGCCAGCCCGTGCCGTTCATGCGGTCGACCTTCACCACGAACCTGTGCCAGGCCGTGTAGTCGAACACCTGCCCCAGCTGCTGCTCCCAGTTGGTGGCCGTCTCGTCGCCCTTGGCCTGTTCGACCCGGTCGCGGAAGAACCGGTGCAGCGACTCGCGGTCCTCCTCCGTCAACCGGACCGGGTCCTTGAGCAGGAGGTCACGCGCCGCTTTCGTGCCCGACGGCAGGTCGGGCGACACCTCCCACACCAACCGCACCGCCACCTTGGAAGCGGTGCGCACGCGCTCCAGGCGGGCGTTCATGCCGTCGACCAGGTCGTGCGCCTGCCGTATCCGGGCGGCGAGGTGGCGGCGGGTGTCCCCTGTGAGGGCCCGGTCGAACAGCTCGCGCTCTTGCGCGGTGATGTCCTCTCGACTGCGATCCGCGTCGGACCGCAGCAGGTCGAACAGTGCCGAAGCGCCTATCCTGACCCCGTCCACCATCGCGGAGAAGACCTGGACGTCCTCGTCGGAGTCGAGTTCGAGATCGGCCCGACCGCCCAGCACCTCGCGGGAGGCGTGCACCTCCTCCGCCAATCGGTGTGCGGCGTCGCCGAGGTTCTTCGGTGAGTGGGGCAGCGACGGCCACGCGGCCGCGACCGACCGGGCGGCGTCGAGCGCTGCCCGGACTCCGCTCGACGCCGTCAGCACCTGCCTGAAGGCGGGCAGGTCGTCCAGACCGCTGTCGGTGGGCAGGCTTCCGTCCGCCAGGTGCCGGAATCGCAGTGCGGCTTGGTCGCGCACCTCGGTGGCGCGGTCGCGGTCACGCGCGTCGGTGGCCCGCTGGGCGGTGAGTTCTCCCAGGCGCACGGCCAGGGTGCCGATCTCCTTCTGGTTGGCACTCGCCTCCCGCCTGACCAACTCCAGTTGCTCGCGGAGCGCGGCGAGGTCGTCCAGCACCTTCCGGTAGTCCACGCCGATGGTGCCCTCCACAGCGTCCAGCTCGCTGTCGAGCCCGCGGGCCACGGCTTCGGCGTCGTCCGCCTCGTCCTCGCGCTGTTCGGCGGCGAGCCGGGACCGCTGGGCCTGCTCAGCGGTCCGGTCCGCTTCACGACGTGCCGTGAGCAGAACAGCGTGCTCGTCGATCCAGGCGTCGGACGCGGTCCGGAAGGCGTCCACGGCTGCCATGACGGCGGTGAGGGCGTTCCGCTCGGTGGGCAGGCCGTGTTCGGCTGCCGACGTGGTCAGCGCGCGCAGGGCGCGGTCCACGCGCTGCTCGCTCTTCGCCAGGCCGTCCAGTGACCGCCGAACCACGCCGTCGGCGCTGGAGACCGCTGAATCGGCCCGGGTCAGGTCCTCCAGTGCCGCATTCGCGTGGGTGTGAGGGGGCTGAGCGCGCCGGTCGGCCTTGACGTCGGACCTGCGTTCGGTCAGCGATCGCAAGGCATCCGTGTGCGTCCCGATCAGTTCTTCCGACGCGGCGATCCGCTCGCGCAGTTCGGCCAGCCGGCGTTCCCGGGCCCGTTGCCTGGCGAGCGCACCGATGTGGGAGACCTCGTCTTTGCGCCAAGTGCCGCGCAGGTTGCCCATGCGCCAAGCACCGTCGGCTCCGATGGCGACCGGGTGGGCTCTGGGCAACTCCTCCCCGTAGGCCACAGCACCGAGCAGGCGGGCGACGACGTCGGCGGCCACGGGTGCGTCGATCTCGGGTACGAGGACCTCGGCGAGGGAGCGATCCGGCGCAGGCGGCACGGCACCGGGCACGGCGAACGTGTCGTGCCCGGCGACCGCGCCGTCGTGGCCGACCCAGGCGTCCAGGAGCCCGGACGCCTGGAGCGCGGCCTCCACCGACGCGCGGACGTCGTCGGGCACCGCGTCGGCGAAGCGGACCAAGCGCCACAGCGGCGCGCCGGTCATGGTCCCGCGATCCGCGGTGCGCGTGTGCGGCGGCTGGGGAGGCAGGTCCTCCTCGATCAGCAGCCGCCGGACCTCGTCGCGCAGGGCGTCCCGATCGCGCTCGGCGTTCTCCAGCGCTGTCCCGACCAGGGTCTCTTCTCGGGTGATGGTGCCCAGCACACGGCTCGCAGCCGAATCGACCTCGGCCAGCAGGGCGGTCTCCGAAGCCGTGAGGTCCGCCAGTGCCTCGGGATCGGCGAAGGTCAGCTCACGGCAGCCCGCCACCCACGTCAGGATGGCGACCCGGAGCTCCGCGAGCGCGGCCTCGCGCCGGTCGGCGAGCTCGGCCCGCCGTTCGGTGACCTCCGCCAGGACTTCCCGTGCCTCGTCGAGCACCTGTTCCGCGTCCCGCCTGCTGTTGATGGCGACCTCGTGCTCGTTGAGCGCGGCACGCACGACCTCGACCTGCTCGGCACGTGCCTGGACCGCGGCGCGCAGCAGGGCCCGCGACCGCGAGGGGTCGACGAGGACGCGGGCTATCTCGGCGTGCACCGAGGCGAGACCGACACGGGCGGCGGCGGTCGAGGCGCCGTCGGCCAGCGCTCCTGCGGTTTCGGCCCGTGCCTCCGCGTGCCGGGCGGCGGTGTCGGCCGCTTCCGCGTCGGTGCGGGCGACCCGGCGGTGGCCGACCGCGTCGGCGCGCCTCTTCCCGGCGGTCGCACGAGCCTCGCGCACGCGGGTCCGCAGCCGGTCGAGCTGTTCACCCTGCCGGTACGCGTCGCTGCCGGTCAGCCCTTGGATGCGCCCCTCGGTCTCGACAATGCGCTGTTCCAGCAGCTCGCCGCGTTCTTCAGCCTCCTGCTTCCGCTGTGCCGCGCGGTGAAACTCGTCTTCCGAGAGTTTCGCGGCGTCCGCGAGGTTGCCGAGCTCTGTGGTGGCGGAGATCAGCTTCGCCGCTGCGGCGCGCAGCACGCGCTGCGCATACGCGCGTTGCCTGGACTTGAGGTGCCGCGCGGCCTCCACCTCCGCGTCGAGGCGTTTGAGCTGTTCACGCTGCCGGTCCAAGCGCTCGAAGCCCTCCGCGAGGTCGCTGATCTCCGCCTCACCCAGCGGCGGCAGCGCCTTGGACAGCAACGTGGAGAGCAGCCCGGGGTCGAGCCGCTGGGAGAGCTTGGGCGTGCGGAGTTGGAGCAGGGCCGTGATGAGCGCGTCGTAGCGCTGCTCGCTCAGGCCGGGGAACAGGGTCGAGCGCACGGCCGCCCGGTAGTCGGCCGCGTTCTGGTGGAGCGTGCCGCGGTCGCCGAGCGCGGCTTCCAGGGCCTTGCCGGTGAGGGGCGCGCCGTTCGGGTCGGTGAGGTCGAGGCCATCCGGCACGCCGATGCGCTGCCCGGTGGTGAAGTAGTCCGGGTGCACCGCGGTGGTGTGCCTGGTCGCGGCCAGCCGCGCGCCGCAGGAGAACCACGTGTCCGGCGAGCCGTCTACACCGGGGAAGCGGAACTCAAGCCACACGTACCCGACCCTCGTGGTGCCGGTCGCCCCTTCCCCCATCAGGTTCCAGTGCATGGTGCGCTCGGACGTGCCGAACGTGGAGAGCCGGTTGGCGCGCAGGTTGGCGTCGAACAGGAACGGCAGGAGCAGTTCCAGCGCCTTCGACTTGCCGGTGCCGTTGGGGCCGCGCAGCAACAACCGGCCCTTGTGGAACCTGAACACCTCGTCGTAGTAGCGCCACACGTTCAGGATCCCGGCGCGTTCGGGCACCCACCTGGCCACCGCTTCCGGCGCGGTGCCGCTTTCCGTGAACGACAGCTCGGTCACCGTCATGATTCGTCCTCGATGTCATCGGCACTCGTCCGGGTCACCGCATAGCGGGCGGCGGCGGGCCGGGCACGCACCACACCGCTGTCGAGCCGGACGAGGCCGAACGCCCTGAGCACGTCCAGCGCGTCGGCGACGAGTCGAGTAGCACCGTCCTCGCCGCGGTAGCCCTTGGCCCACTTCGGAAAGCGGTCGAGCAGTACGTCTGCCTCGGTGCGCAGCTGCTCGACGGCGACCGGTCCGGGCGCTGACGTGATCACGTCGAGGAGCAACAGGGCGGCGACCTTGGCGTTGCCGGAGTCGTCGGGGAACCGGCTGTCCGTGGCCACGCCGTCCGGGTCGATCAACATGACGCCCTCGGCACGTTCCTCCACCAGCAACCCCGCTTGGTCGGCGGCCCGGCGCAGGAGCTGCCCGCCGGTCGGTGACTCCAGGTAGGCCAGTTCCGCGGGGGTCAGGTCGTCGCGGTGCACGACCGGGTCGTCGACCAGCTTGCGGAACACCGAGTGCCGCAGCCACAGGTTGCGCTGGACCTCGGACACCGGCTCGTCGGCATCGCCGTAACGCCGTTCGCGGGACAGCCGGGTCAGCAGCTCTGTGAAGCGCAGCGGCACCTCGTCGGTGTGCGACCTCCCGGGGGTGACCGCGACCTGCGACGCGCCGACCGGTGCCGCCAGCAGGCGCATGAGCAGCGTCGCGTCCACCCGGTAGAGGACTTTCGCGTCGGCGGAGCCCACGAACGACTCGGTGGCGCCGTCCACCGCTTCGACCGCGCCGACCGACTCCAGCAGTCGCAGCGCGTCGACGAACGCCACCCGCTCGGCGCGGCTGGACGTGTCGAACGACGGCAGCACCGGATCCACCGCCGAGGCTTGGACGACGCGGTCCGCCAGCAGTCCGATCGTGGTCACCGGCACCCCCAGCAGCTCGGCGGCCACCACGCACAGCAGGGTGTACCGGCGGCGGTCGAACGGCGCCCGCCCCGTGCGGTGCCGTCGGGCCGGGCGGGTGGGGTCGGTGGCGACCCGGACCTTGGCCAACCGCGCGTACCCCAGGCGAGGTTCGACGATCAGCGACCACCCGCAGTAGTAGTCGAACCACTTCTCGACGGGTTCGCGCCGCCTGCGCACGAGGTCGAAGGCTTCCGGCGCGGCCCCGACGCTGATCAGCGGTGTAGCCAGCAGCAAGCGGATCGCCCGCGCGACTTCCTCGCGCTCCGCGATCACCATCTGGTTCGCCAGGTTGCTCATCCAGTCGCCGCCCCTTCGGCAGCCCCTTGCGGCCGCCGTGCCGTGCGACCACCCGGCGTGCGGATCTCGATGTCGTAGTCCGGGCCGGTGAACACACCGCGCGGCGTCCTGAGCACCGCCTGTTCCCGGTGAGCCTCCGGCAACCTCAGCAGGACCTCCACCCGCCCGTCGCCCGTGGTGGCCCGGTGGACGCCGTGCCGGTCCGGTGCCGCGGCCAAGGCACGCCCGAGGAGGTCGAGCAGCCGTTCGAGCACCTCGTGGTCCAACCGCCCGAACTGCGACAACCTCATGCCGCCACCGGTGTCCAACCGGTCCCACGCGGCCTTCAGCGCGGCCCGCTCCGCACGAGCCGACTCGGCGCGGGCCGCCTTGACCGCGGCCACGTCGCGCACCCGTCCGGTGCGGCTGAACCGCTCGGTCCGCCCCGCGCTGCGCAGCAACGCCGATACCTCCACCGGTGGCGCGTCGACCCACCGGGCGGACGACGCCACGAGTTCCGGGTCGGGGTGCGCGAGGTGCGCGTGCCGGGCGGAGCCGAGCCCGAAGGCGGTCGACCACAGCAGGTGCAGGTCCTCTTCGGTCGGGGCGACCGCGAACCAACGCGCCAGCTCGCGGAAGTCGGCCGCCGCACTGGTCGACCTGCGCCTGGACTCGGTGATCCGGTCGAGCACCTGCAACAACGCGATGATCGCGCGCCGGGCGACCACGAACAGTTGCTGGACCCTGGGCGTGCCGCCGTCCACCGGCAGGAACCACGCGCGCAACCCCTCCCACCTGGCCCGGCGCAGCTCCAACCACGCCACCGCCGGATCACCGTCCGAGGTGGGCGGGAGTTCGGCACCCACCAGCGCGCGGTGGTGCAGCAGAGCCACTCCCCGCTCCTCGACCAACCCGACCCGGTTGGCGATCGCGTGCGCCCGCTGCTCCAGGTTCGTCGTGAACTCCTGGAGGTACGCCACGGTCGCCGACTTGACCTCGCGGAACGTCTCCTGGTCGGCCCCCTCCGCCCGCAACAGGCGCTGCAGCTCGCCGTTGAACTGCTTGGTGTTGCCCCGCAACGCCTCCAGGTGCCCCTCCAGCTCGACCAGCGTGCCGAAGACCCGACGATCCGGCACACCGGGATCGCCCAGCTGCGCGACCAGCTCCCCGAGCCGGTCCGCGATCGCGTCGAGCACCGCCGTCTGGAGCGCACCCGTCGAGGCCAGCACGCCCATGGCGTGCACCACGCCGGCCAGGGCGGCTTCCCCGCGCTTGGTCAACGAGTACTGGAGGTTGCGCCGCTCGTACTCGTCGGCCGTCCGGTAGTTCTCGGCGTGGTTCTGGGTGACGTCGAGCAGCCGCCAGTCGCGCAGGCTCCCCAGCGCTCCGGTCAGCTCCTTGTCGTCCAGCGGGTCGAGCCACCCCACCGAGCGGAGCCTCGCCCGCACGTCGTCCAGACCGAGAGCGGTCTCCAACCGCTCGTTCGCCTCACCGAACGCGTGCAGGACCGCCACGTACAACTCGGCCCGCTCGCCCGTGGTGAACCGGAACATCTCCGGCGGCACGCGCATGGCCTCCACGGGCACCCTCCTCCCACCGGTCGAGCACGCTACGGCAGACCGCCGACGTCCCGTCCGCAACTGTCGAGTTCATCCAGCAACCGCGCGGTGACCCGCTCTTCCACGACCGCCAACCCGTGCTTGCGCATGGCGCCCGCCAGCTCGCCGTCCCACGGCGCCTCGGTGACCCTCCCCACCGGCGTGCCGACACGTGCGTCGCCCAACGCCAGCAGGTAGTCGTCGGTCGCCATGCGCCACGGCACGGCGCCGGTGCGCGCCATCACGTGCGCGGCGATCCGCACACCCTCGCCGTCGAAGTCCCCGTGGTAGCGGAGGGCCGTCCCGGCCGCGGCCAGACCGCGCAGGAGCGCGATCACCGCGCTGTTGGGCCAGCCCGACGTGCACACCACCGGCGGGCACGAAACCCCGAACCGGGCGACTGCCACCGCGAGCACGCTGGGGTTCTCGAACACCCACACCGCTTCGGGCGTCCCGACGAACGACGTGGCCCGGACCTGCGCCAGCGTCAGAGCCGCGACGTGCCCCTCGTCGGCGCACACCCGGAGCAACCGACCACCGACACCGCCCAACCGCAGCCCGGCAGCCAGGACGACCGACGACAACTCGTCCTCGACCACGCCGGCGCGCTCCCACAACGCCCGCCGCTCCTGCGCGTCTCCCGGCGGGGCGACGTTGTGGAGCACGGCCAACGCCCGCAGGGCCAACCCGGCGCACCTGGTCCCCTCGTCCAGGGCGTGCGGATCACCGAGCACGTCTTCCGCCAACACCGGCAGCGGCACACCCGCCGCCGGCAGCGCACCGACAACCCGCAAGGCCCGGTCCAGCTCATCCCGGGTGCGCTCGACCGAGCCGCCGACGAGCCCCGCCTTCCGAACGGCTTCGACCCACTCGCGCAACGCCGGCTGGGAGGTCACCACGGGGTGCCCGGTCGCCCACTCCCAGAGCTCGGCCCGCGCCACGTCTGCGAGCGCCCGTCGCGCGGCCCGGTCGTCCAGTGGTCCCAGAAGCGCCGCGACCACTTCGCGCACACCTGCCCCCACGGACGAGACCAGCAACTCGTCGAGCGCGGCCACCGACACCATCGCGTGCTCACCCGGCAGACGCTCGTCCCCCAGCAGGTCGGCCACGGCCGAACGCTGCTCGTCATCGAGAGGGCCCACCCTCACCCGGCTGACCTGCCGCCCCGAGGACAACCGATCGTGCACGGCCCGCCACAAGGGCCGCAGGGCGGCGGAATCGAGCCCGTTCAACGATCGCACGCCCCAACCCTGTCAGACCCCACTTCCTCGAACTCCGGCTGGGATGACGTAACCGAACTCGAGCAGGGCCTTGCGGAACTTCAGCTCCTGGTCCGGCCGGACGGCGAGGTGGCGGTCACCGATCGGGCGGCACAGCGCGCGAATCGTGCGGTCGCCGGCGATCAACGCGACGAGCGCGGGATCGGCGCACTCGATGACGCGGACATGGCCGTTGTCGAGCGCCGTGAGCGGTCCTACAGGGGCGCGGCGGGGCCATGACCACGACCAACCGGACGGACGCCCCGCAGGTCGCTGAACTGCCAGGCTGTCCCCAGCCCCGCACCGAGTGCCGTCGTCGCCGGCCGCGACCTCCTCACGCCACTGCTCCGCAGTACGCGACGCCTGGAAGGCGCTCTCCGGCCCAGCCACCCCAGCCGCTCGAACCGGACTTCGGTCCACGCGAAGACGTCCCGCCCTCGGACACGCAGCCGGTCGCCGTCACCGCGGGGCTTGAAGCCGAGCACGACCCTGGCTCCCAGCCCAACCGCCGGCACATCAGGGCGAACGCGGACGCGCGCTGCTCGGTGGTGCCGCGGTGGTTCTTCGGCGACGCCGAGACTGCGCCCGGTCCAACGGCGGCGTCCTCCTCGACGTCCGCACCGGCGCGGACGCGGTCCCCGACCTCCGGTGGACCCCCGACGACATCGTCCCCGGTCACGGCGTCGAACGGGACCACGTCGACGGCTTGACAACCGCCGCGCCACCACCCAGCCACCTCGTTCCTCCACCAGGACCGATGGTCCGAGCCTTGAATCCGGGACGAACGCCATGTCGGCCGCGCCCTCCACGCGATCCTGCCGCGAGCCGGGCCGCCCGCGGAACCGCGGCACGTCCCCGCCCGTCGTAGCACGAGTCTGATGACGCATTGGGGGAACGGTGTCCTGGTCGATCACGCGGGTCCTCCCGCCCCTGCTCGTCGCGATGTACGTGGGCGCTTCAAGCGGTTCCCCCGTCCTCGCCGAGGCGGGAGGTGAACCGGACGTGCCAACGTACGGGCAGGTAATCACCGTCGCGGGCACCGGCGAGGAGGGCTACTCCGGTGACGGTCGACCCGCCGCGGATGCCCGGATCAGCGGGACCGGCACCATCGACGTCGGCCCGGACGGCACGCTGTACCTGGTCGACCGGTGGGCCCGCCGGGTCCGCGCGGTCAACGGCGACGGGGTGATCGACACCGTGCCCGGCACGCGGGTGCTGCGGACGCCGCAGAACGACGGCCCCGAGGTGAACGGCCGGCAGCACAGCCCCAGCGACGGGCCACAAGCCGTCGCGGTGGGCCAGGACGGCGCGCTGTACGTCGCCGGCCGCGAGACCGTCCGGAGGATCGGTCGGGACGGGTCGTCCACCACCCTCGCCCGGGTCGGCGCCCACCCCGTCCACAGCCCGGGGGACATCGCGGTCGACGCCGACGGCAACATCTACGTCAGCAACGACGGCAGGGTCCACAAGATCGACCCCGCCGGGAGGACCACCACGATCGCGGGCGGCGGCTCACTCGACCCGCTCGACGCCGACGGCAAGGCCGCGACCGAAGCTCGACTGGGCTCCCACGACATCAGGATCGCCGTCGACTCACGGGCATCCGTGTACCTGGTCGCCCCGAGCGGGCCGGGATCGAACCGCGAGCGGTCAAGCGTGCACCGGGTCGACACCGACGGCGTGCTGCGCACCGTCGCGGGAAGCGGGGAGCCCGGCTTCTCCGGGGACGGCGGTCCGGCGGCCTCGGCGCGGGTGAGCAGCGAGCTGGGCGGGGTGGACGTCGACGGAGGGGGCAACCTCTACTTCCACGACGCCGGCAACGGCGTGGTGCGCGTGGTCGGCGCCGACGGCACCGTCACCAGCATCGCGTCGCTGCCGCGGACCGCCGGGGCCCACAGCAACGACCTCGCCGTCGGACCGCGCGGCGACGTCTACGTCAGGACCGGCGCACACGTGCGGATGGTGGCGCGCGGTGCGGACGAGCCCACCGCGCGGTCGACCGCGGAACCGACGTACGCGCCCAGGTTCTCCGACGACGAACCGGGCGCGGTGCGCACGGTCGCCGGCTCGGACCACGCCGAACGCCTCGCCCCCTCGCCGCCCACGTACCTGACCAGCCGACTGTTGCGCGTCGCCGGCGGCCCCGACGGGTCGCGCTACTACTCCGACGCGGAGGGCAACCGCGTGGTGAAGATCGCGCCCGACGGAAGCGACTCGCCTTTCGCCGGAACCGGCGAGAGCGGTTTCGGCGGTGACGGCGCCGCCGCGGCGCAGGCCCTCCTGAACCACCCGACCGGCCTGGACGTCGGCCCGGACGGCAGCGTGTACGTCGCCGACTCCGGCAACCACCGGGTGCGCAGGATCGACCCCAACGGCGTGATCACCACGGTCGCCGGCAACGGCCGGCGGGGCGACAGGGGTGGGAACGTCGCGGTCCTCGGCGACGGAGGCCCCGCTACGGCGGCGACCGTCACGCCGGTGGACGTCGCCGTGGGCGTCGACGGCAGCCTCTACCTCGCGGACGGCGAGAACTCGCGGATCAGGAGGGTCGCCCCGGACGGCACGATCAGCACCGTGGCGGGCGGGGGCCGGCGGTGGAAGGAAGCCGCTGACGGCCACCCCGCCGTCGAGGCGGGCCTCGGTCATCCGTCCGCCGTCGCGGTCGGCCGCGACGGGGCGGTGTACCTGCTCGACGGCGGCATCCAGGGGGTCTGGCCGTCCGTCAGGATGATCGACCCCCGGGGCGGCATCCGCACCGTCGCCGGCAGCAGCTACCGCTACGAGGAGGAAGGCGGCTTCGGCGGCGATGGCGGCCCAGCGGTCGAGGCCGAGCTCAACAACCCCCACGACATCGCAACCGGCCCGAACGGCACCCTCTACATCGCCGACACCTACAACGCGCGCATCCGAGCGGTGACCGCCGAGGGCGTGATCACGACCGTCGCCGGCACCGGGGTCCGGGCCGACTCAGGTGACGGAGGCGACGCCACCACCGCCGGGGTCGGTGAACCGCAGGCGGTGGACGTCGACGGCAGCGGCTCCGTCCTCACCGTCAACCTTCGGGGTGATCGGACTCGCCGGATCGACCGAGGCGCCATCACCACAATCGCCACGCCGGCGCAGCCCAGCGGGACAGCCGGCCGTGACGCGGACGAGTCGGCGACCGAGGTGGCTGTCGACGCGGCGGGCATGGCCGTCGACCACGACGGCGCGCTGTTCGTGGCCGACCGGACCAGCGGGGTGTACCGGATCACCGCGGATGGCGCCATCGACCGGTCGTTCGCCGACCACGCCGAGTTCGCCCGGCCGGAAGCCGTCGCCGTCGGACCGGACGGCTCTCGCTACATCGCGTCCGGCGGAGCCGTCCACCGGCTCACCGCGGGAGGAACACCGGTCCTCGTCGCGGGTGGTGGTCCCGTGGCCGAGGGCAACGACCGGGTCGAGCCGGGCCATCCCGCGACGATCGCCCACTTCCGCTCCGTCGTCGACCTGGCCGTCAGCGCCGGCGGCGTGCTCTACGTCGCAACTCCGGAGGCCGCGTACCGACTCGACGACGGCAAGCTGACCACCGTTTACGACCGCGCGGACGACGGGCGCGAACAGCTCCGCGGCATCGCCGTCGACGCCGAAAGGCACCTCTACATCGCCGTCTCCGACGAAGGCCACGATTCCGGCCTGGTGCACCGCGTGAACCCCGACGGCGAGCGCGTCATCGTCGCGGGCAACGGTGCGAGCACCGGTCAGGAGGGCAACGGCGATGGAGACGACGCCACGGGAGCACGGTTGGAAGGTGCACTTGATGTGGCCGTGGACGACAGCGGGAACCTCTACATCGGCACCTACGGCGGCATCCGACGAGTCGACGGCGACGGCACCATCACCACCGTGTCCACCAACCCGTCGGTCGATGGCGTCCGTGATGGGATCGGGCCGCTCGCGCTCGACCGGCACGGCGACCTTTACTACGCCGATCGCGGCCACAAGCAGGTGAAACTGCTCGTGCAGCCCGAGAAGATCACCGAACCGTCCGGTTGGCACGCGCTCGCCTGGATCACGAGCGGGGTCCTCGCGCTCGCCGCCGTGGCCTGGTTCGGCCTGCGCCGGCACCGTCGCACACCGCGGAAGCCGACCGCCGGCGACGGACCGGCGACCGACCGGGCCGCCTCACCCGCGACCTCGGCCGAGGAGTGAGACGCGCTCCCGGCGACGAGCGCACCACTTCAGCCGCGAGGCCGGCGAACCGTCCGGTGGTGCAGCGGTGTCACCCACCTGACCGAGGCAGCCCTGCTCGCGGCCTACGACGGCCCGCCACCTACGCACCGAGGTCGAAGCCCTGCACCGGCCTCCCGCCGACGACACGCCCACGGCACGACCATCACCCTGCGGATTGGGGTGCGCGGTTCAGAACATCTACCGGATCTGGTCAGCCAGGCAATGCGCGCTGCAGTCATACCCGAGACGCACGGACCCACCACATCGACGAACTGCGCCCAACACCCGCCAAAGCACGCCAACTGCGGAGAAGTGCAGCCAACAGGAAGTAGAGCCTCACTCCGCCAGTGCTGTTCCACAAGTGCCCTGACCAGCGCAAACAGCGAACCAGTACGTCAGCCGGTGCCGTTCACGGCCGTTCGCAGCCGTCTCACGTCGTTCAGTTCTTCCGTATGCTCCAGATTTGCTCCACACACCGCGGTGTGATCGGCGCCAACAGGTGCCGACCTCAACCTCCGAACACGCGGTCCCCACGCGCGGTGTGGAACTCCACCCGTACCGGCAACGCCGCGGCCAACCGCTCAGCCAACAGCTCACCCCGCTCGTGCCACGCCGCCGTGGTCGCCTCGTCGGGGAAGCCCGAGCTCTCCGGGTCGCTGCGGTTGTACACGGCCTGGAACTCGTCATCCCACGCGTCGATTGCCTTCGCCAAGTCCGCAGGTGCACCGAACTCGGACACGAGTCGCTCGGCAGAGCAGTTGTCGGCGATCACCTCGTCCGCGGTACGGACCCAAAAGGGGAAACACTCCCACTCGGGCGCCACTCGGACCGAGATCAGTCGGCTCATTCTCCCCATCCTCGGTAGTTCGGATCCGCCTCCGCACGCGGGTCATGTCGCGCGTCCTTGAACGGTGTGGACGCACTGCGGATGTTGGCGCCGACGATGAAACCGTTGTCACCCACCGACACCGTGATGTAGTGCGTCCGGCCACCGTACTGGACCTCGAAGATCGGTCGCCCGGGCGGCTTGCCCTGGTAGTAGCCCGTGTACTTGCCCTCGGTGGCAGCTCGGTGCACCACCTCGGCGATCTTGTCCTCAGGGATCCCCGCAGCGGTGAACTCGTCCTTGTGCTTCATCACGTGCGCAAGGCCGGACTCCGTGTTGGTACGAGGATTGACCCCTCCCTCCTCCAGGAAGACAATCTTCCCGTTGGGGTCCCTGCCGATTTCGCCGACCTTGTCCGCAGAGATCTTCACGCCGTTATCCTGAGCTTCGGCGATGAGCTCCTGCTTCTCCTGCTCCCGACGTTGCCGCTCGACCTCGCGCGGATCCTTGTGCTGCGGATCAGGGTCCTTCCGACTGAGCCTGTCGACCAACTCCTTCAGCATGCGCCAGGCCATGCGCAGTACCTCGGCGAGCCCGTCGAGCCGTTTCGCCACGTTGGTAATGGTCTTGAGCAGCTTGCGCACGACGTCCGCGATCTTGGCGGCGTACTTGGCGACCAGGCTGGTGGCCTGCATCGCCACCACTGGCGTCGCGGCACCACCCGTGACGAGAAGTTCCAGTCCCCAGACCACGAGCCTGCCGACCGCGTCGGCGATCAGGTCCCGCACGAACTCCCGCACCGCCGCCACGACCTCGCCCATGATCGTGACTCGGCCGTCCCTTCGAGCAGGGCGTACAGCAGCGATCGCCGAAGAGGCTGACGGCACCCGATCGGCGCACCATCGGATTTGCTCCTGGGCAGAAGACAGGGAACAGGACCGGAATGGGTCGACAGGTTCGCGACGAGGACACCGTACCGGCGCCGCGTACAGGCCGATCAGAGCGTTGCAGGATCGTCTTCCCCGTCCCGGCGGAGTGCGTCGACCTCGGCGTGGTGACGGTGGGCAGCTGGGTCGTCGAACTCAGCCAAGAGGATTGCGGCCTCGTCGAGGGCGCTCGCTGCGGCTTCCGCGCCTTCCGTGGCGATCAGGACGGCTCCCAGGTTCCGGAGGGCTATGGCCATCCGCCACTTCTCTCCGGATTGACGGAACACGTCCACCGCATACCGGTGGAACGCGGCGGCATCCGCGGGTCGTCCGGACCGCTGGTACGCCTCACCGGTGGCGTCCAGGACAGCGGCCTCCCTGATCCGGTCGCCCAGCTGCCGCTGGAGCGACGCCGCGCGCTGGTAGAGGACCAAGGCCGCTTCGGGATCACCGAGAGCCAAGGACACCTGCCCGGCCTCCAATGACCAGAACGCCTCCCACGCCGGATTCTTGCGATCTCTCGCGATCGACAACGCGTCACCGATGAAGCGTTGCGCTTCGTCCGGAAGGCCGAGCAGGCGGTGCACGTGGCTAAGCCCGCGCAACGCGTCGCCTTCGCCACCAGGGATCGACAGGCGCCGGTATCCGGCCAAGGCGACTTGGAGCATGGGTAGGGCCTCCTCCGGACGGTCGAGGTCGATGAGAGCGTTGGCGATGTTGTTGGAAGCCACTGCTGTCCAGTAATCGTCAGCCAAGTCGTCCGCGATCTCTCGGGAACGCCGGAAGTGCCGCAGCGCCGTGTCCGGTTCGTGGTTGCGCAAATACGCCAGACCTAGCGCGTTGGTGGACGCGAGCTCGCCGCGCCGGTCGCCGATCTCCTGCCTGATCGACAGCGCCAGTGTTTGGTGTTCAATCCCCTTGGTCCGGTTCCCCTGCTGCGTGTGTGCCTTGCCCAGACTCTCCAACGCGTCTGCTTCACCGCGGCGGTTCCCCGATCGGCGGGCTGCGTCCAGACCCGCCACGCCGGTCGTGACCCAGTCGTCGAAATGGTTGTAGCGGGCGTAGATCTCACGCAGGACGTCAGCCAGGAGTGCCACCACTTCGTCCCGCGCCTGCTCGCCCAGGACCCGGATCATCGACCGGAGGTTCCGGCGCTCGTGCTCGTACCAGGTCAAAGCATCTTGGTGGTTCGCGAATGCCGGGGCGGACACGTCCTGGGGCAGCGGCGGCAGTTCGCGTGCAGCGGTTTCGGGGATCAGCGCCCGGACCGCGTTCCACGCCGCGTGCAGGTACCAGGCGGCCAGGCGTTCCAGGGCCGCCGTCGCCGCCTCCGGTGGTTCCTCGGTTCGCGCCTGGTCTTGAGCGTAGAGCCGGAGCAGGTCGTGGAACTCGTAGCGGTCCGGCGCCGTGCTCTCCAGCAGGTGCGCGCCGGCCAGGTCGTCGAGCAGGCGCCGCACGGTGGACACAGGTTCGCCTAGCAGCGCCGCGACAGCCGCGGGGCCGAAGTTGTCACCGGGGTACAGGCCGAGCATGCGAAACAGTCGGCTCGCCCCCTTGGACAGTGCCCGGTAGGACCACGCGAAGACGGTGCGGACGGCGTCGCTGTCGTCCGATCCCAGGGCATCCCACAGGCTCGACTCGTCCCGCAGTTCGGTGATCATGTCCTGCAGTGACGTCTGCGGTTTGCCGATCGCCCGCTCCGCCGCTATGCGCAGTGCCAATGGAAGACGTGCACACAGCCTGGCCAGTTGCGTCAAGTCTTCGTCGTCGTCCTGGGGGCGGTATTCCTGGGTGAGGTCCCGCAGCAACGACACGGCTTCGTCGAGGGGGAGGATGTCCAGTCGCAGCCGACGCGCGCCGTCCCGGGACACCAGACCGGCGAGCTTGTCGCGACTGGTCACCAGCACGAGGCACCCGGCGGTACCCGGCAGGAGCGGCCTTACCTGGGCAGGTGAGGCCGCGTTGTCAAGCAGGATTAGGAACCTACGGCCTGCCAGGAGGGATCGGAACAACGCCGAGCGTGCGTCCAGGTCGGCCGGCACGAGGTTGCCGGGCACGCCCAACGCGCGCAGGAAGCGGTCGAGTGCCTCGTCCGGGCCGATCGGCAGCCCGGCGTCGTAACCGCGCAGGTTCACGTAGAGCTGACCGTCCGGGAAGTCCCCGGCGACTTGGTGCGCCCACCGCACCGCCAGCGACGTCTTGCCCACACCGGCGGTGCCGACCACCACCCACACCACGACCCGGTCCGCCACCTCCGCCGATGTCAGCGTGAGCAATTCGAGGTCGGCGGAACGGTTGACGAAGCCACGCACGTCAGCAGGCAGCTGTCGTGGCATCGGCGCAGTGGGGCGCCCGGAGCGGTGGAAGTGCACACCGCCGATCACATCACGGGCTTGGACGACGTCCTCGGCTGATCCGCTCAGGTCGTTGTGCGATTCACCCCATCCGTGCCTGTCGGGTCCGGTCATGACCTGTCAGCCCGCCAGGGGTAATTGCCTGGCCACCTCACGGTCGAAGAACGAACCAAGTTCTTCGCCCTGGTCGTACAGGGAAGCCACGACGTCGCCCCAGTGCCCGACCTCATCGGGAACCGTGCACTTCACCGCACCGCTCAACACGCCTTCATCGTCGTAAAGGACCTGGTAGGCGATAGTCCGGCCGAGGAGGAAGAGTTCGGGTAGCACCGTGCCGCCGGTTTCGAGCGCACGAACCTGGTCACACTCGACCACCCGGATCTTGCCGCCTACCTGGTGGCGGACGTGGAGCGAGGTCAACTCCCAGAGCAGGTACGGTGTGATCGGTTTCTCCACCACCCGCACACGACGCACCTCCATGCCCATGTCGCTGATCCTGCGCTCGTAGGCGGCGATGTTCGCACGTCCCTCCTCCAGCAGGTCGAGCGATCTGCGCCAGTCGTTGCGTCTGGACGCCTCCCAGCTCTCGTTGGAGGACTCGACGAACTCCTGACGCCGTTCCAGCTTCCAGTTCACGCCGTTGTTGTCGTGCCAGAAGTTGTCCTTGAAGTCATCGAGGTACTCGTCGACGCTCAGTCTGGTGCCGCCCAGGACAGGCTCGAGGTCACTCATCAGCGATGTCCCTCTTGGCTGCTCGCAGCATGACACCGGGGATCACGACGAGTTTCTCGTCCGCGCCGATGTGGACGCCGTCGGGTAAGCGGGATGCGTAGTCCGCTGTGAGGTCTCGACCGATGACCGCGATGTCGCCGTTGCCCAGCTCCCAGATGTCCGGGCAGGAGGGGTCGTCGTTGGTGACGCCCAACTGGACGGCTGACCTGCCAAGTCGTTTGGCGAAGTGCGCGACGGGATCGGCTTCCCAAGGACGACTCATGAAATCCCCTTGCATTCGAGGTGATCCCGGAAATACTGTATGGCGACACCATGTTCGAGCGACTTCACCACTTGACACCCGATGTTAGTGAGCACCACACCACCTCAGTCCGCATAAATGCGGACTCGGTGCCCGTTCCGTCGAAGTGGGATCACCGCACAGGCGTAGTGGGAACACATGATCGACCGACGCTATTCACATCGAGCGCATTTGCCGACTTCCACCCCTCCGTCTGGACGACACACTTTTGGGCTACACACCCTCTGCGTTGGTCGCATCGAGGGATGTTGCGTCCTCCTGGCTACGGTGAAACGAAGCCGTGGCCAGGAGCGATCACCACGAGGTGCGTGATAATTGAGTTCAGATCCGGCGGAGCACGGTGACCTCGCGCCGAACTCCAGCACCGCCTCGGCGGCGGCTTCAGCGGACGGCGCTTGAAGGCCATCTCCAGGTCGGTGAACTCGTCGTCCGGAAGCGCGAGGGCGGCTTCCGGTGTCGGGAACAACCACGCTGGCCCGTGGGGCGTGAGGACTTCCTCGCCGTGCGCCTCGCAGAACGTCCGGTAGAGCTTGCGCGCCTGACCCGCTCGGATCACCTGCCGGATGATCGACGTCACCAGGGCATCCCACAGGTCCGGGTTGTGCCGGCGCCCCACCGTGCCGGCCGCGCGCAGCACGTCCACCACCTCATCGGTGCCAGTCAGCCCGTCCGGATCGACGACATCGAGCACAGGACTGTCCTCTTCGCCCCGCACCGGGTGTGCCTCCGTCCGGTTGCCACCGGTCTCGCGGGTGTGCAGGTCAGCACCCAGGTAGAGCTTCCGGAAAGGACGGCGCGATAGGCGGTTCCGCTTGCCGACAGCCAGGAGGGGTGGTCGGTCATCACCGAGGACACGATCACGGCGAGCTCCCTGGGGCGGGTTGGCAACCACCCATGATGCCGAGACCGCTCCGTCGTCTCGGGAGATCGGCCGGTGTGGCGGATTCACGAACGAGTTGTCGGAGAAGTCCGCCGCCGAGGCTCAGCCACATCGTCATGCGCGCAGCGACCACCACCGTCCCCCGCGACCAACAGAAAAACCAACCGCGGGTTCGGACACTAGACGCCCGCTGACGGCCGCACCGACGATCCTGAGGTCATGGCACCGGCGCCGAAACTGACGACGCCTACAGCCACAGAAAAGTCCTCAGGCAGATCCACCCGGCCAGGTTGGTGAGAGCTGGAGCACACAGCTGACAACATCCAGTCCGGAGCGACCGCCTGCTCCAGAATTGCTCCAGCTCGGCCACCGCAGTCCACAGTAGACAGAAAAGCAAGACCGCCCGCCACCTGCATTACCGCAGGTGGCGGGCGAATCAGACGAACTATTAACTTGTGGAGCTGAGGGGACTCGAACCCCTGACCCTCACACTGCCAGTGTGATGCGCTACCAGCTGCGCCACAGCCCCTTGCCTGCACGTTTCCCGGCGGTTGGGGCCGCCGTTCTCGTGTGGCAATACCGTACAACACGGCACCCGCCTGGGCGAAATCGGGGGGTGCCCTAACGGCATCCGGGCTGCTCGGCGGGGGTGTGACCGCCTACTTGAGCAGGTTGGTCAGCCAGTCCCGGTCGTCCCACGAGACGATCTCGCCGTCCCTCATGACGGTCGGCGTGCCCTTGAACTTGCCGGTCGCCTTCACGGCGTCCAGCTCGGCCTGGGCGTCCTTCTCGTGCGCACCGCTGTCCACGCACTGCTTGAACGCGTCACCGGTGATCCCTAGGTCCGTGCCGAGCTTCACCAGTTCCTCCTTGGTGTGCCCCGGCCCGCCTTCCTCGGGCTGCCGCGCGAACAACGTCTCGTGGTACTCCCAGAACTTGCCCGCGTCGGCCGCGCACAGGGCCGCGTTGGCCGCGTCACGGGAGTAGCCCTCGGGATCGGAGAGCCGGATCAGGAACGGCAGGGCGTGGTAGCGGACGCGGAGGTTGCCGGCTTCGATCTCCTGCTTGATCTGCTCGCCGTAGGCTTTCTTGAAGCTGCCGCACGCGGGGCACAGGAAGTCCTCGTACAGGTCGAGGGTGACCTTCGCGGAGGTCTCGCCGACGACCACGGCGCCACCCTCGCGGGCGATCGGTGCGGAGATGCCGCTGACGGCGGGCGGGTTGGCCAGCGAGTCGTCGGAGTCCGACCTGGACGACCAGATCACCCCTCCGATCACGGCCACGGCGAGCACCACCACGACGACGACACCGATGACGACCTTGGTCCGGTCGCTCGACGTGCCGCGCGCTGCGGCCACCGCCTTGCCCGCCCGCTGCTGCTGCTTCTTCTTCCGAGCGTTGCGCTCCGCGCCACCCACCGCACTGCCCTCCCGGTCACAAGCCGGCCCGCAGGCTATCGAGAGATGCTGAGCAGAACCTGAGCGCTCACGCGTCCGGCTGACGCGGTCGGCCCGACACGCGCTCGCCGACGGGGACCTCGGGTCCCTCGTCGAGGCACCCCGACTCCCCGGCCACGTCCGCGGCGACGTGCGTCTCCTCGGCCCGCGGCAGGGTCTCCGGCGCGAACAGCCAGAACACCAGCGCCACCGCCGCCATCGCACCCGTCAGGGTGAACGCGGCCTGGTACGAGAGCTGGTCGACCAGCACGCCGGCGAGCAGCGGCCCGACGATGGCGCCGCAGTCGGCGACCATCTGGAACGCCGCCAGCACCGGCCCGCCCTTGGCCTTCGTCCCGATGACGTCGGCCACGACGGCGTTCTGCGGCGGGTTGAGCAGCCCGGCGCCGATGCCCGCCACCAGCGATGCGGCCATGAACATCGGCACGCCCACGCTGAACCCGAGCCACACGGTGCCGACGGCGGACACGGCGAGCCCGGCGATGGCGACGGGCTTGCGGCCGATGGTGTCGGCGAGCTTCCCGGAGATCATCAGCACGGCGGCGTTGCCCGCGGCGAACACCGACAGGGAGATGCCGGCGATGGCGGGCGTGCTGTGCAGCGCCTCGACCACGAACAGCGGCACGAGCGAGATGCGCACGCCGAACACGGCCCAGCCGTTGGCGAAGCCCGACGCCAGGGCCGCCCGGTACGCCGACAGCCGCACGGCTGTGCGCACCGGCATGGACTCCTGCTCGACGGACTTGTCCAGCGCGGCGGCGAGCGTGGACCGGCGCAGGAACCACCACACGACGAGGGCGGCCACCACGAGCGCGACCGCGTAGGTGACGAACGGCACCTGGATGGAGATCTCGACGAGCGCCGCGCCGACGATGGGGCCGCCGATGTTGCCGAGCAGGAACCCGGTCGCCCACAGCCCGGACGCCCGGCCGCGCATGGGGGCGGGCGTGATGCGGATCAGCAGGCCGACCGCGGCGACGGTGAACATGGTCGACCCGATGCCCGCGAACGACCGGAACACGATGAGCTGCCAGTACGCGGTGGCGAAGCCGCACGCGCCGGTGCCGAGGGCGACGATGAGGATGCCGACGATGTAGACCCACGTCTCGCCGAACTTGTTGACGAGCCGGCCGCTCATCGGCGCGAACAGCAGCCTGACCAGCGCGAACGAGCTGACCACGGCGGACACGGCGAACGTGCCGACGTCGAAGCTCTTGGCGTACGCGGGCAGGACGGGGGCCACGATGCCGAACCCGAGGGCGATGATGAAGCTCGCCACGACGAGGACCCACACCTCGCCGGGTAGCCGGGGCTTGACCTTCGTGTCGGACCCGGTCCCCAGCACTGTGCGCCCCTTCCGATCTCCGTTAGCTGTGCTAAGGATATGCGGTACGGCAACCAATTACTCAATCGAGCAGCTCGTCGACCCTGCGCGCGTACGCCGTTACCGGATAACAAACGTCGAAGCCGCAAGCTTCCACGAACCGCTCGCCCGCCCCGCCCTCGGCCACGTGCGAGGCCACCAGCAGCGCGCCGGCCTCCCGCAACTCGGCCACCACGCCCAGCACCAGCGCCTGGCCCAGCCCGCGCCGACGACGGGCCGGCCGCACGACCGCGTGCTCGACCAGCCCGACCCGGCGCTCGCCGAACCCGGACGCGAACCCGCCGATCCGGTCGCCGTCGTCCACCACGACGAACACGCACCGCGGGTCGTCCAGCCGCTGCCCGAGGTGCCGCAGCAGCCGCGGCCCGTCCACGCCCAGGTCGTCGGCCAGCAGCTCGGCGATGCCTTCGAGGTCGCCGTCGTGCGCGGGCCGCACCAGCGGCGACCGCCGCACCTCGCCGCGGTGCACGACGGCCAGCGACTCCTCCACCGCGTGCCACCCGGTGTCGTCGGCGATGCCCTCGATCTCGGCCACCGTGGTCGGTGACGCGTACAGCACCGCCTCGGCCCGCCCCACGTCGGCGAACGTCTGCTCCAGCCGCATCAGCGTGCCCGCGACCTCGGCGGACGACCCGTACACGCCGCACGCGTGGTTGCCGCCGGGCAGCGGGTTGTCCCGGTTCACCACGACCTGGGCGACCCCGACGCGGCCGACCTTGCCGTACCGGACGGCGCCGGAGGCCAGCCGGGCGGTTTCCACCAGCCCGGCCAGGTCCCGGGCCCGGTACGGGTCGAGCAGTTCGGGGTCGTCGGGGTCGCGCAGCGGGTCAACCACGGACGTCAGCCTCGCACGTCCCGGTCCTTCCACTTCGTGGTGCCGTGCAGCGCCTGCCACGCCGCCTCCAGCGACATCGCGCCGAACGTGACGTAGGACAGCGGCGCGAGCACGGCCGCCTGCTGCGGTTGCCGGGACCGCCGCAGGAAGATCCACCCGGCGGCCGTCTGCGCCAGCCACGCGAGCAGCCCGAGCTTGGACCCGCGCAACGCCGCCACCACGGGCACCACGCCGTACGCGATGTGCGCGAGCCCGGTCGACCCGAGCGACAGGAACGCGCTCGCCGGTCCCTTCGCGTACAGGGAGGTGCCCGCGACCATGCTCTTGCGCATCGACGCCCACGTTTCGCCGAACGTGTCCAGGCCCGACGTGGTCAGCGAGTCCGCCCCGTCCACGTACCGCGTGCGCCCCCCGGTGTCGCGGATGAGGGTGGCGAAGCCGACGTCGTCCGCGCGCGACCCGGCGATGGCCGCCCAGCCGCCCGCCCGCTCGTACATCGCCCGGCGGACCAGGATGCAGTGCCCGACGGCCAGCGCCATGCCGCGCCGCCCGTCCACGGTCGTCGTCTCGAACAGCAGCTGGTTCACCGGCGGCAGCAGCAGCCACCACCCGGCGCCCGGCCTGGTCCCCCGCCCGGACGTGGACACCAGGTCCAGCTCGCCCTGGAGCGCGCCCGCCAGCAGCCGGCCGACCAGGTCGGGCGCGGCCTCGGTGTCGGCGTCGACGAACAGCAGCCAGTCGGTGTCGGCCCCGGCGGTGCCGACGTGCAGCGCGTGCACCTTGCCCGCCCAGCCGGACGGCGGCCCGGAACTGCTCACCAGCCGCACGCGCGGGTCCTGCTCCGCGTGCCGCCGCACGATCTCGGCGGTGCGGTCGGTCGACGCGTCGTCGACGACCACGATCCGCAGGTCCGCGTAGTCCTGCTCGCGCAGCGCGGCGACGCACCGGTCGATGTTGCGCTCCTCGTCGCGCGCGGGCACGACCACGGTGACCGGACCGGCGTCGACCTGCGCCATCGGCAGCCGCTTGACCTCTTGCCAGACCTTGAACGCGACGGCCGCGCGGGCCAGGGCCACCGCCGCGCCGAGGGCACCCCATTTCCCCATGGGTCCACAGTGGCACAAGACTGGACGGCGTGGAGCTGCCGAACCTGCCGATCCGCCCGCTGCTCGGCGACATCGCGGCCACGCTGACCGCGCACGGCTCGGCGGTGCTGGTCGCACCGCCCGGCACGGGCAAGACGACGTTGGTGCCGCTGGCGCTGGAGGGCCGCGTGGTCGTGGCCGAGCCGCGCCGGCTGGCCGCCCGTGCCGCCGCCGCGCGGATGGCGAGCCTGCTCGGCGAACCGGTGGGCCGGACCGTGGGCTACTCGGTGCGCGGTGACCGCAAGACGTCGAAGGACACCCGGATCGAGGTGGTCACCTCGGGGCTGCTGGTGCGGCGGTTGCAGCACGACCCGGAGCTGGCGGGCGTCGGCACGGTGCTGCTGGACGAGTGCCACGAGCGCCACCTGGACGCGGACCTGCTGCTGACGCTGCTGCTCGACGCCCGCGCCGGGCTGCGGCCGGACCTGAGGCTCCTGGCGACGTCCGCGACCGTGGCCGCCGACCGGCTGGCCGAGCTGCTGGGCGACGCGCCGGTGATCCGGGTGGAGGCGCGGACGTTCCCGGTGGACGTCGCGCACACCCCGCCGGCCCGCAACGAGCGGGTCGAGGCCACCGTCGCGCGCGCCGTCCGCCAGGCGTTGTCCGAAGTGGACGGCGATGTGCTGGCGTTCCTGCCGGGCGTGGCGGAGATCCGCCGGTGCGCCGGGCTGATCGGCGACGACGTGGACGTGCTGCCGCTGCACGGCCGCCTCGCCGCCTCCGCGCAGGACGACGCGTTGCGCCCGGGTCGCCGCCGGCGGGTCGTGCTGGCCACGGCCATCGCCGAGTCGAGCCTGACCGTGCCGGGGGTGCGGGCGGTGGTGGACTCGGGCCTCTCGCGCGTGCCGCGGGTCGACCACCGGCGGGGGCTGTCGGGCCTGGCCACGGTGCGGGTCAGCGCGGCGGTGGCGGACCAGCGCGCGGGCCGGGCGGGACGGGAGGCGCCGGGCCGGGTCTACCGCTGCTGGCCCGCGCACGAGCACAGCACGTTGCCGCGCTACCCGGAGCCGGAGATCCGCACCGCCGACCTGACCCGGTTGGCCCTGGAGCTGGCCTGCTGGGGCGTGCCCGACGGCGAAGGGCTCGGCTGGTGGGACGCACCGCCGCAGGGCGCGCTGGACGCGGGCCGCGCGGTGCTGCGCGCTCTCGGCGCGCTGGACCCGAACGGCGTCACGGACCGGGGCCGCCGGATGGCCGACCTGGGCCTGCACCCCCGGTTGGCGCGGGCGTTGCTGGACGGCGCTGCGGCCGTGGGCGCGCGCACGGCCGCCGAGGTGGTGGCGCTGCTGGACGACGACCGGGCGAGTTCCGGCGTCGAGCTGTCGACCCGTGACGCCGACCCGCGCGAGGTCCGCCGCCTGGCCGCGATGGTCGACGGTACGGGCCGCGGCGACCCGGCGCTGGTGGTCGCGCTCGCCCACCCGGAGCGGTTGGCGCGCAGGCGCTCCCCCGGGTCGCCGGTGTACCTGATGGCGGGCGGCACGGCGGTGGAGCTGCCGCCGGGCAGCGGGTTGGCCGACGCCGAGTGGCTGGCCGTGGCCGTCGCGGACCGGGAGGCGGGCCGCGCGCACGGCCGCATCCGGTTGGCCGTGCGGGCGGACGAAGAGCTCGCCGTCACCGCCGCGTCGTCCCTGCTGACCTCCGAGGACGACGTGCGCTGGGACGGCGACGTGGTCGCGAACCGGCTGCGCAAGCTGGGCGCGATCACGTTGTCCAGCAAGCCCTTGCACGACCGCGAGGCGATCCGACGAGCGCTGCTGGAAGGTCTGCGCACGGAGGGCACCGGCCTGCTGCGGTGGGACGCGGACGGTCTGCGCACCCGTGAGCGGATGGCGTTCCTGCACCGCGTGATCGGCGACCCGTGGCCGTCGGTGGACGACGACGCGCTGCTCACCGTGGTCGACGTGGGTGACGCGCGGCGCAGGGCCGACCTGGCCCGCATCAGCGGCGAGCAGGTCGTGCGGCGACTGCTGCCGTGGCCCGCCGCGGCCCGGTTCGACGAGCTCGCGCCGGACCGGCTGGAAGTGCCTTCGGGTTCACGCATCCGGGTGGACTACTCGGGGCCCGAGCCGGTGCTGCCGGTGAAGGTCCAGGAGGTCTTCGGCTGGACCGACACGCCTCGCCTGGCCGACGGCCGCGTGCCCGTCGTGCTGCACCTGCTCTCCCCCGCCGGCCGCCCGACGGCCGTGACCGGCGACCTGGCGTCGTTCTGGCGGACGGGATACCCGCAGGTCAGGGCCGAACTGCGGGGTCGCTACCCCAAGCACCGCTGGCCCGAGGACCCGATGACCGCCCACGCCGCGCGCCGCTAGTACTTGACGCATACCGTCAAGTACTTGACGATAGGCGTCAAGGAGGTGATCGCGTTGCTGGCCGACCAGATCGCCACGATCATCCGCACCCGGCTGCTCGACCCGTTGGAGATCCTCTTCGACGACGTCGGCGACCTGCCGTCCCGTGCCGACGAGGTGGCACGGCGCATGGCCGCGGCCATGGAGGGGGACGACGACGCTGCGGCCGTGCTCGCCATCGCACGGCTGATCGGCGCGCTGTACCCCGGTGACGAGCCGTTCGACCCGCCGGCCGACTGGTGGCGCACGCCGCTGGGCCAGGTCGTGGCGCGGCGGATGGGCCACCCGGCGGCGCAGGCCGTGTCGTACTCGGTGGCCGGCGCGATGCTCGGCGTCACCAAGCAGGGCGTCCACGACCTGGTGCGACGCGGGAAGTTGGCGCGGAACTCGGACGGCGGCGGCGTCACCGTCGCCTCGGTGCGAGCGAGGTTGAACGGATGAGAGTGCTGGCACTGCACGGCGCGGGCGGCTCCCCGGCGGACTGGGACCCGATCGTCAAGGCGCTGGAGGACGACCACGAGATCGTCCCGCTACCCGTGACCGGTCCCTGGAACTGGGACTCGGTCCTGGACCGGATCGAGCCGCACGCCACCGACAACCCGGCCGTGCTGGGCATGTCCATGGGCGGCATGGTCGCCGCCCTCTGGGGCCTCCGGCACCCGGAGTGCCCGGCGGTGATCAACCTCGACGGCCACGGCGTCCCCACCCAACCGCAGCGCTACCCGGACCCCGCCGCCGTCGCGGACGACATCACCGCCCTGCGCGACCAGTTCCGCGCCTACGACCAACCCGAACTGCAACAGGCCCTGGAAGACCTCGACTGCTTCGACGTCTTCCGGGCACTGCGCTGCCCCATGCTGCTCGCCCTGGCCACCGAACCGATGCCGGGCCAAGCCCTCTTCGAGCCCTGCCACCAGGGCCTGTCCCGCGACCTCCCCACACTGCCGCCGAACATCACGGTGGTCCACCTGGACACCACCCACGCCATGACCCGCGACAACCCCACCCTGGTCGCCACCCTGATCAAGACCTACCTGTCCACCCGCTGACCCGCCCAACGCCACCACCTACGGATGGGGGTCCGGGGGCAACGCCCTCCGGGCGGGGCCCGGGGGTCGCACCCCCGGAAAACACGACGAGCGAGGTGGTCCGCGCGTTCCGCGGACACACCTCGCCCAGAGCGAGTGGAGGTGCCGGGAATCGAACCCGGGTCCTCTGCCGCTTCATCAAGGCTTCTCCGTGCGCAGTCCGCTACATCTCTACTCGGCCCCGGTGATCACGCGGACAAGTCACCGTGATGAGCCCAGCCACTGTGGGTGTCCCAACCGTTCCCCGTGGCCGGGGACGGCGGTGAGCCTCCTAGCTGATGCCGGCGACCGGAGCGGAGGCACCTCCGGGCCGACAGCGTTGCTCCTAGCCTCAGGCGGCGAGGGCGAACGCGCGCTGGTCGTTAGACTCGGCGCTTATTGGTTTGCGATGACGCTTGCGGTGGTCTCTCGCCTGCACCGGCACGCTTCCCTTGAATCAACGCACAAAGTCGAAACCGTTCACCCCCGTGTCGTGGGACTTGCCTCGCACAGCATAACGCCCCGAGGCCCGCACTTCTTCCCCATTAGGTTGGTAGGGCTGTCCCCACCCCTCGCCGACCGGCGGACCTGATGGTTCCGACCACTCGTTCGAGCGATGCTGGTCGGGTACATCGGGCGTGAAGGTGGGGAACATGGCGACGCGGGTCAACCCGAACATCGGCCGGGTCAGCGGGTACTTCCTGCTGAACCTGGTCACCGGCATCTTCTGGTTCGTCCTGCTCGTGACGTTGGGCGCGGTGAGCGTGGGCACCGCCGTCGTGTGGGTGGGCCTCCCGCTCGGCGTGCTGACGATGGTCCTGGCCCGCAGCGCGGCCTCGGCGGAACGGGCCTGGCTGGGCGCGACCCTCGGCGTCGACATCCCCCGCCCGTACCGACCGCTGCCGGAGGGCGCCACGGCCCGCGCGAAGGCCATGGCGAAGGACCCGGCGACCTGGCGGGACTTCTCCTACTGGCTGATCATGCTGCCGCTGGGCGCCGTGGAGTTCGCGCTCACGGTGGCGCTGTGGTCGGCCGTGCTCGGCACCGTTCTCCTCCCGTTCTACCTTCACTGGCTGCCGGCCACGTGGGAGGTGACGCTGCCCGACGGCACGGTGTGGCTGATCGACTCGTTCGCCAAGGCGCTCCCGGTGAGCGTCGTGGGCCTGCTGCTCGGCGTGGTGGCCTACCGGCTGCTCAAGGCCATGGGCCGGGGTCACGCGCTGCTCGCCCAGTCACTGCTCGGCCCGTCCCGCTACGAGGTGCTGGAGGCGAAGGCGGAGCACCTGTCCGCCAGCCGCGCCCGCGGCGTGGAGGCGGCCGAGGCCGAGCGCCGGCGCATCGAGCGCGACCTGCACGACGGCGCGCAGCAGCGCCTGGTCGCGGTGGCCATGGGGCTGGGCCGGGCGCGCAGCAAGATGGAGTCCGACCCGGACGGGGCCCGCGAGCTGATCGCCGAGGCGCACGCCGACGCCAAGCTGGCGATCTCCGAGCTGCGCGACCTGGCCCGCGGCATCTACCCGTCCGTGCTGGGCGACCGGGGGCTCGACGCGGCCCTGTCGTCGCTGGCCGCGCGGTCGCCGATCCCGGTCGAGGTGGAGGTGGACGTCGAGCCGCGACCGCCGACAGCGGTGGAGAGCACGGCGTACTTCACCGTCGCCGAGTCGTTGACGAACGTCGCCAAGCACTCCGGCGCGACGCAGGCCCGCGTGCAGGTGTCCCGCACGGAGAGCTCCGTGGTGGTCGAGGTCACCGACAACGGCCGGGGCGGGGCGGAGGTGCGCCCGGGTGGTGGCCTCGCGGGGCTCGCGGACCGTGCTGCGACGATTGACGGCGTGGTCGTCGTGGTGAGCCCGATCGGCGGGCCGACCGTGATCCGGACGGAGCTGCCGTGCGCGTGGTGATCGCGGAGGACTCGGTCCTCCTCCGGGTGGGCGTGCAGCGCCTGCTGGCCGACGAGGGGATCGAGACGGTCGCGGCGGTGGACGACGGCGACGCGCTGCTCGCCGCGATCGAGGAGCACCGCCCCGACCTGGCCCTGGTGGACGTGCGGATGCCGCCGACGTTCACCGACGAGGGCCTGCGGGCGGCGATCGAGGCCCGCAAGCGCATCCCGAACCTGCCGGTGCTGGTGCTCTCCCAGTACGTCGAGGAGCGGTACGCGGTGGAGCTGCTGGCCGGCGGCGCGAACGGCATCGGCTACCTGCTCAAGGAGCGCGTGGCCGACGTGTCGGAGTTCGTGGCCGCGGTGCGCCGGGTCGCCGAGGGCGGCACGAGCATCGACCACGAGGTCATCACGCAGCTGATGGTCCGCTCCAAGCGCAACCCGGTGGACTCGCTCACCCAGCGTGAACGGGAGGTGCTCGGGCTGATGGCCGAGGGCCTGTCGAACGCCGCCATCGCGGCCTCGCTGGTCGTGTCCGACGGCGCGGTGGAGAAGCACGTGGGCAACATCTTCGCCAAGCTCGGCCTGGAGCCCAGCACCAGCGAGCACCGCCGGGTCCGCGCCGTGCTGGCCTACCTCAACCTGGGCTGATCCCGAGGAGCCTGGCGCCGTTGTCGTGCAGCACGGCCCGCAGGAACGGCTCACCGAGCCGGTCGTCGGCCGCGGCCCAGCCCCGGATGGCGTCCAGTTGCTCGGAGTAGTCGTACGGGATGTTGGGGAAGTCCGAGCCGAGCACCACCCGGTCGGCCACGTCGACCAGCCGTGCCGCCCAGTCGGCGGGCAGCGCCGCCCGCGCCTGCGTGAACGGCACGCCGACCATGGTCGTGTCGATGTGCACCCCGGGGTAGCGGGCGACCAGGTCCAGCGCGCCGGCGTAGTCGGGCATCCCGGCGTGCGCCAGCACCGCGACCAGCGACGGGTGCCGCCGCAGCACGTCCTCGAACACGTCCAGCCCGGTGTGCGCGCCCGGCACCGGGCCGTGGCCGCAGTGCACCACCACCGGCACCCGCGCCTCGGCCAGCAGACCCCACGCGCCGTCCAACGACCGCGGGTCGTAGTCCCCGACCTGTACGTGCGCCTTGAAGCACCGCGCGCCCGCCGCCAACGCCCGCGACACGTACGCCTCGACGCCCGGCTCCGGGTACAGGGTCGCCGTGGGCACCGCGCCGTCCACGCGCGCCCCGAACTCCAGCGCCCAGTCCGTCAGCCACTCCCCCATGCCCGGCTTGTGCGGGTACACCAGGGGCGCGAACGCGACCACGCCGAACGACCGCAGCACGGCCAGCCGCTCGTCCTCGGGCAGGCGGTACCGGATCGCCCAGTCGACCCCGTAGTGCCGGGACGCGGAGTCGAAGAAGGCCCACACCTTGTCCAGCACGCGCTGCGGCATGAAGTGCACGTGCACGTCGACCAGGCCAGGCACCCCGTCCAGGGTCAGTACCGCCCCTTCAACGCCCGGCCGTGCGCCTTCTGGATCTCCCGCTGCGCGTCGCGCTTGGCGAGGTCCTGCCGCTTGTCGTAGGACTTCTTGCCGCGCGCCAGGGCGATCTCGACCTTGACGTACCCGTCCTTGAAGTACATCGACAGCGGGATCAGCGACAGACCGCTCTCCTTGGTCTTGCCGATCAGCCGCTCGATCTCGCTCTTGTGGAGCAGCAGCTTGCGCTTGCGGCGCACCTCGTGGTTGGTCCAGGTGCCCGCCACGTACTCCGGGATGTGCAGCGCGTGCAGCCAGATCTCGCCGTCGTCGACCTGGGCGAAGGCGTCCACAAGGGACGCCCTGCCCATGCGCAGGCTCTTCACCTCGGTGCCGACGAGCACGACACCCGCTTCGTAGGTGTCGAGGATGGTGTAGTCGTGCCGAGCCTTGCGGTTCGACGCGATCACCTTCTGACCGCGTTCCTTGACCATGACCGAAACCTTACGTGAGCGCGCCAGCGGTTATCCGCGGCCGGAACCTACAGGCGCACGTAGAGGCGCAGCGTGACGTAGCCGGTCAGCGCCGAGATCGCGATCGCCACGCCGACCAGGATCGGGGACAGGAACAGGATCTCGACCATGCTCACCTCGGGGATGATGTTCGCCTGGAACAGCTCGCCGAGCACCCGGTTGAGCAGGAACATCTTGGTCACCACGAGCAATCCGATCGAGGCGACCGCGCCGATGACGCCCGCGACCACCGCTTCGATGAGGAACGGCAGCTGGGTGTACCAGCGGGTGGCGCCGACCAGCCGCATGATGCCGACCTCGGTGCGGCGGGTGAACGCCGACACCTGGATCGTGTTGGAGATCAACATCAGCGCGGCGAACGCCTGGAGCAGCGCCAGGGCCAGCGCCGCGTCGCGCACGCCGTTGAGGAAGCCGAACAGCCGGTCGAGGTCCTCGCGCTGGTCGTCGACCTTCTTCACGCCCGCCTTGCCGGTGAACGCCTGGACGATCACGTCGGACCGCTCCGCGTCCTCCAGCTTGACCCGGAACATCGCCGGGATCGCCTCCGGACGGGCCAGCTTCGCCAGCTCGGGCTGCGACTCGAAGACCTTCTTGAACCGCTCGAAGCCCTTGTCGCGGTTCTCGTAGACGACGGTCTCGACCCCGGACGTGGTCTCCAGCTGGCTGCGCAGGCTCGAGCAGGGCTGCTGCGTGCAGTCCTTGTCGTTGACGCTGATGTCGTTGGTGAGCATGACCGCCACCTCGAGCTTGCCGAGGTAGTCGTCCTGCATCTTGCCCACCATGTTGACGACCAGGAGGCCGACACCGAGCAGGAAGAGCGAGATCGCGGTCGTGAGGATCATCGCGATGGTCATCGTGACGTTCCGGCGCAGGCCGGTGACGACCTCGCTGAACACGAAGCTGGTACGCATCGGGGGGAACGTTCCTCAGGGTCGGGGGATGAGGGGGTCCGGCGGCCTCGGGCTCAGCGGCCCACGCCGTAAACACCCCGCGCGTCGTCGCGGATGATCCGGCCGTGGTCCAGCTCGACCACGCGACGGCGCATGGAGTCGACGATGGAGTGGTCGTGGGTGGCCATCAGCACCGTCGTGCCGGTGCGGTTGATCCGCTCCAGCAGCAACATGATGTCCTGGCTGGTGTCGGGGTCCAGGTTTCCCGTCGGCTCGTCGGCCAGCAGCACCAGCGGCCGGTTGACGAACGCGCGGGCGATCGCCACCCGCTGCTGCTCGCCACCGGACAGCTCGTTCGGCATCCGGTCGGCCTTGCCGTCGAGGCCGACCAGTTGCAGCACCTCGGGCACCACCTTGACGATGGTGTTGCGCGGCTTGCCGATCACCTCCAACGCGAACGCGACGTTCTCCGCCACGGTCTTGTTGGTCAGCAGCCGGAAGTCCTGGAACACGCAGCCGATGGACTGGCGCAGGCGGGGGACCCTGCGCCGCGACATCTTGGCCACGTCGAAGTTCGACACGTACACGCGGCCCTTGCTGGGCACTTCCTCCCGCAGCAGGAGCCGCAGGAACGTGGACTTCCCGGAACCGGAAGGCCCGATGAGGAACACGAACTCGCCCTTGTCCATCTCGACCGAGACGTTGTCGAGCGCGGGACGCGCGGAGCTCTTGTAGACCTTGGACACGTGTTCGAGGCGAATCACGAGGCGCGAGTGTACTCGCGGGCCGGGTAAAGCCCTCGTCACGCCCGCCGGATGGGGGCTTGACCGATCAGGACTGGTGCTGCTTGCGCCAGCGGATGCCCGCTTCCAGGAAGTCGTCGATCTCGCCGTCGAGCACCGCGGACGGGTTGCCGACCTCGTGCTCGGTGCGCAGGTCCTTGACCATCTGGTACGGGTGCAGCACGTAGGAGCGCATCTGGTTGCCCCAGCTCGACCCGGTGTCCTTGAGCGCGTCCATCTTCGCCTGCTCCTCCTGCCGCTGGCGCTCCAGCAGCTTGGCCTGGAGCACGGCCATCGCGGTGGCCTTGTTCTGCAGCTGCGAGCGCTCGTTCTGGCAGGAGACGACGATGCCGGTCGGGATGTGCGTCAGGCGCACCGCCGAGTCGGTCGTGTTCACGCCCTGGCCGCCGGGGCCGGACGAGCGGTAGACGTCGACCCGCAGGTCCTTCTCGTCGATGTCGACGTGGTCGGTCTGCTCGACCACGGGCACCACCTCGACGCCCGCGAACGACGTCTGCCGGCGGCCCTGGTTGTCGAACGGCGAGATGCGCACGAGGCGGTGCGTGCCCTGCTCGACGCTGAGCGTGCCGTAGGCGTACGGGGCCGTGACGCGGAACGTGGCGGACTTGATGCCCGCCTCCTCGGCGTAGGACGTGTCGAACACGTCGACGCCGTAGCCGTGCCGCTCGGCCCACCGCGAGTACATGCGCAGGAGCATCTCGGCGAAGTCGGCCGCGTCCACGCCGCCCGCCTCGGCACGGATCGTGACCAGGGCGTTGCGCTCGTCGTACTCGCCGGACAGCAGCGTGCGGACCTCCAGCGAGGAGATCTCCTCGCGGAGCTTCGCGCGCTCGGTGTCCGCCTCGGCGAGGCTGCCCGCGTCGCCCTCGTCCTCGGCCAGCTCGTACATGATCGAGAGGTCGTCCAGCCGGTCGCGCAGGTTCGTGACACGACGAAGCTCACCCTGCTTGTGGGAGAGCTGGCTGGTGACCTTCTGGGCCTTCTCCTGGTCGTCCCAGAGGTCGGGCCGGGCCGCCGCCTGCTCCAGCTCGTCGACCTGGGCGCGCAGCGCATCGAGGTCCATCACCGCCTCGATGCTCGAGAGCGTGGCGGAGAGGTCCTTGATGTCTGCTTCGACGTCGGGATTCACGTCCCAAGATTACGCCGGCACCGGTCGCGGAGCGCGACCGGTGGGCGCGTCTCAGGCCGTGGGGATGGCGTCGAGCAGCTTGAGCACGGCCTTGGCGTGGGCCAGGCCGAACTCGGCGACCGCCTTGGCGTAGGCGTCCTCCGCGGTCTTGACCGCCGTCCTGGCGGCCTCCTGCTCGGCGCCGTAGCTCGCGCGGGCGGAGTCCACGAGCGCCTGCCGCTGTTTGGCGGTCAGGGAGCCCGCGTGCACCAGCCGCAGGATCAGCGGGCTGCGCAGGTGGTCCGGTCCGGGCTCGGAGAGCAGCCAGTTCTTGAAAGCCTTCTTGCCCGCCGCGGTCAGCACGTACTGCTGGCTGGAGCGCGGGCCCTGCTTGCCGAGGCGAAGCAGGCCGGCGTCCGCCAACGCGGGCAGCTCGCGGTAGACCTGGCTGCGGGTGACGCTGAAGAACGCGCCGAAGCGCTCTCCGGCCTCAGCCACGAGCTGGCCACCGGTCTTGGGTCCGTCGTGCAGCAGCCCGAGCAGGGCAGCTGCCGTCGCATTCAGGTCCGACACCCCTCCAACGGTGCCACGCTCACCGGTCGCTGTCCACAATGGTCAGCCGTTCTGTCCACTGTGGCTGATCACGGGCTAGTGGAGTTGGGCCAAGCGGAGCAACGCAAAGCATCGCTGCGTAACCGGCCGCTGATCAACGCCACGCGTTCGGCCGCTTGACCTCGCCTGTCCACGCGAAGTGGAAATCCATTGGAGCACAAGGGAAACCGCACTATTGCGTTCACTCGAACGGCAGCGCGGGGTCACGCGCCGCGTCCGGCCCGCCCCGGCGGGGCCGGGGGCCGATAGCACAACCCGGTGATGTCCGCGCTCTCGAAGTGGCAAACACGTCGGGTGGTGGGACCATTACCGCGGGTGTTCGTTCGACTGTGCTCGTTCGACTGGGAGGTCAGCTGTGGGCATCAAATGGACGACGGGGACGAAGGTAGTCCGCAACGCCCGCGCCTGGGCGTCCGGCACGATCCCGGAGCAGGCGGGCAAGGACGAGTGCATGGTGTGCGGCAAGCAGATCCGCAGGCACCGCACGGTGAGCGGCGAAGGTCGGGTCTGCTCGCTCACCTGCGCCCAGTACTGGGCCGAGAACATGACCTGAGCCGGAACAGGCGAAAGGCCCCCGGGACGATTCCCGGGGGCCTTTCGCGTAGTAGCGGGGACAGGATTTGAACCTGCGACCTCTGGGTTATGAGCCCAGCGAGCTACCGAGCTGCTCCACCCCGCGCTGTAAGGACAACTATACACGCCCTGAAAACCACTTTTCACCGGGGTCCCCCAACCACATTTCCCCAGCTCACCCACCCGATCGCCGCAGCTCACCCGCCCTGGCCGACCTGCCGGGGGTGCAGGGAGGCGAAGCCCTCCCGCCCGGGGTCCGGGGGTCGACCCCGCGGTGCAAACGCGAAAAAGCCCTGTTCGCGATCTCCGCGAACAGGGCTTTTCCACTTTGTAGCGGGGACAGGATTTGAACCTGCGACCTCTGGGTTATGAGCCCAGCGAGCTACCGAGCTGCTCCACCCCGCGCTGCATTCAGAACTCTACGCCCCCGTTACCGGGATATGCAAATCGGGTGGCCCGGAACGTGTCCCAGGCCACCCGATCGCGATATCAGTGCAGGTCAGCCGGTCGGGGTCGGGGACGCCTGGGTGGTCGACGGCGTCTGGGTGGACGCCGCGCTCGCCGTCTCGAACCTCTTCGTCGCCTCGTCCAGCGCCTTGTAGGCGTTGCCGAGCTCGGCGAAGTCACCGCTGGACTGCGCCGACTTCACCCGCGCCAGGGCCGACTGGATGTCCCGCACGGCCTGTTGCAGCTCCGTGCCGCCCTGCCCGTCGTTCGGCGCGGTGGGCGTGGTCGACGGGGTGGAGCTGGGCGGCTGGCCGGTGTTGTCCGACGGCGGCACCTGGGTCGACGAGCCGGACAGCACCTTCTCCATCGCCTCGGCCAGCGTCGGCGCGTAGCCCACCTTGTCGCCGAAGCTCACCAGCACCTTGTAGAGCTGCGGGAACTGGGTGTTCTGGCTGGCCCGTTCGATGTAGATGGGCTCCACGTAGAGCAGGCCGCCGCCCACCGGCAGGGTGAGCAGGTTGCCGTAGACGACCTTGGTCTGCCGCTGGGTGAGCAGGTTCAGCTCGCTGCTGACCTCGCCGTTGGTCAGGAACGTGGTCTGGATCTGCTGCGGGCCCTTGGCCTCGTTGTTCAGCGTCAGCACGCTGATCTTGCCGTAGTTGTCCGGGTCGGACCTCACCGTCACGTACGACGCCATGAACTCGCGGTTCAGCCGTACGAGCGCGCTGGTGAGCTGGAAGCTGACCTTGTTCGCGTCACCGGTCGGGTCGCCCGCCAGCACGTAGAACGGCGGCTGCCGGTCACGCTGCTGCTGCACGCCCTGCTGCTGCGCCTCGACCGTGGTGGCGTTGTCGATGGTCGGGTCGGACGGCACGGACCAGAACGAGACGCCGGAGTAGAAGTCACGCGGGTTGTCCACGTGGTACTCCGACAGCATCTCCCGCTGCACCTTGAACAGGTCCTCGGGGTAGCGCAGGTGCTCCTTCAGCGACTGCGACATCTCGCTGTTCGCCTTCACCGTGCCCGGGAAGACGCCCATCCACGCCTTGAGCACCGGGTCCTTGGTGTCCATCTCGTAGAGGGTCACCGTGCCGTCGTAGGCGTCCACAGTGGCCTTGACCGAGTTGCGGATGTAGCTGATCTCCCGGTTCGGCTGCTGCGCCACGCCCGGCAGCGAGTCGTTCGTGGCGTCGCCCAGCGCCGTGCGGCGCGCGTACGGGTAGTTGTCGAGCGTGGTGTAGCCGTCGACGATCCACGTGATGCGGCCGTCGACCACCGCCGGGTACGGGTCGCCGTCCACGGTCAGCCACGGCGCCACGGCCTCCACGCGGTCACGCGGGTGGCGGTTGAAGATGATCCGCGAGTCGTCGCCGATGGCCGAGTTGAACAGGATGTTCCGCTCGCCGTAGGCGGCGGCGAAGACCATCTTGTTGAACAGGCCGCCGATGCGGACGCCGCCCTTGCCGGTGTAGGTGTAGGACGAGCCGTCGGTGTCGTACTCGCCGGGCGCGCCCTCGCCACGACCACCGACGATGGCGTAGTCGGCCGGGCCGCCCAGCTCACCGAAGTACGTGCGCGGCTGCTCCACGCCGAACGGGCCGGGCTGGACCTTGCCGTCCTGGCCGACCTGCGCCACCTCGAACACCGGGTAGCCGCCGTTGCCGCCCTCGTCCGCGGGCGAGTTCACCTTGCTGGCCTCGGCGAACACCATGCCGTTGCCGTGGGTGTAGATGAGGTGCTGGTTGATCCAGTCCCGCTGGCCCTGCGGGATGCCCGCGGTGTGCAGCTCGCGGACCGCGACGATGTAGTCCTGGAGCTGCTTGTCCACTGTGTACCGGTCGACGTCCAGCTTCTCCGGGAACGCGTAGAACGGCCGCAGCTGCTGGAACTGGGTGAACGTCTTGGAGATGACGGCCGGGTCGAGCAGCCGGACGTTGCCGACGGTCGCCTGGTCGTTCTTCAGCTCCTCCAGCGAGACGTTCTGCTTGCCCGCGTACGGCTTGCTCTCCACCTTGTCATCGGTCAACCCGTAGGCTTGTCGGGTCGCTTCGATGTTGCGGCCGATGGGTTCGGCTTCCTTCTCGATGGCGTTCGGGCGCACCGAGAACTGCTCCAGCACGGCGGGCCACGCGGCGCCGACCAGGATCGAGGACAGCACCAGCAGCACGGTCGCGATCGCGGGCAGTTGCAGGTTGCGCAGCACCGCGCCCGCGAAGAACGCGATGGCGCAGAACACCGCGATGAACAGCAGGATCAGCTTGGCGGGCAGCACCGCGTTGAGGTCGGTGTAGCTCGCGCCGTCGAACTTGTCGTTGCGCTCGAACAGCAGCGTGTACCGGTCGAGGAAGTACGCGACCGCCTTGAGCAGGATGAACACGCCGGCCACGATCGCCAGGTGGGTGCGCGCGGGCCCGGAGAGCTGACCGCCGCGGCCCGCCAGCCGGATGCCGCCGAACAGGTAGTGCGCCACCACCGCGGCGACGAACGCGACCGCCGTGGCGATGAACAGCCACGACATGACCCACGTGTAGAACGGCAGCTGGAAGGCGTAGAAGCCGATGTCGTGGCCGAACTCGGGGTCGGTCACGCCGAACGAGGTGGCGTTGAAGAACAGCTGGGCCTCGCGCCAGTCGCCCTGGGCCGAGGTGCCGGCGATGAGGCCGATCAGCACCGGCAGTCCGATGGCGAACAGCTTCATGCGCCTGCTGACGACGGCGCGGTAGCGGGCCACCGGGTCGTCGGGCCCGGACACCGGCACGAACACCGGCCGGGTGCGGTAGGCGAGGATCAGGTTGATCGCGACGAGACCGCCCACCAGCAGACCCACGGCGAGGAACAACCCGAACCGGGTCGCGAGCACCGTGCCGTAGACGCTGCGGAAGCCGACCTCGCCGAACCAGAGCCAGTTGACGTAGGTGCCGAGCAGCCTTGAGCCGGTGATCAGACCGACCAGGACCACCGCACCGACGATGAGCAGAATCCGGCTGCGACGGGACAGCCTGGGCAGTCCGACCGGGGGCCGTGTGGCCACGGGGCACGCTCCTGGATCGCGGTAGTGGCGTTCGTACGTTCTGTCCAACTCTACGGAGGCCGCCGAGGGTTCCCCGTTCGGTCGACCCTTTACCCGGATGCGACCATGGCGCACGTGTCAGCGAGTGAAACGCCGCCCGTGGTGCTGCCCGAGGTCGCCCGCGAGGTCGAGGAGTTCGTGTCCACCGGCGGCTGGAACCAGCCGACCCAGCTGTTCGCGCTGGTCCCGACGGCCGAGCTGCTGGCGCAGCAGCCGGAGCTGGCGGGCCAGCTCGACCCCGAGTCGTCGCCGTTGACGCCGATCGCCCAGGACTCGCTGCCCGACGAGGAGCTGGACCGGGCGCTGGCGGGCATCGTGTGGCCGGACGTCGTGCACGGGTGCGCGCTGGCGCAGGAGATCGTCGTGCTGCCGCCGGACGCCGAGGCCCAGCTGACCGAGCAGGAGCTGGACGACGAGCAGGCGCGCAAGTTCGCCGCCGAACACCCGCAGCGCCGCGAGGCCCGGCTGGTGGCGGCCGTGCTGCGGGACGGCTCGGCGGCGTGCGTGCTGCGGCTGCGGGGCAACGTGGAGGTGCCGGAGGAGGTCGTGGCCCACCCCGAACTCGCCCCCAACCTGACGAGGGCTCTGCTGGAGACGCTCCGCCCGTGACATGGCCGCTGCTCCGCAGACGGCGGCTCGGTCGCCTGGAAGTCGACCGCTCGCGCCTGATCTTCCGGCGATCGAGAAGCGTGATCGCCGGAAGATGAGCCGCGAACGATCGACGCGACCTCGCGTGGTGGCCCAGTAGCGGGTCCGGGTTTCAGCAACCCGGCGCGTCGCCGCCCTTGCTCAGGGACTCCAGCGACTGCACGGCGTCGTCCAGCTTCTGCACCTTGACCAGGCGCAGGCCCTCCGGCGCGTGCTGCTTGGCCTCGTCGCAGTTGCCGGCGGGCACGAGGAACACGGTGGCGCCGCCCTCGCGGGCGGCCACCATCTTGAACCCGATGCCGCCGATGCGGCCGACCTCGCCCCTGTCGTTGATCTCGCCGGTGCCCGCGACGGACTGGCCGCCGTTCAGCTCCCCCGGTGTGAGCTTGTCGACGATCGACAGCGCGAACAGCAGGCCCGCGGACGGTCCGCCGACGTCGGTGAGGCTGATCTTGATCTCGAACGGCACGTCCGCGCGGTCCAGCGGCAGCACGCCCAGGAAGCCGGTCTCGCGGCCCTCGGTGCGGCCGAGGGTGACGGTGGCGGTCTTGCGCTCGGACCCGCGCTCGAACGTGAGCGTGATCTGGTCGCCCGGCTTGGTCGTCTCCAGCGCCGAGCGCACGTCGTCGGCGGTGGAGACCTGCTTGCCGTTGACCTCCAGCAGCCGGTCGTCGGGCTCCAGCACCTGGGCCGCGGCGGTGTCGTTGGTGATCTCGGCGGCGACGACCTTCATCGGGTAGTCCAGGTAGCGCAGCGCGGCCACCTCGGCGCTGGTCTGCGAGTCCTGGAACGCCTTCACGTTCTGGTCGCGGACCTGCTGCTCGGACTCGCCGGGCCGGAAGAACTCCTCGCGCGGCGCGAGCGCGTACCGACCGCTGAGCCACAGGCCGAGCGCGCCGAACAGCGACACGTCGTCGGTCAGCGACACGGTGGTCATGGTGAGCCGGCCGCCGGTGGGGAACGTCTCCTGACCTTCCACCGACACCACGTCGCCCCCGTTGACCTGGCCCAACGTGTCGTAGGTCGGTCCGGGGCCCAGGGCGACGTACGGCACGCGCGCGAACCCGCCGAGCAGGCCGAGGGCCAGCACGACCGCGAGGCTGACCACGAGGGTCCACGTCCGCCGGGTCAGGCCGCGCCGCGGCGCGTGCGGTGGAGTTGGTGCCTGGTCCACGACGGTGTCGGTGCCTTCGGTCACGCCCGACAGGGTACGACCACGGCGTCACGCTGCCGGCGAACCGGTCCCACGCGGGCCTGCCGTGCCGCGTACCGTGGACCCATGAGTGACCTGCCCTTCGGGTTCAGCCCGCAGGACCCCGACGACCGCGACCGCAAACCCGGAGACCAAGGGGAGAACCCCTTCGACTTCAACCAGCTCGGCGCGATGCTGAGCCAGCTCGGTGCGATGTTCAGCAACGCGGGCACGTCGTCCGGGCCGGTCAACTACGACCTCGCGAAGCAGATCGCGTTGCAGCAGCTCGCCGGCAAGGGCGGCACCGGGTTCCGCCCGGACCAGGACAGCGCGGTGACCGACGCCGTGCACCTGGCCGAGATGTGGCTGGACCCGGTGACGTCGCTGCCCGCGGGCGCCCGCACGTCCCAGGGCTGGACCGCGCGCGACTGGGTGGAGCGCACGCTGCCGACGTGGCAGCGGCTGTGCGACCCGGTGGCGCGGCGCGTGTCCGGCGCGTGGGTCGACGCGATGCCCGCCGAGGCGAAGGAGGCCGCCGGACCGCTGCTGTCGATGCTCGGGCAGATGGGCGGCATGGCGTTCGGCTCGCAGCTGGGCGGCGCGCTGGCGCAGCTCGGCTCGGAGGTGCTGACGTCGACCGACGTCGGGTTGCCGCTCGGGCCGGAGGGCACGGCCGCGCTGCTGCCCGACAACATCGAGAAGTTCACCGAGGGCCTGGAGCGGCCGACCAGCGAGGTGCTGGTGTTCCTCGCCGCGCGCGAGGCGGCGCACCAGCGGCTGTTCAGCCACGTGCCGTGGCTGCGGCAGCGGCTGCTGGACACGGTGGAGGAGTTCGCCCGCGGCATCGCCGTCGACACGTCGGCGCTGGAGCAGCTGGCCGGCCAGATCGACCCGGCCAACCCGGCGAGCATCGAAGAGGCGATGAAGTCGGGGATGCTCGAACCCCAGACCACGCCCGAGCAGAAGGCCGCGCTGACCCGCCTGGAGACGTTGCTGGCCCTGGTCGAGGGCTGGGTGGACGTGGTGGTGAACGAGGCGGTCGGCGAGCGGCTGCCCGGCGCGGAGGCGCTGCGGGAGACGCTGCGCAGGCGGCGTGCGTCCGGTGGGCCGGCGGAGCAGACGTTCGCCACGCTGGTGGGCCTGGAGCTGCGCCCGCGCCGGCACCGCTCGGCGGCGGCGCTGTGGAAGCTGCTCACCGACCAGCACGGGATCGAGCAGCGCGACAGCGTGTGGGAGCACCCCGACCTGGTGCCGTCGGCGGAGGACCTGGACGACCCGATGGAGTTCGCCGAGCGGTTCGGCCAGACGCGCAAGGCGCTGGAGGACCCGATGGCCGAGCTGGAGCGCACCCTGCGCGACGAGGGCGCGTCCGGTGACCAGGCCGAGGGCGACGACGCGCCGGCGGACGACCAGGACAAGCCCAAGGACGCCTGACAACCGCGGCCGAACCCCGCGAGGTCACGCCCGTCGACCTCGCGGGGTTCGGTCGTGCCTCAATCCTCCTCGGTGATGCCCAGCCCGGCCGCGGCCGAGAGACCTTCCAGGTACCCGATGGCCCGCTCCGCCTTCGGGTAGCGGTGCACGAGCGACCAGAAGTCCTTGCCGTGCCCCGGCACCTCCAGGTGCGCCAGCTCGTGGACCAGCACGTAGTCGAGCACCCACGCGGGCACGTCCCGCAGCCGTTCGCTGATCCGGATCGTGCCCTCGCTCGGCGTGCACGACGCCCACCTCGTCCGCATCGGCGGCACCCACCGCACGCTGCTCGGCCGCACGCCGTCCAGGTACCTCTCCGCCAGCTCCTCGCACCGCGCCAGCAGCGCGGCGTCGGACGTGCGCGTGGGTGAGCGCCGGCGGGTCTCGCTGCGCTGGAGGCGGCTCAGCATCTCCGCCACCCAGTGCTTCTCCTCGCTCTTGCTCATGCGGGCCGGCAGCAGGACGACGACCGTGTCCCCCTCGCGGTACGCGCTCACCATGCGACGGCGCCGGGCGCTGCGCCGCACCTCCACCTGCGGTTCGGGCATGGCGTTCACGGTAAGGCCAGGGACCGACAATCCGCGGCGGCCAAGCGGCGGTGTGTGGAAGGACGGACCAACAGGTTCCACCGAAAGGCGGCTGGACACCCTCGACGCGGCGTGCAGCGGAGGGGCGTCCCCGGAGGTAGCGTTCAGCGCAACCCCCGAGTGTGGCGCAGATCGCTCCGCACTCTCGAAGCGAGGAGGAAGCCGTGGCCGAGACCTACAACGGCTACTGCGTCAAGTGCCGTGAGAAGCGCGACTTCACGGGCGAGGTGCACGAGAGCAACAACCGCAGGATGGCCAAGGGCAAGTGCCCGGTCTGCGGCACCACGGTGACCCGAATCCTCGGCAAGGCGAAGGTCTGATCGCCGGCGGGTGGCCGGGGCCCTCGCGGCGCCCGGCCTCCCGTCAAGGCCCTCGTCGGCCTCTGTGGACAACCGGCAAGCCTGTGGACAGGCGTTTTGCCGTGCCGGCCGCCCCGGGCAGGCTGCCGGTGTGGATCTACCCAACCGCCCCAGGGTCCTGCCCGGCCTGCCGCTGCTGCGCCGCCGGGCCGACGTGGTGCAGATCGGCACGGACCCGCGGCACGCCATGCTGGTCGAGGACGTGCCCGAGCCCATGGCGTCCGTCCTGCTCGGCCTCGACGGCCATCACACCCTCTCCGACCTGCGTGAACGCCTCGCCGGCCACGGGCGGCAGGCCGCCGAGCTCACCGGTGTCCTGCACGGCTTGGCGCGGGCCGGGCTGGTCGAGGAGACCGTGCCCGTGCCGCACCCCCGGCTGACCGCCGAGGCGACCGGGTGGGCGCTGCGGACCCGTCGCCCCGCCGCCGGCTTGCCCGCCGACCGCACCGCCCGGTCGGTCGTCGTGCACGGCGAGGGGCGGCTCGCGGTCACCGTCGCCGCGCTCCTGGCGGCTGCCGGAGTGGCACACGTTCGGGTGGTCGCGCGGGGTCGCGTGGGGCCGGAGGACACCGGATCGGGGTACGTCGAGGCGGATGTCGGCCGACCGCGCGCCGAGGCGGCCCAGGACGCCGTGCGGCGGGCGTGCGGGACCGTGCGGCCGGTGGGGCGGGCGGTGGACCTGGTGGTGCTGGCCGACGTCCTGGTGCCCGCCCCGGAGCTGCTGCACCGGCTGGCCGCGGACGGCACGCCGCACCTGGCCGTGCGGGTCCGGGAGGGCTTGGGCGTGGTCGGGCCGCTGGTCGTGCCGGGTCGTAGCAGTTGCCTGAGGTGCGCGGACCGGCACCAGGCCGACGAGGACCCGGCGTGGCCGATGATCGCCGCGCAGCTGGTCGACCGGGCGCAGCACGCCGACCTGGCCACCGTCACGGCGACCGCCGGGGTGGCGGTCGGGCAGGCGCTGCTGGCGCTCGACCGGTCCGAGCCGTCCGGGACGAGGCCGCCCACCTGGGACGCGACGCTGGAGGTGGACGCGTTCGCCGGGGTGGTCGAGCACCGGATCGCGCCGGTGCACCCGCGCTGCGAGTGCCGTTCCGCGACGTGACCGGTCCTCAGGAGGAGCTGTGTAGGTTCTGGGGCAGGGGCGTGAACCACCGCGATGACGTGGACCGGCGGGAGGAGAATCACCGGGTGAGCGAGATCCCGCGCAAGGCCGTGCAGCGCACCGCCAAGCTGGCCAGCCTCCCGCTCGGCGTGGCGGGGCGGGTGGTGGGCGGCTGGGGCAAGCGCCTGGCCGGCCGCAGCTCCGAGGAGGTCAGCGCCGAGGTGTCGGCGAAGACCGCGGAGCAGGTGTTCGCGGTGCTCGGGCAGCTCAAGGGCGGTGCCATGAAGTTCGGCCAGGCCCTGAGCGTGTTCGAGGCGGCGGTGCCGGACGAGCTGGCCGAGCCGTACCGCGAGGCGCTGACCAAGCTGCAGACGGCGGCGCCGCCGATGCCCGCGCGCACCGTGCACCGGGTGCTGGCCGAGCAGCTGGGCGCGGGGTGGGTGAAGCGGTTCACGTCGTTCGACGACTCGCCCGCCGCGTCGGCGAGCATCGGGCAGGTGCACCGGGCGGTGTGGCACGACGGCCGGGACGTGGCGGTGAAGGTGCAGTACCCGGGCGCGGACGAGGCGTTGCAGAGCGACCTCAACACGTTGCTGCGGTTCAGCCGGGTGTTGCAGGCGGTGGTGCCGGGTGCCGAGGTCAAGCCGCTGCTGGAGGAGCTGCGGGACCGGTACCTGGAGGAGCTGGACTACCGGACCGAGGCGGGCAACCAGCGGGTGTTCGCGAAGGCGTTCGACGGCGACGACCGCGTCCTCGTGCCGCGGGTGGTGGCCAGCGCGCCGAAGGTGATGGTGACCGAGTGGACCGACGGCACGCCGTTGTCCAAGATCATCCGCGAGGGTGAGCGGGACGAGCGCGACCTGGCCGGTCAGCTGCTGTCGGAGTTCCACTTCTCCGCGCCGAGCCGGTCGGGGCTGCTGCACGCCGACCCGCACCCCGGCAACTTCATGCTCGGTGCGGACGGCCGGTTGCGCGTGCTCGACTTCGGCGCGGTCGCCCGGCTGCCCGACGGGTTGCCGAAGACGCTCGGCCTGATGACCCGGCTGGCGCTCGACGGCCGGTCGGGGGACCTGGTGGAGCTGCTGCGGTCGGAGCGGTTCATCCGACCGGGGACCGAGCTGCACGCCGAGGACGTGCTGAGCTACCTGGCCCCGTTCGTCGAGCCGCTGCGGACCGAGACGTTCCACTTCACCCGCCGGTGGTTGCAGAAGCAGGCGGAGCGCGTCGGCGACCTCCGCAGCCCCGATTCGCAAACGGGAAGGTCCTTGAACCTGCCCCCGCAGTACCTACTTATCCACAGGGTGACGCTGGGCGCGACGGGCATCCTCTGTCAGCTCGACGCGAACGTGCAGGCCAGGGCCATCGTAGCCCGCTGGCAGCCGGGCTTCGACGACTGAGTTGTCCACAGGTTCCCGACTTATCCACAGATCACCCACACCCCATGGCACCACCCCCGGACCCCCCGGAGGATCAACCCCATGGACCAAGTGATCAAGACCGCGGACCTGAAAGCGGCCGGCGTGCCAGCCTACGTCATCGACCTGAAGTGCCGTCCGGGCGGCCCGTGGCAGCGCATCCTGCCGGGCGTCGTGCTGCTCAGCGCGAGCCCGCCCACTCGCGCGCAACGCCTTCAGGCCGCGCTGGCCTACGCGGGTCCGAGAGCCGTCGTCACCGGCGTCGACGCCCTGCACGCCCACGGCCTCGACGCCCTGCCACCGCCACCCCGGATACACCTGCTCCAACCAGCGACCACACGCCGCTCCTGCCCGGACAACGTCCTGCTGGAACGCACCACCCGCCCACCCGAAGTGGTGCACCACTCGGGCCTGCGCCTGGCCGAACCCACCCGAGCCACCCTCGACGCCGCCCGCCACGAGCCGAACCCCCTGCGCCAACACCACTTACTGGCCACCGCCGTCCGCTCAGGTCTGTGCACAGTCACCACGCTGACCAGAGAACTGAACGCCGGCAGCAAACGCGGCACCGCCATCCCCCGAACCACTCTGCGCCTCCTCTCCGCCCTCCTCCACTGACCCACTACACCCAGGCCCTCGAACCTCGGGCTTTCTCAACCCACCCCTCAACCATCCAGGCCCACCACACCGAGCCGAACGGCCGAGGTCAGCCAGCACCAAACCTCAACTTCCCCTACTTGCGCCCAACCGACCCCAACCAGCCCGAACGAACCGCGACAGCGCCCAACCACCACATCGAGCCAGACCAGATCCCCGCCCAGCCCAACCCAGCTCAGCCCCAACCCCGCACCGGCACCGGCCCAGCGCCAGCCCAAGCACCTACTCCGGCACCAGCGCCGACACCCGGGTCCGCGCCCTCAGCGCGACGCACACGGTCGACGCACCGACCCGCGCACCCACCGTCTCCAACTGAATTGCGGCGGTGGGCATGGCGGCGGTGTTGGGTTCTAGGTGGATGAGCCGGTGACGGTCGTCGCTCGGCGTTGCGTCAGCCGGCGGCCCAGTAGTCGGAGGGCAGTTTGCCTTCGATGTCCCGAACGTGCGCCCGCGCGCACACGTGGCACAGCCACCGGTCGGTGCCGCGTTCCCGCTCCCGCACCCAAGCCAAGAGCTGGGCCGGGTCGGTGACCGACGACCGCGTCCGCCCACAGCGAGCGCAGGAGTCGGTCACGGCTTCCGCCCCACGTGCACGGTGTTGGCGGTCAGCAGGAACACGTCGTCGCGCAGCCCGAGGAACGCGGGGTCCTGCGGGTCGAGCAGTTGCCGGACCGTGCGGCGGTCGGCGGGGTGCAGGGCGTCGCCCGCCACCTCCTCGTACCACTTGAGCTGGTTCACCGCCCAGTCGCGCACCGCCTGCTTGGGCGGCGCGGGGTGGTCGACCAGGTAGCTGAACGCCGTCACGTCCACCAGACCGCCCTCGGAGAGCACGAGGTTCCAGCCACCGGACATGCGCACCGAGCCGGTCGTGTTCTCCCGCATCCGCACGAACCACTCGGCCCGCGCCGCGGACAGCCTGTCCTGCAAACCGGGCTCACCGACACCCAGGTCGTAGGGGAGGAACTTGCCGCTCAACCCACCTTCGGCGAGCGCCAGCCACCCACCCGGCGCGACCGCCTCGATCAACCCGAGCACAGCCGCACGCTGGTCAGGGAGGTGATGCACGACGTTCGACGCCCACACCAACTGGGCGGGCCCGGCGAGGTCCACCGGTCGCTCGGTGGCCAGGTCGGCGAGCACCGGCCGGACGCGCACGGTCGCCGTGGTCGTGTCCGTCTCGTAGGTGGCGGCCGACCGGGCGGCGGTCGTGGCGGCGTCCAGCAGTTCGGGCGTGCCGTCCACCAGCACGACCGTGCCGCCGCCCCGGGCGGTCAGGGCCTCGACCAGCGCCACGCTCATCCCACCGGCACCGCACCCGACGTCGAGGACGGTCGGCTGGTCGGGCAGGGCGCGGACGAGTCTGCGGGCGACCACCCGCTTCGACTCGGCGTCCAGCTCGTCGGCCTGCCGGAGGAAGGTCAGGCGCGACGACCAGTCGATCCCGTCGTGCGAGTGGGCATGGCCATGGTTGTGAGAGTGAGCTGCCACACGTCGAACGGTACCCACGCGGCGAGGTGAGGGCGCTCTCAACCACGGCCCGCGGACCGGGTCGCCGGGCACCCGCGAACGCGGACGGCCCGCCCTCCCCGTCATCGGGACGGGAAGGGCGGGCCGCCTGCGAGCATCAGATCGCGCGGGCCTTCAGAGCCGCCCGGCGCTGGGCCCATCCGGCCAGCCGCCGCCACCTGCGGGCGACGACGAGGCGGTGGGCCAGCCGATGCTGTCGCGCGAATATCTCCGCGTCATGCATTCGGGATCTGGCGAGATTTTCTTCGAGCAGCATGGGGTTCCCCTTGGGATTGACTTCGACGAGCATCGATTCGTCTGCGGTGGATCGGTACGTGGTCACGCGGCGGCCTCCTGGTCGTTAGCCCCCCGGACAACGGTCGCGGCGGGCGCCGCGGGAACAACAGGTGCTGCGTCCTTGCGCGGACGTCCACGGGGACGCTTGCGCGCGATCACAGCTCCGCGCTCGAAGATCTCGCCGCCCCAGACCCCCCAGGGCTCGTGGCGAGCAAGCGCACCGGCCAGGCACTCCGCGATGACGGGGCAGGTGGCGCAGAACCTCTTCGCCTCCTCCAGCTCCGCCGGCGCGTCGGCGAACCACAGGTCCGGGTTGTTGGTACGGCAAGGAAGCTCCAAGCCGGCGTCGGGCGCGGTGTCGATCAAGGAAGCGACACCCGCTCCGGCGAGCTCCGACTCGGTGGACAGCGCCCCGCTTATGGGGACGGTCGCGGTCAACATCAGGTGGACTCCTGTCAAGGGTCTTGCATGGGGTTTTTGTCGTTCGAACCGAAAAACGGGTCGGAACAGCACGAAGGCCGCGGATCCGGTTACGGGTCCGCGGCCTTCGTGAGCTTGGTGGCCTGACTACTGGGTGGTCAGGTACTTCGCTCGTGCGCGGACGGCGCAACGTTCTGAGTCGGGACAACGGTCGGCGCGTACGGCGCCGGCACCTGGATCAGCTGAACTCGCTCAGCACCCCACTTGAGGGCGTGGCGATCGCGGGCAGACTTCTCCCCCGCGACATGAGCAGCGCCTGCGGCCAAGGCCACCCCGGTCTTCAGGTAACCGGGCGTCTTGAAGCACATGAGAGTGTTCACGACCGGTCACCTCCTCGGGTGTCTCGACTCGACTGCTAGCTCTTGAATCCCCAGCGGGCACTCCGTGCCCGGCCTGAGCAGGTTATGACCCCGCGCCGGACGGGTGCAACAGGTTTTTCCAAATACCTGTCGATTGAGTGAAAATTCCGCGTTTGCCCTGCACAGAGCGCCAGCACGCGACCACTCGGACGGACGAGGCTGCCCGCCGGCGGGCAGCCGTCAGCGACCGGCCGTCAGCGTCCGCCGCGCACGAGCGCCAGCACGTCGTCGCCGAACCGGCCCACCTTGGCCGCCCCGATGCCGGAGATCGACACCAGCCCGGCCACGTCCTCCGGCCGCTGCTCGGCGATCGCGACCAGCGTCGCGTCGGTGAACACCACGTACGCGGGCACCTTCAGCTCACGCGCCCGGTCCGCCCGCCACGCCCGCAGCTTGGCCAGCAGCTCCTCGTCCAGGTCCGACGGGCACGACGCGCACCGGCTCAGCTTGATCGCCCGCGCGTCCACCAGCGCCGACCCGCACACCCGGCACTGCGGCTTGGGCCGCTTCTGCAGCGGCTCGCGCTTGGCGGCCGTGCGTGACGCCGGGTGGTCGTCGGGCACCAACCCGTAGAGGAACCGGCTGCGCCGCCGGTACCGGCGCCCACCCGCGGCCCGCGCCAACGCCCACGACAGCCACAGGTGCTCGCGGGCCCGCGTCACGCCCACGTACAGCAGCCTGCGCTCTTCCTCGATCGCCGCGTCGTCGCCGTCGGCGTGCTGGATCGGCAGCGTGCCCTCGACCAGCCCGACCAGGAACACCGCGTCCCACTCCAGCCCCTTCGCCGCGTGCAGGGACGCCAGCGTCACGCCCTCCACCGTCGGCGGGTGCTGCGCCTCGGCCCGCATCTCCAGCTCGCCGACGAACGTCCGCAGGTCCGCCGAGTCCACGGTGGTGACCAGCTCCTCGGCCAGTTCGACCAGCGCGAGCAGCGACTCCCACTTCTCCCGGGCCGTCCCGCCGGCGGGCGGCTCGTCGGTCAGGCCGATCCCGGCCAGCACCTCGCGCACCACCTTCGGCAGCTCACCGGTCGGCTCGTGCGCCGCCGCCGACCGCAGCGCCACCATCGCCTGGCGCACCTCGGCCCGCTGGAAGAACCGCTCACCACCGCGCACCTGGTAGGGCACGCCGACCTCGGCCAACGCCTGCTCGAACACCTCCGACTGGGCGTTCACGCGGTAGAGCACGGCGATCTCGCTGGCCGGCACGCCCTCGTCCAGCAGCGCCTTCACCCGCCGCGCGACGGCCGCGGCCTCCAGCGTCTCGTCGTCGAACTCGGTGAACGTCGGCTTCGGCCCGTCCGGCCGCTGCCCGATCAGCCGCAGCCGCGACCCGGCCGGCCGGCCGCGCGCCCACTTGATCACCTCGTTGGCCAGCTCCACGACCTGCGGCGTCGACCGGTAGTCGCGTTCCAGCCGCACCACGACCGCCTCGGGGAACCGGCGCGGGAAGTCCAGCAGCGGGCGCGGCGAGGCGCCCGCGAACGAGTAGATGGTCTGGTTCGCGTCACCGACCACGGTCAGGTCGTCGCGCTGGCCCAGCCACGCGTCCAGCACGCGCTGCTGCAACGGCGTCACGTCCTGGTACTCGTCCACCACGAAGCACCGGTACCGGTCGCGGAACTCCTCGGCGACCTCGCCGTGCTCCTCCAACGCCGCCGCGGTGTGCAGCAGGAGGTCGTCGAAGTCGAGCAGCTGCGCCTGGTTCTTCAGCTCCTCGTAGGTCCGGTAGACCTGCGCGACCTGGTCGGCGGGGGCAGGCGTGTCCCGGCTGGTGCGGCCGGCGGCGTTCGGGTAGTCGTCCGGCGCGACCAGCGACGCCTTGGCCCACTCGATCTCGCCGGCGAGGTCGCGCAGCGAGTCCGACTCGGTGGACAGGCCCACGCGGTTGGCGGCCTGCGCGACCAGCCGCAGCTTGTTGCGGTCGATCAGCTGCCACTGCTCGCCGCCGACCACGCGCGGCCAGAAGTAGCGCAGTTGCCGCAGCGCGGCGGCGTGGAACGTGCGGGCCTGCGCGCCGTGCACGCCGAGCGCGCGCAACCGGGTCCGCATCTCCCCCGCGGCACGTGCGGTGAACGTGACCGCGAGGACTTGACCGGCGGACACGTGCCCGCGCTGGACCAGGTGCGCGATGCGGTGCGTGATGGTGCGGGTCTTGCCGGTGCCGGCGCCCGCTAGCACGCAGACCGGGCCGCGCGGAGCTTCCACGGCGGCGCGCTGTTCCGGGTCGAGTCCCTCCAGCAGCCGGTCCATGCGCTGCATCCTCGCAGAGGTCAGCGAGTACTCCCGTCATGGGGCGACGCGGCGCGCCGTATCCTGGTGGGTATGGCTGGTAAGCAGGACAAGGCGGCCGCCAAGGCGGCTGCCAAGGAAGCGGCGAAGGCTCGGCGCGCGGCATCGAAGGCGAAGCGCAGCCAGATCTTCGAGGCGTTCAAGATGCAGCGCCGCGAGGACAAGGCGCTCGTGCCGTTGATGCTGGCGTGCCTGCTGGGCGCGACGGCCGCGGCGTTCCTGATCGGCCTCATCTGGGACATGCAGTGGGTGCTGCTGCCCATGGGCATCGCGGTGGGCGCGCTGCTCGCGGTCATCGTGTTCGGCCGCCGGGTGCAGCGCACCGTGTACGCGAAGGCGGACGGCCAGCCGGGTGCGGCGGCGTGGGCGCTGGACAACCTGCGCGGCAAGTGGCGCGTCACGCAGGCCGTCGCGGGCACGACCAGCGGTGACATGGTGCACCGGGTGCTCGGCCGGCCGGGTGTGGTGCTCGTCGCCGAAGGCGCGCCGCACCGGGTGAAGAACCTGCTCGCCCAGGAGAAGAAGCGGGTGGCGCGGGTCATCGGCGAGACGCCGATCTACGACGTCGTCGTGGGCACCGAGGACGGCCAGGTGCCGCTGCGCAAGCTGCAGAGCCACCTGATGAAGCTGCCCCGCAACATCTCGACCGCCCAGGTCGACACGATCGACAACCGGCTGGCCGCGCTGGCGAGCCGGGGTGCGGCACTGCCCAAGGGCCCGATGCCCCAGGGTGCCAAGATGCGCAACGTGCAGCGCGCCATGCGGCGTCGCTGACCGGCGTTCCGCCGCGCTCTGGCAGCATTTGAGCAGCTCAGGCCCGTCCCGGCAGTCGTCGGGGCGGGCCTGCGGCGTTTCACGGGAGCGCTAGCGGGCCCGCAGGACGATGGTGCCCGCGGCCTTGTCGTGCAGGCTCCGGTTGTCTGCGTCCCAGACCACGGCCGGGATGACGAGGAAGATCAACGCGGTGCGCAGCGCGGCGCGGGGCAGCCCGACGGTCGCCGTGCCGTCCACCCGCACGACCCGCAGCCCGAACAGCGCGTGACCAGGGGTGAAGCCGAAGAACGCAACCGCGGTGACGGTGATGGCGAACCAGGCCGCGAGGCTCCAGTTGCGCGGCAGCTCGGGCATGGTGAACAGCCCCGCCACGCCCGCCGACAGGGCGAAGTCGACCAGGATGGCGAGGGCGCGACGGCCCGTGGACGCGACCGAGCCCGGACCGGACCGCGGCAGGCCGAGGCGTTCACCACGCCACCGCTGCCCGGTACCGTCACCGGAGTCGGCGCCGGGCTCCAACGCCGAACGGGGTCCTGACAGCCACGAACCGGTCCACTTGCTCACCCCACCAGAGTAAGGCCGTGCTCAGCGGGTGAGGAGTGACGGTCGGGTTGCCCGACCTGAGCCGCCCGTTAACACTGGCGAAACACGCGGGTGATGGCTGGGCAACACCGCGGTCTTAGTTTCGCCACGATGGCAGGCCGCACCACGCAGCGGCGTACAACCACGCCCCCACCGCAGCAGAGGAGTCGACGAGGGTGTTCAAGAATCCCGACGAGGTCCTGAAGTTCATCTCCGACGAGGGCGTGAAGTTCGTTGACGTCCGCTTCAGCGACCTGCCCGGCGTGATGCAGCACTTCACGCTCCCGGCCAGCGCGTTCGACGCCGACGCCATCGCGGAGGGCCTCGCGTTCGACGGCTCGTCGGTGCGCGGCTTCCAGTCGATCCACGAGTCGGACATGCTGCTGCTGCCCGACCTCTACACCGCGCGCCTCGACCCGTTCCGGATCGAGAAGACGCTGATCGTCAACTTCTTCGTGCACGACCCGTTCACGCGTGAGGCGTACAGCCGCGACCCGCGCAACATCGCGCGCAAGGCCGAGCAGTACATCACCGAGTCGGGCATCGCGGACACCGCGTACTTCGGCGCCGAGGCGGAGTTCTACATCTTCGACTCGATCCGCTTCGACACGACCGCGAACGCGTCCTTCCACGAGATCGACGCGATCTCCGGCGCCTGGAACACCGGCCGCGACGAAGAGGGCGGCAACCGCGGCTACAAGGTCAAGTACAAGGGCGGCTACTTCCCCGTCACGCCGACCGACCACTACGCCGACCTGCGCGACAAGATGGTCCTGAACATGCAGGCCCAGGGCTTCACCGTCGAGCGGGCGCACCACGAGGTGGGCACCGGCGGCCAGGCCGAGATCAACTACAAGTTCAACACGCTGCTGCACGCCGCAGACGACCTGATGCTGTTCAAGTACATCATCAAGAACACCGCGTGGCAGGCCGGCAAGACCGTCACGTTCATGCCGAAGCCGCTGTTCGGCGACAACGGCTCGGGCATGCACACCCACCAGTCGCTGTGGAAGGACGGCCAGCCGCTGTTCCACGACGAGTCCGGCTACGCGGGCCTGTCGGACACGGCGCGCCACTACATCGGCGGCATCCTGCACCACGCGCCGTCGCTGCTGGCGTTCACCAACCCGACGGTGAACTCCTACCACCGCCTGGTGCCGGGCTACGAGGCCCCGGTGTCGCTGGTCTACTCCCAGCGCAACCGCTCGGCGTGCGTGCGCATCCCGATCACCGGCAACAACCCGAAGGCCAAGCGCATCGAGTTCCGCTGCCCCGACTCGTCGGGCAACCCGTACCTGGCGTTCTCGGCCATGGTGATGGCCGGCCTGGACGGCGTGAAGAACAAGATCGAGCCGCCGGCCCCGATCGACAAGGACCTCTACGAGCTGCCGCCCGAGGAGGCCCGCGACGTCAAGCAGGTGCCGGCGTCCCTGGACGCGGTGCTGGACAACCTCGAAGCGGACCACGAGTTCCTGCTCGAGGGCGGCGTCTTCACGCCGGACGTCATCGACACCTGGATCTCGTTCAAGCGGGAGCAGGAAATCGACCCGCTGCGCCTGCGCCCGAACCCCTACGAGTTCGCGCTCTACTACGACGTGTGATCGGCGCGGGGCTCTGACCAGCAGCTCTACCGGTTGAAGCCCCACCCAGGCCGTCTCCAGGCCGTCTGAGCTGGAGAGGCCGCCAAGCTCAACGACTCTGGGCCGGATGACTCACCAGTCATCCGGCCCAGAGTTTTTTCAACTTTCTCGTAACCACCGTAACGCTATAGCCCCTTTTCGTTCTCATCGGATTCAAGCGGAAGTGGAATAGTGTCCCCCACGCGTGGGTGAATCTTATCCAATTTTGAAATGAAGTCGGACCAATCGTCACTTAGTTTCATCAGAGTAACGACCGAACCCAAATGCTCGCGCAGCTTCGGATAACCGATATTGGCCGTAAGTCGCTGGAATAGCTTGTGTTTCGGCCGACCTTTTTCGTTCTTGGGTGTTACACGCTTCAACTCTTCAAGCACTCCGGGAGCCAACCGCTTATAGACTATATCATTCGTCAGTCGGCCAAAGTACTGTGGACGCTTCACGGAGTCCATAGGGAATTCAAGCCCGCGAAGCCTGAACAGCTCGCGGTAGAAGTCGTCAGGAAACGTACGCACCCACGCTTGCAACTCTTTATCGATGAAAGCTTCAAGGATCTTAGCCAGAGCATCCCGAGCCCGCGCTTCCTGGTAACCTGTAGCTTCATCAACAAGAGCAATGATGCCGACGTGCGCCAGCCCTCTAACCAAGATTTCGGCTTGACGGGCAACGTGCACCTGCTGCCGATCCAAAAGGCCAGCATCTCGCGCTTTAAGGTAGACCTCGCAAACCACGGGAAGAAGTTCGGCGTTATAGCCACTTGCCCTACCGCCGGTTGGAACCCTGAACGCTATCGGGCGAGCCTTTTCACGGATTTCGTCCGTGACGAACGGACTGATAGCCTTGCTCTGAAGAATGGGTAGAATTGGGTTGCCACCACCTTCGCGCCCACTGTTCGCCTTCGCCCTCGGGTGCCGCCCTACAGCCTTCAAAAAGGCTGCTTGAGTAATCACGCGAGTTCCATCATCAAGAACGTAACATTCGATCTCGATGTCACCGATCCGAAGTGGTCGATCAGGCGAGCCCGAAACCGCTTCCGTAAGCGAGTCACTCCAGCGAGCCTCTGCAGCCCGCTTAGCGATCTTGCTCCGCTCCTCAGGCGACAGGCGCTTAGCCCTCTCCGCCCCTCCACGAGCTCGACCTTCGCGCTTCTCGTCGTCCGCCATCGAACCTCCCGATGCTTGCTTCGATGCTTGCTGGGGAACCACACTCGCGACACCGATGCAAGCATCCGCTGCAGATGCTTGCTCGCCGCTAGGCACCCGGCGGGCCGAAGACGCCGTCCACCGCGATTCGAGCGCGGTCGTGACTGGCGGGCATCAGGTGCGTGTAAACCCGGAGGGTGAAGGCCGGGTCCGCATGGCCCAGGTACTCAGCGAGCGCCCTGATGCTCACGCCCGCCTCTAGGAGCGACGAGGCGTAGAAGTGCCTCAGCGCGTGGAAGCCCTCGGCACGGCCCGGCGTCTCGACCCCAGCCGCCCGCAGCGCCGGCTTCCACACGTGATGGTTGAACGAGTGCCGGTGGAGCTGGCCCGACTCCCGCGTGTAGATCATCAGCGGCACCGTCACGGGCTTGCCGTCAGGCGTGCCCCACGGCAGCGTCACGGAGAGCGGTTCGAACTTCTTCACGTGGGCTTTAATCGCAGCCGCCACACTTCCGGCCAACGGCACGTCACGAGTCTTCCCGTGCTTCGGCGCTCCGAACACCATCTTGCCTCGCACGATCTTGATCTGCCGAAGAACGTGGATCACCCCTTCCGACTCGTCCACGTCATCGGGCGAAACTCCGAACACCTCTCCCTGCCTCATACCGCACCCAGCACCAAGGTTCACTGCGACGCGGTATCGCTCTCCCAGTTCTGCGCGCACCGCATGTACTCGCTTCTCCTCCCACGGAGTGATCTTCGGGTACTCGCCCCGAGGCTTAATGACCGACTTCCCGTTGCACGGGTTCTTGCGCAACCGCTCGTCATCGATTGCAGCCGTGAAGACCGCCGACACGTTGGCGAAGATCGTCCGCCGGTACGTCTCGGCCAGGCCCTTCTGTTGGAGCTTCCGCTCCCATGCCTGGATGGTGGATGGCTGGATCAGCCGCAGCTCGGTGTCCCCGAAGTACGGGTACACGTGGAGCTTGAGTCGGAACTCCACGCCCTCGCGCGTGGACTCGTCGAAGGTCCGGGCGTTGATCCAGTGCTTCTCGGTGTAGTCCCGGAAGGTGATGCGGCCCGCGTCAGGGTCCAGGTACGTCCCCTTGTTTTTGTCGGTCTCGATCTCGTGCAGGAAGGCATCCGCCGCCCCCTTCTGCCGGTCCGGGAACATCTTCGACCGCTCCCGACCGTCTGGACCGGGAAAGCGCACCTTATACCGCATTCCCTTGCCGTACTGCGGCGTCTTCTCCCGCTTGCCGTCCTTGACGGTCCACCAGCGGTCTTGCACATGCCCCATGACAGACTTCTCCCCTGTGTCGAATTGCTGAAATCTCTAGGCCGCGTCCTGGTCGAGCCCGTCGAACCACTCACGGACTTTGACCGGGTCCCACCGCAGGTGTTTTCCGACCTTCCGAGCCGGTGGCCCGTAGTTCTTGCTGCGCCAGCCACGAATGGTGTGCACCGGCACCCCGAGGAACGTCGAGACCTCTTCCACGCCCCACAGCGGTTCGATCTCCCCCACAGCTCCCCCTTTGCTCAAGCCGCCGCCTGCGAAGTTGCTGAAAGGTCAGGCCCGGGTGGTCGCAGGTGCGCGAGGGTGGTTTGGGCTTGCTGGTATTCGGCCTGCCAGGTGAGTCGCTGAGCGATCATGTGCATCAGCAGTTCCGTCCGGGACGGGGCGTGTGGGTCACCGGGCCGGACCGGTCCCCACTGCAGCCGGGCGCGTTCGGCCTCCGGCTTGGCGATGCCCGCAGCCTTGAGCGCCTCCCTGACGAATGTGGCCCGATCCGCCTTGTGCTCGGCCAGCGTCTTGCCGGACCACCGCCGCGAGACCAGGACCCGACGACCGGGCAGGCCGAGGGTGTCTCGGCGGTGCGCCTTGCCCTTGCAGTGGCCGGGCGTGGTCTTGGACGTGACGCCCTTGGGTTGGACGCCGTAGAGCAGCCAGACCGCGCAGCGCTCCGAGCACGGCGTGACGGCCAGCTCCGCCGCCAGGCGGTCGGCGTGGTCGGTGAGCCGGGGCGAGGTGTCCGCGTCCACCACTTCGGTGATGGACTTGGTGAGGTACTTGGTCAGGTAGCCGATGTGCCGCCCGGACTCCTCCGTGCCGCCGAGGATGCCTTTCGAGTGGACCTGGCGGCCGAACTCGGCTACGTGGGCGGGAGCGTCCAGGTCGGCTACGGCGTCGACCCAGGTGGTCAACGGCTGTTCGGTGTCGGGGTCCACGAAGCCCTTGGTGCGCATGTCCCAGACCGGCAGCCGGTCGCCGCCGTAGATCATCCGGTCGTGTTGGGGCCACCAGACCTGCAAGTACGTGGCCGCCGTGACCTGGCGGACGACCTTGTGCGGGATCGACCCACGCACGGCGAAGTGTGCGTGAGGCGTGATCCGACGCTGCGGCTCGACCGTGCCGAAGTACTGGACGTCCCAGCCCACGACCCGGCGCAGGTTCTGCCACCACCGGTCGACCAGGGAGGCGAAGTGCACGGCGTCCCGAGCCGCCCGCCGGTAGTCGTAGGTGTCCGGGTCGACCGGGGCACCGTCCGGTCCGACCTTGCCGTAGCTGTCGAGTGTGAGCGTGATGAAGGTCGAGGGCCGGTACTTGCCAGCGAACTCCCGACCCACGGTGCGCTTGGCGACCTTGCGACGAGGCAGGTTGGGCGCGTCCTGCCTGCGCCGGGTGGAGCGCGTGGGCGCCGGTCGACCAGGACGCTCGACGTTGGGGAGGTTCCCGCGGACTCCCTCCCGCTTGAGGTCGATGTCCGCTTCCCGGATGCCCTCGCGCAGGTCTTCCACCTGGTCGACCGCGCCCTCAGCGACGGCACTGCGGTACTCGGCGGTCAGGTCCGAGCGGTAGGTGACCAGCTCGATCTGGTCGACCGTGGGCGCATGACGTTCGGCCACGGGCTCGTGGTCGAGGTGCCAGCCCTCACGGCATTGGGCCATGCGGGAACGGCGGTTACGTTCGGCGCAGGCCGGGCACTTCGACGCCTGGGTGGAGTTGCAGCGGATACCGACGATCCGCACCTCTCCGGTGTCCAGGTCCACTACCTCGCGCAGCACGGGCCGGGTGCAGACGCCGTACTGTTCGGCCGCCGCCTTGACCACGTCGAGGGACAGCGGCAGCCGGGCGCGTTCGGCCGAGGTCATGCCCGCCACGTCGAGCGTCACCGCAGGCACAACAGGGGTGGTCATGCCGCAGCACCTCCGGTCACGTCGCCATCGGGTCGGTTCGGGAACTCGTGCACGGACGCGTCAGCCAGGTAGACGCCCAGTTCGACCAAGTCCGCGTCGGTGACGTGGAAGGCCCGCACGCGCTCCGGCTCACCGCGTCCATCGGTCTTGACCCAGGCCACGCCGGGTGTCTGCTCGCTGATCTCGTGAGCCGCAGCGCCACGGGCACGAGCACCGTCGCCCAGGACCATGTCCACCTGCGCCGACTCGTCCAGGCGCAGCGCCACGCGAGTGCCGAACAGGTGCCGGAAGCCCACGACCTCCTTGCGCGGGTCCTGCACCAGGCCCAGGACGCAGAAGCCCGGAGCCCGCCCCTGGGAGGTGATCGTCTGAATGGCGCGGATCGCCCGCTCTCGCAGGCCCTTGTCCGGTTGATAGGCGATCAGGTCCGCCAGCTCGTCGACCACCAGCACGGTGAACGGCTCACCGTTCGAGCGAGTCCAGAGCCGGCGGACACCCCGGTACTGCGCCGCACGCTCCTTGACCTCAGCCGCCAACTCCTCCAGCAGCTCGACCGCCTCACGGCCGTTGTCGAACACCAGCCGGGCGAACGCGTCCGGGCACTGCCCCAGCTCCATACCGCCCTTGGGATCGATACCCACCAGGCGCACCAGACCGGCCCGAACCGCCGGAGCAAGGTGCCAGATGATCGACCACAGCACCGACCCCTTGCCCGCACCCTGCACACCGACGCCGAGAACTTGGTTGCCCTGCAAGCGAATCCGCCACGGCTTACCGGTCTCCGTACGCCCGACCACGACCCGCTTCAGGTCGACCACGTCAGCGTCATCGGCCAGTGCGGGCACCGGCAACGACCGCGCCAACGGGTCGGAGTGCACGAAGTCGAGTTCGATCACCTTCGGGCGCAGCACCCGCACCCGGCACGACTGCGCCCCGAACGAGTGCGCCAGGCCGTCACGACGCAGCTCCCACGCCTCCGGTGCCTGCGCCGGGATCATCCGCACCCGGGCCCGGTCCCGCCAACCCTCGGACCGGACGCGCCGCAGCTTGGGCCGGTACTCACGTCCCCGGTTGTCCTTGGCCAGCTCCGCCAGGCGCATGGTGGTACGCCAACGCGGCACGTAGACCGTCGCCCGTCGGTACTCGGTGACCAGCCGGAACCACACGTGCCGCAGGAACGACGCCCGATCCAAGCCGGCCCAGACCGTGAGCCCTGCCGTCAGGCTCAGCAATGCCAGGACCAGCGGTGACAGCCCGAACCGCAACCAGCACCAGGCCGCCGTCAACGGCACCAGCGTGACCACCGGGTACCTGACCACGACGAGCACCAGGCGCACGACGCCCACCAGGAGCAGCCACACCACCGCGACGACGAGCGCCAACCACTTCAGCTTGCCCGGCACCAACGCCCACCACGGCAACTGAGGCCGAGAACCCTCGAACGAAGCCGGATCAACCCACCGCGCCATCAGACCGCACCCCCGACCGGGGCGAAGATCAGCGCGAGCCACCCCAGACAGGCGCAGCAGGCGAGCTGTCCGGCCGCGAACACACCGATCCGCTTGCAACGCTGGCACTTGGAACCGTTGGACAGCTTCCACCTTGACGGGGCGACGGCCCGATTTGACGCACGTCCCCCGCGACGAGATACCCTTGACATGACTGGAATCCCTTGTGTGTCAACAAAAGTGCATGGCGAAGCCAGTCAGGTGAGTCGCGGGGAGACGGCCGGAGCCCGCCAAGACTTGGACTGCCTCCCCGCGACCACACCGACCAGCCGCGATCTGTTCAGTTGTCACGCACCCGCAGGCACGGTCACCCCTCGCTGGCGTCGACCTCGAACAGGTCCTCGAACGCCATCGGCGCAAGAGCCTTCAACGCACCAGCGATGAACCCCGGCCCCGGCATCAGCTCGCCGGTCCGCACGCGCTTCACCGTCGACCGGTTGAGCCCCATGGCCTTGGCCAACGCGTACTCCGACCGGAACCCCGCCAACGCCATGGCCCGCCCGAACGAGTTCGCTCGAAGGAAGACCGTGTACTTGGGCTTGGCACCGGTGGCAGCGGTCATCGCGGTCGACTCCCCGGCCCGGACTCCCCGAAGAACGTGGCGTCCGACAACACCGTGCCGCTTCCCGGCATCAACAGGTGGTTCGGTGACGGGTCGAGCACTCCCACGAGGAAATGCGCGCACCGGGCCAACTCGGTCAGGAAGGTCGCCAACCTCTGCCGCCCGTCCTCGTCCTCCGGCAGGCCCAGCACGACCTCACCGGGGTCCATCATCAGCCGCAGCCCGTACCAGTCCGTACCCGGCTTGGTGACCACCTGCGGCGCGGCGTTCAGACCAGGCGTCATCAATCCTTCGATCTCCACGACGCCCCCTCTCAGGCCGCAACCGGCGGAGCGCCCGCCGACGAGTCCGACTTGCCGTTGCCCCGACGCCCCTTCGCCGCTGCCTCCTGCGGCGACACCATCTCCTCAGCCCAGATCGTGTAGTTCACCCAGCCGTCCCGCACGTACGGCGACACCTTCAGCCCGGTGAACACCGCTGGACGGAACGGCGTACCGGGCAGCACCTCCGGCGGCACCGGCTGGTACTCCGACGCGATCTTGACCACCGCACCGGTGTTCTTCCCGCGCGCCGACGGGTCCGTGCCCTGCACCGTCCACACCGGCAGGCCCGTCACCTTGTCGTTGGCCGGACGCGGTGCCTTACCCTCGTTGAACTCCTGCGCCCGCTCCACCTTCAGCACGAAGAACCCTTGCGGGAACAGCTCGTCGAAGGTGATCGGGAACCTGTGACCAGCAGGAATAGCCATCGTTAGACCTTTCTCGATCTTCCGTGCTCCTCAACCGGAGCAGATCAGCTCACCTAGTCCTCTAGACAAGTTCACCGTACCTAGTCGTCTAGAGGAGTTCAACTAGTCCGCCCTTCTCTTCGCTTTCGCAACCGAACTACTTGGCCGGGACGTCGTACTCCAGCACGAACGACGTGGCCACCTTGACCGTGTCACAGACCTCCACCGCGCGGCCCTTGGTGTCGAACGCCGTGCGGACCAACGTCAACACCGGCGACCCCGACCCGATCTCCAACGCCTTGCGCTCATCCGGCGAAGGCATCCGCGCCGACACCTCCTCGGTGAACCGCGCCAGTTCGTGCCCCGCCTCCTCGATCCGCGCGTAGATCCCACCAGGCCCCGTGTTGACCTCCGCGATGGCCGTCCCCTTGGCGATCGACTCAGGGATGTACGACGTCGCCACCTCCACCGGCCGCCCATCAGCCAGGTACCGCCGTGACCGCACGATGACCCGTTCCCGCGGCTTCAACCCCAACCGCTCCGCCACCTCAGCCGACGCAGCCTCGTTGGTCACCCTGATCTGGTCGACCCTCGGCACGTGCCCAGCCGCCTCAGCCTCAGCTAGGAAGGCCGACTTCCCCTCCTGCCGATGCCGCCGCGCGAACCGGTCCGACGCCAACCGACGCACCGGCGGAGCCGACCGCACGAACACACCCTTACCGTGCTGCGCCACCACCAGGCCCTCGGTTCGCAGCTCCTTGATGGCCTCACGAACCGTCATCCGAGCCACGCCGTAGTGCTCGATCATCACCGCCTCGGACGGCAACTGCTCTCCAGCCGCCAGGCGACCGCGCTCGATGTGCTGACGCAGGATGTCTGCAATCTGCCGATACGGCGGACGATCGCTTGCCCTGTCTATAGTTCCTAGATCGAGCATGGTCACCTACTCCTACAGACGACTAGACGTGTTCATGCTCCCACAGGTCCACCCAGCGACGAAAGTGGGAGAATGGCCGACACGCCGCGTCATTCGGTCAGCGTGGCCGGAATCGTGGTCAACGATTCGGGTCAGGTACTCGTCATCCGCCGTAGGGACAACGGCCACTGGGAGCCACCCGGCGGAGTCTTGGAGGTGGCCGAAACCTTCGAGGAAGGCGTCCGGCGCGAGGTGCTGGAGGAGACCGGCATCTCGGTGCAGGTCCAGCGCCTGACCGGCGTGTACAAGAACATGCAGCGCGGCATCGTCGCCCTGGTCTACCGCTGCACAGCCCTGGACGAGCCTGTCCACGCCACCGCCGAGGCAACTGAAGTCCGCTGGATGACACTGGACGAAGTCCGCGAAGCAATGTCACCGGCATACGCAGTGCGAGTAACCGACGCATTCGAGCCCGAGCTGCACACCCGCGCTCACGACGGCGTGAACCTTCTGCCGTAGCACTGCTGAATTCTGCTGTATGGGATCAAGGCGCGCCGCCTGCGGCAACGCGCGGTCAGTCCCGACTCACGTCTGCACCGACTCCCCGCATCGCGGCACGCCGGGCTCCCGCTCCGCTCCGCCCGTCGGCCGCGCGCGGAGTCGGTGCACGTGGCCGGGAAGGCGGCGCGCCACGCAGACCCGAGCTGCCACCAAGCCACTTCCAGCCACCAGAGTCGGGACGATCGCGCGGTCACACGACTGCCAGCGCTGGGCACGGCGATCGACTGCCGCGACGGCTCCGCCGTCTTGCCAACGACTAATCGCACAGCGGCACCGAGAGGACATTGTCAGTCCTCACCGATATCTTCATCTACACACTCGGCGACATCTACCTTTTTCTCTTCCTAAGCACTTGAACCTCCCAGCCTCCGCTGCCGTCGCCCGCCTTCTTCCACGTCTTCCCCATGACCAGCCGAAACCCTAGACGCTCGATCGCCTGCGTCACCTCCTCATGGAACGGCTCCGTGACGCCACCACCAAGCACAGTGGGACCAATTTCGTTAGTACACTCATCACCAGCGAAAACCGCCACCCTTACAGTGGGAAAACCGCGAGACCCACTACGATTGAACTCCGCATAATATTTCCAGTGCGATTTCACGATAGACGCGCTGCCCCTGGAGTCTTGAATTTTATCCATAATCTCTTCTGAAGCGCCGACAAGTGACGCATATTTTGCCCCGAGTCGTTTGCCGACTGCGGCGACTACCGTTTCCATTCCGACTCTCCCGTAACGCAACCACCAACCCGGGTCCGTTAGACCTTTTAGCACCAGTAATACCTGCCTGGGCACCAACCCATCCTCGAATCTCTCCTTCAAGAAACGTGATCGAATTTGCTCCGCTTCATGGTCACCGAGCGCGGGAAGGTCGTAGTCCACATATCCCCCGTGAGTTTATGCGCAACTCGTTCGAGAACTCGCCCGATCATACAACGCTTAGCGCGCACTACAAGAGGGACTGATCTTCAAAGGTTCTCCAGCTTGCCTGCCAGCTCCTTGCATCTAGACGAACCGAATCGTGAATACATATGCACCCTTTGCGCCAAGGAGGTCGAGCCGATCGGGGTGGACGCCCCAACCTCACGCCTCATCGCTCCGCACGACGTGGTCATGCATCGTACGTCGCACCCGTGCGATTACCGTACGATTAGCCCAGGTCAATGAGGGTCAACAGCAGTCAACTGAGACCTCAACAAGAGCTGGCTGGCGGCGGTGAGCTGGGGCTGACGCCGCACTTCCAAGCTGGTCATGTAATCAATCAAGGAGATAGCCATGATCAGGCCGTCTCCAGGCCGTCAGACGTGGATCAGCGTTGGTCAACGATGGTGAACGTCGAGACGAAACGAGCAGGTCAGGCATGGTTCGACAGGGCGAACCGCAGGTAGCCGCCGACCACTGACAGTCCTACGACGTGTGATCGGCGCGGGGCCGTGAGGTCCCGACCAGTGCCTCCACAGGCCGAAGGCCGGGTGACTGCCACAGTCACCCGGCCTTAAGCCTTTTGCCGACCGAGGTCTGGCACAGGCAGAACTGCTTCCATCAGACGCCCGTAAAGCCGCTGGATAGCGACGCCGAAGGACAGGCGTCTCCGGGCTGCCGCGAGAGGTGGATCGTGGCTCTGCATCATGATGCAGTGATGATATGATGAGCACATGCGAACGACGATCGACTTGCCGGACGACCTGCACCGTCAGGCCATGTCCATCGCGCGCGACACCTCGCGCACGCTCAGCGAGACCGTCGCCGAACTCATACGCCGCGGGCTCGGCGAAGGCAGAACCGCTGCGGGGAGTTCGCGCAGTCGGAAGACAGGTCTGCCAGTAGTGAGCCTCGGGAAGGTCATCACCACCGATGACGTCCGTTCGCTGGAGGACGATCAGTGACGACCTTGCTCGACGCGAACGTGCTCATCGCCCTTGTCGTCACGGACCACGTGCACCACGACCTCGCCGAGGACTGGTTCGCAGCTTCGGACGACAGCTTCGCCACGTGCCCCATCACCGAGGGCAGCCTGCTGCGCTTGTTGATCCGCGAAGGGCAGACCGCGGACAGCGCCCAAGCCGTTCTCAAGGCCGTGAAGGACGACGAACGCCATGAGTTCTGGCCCGACTCGGTCGCGTTCAGCGACGTGCCCATGCACGGGGTGCTCGGCCACCGGCAGGTGACCGACTCCTACCTCGCGCAGCTCGCCCGACACCACGGCGGCAGGCTCGTGACGTTCGACCAAGGTCTCGCGCAGCTCCACCGCGACATCGCGGACCTGCTGCCGACAGTTCCCGTTCAGCCGTCACGCTGACACCGCGTACCGACACCACGCCGCACGGGTCTCGGGTGGTCGGTCAGGTCCTGGTCAGGCGGCGCACGACGGCCAGACCCTCGGGGGTACCCGGCCAGTGGGAGGCGACCACGTCGGGGCCCGCGGAGCGGATGACGGAGCGCAGGACCCAGCTGATCACGATCACGTCGTCCGCGTAGCCGAGCACCGGGATGAAGTCCGGTACCAGGTCGAACGGCAGGGCCAGGTAGGCCAGGAGCAGCCACAGCAGGACGCGGGCGCGGCGGGGGACGGTGCGGTCCCGGGCCAGGCGGGTGATCAGGCGCAGGACGTCCGGGAGCAGGCGGACGGCTTGGGACAGCGCCGAGCCGCGTGGCCGGAGGAGGAACAGGCACAGGACCAGCAGCAGCCACAGGCCCAGCAGGCCGATGGCCACGCCGATGAGGACGTCCACCTACCGGGGGATCGGGATGCCGGTCACGGTCACCTCGCCGCCGGTCGGGGCGAGCTGGCCGATGATCCCGGAGAACGTGAGCGAGAACGTGGTGCTGTCGGCGCCTGCCTCCGCGTCCAGCTCCAGGAACCCGTTGATGCTGGAGTTCTTCGCGATCGACGCGGGCCAGCGGCTGGTCGTCGTGGACGCGCCGTAGTCGCGCTGCGCGTCGTCCACCGCGGAGACGGACGCGACGGGGAGGTCCATCTTGGCCGTGCTGGCGTTGATCGCGGTGACGAAGACCTTCAGGCGGCCGCCCAGGTTCTCGACCTTGGTGACCTCCACGGTGAGCAGGCCGCGCGCCTGCTTCCACGATCCGGTGACGACCTTCGCGTCGACGCTCGGCGGGGCGTCGTCCGGCGAAGCCGAGGTCGACGCGGCACCGCCCACGGCGCCGTCCAGGCTGCCGACGGCGTCCTCAGTGGAGGACGTGGGGGCAGCGGTCGGGGCGGGGGTGGTCGAAGAGGTTTCGCGCAGGGTGAAGCTCAACGCGCCGACGCCGATCGTGCCGGCGGTGACCGCTTGGATCACGCCGAGCAGGACCAGCACTCCGAGCACGACCAAACTGATCTTGAGAGCGGCGCTGCTCTTCTTGCGGTGGTTCCCGTCGTCCATGACGTCCTTCGTCCGGGCGCACGCGTGCGAACGTGAATCTCCCCCAGGAGTGCCGATAGTCTCGACATAAGGAACACCAATAGTCAATGCGTGCGACCCCTGGTTCGACGGTGGGTAGCCCCCAATCGACACGCCGTCCCCACCAGGGCTGCCCGTCCCCCGACCGGGGTGGGCGGTTAGGGTCGCGCCGTGTCTGATGACGTCGCAACCCCCGCCCAGGTGCTGTCCACCAACATCTTCGACTCCGCCGCCGAGGCGATCGAGGCGATCGGCGCCGCCGACGTGCTCGGCCTCGGTGTCCGAGTGTCGAACCGCCTCGTCCAGGACGAGGAGTCCGACGACGCGCTCGTCGAGGAGTGGATCGTCGAACTGCTCACCTCGGTCCCGACCGCCGACGAGGAGTGAGGCAGCGAAGGGCTCCCGCGTCCGGCGATACCGGGATGGGGGCCCTTCACCACCTGCTCACACGGTCAGCACGACCTTGCCCCGCACGTGCCTGCCCTCCAGCAGCCGGTGCGCCTCCGCGGCCTGCTCCAGCGGGAACACCTGCTGCACCTCCACCTTCAACGCCCCCGAGCCGGCCTGCTCGGCCAGCCAGTCCAAGTCGGCCCGCACCGGCTTGGCGTAGGCGTACCGGCCGCCCAGCTCCAGCACGTTGGTGTCCACGATGGACACGATCCGGGCCGGGTCGCGCACCAGCGCGGGCGAGTCGTTGAGCGCCGCCCCGCCGACGCAGTCGAACGCCACGTCGACCTTCCCGTCACCGCCGACGAGCTCGGCCACGTTGTCCACGAGCGCGTCCCCGTAGGCCACCGGCTCCACACCCAGGCCGCGCAGGAACCCGTGGTTGCGCGGCGACGCCGTGCCGATCACCCGTGCCGCGCCCAGGATCCGCGCCACCTGCACGGCCAGGTGCCCGACACCACCGGCGGCGGCGTGCACGAGCACCGTGTCACCGGACGACACCCCGACCTTGCGCAACGCCTGCAACGCGGTGAGGCCGGTCAGCGCGAGGCCACCGGCCTCCTCGAACGACAGCGACGCCGGCTTGTGCGCCAGCCCGCGCTCGGTGGCCGCCACCAGCTGCGCGTACGTCCCGTGCTGCACGTGGTCCTTGCGCTGGTAGCCGAACACCTCGTCACCGACGGCGAACCCGTCCACGGCCGGTCCGACGGCCCGCACGACCCCGGCCACGTCCCAGCCCGGGACCAGCGGGAAGTGGCACGGCATCGAGCTCGCCACGTACCCCATGCGCACCAGCCGGTCGACCGGGTTCACCCCGGCGGCACGCACCTCGACCAGCACCTGGTCCAACGCGATCGGCGGGTCCGGCAGCTCCCGCACCACGAGGACGTCGGCATCTCCGAATTCGGTCTGCGCGATCGCTTCCACGGGCCCCAGTCTTCAGGACCCGTAGAAGATGCGCTCGATCACGGCCCGCGCGCGGCGCGTGGTGCGCCGGTAGGCGTCCAGGAACTCGCCTGGCTCGCCCGCGTGCCCCATCGCCGACGCCACGCCCGCCAGGTCGCGCCCGACCGTGGGCAGCTGGTCACCGGCCTTGCCCTTCACCAGCATGACGGCGTTGCGCGCCCGGGTCGCCACCTCCCACGCCTCCATCAGCGCCGCCGCGTCGTCCGCCGACACCAGCCCCGCCTCGGTCGCGGCGCGCAGCCCGCGCACGGTCGACGGCGTGCGCAGGCCGGGCACCTCGAACGCGTGCTGGAGTTGCAGCAGCTGCACGGTCCACTCGACGTCGGCGAGCCCGCCGCGGCCCAGCTTCGTGTGGGTGGACGGGTCGGCGCCGCGCGGCAGCCGTTCGGCCTCGACCCGGGCCTTGATCCGCCGGATCTCGCGCACGGCCCCCGCGTCCAACCCCTTCGCCGGGTACCGCACCGGGTCGATCATCTCGATGAACCGCGCGCCGAGGTCCGCGTCGCCGCCGATGACGCGGGCCCGCAGCAACGCCTGCGCCTCCCACAGCTCGGCCCACTGCGCGTAGTAGGCCCGGTAGGAGTCGAGCGTGCGCACCAGGGGCCCCTGCCTGCCCTCCGGCCGCAGGTCGGTGTCCACCTGCAACGGCGGGTCCTGGCTGGGCGCGCTGAGCAGCCGCCGCACCTGCTCCACCACCGACGACGCGTAGCGGGCGGCGTCCGGATCGCTCACGCCGGGCGCGGGCTCGCACACGAACATCACGTCGGCGTCCGAGCCGTACCCCAGCTCACGCCCGCCGAGCCGGCCCATGCCGATGACCGCGATCGACGCCGCCGGCTCGCCCGCCGACCGCACCACCGCGTCCAGCGCCGCCTGCAACACCGCCACCCACACCTCGGACAGCGACACGCACACCGTGCGCAACGGCGCCAGCCCGAGCAGGTCGGCCGACGCGACCCGCAGCAGCTCCTGGCGGCGCAACGACCGGGCGGCGGTGACCGCGCGGTCCAGGTCCCGGTAGCGGGACACGGCGCTGCGCAGCGGGTTGCCGATGGTCATCGGGTCGCGGCCGACCAGCGCGTCGGTGTCGGCCAGCAGCGGCAGCACCTCCGGCGCGCGCACCAGCAGGTCCGGCACCAGCCTCGACGTGCCCAGCAGGGCCGCAAGCCGGTCGACCACCGTGCCCTCGTCCCGCAGCAGCCGCAGGTACCAGGGCGTCTCGGCCAGCGCCTCGGACACCTTCCGGTACGCCAGCAGCCCGCCATCCGGGTCCGGCGTGGTCGCGAACAGGTCCAGCAGCACCGGCAGCAACGCCGTCTGGATCCGGGCCCGCCGGGAAACACCCCTGGTCAACGCCTCGATGTGCTTCAACGCGCCGTCAGGGGCGGCGTAGCCCAACGCGGCCAGCCGCGCCGCCGCCTGGGACGTGGTCAGCCGCAACGCCTCGGTCGGCACGTTCGCGACGGCCTGGAGCAGCGGCCGGTAGAACAGCTTCTCGTGCAGCCGGCGCACCTGGTTGGCGCGCTTGCGGAACTCGGCGAGCAGCACCTGCCCCTCCGACAGCCCGCCCTCGGCCTGCACCCCGGACGCGCGCGCCAGCCACCGCAGCGCGGCCACGTCGTCGTCGGCGGGGAACAGGTGGGTGCGCAGCATCCGCTGCAACTGCAACCGGTGCTCCAACGTGCGCAGGAACCGGTAGGCGCGGCCGAAGTCGGCGGCGTCCGCGCGGCCGATGTACCCGCCGCGCCCCAGCGCCGCCAGCGCCTGCGTGGTCGTGGTGATCCGCAGCTCCTCGTCACCACGTCCGTGCACGAGTTGCAGCAGCTGCACGGCGAACTCGACGTCGCGCAGCCCGCCGCGGCCCAGCTTCAGCTCCCGGTCGGCCAGCCCCGCGGGCACGTGGTCCTCGACGCGGCGGCGCATGGCCTGCACGTCGGGCACGAAGTTCTCCCGTTCGGCGGCCGTCCACACCAGGGGCCGCACCACGTCCATGTACCGGCGGCCCAGCTCCTCGTCACCGGCGACCGGCCGGGCCTTGAGCAGCGCCTGGAACTCCCACGTCCGCGCCCACCGCTGGTAGTAGGTGGCGTGGCCGTCCAGCGTGCGCACCAGCGCGCCCGCCTTGCCCTCCGGCCGCAGCGCCGCGTCCACCTCGAAGCACGCCTGCCCCGCGACCTGCATCACCGCGCCGGCCAGCCGGGTCGCCACGGCCAGGTCCCCCTCGCCGACGAACACCACGTCCACGTCGCTGACGTAGTTCAGCTCCCGCGCCCCGCACTTGCCCATCGCGATCACCGCGAGCCGGCACTCGTCCGACCTCGGCACCTGCCGCGCGGCGACGTCCAGCGCGGCCCGCAACGCGGCCACCGCGAGGTCCGACAGCAGGCTGGCCACGTCGTCGTAGTTGACGTAGAGCTGCTCCGGCTCGACCACGTGCGCCAGGTCGGCGGCGGCGATCCGGCACAGCAGCGCCCGGTACTCCAGCCGCAACGCCTTCACGGCGTCCGCGCCGGTCAGCCCCTCGACCGCACCGACCAGGGCGGGCGCGAACGACCCGGCGTCCACCGGTTCGTCGTCCACCAGTCCGCGCCAGCGGTCCGGGTTCGCGACCAGGAAGTCCGACAGCGCGGTGGACGAGCCGAGCACCGCCAGCAGCCGGCCGCGCAACGCCTCGCTGTCCCGCAACGCCTGGTCCAGCTCGGGCCAGCCGTCGCCGAGCGCCTCCCGCAGCCGGTCGACCCCGCGCAGCGCCAGGTCCGGGTCCGGGCTGCGGGACAACGCCACCAGGATCGGCTCGTTGCCCTCGCTCGGCCGCCGGCCCTCCCACCAGCCGGCCGCGTGCAGGTGCTCACCGCTGCGCGCCTCGGTCAGGCCGAACCGCGCGGGGGACGTGGGGAGACGGGCTGGATCGGTCATCGACGAACACCGTAGCCCGCCGGGGGTGTGATCAGCCGGCCACGATCAAGTAGATGCCGAACAACACCACGGTCACGCACGCCAGCAGGCACACCCCCGCGGCGATCGTCGGCAGCGCCGTCGACGCCTGGCGCTCCTGCGCCGCCTCCCGCGCCGACAGCGCCCGCAGGCCGCCCGAGAACAGCAGGACCAGCCCCAGCACCACCGCGAGGCTCACCCCGAACACGGCGGCCAACGCCGCCCAGTCGATCTTCACGCCGCCACCTTGTGCGTCTCGGCCTGCGCCGCGATCTCGTCCACCACGTGCTCGGGCCGCACCGGCTCACGGCGCGACAGCAGCCAGATCACCAGCGACACGCCCACCCCGACCACCGCCACGGCCACCACGCCCCACGTGCCCAGGGAGGCGACCTTGCCCGCGAGCGCGCCGACCAGACCCGCCGCCGGCAGCGTCAACCCCCACGCCGCGGCCATCCGACCGGCCACGCCCCACCGCACGCCGTCGCGCTGGCGGCCCAGGCCGGAGCCCATGATGCCGCCGGACGCGACGTGGGTCGTGGACAGCGCGAACCCCAGGTGCGAGGACGCCATGATCACGGTCGCCGCGCTGGTCTGGGCGGCGAAGCCCTGCGGCGCCTCGATCGTGGTCAGGCCCTTGCCCAGGGTGTGCGTGATGCGCCACCCGCCCAGGTACGTGCCCAGCGCGATGGCGATGGCCGCGCTCAGGATCACCCACAGCGGCGGCTCGGAGCCGGGCGCGAGCGTGCCCGCGGTGATCAGCGTGAGCGTGATGATGCCCATCGTCTTCTGGGCGTCGTTCGTGCCGTGCGCCAGCGACATGAGCGCGGCGGACGCGATCTGGCCCGCCTTGAACCCCTTGTCGGTCACCGACTTGCGGGCCCGCTTGGTCAGCCGGTAGGTCAGGTAGGTGGCCAGCATCGCCACGATGCCCGCCACCAGCGGCGCGGCGATCGCGGGCGCCACGACCTTGTCCACGACCTTCGCGAAGTGCACCGCGTCCGCGCCCGAGGCGATCCAGGTCGCCCCGATCAGGCCGCCGAACAGGGCGTGCGACGAGCTCGACGGCAGCCCGACGTACCAGGTCACCAGGTTCCACATGATCGCGCCGATCAGCCCGCCGAACACGATCGCGGGCGTGATTCTGGCGTCGTCGACGATCCCGCCGGAGATGGTCTTGGCCACCTCGACCGACAGCAACGCTCCCACCAGGTTCAACACCGCGGAGAACGCGACGGCCGTGCGGGGCCGCAGCGCGCCGGTGGCGATGGAGGTCGCCATCGAGTTCGCGGTGTCGTGGAAGCCGTTGGTGAAGTCGAAGACCAGAGCTGTGATGACCACGATGATGACGAGGAGCGAGGCATCCACGCTGATTCCTCCAACTGAATCGACACAGTCGAAGGTAAACGCTACCCGTCTGGCCGATGAACACTCACAACGACAAGGTGAACGCTACCTGTCCGAACGATGAACGCTCACATCGGTGGAGCTTCATCACACCAGCGGCAGGCTCCGGTGGATCGTCAGCTCACCGGCCGCCAGGCGCACGAATCGTTCGGCAAACGGTTGCCACACCTCCCGGATGTCCTCGTGCCCCTCGGCCAGCCGGACCGGGTCGAGCACCCCCGGACGCACACCTTCCACCGCCTCGGGGTACCCCGCCGCCCACCTCAGAACCACTTCGGGCGTGGTCTCGATGTGGAACTGCAGGCCGTAGGCGCGATCACCCACGCGGAACGCCTGGTTGGCGCACTTCGGGGACGACGCGAGCAGCACCGCGGTGGGCGGCAGGAAGCCGACCTCGTCCTCGTGGAACTGCAGCACGTCCGGCGTCCACGGCAGGTCGTTGAACAACGGGTCGCCGCTCGACACGTCCCGCTTGGCCACCAGCTGCACGCCGATCTCGGGCCCCTGCGGGCTGCGCCGCACCTGCCCGCCGGTCGCCACGGCCAGCAGTTGCGCGCCGAGGCAGACGGCGAGCAGCGGCACGTTCTTCGCCACGGCGTGCGACAGCAGCTTGCGCACGTCGGCGAGCCACGGGTGCACGGCGTCGTCCAGCGCACCCATGGCACCGCCCAGGCACACCACGCCCTGGTAGCCGTCGAGCGTGTCGGGAACGGGGTCTTCGTAGGGCTTCACCACGTCCAGCACCGCCCCGGCGGCGGTCAGCCACTCACCGAGGCGGGCGGGCGGGTCGTCGGCGTCGGGTTGCACCACGAGCAAGCGCGTCACCCGTCCGAGGGTAGTCAGCAGTCGCAGGAGATCCCGTGCGGGCTCACGTGCACCACGGCGTCACCCGTCGCCGTGGCGCCTTCCACCGTGTCGCCTTCCACGGGGTAGCCCGAGGCGTGCCAGGTCGTGATGCCACCGGCCAGCCGCTTCACCTTGAACCCCAGCCGCGACAGCTTGAGCGCGCCCTTGGTGGCCGCGTTGCACTCGAAGCTCTCGCAGTAGCAGACGTAGACGAGGTCCCGGTCCCAGTCGGCGGTGGTGGTCTCGTCGACGTCCCAGTGCGGGAGGTTGATCGCGCCGGGGATGCGCAGGCGGGCGAACGCCTCGGGGCTGCGGGTCTCGACGAGCCGGAACCCCTCGGTCGTGCCCGCCGCCAGGTCGCGGACCACGTCGTCCGGGTCAGCCTCGAAGGCGAGCTCCGCGGCGAAGAACGCGGCGGCGGCAGCGGGGTCGGCGGCGGGGAAGCGGAGCGTGTTGGTCATGGGTAAATCGTCGCTGACCAGCGTGTTCTTCCCCATGGAGAACTCCAGGCGTGCACCGCGATCCGCTTACGATTCCACGGTGGAACTGGACGATCTGGATTGGAAGTTGTTGGAGCTGCTCCAGCGCGACGGCCGCATGACGTTCACCGAGCTGGCCAAGCGCGTCTCCCTCTCCGCGCCCGCGACGACCGAGCGCGTGCGGCGGCTGGAGCAGGCCGGGATCGTCACCGGCTACGTCGCGGTGGTCGACACGCACCGGCTCGGGTTGCCGATCGAGGCCATCGTGCGGGTGCGGGTGCGCAGCCTCGACACGCCGCGGTTCCGGGAGCGGGTGGTGACGCTGGCGCAGGTGCGCGACGCCGACCACGTGACCGGTGACGACTGCTGGCTGCTGCGCGTGGTGTGCCGGTCGATGGTCGAGCTGGAGGAGTTCGTGGAGCAGGCCCAGCGGTACGGCGACACGACCACGTCCCTCGTGTTCTCCTCCCACGCGCGCAACCGGCCCGTGACGCGGGACGTCCTCGGGGGTATCGTTTCTCGATAACATCGATAAACGATATGCGGGGGGGCATGTCATGTCCGAGGGGAACCTCTTACAACCGCTGGCCAACACGACGTCCATGGTCTTCATGGTGACCGGCGGTGCGCTCGTCGTCGGCACCGTGGCCCGCCTGTACGTGCTGATCACCCAGCCGGTGTGCTTCGTCGCGAGGAACTGGCCGTACGGCGCGGAGGAGCAGGGCCTCGCCCCGGGCACCACGCTCGACGGGGTGCGCGAGGTGTGGCTGTGCATCCAGGAACCCGCGCTCTGGCAGCGGTTGACCGGCTTCACCGCCGACGTGGTCGGCTGGTACTCCTACACCTTCACGCTGCTGGTCCTCGTGCTCCTGATCAAGCACGCAACCCACGAAGGCATCCACACCGTAGGCACGGCGGTCCGCGTGCGGCGGCTCGGCCACTGCCTGGTGTGGGCGGTCCTCGGGGCGACGTGGGTGGAGTCGATCGCGCGCACCACGTTGGTGCACGCCGCAGTCACCTACGACGCCGGCGCGCTCTCGTTCTTCGGGGAGTGGGACGTCCCGTGGTGGGCGGTGGTCACCGGAGCCGGGCTGCTGACGCTTGCGAAGATCATGCGCAGGAGCGCGGACATGCGCGCAGACCTGGAGGGGACCGTGTGAGCATCCAGGTGCACCTGGACCGGCTGCTGGCGGAGCGGGGCATGACGTTGACCGAGTTGGCGGACCGGGTCGGCGTGACCGTGGTCAACTTGTCGATCCTCAAGAACGGGCGGGCCAGGGCGATCCGGTTCAGCACGCTGACCGCTCTCTGCGACGCGTTGGACTGCCAGCCGGGCGACCTGCTCAGCCACCGGCGGGGGTGAACACGAAGTCCGCCGAGTCGACCACCGGGCGGAACCCGATCCGCTGGTAGATCGAGTTCGACGTCGGGTTCGCCAGGTCGGTGTAGAGGACGACGTGCTCCGCGCCCTGCTCGCGCGCCCACGACGCGCACGCCGCGGTGACGGCCGCGCCGTAGCCGTGCCTGCGGTGCTCGGGCGGGGTGTAGACGGGGCCGATGCGGGACATGCCGGACGCCGGCGCGCTCGCCCCGGCCCACGCCACCGGTGTGTCGCCGTGGTACCAGATCAGCTGACCGTTCCCGGCCGCCATGCTGATCTCCAGCATGAGCCGGGACCGCTCCAGGCTGTTCTCCTCGGCGTTCTGGACGTCCGCCTCGTCGGCGAAGTCGGTGCGCCAGCGGCTGAGCAGGCCGAGGTCGTCCAGCGTCGCCACGCGGGCCGCGCCGGGAACGTCCGGTGTGACGAGGTCGCCGAGCTGGTACAGGCGCAACGCCATGTGCTCGCGGGCACCGCAGCCGGTGCGGGCCGCCCAGGCGACGACGAACGCCTCCGCCGAGTCGCGCGGGCCGTTGACGCCGGGCAGTTCCACGTCACCGGCCAACGCGTCCGCGACGGCCTCCGCCCACCGCGGTGCCACACCGCTCACCGTCAGCGGCCACGGCGGTGTGCGCAGGGCCGCGGCCACCAGGACGCCGTCCTCGATGACGCTGACCATCAGGGCCGGCTCGTCCTCGGGTACCGCGTGGTTGAGCCTGCGGCTGATCGCCGCGATGGGGATCGTGTGGAACACCGGGTCGGCGTTGAAGAAGTCCCTGGTCAGCGCCCAGAACTCCGCCAGGTCGTCGTGTCTGTTCACCTCGGCCACGATCGGACCGTAACGCAAAAAGCCTTCAGGGGCACTCGAGTTCACGAGTGCCCCTGAAGGCGAAGTTATGTTCGGCGGCGTCCTACTCTCCCACACCCTCACGAGTGCAGTACCATCGGCGCTGGAAGGCTTAACTACC
>NZ_JBIVUG010000011.1:0-240291 GCF_044757065.1 Actinosynnema sp. NPDC091369 | reverse complement strand
TAACGGCTGGAGTTGACCGGTACTAATAGGCCGAGGACTTGTTACGAAGACGCTACGCATCCACTGTGCGGTTCTGAAAGAACCGAACCGGACCACCTGGTCGGGCACGAGAGTGCCTGGGTCGGGTGCCTACGGGTTGGTAATTTCATAGTGTTTCGGTGGTCATAGCGGTTGGGGAACACCCGGTCCCATTCCGAACCCGGTAGTTAAGCCTTCCAGCGCCGATGGTACTGCACTCGTGAGGGTGTGGGAGAGTAGGACGCCGCCGAACATAACTTCGCCTTCAGGGGCACTCGGATCATCGAGTGCCCCTGAAGGCTTTTTCGCGTCACGCGTCGGGTCGACGCCGCTGAACCGCGCGACTAAGTTCTCGGCCATGCACGAAGACCCCGCCGACCCCCGAACGCAGCGCCGCTCCGGCGGGAACGCCACCGTCCAGGCCGATCTGGCCACGAGCCCGTTCCGGGTCGACCGGGACCGGGTGGCCAGTTCGCCGTTCTTCGCCCGGCTCGGCGGTGTCACGCAGGTCGTCAGCTCGACCGGCTCCGGTCTGCTGGTGCACAACCGCCTCACGCACAGCCTGAAGGTGGCGCAGGCGGCCCGCGCCATCGCCGAGCGCCTGCACACCAGTCCGGACGTCGCCACGGTGCTGGAGAAGCTCGGCGGTTGCGACCCGGACGTGGTGGAGGCGGCGTCCCTGGCGCACGACCTGGGTCACCCGCCGTTCGGGCACCTCGGCGAGCAGGTGCTGGACCGGCTGGCCCGGCACCGGTTCGGGCTGTCGGACGGGTTCGAGGGCAACGCGCAGTCGTTCCGCATCGTCACGACCACGGACGTGCGGGGTCCGGCCGCGGTCGGGCTCGACCTGACCGTGGCGGTGCGGGCGGCGATGCTCAAGTACCCGTGGACGCGCCTGTCGTACCCGACGCCGCACCCGCGTGACCTGCCCGCTCCGCCGCGTGGTGCGGCCGAGCCGCCCGACGCGCCGGGCACCGGCTCCAGCAAGTTCTCCGCGTACGTCACCGAGCTGGACGACGTCGAGCAGTCCCGCGCGTTCTACTCGGGCCGGTTGGAGTCGTGGCAGCAGACGGTCGAGGCGTCGATCATGGACACGGCCGATGACATCGCCTACGCCATCCACGACCTGGAGGACTTCCACCGGGTGGGCGTGCTCCAGCACGCCACCGTGTCGACCGAGCTGAACACCTGGCTGGACCACGCGCTGGAGCTGGCCGCGCTGAGCGCCGCCGACCTCGCCGCCCAGGAACGCCGGCCGGGCCGGTCGCTGGAAGCCCTGCGCCGCCGCCTGCACGCCAAGGACTCGTGGGCGGTGGACGACGGCGCGTTCGCGCAGGCCGTGGCCAAGGTGCGGGCCGAGCTGGTGGACGGCCTGCTGGCGGTGCCGTTCGACGGGTCGGTGGAGGCCGAGCAGGCCGTGGCCGGGTTCTCCGCCCGCTGGACGCGCCGCCTGGTGGACTCGGTCGGCGTGGTCGAGGAGCCGACGACCCGCTCCGGGCACGTGGTGCTGGCCGTGGCGCAGTGGCACGAGGTGCAGGTGCTGAAGTTCGTGCACCGCCGGTTCGTGCTGCTGCGCCCGGACCTCGCGCTGCACCAGCGCGGCCAGGCGCGGCTGCTGACCGCCCTGGTCGAGGCGCTGGAGCAGTGGGTCACCGACCGGCACGAGGCGAACCGGCTGCCGCGCCGGCTGCACGACCTGGTCGAGCTGGCGGGTGACGAGTACGCGGCACTGGCCCGGACGGACCCGTCGGTGCTGGTCGGCGCCACGGGGGAGACGCCGTCCGGGCCGGACGCCGTGCGGGCGCTGGCGCGTGGCCGGGCGGTGGTCGACTTCATCGCCTCGCTCACCGACAACCAGGCCGCGGCGCTGCTCGACGCCCTGTCCGGGCGGACCGGTCAGCTGTGGACAGATGCTTTTGTACTGTGAAATGTGATGGATTCACCGTCTGAGAAGTAGGCCGAACGGTGGCAGACGGTACTTGTCCATGCGCAATACGTTGACCCCTCGGCCGGAGACATCCGACCGCAGGCCGCGTGCGTCGGGGGCACGCACGATCTGGGGGAGACGCCCGTGCGCTCACCGAAACGTCGTTTGCGAAGAAACGCCCTGATCGCGGCGGGTGCCGCCGTGCTGCTGACCGCGGGCGTGGCGTCGCCCGCCTCCGCCGACCCGACCCGGGCGTCCAAAGGCGTCGAGGATCGGACAGCCGCGCAGATCGCGGCGTTGCAGGACATCAAGAGGTCGCTCACCGAGGCGGAGTCCAAAATGGACAGCGCGCTCGTGGTAGAGCAGCGCAGGCGGTCCAACGCCACCACGCTCGCCAAGCTCCCCGCCCTCCAGACCGGCGTGAAGGTCCACAGCGGAAACACCGTCGTGGTGGACATCCGCGCGTTCAAGGTGACCGACGACCTGGTCGCCGCCGTCCGGGCCGCCGGTGGCGGCATCCGCGCGGTGTCCACCGAAGGCAAGACGGTCCGCGCCCAGCTGCCGCTCGGCGCGTTGACCAAGCTGTCCGCCCGCGGTGACGTCCGCCGCGTCGAGACCGCGGTCGAGTTCAAGACGTTCCACGAGCAGGACCGCAAGGCGGACCCGGCGCCGTCCAAGGAGGAGAAGGCCCGGCAGATCGAGGAGCGCACCCGCGAAGCCCTGATCACGCCGCAGGCCGCCCGGACCGGTGAGGGCGACCGGGCGCACGCCGCCGACACCGCCCGCGACGACTTCCGCGTCACGGGCACCGGCGTGAAGCTGTGCGCGCTGTCCGACGGCGTCGACTCGCTGGCCCTCTCGCAGGCCGCGGGCGAGCTCCCCGCCGGCGTCGAGGTCCTGGCCGGCCAGGAGGGCGACGGCAACGAGGGCACCGCGATGCTGGAGATCCTCCACGACATCGCGCCGAACGCGAGCCTCGGCTTCGCCACCGCGGTCAACGGCGACGCGAGCTTCGCCGACAACATCCGCGCCCTGCGCTTCCAGCTGGGCTGCGACGTCATCGTCGACGACATCCTGTACTTCAACGAGTCGCCGTTCCAGGACGGCGTGATCGCGCAGGCCGTGGACGCGGTCACCGCCGACGGCGCGCTGTTCTTCTCCTCCGCGGGCAACGAGGGCAACGTCGCCGACGGCACCTCGGGCCACTGGGAGGGCCAGTTCGTCGACTCCGGCGTCGGCGTCGGCAAGTTCGCCGGCACCGCGCACGACTTCAACCCGTCTCCGGACGCCAAGCAGGTGTTCAACCCGTTGTCGGACAGCTCCGTCAACGTGCCGGTGACGCTGTTCTGGTCCGACCCGCTGGCGTCGTCGTTCAACGACTACGACCTGTACCTGGCGAACGCGCAGGGCAACGTGGTGACGTTCAGCCAGGGCGTGCAGGACGGCAGCCAGGACCCGTACGAGCGGCTGAACACGCCCACCAGCGGGTTCGGCCTGCGGCTGGCCGTGGTCAAGTTCCGCGGTGAGGACAAGTACCTGGCGCTGTCCGCCCTGGGTGGTCGCTTCAAGGACTCCTCCGACGGGCTCAAGAAGTTCGCGACGCCGGGCGTGACCCGCGGCCACTCGGCGGCCAAGGGCGCGATCAGCGTCGCGGCGGCGCCCGCGAACAACCCGCTGCCGTTCGACCTGGAGCCGGGCGACCCGGCCAACCCGCGCGGCCCGTACCCGAACGCGTTCGACGGCGCGCAGAAGCCCGAGCGGTTCACCTCGGACGGTCCGCGCCGGGTGTTCTTCGCGCCCGACGGCACCCCGCGCGAGGAGGTCCGGCAGAAGCCCGACCTGACCGCGGCGGACGGCGTGCAGACCAGCGTGGCGGGCTTCAACCCGTTCTTCGGCACGTCGGCGTCCGCGCCGAACGCCGCGGCCATCGCGGGCCTGGTGCTGTCCGGCAACCCCGGCCTGTCGCCCGCGGAGGTCCGCGAGGCGCTGACCGCCACCGCGATCGACATCGCCGAGGCGGGCGCGGACAACCGGACCGGCGCGGGCGTCGTGCGCGCCGACCTGGTGCTGGCCTACACCGGCGCCTCGCCGCAGCCGCTGGCGAAGGCGGCGAAGCCGTCCGTGGTGAACGACAACGACGGCAGCCAGTACCTCAAGCCCGGCACCACGGCCACGGTGACCGTGCCGGTGGTCAACACCGGTGACGGCACGGCCTCGTCGACCAGCCTCGTGCTCACCACGCCCACCGCGGGCGTGACGATCGCGCCGCGGTCGAAGTACTACGGCAACGTCGAGGTCGGCCAGACGGTCACCAACACGTTCAAGGTGACCGTGCCCGCGACCGCGGGTGTCGGCTCGGCCGTCCGCCTGGACGCCAAGGTGACGTTCGCGGGCACCACCTCGCCCACCACCAGCACGTTCACGCTCAAGGTGGGCGAGCCGTCCCGCGACGCGAAGACCTTCGCCTACGCCGGGCCGGTCGTGGCCATCCCGGACAACGACCCGACCGGTGCCGCGGTGCAGATCCCGGTCAGCGGCGTCGGCCTCGCCTCCAAGCTCGTGTTCTCGGTCGACGGTGACACGTGCAGCTCGGCCACCGGCGCGACCACGGTCGGCATCGACCACTCGTTCGTCGGTGACCTGGTCGGCACGCTGACCTCGCCGTCCGGCGCGACCGCGACGGTGTTCCAGCGCAACGGCTCGACCGGCAACAACCTGTGCCAGGTCGTGTTCGACGACACCGCCGCGCAGCCGTTCTCCTCGGTGACCAGCAACCTCGCGCCGTACACCGGCACGTGGCGGCCCACCACCCCGTTCGGCGCGCTGCTCGCCGAGCCGGTGGACGGCACGTGGACGTTCAAGGTCGTGGACACGGCCACGTCCGACCGCGGCTCGATCCGCTCGGTCTCGCTGAAGATCAACGGTTACGTCTGATCGACGAAAAGGGCCCCGGGAGCGCGCTCCCGGGGCCCTTTTCGTTACGTGTTACTTCGGCCACTCCCAGCGGATGCCGAACACGCCGGGCCCGAAACCGAGCGCCACGGCGTGCACGCCACCCGCCGCGTCCAAGGCCAGGTTGCGCCGCCGCGACGGGGTGTCGTCACCGGCGGGCACGCTGAACTGCTGGCAGCGCGCGGGCAGGTTGGACTGGTCGAACCGCACCTCGATGACGTACTCGCGCACCGGCAGCCGGAACTTGCGGGCGAACGTGTTGTTGCCCGCCGGGTAGTGGCCCTCGGCGAACAGCAGCTCGTACTCCATGATGATGGTCTCGCCCCTGGTCAGGGGCCGGTCGAACATCATCTCGGCGGCCATGATGTTGGCCTCGGTGTCCTCGACCACCCGGCCGAGGTGGCAGTTGCGCAGGTTCACCACCTGCGGCAGCACGTTGGCCTGCTCGGTCTCGAACACCAGCGCCCACCGGTCCGGGCCGTCCTGCTCGGCGCGCAGGATCTGGCGCACCCACACCGAGCGCTGACCGCCGTCCGCGGCGATCTCGATCCGGTCGTGCTGGCTGATCCGACCCAGCTTCACGTCCGAGGTGGTGTCCACCTTGGTGAGCAGGTTCGCCACCCGCTCGCGGCGCGCCCACAGCGCGTCGATCGGCATCATCGTCGTCGGCCGGGACCGCCTGCCGCGCGGGCGCGGCGGTCCGAGCAGCGCGGACAAGCCTGCCTGCGGCACGCCGAGCACGGTCTCCAGGTGGCGCAGCGCCTCCAGCGACTCGGGTCGCTCGGGTCGGCGGCGGCCGGACTGCCAGTAGCTCAGCGTCGCGACGCTGATGGTGACCCCGCGCAGGGCGAGCCGGTGCTGGATGCGGTCGAGACTCAGCCTGCTCGCTTTGATCGCGGCTCTCAGCGCCTCGGGGAACGGTCCCGTGGTGAGAAGCTGCGCAAGACTGCCGTGGCCCGTCGAGTCGAGTTCGTCGACGGACAGGTTGGGTCGACCGGCAGCGTTGGTCATTGTGACTCCCCGCTGTCATGAGATCACGCCCCAGTGACCCTACCCGCCAACGCAGGGCGTTGGTGCCTTCCAGGTGGAGTCATTGATTGGGCCATACGGGTTACGAGTTCACTGGGATGGGCATCGTTCTGTCAAGTGGTGAACATCCGTGCTCCCCCCTTTGTAAACCCGCCGGTAACATTGTGCAACGGCCGCTTCGGGGTCCTGGTGGTGACCCTTCGGTACTGGTATGCCCCCGTCACGGGCCTTCCACGCCCCGCCGGCCCCGGCGTTGGCGGTCGTTGATCCGTTGGGCCTACTGTGTGCCCGGTGACCGCCGCCCAGGACGTCGTACCCCTGCCGGAGGACCCCCTGACGGAGGTCGCCGCCGCCGTGCTCGGCGACGGCACGCACGTGGTGGTCGACCTGCTCGACGTCGGGCGGTACCAGGGCGGGCCGACGGTCGACGTGGTCCGCGCGGGCGACGACCTGCTGCCCCGGCTGGCCCACGAGGGCGCGCTCGACCAGGCGCTGCTGCTGGCCCGGACGGTGCTGCGGCCCGGTGGCCTGTTCGTGGCCGCCGTGCCCGAGCTGGAGAAGCTGGGCCGGTTGCGGCCGACCGCGCCGCCGCCGAAGGTGTCCGGGCGCGGGTCCGAGCGGCAGGTGACCGTGCAGCTGTGGGACTGGGCGGCCGACGGCGAGTCCTACGCGCTGGAGGTCGTGCGGCTGGTGCGCGGCGCGGAGACCTGGGAGGTGGCGAACACCGTGTCGACCCGGCACCGCGTGCTCTCGCCCGAGCAGGTCGCCACCGCGCTGGCCGACGCCGGGTTCGGCGCGGTCCAGCGGCTCTCGCCCGCCGAGTGCGGGCACCCGCTGCCGGTCTGGGTCGCGGTCGCGCCGGCATGAGCAGGGTCCGCCCGGTCTCCGGGGGCGGCCGGGCGGTCGAGGTGCCGCCGGACCGCCTGGACGGGTGGTTCTCGCGGTTCGCCCAGCGCCACGGCGGGGTGGTGTCGACGTCCGTGACGTCGGACAGCTGCCTGGTCACGGCGGTGGACGGGGCGACGGCCGCGGTGTCGGCCGCGTTCGGCGAGTTCACCCCGCCGGGTGACCACGAAGGTCTGGTGATCGACGCGCTGCTGGCGCACGCGTCGGCGTCCCGACGGATCGGGCTGCTGCTGGTGCGGCTCGGCGGGCACAGCATCGGGGTGGCGCAGGACGGCGTGGTGCTCGTGTCGACCACGGACAGCCGTCAGGTGCACGGGCGCAACAAGGCGGGCGGGTGGTCGCAGCAGCGGTTCGCGCGGCGGCGGGAGGGGCAGGCGCGGGTCGCCCTCCAGGCGGCGGCGGACGACGCGGCGCGGGTGCTGGCTCCCCGGGTGGAGGAGCTGGACGCGGTCGTGCTCGGCGGTGACCGCCAGGCGTTGGACGTCCTGCGGGGTGACCGTCGACTGGGGGATGTGTTCGCGTTGGCGTCACGGCGCGTGTTGGACGTGCCGGAGCCCCGGCGGGCCGTGCTGGACGACGCCGCGGTGCGCGCCCTGGCGGTGGAGGTCGTCGTCCGGGAACCCCGCGAAAACTCGTGACAACCCCCGGCGACCCCGACCGCATTCATAAGGGTGAGGAGGCGCCGACCCGCGGCGGCCTCAGCTACCCGAGGAGCAGTCTTGCTGCGCAAACGACTCGTGCTGGCGGCCGGGGCCGTCGTGCTGGGCGGCATCGCCGTGGCCGGGACCGCGCTGGCGTCCGGCGGCGGGGACGAGGCGCCCGCGTCGACCACGACCAAGCCGCCCGCCACCTCGTTCACCACGTCGCCGCCCGCGCCGTCGCCCACGTCGATCGAGACCTCGCCGCGGTCGACGGTCACCGAGCCGCCGGTCACCACCAGCCCCGGGCCGGAGCCCACCACCGTGCGGCCCGAGCCGACGCCCCGACCGACGTCGCCCCAGCCGCCCGCCGCCACGACGCCGATGCCCACGGTGACCACGTCACCGGGCGCGTCGTTCCCGGTGGAGACCTCACCGCCGCTGCCGACCTCCACGACGGCCACCACGAGGCGCTGACGGCGTGAGCTGGGACGCGGAGTTCACCCACTACTTCGACCGGTGTGCCGACTCGATGCGCTTCACCGCGTTCTTGTTGTGCGGCAACCACCACGAGGCCGAAGACGTCGTGCAGTCCGCGTTCCTCAAGCTCTACCTGACGGGGCCGAAGCTGGCGCAGCGCGAGGGGGTGCAGACCTACCTCCGGCAGATCGTGGTGCGCACGTTCCTGGCGGAGCGCCGCCGGGTGCGGTGGAAACGGGAGAAGCTCACCGACGTGCTGCCGGACGTGCCGCAGCCGGGGGTGCTGAGCGAGGACCGGCTGGTGGTGTGGCAGGCGTTGCGCGCGGTGCCCGCCAAGCAGCGTGCGACGCTCGTGCTGCGGTACTGGCACGACCTGGGGGTGGAGGAGACGGCCGCGGCGCTCGGGTGCTCGACGGGCACCGTGAAGAGCAACACCAACCGCGGCCTCAAGGCGTTGAGGCAGAGGCTGGGACCGGAGTTCGGCGCGTTGTGGCAGGAGGTGTCGCGCGGTGCTTGAGGACGAGCTGAAGAAGACGTTCGAACAACTGAACACCCAGCCGCGGCCGAGCACGTTCGGGGCGGTGGACATCGTCTACCGCGGCGTCGCCGTCAAGCGCCGCCGCCGCGCCTACGCCGTCGCCGCGACCGGCACCGGCACCGCCGTGGCCGCCGTGGTCATCGCCTTCGCCCTCCACCAGCCGCCGGAGCAGGGCGACAACAGCCCGGCCGGCCCGCCCGGCCCGGACATCAGCACCAGCAGATCGGTCCAGCCGAGCCCGACCACCAGCCCCCGGTCCTCGTCACCCTCGGACCCACCGGCCTCCACCAGCCTGGGAACCACGACCGGCCCGGAAACCACGACCAGTCCCGGCCACACCGCCAGGACCACCACGAGCCCCCAGAGCACCGAGACCGGACCACCGCGGCAAACCACCACGACGGTCACCGAACCGCCGCAGACCACCTACCGCCCCCAGGTCGCCACCACGAGCCGCTGACCAGCGCAGACACCCACGGCGGAGCCCGTGGCCACGAGCCCCGCCGTCAGTGGTGTCCCAGCGTCCCGGGGTCTAGCCCAACGTGCCCGTGGCCAGCAGCCCGCCGTCCACGCGCACGGTCTCACCGGTGATCCACTCCGCGTCGTCCGACGCCAGGAACGCGACCAGCCGCGCGACGTCCTCCGGCATCCCGAGCCGCTTCATCGGGTACACGGCCGACGCCTCCTCCTCACGCCCCGTGTAGAGCGCCTCGGCGAACCGCGTCTTCACCACGGCCGGCGCGACCGCGTTCACCCGCACCTTCGGCCCGAGCTGCCACGCCAGCTCCTCCGTCAACCGGATCAGCGCCGCCTTGCTCGCCCCGTACGCGCCGATCACGCCCGTCGACCGCAGCCCGCCCACCGACGCGATGTTCACCACCGCCCCGCCGTGCTCCCCCATCCACGCCTTCCACGCCAGCTGCACGAACCCGAGCGCCGCCACCACGTTGACGTCGAAGATCTTCCGCACGGCGTCCAGGTCCGCGTCCACCAGCGCCCCGAACACCGGGTTGATGCCGGTGTTGTTCACCAGCACGTCCAGCCGCCCGAACCGCTCCACGGTCGCCTCGACCGCCCGCGCCCGGTCCTCGGCGTCTCCCGCGTTCCCCGGCACCGCCCAGCACGCGCTCGGGCGCGACGCCCGCCGTGGCCGCCAGCTCCTCGGCCGCCGCCGTCACCGCCTCCGCCTTGCGCGACGTGATGGTCACCGACGCGCCGCGCGTCAGCAGCTCCAGCGCGATGCCGTGCCCGATGCCCCGACTGGCGCCCGTGACCAGGGCCGCCCTGCCCGTGAAGTCCGAAGTCATACCGCGCAATGTATGCCGGTGGACACACAGTGCTAATCCCGTGGCGCGCACCCCGTAGACTGGGCACGTGGTCATCCTCATCGAGTAGGTCCCGCGCCAGCCGCGCCGTTGACCTCGCATGACCACACACCGGAGTAAAAGTTGATCACCGCAACCGATCTCGAGTTGCGCGCGGGTTCGCGCATCCTGCTGTCCGACGCCACCCTCCGCGTCCAGCCCGGCGACCGCATCGGCCTCGTCGGCCGCAACGGCGCCGGCAAGACCACGTCCCTGCGCGTCCTCGCGGGCGAGGGCCAGCCGTACGCGGGCGACGTCCGCCGCACCGGCGAGCTCGGCTACCTGCCCCAGGACCCGCGCGAGGGCGACCTGTCCGTGATCGCCAAGGACCGCGTGCTGTCCGCGCGAGGTCTGGACCAGCTGCTCCGCGACATGGAGAAGATGCAGTCCACGATGGCCGAGCTGGTCGACGACGCCGAGCTCCAGGCCGCCGTGCGCAAGTACGGCCGCCTCGAAGAGCGGTTCGCCGCCCTCGGCGGGTACGCGGCCGAGAGCGAAGCCGCCCGCATCTGCGCCAACCTCGGCTTGGCCGACCGCGTGCTCGCCCAGCCGCTGCGCACCCTGTCCGGTGGTCAGCGCCGCCGCGTCGAGCTGGCCCGCATCCTGTTCGCCGCCTCCGAGGGCGGCGTCGGCGCGAAGTCCAGCACGATCCTGCTGATCGACGAGCCGACGAACCACCTCGACGCCGACTCGATCGCGTGGCTGCGCGGGTTCCTCAAGTCCCACGAGGGCGGCCTGGTCGTGATCAGCCACGACGTCGAGCTGCTCGACGACGTCGTCAACAAGGTGTGGTTCCTCGACGCGACGCGCGGCGAGGTCGACATCTACAACATGGGCTGGAAGAAGTACCTCGAAGCGCGGGCCGCCGATGAGAAGCGCCGCCGCCGCGAGCGCGCCAACGCGGAGAAGAAGGCCGGCGCGCTCATGGCGCAGGCGGACAAGATGCGCGCGAAGGCCACCAAGGCGGTCGCCGCGCAGAACATGGCCCGCCGCGCCGAGAAGCTGCTGTCCGGCCTGGAGGAGACCCGCCAGGCGGACAAGGTCGCCAAGATCCGCTTCCCGCAGCCCGCGCCGTGCGGCAAGACCCCGCTGACCGCGGAGGGCCTGAGCAAGTCGTACGGCTCGCTGGAGGTCTTCACCGGCGTCGACCTGGCCATCGACCGCGGGTCGCGCGTGGTCATCCTCGGGCTGAACGGCGCCGGCAAGACCACGTTGCTGCGGCTCATCGGCTCGATGGAGCGCCCGGACAGCGGCGAGGTCATCGCAGGTCACGGCCTCAAGCTCGGGTACTTCGCCCAGGAGCACGAGACGCTCGACCACGAGGCCACCGTGTGGGAGAACACCCGCCACGCCGCGCCCGACGTGCCCGAGCAGCAGCTGCGGTCCCTGCTGGGCACGTTCCTGTTCAGCGGCGAGCAGCTCGACCAGCCCGCCGGCACCCTGTCCGGCGGTGAGAAGACCCGGTTGGCGCTGGCCGGCCTGGTGTCCAGCGCGGCGAACGTGCTGCTGCTCGACGAGCCGACCAACAACCTCGACCCGGCCAGCCGCGAGCAGGTGCTCGACGCGCTGCGCCGCTACGAGGGCGCCGTCGTCCTGGTCACGCACGACCCCGGTGCGGTGGAAGCGCTTGAGCCCGAGCGGGTGATCCTGCTGCCCGACGGGACGGAAGATCACTGGTCGCAGGAGTACCTGGAACTCGTGCAGTTGGCCTGAGGCAACGGTTTCCGGCCCTTCTCACCCGAACGTGAGCACTGATCGACTCTGCGTGATCAAACGACCGCTCGCAGATCATTTCGCTTGATCACCTGGCGTTCTTGGTCTCCGTGTTCGATCATTGCGACGACAGGGGCTTTCGAAGGCCCGACCTGCTGTCTACGGAAGGCGGGACAAGGTGGCTGACCTGAAGAAGGGCGCCCGGATCACCGGCGCCACGCGGGACAAGCTGGCCGCTGACCTGAAGAAGAAGTACGAAAAGGGCGCGAGCATCCGGGCGTTGGCCGAGTCCACCGGACGCTCCTACGGCTTCGTGCACCGGGTGCTCAGCGAGTCCGGTGTGCAGCTGCGCGGTCGCGGTGGCGCCACCCGCACGAAGAAGAAGTAAGCTACCCTCCGGTAACCACAGGGCGTCGAGGAGAGACGACGCCTGACGAAACCCGGAGGTTCACGCATGTCGGCACCGACCACCATCGACGCCGACCTGCTGGAACGCGGAGGCGTGCGGCTCGTCGTCGACGGGGCGCGCGCGACTGTCACGCTCGACCGTCCCGACGTGCTCAACGCACAGACGCCGTCGACCTGGGTGGCGTTGCGGACGATCGGTGAGCAGCTGGGCCCGGACGTCCGCGTCGTGGTCGTCCGGGGTTCCGGTCGCGCCTTCTCCGCAGGGCTCGACCGGCGCATGTTCACGGGCGCCCCGGTGGAGGGCGAACCGGGTCTGCCGGAGATCACGCGACGGGGACCCGAAGCAGGCGCCGCGCTGATCGCGGAGTTCCAAGAGGGCTTCCGCTGGCTGCGCGACCCGGCTCGGGTGACGATCGCCGCAGTGCGCGGGCACGCGATCGGCGCGGGCTTCCAACTCGCCCTCGCGTGCGACTTCCGCGTGGCCGCCGACGACGTCAAGTTCTGCATGGCCGAGACCTCGCTCGGCCTGGTGCCCGACCTGGGCGGCACGTTGCCCCTGGTGCGCCTGGTCGGGTACTCGCGCGCGGCCGAGATCTGCGTGACGGGGCGGCGGGTCGGCGCGGAGGAGGCGCTGCGGATCGGCCTGGCGAACTCCGTCGTGCCCGCGGACGAGCTGGACTCGGCGGTCGACGCCCTGGTCGCCCAGGTGCTCCAGCCGTTGCCGGGCGCGGTGCGGGAAACGCTGGCGCTGCTCGCTTCGGCGGCGGACGGCGCTTCGGAGGAGGCGCAGCTGCGTGCCGAACGCGAAGCCCAACTCCGCCGCCTGGCAGAGCTGAACGCCCTGGTCAACGGCCAGTCCTGATCTCGGTGCCGAACACGATCGGGTGATTATGGCCCGACAATGTACGGAAACACTGTTACCGCCCCTCGGTTGAACAGGACCGAGCGCCGAAACCACCCCACCTGCCCAGCCGCCCCCACCCGCACCAGTTAGCCCGCCAACCCCGAACTCCGGCCGGCCCACGAACCCCGCCCGGCACGCGCGTCCCGACTGGCCCGCCCGCCCTCCTGGCCCACCCGCCCCGGGTGGTGGCGGCTCCGGTGGCGTGGAATCCCGCGGGAGCGTGTGGGGAACGTGCGCGATCGGGAACGTCGGGGGAGCCGCCGGCGTTACCGTCTGTCGTGGACGGTTCCTGGGGATTGATGCGCAGCGCGATGCGGGCGTCGGGCGCACCTGCGGCGGTGCGGCGGGGCACGTTCCGCCGCGTGCTGGGGTTCGCCGGCCCGCACCGGGCGAAGCTGGTCGTGTTCCTGCTGCTCACCGTGGTGTCCGCGGTGCTCGCGGTCAGCACGCCGGTGCTCGCGGGGCGGGTGGTGGATGCGATCGTCGGCGGGCGGGACGTGTCCGTCGTCGTGTGGCTGGCCGTCGTGATCGCGGGGATCGCGGTGGTGGACGCCGGGCTCGGGTTGGTCGAGCGGTGGCAGTCGGCGCGGATCGGGGAGGGGCTGATCCACGACCTGCGGGTGGCGGTGTACGGGCACGTGCAGCGCATGCCGATCGCGTTCTTCACCCGGACGCGGACGGGTGCACTGGTCAGCCGGTTGAACAACGACGTGATCGGCGCGCAGCGGGCGTTCACGTCGACGCTGTCCGGGGTCGTCACGAACGTCATCCAGTTGGGGCTCTCGCTCGGCGTGATGTTCACCCTTTCGTGGCAGGTGACGGCGTTGGCGCTCGTGCTGCTGCCCGCGTTCGTCATCCCGGCGCGGCGCATGGGCAGTCGGATGGCGGATTTGCAGCGCGAGGCGTCCACGCTGAACGCGGGCATGACCACCCAGATGACCGAGCGGTTCTCCGCGCCCGGCGCGACGCTGGTGAAGCTGTTCGGCCGACCCGACGCGGAGACCGCCGAGTTCGGCGAACGGGCCGCGCGCGTCCGCGACATCGGCGTCCGCACGGCGATGGCCACCCGCTGGTTCATGACCGGCCTGACCCTGGTCTCCGCCCTGGCGCAAGCCCTGGTCTACGGTCTGGGTGGCTACCTCGCGCTGACCGGCCACCTCGCCGCGGGCACCGTCGTCTCGCTCGCCCTCCTGCTGACCCGCCTCTACTCGCCGCTCACCGCCCTGGCCAACGCGCGGGTCGACGTGATGACCGCCCTCGTCTCGTTCGAACGCGTGTTCGAAGTGCTCGACCTGAAGCCGATGATCGCCGAACCGGACGCCGCGCGCCGCGTCCCCGACGGGCCGGTGTCGGTCGAGTTCGACGACGTCCGGTTCGCCTACCCCGCGGCCGACAAGGTCTCACTGGCCTCACTGGAATCAGTGGCCACATTGGACACGCGCGGCGGCGAGGAGGTGTTGCACGGCATCAGGTTCCGCGCCGAACCCGGTCAGCTCGTGGCGCTCGTCGGGTCGTCCGGCGCGGGCAAGTCGACCATCGCCACGCTCGTGCCGCGGCTCTACGACGTCGACTCCGGCGCGGTGCGGCTGTCCGGTGTGGACGTCCGCGAGCTGGCGTTCGACTCGCTGCGCCACACCGTCGGCGTCGTCACCCAGGACGGTCACCTGTTCCACGACACGATCCGCGCGAACCTGAGCTACCCCCGACCCGACGCGACCGACGACGAGCTGTGGGACGCGCTGCGCCGCGCCCGCCTGGACCACCTCGTCGCGTCATTGCCCGACGGCCTCGACACGGTGGTGGGGGAGCGCGGCTACCGGCTCTCCGGCGGCGAGCGCCAGCGGCTCACCATCGCCCGCCTGCTGCTGGCCCGGCCGCGCGTGGTCATCCTGGACGAGGCGACCGCGCACCTGGACTCCGAGTCGGAGGCGGCGGTGCAGGTCGCGCTGACCGAGGCGCTGCGCGGCCGGACCGCGCTGGTGATCGCGCACCGGCTGTCCACGATCCGCGCCGCCGACCAGATCCTGGTCGTGGAGGACGGGCGCGTCGTCGAACGCGGCACGCACACCGAACTGCTGGCCGCCGACGGGCGCTACGCCGAGCTGTACCGCACGCAGTTCGACGACGCGCCCGCCGAGGCGGACCCCGACTACAGCGCGCCGAGGAACGTGCCGGTGGCCGCCACCGCGACCTTGGACGAGCCGCCGTTCACCACCAGCACGGAGAACGCCAGGTCGCCCCGGTAGCCGACGAACCAGCCGTGCGACCGCGTGCCGTCACCGAACTGGGCGGTGCCGGTCTTGCCGCGCACCGCGCCGTACCGGGCCAGCTCCCGCGCCGTGCCGCCGGTGACGACCTCGCCCATCATCGACCGCAACGCCCCCGCGACCCCGCCGGGCAGCGGCGCCGGCGGCGCGCCCTCGGTCGGCAGCTCGCGGATCAGCCGCGGCACCGGCGTGCGGCCGTTCGCGACCGTGGCCGCGACCAGCGCCATGCCGAACGGCGTCGCCTGCATCTGCCCCTGCCCGATGCCCGCCTCGACCCGCGCGGGCACGGAGTCGGCGGGCGGGATCTTGCCGGTGTTCGTGGTGATGCCCGCGACGGTGAAGTCCGACGCCAGCCCGAAGTAGGCGGCGGCCTCCGGCAGCGCCGTCGGGGACATGGTCGCCGCCAACTGGCTGAAGCTCGTGTTGCACGACGCCGCGAACGCCCGGTGCAGCGGCACGGTGCCCAGCTCGAACGAGTCGTCGTTGGTGATCTGCCGGGTGCCGATGGTCGCCTTGCCGGGGCACGGCACCGGCGTGTCGGCCGTGGCCAGGCCGCCGGTCAGCGCGGCGGTCGCGGTGACGATCTTGAACGTGGACCCCGGCTCGTAGCGGCCGTAGAGCGCGAGCGGGTCGTGGCCCGCGGTCGCGTTCTGCGCCACCGCCAGGATCTCGCCGGTCGACGGCTGGATCGCGACCAGCATCGCCGCCTCCCCGGCCACCTGGTCGACCGCGGCCTGGGCGGCGGCCTGCGTCTTCGGGTCCAGCGTGACCGTCATCGACTGCACGGCCTGCGCCTTCTGCTCCTGCAGCACGGTGACCGGCGCGCCGGCCTGGTCGACGATCGCGACCTGCCAGCCGGGCGTGCCGTTCAACGAACCGACGGCCTGTCGCACCGAACCCATCACCACGGGGGCGAAGTCGGGCGGCACGGGTCGGCCCGTGCGGTCGAACAGCGCACCTTCGGCGGACGTCGTGGTGTAGGCCAGGCTCTGGCCCTCGCCGAGCTGCGGGTGCAGCAGAGCGGGTGACCAGTGCACGCGCCACTGGTCGTCCACGAGCCTCAGCTCGACCTTGGTGGCGTACTTGAGCGGCACGCCGCCCGGCAACGTCCACGTGACGTCGGCGTCGACCCCGGCGGTCGTGACACCCTCGGTGACCTGTGGCAACCGGCCGAGCTGCGCGTGGAACGACGCGCCGGGCATGCCCTGCCGGGTCCGGGCGAGCACCGCGCCCGCCACGCCCGACGCGTCGGTGACCGCGGCCGCCTGTCCCGCCTGGCCGGACATCACCGCGGTGAAGAACTGCTGGGCGACGACGCCGGGAGCCACCCGTTCGGGTTTCTTCTCGGCTTCCGACCCGCCGCCCGACCACAGCACCACCGCGCCCGCGACGATCACCGCCGTCGCCGTGATTCCCCCTGCGGCCAGCACTCGGCGCTTCGCTCTCTTGTTCACGAAAAACCCCCTCGTCGCCCGACATTAACGCGGACGTGTGGAGGATTCGTGAACGTTGCTCAGCCCAGCTGGGGCACCCGCGTCTGGTACTTGCGCAGCAGGTCGGCGTTCGCCGCGTCGCCGCCCTCGACGTTCGCGCTGCGCCACAGCGGCAGCGCCACGCCGGCTTCGGCGGCCTTGTCGAACAGGCGCACCATGAGCAGGTTCCACAGGAACGCGGTCGCGATCGTGGACACGGCGGCGGTGACCGGCTCGGCGAGCGGGTAGGTCGCGTCACCGGGCGGGACCAGGTTGTCCAGCACGACGGTGGCGTTCTCGGCGAGGGTCGTGCCCGCTCGGCGCGGTGCGAGCGCGCTCGCCGCGACCGACGTCACCGCGACCACGGGGCAGCCGGCGTCCGCAGCGAGCATGGCCAGTTCGACCGGGTAGGGGTTCACGCCCGAGGTGGAGAAGACGAACAGCACGTCGTGCGCGGCCAGGCCCGCTTCGTTCAGGACTTCGGCGGCGAGGCCGGAGCGGCGTTCGGCGGACGTGCTGCTGACCGCGCCGTGCATGGGCAGCAGTTCAGGGTGATAGATGGGGCGGACGCAGGCCAGGCCGCCGGCGCGGTAGAACGTCTCGGCGACCGCGGCCAGGGAATGGCCCGCGCCCGCGGTGAGCACCATGCCGTCCGCGCGGACGCTCGCGAGCACCAGCTCGGCCACGTCGTCCAGCGCGGCCGCGTTCTGCTGCTCCACCCTGGTCAGGTGGTTGCGCACGACGTCGCCGTAGTCGGTGTCGGTCACGGGCTCGGTCGTCATGCGGTCCTCCGGTGGTCTATACCATACGGTGCAGGTGCCCAAGTCCTACCGGATCGTCCCATCACCCGCCAGAGTGTTGACGAGTGAACATGATCGGTGTTCAGATGAACGCCATGGATGTGTCGTGGCGTCACGAGAAGATCCTCCACCGCCTGCGGGGTGGCGAGCGGGTGTCCGTCGGCAGCCTGGCGGAGCTGGTGGGTGCTTCGGAGATGACGGTGCGGCGCGACCTGGACGCGTTGGAGCGCGAAGGGCTGCTGCGGCGCGTGCGCGGTGCGGCGGTGAGCATGTTGACGGGGGAGGAGACGCCTTACGCGGCGCGGGCGCGGCAGCGGCTGGAGGCGAAGCGGCGGATCGGGGCCGCTGTCGCTTCGCTGCTCGACGACGGTGAGACGGTCGTGCTCGACGGCGGCAGCACCACGGTCGAGGTGGCGCGGCGGCTGACCGATCGGCGGCTGACCGTGCTGCCGTTGTCGTTGCACTCGGCGGACGCGCTGCGGGGGGCCGAGCAGGTGCGGATGGTGCTGCCGGGCGGCGACATCCGGCCCGGTGAGCTGGCGTTCGTGGGGCCGCTGACCGAGCACGCGTTCCGCGTGATGCGGTTCGACACGATGGTGCTCGGCAGCTGCGGGTTGAGCGCGCGCAACGGGGTGTCCGCGCACGACCTGGCCGAGGGGGCGGTGAAGAAGGCGGCCGTGGAGGCGTCGGCGCGGGTGATCGCGGCGATCGACAGCTCGAAGTTCGGGCGGACGGCGTTCGGCCGGGTGTGCCCGGTGGACGAGATCGACGTGCTGGTCACCGATTCCGACGCGCCGGAGGAGGAGTTGAGCCGGATCCGCGAGGCGGGGGTGGAGGTCCGGCTGGTCTGACACCGGGGGCGCGCGGTCGCCGGCGGTGGGCCGCTACGGCTGCCGAGGGTCGGCCGGGGGGCGCCTGGCTTGCGCGGGGCGGCTGGGGTCGCGTGGCTGCTGTGTTAGTTGCGCTGGTTCCGTTGAGCGGTTCTGCGGACGCGGTGCGTGATCCGGCGTCGCTGGCCGGCAACGCCGGATCACCGTCGACGGAGTGACCAGCTCGAGGAAGCCCTGCGACACGGCCCAGGCCCGCTCCACCTCGCAGCGGTCTTCGGACTCTCCCACGCCACGGCCGTCCGCTACGCCGAGGCAGCCCGCCGGACCCTCGCCGGCGAGGAGGCTCAAGATGCCGCCCACGACGACAGGGAACGGTCGTCACCGCAGCGGCAGACCAGCAACGAGCACGTCAGCGGCGAAGGCGCTGTTCCTCGCCGGCAGTCAGAGTGACCCTCCAACCGTCGTACTCAGCACCCGCGTCCTCGGCGATCCGTTCCGTCCGACGCTCGACACCGCCGGCCTCGGTCGCCGTCAACGGGCACGTGGTGAACGCCGCGACATGCCAGTACCCGTCGCCGGTCACCTCCTCGTCCACGACGACATCGGTGATCCCCAGGTCGTTCAGGGCGCGCACGACGGCCTCTGGATGACGTCCCGGAGACGAGAAGAAATGCGTCACGGAGACCGGCATCGACAGGTCCCGACCAGCTTGTTCGGCCCGTGCCCGCTCTCGGGACAAGTGGTCGGCCCCTCGCTCTGCACCCACGAGCAGAGCCTAGCCAAAGCCTCAGGAGTTCATCATCACCACGATGAGCCCTCAGAAGCGCTGGACTTCCGGCAGTCGGGGAGGCAGGTGGGGTGGTTTCGGCGCTCGGTCCTGTTTCAACCGAGGGACGGTAACAGTGTTTCCGTACATCTTCGGGTCATGATCACCCGATAGTGTCAGGAGTTCACTGCATCACCGCAGGTCAGCGGCCGAGGTAGCGGGGATCGACTGGGGGTAGTGGCTTCTCCGGGAGGTTGGCGTGGGCCTTCATCATGAAGTCGAACCAGGTGCGCGCGGGCAGGGTACCGCCGTAGATGTCACCTTCACCGCACAAGCGGGGTGGGCCGGCGTTGACGCAGATCCCGCTGGGTGACGTGCTGTCGTTGAACACCTGCACGGCACCGGCGTAGTCCGCGGTCGCGCCGATGAACGCGGCGGACTTGTACTCCTCCGTCGTCCCCGTCTTCCCCAGCGCCGGCCGGGTCCAGCCGAACTGCTTGGCAGCCGCCGCGGCCGTTCCCCGTTCCTGGTCGTCCTCGCTCATCCCCACCGCCAGGGCGTTCGCCAGCGGCTCCTCGACGACCTGCTCGCACGGCGCGTCGCGGTAGCCCACGTCCTTGCCGTGCCGGTCGGTGACCTTCACGATCGGCGACGGCGGGCACCACACGCCGCCCGACATCAGCGTCGCGGCGACGTTCGCCAGCTCCAGCGTGCTGGTCGGGGCGGGCCCCAGGGTGAACGACGCGTTGCCCGACCCCTTGTAGAACTCCGACTGCGTCACCCGCAGTTCCTTCTGCTTGGACTTCGGGTCCGGCGGCACGCCCGCGATGTTGGTCGTCATCGTCTCCCGCATCCCCAGCCGGTGCGCCATGTCGACCACGGCGTCCAAGCCCACCCGCTCCTCCAGGATGACGAACGCGGTGTTCGGCGAGGTCGCCAACGCCTGCTTCAACGTCATCCGCGGCGGGTAGCTGCCGTCGTGGTTGCGCAGGCAGTACCAGTAGGTGAACGGCTCGCCGGTGCCCGGGCACCCCGGCGCGCCACCGCGGAACACCCGCGACGAGTACGACCCGGGCGACTCGATCACGCTCTCGATCCCCAGCCCGCCCTTCTCCAACGCCGCCGCGGCCGTGAACACCTTGTAGACCGACCCCGCGCCGAACTTGTTCTCCACCGCGCTCGGCAGGTCGAACTGGGTCTGGAACTCCTCCTTCTTGAGCCCGTAGTCCCGGTTGGCCACCAGCGCCACGACCTCGTGCCGCTCCTTGCCCGGCCGCACGACCGCCGCCGTGTTCGCGATGCCCGGCGTCGTCTTCGGCACCTGCGCCTCGGCCGCCTGCTTGGCGTGCTGCGTGAGCGTGCGGTCCAAAGTGGTCTGTATGGTGTAGCCGCCGATCTTCAGCTCGTTCAGCGAGTAGCCGTTGCGGGTCAGGTGGTTGATCACGAACGAGCAGTAGAACCCGAACTCCACACCGGACCCGACGCAGCCGGTCGACAGTGGACGGACGGGCGTGGCCAGCCCCAGCGGCGCGCGCTTGTGCACCTCGGCCTGCTCGCGGGACAGCTTGGCGTTCTCGGTCATCAGGTCGATGACCATGTTCCGCCGCTCGATCGCCTTGTCCGGCCGGGCCTCCGGGTCCAGGAACGTCGGGCTGTTGACCATCCCGGCGAGCATCGCGGCCTGCGGCACGGTCAACTTGTCCGGCGTGGTGTTGAAGTACGCCTGGGACGCCGCCGCGATGCCGTAGATCGTGCCGCCGAACGGCACCACGTCCAGGTACCGCGACAGGATCTCGTCCTTGCTGAGCTGCGTCTCCACGTGCATCGCGATGCGCGCCTCGCGCAGCTTGCGGGCGATCGTCTGCTCCTGCGCCTCCTTCTGCCCGCCGACGTCCTCCCGCTCCAGCACGTGCACCAGGTGGTTCTTCACGTACTGCTGCGTGATCGTGGACGCGCCCTGCGTGGTGCCGCCCTCCGACTGGTTGCGCAGCGCGGCCCGCAGCGTGGCCAGCCAGTCGACGCCCTTGTGCTCGTAGAACCGCCGGTCCTCGGTGGACACCAGCGCGTCCTTCATGACCTGCGCGACCTTGTCCGGCGGCGTGAGCACGCGGTACTGGTCGTAGACGTAGGCGAACGGGACGCCGTCCTTGTCGGTGATCGTCGTCATCAGCGGCGGCGGCGTCTCCAGCATGCTGACGGTGGTGGCGGCGACCTGGTCGCTCATCCGGTTGGACACGAGGCCGGCCGCGCCGACGACGGGGACGACCATCCCGGCGAGCAGCAACCCGGCCACCATGCAGAGGCCGATCAGTTTCGCGAGGGCGGCGGTGCGCATGACTCAGGAGTTGCGCTCGGACGGGCGGCGGAAACACCGATCACCGGGGTTCACTGCAAGGTACGGACAATGGCGCCCCGATGTTTACCCCGGCATTGTTCACCCGTTCGTGGACAATTCTACGCAGCGTCGGAGCGGTTGAAGGCGGCGCTCGCGAGATCCGCCGCGTGCCGCATCGCGGCGGCGTGCAGCGCGGTCAACGACAGCGCGTCGGCCTGCGCCGCCGGATCGCCCTCCGCGGCGGCCTCCAGCCGCGACTCGGCGGTCACGTAGACGACGCACTCGGCGGCCACGCTCAACCGCCGCGCGAGGAACGCCACGGCCCTCATCAGCCGCTCCGCCTCGGCCTCGGTGATCGGCACGACCCGCGGCGGGTCGGCGTCGACCTCCTCGTCGACGTCCTGCCGGCTGGCCCGGCACGCCAGCCCGCGGTCCCAGAGGCCGGCTGCCTCGTGCAGTGACTCGATGAACGGCTCCCAGTCCACTGGGGGCGAGGTCATGGTCATGGTTCTCACCTTCCGTGCGTCGTGCTCATCGGGTGAGTGCCCCGTAAGTGTCGCTTCATGCCGGCATTTCTTAGGGCCCGAGGAAATGATCGTCACCCACGCGCACCGGCTGGTCACGTGGGGTGCCGCGAAAGACGGCTTTTGTCATTCGTTCAGGTGGAAACGGCTTCTTCAGGTTGTCCGGGCACGAGCGGTGGTAGCCGTTCGGCAGAAGTCACGGCTGCGAGTCGGTGCGAGCCGCCGCGGGTCGTCGAGCCCAGCACGGCTCCGCCCAGGCGGGGAAGGGGAGGAAGTCCAATGCCGGCGCGATCCCACAGGTGGTTGTCCCGCGCGGCGGCGTCGGCGGTGGTGCTCGCCTGCCTCGCCGCCCCGCACGTGCCGGCGACCGCGACCCAGATGGCGCCGGCCGGGCCGGCTCCCGAGGCGCAGGCCGACCACGCGGCCGGCTCGCAGATCGCCAAGCACGAGGGCGCGCACCCGGTCGCCGCCTCCGAGCTGGTGCTGACCGGCCCGACCGTCCCCGGCATGGACGTGAGCAGCCACCAGGGCGACGTCGACTGGCCGCACTGGTGGAACCAGGGCATGCGGTTCGCCTACGTGAAGGCCACCGAGGGCACCGGGTACGTCAACCCCAAGTACAACCAGCAGTACGACGGCTCGTACCAGGTGGGCATGGTCCGGGGCGCCTACCACTTCGCGCTGCCCGACCGGTCCGACGGCGCGACGCAGGCCAACTACTTCGTGGACCGCGGCGGCGCCTGGAGCGCGGACGGCCGCACGCTGCCCGGCGCGCTGGACGTCGAGTACAACCCGTACGGCGACGACAAGTGCTACGGCCTGACGCCCGAGGCGATGGTGGCCTGGGTGCGCCAGTTCGCCGAGACCTACCAGGCCCGCACCGGGCGCTGGCCGATGATCTACACGTCCACCTCGTGGTGGGACATGTGCACGGGCCGACTCGGTGACTTCACCGCGACGAACCCGCTGTGGGTGGCCCGCTACGCCGAGAGCGTCGGCCCGCTGCCGCACCGCTGGTCGGCGCACTCGATCTGGCAGCACACGTCGACCCCGATCGACCAGAACCTCTTCAACGGCACCATGGACGACCTCGTGGCGCTGGCCCGGGGCTGAGTCGTCCGGAACGGCGGCAGCCATGCACAACGACAAGTCCCACGGCAGGCCCTTCCCCGTGCGGTTGCGCGGCTACGACCGGCGCGAGGTGGACGAGGAACTGGCCCGCACGCGGTGGGAGCTGGCCCGCCTGCGGGAGGAGCTGGAGGTGCTGCGCACGGACCGGGACGGCGCCGCGGCCACCGCCGACGACCTGATGCGCGAGCTGGAGGATGCGCGCAGCGAGCTGGCCGAGTACCGGGTGCTGCACGCGGGCTACTCGAAGGACAACGCGGTGTCCGGCTGCATCCGCTACCTGATGCACGTGGCCAGGCAGAAGGCGGACGCGTTCGAGACCGACGCCCGGGAGCGCAGCGAGCAGATGCTCAAGCGGGCCGAGGAGGTGGCGCGGCAGCAGGCCGTGCTGCTCGACGAGACCGAGCAGGAGACGCAGCGGCGGCTCGCGGAGGCCGAGCAGCGGGCCCGCCGGATCGTGGCGCAGGCGACGGCGGAGGCGAGCGCGCTGCTGGGCGGCCAGGTGGACGGCCAGGACCGCTGGACCCCGGACACCGAGCCGCCGTCGCCGGCCGTGCCGATGCCGCGGATCATCTCCGGACCGCTGCCGGTGGTGCAGCCGGACGCCGAGGAGCAGCGGCCCACGTCGGCTTGAAGGGGGCAGTACGCCACCTCGGCGCACGACCCGTCACGCGTGGCGCCGTCCACGTCGATCACCACCCGGCCCGGCCGGACGTGCCCCGTCACGCACGCCCGGCAGGGCCGCGGCGCACCCCGCCGGCGCCGCGACCACCGCCACCCCGGGCAAGAGCCTCATGCCGCCCGACAGCGCGCGCGTCACGTGGGCAGGTCTCGCGGATGATCCACGTCGTCGCCGTCCGCCACGTCGCCGCACGGCACGTCGAGCGTGCTGTGCCGGCGCAGGTAGTCGCGCGCACCGGCGTCGCCCACCGCCGACTCGACCACGCCCGACCAGTGCTCCGCGCCGATCAGCACGGGGTGGCCGGGCGCGCCGTCGTACGAGGCGCGGGCCAGCGCCGTCGGTGACGCCAGCGCCCGCAGGCGCTCGACCGCCGCCACCGTCACGCCCGGCGTGTCCACCGGCAGCACGACGACCGCGCCGACGTCCGCGCCGACCTCCGCGCCGGTCAGCGCGGCCAGGCCCGCGCGCAGCGACGAGCCCATGCCGGTGGCCCAGTCGGGGTTCTCCACCACGACGCAGCCCTCCAGCACCGCCCGCGCGCGCACCGACGACGCCGCGGCGCCGAGCACCACGACGACCGGCGCGCACCCCCCGTCGCGCAGCACCGCCGCGGCCCGGTCGACCCACAGCCCGCCACCGCGCGACACCAGCGCCTTGGGCCCGCCGAAGCGCCGCCCGGCGCCCGCGGCCAGCAGCAACCCCGCGACCCGCATGGGGTCACACTAGGGCCCGGTGCCCCTTCAACTCCTCCCGGTTCGCCACCGCCAGCTTGCGGTAGACCCTGGTCAGGTGCTGTTCCACCGTGCTCACGGTGATGTGCAGCCGCATCGCGATCGCCCGGTTGCTGTGGCCACACGCGGCGAGGGTCGCGACCCTGCGCTCCGAGTAGGTCAACTCCGTCATACGCGAGAACACGTGCGCCGGCGCGGTAGCGGTTCAATCAGGACGACAGGTGCTCCAGGATCAGCGCCGTCAATGCCTCCGGCGCCTCCTCCGGCACCCAGTGCGACACGTCCTCCAGCATCTCGAACCGGTACGGGCCGGTGACCCAGTCGCCGGTGCTCAACGCCGCCGTCGACCCGAACGCCACGTCCTCGGTGCTCCACACGTACAGCGTCGGCACGGACACCTTCCCGGCCCTGCCGCCCGGACGCCCGGCGCGGTACCAGTTCAGGGCCGCGGTCAGCGCGCCCGGCTCGGACAGCCGCCGCACGTACTCGTCCACCCGGCTCGGCGGTACCCGCCACTCGAACATCTGCCGCAGCGCCGCGCCGCCGTCGTCCAGCATCCGCTTCTCGGTGTTGCTGTTGCGCCACTCGGTCATGTAGCCCGACCGCAGGTGCTGGTCCTCGTCGGTGCGCAGGGCCTCGGCCAACGCCCCGGGGTGCGGCGTGGACACCACCACGAGCTTGCGCAGCCGGTCGGGGTGCTCGGCCGCGGTCCACCAGGCCACCGCGCCGCCCCAGTCGTGGCCGACCAGGTCGAACCGCGACCAGCCGAACGAGTCCGCGACCGCCAGCACGTCACCGACCAGCGCCTCGACGCCGTAGTCGGCGGCGCGCTCCGGTCGCGCGCCCGGCGAGTAGCCGCGCTGGTCGAACGCCACCGCCCGGAACCCCTCGCGGCCCAGCACCGCCACCTGGTGCTCCCACTCGACGGCGGCCTCGGGGAAGCCGTGCAGCAGCAGCACCGGCCTGCCGTCCTCGGGGCCCGCCGCGATCGCGTCGAAGTCGCCCTCGTCGGTCCGCACGCTCAGCTGTTCGATCACGGCGATCTTCAGTCCCCTCACTCGACCGGTCCAGGCGTTGCGGTGGGCATTCTCGCGCGCCGGCACGGGCCGGAACCGCGCCGGGGGAGGTGCCGCGGCCCGGCTCGGCTCGGGGGACCCGTCCCGGGCGGTTCTCCGCGGCTTACTCCGAAGCGGGCTCCCGGGTGGGCTGTTCGGGTGGCCATCAGTGCACCGAGGCGAGGTAGTGGACGGCCCTCGCTGGGCCGATCGGCTCATCCGCCATCACCTCCGAGTGCCGTTGCGACCACGCTGCGTCGGATCGTGGTCAGCTTTGGCTTGTCCCGTATCAGGAGCACCGCTGCGCGCTCCTCATCAATGAGCCGGGATGGGCCGGAGGATTGACGAGCGTGAGGAGGTCGCCGGATGGTGCAGCACGCATCCGTGCGAGCTGACGTCGAGGTGGGGGTCGGCGCGGTTCGCGACGGCGCCGACGTGCCCGGTCGTCCCGAGGTGAGGCTGGTCGTGGGCGGGGGCCCGCGCCCGGTGACCGCCCAGTGGCTGGCCGAGGCCGAGCTGACCGAACTGGTCGACGAGGCGCTGCTGGGCGACCCGCGCGCGACCGGTCAGCTCCTGGCGCGCATCCAACCGCTGGTGCTGCGGTACTGCCGCGCGCGGGTCGGGTCGAGGGAGCGCACCCTCGTCTCGGCCGAGGACATCGCCCAGGAGGTGTGCCTGGCCGTGGTGTCGGCCCTGGGCACCTACCACTACGAGCCCGGCTCGTTCCTGGCGTTCGTGTACGGCATCGCCGCGCACAAGGTCGCCGACGCGCGAAGACGCGCGGTGCGCAGCCGGTCCGAGGTCGTGCCCGAACTGCCCGACACGCCGACCCTGGAGGCCGGGCCCGAGCAGCGGGCCATGACCGGGGAGATGATCGGCCACGTGACGCAGCTGCTCCAGAAGCTGCCGGAGCGGCAGCGCGAGATCCTGGTGCTCAGGGTCGCGGTGGGGCTGTCGGCGGAGGAGACGGCGGCGGCCGTCGGCTCGACCGCGGGCGCGGTGCGGGTCGCGCAGCACCGTGCGCTCGCCCGAATGCGCGAGCTCTTCGCGGCTGTCGACGGCTGACCCGGCCTGGCATCGTGGGGACATGGCCGCCACGCCTCCGCTCGTGCCACCGCCCGTGCCGTCGGACCCGGCGCAGCCCGCCGCACCGGTGTTCGACGTGCTGCTGTCGGGGACCGTGTTCCTGGACATCATCTTCACCGGCCTGCCCCGGCCGCCCGCCCCGGGCACCGAGGTGTGGGCCGAGGGCCTCGGCTCGTGCCCCGGCGGGATCGCGAACCTCGCCGTGGCGCTGAGCAGGCTGCAACTGCGGACCGCGCTGTCGGCCGCGTTCGGCGAGGACGTCTACGGCGACTTCTGCTGGGAGGTGCTGGCCGAGCAGGAGGGCGTCGACCTCAGCTACTGCCGCCGGTTCTACGGCTGGCACTCCCCGGTGACCGTGTCCATGGCGATGGACCGCGACCGGTCGATGGTGACGCACGGCCACCGGCCGCCGGTGTCGGCCGACGAGATCCTGAACCCGCCGCCGCGCACGCGGGCGTGCTTCGTGCACGTGGGCCCGGAGGACGAGCGGTGGGTGGCGCAGGCGAAGGACGAGGGCGCGCTGCTGTTCGCCGACATCGGGTGGGACCGCACCGAGCTGTGGGCGCCCGAACTGCTGAGGCGGCTGGAGCAGTTCGACGTGTTCCTGCCCAACGACGCCGAGGCGCAGCGGTACACCCGGTCCGACACGCCCGAGCGCGCTGCGGTGGCGTTGGCCGAGCACGTGCCCGTGGTGGTGGTGACGCGTGGTGGTGGTGGCGCGGTGGCGGTCGACTCGGCCACCGGCGAGATGGTGGACGTGCCGGGGCTGAACGTCGCGCCGCTGGACTCGACCGGCGCGGGTGACGTGTTCGGCGCGGGTTTCGTGCTGGGGACGTTGTCGGGGTGGCCCCTGGCGCACCGGGTGCGGTTCGCGAACCTGTGCGCCGCGCTGTCGGTCCAGCACTTCGGCGGGTCGCTGTCGGCGCCGGGGTGGGTGGACATCGCTACGTGGTGGCGGACGGTGTCACGGCGGCCGGACGACGACCTGAAGGGGTACGCGTTCCTGGAGGACGTGCTGCCGGAGCGCACGGGGGCGGAGGTCCGGCGGGCCAGCGCGACGATCCGGTTGCGCGCCTCCCGCTGACCCCGCGATCCGCCGGGCGTCGGCCGTGATCACCCGATCGTGATCTTGCCGGCGGCGAACACCTGTTCGATCATGGATGGGTCGCGGGTCGACCGTCCAGGTGGCCGGCGCCGCCGCCGGCCGGGCGTGAGGCTGATCACCCCGGCGTGCCTGGCGGGCTGCGCCGTCCGGCCGAACGGGGTTTGACCACGCTCTCGATCGGGCAGGAGTAACTTCGACAACCGTCGTCGGAGATCGCGCCGAAAACTTCTGCTCGCCGGGGAGCAACCCGCGACGGTCTTCGTGCGACTTAGTCAGTGGGGGTTCCCGCGGGTTTCGGAAGGGGTTGCTGGTTCAGTGTTCGCCGCGCGCGCGACAGGTCTGGTCAAGTTGGTGGGGTTGTGCCTGATGGCGGGCGTGCTCGTCGCGGCGGTGCTGTTCCCGGTGGTCGGCGGCCTCGGCCTGGCGTCCAACCGGGCCGCGGACACCGTGGACCAGACCTCCGGTGAGTTGACCAAGGCCGAGCTGCCGCTCGTGACGACGGTGCTGGACATGCACGGCCAGCCGATCGCCTACCTCTACGACCAGTACCGGGTGCCGGTGCCGTCGGAGGGCATCGCGGACACCATGAAGGCCGCGATCATCGCGATCGAGGACAAGCGGTTCTTCGAGCACAAGGGCGTGGACTGGCAGGGCATCGCCCGTGCCGCGGCCAAGGCGGGCGTCGACGGCGAGACCTCCCAGGGCGCCTCGACGCTGACCCAGCAGTACGTGAAGAACTACCTCGCGTTCGTGGTCGGCAAGGGCTCCGAGGAGGCTTACGAGAAGGCCACCGAGGTGACGCTCGGCCGCAAGATCAGCGAGGCGCGGATCGCCACCCAGCTCGAGCAGAAGATGAGCAAGGACGAGATCCTCACCGCCTACCTCAACGTCGTCCCCTTCGGCAACGGCGCGTTCGGCGTCGGCGCGGCGGCCCGCACCTACTTCGACACCACGCCCGACAAGCTGACCGTGCCGCAGGCCGCGATGCTGGCCGGCCTGGTCAACGAGCCGAGCAGGCTGAACCCGGGCTCCGACGTCGACGCCGCGATCAAGCGCCGCAACACCGTGATCGACCGGATGCGCGACAACGGCGCGTTCGGCCCCGACCCGAAGGTCGCCGAGGAGAAGGCCGCCGAGTACAAGGCCACCGACATCGGCGTCGTGCCCGACCTGAAGCTGCTGCCCAACGGCTGCGTCGGCGCGGGCGACGGCCCGGTCTACGGCTTCTTCTGCCGCTACCTGGTCGACTACCTGGAGAAGGCGGGCCTGCCGACCGAGGAGCTGCTGCGCGGCGGGTACACGATCACCACCACGATGGACCCGGTCGCCACCCGCGCGGCCAAGGAAGCCGCGATGCAGCAAGTGCCCAAGACCCAGCCGGGCGTCGCCAACGCGATGGCCGTGGTGCAGCCGGGCTCGGACAAGCACCGGGTGCGCGCGCTGGCCGCCAACCGCGACTTCGGCAACAACGCCGACGCCGGGCAGAGCGCCTACTCGATCCCCGCCGAGGTGACCAAGTTCGGCGCGGGCTCGATCTACAAGGTGTTCACCGCCGCGTCGGCGCTGGAGCGCGGCGTCACCGGCATCGACAAGCAGATCGACGTGCCGAAGACCTACACCTCGAAGGTCTACAAGGACGGCAGCAAGCCCTACACGGTCCGCAACGCGGCCGACTACAAGGAGAAGATGACGCTGACCGAGGCGATGGCCCAGTCGCCGAACACCGCGTTCATCATCCTGGAGGAGAAGGCCGGGCTGAACAACGTGGTCGACATGGCCTACCGGCTCGGGCTGCGCGAGTCGATGCAGGGCGTCGACTGGAAGGGCGACCCGCTCAAGGCCGACGGCTCCAACGGCCCGTCGCAGGGCGACGTCTACAAGCGGGACAACAGCGGCTCGTTCACCCTCGGCGCGGGCCCGACCAGCGTGCTGGAGCTGGCCAACGTCGCGGCGACCATCGTCAGCGGCGGCAAGTGGTGCCCGCCGACGCCGGTGGAGAAGATCGTGGACCGCAACGGCCAGCCCGTGCAGCTGAAGGAAGCGCCGTGCGACCAGGCCGTCGCGCCCGAGGTGGCGAACGCGCTGGCCACCTCGATGAGCGCGGACACCAAGCCCGGCGGCACGGCGGCGCAGGCGGCGTCGAACGCGGGGTGGAACCGGCCGATGGTCGGCAAGACCGGCACCACCGAGAACCACTGGTCGGTGGCGTTCCTGGGGGCCACTCCGCTGTTCGCCGGGGCGGTCATGACGTTCACCGATGGGGTGGCACCCCAGGTGATCTGCAACAGCACCCCGCCGAGGCTGTGCGGCACGAACGACGCCGGCGGCGTTTTCGGTGGTCAGGTGGCTGCGCCGACGTGGTTCAACGCCATGAAGGTGATCCACGAGGGCCAGCCGCCAGCCGACCTGCCGCCGGTCGAGCCGCGCTACCGGTAGTCGACCTTCGTCACGGGTTACGTCACGCCTCAAGATGCCCCTGACCTGGGCTTTTATAACGGTCACAAGCGGAACTGAGAAGTACTTGAACACGTAGTGTGACGATCAGTGGGTTATCTCACCAAAAAGCACCAGTGCCGGTGCTAAGGCTTGCCTCCTGTTGTTACATCGGGTTACGGTCCCCGCCGCATGTCACGGTTCGGTCACCATAGGGACACGGCGTCGCTCCCCGAAAGCGCCGCCAGCCTGGATCCCCCGCCAGGTGTCCCTGTGGCCGGGCCGTGCTCCCCGATGCAGGAAGGCACTACCTTGGCACGGCACACGAAGGCCGACGGGCGACGCGCGTTCATCGCGCCCCGCACCCCGTTCCGCAACCGCTCCCATCGCGCGGAGTGCGACCGCAAGCCCGTCAGCGGCCGCGTCGCCGCCGCGGTGGTCGCGGCCGGCGCCCTCGCCACCGGCGTGGGCGCCGCCGGCGGGTTCGACGCCGGCGACACGACGTTCCTCCCCGTGGGCGCCGGCTCCGACCTGGCGGCCGCGCTCGTCCACAGCTCCGCGCCCCGCGCGACCGAGGTCCGCACGGTGCACGCCGTCGAGCCCGCGTTCGAGGCCGCGAAGCTGATGCGCTCCGAAGGGCTGCTCGTCCGGCAGCACGTGGACCAGGCGATCCGCCACGCGTCCGAGGGCTACACCGCCCGGCAGGCCGAGCTGAAGCGGCAGGCCGACGCCGCGGCGGCCGAGCAGGCCCGCGTCGACGCCGAGAACGCGCGCATCGCCGCCGAGCAGGCCCGGATCGCCGAGCAGAAGGCCGCCGAGGAGGCCGCGCGGCGCCCGAAGGCCGTCAAGCCCGCCGAGGGCCAGTTCACCTCCGGCTTCGGCGCCCGGTGGGGCACCACCCACTACGGCGTCGACATCGCCAATGCCATCGGCACCCCGATCCTGTCCGCGATGGACGGCGTCGTGGTCGAGGCGGGCCCGGCGTCCGGCTTCGGCCTGTGGGTCCGGGTGCAGCACAACGACGGCACGATCACGATCTACGGCCACGTCAACGAGACGCTCGTGTCGGCGGGTCAGCAGGTCCACGCGGGCCAGCAGATCGCCACCATGGGCAACCGCGGCCAGTCGACTGGGCCGCACCTGCACTTCGAGGTGTGGCTCAACGGCTCGCAGAAGATCGACCCCATCGGCTGGCTGGGCGAGCGGGGCATCTCCCTCTGACCTGACCGCCGATTCCCCCGTTCTGCCCCGCCGGGCGCACTCCGGCGGGGCAGAACGGCATTTCGGAGGGGGTCGCACACCCCGGTTACCCCGGTCGCGAGCGGTTCACACGTGCCGGTCGGGTTTTCGCAGCGGGCATACCGACTGGTCGGTACCTGAGGTACGGTGGCCGCGGACACCTTCAGGGAGGCGATCGTGGCTCGTTGGGGAATCACCCTGCCGCTGACCGGCGTGCCGGTGCTCGACCACCGCGCGCTGGTGGCCGAACTGGCCGACCTGGGCTACACCGACGTGTGGTCCGCCGAGACCGCGGGCACCGACGCCTTCACGCCGCTGGCGCTGGCCGCCCAGTGGTCCGACCGCGTCCGCCTGGGCACCGCCATCACCCCCGTCTACACCCGCGGCCCCGCGACGCTGGCCATGACCGCGGCCACGCTGGCCGAGGTGTCGGGTGGGCGGTTCGTGCTGGGCATCGGGTCGTCCTCGCCCGTGATCGTCGAGCGGTGGAACGGCGTGCCGTTCCACGAGCCGTTCAAGCGCACCCGCGACACGCTGCGGTTCCTCAAGGCCGCGCTGGCGGGCGAGAAGGTGTCCGAGGAGTACGAGACGTTCACCGTGCGCGGCTTCAAGCTGGAACGCGCGCCCGAGCACCGCGTGCCGATCATGCTCGCCGCGCTGCGCCCCGGCATGCTGCGGCTGGCCGGGCGCGAGGCGGACGGCGCCATCACCAACTGGCTCGGCGCCGACGACGTGCCCAAGGTCCGCGCCGAGATGGACGGCGGCGAGCTGGCCGCGCGGATCTTCGTGTGCCCGACCGAGGACGCCGCCGCGGCCCGCGCGCTGGGGCGGATGCTGATCAGCACGTACCTCACCGTGCCCGCGTACGCGGCGTTCCACGACTGGCTGGGCCGCGGCGAGGCGCTGCGGCCGATGCACGAGGCGTGGGCGGCGGGGGACCGGCGCGGCGCCGGCGCGCTCATCCCCGACGAGGTGGTGGACGCGCTGATCGTGCACGGCAGCGTCGACGAGTGCCGCGCGCACGTCGCGAAGTACGCCGCGAACGGCGTCGACACGCCCGTGATGGCCGTCCTGCCCACCGGCGCGGACCAGCTCGACCTGGTGCGCGCGCTGGCGCCAGGGGCCTGACGGTGGCGCGGCGCACCGGGGCGACGCCCGAGCGGATCGTGGGCGCGGCCGTGCGGTTGTTCGCCGCGAAGGGGTTCGACGCGACGACGGTGCAGGAGGTCGTCGAGGCCGCCTCGGTCACCAAGGGCGCGCTCTACCACTACTTCGGCTCCAAGGACGACCTGCTGTTCGAGATCTACCGGTCGCTGATCGGGCGGCAGATGGCCGACCTCGACCGGATCGTGGCGGCCGGGGAGGACGCGGCCACGACGGTGCGGCGGATCGTGGTGAGCCTGGTCGAGACGACCGCGGAGAGCGTGGACGAGACCGCGGTGTTCGTGCGCGAGATGCACCGGCTGGACGCCGACCGGATGGCCAGCTTCCGGGCCGAGCGGCGGCGCTACCACGAGACGTTCCGCTCGGTGGTCGAGCAGGCGCAGCGCGACGGCGAGTTCAGCTCCGCGGTGCCCGCCGACACGGCGGTCCTGATCGCGCTGGGCGTGGTGAACCAGCTGCCCACCTGGTACCGGCCGGAGGGGCCCAAGTCGCCCGGCCGGCTCGGCAACGAGATCGCCGACTTCGTCCTGGCCGCGCTGCGGCCCGCGTGACGCGTCGGGCGGGCCGCCGGTCGGGGGGACGGGTCAGGCCGTGCGGCCGGCCCGTTCGCGCAGCGCGGTCAGCGCCTTGTCGGCGTGGGCGTTCATGGCGAACTCGGATTTGATGACTTCGATCACGGTCCGGTCGGTGTCGATGACGAACGTGTGCCGCTTCACCGGCAGCGGCCCGAACCGCCGCTTCACGCCGAACGCCGCGGCCACCTCGCCGTCGCCGTCGGACAGCAGCGGGTAGTCGAAGGCGTGCTTGGTCGCGAACTCGTTCTGCCGCGCCACGGGGTCCGGGCTGATCCCCACCCGCTGCGCCCCGACCTCGGCGAACTCGGCCGCGAGGTCGCGGAAGTGGCAGCTCTCCGCGGTGCACCCGGCGGTCATCGCGGCGGGGTAGAAGAACAGCACGACGGGGCCCGCGGCGAGCAGGTCGGACAGGGCGCGCGGTGCGCCGTCCTGGTCGGGCAGGGTGAAGTCGGGTGCCTGGTCGCCGGCCTTCATGGCAGTCCTCTCCGCAGGGTGTCGATCACGTCTCGCAGGGTGCTCGCGACGGGGCAACCGTACGTTTCTCGCTAATCTCGTACCAGGCCGGGAGGTGTGAGTTGACGAGCATGTCCGACGTCGCGCGGGCCGCCGGGGTGTCCGCGGCGACGGTGTCGCGGGCGCTGCGCGGCGAGCCCGGCGTGTCCGAGGCGACCCGCCGGTACGTGACCGAGGTCGCCAAGCGCATGCGGTACGCGATCGCCCGCGACGCGTCCAGCCTGGCCGGCGGGCGGCGGTACGCGGTCGCCGTGCTGACCGCCGACGTGGGCCGGGGCGACCTGCTCGCGGGCGCGGAGGGCGCGCTGCGGCAGGCCGGGTACGACGTGCTGCTCTACGTGCTGCGCGACGCCGACGCGCGCAGGCGGTTCTTCGACGACCTGCCGCTGGCCCGGCGGGTCGACGGCGTGCTGGCGCTCGCGGTCAACCTCACCGACGCCGAGCAGGCCGCCCTCGACGGGCTGGACGTGCCCGTGGTCGCGGTGTGGGACGACGACCTGCGCGCGGCGCTGCGCCTGGCCGTGGGCCACCTCACCGGGCTGGAGCACCGGGACGTGGCGCTGGTGCTCGCGGGTGACATCGACGAGTCCTACGACGAGGTGCTGGTCGCCGAGGGCCTGCCGGTCCGTCCGGAGTGGACGCTGTGGTCGTCCTCGACGGTGGCGGGCGGCGAGCAGGTGGTGGACGCGCTGCTCGACGGCGAGCGCCTGCCGTCCGCGGTGATCAGCACGAGCGGCGAGGTGGCGCTGGGCGTGTTCCTGCGGCTGCGCCGCGACGGGCGCGACGTGCCCGGCGACGTGTCGATCGTCAGCCTGGAGGGCACCGACCTGGCCCGCGCCGTGGGCATGACCGCGGTGGAGGGCGCGTGGCGGGAGCGCGGCGAGCACGCCGTGGACGTCCTGCTGGCCCGGCTGCGCGGCGAGGAGACCGAGGCCGAGCCCCCGTCGGTGCAGCTCGTGGTGCGCGAGTCGACCGGCCGGCGGACCGCCCGCTGAAACTCGGAGGTTTGAACTCACTCGGCTGGGTTATTAACCCCAGGCAACATCCTGCAACCTTCGGGTGACCACTGGTCACCGGCCTGGATTCTCACCGACGGGGAAGGCGAAGCTGTCCGACGTGGACGACGAGCTCGCGGCACTGGCCGAGGCCCACGGCGTGGCCACCCACTACGAGGACGCGAACCAACGCCGAGCGGACGTCGACCCCGATGTGGTCGTGGCGGTGCTCGCGCAGCTGGACGTGGACGCCTCGACGCCGGAGGCGGTGCGCCGCGCCCTCGCCGCGCCGAAGCGACCACCGGGCACGATCGTGCTGCGCGAGGGCGACGTGCTGGAGGAGACCGGCACCGTCGACCTGGAGGACGGCGGCCGGGTCGAGGTGCCCGCCGCGCTGCCGCCGGGCTACCACCGGCTCGGCGCGCGGACCGTGATCGTGGCGCCGCGCAAGCTCGCGCCCGTGCCCCGGGCCTGGGGGTGGATGCTCCAGCTCTACGCCATGCGCTCGGCCGAGTCGTGGGGCATGGGCGACTACGCCGACCTCGCGACCCTGGCCCGGCGCAGCGCCGCCGAGCTGGGCGCGGGCGTGCTGCTGGTCAACCCCGTGCAGGCGATCAGCCCCACCCTGCCGGTGGAGCGCTCGCCCTACTCGCCGTCGAGCCGCCGCTTCGCCAACCCGCTCTACCTGCGCGTCTCCGACGTCCCGGCCTACCGCGAGGTCGACGCGGCCACCCGCGCGGAGATCGACGCGCTGCGCCCGGCCGACGACACCGACCTGATCGACTACGACGCCGTGTGGACGGCCAAGGCGAAGGCGCTGGAACTGCTCTGGCGGCACGTCGAGCACCGCGCGCCCGAGGGCGAGCTGCTGGACTTCGCCCGGTTCTGCGCGCTGGCCGAGGCGCACGGCCCGGACTGGCGCGAGTGGCCGGCCGAGCAGCGCGACCCGGCCACGGCCACCGCCGACCCCGAGCGGGTCGCGTTCCACGCGTGGTTGCAGGAGCTGTGCGAGCAGCAGCTGACCGCCGCGCGCCGGGCCGCGCACGACGCCGGCATGCCGGTGGGCGTCGTGCACGACCTGCCGGTGGGCGTGCACCCCGGCGGCGCGGACACGTGGGCGGTGCGCGACGCGTTCGCCGCGGACGTCACGGTCGGCGCGCCGCCGGACGCGTTCAGCCGCCTCGGCCAGGACTGGGGGCTGCCGCCGTGGCGGCCCGACCGGCTCGCCGAGCAGGGCTACGAGCCGTTCCGGGCGGTGGTGCGCAGCGTGCTGCGGCACGCCGACGGCATCCGCATCGACCACGTGGCGGGCCTGTGGCGGCTGTGGTGGATCCCGCCGGGCGAGCCGCCCCAGCGGGGCACCTACGTGCACTACGACCCGGACGCGATGCTGGCCGTGCTGACGCTGGAGGCGCACCGGGCGGGCGCGGTCGTCGTCGGCGAGGACCTGGGCACGGTCGAGCCGAAGGTCACCGAGGCGCTGCACGAGCACGGCATGCTCAGCTCGGCGGTGCTGTGGTTCCAGCGCGAGTACGACCTGCCCGACCACCCGCTGATCCCGCCGGAGAAGTGGACCGCGTCGGCCATGGCCAGCATCTCCACCCACGACCTGCCGACGGTGGCCGGTTTCCTGGCCGCCGAACACGTTCGGGTGCGAGCCGACCTGGGCCAGTTCGACGGGCCGGTGGACGCGGAGTACCGATCGGTCGAGCGTGAGCGCGACGAGTTGCTCGAACTCCTCAAGCAGGAAGGCGTCCCTGCCGATGATGTGGTTACCGCGTTCCACGCCCTGCTCGCGAAAGCGCGGTCCGTGCTCGTGCTGACCTCGCCGCAGGACGCGTTGGGCGAAGTGCGCCAGCCCAACCTGCCCGGCACCACCGACCAGTACCCGAACTGGCGCATCCCGCTGCCCGTCGCGCTCGCCGACCTGTTCGACGACCCGCGCGTGCGGCGGGTGGCGGCGGCGCTGGCGGGCGACCGCACGCCCGGAGCCGACGGGATCGGTGCGCGGTGAAGCGAAACGCGCACGTCACAGCGCGCGGCCCGGCCGCGGAGTATCGTCAACCAGTCACCCGCGCCAAGGTTGGAGGTGGCAGTCACCCGTGAACACCGACTTGGTGTCCCGCACCGGGCTCGTGCCCGAGCAGATGATTCCCCAGAGCAGTCCGGTGGACGCCCTGGAGACGACCGTCGAGAGGGTCTTGGTGGCCGTGCGGCCGTCGAACCTGGCCGACCCCCTCGCCGGAGCCCGCCACGCCGAAGAGTCCCTCAGGGACGCCCTGAGGCGCACCGACGTCGGCGCGGACCACGCGCTGGCCCAAGCGGTGGCCTGTGCCGAGGCCGCCTGCGAACACCTGCGCTACTGCGAGCTCCAGGAGGCGCGGCTGCTGCTGGTCGCCGCGCGCGGGCAGCTCGCCAGGTCGCACGCCGGCAGATCCTGACCTACAACGGTAGGGGTCGATTCGTTCCCGCTCGTCCGGAGGAAAAACCCTGTGCGGCCCTGGCCCGGAACTCCCTACCCGCTCGGTGCCACCTACGACGGTGTGGGCACCAACTTCACCCTCTTCTCGGAGGTCGCGGACTACGTCGAGCTGTGCCTGTTCGACGACGACGGGACCGAGACGCGCGTGCGGCTGCCGGAGGTGGACGGCTTCGTCCACCACGGCTACCTGCTCGGCGTCGGTCCCGGTCAGAAGTACGGCTACCGCGTGCACGGCCCGCACGACCCGGAGCACGGCCTGCGGTGCAACCCCAACAAGCTCCTGATCGACCCGTACGCCAAGGCGATCACCGGTGACGTGGACTGGGACGAGTCGCTGTTCGGGTACCGGTTCGGCGACCCGGACGCGCGCAACGACCTCGACTCGGCCGGGCACGTGCCGCTGTCGGTGGTGGTCAACCCGTTCTTCGACTGGGCGAACGACCGCCCGCCGAACATCCCGTACAACGAGTCGGTCGTCTACGAGGCCCACGTGCGCGGGCTGACCATGCAGCACCCCGAGGTGCCGGAGCGGTTGCGCGGCACGTACGCGGGCCTGGCGCACCCGGCGGTCATCGACCACCTCAAGGGACTCGGCGTCACCGCGCTCGAGCTGATGCCGGTGCACCACTTCATCACCGATCACGGACTGCAGGAAAAGGGCCTCCGGAACTACTGGGGCTACAACACGATCGGGTTCTTCGCACCGCACTCCGGTTACGCTGCGATGCCGGAGCAGGCCAACCAGGTGCAGGAGTTCAAGGGCATGGTGCGCGCCCTGCACGAGGCGGGCATCGAGGTCATCCTGGACGTGGTCTACAACCACACCGCGGAGGGCAACCACCTGGGGCCCACGCTGTCCATGCGCGGCATCGACAACCAGGCGTACTACCGGCTGGTCGACGACGAGCCGAAGTTCTACATGGACTACACCGGCACCGGGAACTCGCTGAACGTGCGCAGCCCGCACACGTTGCAGCTGATCATGGACTCGCTGCGGTACTGGGTGACCGAGATGCGGGTCGACGGGTTCCGGTTCGACCTGGCCGCCACGCTGGCCCGCGAGTTCTACGACGTGGACCGGCTGTCGACGTTCTTCGACCTGGTGCAGCAGGACCCGGTGGTCTCGCAGGTGAAGCTGATCGCCGAGCCGTGGGACGTCGGGCCGGGCGGCTACCAGGTCGGCAACTTCCCGCCGCTGTGGACCGAGTGGAACGGCAAGTACCGCGACACGGTGCGCGACTTCTGGCGCGGCGAGCCCGCCACGCTGGGCGAGTTCGCGTCCCGCATCACCGGCTCGTCGGACCTCTACCAGGACGACGGCCGCCGCCCGTACGCGTCGATCAACTTCGTCACCGCGCACGACGGGTTCACGCTCAACGACCTGGTGTCCTACAACGACAAGCACAACCTGGCCAACGGCGAGGACGGCCGGGACGGCGCGGACGACAACCGGTCGTGGAACTGCGGCGTCGAGGGGCCGACCGACGACCCCGAGGTCAACGACCTGCGCGCCCGGCAGCGGCGCAACCTGCTGGCCACGGCCCTGCTGTCGCAGGGCGTGCCGATGCTGCTGCACGGCGACGAGCTGGGCCGCACGCAGCAGGGCAACAACAACGCCTACTGCCAGGACAACGAGCTGTCCTGGGTGGACTGGACGCTGGCGGAGAAGAACCACGACCTGCTGGAGTTCACCTCGGCGCTGACCGCGTTCCGCCGGCAGCACCCCGTGCTGCGCCGGCGCCGGTTCTTCCAGGGCAAGCCGATCCGCAAGGGCGACGAGCTCCGCGACATCGCCTGGTTCACGCCTTCGGGTGAAGAAATGACGGAGCAGAACTGGGGCGACGACTTCGGCCGCTGCGTCGTGGTGTTCCTCAACGGCGAAGGCATCCCCGACCTCGACCCGCGGGGCATGCGGGTGCTGGACGACTCGTTCCTGCTCGCGTTCAACGCCCACCACGAGGACATCGAGGTCACCCTGCCGGAGGAGGGCTACGGTCTCCAGTGGACGGTCGTGATCGACACCGCGACCGGTGAGGTGACAGCGCCCGACCGGGGCGAGGTGGTGCCCGCGGGCGGCACGCTCACGCTGGTCGCGCGGTCCCTGGTCGTGCTGCAACGGCTGGAGCAGGAGTGAGCGCGCACGGCGGGCCGCCCTCGTCCACCTACCGCGTCCAGTTCACGCCCGACTTCACGTTCGCCGACGCCGAAGCCGTGGTCGACTACCTGGACGCGCTGGGCGTCGGCGCGCTGTACGCCTCGCCCGTGCTGGAGGCCGTGCCCGGCTCCACCCACGGCTACGACGTGGTCGACCCGACCCGCGCCCGCGAGGAGCTGGGCGGCGAGTCGGGCCGGGTCGCGCTGCACAAGGCGCTCAAGCGGGCCGGGCTCGGGTTCGTGCTCGACATCGTGCCCAACCACATGGCCGTCGACCACGACGACGTCAACAAGTGGTGGTGGGACGTCCTGCGGAACGGGCGCGGGTCGCGGTACGCGAAGTACTTCGACATCGACTGGGACTCCGGGCCGCTGCTGCTGCCGTTCGCGGGTGACGAGGCGTCCGAGGAGGAGCACGAGCACTACCGGCTGGTGTTCTGGCGGCGCGGCAACACCGAGCTGAACTACCGGCGGTTCTTCGACATCACCACCCTGGCGGCGGTGCGGGTCGAGGACCCCGAGGTGTTCGACGCCACGCACGGCGAGGTGCTGCGGTGGGTCGAGGCGGGCGAGGTGACCGGCCTGCGGGTCGACCACCCCGACGGCCTGGCCGACCCCGGCGGGTACGTGCGGCGGCTGCGCGAGCGGTCCGGCGTGTGGCTCGTGGTGGAGAAGATCCTCGGCGCGGACGAGCGGCTGCCCGCGAGCTGGCCGGTCGACGGCACCACCGGCTACGACGCGCTGCGCGAGGTGTGCGGCCTGTTCGTGGACCCGGCGGGCGAGGCCGCGTTCACCGCGCTGGCCGACGAGCTCGGCGTGCCCACCGACTTCGCCGCGGTCGAGCACGAGTGCCGCGAGCTGGTCACCCGCACGATCCTGCGCGCGGAGGTCCGCCGGATCGCGGCGCTGGTGCGTGACGCCGACCCGGCGGAGGCCGAGCGGGCCGTCGCCGAGGTCATGGTCAACTTCCCCGTCTACCGCTCCTACCTGCCCGAAGGGCTGGACGCGTGGACGGCGGCGGTGACCGCGGCGACGTCGCCCGCGGTGCGGGCGCTGGACCGGCAGGTGCGGGCCGAGCCGCAGGGCGAGCTGGCCACGCGCATCCAGCAGACGTCCGGCATGGTCGTCGCCAAGGGCACCGAGGACACCGCGTTCTACCGGTTCTCGCGGTTCGCGGCGCTCAACGAGGTCGGCGGCGCGCCCGACCGGTTCGGCGTGCCGCCGACCGAGTTCCACGGGCGCGCGGCGCTGCGCGAGGCGGGGTCGCCCGCGGCGATGACGGCGCTGTCGACGCACGACACGAAGCGGTCGGAGGACGTGCGGGCGCGGCTCGCGGTGCTGGCCGAGCTGCCGGAGGAGTTCGGCGAGCTCGTGCGCCGGTGGACCGCCGCGCACCCGATCGACGAGCCGTCGCTGAACCTGCTGGCCTGGCAGTCGCTGGTCGGCGCCTGGCCCATCACCGCCGAGCGGATGGGCGCCTACCTGGACAAGGCGGCCAAGGAGTCGAAGGTCCGCACCACGTGGGTCGACCACGACGAGGAGTTCGAGGCGGCCGTCGCGGCGTGGCCGGAGCAGGTGCTGGGCGGTCCGGTGGCGGCCGAGGTGGCGTCGTTCGTGGACCGGATCGTCGCGCCGGGCTGGTCCAACGCGCTGGGGCAGAAGCTGGTGCAGCTCACCGCGCCCGGCGTGCCCGACGTCTACCAGGGCACCGAGCTGTGGGACCTGTCCCTGGTCGACCCGGACAACCGCCGGCCCGTGGACTACGAGGTGCGCCGACGGCTGCTGGCGCGGATCGAGGACGGCTGGCTGCCCGACGTGGACGACTCGGGCGCGGCCAAGCTGCTCGTCGTGCAGCGCGCGCTGCGGCTGCGCAGGGAACGGCCCGAGCTGTTCCGCGGCTACCGGCCGCTGGAGGCGTCCGGACCGGCCGCACCGCACGTAGTGGCGTTCGAGCGGACCGGGCTGGTCGCGGTGGCCACCCGGCTTCCGGTGGGATTGGCGAACGCGGGCGGCTGGGGCGACGCGGTGCTGCCGCTGCCGCCGGGGGAGTGGACCGACGTGCTCACCTCCCGCCCGGCCACCCCGCGGCTGGCGGACCTGCTGGACCGCTACCCGGTGGCGCTGCTGGTCGCCGGCTGAGCAGGCGGACGGACTGGGTCGGCTCTGCCGACGGACGGACTGGGTCGGCTGAGCCGACGGACGGACTGGGTCGGCTGAGCCGACGGACGTACTGAGGAGAACTGTGAGTTTCTCGGTGTGGGCGCCCGCGCACGAACGCGTCCGGGTGCGGGTCGACGGCCGCGACCACGCGATGACGGCGGGCGACGGCGGGTGGTGGCACTGCGACGCCACCGGCGTCGACTACGGGTTCCTGCTGGGCGACTCCGACGACGTGCTGCCCGACCCCCGGTCGCGGTGGCAGCCGAACGGCGTGCACGAGGCGTCCCGCGCCTACGACCACGCGGCGTTCACCTGGACCGACCAGTCGTGGACCGGGCGCGCGCTGCCCGGCGCGGTCGTCTACGAGCTGCACATCGGCACGTTCACGCCCGCCGGCACGTTCGACGGCGCGGTCGAGCGGCTGGACCACCTGGTCGACCTCGGCGTCACGCACGTCGAGGTGCTGCCGGTGAACTCGTTCGACGGCACGGCGGGCTGGGGCTACGACGGCGTGCTGTGGGGCGCGGTGCACGAGCCGTACGGCGGCCCGGACGGGTTCAAGCGGTTCGTGGACGCCTGCCACGCGCGCGGGCTGGCCGTGGTGTTGGACGTGGTCTACAACCACCTCGGGCCGTCCGGCGCGTACCTCGACCGGTTCGGGCCCTACTTCGCGGGCAGCAACGACTGGGGACCGGGCCTGAACCTCGACGGCGAGGGCTCCGACGAGGTCCGCCGGTACGTGATCGACAACGCGCTGGGCTGGCTGCGGGACTTCCACGTCGACGGGCTGCGGCTCGACGCCGTGCACGCCCTCGTGGACCGCAGCGCGCTGCACGTGCTGGAACAGCTCGCCGTCGAGGTGGAGGCGCTGTCGGCCGCCGTGCGCAGGCCGTTGACGCTGATCGCCGAGTCGGACCTGAACGACGCCAGGCTCGTCACCGCGCGGGAAGGCGGCGGCTACGGCCTGCACGCCCAGTGGGACGACGACCTGCACCACGCGCTGCACGTGGCGTTGAGCGGCGAGACGTTCGGCTACTACCCGGACTTCGAGGGCGCGCTGGGCCGGACGTTGCGGGAGGTGTTCTTCCACGCGGGCACCTGGTCGTCGTTCCGCGGTCGCAGCCACGGCCGGCCGGTGGACCGCGACCGCCTGCCCGGCCACCGGTTCCTGGCCTACCTCCAGAACCACGACCAGGTCGGCAACCGCGCCACCGGCGACCGGCTGTCGGCGACGGTGTCGTGGCGGCGGCAGGCGGTGGGCGCGGCGATCGTGCTCTGCTCCCCGTACACGCCGATGATCTTCATGGGCGAGGAGTGGGCGGCGAGCACGCCGTGGCAGTTCTTCGCGTCGTTCCCGGACCCGGAGCTGGCCGAGGCGGTGCGCACGGGGCGGCGGCGCGAGTTCGGCCGGCACGGGTGGGGCGAGTCCGAGGTGCCCGACCCGATCGACCCGGAGACCGTGCGGCGGTCGACGCTGCGCTGGGACGAGGTGTCCGAGCCCGGCCACCGGGAGCTGCTCGACCTCTACCGGGCGTTGATCGCGCTGCGCCGCACCCGGCCGGAGCTCGCGGATCCGCGGCTGGACCGGTTCGTGGTGCGCGAGGAGGACCGGGTGCTCGTGCTGCACCGGGGCTCGCTGCGGGTGGTGTGCAACCTCGGGGACGACACCGAGGTGCGGCTCGACGTCGAGGCGGGCGAGGTGCTGCTCGCGTCGGCGGAGGTGAAGGTGGACGGGCAGGCGGTGCACCTGCCCGCCGATTCCTTCGCGATCGTCGACCGCGCGGTGGTCACACCCCCGGGTCGGGGGTGAGCCAACCCACCTCGCTGAGCTTCTCGGCCAACAGCCGACCGGCCGACTCGACCTGGTCAGCCAGCTGTCTTCGCACCTCGGGCCGGTCCTCGCCGGAGTGCTGCGCCGCCTCGTAGGCCGCGACCAGCCGGCGTGCCGCGTTGACCACCTCGATCCCCGGCCACTCGGCGACGGGTGGGGGTCCGCCGTCCGGTTCGGGGGAGGTGTTGACGGCGCGCACCGCCTGCCGCGGCCCGAGCTCGGTGGAGAGGTCGAGCAGCTTCAGCGCGATCGTGTGCAGCTTCACGTTGTGGTGCTGTGACATCCGCACGAGGAGCTGGAAGCCCTCCTGGGGCGTGCAGCCCTGCACGGCGGATATCAGGCCGGTGGCCTGCCCGATCACGGTGCGCGTCTGCACCGCTTTGCGCAGTCCCACGATCTCGGCCTCAAGGCTGGCGATCCGCGCGGTCAGCGAATCGTGCCCGTTGTCCCCGACCACGGTCGGGCTCCTCTCTCGCACGTCGGTACCGGTCAGCCAGGCCAGCAGTGCGAGAGCGTGGAGGCACGCGGGTGCCAGCACCGGCAAGCCCACAGCTCTCGCTGACCCTGGTGCCCTTTCGGGTGCCGGGTGGCTTGCGGCTGGCTTTTCAACCGCGTAGACGATCACCGTAGTAGAGGACGGGCGGTCCGGCGCAACTGGAGCCGGTTTCAGCGTGGCGGGAGCACGCAGAACTCGTTGCCCGCCGGGTCCGCGCACACCACCCACGGCAGGGCCGGGTCGGCGTCGACCACCCGGGCGCCCAGGCCGGTCAGCCGTTCCACCTCGGCGTCCCGGTCGCCGTCGGACGCGAGGTCGAGGTGCAGCCGGTTCTTCACCGACTTGGGCTCGGCCACGGGTTGTAGCAGCAGCATCGGGCCGTCGCCTGCCAGCTCGGTGTACTCCACCCCTTTGGGATCGGTCCAGCGGCGCGCCACGTGCCGCCCGAGGGCCGCGCACCAGAACTCCTCCACGGCCTTGACCTGGTCGGACGGGCAGTCGACGGCGATGGCGAGGATGCGTGAGGTCATGCCGTCGTAGTTTCCCCGACCGGGCGACGGGTACCCGTCGGACGGCAACGAGACCCGACGAGAGGAACGGTCATGGGGACCGACGACAAGGTCAGCAACAAGGCCGAGGAGCTCAAGGGCAAGGCGAAGGAAGCCGTCGGCGACGCCACCGACAACGAGCAGTGGCAGGCCGAGGGCCGCGCCGACCAGGCCAAGGGCTCGCTCAAGCAGGCAGGGGAGAAGGTCAAGGACGCCTTCCGTGGCGACGACCGCTAGCAGGACCGCCGGCGCCGCCGAGTTCGTGCCCGAGGGCGCGGACCTGGCGGCGCTCCGCCGTGCGGCCACCGGCTGCCGCGGCTGCGAGCTGTACAAGCCGGCCACCCAGACCGTGTTCGGGTCGGGGCCGGAGGACGCCAGGCTGGTGCTCGTCGGCGAGCAGCCCGGTGACGTGGAGGACCGGCAGGGCGAGCCGTTCGTCGGGCCCGCCGGCCGGTTGCTGGACAAGGCGCTGGACGAGGCCGACCTGGCCCGTGAGGGCGTCTACCTGACCAACGCGGTCAAGCACTTCAAGTTCGTGCCCGCCGAGCGCGGAAAGCGGCGCATCCACAAGACGCCGTCCCGCGGCGAGGTCGTGGCCTGCCTGCCGTGGCTGGACGCCGAGCTGGCGCGCATCCGGCCCGCCCTGGTGGTGTGCCTGGGCGCGACCGCCGCGAAGGCCGTGCTGGGGCCGTCGTTCAAGGTCACCGAACGCCGGGGCCGGGTGGAGCGCGTCGAGGACTACGACGTGATCGCGACCGTGCACCCTTCCGCGGTGCTCCGCGCTCCCGACCGTGATGAGGCTTACCGGGGGTTCCTCGCCGACCTGCGGGCCGTGCGGGCCCACCTGGCCGGCTCGTAGCACGTGAAACGGCCCCCTGACCACTTCCCGCACCAGGTGCGGGCCGAGCTGGACTGGGCTCGGGGCCACGGGGGCCGGGTGGCTGCCTGGGATTCGCCCAGACCACCTGGGAAAGGTCGGTCCTAGCGGACAGCCACCTCACGACGAGTCCTATAGCTATTCAACTTCGGACCACCTCCTTCCTCGTGTACCACGAACCTATGCGAGCTCCGGCGGGCCTCGCAACGGAAATACCGGTTCGGTCCAGCGGGGTGGTCCGGTCCACCGCCACGGCCGATTCCCGCCGGACGGGAATGCGGTGCGGCGGCACGATCGTGGCATGAACTTCGACGGCAAGGTCGCCCTGGTCACGGGCGGTAGCAGGGGTATCGGTGCGGCGATCGCGGTGCGGTTGGCGGAGTTGGGGGCGGATGTCGCGATCACGTACCGGAACGAGCCCGGGGACGTGGTGGACCGGGTGAAGGCGCTCGGGCGGCGGGTGGTGGCCGTGCGGGCGGACAGCGGTGACGCGGAGGCGGTGGTGGCGGCGGTCGAGGAGGCCGTGGCCGTGCTGGGGCGGTTGGACGTGCTGGTGAACAACGCGGGCGAGTTCATCGTCGGTCCCGTGGAGGAGCTGGGGGTGGCGGAGTTCGACCGGACGTTCGCCGTGAACGTGCGGGCGGCGTTCCTGGCGGTGAAGGCGGCGCTGCCGCACCTCGGGCCGGGTGGCCGGGTGATCGGCATCGGCAGCAACGTGTCCCAGCGGGCGGTGTTCCCCGGGTTCTCGCTGTACGCGGCGTCGAAGGCGGCGCTGGTGGGGATGACGAAGGCGTTGGCGCGCGAGCTGGGGCCGCGGGGGATCACGGTGAACCTGGTGCACCCCGGTGCGACGGACACCGCCTTGAACCCGGCGGACGGCGCGGGGGCGGACGTGGTGCGCGGGTTCACCGCCTTGGGGCGGTACGCGGAGCCGGCGGAGATCGCGGCGGCGGTGGCGTTCCTGGCGTCCGACGAGGCCCGTTACGTGACGGGCGCGCAGCTCCACGCCGACGGCGGCTTCACCGCCTGACCCCACCCTCACGAGAGTCGAACGCTCAGGTCCCGTGAGTCGAACACTCAGGACCCCCGAGTTCCACACCCGGGTGTGGAACTCGGGGGTCCCGAACGTGGGACACGCGGGCGCTGAGCGTTCGACTCGCGCGGTGGGTCAGCTCGCGTTCACGTCGATGCAGGCGTAGAACGCGTTCGAGGTGTCACCGATGTTCCAGATGGCGAGCACCGTCTGGCGGCCGGTGGCGCCCAGGTTCACCGTGTGCGACACGGTGGCCGGGGGTTGCTGCATGCCGCCGTCGAAGAAGCCGACCCGCCTGCCGCCCACGTAGTACTCGTAGTTCGCGGTGCGGTGCCGGGCGGTGAAGGTCCAGTTGAACGTGACGGTCTGGCCGGTGCTCGCGACCTTCCAGCCCTTGGTGTTGTCGTTCAACTCGGCGAACCGGGCGACGCCACCGTTGCAGCTGCGCAGGCCCTTGGGACCTTCGACGCTCTGCGGCTCGTACTTGATGTCGCCGCACGGCACCAGGCCGCGGGCGCACTGCGCCTGCCTGCTGGCGGGCGACGAGACGTACCCGTGCGCGAACGCGGGTGCCGAGGGCAGGGCGACCGTCACGAGCGGCGCGACGAGCACGCCTGCCGCCACCGCGGCGATCCTTCGGCGGAGTGACATGGGGACTCCTCTGATCGGATGGGCGGAAACGCTTGTGGCGAACGCCAACCCGAGTGCGCTGGGTGGAGCGTTCACCCAAACGCGGCGGCAGGTCTAGACCATACTCTCTGTGATTGCCCCGTGACAACCATCAACCTCCGATGGCCCTCGGTGGCCTGTTCTGCCCGGACGAAGCTGGCGGTGTTCGGGGTCGGTTGAACGGACACGGGCGGTTGGTCATCCGTTCTGGGGGCGCACGTGCCGGCGGGTGTGGGAAAATGACCTTGATGGCCCACGGACACAGCGCGCGGATCGACGCGGCGAGCCTCCCGGTGGAGTTCGTGGCGTTGATCGAGCGCCTCGGGCCGGGGGAAGAGCTGGTCGTCACGCGGGACGGTCGGGCGATCGCGACGATCTCGGGCACGGGGGACGCCGTCGTCGCGGACGAGGTGTCCGGGCGGCCGGCGGTGGACTACGGCGACGTGACGGTGGTGGCGACCGCGATGAAGCTGTCCGCGTCGGCGCGGGCGGCGTTGTCCGCGGAACTCGGTCCGGACTACATCGTGCTCGACATGCACGCCGCGCCGACGACGGCGGACGTGCTGCTGGTGCCGCCGGGCAGCCCGCAGTTGATCGGAGCCCTCCGGGACCTGTACCCCGGGGCGCGGGTGGTCGTCGCGGAGATCGAGGACCGGGAGCTGGGCATCAGCTACCGCGGCCCGGTCCGGCGCATGCTGGAAGCGGGCGCGGAGACCTACCTGATGTCGTCCACGATCCCCGTGCTGGCCAAGCAGCTCGACCAGGCCGTCACGCAACGGCCGCAGCTCGGTGACGGCGCCGCGGCGCGGCTGGGGATCGACGCCGGGACCGAGTCGAGCGCTCCCCGGTAGCCCCGTACGAGAGTCCCCGGTCCACGTCGTCGACGGCACCCTCCGGTCAGCGGGTGGCGGTTCCCGGCCGGAGCACCCGCTCGACGTGCGCGCGCAGCTCGTCCGAGCCGAGCACGGTGGTCAACGGCGAGGTGGCGATGGCGGTCGACCGCTCGTCCGCGCTCTCGGCGATGGCGTCCGCCGTGCGCCCGCTGCCGCGCAGCACGACCAGCGGCCGGTTGCGCCCCAGGCTGTGCTCGGCGTCGTCGAACGTGATCGGGCCGCCGTTCACCAGCACGGTCAGCGACGGCTCTGACCCGGCGACCACGTCCGCCACGTCGGCCAGCCACGGCGACTCGTCACCCCACGCGGCACCGGGCACGAGCACCAGGTGGGTGTGGTTCGGCTCGAACTCGTCCAGGTCCACCGCCACCTCGGCAGCCACCCCGACCAGCGGGAACGTCCCGCCTGCCGCCGCCCGCGCCCGCCCGACGGCCCGCATCACGCCGACGTCCGTGCCACCGTCGACCACCACCGCGCCGCACGCGTCCAGCATCGGCACCAGGTCGCTCAGCACCGGCACCAGCGCGTCGAGGTCGCCGCCCGCCATCCCGCCCGCGCCGCCGACCAGCACCAGCACCGGCCGCCCGACCGGCAGCCCGGCCGCGGTCAACCCGGCCTTCGACGTGACCCGAACCCTGTCCACGATCGGCGACCGTACCCGCGCACGGCCCGTGCCACCGCGCTTCCGCAGCGTGGTCGGCGGGGTCCGGGGGCCGTTCGTCGTAGACCCGGTGGCCGTCGGGCGGATTATCCGTTCGGCCACTCCCGGACATGTGCGTGTTCGTGCATGATGGAATCGGGCGGTATCGGGGAGGCGGCCGGTATGACCGTGGAAACACCAGAAGAACTGTCCTCGGACTTGGTGGACCTCGCTTCGACGTCGTTGTCCGAGATGAGAACTCTGCGCGACACCGTGCTCGACCAGGCCGTTCACCGCACGCTCGACCAGTTCCGGCTGGGTCGCTTCGGTGATTCGGTGCAGGAGCAGGCTTCGTGAACCAGGTCGGGCTGAGCACTCACCGCTTACCCCGATTCGTGTTCGACGAGATCTGCGCGGGACCGGTCTCCGCGGCCGGAATGGCAATTTTGCGGAGAACGCAGTACAGCGTCCGCAAGCTCCGCTTGCGCGCATTCCTGGAGGCGGCTTCCCGGGTCGTGGACCGGCTCGGTCCGTTCGCGGACCTCGACGGGGCGTGGACGTTGCTGTCCGAAGTGGAGCGGGTCGCGCCGGACGTCGTCGAGGACGTGCTGATGCACCACTCGGTGGGCGTCTGGCTGAGCCGCGCCCTGCGCCAGGTGGTGGGCACGGCCGGTGACGCGACCCCGCTGTGGTCGGAGGTCGGCTGGTTCCACGCCGTCGCCGCCGCCGCGGCCGTCCGGAGTGGACGACCGTGCGCGGTCACCGTGCCGGTGGTGCACGGCGCCGTGACGCTGCCGACGGTCGGCGCGTACCGGTTGGTGGGCCGGTTCCCGGTCGGTCAGGCCCGCGTGGTCAACTCGGCGGCCGGCACGGTGGTCGAGGTGCCCGGTGCCGTGCGGTGGCAACCCGTCCGGCGGCACCGCAGCTCGGCCCGCGGCCACACCGTCGAGGTGGTGGTGGACGACCTGGGCCCGTACCGCGAGTTCGGCGGGCCCGTGCCACCCGACCCGCTCGGGGACGCCGAGTGGGACGAGTGGCTCAAGTACCTGGACGAGGCGTGGGAGCTGCTGACCGCGTGGCACCCCGGCGCGGCGGAGGAGCTGTCGGCGGGGCTGTCGACCGTCGTGCCGCTGGACGCGCGCCGGGCCGTGTTCGCGGCGTCCTCGTCGGCGGCGTTCGGCGCGATCGCCCTGTCGCCCAAGCGGTCCGCGACGGAGTTCGGCGAAGCGCTCGTGCACGAGTTGCAGCACTCCAAGGTCAACGCGCTGCTGGACCTGGTCGACCTGCACACCTCCGACGGCGCGCCGCGCCACTACGCGCCGTGGCGGGACGACCCCCGTCCGGTGGAAGGGCTGCTGCACGGCGTGTACGCGTTCGTCAGCGTGGTGGAGTACTGGCACGCCCAGCGCGGCCTCGTGCCCCCGGACCTGGTCCGGCGCGCCGAGTTCGCGCTCGCCTACCGGGCCCGGCAGGTCGGGCTCGCCGTGGACGGCGTGCGCGGGTTGGTCGACCTCACCGACCTGGGGCGCGAGTTCGTCGCGGCGGTGGCCGTGCGGCTCGCGGCGTGCGGCCCGGTGGACGTGCCGCCCGAGGTGGCGGAGGCGGCCGAGGACATCACCGCCGAGCACGCGTCCACGTGGCGGCTGCGGCACGTCCGCCCGGATGCCCGCGCGGTCGGGGACGCGGTCGCGGCGTGGCTGGACGGCGGTCCGTTCGACGGCCGCACGCGCGGCCGGGGCACGGTCGTGCCCGCGGCGGGCTCGGGCGAGTCGCTGCTCGCGGCGCTGCTCAAGCTGCGGGTGCTGGACCCGCGCGAGTTCGACCGGGCGCGGCACCGCGACGGGCCGGACTTCGCCTACCTGCGAGGCGCGCGGGAGGCCGCCGCCGAGGGGTATGCCGCGCGGGTGCGGGCCATGCCGCACGACGTGGCCGCGTGGGCGGGCTTGGGCCTCTCCTTGCGCTCGGACGTGCTGCGGCGTGCGCCCGAGCTGGTGCGCGCGGTGCACCGCGGCGTGGCCGTGCGGACCGGCGTGGCACCGTCACCGGTGGACCTGGCGACCTGGTTCGACCGCGCCGCCCGCCCCGGCTGAGCCGGCGGGTGGTCACCCGACCCACAGCCAGGCGAGGTCGCTGTAGTTCCTCACGTCCACGTGCCGCCGCAGGAACGCGGGGTCGCGCGGGTCGACTTCCGCGAGCTTGTACATCGTGTCGGAGATCAGGACCACCAGGTCGGCGTCCTCGTTGTCGGTCACCGCGTCGCGTAACGCGGGGCAGTCGATCAAGCGCCCCAGCGTGACCGCGGGCTCTCCGACGAATCCCAGCCCGGTCGGGGCGACGGAACCCGCCGTGACCGACACGCGGAGCCTTAATCGGTCCGGTGAGTTTCTGTTGTTCGTGCGCAGCAGCTCTCGCCAGGCTTCCAGGAGCAGCGGCAGGACACGCACCATGTCCACCTCCGCACCGAGGAACGTCATGACACTATCTCCGCCAGGCTGTGAGTCGACGGTGGCGCGGTTGAGGTCGAGGCAGTCGATGACGGCGTCGACGAGGTCGAGCAGCCGGTGCTGCGCCTCCAGGCGCTTGGTCCCGGAACGAGTGCCGTACTGGACTATGTCGACCAGAAACCCCATACGCACGGACATGGCGGGCATCGGCCTCTTCCCGACGAGCATCACGTGCACCGCGTGCCGCACCACGGCCTGCTGTTCGAGTGACAGGCGGTTCTTGAGCACGGTTTGCACGAGGCGGTGCAGTTGCAGCGTGTTGCCGCGCCGGTCGATCTTCGCCAGGCTGTAGCGGCTGATCTGGCCGATCGCCCGGCCGAGGAGGATGGGGTCGGCGAGCGCGGTGGCGAGGGGCTCCGGCACCTCGGCACCGCTCGCGTCCTCGAACAGCCGCAGCGGGATCGGTTCCAGACCGAGGAACGCGCACAGCTGGAGCAGTTGGAGGGCAGCCGGGTGGTGCTCCTCGAGGTCGTTGAAGGCCACGTTCCACGCGGCGGCGACCGAGAGCTGGTCGTCCGAGGTGCCGGCCTCCAGCAACTCGACCCGGTTCTGCTCCAGCAGTCGCAGGTACTGCGACACCTGCATGAGGGTCTGGGCGTGCCACGCGGCGGCTTGTTCGACGGCCAGCGGGAGGTCGCCGAGGGCTTCGGCGAGGGCGTCGGCTTCGGCGTCGTCCAGGTCGCCCGCGCGGCGGTGCAGCAGCTCGATGCTCTCCGCGCGGGTGAACACGTCGACGTCGACCAGTCGGGCGAAGCCGGCCCACTCGGAGTTGCGGGAGGTGACGACGATGTGGCCGTTGCCCGCGGGGAAGTACCGGCGCACGTCCTGCGGGCGGTCGGCGTTGTCGAACACCAGGATCCACCGGCGGTAGGGCGCGCCCCGGCGCAACGCGTCGACCACGGCGGGCACAGCGCGGTCGGCGGTCCCCGCACCCGCCACGCCCAGCCGTTCGGCCAGCTCCACGAACGCCCGGTCGACCGACTCGGGGTGCGACGCCGGGATCCACCACACCACCTCGTACTCCGAGGCGTGCCGGTGGACGTACTCGGCCACGGTGTGCGACTTGCCGACCCCGCTCATGCCGCGCAGCGCCACCGGGAGCACGGGGTTCGCACCCACCGGGCCCAGCCACAGGCGCAACTGCCCGAAGACGTCCTCGCGGTCGACGGAGTGCGCATTGCGGGCCGGTACCTGACCCCACACTTGAGGCGGTTGACCGAGATCGTCCACGGGTGTGTCTCCATTCGCGCGGATCACGCCTCCCGGACCGCCGGGTGGGGCTCGTCCTCCGGATCGGGCTTCGGCACGTCCGACACCGGTCGGGAACCGCGCGACGCCAGGTCCTGGGCGCGCGCCTACCAGCCCAGGGCGGCGGTTCGCCCTGGACGTCGGTGTCGGGGGGCCGGTGACCGGGTTGGCCGGTCACCGGCGGGTGGTCAGAACTGCATGGTGTCGGTGTCGCAGTCGGCTCGGACGTACTGGGTGGCCGCGATCGTGCCGGGGTGCTCGTCGCCGAGGACCTTGCGGTACCCGGTCACCGTCCGGGCGTGCAGCACCGCCGCCGCGTTCTCGTCGCCGAGCTCGGCCAGGTCCAGCGACAGGTTCACCGCGATCGCCAGGGTCGACGGGTGGTCGGCGCCGAGCACCCGGGTGGACCGCTCGAGGGTGTCCTCGTCCAACGCCCTGGCCTCGGCGTGGTTGCCCGCCGCGGCCAGGTCGCTGGCCAGGTTCGTCGACGCCACCAGGGTGAAGGGGTGGTCCACGTCGAAGACACCGGTCAACGACGCGCGCAGCTCCCGGTCGAGGGCCAGCGCCGCGTCGATCTCGCCCCGCGCCCGGTGCGTCACCGCCAGGGCGATCCCGGTGACCAGGGTGTACGGGTGGTTGCGGCCCACGATCCGCTGGAACGTCTCGTGGCTGCGCCGGGCGAGTTCCACCGACCGGTCCAGCTCGCCGAGGTGGCGCAGGTCGAGGGCGAGGTTCATCCGCGCCGTCGTGGTGTCGATGTGCTCGTCGCCGTGCCGCTTGCGGTAGCGCTTGAGGACGTCCTCGATCACGTCGCGGGCGCGCGTGTGCTCGCCCGCCTTGCGCAGCGCGACCGCCAGGCTCCGCGCCGCGCCGATCACCTGCGGGTGGTCGTCGCCGAACAGCTCCCGCTGCACCGCCAGCGACTCGTCCTGCCGCCGCGCGGCCTCGGCGTAGTGCCCGAGCTCCCGCATGTCCATGGAGACGCTGTTGTGCGAGGCGAAGGTGAGCGGGTGGTCGGCGCCCAGCACCGCTTCCCGCTTGCGCAGCACGTCCCGGTCGATCTCGTGCGCCTTGGCGTAGTCGCCCATCAGCCGGAACGAGCTGGCCAGGTTGTTGCCGTAGGCCAGGGTCAGCGGGTCGTCCTCGCCCAGGATCTCCACGGCGCGGTCGTAGACGCGTTGCCGGGTCAGCAGTTCCTCGCCGAAGACGCCCTGGGCGCGTTGGTCGAGGGCGAGGGTGTCGAGCATGTTCAGCATGCCCTCGTGGTCGTCGCCGATGACCTCGCGGAACAGCTCGTAGGTGCGCTGGTTGAGGGCGCGGGCTTCTTCGATGCGGCCCAGGCGGCGCAGGGAGATGCCGTAGCGGCGGGTGATCTCCAGCGTGTCGAACTCCCTTTCGCCCAACGACCTGCGCCACGACTCCGAGGCTTGGCCGGCCAGGTCGCGGGCGCCGCCGAAGTCGCCGGAGTTGAGCAGGTAGCGGACCAGGTTCAGCACCAGGACGCGGACCCACTTGTCCTGGCAGTCGACGACCCGGGACACCAGGGCGTGCGGCAGGAGTTCGGCGTAGCGGGGCCAGTTGGTGGAGGCGTCGGGGTCGCCCGGGTCGCCCTTGGTCAGCAGCACGTGCACCGCGTGCCGCATCAGCTCCTGCTCGTCGGGGTTCAGCCGGTTCTTCAGCACGGTCTGGACGAGGCGGTGCAGTTGCAGGGCGTTGTTGCGGTGATCGATCTTGGCGAGGCTGTAGCGGCTGATCTCGCGGATCGCCCGGCTGAGCTTGATCGGGTCGTTGAGCGCCTCGCGCAGCGCGTCCGGCACGGCCAGGTCGCGCACGCCGCGGAACAGCTTCTGGGAGATCGGTTCGGGGCCGAAGAACGCGCAGACGTGCAGGAACTGGAACGCCGCCCGGTGGTGGTTCTTGAGGCGGTTGAGCGGGACGTTCCACGCCGCCGCCACCGGGAGCTGGTCCTCGCTGGACGTGCCCGCTTCCAGCAGCTCGGTGCGGTTCTGCTCCAGCAGTTGCAGGTACTCCGAGACCTGCATGCCGGTCTGGGCGCGCCACGCGGCGGCCTGCTCCACGGCCAGCGGGAGGTCGCCGAGGGCTTCGGCGAGGGCGTCGGCTTCGGCGTCGTCCAGGTCGCCCGCGCGGCGGTGCAGCAGCTCGATGCTCTCCGCGCGGGTGAAGAGGTCGACCGCGACGGGTCGGGCGAAGCCACCCCACTCGGAGTTGCGCGAGGTGACGACGATGTGGCCGTTTCCCGCGGGGAAGTACTGGCGCACGTCCTGCGGCCGGTCGGCGTTGTCGAACACCAGGATCCACCGGCGGTAGGGCTCGCCGAGGCGCAGCGCCTCCAGCACGGCGGGCACCGCGGTCTCGGCCGACCCCGAGGCGGCGACGCCGATCTTCTTGGCCAGCTCCACGAAACCGGCCTTGATCTGGGCGGGTTGCTCCGCCGAGATCCACCACACCACCTCGTACTCCGAGGCGTGCCGGTGGATGTACTCGACCACGGTCTGCGACTTGCCGACACCGCCCATGCCGTGCAGCGCCTCGGGCAGCACGGCCGTCGGCCCCGCCTCGCCGAGCCGCAGGCGCAGCTGCTCCAGGAGGTCGTCGCGGCCGACGAAGTCCGGGTTGCGCAACGGCACGTGACCCCACACCTGCGGCTGTGTGGAACCGGGCTGCCGCTCGCCGGTGAACAGGGGGCTACCGGGAGCGTTCACGTCTTCTCCTTCACGCGGCAGCGACCCGACCACTGGCGCCGGAGGTCGGGTGTCGATGTTCGTCACAGAGTCGTTCTCCTGGTTCGTGCCGTTCGCGGACCCGTCGGGCGGAAGGCGGGTCCGGTCACCCAGGCCGAGCACCCGTCTGATGCGCTGCGACCTGCGGGCGTAGGGGCCGGAGAGCGCGCGGAAGACCGCTTCCTGGACCTTCAGGTACGGCACGTTCTCCGGGGACGGTTCCGGTTCCGCGGTGCCGTCGGGTTCGTCGAGCGCGAGCCGGAAGTTGCGCAGCGCCTCGTTGTCGTCACCCGCGTACTCGTCGAGCACGCGCGCGACCCGGGCGGTGTCCGAGCGCCGCGACGTGGCCAGCAGCTCCTCCCGCACACCGGCGTCGAAGTCGTAGGCCACCGCGTCGGTCGCGCCGTCCGCGTCGGGCAGCCGCGTCATCAGCCCGCCGAGCATCACCTCGGCCAGCGCCGAGAGGTCCGAGCCGGGCAGCAGCACGCGCTGCACCAGGCCCATCAGCTTCGGGTTCAGCGGTGTGGCGGCCAGCAGGCCCGCGAGCTGGAACCCGTCCACCGACGCGTAGGTGCGGAACTTCAGCACCCGCTCGGCCGCGGTCGGCGGCTCGTCGTCGTCCTCGCGCGCCGGCGGTGCGGCGACCTGCGGCGTCACGATCGCCGCGGTCGTCTCCACCCACTCCGAGCCCGGCGCGGTGATCAGCCTGGCCCACGCCGCCATCCACTCGGCGGACAGCCCGAGCACCGGCACGGCCGTCCCGCCGCGCTCGGCCGTGCCGTCGAAGCGCAGCCGCCGGTTCGGCGCGCCCGGCCCGGGCGCGGACAGGCGCATCCGCCGGGTCGGCAGGCCGCCCCACGACCACAGCCGCTGCGCCAGCGTCTGCACCACCGCGACCGGCATCGACCGGCCCCACGCGTGCAGCACGTGCCCGACCGCGCCGCTGTGCCAGGCGCGGCCGATGGTGTCGGTGAGCACCAGCACGATCCGGTTGCCGGTCGGCTCGACCAGGTACCGCCACGCGTGCTCCGCACCGCCCTCGGACCGCAGCGTCACGTCCCGCGCGGCGGTGGGCGAGCTGTCCAGCTCGTAGACCCGCACGTCGCGGAACGCGCCCTGCCGCTCCAGCAGCACCCGGAACTCGCGCACGGTCTGCCGCCACAGCTCGGCCGCCACCGCCGTGTCGACCACCAGCGCCACCTCGAACCGCCGCCACGGCGCGGCCCGCCACTCGGGCAGCCACAGCCCGTCCCGGGCGGCCCGCACCGCGGTGGCCTCCTCGTCCAGCGCCTTGAGCCGGGGCGACGGCTGGCGGCGCGCCAGCGGTCGCAGCGCCCGGCTGATGCCCCGGCGCTCGGGCAGCGCGGGCACGGTCGGCCACGCGGACACCGCGCTGACCGTGCCGCCCACCGCGAGCACCGGGTCGACCCGCGCCAGCGTCGTCGGCGTCTGCGTCCACCGCTCGATGCGCGCCTGGTCGTGCTCCACCTCGCCGGCGGGGTCCGGGGCGGGCGGCGGGGTGTCGTCGCGGGGTGGTGCCTCGGCGGGCGGTGGTGGAACGGGTGGTTCGTCGGCCCGCGGCGGCGGGTCGTCGGTTCCGGCGGTCGGTTCCGGCGCGGGTCGGCGCAGCGCGCCGGCGAGCCACAGCGAGTCCCGGACCTCGCGCAGGGTCAGGTCCGCCGTGCGCAGCACCTCCACCCGGCCGTCGGTCGCGTCGAGGTGCTGGAGCAGCACCTCACCGGCCGGCGGCTCGGCCCGCGATCCGGTCATCCGGCCTCCGCGGACAACGGGTGCCAGATCGCCTTGAGCAGCTCCGACCACTCCTCGTCGGGCTGGTAGGCCCCCGACGTGGCCAGGTGCACGGCGTTGAGCAGCTGGTCGGCCGACACCGTGCCGACGTCGGCGCGGTGGGCCAGGAAGTCGGCGATGAGCCGCGCCACGTCCACGCCGTGCGCGTCGCCGAAGTGCACCGCCACCATCTCGCCCAGCTGCTCCTGGCCGGGCTGCCGCACGTGCAGCCGCAGGCAGCGGCGCAGGAACGCGGGCGGGAACTCGCGCTCGCCGTTGCTGGTGATGATCACGATCGGGAACTCGCGGCAGCGCACGACGCCGTGGCGCACGGTCGCGGTGTGCCCCCGGTCGGCGGTCAGCACCTCGACCTCGTCGCGGTGCTTGGCGTACCGGACCAGCTCGGGGATCTCGTACTCGCCTTCCTCGAACACGTTGAGCAGGTCGTTGGGCAGGTCGATGTCGCCCTTGTCCAGTTCGTCGATCAGCAGCACGCGCGGGAGGTCGTAGGGCAGCAGCGCGGTGCCCAGCGGCCCGAGGTGGATGTAGTCGCCGATCCCGGAGTCCGGGTCGTGCGCGCCCGCCGCCTGCACCCGGGCGATCGCGTCGTACAGGTACAGACCGTCCTTGAGCGCGGTGCGGCTGGTGATCGGCCAGCGCAGCACCGGTCCCAGCCCCAGCTCCCGCGCGATCAGGTAGGCCAGGGACGACTTGCCCGTGCCCGGCGCGCCGGTGACCAGCAGCGGGCGGCGCAGCCGGATCGCGGCGTCGACCATCGCGACCTCGTTGGGGTGCGGTGTCCGCCGGACCGCGCGCACGCCGCCCACCCGGCGGTCGCCCTCGCCGCCGTCGTCGGTGGGCCGGGAGGTGTTGCCGCGGCCGGTGAACGTCCGCCAGGGCGGTGGCGGCGGCAGGTCCGCGACCGGTGTCCGCGCGACCTCGCCCGTGCCGCGGTAGACGGTGCCGGAGTGGTGCTCGCCGGAGTGGACCTGGCCGTCGTTCATCCGACCGCAACCCCTTCCCGGGGCGGACCCGGTTGGCTGGGCACGACGATCCGCTCCGGGTCGTCGTACAGGATCGTCAGCGCCTCGCCGACGTGGCGGCGCGTGCCTTCCTTGTACGCCGTGTTCCGGGCCAGGCGCACGCGCTCCAACAGGTGCAACTCGTCCTCGCCGTGCAGCACCGAGTCGACCACGTCGGAGAACTCGGGCGTGCCGCAGTCGTGCCGGTGCCACACCATCAGCGGCACGCCCGCCTTCACCCCGGCGGCGACCTCGTCACGGCCCGCGTTCTCCGGCCTCGGCGGCGCGGACAGCACCAGCGAGACGAGGCCGCGTTCGGTGGTGAACTGCGTCAGCAGCTCGCGCAGGCCCTGGTCGGTGCCGTTCGACGCCCGGCACGTCGAGGTGCGCGAGAGGCCGGTGGCGCGACCGAGCTGCCCGGTCAGCTCCGCCCACCGCTGCCGCCACTCCCGGTGGTACTTGCGGGTGGTCATCCGCTCCAGGCTGCGGACCACCACGGGGTAGCGGCAGCCCATCGGCTGGGCGAGGTCGGCGTCGTTCTCCCACGGCCACTGGTCGACGTCGAGGTTGATGTTCTCGTAGTCGAGCACGAACTCGACCCGGATGTCCGGGCTGTACTGCGCCCAGTCGTCCTCGACCTTCTCGACCAGCGCGGCGACGTGCCTCTTCACCTCGGCCAGCGTGCCGACCGCGTCCTCGTCGTGCAGCGGCGACCACGGGGTGGGTCCGCCGAGCTGCCGCCACGAGGACACCCGGTACTTCTCGCCGGTCGGCCCCTCGCCGCGTATTTGCAGCACCAGGTAGGCGGGCGAGCCGGGGGCGGGGGTGAGCGGCTGCGCGGTCTCCGGCCGCAGGCTGTCCCGGACCGCGGTCAGCTCGGCCAGCAGGCCCATCGACACGGCCTGCGCCTCGTTCCACCGGTGCAGCTCGATCGCCAGCTCGGTGCGCACGCGCGCGGCGATGTGCTCGACGAACACCAGCGGCCGCGGCACGCCGTCCGGGCCGGCGTTGAGCGTCTCCAGCACCCGGAACACCTCGGCGTACGTGGTGGGGCCGTAGAGGCTCGGAGCCGTCGGGCCGGCCACCACGCGGTAGATGTCCGCGATGTCGGGCACGACCACGCCAGCCAGCAATGTGAACAGCCTTGCTCGATCGGATGTCGGGAAGAGGTCCAACGGCGTCAGTTCCGCGACGACGCGGCGCAATTCAACCATCGCGCGCGTGTCGTGGTCGATGCGGGATACGATACGGACCAGTGCTGATAGGCGTTCCGGACTGCGCTGGCAGACCTCGGCGAGGTTGAACAGATGACCGATCGCGGTCTGGTGCTCCTCGACCAGGAGAGTTTCCCGCAATTCTGCGGACATCATCCGGATGACGAGGTTGCGGCCCGCGCGGTCGGACAGGCTCGGGACGCGCGCCAGCACGTCGACCAGGGGCATGAGCAATCCCCGGCCGCCGTTGTCGTCCGCATGGACCATCGGTGGTCCCCCGTTCGAGCGGTCGGCGCGCAGTGTTCCAACCCCTTCCGGTTCCGCCCTATTCCGGGTCAGTTCCGGATTGAACGCTACTGGCCGAGGTCCGATTGAGCGCGCAATAGTGCGGTGATTCGCCACATTGGTGTGGAACCCTCACCTTCTACCACGCGCAAAGCGTCGCGGAGCGCATTCAGCCCACCCTCGTGTTCGAGGCACGTCAGCAGCAGTGCGCTCACGTGCAGCGCGGCGGTGGGGTGGTGCGGCACGGCGCCGGCGAGGGCCGGCGGCAGGAGGTCGAGCACGAGCCGGCGGGACTCCTCCCGCTGCAACGACGGCACCGCCATCAGCGCGTGGAACAGCGCGTCGGTGTCCGGCACGCGGGCGTCCAGCAGCCAGACCGGTTCCGGCACGTCAGGCACTCGCACCACCAGGTGACGCTCGGGTTCCGCGATCGGGCGAACGCCGGTGCAACCGTCCGTGACGGCGATCGTGACCGGACGGGTGGTGGCCACGTGCGCGGACCGCAGTTCGTCCGAGCGGAGCACGGCGAGGGCGGTGGCGATCCCGCCGAGGGCGACGGCCACCCGCAGGCGGAGCGGTGTCGCGGACGCGTGCGCGGCTTCGGTGAGCCGCACCGCGAACCGCTCCGACGGCGGGCGGGTGAGGAGCACGGCGTCGTGGCCCGGCGCGGCGCGCGCGGGCCCGTCGAGCGCGGCCAGGACCAGCCGCCGGCCGTGGTCGAGGTCGGCGGCCCGGTCGGTGGCGAACGCGACGACGGCGTGCCCGGATGTCAAGCCGCTACAGCTCCAGCCCGGTCAGCACCAGGACGCGCGCCTCGGTCAGGTCCTCCATCGCCGCACGCACCCCCTCGCGGCCCGTCCCGGACTCCTTCACCCCGCCGTACGGCATCTGGTCGGCCCGGAAGCTCGGCACGTCGCCCACGATCACCCCGCCGACGGCCAGCCGCTTGGCGGCCCGGAACGCCACCCGGACGTCGTGCGTGAACAGGCCCGCCTGCAACCCGAACCGCGAGGCGTTCACCCGGTCGAACGCCTCGTCCACCGAGGGCACGCGGTCCAGCACCACCACCGGCCCGAACACCTCCTCGTCCACCACCTTGCACGCCGGCGGCACGTCGGCCAGCACCGTCGGCTCGTAGGTCGCGCCCGACCGGCGGCCACCGGTCAGCACCCGCGCGCCCGCCGCCACCGCCTCGTCCACCCACGCCTCGACCCGGCGCGCGGCGGCCTCGTTGATCATCGGGCCGACGTCGGTGGCCGGGTCGGTCGGGTCGCCCGTGCCGAGCTTGCGCACGTGCGACACCACGGCTTCGGCCAACGCCGGGTACACGTCCTGGTGCGCGTACACGCGTTGCACCGAGATGCACGACTGCCCGCCCTGGTACATCGAGAACGTGGCGATCCGCTGCGCCGCCCAGTCCAGGTCCGTCCAATCCGGACAGACGACGGCCGCCGCGTTGCCGCCCAGCTCCAGCACGACGTGCTTGCGCGGCACGCGCTCCAGGATCGAGTAGCCCACCGGGCCGGAACCGGTGAACGACACCACCGGCAGCCGGGGGTCCTCGGCCAGCGCGCCCGCCACCTCGTTGGGCACCGGCAGCACCGACCACGACCCGGCGGGCAGGTCGGTCTCGGCCAGCAGCTCGCCCAGCAGCAGCGCGACCAGCGGCGTCGCCGGCGCGGGCTTGACCACGATCGGCGCGCCCACCGCCAGGGCGGGCGCGACCTTGTGCGCCACCAGGTTCAACGGGAAGTTGAACGGCGCGATGCCCAGCACGGGGCCGCGCGGCGCCCGCCGCACCAGCGCCAGCCTGCCGCTCGCCGCCGGGTCGGTGTCCAGCCGCTGGAGCTCGCCGGAGAACCGGCGCGCTTCCTCGGCGGCCCAGCGGAACGTCGAGACCGCGCGGGTGACCTCGATCCGCGACCACTTCACCGGCTTGCCCGACTCGGCGGTGATCAGCGCGGCCACCTCGTCCGCGCGTTCGGCGAGCCGGCGCGACACGTGGTCCAGCGCGGCGGCCCTCGCGTGCGCGGGCAGGGCGGCGAACTCGTCCGCCACGGCGTGCGCGGCGGCGACGGCCCGCTCCACGTCCTCGGCGGTCGCGTTCGACGTCACGCCGGCGAGCGCGCCGTCGTGCGGTGTGCGGATCTCGACCAGGTCATCGCTCGTCGCGGGCTCGCCCGCGACCCAGTGCGGCGTCGTCACCGAATGGCTCCTTCAAGCACGTCCAGGCCCTCGGCCAGCAGCTCGTCCGGGATGACGAGCGGTGGCAGCAGGCGGATCACGTTCCCACGGGTACCGCAGGTCAGCACGACGACGCCGGCGGCGTGGCACGAGGCCGCGACCCGGGCCGCCTCGTCGGCGGAGGCCAGCTCGACGGCCAGCATCGCACCGCGCCCGCGCACCTCGACCACCTCGGCGGAGGTCAGGGCGCGCAGGCGCGCCAGTACGGTCGCCTCGATGCGCCGGGCGGCGGCGTTGAGGTCCAGCTCGCGCATGGTGTCGACGGCGGCCAGGGCGGCGGCGCAGGCGATCGGGTTGCCGCCGTACGTGCCGCCCAACCCGCCCGCGTGCACGGCGTCCACCACGTCCGCGCGCCCGGTCACGGCGGCCAGCGGGAGGCCGCCCGCGATGCCCTTCGCCGTCACGACCAGGTCCGGCACGACACCCTCGTGGTCGCACGCGAACCAGTCGCCCGTGCGGCAGAAGCCGGTCTGGACCTCGTCGGCGACCAGCAGCACGCCGTGCGACCGGCACCAGTCGGCGAGCGCGGGCAGGAACCCCGGCGCGGGCACGACGAAGCCGCCCTCGCCCTGGATCGGCTCGACCACCACGCACGCGATGTCGTCCGGCCGGTCGATCGCGGCGACGGCGCGCCGGGCCGCTTCCTCGCCGGTCAGGCCGTCGTGCAGCGGGTAGGAGCCGGGGACGCGGTGCACCTCGGGCGTGAACGGGCCGAAGCCGTGCTTGTAGGGCAAGTCCTTGGCGGTCATCGCCAGGGTGAGGTTCGTGCGGCCGTGGTAGGCGTGGTCGAGCACCACGACGCCCGGCCGGCCGGTGGCGTGCCGGGCGATCTTCACCGCGTTCTCCACCGCCTCCGCGCCCGAGTTGAGCAGCACCGACCGCTTGGCGTGCCCGCCGGGTGCCAGCTCGGCCAGCCGTTCGCACACCTCCACGTAGCCCTCGTACGGCGTGACCATGAAGCAGGTGTGGCTGAACCGGTCGACTTGCTCGCGCACGGCCCGCGCGACGGCGGGGGCGGGGTTGCCGACGCCGGTCACCGCGATGCCGGAGCCCAGGTCGATCAACCGGTTGCCGTCGACGTCGACCAGCACCCCCGGCTCGGCGTGGTCGACGAACACCGGGAGCACCGAGCCGACGCCTGCCGCGACCGCGCCCTTGCGCCGCTCGGCCAGCTCGCGTGACCGGGGTCCGGGGATCTCCGTGCGCAGTCGGGCCATGGGTCCAGCATCGACCGGCGCGGCGGCGGGCGACAGTGTCCACGGTGGCGAGCCAGTGGCGGTGGACTGTACACAGTGTCCATGGCGTTGACGGTCGGGCGGTTGGCCCGCGAGGTCGGACTGGACGTGCGCGTGGACGCGGGGCTCGACCGGGTGGTGGCGTGGGTGCACAGCACCGAGCTGGCCGACCCGACGCCGTTCCTGGAGGGCGGCGAGCTGCTGCTGACCACGGGCATCGCGCTCGGACCGCACCGCGAGTACGTGCGGCGCCTGGTGGCGGCGGGCGCGGTGGGGCTCGGGTTCGGCACCGGGCTGAGCCACGACCGCGTGCCCGACGACCTGGTCGAGGCCGCGCGGGACGCCGGGCTGGCGTTGCTGGAGGTGCCGCGGGCCACGCCGTTCATCGCGATCACCAAGGCCGTGTCGCGGGCCGTCGCGGCGGACGAGTACGCGGCGCTGGCGCGGGCGGGCGCGGCGCAGCGGTCGCTGACCCGGGCCGCGGTCGGCGACGGTCCGCCGGGCGTGGTCCGGCGGTTGGCCCGGCTCATCGACGGCGCGGCGGCGCTGCTCGACCCCCACGGCACGCCGGTGCACGTGGTCGGCTCGCTGCCCGACCTCGCCGGGCACGTGCGGCGGCTCGCGTCGTCCGGCGGGCCGGCGGGCGCGGCGTGGCCGGACGGGGAGCGGCACGTGGCCATGCAGGTCCTCGGTCGGCGCGGCTTCCTCGCCGTCGCGGCGCGCGGGCCCCTGGACGCGGGCGTGGTCAACGCCGCCGCGTCGCTGCTCACCGTGGCGCTGGCCAGGTCGGACGAGGTCGACGCGGTGCGGCGGGAGCTGCGGGGGGCGCGGTTCCGGCTGGCGCTGGCGGGCGTGCCGGTGGAGGGGGTGCCGGAGGGGTCATTCCGGGTGTTCGTGCTGCGCGAGCCCGCCGAACCGGACGGGTTCTGGGCGGAGGTGGACGGGCGGGTGGTCGTGCTGGCCCGAGCGGTGGACGTGCCCGCGCACGCGTCCAGTCCCGTGGACGCGGGCAGCGTCGCCCGCGGCTACCGGGAGGCGCTGCGGGCGTGCGAGGCGGGCGTGCCCACGTTCGAGGAGGTCGCCGGGTCCGGTCTGCTGGCACCGGACGCGGCGCGGTTCGCCGCCGCCCTGCTCGCGCCGCTGGACGACGTGCTGCGCGAGACGCTGCGGGAGTGGCTGGCGTGCCACGGGCAGGCCGACCCGGCCGCCGCCCGGCTGGGCGTGCACCGGCACACCGTGCGCAACCGGCTCCAGCGGGTGGAGCGGCTGCTGGGTCGTTCGCTGGAACCCGCAGGCGTGCGCGCCGAGCTCTGGCTGGCGCTGCACGCCTGACCGTACGCTGGGCGCACACCGCCGCAGACCGCTCCTCCCGAGGGGGATCTCTTGGCGCGCTCCCGATTGCTCGCTCACGCGGGCGGTGTCCTCACCGTCACCGCGCTCCTGCTCGCCGCCGTGTTCACCAGCCCGGCGAGCGCCTGCATCTGCAACCCCGGCAACGAGGCGTTGCGCTACCAGCAGGCCACCTACGTGTTCTCAGGCGTGGTGGTCCACGAGAAGGTCGAGGAGACCGCGTACCGGTACACGGTCGCGGTCGACACCGAGTACAAGGGCGATGTGCCGCGCCGGGTCTACGTGCTGACCCAGCGGAACAACTCGTGCGGCCTCAAGCTCACCGTGGGCGAGGCGTACCTCGTGTTCGCCAAGGGCGACGCGTCCGACCGCCGCGTGGAGACCGACCAGTGCAGCGGCATCCGGCCGGCCTCGGGCGGCCCGCCGACGACCACGGGCCCGGCGGTCACCACCACGACGACCGCGCCACCCACGACACCCTGCGCGACGGCGACGCCGTGACTTCGCGTCGGAGACCACCCGGCCGGGTGGTCTCCGACGCGGCACGGTGACCGTACGCTGAGTTGACACCGCCGCTGACCACTCCTTACGTACCCGAGGGGGATCTTGTGGCGCGTTTTCGCTTCTTAGCCCACGCGGCCGGTGTCGTCACCGTCGCCGCCGCCCTGCTCACCGCCGTCCTCACCACTCCCGCCAGCGCGTGCAGCTGCCTGCCCAGCACGGAGGGGCAGCGCTTCCACCAGGCGAGCCACGTCTTCGCCGGGGTCGTGCTCGGCGAGACGCTGGAGGCGGGCGACCCGGCCTCGCGCTACGACGACAAGTACCGGTACGCCGTCGCCGTGGGCCGCCAGTACAAGGGCAACGTGCCCGCGCAAGTCGACGTGATGACGTCCACCGTCGGCTCGCTGTGCGGGATCAGGCTCGCCGTCGGCGTGGAGTACGTCGTGTTCGCGCACGGCGACTCGGCCGACGGCCGGGTGGAGTCGCACCTGTGCAGCGGCACCCGGCCCGCCTCGGCCGGCCCGCCGGTGACGACCCTGCCCTCCAGCAGCACCACGACCCCACCGACGACCACCTGCGCGACCGCCACGCCGTAACGGCACGGGTGGCGGTTTTCACCAGGCCGTACGCCGGAGATCACTCGACCGGGTGGTCTTCGGCGTGCGGCTCGCCGGCCCGTCACCCTCCGCCCACCCGATTCTCGTAGTCTTCGTCCGGCGTCGGAGCAGCTTCGGCATCCTGAAGAAAAGGGTGGTTTGTGAGGGGCGGACAGCGGGTAGGCCGACGCGGAACGACGAACGGGGTGGCTGGCCCCACCCCGGGACCGGTACCTTCCGGCGTCCGGGCCGACGTCGTCGACACAGCGGAGGTTCAACCGGATGTGGGACGGTGACCTGACCGGGGAAGTCGTCGACGGCAGGTACGCCCTGGGCAGCCTGTACGGCTCGGGCGGCATGGCCGAGGTGTACCGCGCGGTGGACACGCGGCTGGACCGCGAGGTCGCGATCAAGTTCTTCCTGGGGCAAGCGTCCGGCGAGGACCGGATCCGGCTCGACCGCGAGGCGCAGGTGCTCGGCGAGCTGCGGTGCCCCGGCCTGGTCGAGGTGTACGGCACCGGCAGCTTCCGCGGCCGGCCCTACTTCGTGATGCAGGCCGTCGAGGGCGGCACGCTGCGCCGCCGGATGCGCGGCGCGATGTCGCCCGAGGTGGTGGCCGCGATCGGGGCGCAGGTCGCCGGCGTGCTGGCCTACGTGCACGCCAACGACGTGGTGCACCGGGACGTGAAGCCGTCCAACATCCTGCTCGACACGGCCGGGCGGCGCGCCTACCTGGCCGACTTCGGTCTGGCGTTGCAGGGCCAGGTCACCCGCGTGACCAAGTCCGGGATCCTGGTCGGCACGGCCGGCTACCTCGCGCCCGAGCAGGTGCGCGGCGGCGACGTGCTGCCGGCCGCCGACGTGTACGCGCTGGGCCTGGTGCTGCTGGAGTGCCTGACCGGGCGGCCCGAGTACCCGGGCGGCGACACCGAGGCGGCGCTGTCGCGGCTGCACCGGGAGCCGCGCATCCCGGCCAACCTGCCCGCGCCGTGGACCGACGTGCTGACCGCGATGACCGCGTCCGACCCGGCCAAGCGGCCGTCGGCGCTGGAGTGCGAGCGGCTGCTCGCGCAGGCGCAGCGGGCGAGCGCGGGCCTGGCGCCGCTGGTCGACGTGGCGGTGGTGGACCGGGTCGCGGAGGACGAGCCCGAGCCGAAGACCGGCAACCGGGCGTTGCTGGTGGGTGCGGCGGCCGCGGCGGCGGTGCTGGCCATGCTCGGTGTGCTGCTGCTGGGCGACCAGAGCGCGCCGGAGCCGGGTGACCGCGCCGGTCGGCCGACGACCAGCGGCGTGCCGGAGCCGATCGCCGAGGAGGCGAACAACACCGGTGTGGCCGTGCCGGGGAACAACCCGTCCACGGTGACCGTGGTGCAGGGTGCCTCGCAGGACGCCCCGCCGGCCGGGAGCACCGGGAGCACCGGCGGCACCACGACGGTCGACGCGACCTCCACCACGCCCGCGCCGACGACCACCAAGGCCACCCGCGAGACCCAGGTGCGCCTGCCGACGAACACTCCGGTCGTGATCGCCCCCAACCCGGGCCCGCCCACGGTGACGGGGCCGCCGTCGAAGGAACGCGGCGGCGCGGCCCGGGGCTGACCCGCGTGCCGCCGCCGGGAGGCGGAGGTTCGGGGGAGACAGGTGCAGGCGCGGGTGGGAGAGGACCGCCTGCGACAGGGCCGGGCGTGGCGGGCAGGGCGGGTCGAGTGGTGCGGGCCGAGCGGTGCGGGCCAGGCCGGGGCCGTGGCCTGACCCGCGTGGCCGGTCAGCGCAGGGCGGGGAGCAGTTCTCCCTTGGCGAAGTCCAGGAACTCCCGCTGGTGGTCGCCGCCGATCTGCACCAGCGCCAGGTCGGTGAAGCCCGCTTCGCGGAACTTCGCCACCGCCTCCACCACCGGGCCGACGTCCGGGCCGCACGGGATCTTCTCGGCCACGTCCTCGGGGCGCACGAACTGCGTCGCGCCCGCGAACCCGGCCGTGCCGGGCAGCTCCGAGTTGACCTTCCAGCCGCCCGCGAACCAGCGGAACTGCTCGTGGGCGCGTTCGACGGCCGCGTCGCGGTCCGGATCCCAGCAGATCGGCAGCTGGCCGATCTTCCGCGACCGCCCGCCCTGGAAGACGTCCCACTCCTGGCTCAGCGCCGGGTCCGGCTCGGTCGCCACCATCGCGTCGGCCAGCGGTGCGAACGTGCGCACCGACTGCCCGCCCGACACCGCGACCGCGATCGGCACGCGCTGCTCGGGCAGGTCCCACAGCTTCGCCGAGTCGACCCGGAAGTGCTGGCCGGAGTAGTTGACGTACCCACCGTCGAACAGCTGCGAGATGATCTCCACGGCCTCGCGCAGCAGCTCGTGCCGCACGTTCACCGGCGGCCAGCCGCGGCCGACGACGTGCTCGTTCAGGTTCTCGCCCGCGCCGATGCCCAACGTGAACCGGTTGCCCGACAGCAGCTGCACGGTCGCCGCCTTCTGCGCCACCACCGCCGGGTGGTAGCGCACGGTCGGGCAGGTCACGTAGGTCATCAGCTCGACCCGCTCGGTGGCCTGCGTGACCGCGCCCAGCACGCTCCACGCGTACGGCGCGTGCCCCTGCTCGTCCAGCCACGGCGAGTAGTGGTCGCTCATCACCTCGAAGTCGAACCCGGCCTGCTCGGCCAGCCCCGCGTGCTCGACCAGCTCGCGCGGCCCGGCCTGCTCGGTCATGAGGGTGTACCCGATCCGCACGATTCCTCCTACGCCATCGGCAGGTCGGTGAGGTCCGCCCGCAACTCGTCGAGTCCTTCGTAGACTGCCGACGCCCCGGCCTCCCGCAACTCGGCCTCGCCGAAACCACCCGTGCGAAGGCACACCACCGGCAACCCGGCGCGCGCGGCGGCGGCGCAGTCCCACACCGAGTCGCCGATCACCACGGCCCGGCCGTTGCCGTCGACCCGCTTCAGCGCCACCTCGATCAGGTCCGGCGCGGGCTTGCTGTCCTCGACGTCGTCCGACGAGGTGGACGTGAGGCCGACCGCGTCGATCAGCTTCAGGTAGTGGTCCACGTGGTGGCGCTTGCCCGAACTGGCCAGCACGACGGTGAAGTCCTGCTCCAGCGCGGTGGCGACGAGGCGGTGCGCGCCCTCCAGCGGCCTGATCTCGGCCAGCATCGGCTCGAACGCCACCTCCCACGCCTTGCGCAGGTCGTCACCGTGCCGGCGTTCCACGTGCTCGCCCGCGACGGCGGCGACGAGCTTGTCGCCGCCCATCCCGATGGCCCGGTGCAGCCGCCAGGTGGGCACGGTGAGGTCGAAGCGGCGGAACGCGCGGTACCAGGCGACCGCGTGGTGGTAGTTGGTGTCCACCAGCGTCCCGTCGACGTCCAGGACGAGCGTGTTGGTCATGCGGCCTGGTTAGCCAGACCTCATCACGCGCAAACCGGCCGACCGCGCGAAGCGGGCCAGCGCCCGTTCCAGGTCCGGGTGCTGGTCGGAGGTCGTGCCGAGCGGCCACACCAGCAGCCAACCGTCGTCGCCGGCGGGCCGGATCCTCGCCTTGGTGCGCACGCGCAGACCGTAGGCGTCGTCCGCGACGCGCCGGATCTCCAGCCGGCCCACCTCGCGGGCGGTGAACTCGTGCGACCAACCGTGCCACGACACCACCAGCCGGTGCGGCTCGACGCGCAGCCGGTTCGGCCGCCACGGCACGCCGCGCACGTGCCAGTGCACCGCCGCGACGCTCGTGAGGAAGACCAACGGGGACACCCACAGCGGGACGAACAGCCGGGCCACGGTGCTCAGCGCCAGGAGCGCGGCCAACGCCGCCGAGCCGGTGATCGTCAGCACGGCCCACGTCGGCGACACCGCGTTGGCCTGCCGGAACAGCACCTCGCTGCCCCGGACCGGCACGGTGGTCGGCGCGCGTCGCGGCGCGGGCGCCACCGTGGCCAGCCGGTCGCGCAGCCGCACGTGCCGGAACTGGTAGACGCCGCCGACCCGGCGCAGCACGCCCGCCCGGTGCGCCTCGCGCAGGAACTCCATCGCCGCCCACGGCAGGCGTCCGGTCAGCGCCAGGCCGACCCTGGTCACCGCCCACCGGCCGGACGCGTTGACCAGCAGCGCCACCGCGCCGCACCCGGCCCACGAGCCGACCATGAACACCGCGCCCAGCAGCAGTTGCACCACGACCGGCTTGCCCGCGTGCAGCGTCGGCAGGTACATCAGCGAGCCGACCTGCGGCGCGACGAACAGCAGCGCCGCGTGCACCGCCTTGCGGTCACCGCGCAGCAGCTCGTCCGGGTCGACGGCGCGGTCCGCGTCGACCGGTGACATCAGCACCGACTTGCCCAGGCCGAGCAGCACCGCCAGCGGCAGCAGGAACCACCCGAAGCCGTCGCCCGCGGACGCCAGCGGCAGGCCGATCAACGCCGTGCCGCCGACCAGGCCAGCCGCGGCGAGCGCCGCCCGGCGCGGTCGGTGCCGTGCTTCCTGGACCAGCGCGCGGACGCGCCTGCGCCACGCCAAGCTGCCCGCCCTGCCCGTGGGGTCGCGGCCGTCGGCGGTCAGCGGACCCGAGGTGAACTCCACGAGCAGCCACACGACCGCGCCGATCGGGAAGCCCAGGGCGGTCGCGATCCAGCCCACCCGGGCCGGGTCGGTGAAGTGCAGGTCCGCGAGCAGCATGGCCGTCAGCACCACACCGCCGACCAGCGAGGCCAGCGCGAGGAACGCGACCCGCGCCGGGCGGGCCCGGCCCAGCCGCCACCAGGCGATGTCCTGCTCGCGGCGTTCGGTCAGGTGGTCGGCCAGGAACCGCAGGTACCGGGTGGCCCGGTCGACGTCCCACCGGCCGCAGTGCTCCTCGTCGAACGCGGCCGGGATCAGCCCGTCCAGCAGGTGCGCCTCGACCGCGGCGCGATCGGGCAGGCGGAGCAGCTCGGCGGGGTCGGCGGCGGGGGAGCGGTAGACGCGGCGGGCCAGCCACACCGCCAGCGGCGTGGACAGTGCGGCGGCCAGGTCGCCCTCGGGCCGGCCCTCCAGCTCGTCCACCACCGGCCGCCACGCCGGCAACCGGTCCGGTGTGACGGCCGTGCGCAGGTGCGCGACCACGGCGGGCGCGGTGAGCGGGGCCGCGCGCAGCACCGCCGCCGACCGCAGCACCCCGCCGCCGGCGACGGCCGTCGCGTACTCCGCGGCCCGGCACGTGACGATCACCTCGCCGAAGCCCTTGTGCACCGCCGCCAGCGCCGGGCCGCGCACCGGCGCGGGCAGTTCGTCCAACCCGTCCAGCACCGGCAGCACCCGCCGGTCGCGCACCAGCCGCTCGACCGCGGCCCGGCCGTGCGTGACGTGCAGACCGGGGTACTCCTCGGTGATCCGGCGCAGCAGCCACTCGGCGGGCCGCTCGCGGACCGGGTCCCACGACGCCGCCGACAGCAGCACCGGGACCGTCTGGCCCGCGCGCAGCCCTACCAGCAGTTGCTGCGCCAGCAGCATGGCGAACGTGGTCTTGCCCGACCCCGGCTCGCCCAGCACCACCAGCCTGCCGCGGGGCAGCGCGCGGAACGCCTCGGCCAGCCGGACCAGGTCGTCACCCTCGGGCACGGGGCCGCCGACGTTCTCCGGGTGGTCGGCGTCCGCGCGGCCCGCCCGCCACCACACCGGCAGCGGCGCGGGGTCGAACAGGTCCCGAGCGGCCGACTCGTCGCGCCACTGGGCCAGCACCAGCCCGGCCAGTTCCGCCGCCGCCAGGTCGACCGGCCCGGCCGCGGGCGGCAGGTGGACGTGCACGTCGCCGTGCACGTCCCGGGCCTGCAGCACGAACCAGGCTTGGCCGTCGAAGCTGTTGCGCATCCGACGGCGCGGGTCAGCCGCGGGCGGGAACGGAGTCCAGGAACTCCTCGATCAGCCGGACCCACTCGGTCGGCGCCTCGACGGCGGGGGAGTGGCCGCTGTCCAGCTCCTCCCACCGCGCGCCCGGGATGAGGTCGGCCAGCTCGCGCGTGGTGCCCGCCGCGATCAGCCGGTCGTGCTTCGCGCCGATCACCAGCGTCGGCACGTCCAGCGACGGCAGCTCGGCGCGCAGGTCGATGCGCTGCACCAGGTCCACCTGCTCGGGTGTGCCCGCCGGGATGGTGAGCGCGATCAGCTCCAGGAAGCCCTCGGTCTGCTCGGCGGTCATCCGCCGCAGGAACGGCTCGCCCAGCGCGATGGACATGAGGAAGCGGGCCAGCTCGGCGCGGTCGCCGTCGACCAGCCGCCGCCACTGCCGCATCCGCTCCCGGGTCTCGTCGTCGATGCGGGCGAACCCGGCGGTGAGCACCAGGGCCGTCACCCGCTCCGGGTGCCGCTGCGCCGCGCGCACCGCGACCGCGCAGCCCATCGAGTAGCCGACGACCGCGAACCGCTCCTCGCCCTCGGCCGCCGCCACCAGCCGATCGGCCAAGTCGTCGAGCTCCAGGGGACCGGTCGCGCGCGGGGTCGTGCCGGAGCCGGGGAAGTCGACCGCGTGCACCTTGCGGTTGCGCGACAGCCGCGGGATGAGCGGGCTGAAGTTGGCGCGGACCGTGCCACCGGCCCCGTGGGCGAGCAGAAGTGCGGGAGTCACGCGCCCGATTCTGCCGGTCCGGGGCGGTGCGCCGCCGCTGTTTCCGGGTTGTGGTGGATCACGGTGACCGGCGGTTGAGATGTGCTGCGAGGTGTGCGTGGGGTGCGGCGTCAGCCGACGTAGACGCGGATCGACGTGCCGTCGTCGCGGGTGTGCACGCGGACCAGGTCGCACAGCAGGTTCACCAGCATCACGCCGTACCCGCCGTGCGGGTTCACGCCCGGGTTGCGCCTGCCCACCATGGGGTTCGCGAGCCGTCCCGCGTCACGCACCTCGCACACCACCGCGCCGCCCTCGCGCCACAGCAGCAGCGTGCCGGAACCACCGCCGTGCACGACGCTGTTGGTGGTCAGCTCGTTGACCGCGAGCACCAGGTCCTCCACCTGGTCGGCGGTCAGGCCCGCGTCGGTGGCGAAACCGGCCACCAGCCGGCGGGTCGTGCCCAGGCCGTCCAGGTCGAACCGGCGGGTCAGCGCGTCCGGCGGCGGCGCGGGCAGCGGCCGGTTGAACTCCTCGGCGACCAGGAACGGCTCGCGGTAGCCGGTGCTCGGCCTGCGCCGCAGACCTTCGACCACGACCGGGTGCGTGCTCTCCGCGTCCCGCACGGCCTCCGGCGTGAGGTGCGCCGTGTCGTACGGGCACAGGATCCAGGCGGGCCGGTCCTCGAACGCGGTGTTGATCAGCGCCTCGTGCTGCACGCACGCCGGGTACTCGAGTTCGGTGCGCTCCGGCCACACCGGCTCGCCGACGATCCGCACCCGGCCGGTGGCGGCGTTGGTGTCGGTGAACGCGGCCAGCACGCCCGGGATGATCCGGCCCGGGTTGCGCCCGGCGCGCCGCATGTCCAGGAACTCGACCTGCTCGGCCTGCCCGCCCAGCGCGCGGCGCAGCAGGTCGATGCCGCGCGCGGGCACGGCCACCAGCACCGGCTCACCCGCGGCCAGGCCCTCGCGCACGAACGGCACGGTCCCCGCGAGGTACTGGTCGTCATCGCGGTAGAGCAGTGCCTCGTGCACGAAGTCGACCACCTTGGGGAACCTCCGAACGGGTAGCTGACGGGGAGGTCTGCCCGTCCAGTATCGCGCCCTGACACCGTCACGGGAGCGGCCTGCGCAGGCAGACGCGTGTCGCCGGGTCCAGACCGCGTGCGGTCTCACCCGCGACGACGGCCGCCAGACCTGGCGAGAGGTCCGCCACCTCGTGGAACCCCAGCCGTCGATAATAGGGCCCGTTCCAGGGGATGTCGCGGAACGTGGTCAAGGTCAACGCGTCGAGCCCGCGCGTCGCGGCCCAGCGCCCGACGTGGTCGAGCAGCGCCGCCCCGATCCCGCGCCGGGCGTGGTCGGGGTGCACGCAGATCTGCTCGACGTGCGCCGCGCCGTCGACCTCCTCCACCGCGACCCAGGCCACCGGGTGCGGGTCGACGGCCACCCAGACGCGCAGGTGGGCGAGGGCGTCCAGCGGCAGCGGGTCGTCGTCGGCGATCTCCGGCATGCCGAAGTCGCGGAACGGCTCGCCCGAGGCGCGTTCGATCGGGGGCAGCAGCGGCAGCTCGTCGGGCCGGGCGGTGCGGATCTCCACCGCCGCATGATCAGCCGGCGGTGAGGTTCTGCTCAACCTCGTGGGCGAGGGCTTCCAGCATGCGCGACGGCAGCTGCTCGTCGGGGCAGCCGTCCACGCGCAGCTCGGCGACGCTGCCCGCGGCGCCGGCCAGGGAGACCCGCAGCTCCCCGCGGCAGCCGCGGTCGGCGAGCGGTGACCAGGTCAGGAGCAGCTGGTCGTAGTCGGCGGCCAGGCTCACCTGGTGCGGCCCGTCGTGCGCGCGCAGGATCAGCACGTCGTCCGAGCGGCCGACCACCTGGTAGGGGTCGGGCAGCCACGAGGCCAGGCGCGCCGGGTCCGCGGCGGCGTTGAAGACCAGGTCGGGCAGGGCGGGGACGTCTCGTCTCGCGTGGATGGTCACGGCGTCACGGTTACCCCGTTCGAGCAACCGCACACGGGGTAACCAGCGGGCATGACGGCAGCACAGGAACCGGAACCGCGGGACGAGCAGGTCGACGCGGTCGACCCGGACGAGGTGGCGGAGGAAGCGCCGATCGACCCGACGCCGCAGGAGGTGGACGAGTACCGGGCGTTGATCGGGGACGAGGTGCCGGAGAACGGGGACGCGGTCGAGGGCAGGGGTGCGGCCGAAGGCGTGGGAGCGGTGAGCCGCGGGCGCCGGGGGCCGGAGATCCCGGAGTTCTGAGCCGCCGGCCGTTCCGCGCCGCGAGCCGCGGGACCCCTCAGCCCGAACCCGGTTCGGTCATCCCGCGCATGGCCCTGGCCTTCACCGGGTCGGGCAGGACCCGGCCGGCGACGGCCTGGGCCTTGCGCAGCGAACCGGCCACCACGTGGTCGTCGCCCGCCATCAGCGCCTTGAACCCCTCCCGCGCGACGTCCGCCGGGTCGTCCTTCGGCCCGGTCGCCACCTTGGTGTCGGTCATGCCCGCCCGGCGGAAGAAGTCGGTGTCCGTCGGTCCCGGCATCAGCGCCGTCACGGTGACCCCGCTGTCGCGCAGCTCCTCCCGCAACGCCTGCGAGAACGACGCCAGGAACGCCTTCGACGCCGCGTAGACCGAGTGGAACGGGCCCGGCGCGGTCGCCGCCACCGACGACGTGAACAGCACCCGCCCGGCGCCGCGCTCCACCATCGCGGGCACCAGCCGCTTGGCCAGGTGCACCGCCGAGGAGATGTTGAGGTCCACCACCCGCAGGTGGCTGCGCAGGTCGCTGTCGTCGACGAAGTCGCCGCCGACGCCGACCCCGGCGTTGACCGCCAGCGCGTCCACCGGCCGGCCCACGCCCTCGACCACCGCGACCAGGTCCTCGTTGCCCTCGAACGTGGCCAGGTCCGCCCGCACCGGGTCGACCCGCGCCCCGCCCGCGGCCAGCTCCCGCGCCACGTCGTGCACCACGTCGTTCTCCGCCGCCACGACCAGGTCGAACCCGTGCTCGACGAACACCTTCGCCAGTTCGAGCCCGATCCCGCTGGACGCGCCGGTCACCACCGCCAGGGGCCGCTGCGAAGCACTCATGGCCGTGAACTACCCGGAACCGGATCACCCAATCCGGTTTCACCCGATGCGCCTTTGGGCACTCCTTGCGGTACCTCTCCTCGCGAATGGCGGTGACGTATGTCCAGACGACCCGGTCAGGTCGGTGTGCTCGACGTCGGCTGCTTCAGCGCGCACCTCGTCGTCGTCTCGGGCTCCCCGCTCCACCCGGTCGTCTCGCACAAGACCCGCCTCCGCCTCGACCAGGCGCTCGACCGGCGCAACCGACTCCGCCCGGAAGGCGTCGAGCAGGTTGTGACCGCTGTCCGCACCGCGCATCGCATCGCCGAACGCGCCGGCGTGTCCGGCTTCGTGCCGTTCGCGACCTCCGTCATCCGCGACGCGCCGAACGCCGACGAGGTCATCGCCGAGGTGGCCCGCCGCACCGGCACCCAGCTGCGCGTGCTGCCCGGCAAGGAGGAAGCCCGGCTGGCCTACCGGGCGGCGCGGCACTGGTTCGGCTGGCACGTCGGCCCGCTGCTGGTGCTCGACGTCGGCGGCGGCACGGTGGAGCTCGCGGCCGGGGAGGACGTGGAGCCGTCGTTCACGCGGTCGCTGCCGTTCGGCGCGCGGACCACGACCCGGCGGCTCGGGCTGCACCGGACCCCGACCCGCGACCACCGCGGCCTGGCCCGTGAGCAGGTGCTGGTGCACGACCGCGTGGTGGAGGCGCTGGCGGGCACGTCCGTCGCCGACCACCGGGCCGTCGGCTGCTCGAAGGTGTTCCAGCAGCTGGCGCGGCTGGCCGGGGCGCGACCGCAGCACGAGGGGCCGTTCGTGCCGCGCACGCTGCGCCTGGCCGACCTGCGCGGCTGGATACCCCGCCTGGCCCGGATGCCCGCGCCCCGGCGCGCCCGGTTGCCCGGCATCTCCCGGCACCGCGCGGAGCAGTCGTTGGCGGGTGCCCTGGTGGCGGAGGCGTTGATGGTGGCGACCGGGCACGACGAGGTGGAGATATGCCCGTGGTCGACCAGGGAGGGGTTGCTGCTCTCCCTGATCGGGACGGGCGATGACGACGAGTACTGCCGGGTGGCGTGAAGGGATCGGGATGCTGGCGCTGTCGGTCGAAGCCCACCGGACGGGGTGCGCGGTGGTCGTGGCGACCGGGGAGTTGGACCTGGCGGGAGCGCGCCGGGTGCTGGACCGGATGGACCGCCTGGTGAGCGAGGGGCGTGACCGGATCGTGCTCGACATGTCCGGGGTGGCGTTCTGCGGCGCGCAGGCGATGAGCGCGTTGGTGCGGACGCGGGCGCGGGCGCAGCGGGCCGGTGGGTGGTTGCGGTTGGCGGCCGTGCCGCCGCACGTGCGGCGGGTGTTCGAGCGGACGGACCTGGACCGGTTGTTCCCCCGGTACCCGGATGTGGCGTCGGCGGCGTCGGGGCGGGCGGTGCCGAGCGGGGAGCAGCAGCGTGCTGCGGCTGCCGGGGCGGTCGGGGACGCGGGTTCGGGCGCGGGCATGGGCGGGGCGTCGAGCAGGGGTGAGGGCGCGGGTGCGGGGAGTGCGGGGGCGCGGGGCGCGGGCGGCGGGAGTGCGGGTGCGGCGGATGGGGTGAGAACGGTGTCGCCGGGTCGGCGGGTGTCGCGTCGCGGGTCGGGTGGTGCGGCGGCCCCTGCTGTTTCGGGTGGTGATCGCGGGGTAGTCGAGGAGCCACCGTCACAGGCGAGGTGATTCCCGATGAGTGCGACCACGCGGGTGCCGCACCCGGTCCGCGGTGCGGCGATGGCGGTCGCGGTCGTTTTCCTGCTGGTGGGTGTGCTCGGGTTCGTGCCCGGGATCACCGCCCACCTCGACCGGATCGCGTTCGCCGGGCCCGGGTCCGGCGCGCACCTGCTCGGCGTGTTCCACGTGTCCGTGCTGCACAACCTGGTGCACCTGCTGTTCGGCGCGGCCGGCCTGGCGATGGCGCGCACGGCGTCGACCGCGCGGGCGTTCCTGATCGGCGGCGGCGCGGTGTACCTGGTGCTGTGGCTGTACGGGCTGGTGGTGGACAAGGCCGGCCCGGCGAACTTCGTGCCGGTCAACACAGCCGACGACTGGCTGCACCTCGGCCTCGGCGTCGGCATGATCGGGCTCGGCCTCGCGCTCAAGGGCAACCCCCATGCCCGCAGTGCCTGACCTCGTCGAGGCCGCCTTCCGCGCGCTGGCCGGCGCGCGGGACGCCAAGGCTTTCCACCCGCGCGGCCGGTGGTTCGAGGGCGAGCTGACCACGACGTTCGACCCGGCGTTGCCGCTGCCGGTCGGCGAGGTGGAGGTGTGCGGCCGGCTGTCCAAGGGCGTCGGGACGCCGGGCGGGCTACCCGACGTGCTCGGGCTGGCGTTCCGGCTGCCGGGGCCGTGGGACGTTCTGCTGTCCACGTCCAGGTCACGGGTGCTGCCGTGGCCCGCGCGGACGTGGACCAGCGGCCGGTACGGCAGCATCACCCCGTTCCGCTGGCGCGACCGGCTGGTGTGGCTGGCCGCCGTCCCGGACGCGCGTCGGACGCGGTCGGCGGCGTTGGCCGACCTGCCCGCCGAACTGGGGTTCACGCTGGAGGTCGGGCCGCCGTGGCGGCCGGTCGGGCGGCTGGTGACCCGTCCGCTGGACGTCGACCGGGACCTGCCCGCGCTCGACCCGGTGCTGAACCGGCCGGAGGGCCTGGAACTGGCCCCGGCGGTGCTGGCGCGGGCGCGGGAGAGGGCCTATCGGGGTAGTCGACGCGGCCGATCGCCCGATCCGGTGACTGCTCCGGACGCATGGTCGGCCGTTGCACCGGGTAGTCGAAAGCCGTGATGAAGCCGTCGCTCTCCGGAACCGTGCGCGTCGCTCGTCACCGGAAGGCCGGTCCCGCGTGGCCGCCTGTCGTCGTCAACACCCCTGCTGGGCGGCCCAGTGGAACGGAGAACGACCGATGCGACACGATCGCTCGACCCGCCGGCGGGTCGTCACGGCCTGCCTGGCGACGACTGCCTTGATGGTGGGCGGAGCCGGTTACGGTCACGGAGCGGGATGGCGGGCCGAAGGCGACATCCTCGGCGTGGGGCAGCCGGGAGCGGTGGAGGGCAGCTACCTCGTCGCGCTGCGGGAGGACACGGTCAGCCTGGAGCAGACACCCGCCGTCGCCGCGGCGCTGGCCGAGCGGTACGGCGGGGAGGTCAAGCTGACCTACACGGCGGTGCTGCGCGGCTTCGCGGCGGCCATGAGCGAGGAGCACGCGCGCGAGCTGGCCGCCGACCCGGCGGTGCGGTACGTCGAGCAGGACGGCGTCGCGCAGGCCACCGACACGCAGGAGAACCCGACCTGGGGCCTGGACCGGGTGGACCAGAAGAACCTGCCGCTGGACAAGAAATACGACTACAAGGCCACCGGCGCGGGCGTGACGGCGTACGTGGTCGACACGGGGCTGCACAAGGAGCACCCGGACTTCGGCGGTCGGGCCGCCGACGGGCACGACTTCATCGACAACGACGAGGTCGCGCAGGACTGCCACGGCCACGGCACGCACGTCGCGGGCACCATCGGCTCGACCACGTACGGCCTGGCCAAGGGCGTGAAGCTGGTCGGCGTGCGGGTGCTCAACTGCCAGGGTTCCGGGCAGTGGTCGCAGATCGTCGGAGGTCTGGACTGGGTCGCCAAGAACGCGGCCAAGCCGGCGGTGGCGAACATGAGCCTGGGCGGCTCGGCCAACACGACGGTGGACGACGCGGTCAAGAAGCTGGTCGCGGCGGGCGTGACGGTGGCGGTGGCGTCCGGCAACGACAACCGGGACGCGTGCAACACCTCGCCCGCCCGCACCCCCGAGGCGATCACGGTCAACGCGACCGACAACACGGACAACCGGGCGTCGTTCTCGAACTTCGGGCGCTGCACGGACATCTTCGCGCCCGGTGCGGGGATCACGTCGACGTGGAACAACGGTGGTGAGCGCACGCTCAACGGGACGTCGATGGCGGCGCCGCACGTGGCCGGGGCGGCGGCGCTGTACCTGAGCGCGAAGCCGACTGGTGGGGCTGGTGCCGAGGCGGCCACGCCGGCGGACGTGGCGAAGGCGTTGACGGAGAACGCGACGCCGGACGTGGTGACGAACGCCGGGGCGAACACGCCGAACAAGTTGCTGTACACCGGGTTCATCGGCAGCGGCAACCCGAACCCGCCGGCGTGCGCCGGTGGTTCGAACGGTGACGACGTGGCGATCCCGGATGCCGGTGAGGCGGTGACGTCGGAGATCGTGGTGTCCGATTGCGACGGTCAGGGGACGGCGGCGACGTCGGTGAAGGTCGACATCGTGCACCCGTACACGGCGGACCTGGCGGTGGACCTGATCGGGCCGAGCGGCGCGGTGTTCGTGCTGCGGGCGTCGGGTGGCGACAGCTCGTCGGACGGGATCCACGAGACGTTCAAGGTGGACACGTCCAAGGAGAAGAAGAACGGGTCGTGGAAGTTGCGGGTGAAGGACGTGTACACGTACGACACCGGGAAGGTGGATGCGTGGTCGATCGCCTTCTGAGGTCGAGCGGCGCGGGGTTGAGAGCGGCGCGGTGGGTGTGAGCGGCTCGGTGGTCGAGTCCGGCTCGATTTGACATGGGATCGGGTGCTTCAGGCTGGTCGAAGCCATGTCAAATCGAGCCTTGTGGGTCGGTTCCGGGTCCGTGGTGGGTCGGTCGGCACGTGTGGGGTCGTTGAATGGGGGTGGTGCCGGAACAGGACAAGGGCCGCTTCCGGACGGCTCGGCGCTGGGCCGTTTGCGGTATACCGATTTGGTGCGATTCGGGGTGTTGGGGCCGGTGGTGGCGTGGCGTGGAGGGGACGCCGTGCCGGTTGGCGGCGTGCGGGAGCGGTACGTGTTGGGGGTGTTGTTGCTCGATGCGGATCGGGTGGTGGCGGCGGAGAGGTTGATCGGGGAGTTGTGGGTGCGGCCGCCCAGGTCGGCGCGGGCGCAGTTGCACAACCTGGTCAGCCGGTTGCGGGGGAGGTTGGGGGAGGGGGTGATCGTGACCCGGCCGACCGGTTATCAGTTGTCGACGCGGGACGTCGAGGTGGACCTGGTGGAGTTCCGGGCGTTGGCCGAGCAGGGGCGGCGGGCGGCGGCCGGTGGGGAGCACGGGGCGGCGGAGGTGGCGTTCGACGCGGCGTTGGGGTTGTGGCGGGGGCCGGCGTTGGCGGACGTGGAGGACGAGTGGGCGGGGTCGGTGCGGGCCGTGCTGCACGAGGAGCGGTTGGCGGCGCAGGAGGGGCGGTTGGCGGCGCGGTTGGCGTTGGAGCGGTACGACGAGGTGTTGGTGGACGTGGCTCCGCTGATCGAGGAGCACCCGTACCGGGAGCGCCTGTACGAGGCGCGGATGGTGGCGTTGGTCGGGGTGGGGCGGCAGGCCGAGGCGTTGGAGGTGTACCGGCAGGCGTACCGGAGGTTGGACGAGGACCTCGGTGTGGCGCCGGGGGTGGCGTTGCGGGAGTTGGAGCAGCGGGTCCTGCGGGGTGAGGTGCGGGCGGGGCGGCGGTCGGTGCCGATGGTGGTGCCCCGGCAGTTGCCGCCGGAGATGGCGGTGTTGGCGGGGCGGGGGAAGGTGCACGCGGAGGTCGTGGCGGGGTTGCGGGCGGAGGACGGGCCCGGGTTGGCGGTGCTGGTGGGGCCCGGTGGGGTGGGCAAGACGGCGTTGGCGGTGTCGGTGGCGCACCACTTGGCGGAGCGCTTCCCCGACGGGCAGTTGTTCGCCACGTTGCGCGGGTCGCACCGGGACCAGACCGATCCGCACGTGGTGGTGGGGCGGTTCCTCCGGGCCCTCGGTGCGGAGGTGCCGGAGGACCCGGAGGAGCGGGTCGCCCTGTACCGCAGCACGGTGGCGGATCGGGCGGTGCTGGTCGTGTTGGACGACGCGGCGGCCGAGGCGCAGGTGAGGACGCTGTTACCCGGTGGCTCGTCGTGCGCGACGGTGGTCACGTCGCGTCGTCAGCTCGGTGCGCTGGTCGGCGCGGCGCGGTGGACGTTGCCGGCGTTGTCGGCGGAGGACTCGGTGGAGTTGTTGGCGCGCATCGCCGGGGCGGAGCGGGTGGCGGCGGAGCCCGAGGCGGCGAGCGGGGTCGTGGCGTTGTGCGGGAACCTGCCGCTGGCCGTGTGCGTGGCGGCCGGGCGGCTCGCGGTGCACTCGACGTGGCGGATCGCGGAGTTCCGGGACCGGCTGGCGGAGGAGCGGCGGCGGCTGGACGAGCTGTCGTTGGGCGACCTGGACGTGCGGGCGGTCATCGCGGCCAGCTACCGGTTGCTCGACCCGCCGGCCCGGGTGTTGTTGCGCCGGCTCGGGTTGTCGGCGACGCCCGAGTGGCCGGCCTGGGTGGCCGGGGCGCTGCTCGGCGGCGGCGCGCGGGTGGACCGGCTGCTGGAGACGCTGGCCGACGTGCACCTGGTCGAGGTGCTCGGTCGGGACCGGGTGGGGCAGGAGCGGTTCCGGTTGCACGGTTTGGTGCACGACTTCGCGGCGGAGCGCGCGGCGGCCGAGGAGCCGCCGGAGGAGCGCGAGGCGGCGGTGGGGCGGGTGCTGGCCGGGTGGCTCGGTCGGGCCGGGGTGGCCGACGAACGGGTCGGGCACGGGATGCAGAACGCGGTCGGGCTCGACCTGCCGCTCGCGCCGGACGACGTGGCCGGGCCGATCGCGGCGGCGCCGCGGGAGTGGTTCGAGGTCGAGGCGACGGCGTTGACGGCGTGCGTCGAGCAGGCGTGCCGGTTGGGGCTGGCCGAGGTCGCGGGCGGGTTGGCGTTGCGCATGACCGGGTTCCTCGCCGTGCGCACGTACGACGTGGAGCGGGAACGGATATTGCGGGCCGCGGTGGCGTGCACCCGTGCGCACGGCGTGGACCGGCAGACCGTGCGGTTGCTGCTGAGCCTGTTCGGGTTGGCCGCGCAGCGGTCGCGGTTCGAGGAGCTGCCCGCGCTGGCGGCGGAGGGCCTGGCGCTGGCGCGCGGGCTCGGCGACCGGGTCGTGGTGGTGGGCGCGCTGGGCAACGCCGGGTGGGCGGCGCAGGCCCTGGGGCGGTTGGCGGAGGCCGCGCGGTGGTTCGAGGAGGGCGTCGACGCCTGCGACGAGGACACGCCGCCGCCGTTGGCGCGGTGGTTGGCGCTGTCGCTGGCCCGCACCCGGCACGAGGCCGGGTTCTCCGCGCAGGCCGTGCCGGTGGTCGAGCGGCTGCTGGCGTCGGCGGACGGGGAGGAGCGGAACCGGGCGCAACTGCTCGCGTTGAGCGCCGACGTGCTGCTGGAGGTCGGCCGGACCGAGGACGCGGAGCGGTTGCTGACCGAAGCGGGTGAGCTGGTGCGGGACCTCGGTGACGAGCTCGGGGTGGCCCGGGTCGGGCACGACCTGGCCCGGGTGTGGCTGCGCCGGGGTGAACGGGAGCGGGCCGCGGAACGGCTCGGGCGCGTGCTGCGGGTGCACGAGGAGCTGGGTGTGCCGGACGAGCTCGCGCGGACGCTCGGCACGGTGGGCGAGGTGGAGTCGGCTCGTGGCCGGCCCGCGGTCGAGGTGCTGCGCCGATCGTTGGCGATCTGGCGGGAGGTGGGGGCCCGGCTGGACGTGGCACGGGCGTTGGCGCGCCTGGCCTTGGCCGACCCGGGCGGCGCGGAGGGGTACCGGCGGGAGTGCGCCGCGATCCTGGACGAGCTGGGGTTGGACGAGCGGGCGTTGCGGATGTCGTCGGGATAGTGGCCGGATAGCGGTGGTCGGAACAGTTCCCGTCACCAGGCCCGCAGGGGGCGGGATGGGGGGTCGCGGTGAAGAGGGTGGATCCCGGCCAACGGCTGAGCCGTCAGTCCAGCGGGCGTCGTCCGGCGAACCCGAGGTCGGTCCGGTGGTACCAGTCGAGGCCCTGGTCGCCTTCGAGCCAGCACAGGAGCACGGGCACGCCGTCGAGGTCGGACGGGAAGTCGACCAGCAGGGGCGCGAAGCCCTTCAGCTCGGCGCCGGTCGACTGCACGGTGGTCATCAGGTCGTCCAGCCGGGCCTGCGCGGCCTTGAGCTCGGGCAGGCCGCCGAGGTCGGTGGGCTCGCCACCGCCGAGCGACGCGGCCAGTTCGGCGGCGTCGGCCCGGACCTCGACGATCTCGGTGAGCACCGGCAGGAGCCGGGCCAGTTCCTCCCGCGCCTCGGGCACGCTGAACACTGTCACCCCTGGTCCGCCGTGGCTGCGTTACCCGAACAGGGTACCCGCGGCCACGGCGGACGGGGCTCACCTCAGCGCAGCGGCGGGTTCGCCAGCTCCGCCAGTTCCAGGGCCTGCTCCGGCCACCAGCGGCCGGCGGCCGGGCCGCCCTGGCACTCGCCGTCGGACTCACCGGGGCGCTTGATCCACAGGAACGCGTCCACCAGCGGGATGCCGGTGTTCGCGGTGGGCCGCTCGCCGAGGCCGCGGCCCGGCGGGTTGCACCAGTCGGTCTCGCCCTCGCCCGGGGCGTAGTGGCCCCGGCCGTTGCGGCTGGTGTCCAGCACGAAGTGCGTCATCTTCGGCTTGTGCACCGGCATCGCGTCCAGCTCCTCGACGGCCGGGCAGGTGGCCGCGCCCCGCTCGGTGCGCAGGTGGATGCACTTGGACACGCGCGTGCCGTACTGGACCAGGTCCTGAGTGAGGCGGTAGTTCGAGGTGTTGAGCGCGAAGCCGTCCGCCCGCGTGACACCGCCCTGGATCAGGCGGTTGACGATGCCCAGCTGCTGGCGCGGCTCGCCGTAGCCCGCGTCGTAGTCGTTGAGCGGCTGCCACGCCGAGTGCCCGGCGTCGAGGTAGACGCGGGTGTGCTTGCCGCGCTTGAGCGCGTCGACGGCGTGGTTGATCTCGCGGAACCGCTGCGGCACCAGCTCGGCGTCCGGGCCGATCGTGCACCACGGTTCGCTGGTCAGCAGGGCCAGGCCGTCCGGCTCGACCACGACGACGGCCTTCTCGTCACCGATGCCCTCGGCAAAGGCGTCGATCCACTCCTTGTACTCCTGCTCGCTGCGCGCGCCGCCCGCCGACCACTGCGAGCAGTCCCGGTAGGGCACGAAGTACGCCACGAGCACCGGCACCTGGTCCTTGGCCCGCGCGGCTCGCACCACGTCGCGCACGTTCTGCCGCACCTGCTCGGCGCCCGCCGTGGTGAACCAGATGGCGGTCGGCTGCGCGGCCACGGCCTCCATCAGCTCGGCGTCGGCCACCCGGCCCTCGGACCGCCACTGGCGGGCCTGCCGCGCGGCGTTGCCGTCGGGTTCGACGTAGAACGACGTGCCCTTGGGCAGGTGCGGCGGTCCCGAGGCGGCCACGATCCCCTCCGCTCCGGCGCCACCGACGCCGATCAACGCGCACACCGCGGTCGCCGCCAGGGTCAGGCCGACCCGCCGTCGTCTCGCTCGCTTGTCCACTCGACTGCTCCTTCTGCCTGGGAGCGCTCCCAATGGGTGGCAAGCATGCGGGGTTGCGAGCTGCATCACAACCCCCGCCCCCGCGTGCGGACACCTTTTCGAGACCTGGTCGTGACCTTCGACCCGGACGGGTGCTTCCAGTTGTGGCGGCCGACGGGGCCGTCTACCCCTGGAGCGGTGATCACCACCGTCGTGGCCGCGGTCGGCGCGCTGGCCCTGGGGCTGTTCTTCAACTGGTACCTGAAGCGGCGCCGCCACCTCGAACCCGGCGAGCCGATCACGAACCGGGACCTGACCAGCCCGATGGAGACGCTGGCCGTGCTGCTGCTGGCCTTCGTGCTGGTGGTGGCGGCCGAGTCCTACGGCACGGCGGACGAGGCGGCGCGGGCCGAGGCGGGGGTGGTCGACCACTTCTTCGAGGTCTCCGAGTTCGCGCCGGAGCCCGTCGCGCGGGCGTTGCAGGGTGCCACGGTCTGCTACGCCCGCGCCGTGCGGGCCTACGAGTGGCCGCGCATGGAGGAGGGCCGCGGCACCTCGCCCGAGCCCAGCGTCTGGAGCACCCGGTTCCGCGCGGTGTTCAAGCAGCTCGGCGCGGCCGACCCGCTGTTCGAGACGCTGGTGAACGCGGACGAGCGGCGGGCCGAGGCGCGCAGCGAGCGGGTGGCGCAGTCGGTGCCGGCGATCCCGGAGGTCCTCTACTGGTTCATGGTCGTCACGCTCGCGGTCACGGTGATGGCGTTCGGGTTCAACCTGCCCGCGCGGAACCGCAAGGTCGAGGTCGCCACGCTGGTCGTGCTCACCGGCCTGTTCACCCTCTGCCTGCTGCTCATCCGGGACGTCGACCGGCCGTTCACGGGCGTGATCAGCGTGTCGTCCGAGGCGATGCGCGCCACCGAGGTCGACATCACCGAGGACTACGCCGACCTGTACGACCCGGACACGCTCCCGTGCGACGAGACCGGGGCCGTGCGCGCGGCGTCGTGAGGGTGCGGCGACATGATGGCGGTGGTCAGGGTGACGACCCGATGCCGGCCATGCCTCGGCGCACGGCGCGCAGGTCGTCCGACCGGGTGCGGGCACGGCTGCTGGAGGTGGCCGGGCCGGACCTGTACCGCCGCAACCCGTCCCGGCTCACCCGGGTGCGGACCGACGCGCCACCGCGCGAGGTGCGTGCCCCGGCGGCAGATGTCGGTCGGCGTTCGGCGAGCTCGGCCGGACCGCCCACCGGCTGGTGGCCGAGCTGTTCCGGTGGTGGGGCGAGCCGGGCCGCTGCGGATGCTCCGAGGTCGTGCACCGGCTGCACGACGACGCGGTGCACGCCCACGCCGCCGTCCTCGACCTGGAGGCCGGGGCGGAGCCGGTCAACGAGTCGAAGCGCGCGCGGATGTGGGGTGAAGCCGCGCGGGCGTGGGGCTTCACCCTGGAGCACGAGGACTTCTGGTCGCACGTCGACCACCGCGTGCGTGCCCTGGCGGACCGCTCGCTCGACGAATCCACTGTGGACGTTCTGCGGCAGGCGTTCGCCCGCGCGTTGCTGGGACCCCAGGTCGCGCTCGCCGCCGCCCGCGCCGACGCCGCGCTGACCGGCCTGATCGGCGAGTGGCGGCTCGACGCCGACGTCCTGGCCGACGCCCGCACCGTCGCCGCCCAACCGCTGGTCGACCGGGTGAAGGCGTTGATCGCCGAGTTCGCCGAGCTGGTCGAGGCGCGGCGATTCGGCGTGGCGGCCCGCCGCGCCCCCGGCGAGCTGGTGGACGCCCTGCGGGAGCTGGACCGGGCGTTGCCGCACCGGACCAACCCGCGCACGGCCCGGCTGCGCGAGCAGGCGGCCGTGGTGCTGAACAACTGCGCGCCGGCCATGATGGACCAGCGCAAGCCCGACCGGCTGCGGATCAGGGCGTTGCTCGCCGAAGCCGAACGGCTGGCGGTGGACGAGCGGACCCGGCGGGCCGTGCGCGTCAACTTCGAGTCGTTCGAGGACGGTTCGGCGCACGTGCGGCTGGACGGGGTCGGCGAGCTGCTGGCCTCGGGCCACTGCCTGACCGTGGCCAGGCTCCTGGGACGTGGTGGCCGAACGCCGGGCGGGCGGGGTGCTGGTGACGTTCGGCGAAGGGCTCTTCGCCCCGGACTCGGCCGAACCGACCCCGCGCGGGCGGCAGGTGCTCGAACGGTGGGCCGCGGTGCTCGCCGGTCGGGACGTGCGGGTCACCGTCCTCGGCCACACCGCGGTCGTGCCCGGCGGGCCCGCGGCCGGTGGCTCGCCGGTGGCCCTGGCCCGCGCGAGCGCGGCGGCGCAGGTGCTGGCGGCGGCCGGCGGACTGCCGTTGACCGCCTTCACGCTCGGCAGCGCGGACCAGTCCGACCTGCCGCACCCGGCCGACCCGGACCGCAACCGCACGGTCACCCTGCTGGTGGCGGGCTGACCCCGGCGGCGCGCAGCAGGGCCAGGCCGAGGTGCAGGTCCTGCAACGCGATGCCGGAGCTGTCGAACACCGTCACCTCGTCGGCCGACGACCGGCCGGCCGCGCGGCCCGCGAGCACGTCGCCCAGCGCGGTCGGCCGGGCGTCCGGCACGTGCTGGAACTCGCCGATCACCACCGACTGCGCGGGCCAGTCGCAGAACAGCCGCGCGGACTCGAGCAGCGCCACGGGCAGCTCCTGCTTGCCCTTGGCGTCCGAACCCATGCTCGCCACGTGCGTGCCCGGCCGCACCCATCCCGCCTCGAACAGCGGGGCCCGTGCGGTGGTCGCCGTGACGATGACGTCGGCCGACCGGCACGCCCGTTCGGGTCCGGTGAGCACCGCCGGCAGGCCCTCCGCCGCCAGGTCGGCCACGAACCGCGCGCCCCGCTCGGCGTCCCGCGCCACCACGTGCACGACGGACAGCTCGCGGACCCGCGCCAGCGCCACGCACTCGTGCCACGCCTGCGGTCCCGTGCCGAAGACCGCCAACGACCGCGCGTCCGGCCGGGCCAGCACGTCGGCGGCGACCGCGTCGGCCGCGGCGGTGCGGAAGGCGTTGGCGTACCCCGCCTCGACCACCGCCCCGATCCGGCCCTCGGCCTGGTCGAACAGCAGGATCACCGAGTTGTGGCGCGGCAGGCCGCGCTCGGTGTTGCCCGGCCAGTAGCTGCCGATCTTCACCCCGGCCGCGCCCGCCGCCGCGCCCGACTTGACCGTGAACCGGTTGGCGGGCGACGACCCGTGCCCCACCACGGCCGGGAACAGCGCACCGCCGTCCGCCGCCTCCAGCAACGCCGACCGCGCGGCGTCGTAAGCCAGGTCCCGCGTCACCAGCGCGCGGGTCTCCTCCTCCGACAGGAAGATCACCAGCCGTTCACCCGCTTCCACGTCGTGCCCGCGGCGCCCGCGAGGCGGTAGGTGTCGTGCTGCGCGGCCGTGGCGCAGGCGTGGTTGGGCAGCACGCGGACCTGCGTGCCGACCGGCAGGTCGGGCAACGGGTGCGCGCTGCCCGGCCGCATGCCCAGCGTGCCGTGCTCCTGGCTGGCGTCGGTCATGAGCAGGTCGGGGAACGGCGGGCCGTCCAGGGGCGCGACGAGGCCGTAGCCCTGGTCCACCGGCTGGCGGGACGTGCCGCGGTCGCGCGAGGTGGCCATCCAGCCGCCGTCGGTCATGACCCTGCCCGGCCGGTGGCCGATCACCGTGACCACCACGGACAGCGCGAGGTCGTCCACCGAGCACACGCCGATGCCCGCCATCACCAGGTCGAAGAACACGAAGTTGTCCGCCCGGACCTCCGTGACGCCGGTCAGGTCGGCCGCGGCGTGCGCGGTGGGGGTCGAGCCGGTGCTCACGACCGGGCACGCGAACCCGGCCGCCCGCAGGTCTTCCGCCACCCGCACGGCGGCGGTCCGTTCCGCCTCCGCGGCCCGCACCAGGGCGTCTTCGGTGTAGCAGAAGTACGACTCGCCCGCGTGGGTCAGCACGCCGCGCAGCTCCGCGCCGTCGAGCGCGGCGGCGATCGCCGCGACGTCGGGCGAACCGGGCAGCACGCCGCCGCGGTGCCCGTCGCAGTCGACCTCGATCAGCGCCGGGACGGCGATGCCGGACGCGGCCGACGCCTCGGCGACCGCGCGGGCCTGCGCGACGTTGTCCAGCAGCACCACCAGATCCACGCCGCGCCGCCGCAGCGCGAGCACCCGGTCCAGCTTGGCCGGCGCGATGCCGACCGCGTACACGATGTCGGTGAACCCCTCGTCGGCGAACGCCTCGGCCTCGCGCAGCGTCGACACGGTGATCGGCCCCGTGCCGCCGTCGAACACCATTCGGGCCACGTCGACCGACTTGGCCGTCTTCACGTGCGGGCGCAGGGGGGTGCCGTGCGCGTCGAGGTGGGCGCGCAGGCGGTCGACGTTGCGCCGCACCTTCGCCTCGTCCACCAGCAGGTAGGGGGTCATCGCTCCTCGTCGGTGGGTCGGGTGCGGCACGCGGCCAGGTCGGCGTAGAGGGAGGCGCGCGAGATGCCGAGCCGTGCCGCGACCTTCGGGGCCGCGCCGCGCAGGTGGAACACCCCGCGTTCGTCGAGGGCGCGCAGCAGGCGCAGGCGTTCGGGCTTGGCCAACCCCGTCACCGGCTTGGCCAGGGCCGGTTCCTCGGCGCGCACGACGGCGTCGACCACCTCTTCGACGTCGTCGGTGAACGTGGTCGTGGTGGGTGTGGCGTCACCACCGGCCAGGTCCGCGAGCAGGTCGCCGACCTGCCGCAGCGCCGTCACGTCGAGGTTCACGCACAGCGCGCCGAACACGTCGCCGTTCTCGTCGCGCAGCGGCAGCGTGGACGACTTGACCAGCCGGCCGTCCGGCGTGCGGGTCAGATAGTTCAGTTCGTCCGCGGCGGAGTTGCCCCGGGCGAGCACGGCCAGTCCGATCTCGCTCATCGCGCCGCCGACGCGCCGCCCGGTCACCTCCCCGGCCACCGCGACCACCGAGTGGTCCGGCTGCCGGTAGTCGTGCAGCACCACCTCGCACGACCGCCCGAACGTCGCGGCCAACCCGGGCACCACGGCCTTGAGCGCCCCGAGGATCGCGTCCGCTGTCATGCCCGCAGTCTAGACACAACGTCTGACTACTGGACAATCCGTCCAGTCAGCAGCAGTGGTCGCCGCGCCAGGCTTCGCGGCCCTCCTTGACCGCCACCGCGGCGATGACCAGCGCGGCCAGCGGGTCGGCCCACCACCAGCCCACGGTGCTGTTGAGCACCAGGCCGACCAGCAGCACGGCGGACAGGTACGTGCACAGCAGCGTCTGCTTGGAGTCGGCGACGGCGCTGGTCGAGCCCAGCTCGCGGCCCGCCCGGCGCTGCGCCCGGGACAGCACGGGCATCACGACCAGCGAGACGGCGGCCAGGACGATGCCGACCGTCGAGTGGTCGGCGGCCTGCGCACCCGCCAGCGCGCGCACCGACTCGACCGTCACGTAGAGCGCCAGCGCGAAGAACGACAGCGCGATCACGCGCAGCGCGACCCGTTCCCTGGCCTCGTGGTCCTTCGCGGAGAACTGCCAGGCGACGGCGGTGGCCGAGGCGACCTCCACCACCGAGTCCAGCCCGAAGCCGATCAACGCGGTGGACGACGCGATCGTGCCGGCGCTGATCGCGATCACCGCCTCGACCACGTTGTAGGCGATCGTGGCGGCCACCAGCAGCCGGACCCGCCGGGTGAGCGCACCGCGCCGGTCCGCCGTGAGGACCGGCTTGCCCTCCGCGGCGCAGCAGCCGTCGGCGCAAGCCGTCACCGCGCACCCACCACGTCGTCCGCGCAGTCCCGGGTCGGGTCGACCGCGAGGACCACGTCGAGCAGCTCGCCGATGGCCCGCGCCAGGTGCGGGTCGGCGATGTCGTACCGCACCTGGCGGCCCTCGTAGGTGGCCACGACGAGGCCGCAGCCGCGCAGGCACGACAGGTGGTTGGACGCGTTGGACCTGGTCAGCCCCAACCGGTCGGCCAGCAGCGCCGGGTAGCCGGGGCCGTCGAGCAGCGCGACCAGGATGCGGCACCGGGTCGGGTCGGCCAGCGCCCGGCCGAGCCGGGCCAGCGCGGTCTCGCGCGTCTCACACGTCAGCACCCGGCGAACTATACAGCCTCGGCTGTATCTTCGAGCGCGGGCGCGGTGCGCTGGGCCGGGATCTCGTCCCACGGCGCGTGCAGCAACGGGTTCGCCTCGGCCAGCAGCTCCCGCGCGCCGCGCAACCCGGCCGCGATGCGGTCCCGCCGGGCGCGCAGGTCGTCCACCCGCCGCTGCGCCTCGACCACGATCCGCCGCGCGTGCTCCTCGGCGTCGCGGACCAGCCGGTCGGCCCGCGCCCGCGCCGCAGCCTCCTCGGCGGCCACCGCCTCCAGCGACTCGGCCCGGCGCGCGGCCATCGCCAGCTCGAAGTCGACCCGCACCTCCTCGCGCAACGCCGCCGCCCGCTCGTCCAGCTCGCGCCGCCGCTGCTCGGCCTCCCGCGTCGTCGCCAGCAGCCGCTCACCCGCCTCGCGCATCACCTCCCGGTGCTCCGCCTCGGCCTGCCGCCGCTGGGCGTCGAGTTCGGCGACGAGCCGCTCCGACCGCTCGCGCACCCGGGCCGCGGCGCGTTCCGCGGTGGCCCACCGGTGCTCGGCGACGGCCCGCGCCCGGTCGGTGATCTCGGCCGCCTCCTCGTGCGCCAGCTCCGCCATCCGCCGCAGGCGCTCGGTCAGCGCGGCCGGGTCGATCGGCGTGCGGGAGATCCGGTCGACGTGCTCGCGCAGCACGCGGATCTCCGCGCGGGCGGTCTCCAGCTGGCGGGCCAGGTCGTCGGCGCGCGCCTCGGCGGCGTCCCGGTCGACCGCCAGCACCCGGAGCTCGCCCTCCACGCCCTCGACGTAGCGCCGCACCTGGCCGCGGTCGTAGCCGCGCCACACCACGTCGAAGTCCGCCCGCAACGGCACCAGGTCACCGTCCACTGCCACCACAGCACTCTCCCGTGATCGACGTCATGTTCGCCGCGGCGGATGTTGCGCACCGCCCACGATCTTTGTTAGCACTCCCAGTCGAAGAGTGCCAAGCAGGTGCCTGCTGGATCGGAGGTCGACTTGAGCAGTTCTCCTTCCGCCGCAACGCTCCCGCGCCAAGCCGTCCGCGACCGGTTGCGCGTCGCGCTCGTGGCGCCGCCCTACTTCGACGTGCCGCCCAAGGCTTACGGCGGCGTGGAGGCCGTCGTCGCCGACCTCGCCGACTCGCTCGTCGCCCGCGGTCACTCGGTGACCCTGCTGGGCGCGGGGGAGCCCGGCACCAAGGCCGAGTTCGTCCCCGTCTGGGACCGCGCCGTCCCCGAACGCCTCGGCGAACCGTTCCCGGAAGTCGTGCACGCCGCCGCGGTCCGCCGCGCGGTCGAGCGGCTCGCGTCCACGCAGGGCTTGGACGTCGTGCACGACCACACCCTCGCCGGTCCGCTCAACGCGCCCGCGTTCGCCGCGATGGGCCTGCCGACCGTGGCCACCGTGCACGGTCCCGTCGACACCGACATGCGCCGCTACTACCGGGAGCTCGGCGACGACGTCGGCCTCGTCGCGATCAGCGACCGGCAGCGCGAGCTCGCGCCCGAGCTGAACTGGGTCGGCACCGTGCACAACGCGCTGCGCCTGGCCGACTGGCCGTTCCGCGCGCGCAAGGAGGACTACGCGCTGTTCCTCGGCCGCTTCCACCCCGACAAGGCGCCGCACCTGGCGCTGGAGGCCGCGCACGCCGCCGGCGTGCCGCTCGTGCTGGCGGGCAAGTGCGCCGAGCCGATCGAGAAGGAGTACTTCGAGGCCGAGGTCCGGCCGCGGCTGACCGGGCGGGACCACGTCTTCGGCGTCGCCGACGCGGCCGAAAAGCGCAAGCTGCTGTCCGCCGCCCGGTGTCTTCTGTTCCCGATCCGTTGGGAAGAGCCGTTCGGCATGGTGATGATCGAGGCGATGGCCTGCGGCACGCCGGTGGTGGCGCTGCGCGCGGGCGCGGTGCCGGAGGTGGTGGTGGACGGCGTGACCGGGTTGGTGCGGGACGACCCCGAGGAGCTGGTGGCCGCGCTGCACGACGTGCGCGACCTGGACCCCGCCGCCTGCCGGGCGCACGTCGCCGCGCACTTCGACGTCGACGGCCTCGGCGCGGGCTACGAAGCCGCCTACCGCGGGGCGCTCGCGGACGGCTCGCTCACCGCGCTGCGCCGCGACTACGCCGCCCTGGACTCCGCGCTCGACCGCGTGTACCGGCGCAACGTCGACGGCGGACCCGCCCTGCACGCCTCCGGGGACCGCGCGTGACGGCCGACCTGCCACCCGAGCCGTTCAACGCGGGCGAACCGGCGTTCACCGGCGACGTCGGCGGCACCACGACGTTGGTCGAGGGCAGCACGTTCTGCCTCTCGACCGGCACCGGCGACATCGAGCCGGGCACGCCGCACGGGCTGTTCTTCCGCGACGCGCGCGTGCTGTCGCGGTGGCAGCTGAGGCTGGACGGCCGCACCGCGCACCCGCTGTCGGTGTCGCACCCGGAGGCGTTCGCGGCGCGGTTCGTGCTGCGCCGCCCGCCCGCCGCCGGCCTGGCCGACAGCACCCTGCTGCTGGTGCGGGAACGGCTGGTCGGCGACGGGATGCGGGAGACGATCACGGTCGACAACCTCGGCCGCGAGGCCACCGCCGTGCGGCTGGAGCTGCACGTCGACGCCGACTTCGCCGACCTGTTCGCGGTCAAGGAGGGCCGGGCCGCGCACAGCGGTTCCGACGCCGTCGCCGCCGGACCGGAACTCGTGCTGCGCGACCGCAAGGACGGCTCGCGCGGGGTGTCGGTCACCGCCGGCGCCGAGCCCGTCGTGGTGCCGGGCGGGTTGAGCTGGCACGTGGTCGTGCCCGCGGGCGGCCGGTGGTCCACCGAGGTGGTCGTGCAGCCGACCGTGGCCGGGCGGCCCGTGCAGCCGCAGTTCCACCGCGGCGAGCGGATCGAGGCCAGCGGGCCCGCGCGCAAGATCCGGGCGTGGCGCGCGGCCAGCACCCTGGTCACGGCGAGCGACCCGGTGCTGACCGGCGTGCTGCGGCGCACCGAGAGCGACCTGGGCGCGCTCCAGATCCACGACCCGGCGCGGGACGGCCGGCCGTTCGTCGCGGCGGGCGCGCCCTGGTTCATGACCCTGTTCGGCCGCGACAGCCTGCTGACCGCGTGGATGGCGCTGCCGCTGGACGTCGGCCTGGCCCTGGGCACGTTGCAGACCCTCGCCGAGACCCAGGGCAAGGTCGTCGACCCGCTCACCGAGGAGGAACCGGGCCGCGTGCTGCACGAGCTGCGGCTCGGCCCGGACAGCACGGCGGTGCTGGGCGGCAACCACTACTACGGCACGGTCGACGCCACGCCGCTGTTCGTGATGCTGCTGGCCGAGTGCTGGAAGTGGGGTGCGGACCCGGCCGTGGTGCGCTCGCTGCTGCCCGCCGCCGACGCCGCGCTGGCGTGGGTCGACCGGTACGGGGACCGCGACGGCGACGGGTTCGTGGAGTACCGCCGCGCCACCGACCGCGGCCTGGCCAACCAGGGCTGGAAGGACAGCTTCGACGGCATCAACGACGCGTCCGGCCGGCAGGCCGTGCCGACCATCGCGCTGTGCGAGGTCCAGGGGTACGTGTACGCGGCGCTGCTGGCACGCGCGGAGCTGGCGGAGGGGTTCGGCGACGAGGCATTGGCGGCCCGCCTGCGCGCCCGCGCCGAGGAGCTGCGGCAGCGGTTCGCCGAGGCGTTCTGGCTGCCGGAGCAGGGCTGGTACGCGGTCGCGCTGGACGGGCGCAAGCAGCCGGTGGACGCGCTGACCAGCAACACCGCCCACTGCCTGTGGACCGGGATCGCCACCGACGAGCACGCCGCCGCGCTGATCCGGCGGCTGGCCGAGCCGGACATGGACACGGGTTACGGCCTGCGCACGCTCGCGTCCTCGATGGGCGCGTACAACCCGATGAGCTACCACAACGGGTCGGTGTGGCCGCACGACACGGCCATCGCCGTGGCCGGGCTGCTGCGCTACGCCCACCTGCCCGGCGCGGTCGACCTGGCGCACCGCCTGGCGGACGGCCTGCTCGACGCCGCCGCCGCGTTCGGCGGTCGCCTGCCCGAGCTGTACTGCGGCTTCGCCCGCGACGACTTCAGCCCGCCGGTGCCGTACCCGACGTCGTGCTCGCCGCAGGCGTGGGCCAGCGCCTCGCCGCTGCTGCTGGTCCGGGCGTGCCTCGGGCTGGAGCCGGACGTGCCGCGCAAGACCCTGACCACCACACCCCACCTGCCGCCGCGGTGGGGCGAGCTGACCCTGACCGACCTGCGGCTCGGCGACGAGACCGCGCACATCAGCGCCACCGGCGAGAAGGTCGCGGTGTCCGGCTTGTCGGCCGACTGGGCCACCCGGGGGTGACGCGCGTCCGTCCGCCGGCCGGGCCGCGACCGTGCCCGGCCGGCGGACGCCGTGACCCGGTGGTCAGCCGACCGGACCGCTCGCCCCGGCGCCGTCGCACGCGCCGAGCCTGCCCCGCGGTTCGGCGATCTCGGCGCGTGCGGCGGCCGGCGTGTCCTCCAGCTCCAGAACACCTGGTGAACGTGGCCTGGGGAGTGGACGACGTGCGTGACGTCCGGAGCGACACCGGCTTCGCCGAGGTGGTCCTGGCGGACCGGGCGTGGTTCCACGCCGAGTTCGAGGCGACCCGCCGGGTCGAGCCGCGCGAGCGGCCCCTCCGCCGCGCCGGGTCGACGGCGGCTGTGCGTCCCCTGACGGTCCGCTCGACGAGGAGGTGACCCGGTGACGGGGGTGCCGACCCGTTCGGCGAGGTGGCCCGCCCACCGTTCTCCCGGGCGGGGTGATGCCCCGGCGTGCGTCTCGCGACGCGATCGGGCGGCCATCGCGGGTTTGAGCCCCCGGTGGTGTGTGAATCCACTTGCGAACGTCGTATCCGTCCGCCCGCTGCGACGCTTGGTCGCAGCGGGCGTCGTCCTGCCCGCGCCGTTGTGGAGGATCACCCTGATGAGCCTGGAGAAGCCGTGGAACGACGTGGCCGACCAGCAGCAGCCCGTCGAGCCCGAGCCCGACGCCGGGGTCGTTGACGAGGAGGCCGCCGTGGGCCGGGCGCAACCCGCCCCGGCGCCGCCGGAGGTGCCCGAGGCCGACCCGGCGGACGTCGCCGACCAGAACCGCGTCGTGCCGCTGCCCGACGACGGCCCGGACGACACCTGGTAGGTCAGGGAGCCAGGGCGGTGATCGCGTCGACCAGCCGCACGCCGTCCAGCAACACGCGGTCGTTGTGGTCGGCCCCCGCCACCTCCACGGTGGACGCGCCCGCCGCGGCGGCCACCGCGCGGCTCTGCTCGGGCGGCACGATCGAGTCCGCCGAGCCGTAGACGACGGTGACCGGCGCGTCGACCCGCGCCACGTGCCGCTCGGTGGCGAACTCGTCCAGCAGCAGCCACCGCACCGGCAGGAACGGGTAGTGGCGCGCGCCGACCGCGGCCAGGTCGGTGAACGGCGACCGCAGCACGAGCCCGGCGGGCGGGTGCGCGACCGCCAGCTCCGCCGCCACCGCCGCGCCCAGGCTCTCGCCGAAGTAGAGCAGCCGCTCCGGCGGCACCCCGGCCTCGCCGACCAGGAACTCCCGGGCCGCGCGCACGTCCAGCGCCAGCCCGGCCTCGGTCGGGTCGCCGGGGTTGCCGCCGTAGCCCCGGTAGTCGACCAGCAGCACCGACAGCCCGCGCGCGGTGAGCGCACGGGCGAGCGGCACGCGCAGGTGGCGGTTCCCGGCGTTGCCGGGCGCGACCAGCACGGTCGCCCGCGCCGAGGCCACCGGGAAGTGCCAGGCCGCCAACCGCAGCCCGTCACCGGTGGTCAGGGTGACGTCACGGCCGCCGGGCAGCACGTCGCCCGCGACCGGCAGCGGCCCGCCGGTCGGCAGGAACACCAGTTTGCGCTGGAACGCGAACGCGCCGCCGAACACCACGGCCACCATGATGACGATCGCCACCGGCACCCGCTTGCGCACCCGGTCACCCCGTGGTGGTGCTGGTCGTCGTCGCCGTGGTCGACGACGTGGTCGGGTCCGGGCGTTGCGTGAGCGTGGGCGTGGGCACCGGGTTCGCGGTGGACGTGACCAGCGGCTGGGGCTCGTCCTGCGTGGTCACGCCACAGGCGCTGACCAGCGCGTACAGGACGAGCAGCACGACCGCGACCCTCATCGCTCCGCCTCCGGCAGCTCCACCACGAACCGCGCCCCGCCGCCCGGCCGGTCCTCCACCCGCACCGTGCCGCCGTGCCGCTGCACGTGCTGCGCGACCAGCGCCAACCCGAGCCCGCTGCCGGTGTCCGCGCCGCGCCGGCCCGCCCGCGCGCCCCGGTCGAACCGGTCGAAGATCCGGTCGCGCAGCTCCGGCGGCACGCCCGGCCCGGCGTCGTCCACCTCGACCCGCGCCTTGCCCTCGTGCGAGTGCACCCCGACGCGCACCACGCCGCCCGCGTGCCGTTCGGCGTTGTCCAGCAGGTTGTCGACGGCCCGGTCCAGCCGGCGGCGGTCGCCGAGCACCTGCGGCGGCGGTGAGCCGGCGTCCACCGGCACCGGGCCGCCCGGCCGGGCCGCGACCACGTTGGCCACCAGGTCGGCCAGGTCGATCGTCTCCAGCGTCGGGTCCTCGGCCTGCTGGTCGGCCCGCGAGATCTCCAGCAGGTCCACCACCATCCGCGCGAACCGGTCCACTTCGGACGTCAGCAGGTCCAGCGCCCGGCCCGCCGTGCCGGGCACCTCCACCCGCCGCCGGCGCAGCACCTCGGCGGCGTTGACCATGGTCGTCAGCGGCGACCGCAGCTCGTGGCTGACGTCGCCCGCGAACCGGGCGTCCCGCCGCACCCGCTGCTCCAGCGCCTCGGCGGTGGCGTTGAACGTGGTGGCCAGGGAGGTGAGGTCCGGGTCGGTCTGGGTGGGCAGCCGGGCCCGCAGGTCGCCGCCCGCGATCCGGGACGCGGCCTCGGTCAGCTCGGTGAGCGGTCGCAGCGCCCGCCGCCCGGCCCACGACCCCAGCGCCACCCCCAGCAGCCCGCTGACCACCGTGACGGCCACCAGCAGGGCGCTGAGGAACCGGAACGTGCGGTCCAGCTGGACGAGCGGTGCGAGCTCCACGTACGCCCCGTCGGTCGACTCGATGGGCAGCGTCACGGCCAGCACCGGGATGCCGTCGACCACCAGCCGCTGGGCCGCGGGCGTGCCCTGCCGCCCCAGGTCGACCAGCCGGCGCGGCAGCACCCGCGCGTCCACCTGCCTGCCGCTGGTCAGCACCTGCCCGTCGTGGAACAGCAGCACGGTCGAGTCGGGCCCGGTGGTCAGCCCGGTCAGCAACCCGGTCAGCCCGTCGGAGCCGCTGCTCAGGGCGGCGTCGACCAGCCGGACGTTGACCTCGGCCTGGCGCACCGCGCTCTGCTCGCGCTGGCGCAGCATGTAGCCGGAGGTGAGGTTCCAGATCGCCACGGCGACCGCGCTGGTCAGCAGCACCGAGCCGAGCCCCATGGCCAGCGCGACGCGCCACCGCAACGAGAACCTCGGCACCACCCCACCCCACCACACCGACGTGCCCGCCACCGACCGGCCCCCGGGTCGCGCCCGATCGCGAGGGTTCGGCGCGAGCATTTCCGCACCTCACGGCACCCGCACCCGACCAGGGTGCCAGGCGCTCGTCCGCTGTGCCGGCCAGTAAGCCGACACCGGCTCCGCGGCCGCCGTCCCCGGCGACCGCGATGCGACGGACGACACGACCCTCCGCAGGGCCGCGTCGACCCGCCGCCGATACAGTACGGGGGTAGGGTGCCCAAGCGCGTGACGCCGGTCACCGGGGTCGGCCGCCGAGTTGACTCAGGTACCCCCTGGGGGTATGAATGTCCCTGACGGACACGCACCGAGTGGCCGAAGGGAGTCCGGGGATGCGGGGTTACACCTCCGACAAGGACGCCGTCCTCAAGCGCCTGCGCCGGGTCGAGGGGCAGGTCCGCGGGTTGCAGCGGATGGTGGAGGACGACGAGTACTGCATCGACGTCCTGACCCAGATCGCGGCGGCGACCAAGGCGCTCCAGGCGGTCTCCCTCGGCCTGCTCGACGAGCACCTGAAGCACTGCGTGGCCGACGCGCTCGCCGAGGGCGGCGAGGGCGCGGACGCCAAGGTCCGCGAGGCGAGCGAAGCCATCGCCCGCCTGGTGCGGTCCTGATCCGACCTGTACCGATCGACACGACGACAACCGGGAGCACCCCATGGCCGAGTCCACCTTCACCGTCACCGGCATGACCTGCGGCCACTGCGTGGCGTCCGTGACCGAGGAGGTCACCAAGATCGACGGCGTGACCGGCGTGGACGTCGACCTCCCGACCGGCGCGGTCAAGGTGACCAGCACCGCCCCGGTCGCCGAGGCGGACGTGCGCGCGGCCGTCGAAGAGGCGGGTTACGCGCTCGCCGGCTGACCCGCGTGGCCGGTGGGTAACCCGTGGGGGTGCCCACCACGACCCGATCCACCACGGCACAGCAGCCGACCGGGAGCCCGCCGATCGCGGGCTCCACCAGTCTCGAGGACTGACCAATGAACACAGCAGCGAAGCTCTCCGCCTACGGTGCGGTACTCGCCCTGGTCGCCGGTGGCGCCTGGGCGGCCGGTAGCGCTGTCGGTCCCTTCGCCGTCGAAGCCGCGCCGAGCGGCCACGACGGCACGCCCGGTGCTGAGGGCACCGGCCACGGGGACGACCACAGCGGCACCGTCGCGGAGACCGCGCAGGACCAGCCCGCCGGGCTGGCGTCGTCCAGGGGCGGTTACACCCTCGCGCCCACCGACACGACGCTGACCGCGGGAACCGACTCCTTCTCCTTCCGCGTCCTGGGGCCCGACGGCGCGGCGGTCACCGCGTTCGACGTCGAGCACGACAAGCGGATGCACCTCATCGCGATCCGGCGCGACACCTCCGGCTTCCGGCACGTCCACCCCGAGATGGCCCCGGACGGCACGTGGACCGTGCCGCTGGACGTCCCCGAGGCGGGCTCCTACCGCGTCTTCGCCGACTTCAAGCCGACCGGTGGCGAGGCGACCACGCTCGGTGTCGACGTGCACGCGGCGGGTGCCTACGAGCCCCGCGCGTACGCGCCGTCCCGGGTGGCCGAGGTCGACGGCTACCAGGTGCGCCTGGACGGCGACCTCGTGCCCGGCCGGGCCTCGCCCGTGCGGCTGACCGTCACCAAGGACGGCGCGCCGGTCACCGACCTGGAGCCCTACCTGGCGGCGTACGGTCACCTGGTGGCGTTGCGCGAAGGCGACCTGGCCTACCTGCACGTGCACCCCGAGGGCGCGCCCGGTGACGGGAAGACGCCCGCCGGCCCGGAGATCGCGTTCGTGGCCGAGGTGCCGACGGCCGGCGGCTACCGGCTGTTCCTGGACTTCCAGCACGACGGCGTCGTGCGCACGGCCGAGTTCACGGTGGACACCGTGGGCGCGAGCGCCCACGGTGAAGAGGAGGAGCACGGTCATGGCTGACGCGCAGATCGAGCTGGCGATCACCGGCATGACCTGCGCCTCGTGCGCGGCCCGGATCGAGCGCAAGCTGAACAAGCTCGACGGCGTGACGGCGACGGTGAACTACGCGACCGAGAAGGCACGCGTCACGTTCCCGGCCGACGTCGACCCGCAGATCCTGGTCGAGCAGGTCGAGGCCGCCGGCTACCAGGCCGCGCTGCCCGTCGTGGAGACCGAGCGGGTCGAGGCGGCCGAGGAGGACCCGACGGCGGCGCTGCGGCAGCGGCTGGTCGTGTCCGCCGTGCTGGCCGTGCCGGTCATCGCGCTGGCGATGGTGCCGGTGCTCCAGTTCACCTACTGGCAGTGGATCTCGCTGACGCTGGCGGCCCCGGTGCTGGTGTGGGGCGCGTGGCCGTTCCACCGGGCGGCGTGGACGAACCTGCGCCACGGCGCGGCCACCATGGACACGCTGATCTCGATGGGCACGATCGCGGCGTTCGCGTGGTCGCTGTACGCGCTGCTGTTCGGCACGGCGGGCGCACCCGGCATGACGCACCCGTTCGAGCTGACCATCTCCCGCACCGACGGCGCGGGCGCGATCTACCTCGAAGTCGCGGCCGGCGTGACGACGTTCATCCTCGCGGGCCGCTACTTCGAGGCGCGGTCCAAGCGGCGGGCGGGCGCGGCGCTGCGGGCGTTGCTGGAGCTGGGCGCGAAGGACGTCGCCGTGCTGCGCGACGGTCGGGAGACCCGGATCCCCATCGGAGAACTCCAGGTGGGCGACCGGTTCGTGGTGCGGCCGGGCGAGAAGATCGCCACCGACGGCGTGGTGGCCGAGGGCAGCTCGGCGGTCGACGCGAGCATGCTGACCGGCGAGTCGGTGCCGGTCGAGGTCGGTCCCGGTGACGCGGTGGTCGGCGCGACGGTCAACGCGGGCGGTCGGCTCGTGGTCCGCGCGACGCGGGTCGGCGGCGACACCCAGCTGGCGCAGATGGCCAAGCTGGTCGAGGACGCCCAGAACGGCAAGGCCGAGGCGCAGCGCCTGGCCGACCGGATCTCGGCGGTCTTCGTCCCGGTCGTGATCGCGCTCGCGGTGGGCACGCTGGCGTTCTGGCTCGGCGCGGGCGGCGGCGCGTCGGCGGCGTTCACGGCGGCGGTCGCGGTGCTGATCATCGCCTGCCCGTGCGCCCTGGGGCTGGCGACGCCGACGGCGCTGCTGGTCGGCACGGGGCGCGGCGCGCAGCTCGGCATCCTGATCAAGGGGCCGGAGGTGCTGGAGTCGACCCGGCGGGTGGACACGGTGGTGCTGGACAAGACCGGCACCGTCACCACCGGGCGGATGAGCCTGGTGTCGGTGCACGTCGCCGACGGGGTGGACGAGGACGAGGTGCTGCGCTTGGCAGGCGCCCTGGAGCACGCCTCCGAGCACCCGATCGCCCAGGCCATCGCGGCCGGTGCGGCCGAGCGCGTCGGCGACCTGCCCGCGGTCGAGGGGTTCCAGAACCTCGAAGGGCTGGGTGTGCAGGGCGTCGTCGACGGGCACGCGCTGATCGTCGGCCGGGAGCGGCTGCTGGCCGAGTGGAGCGTGCACCTGGACGGTCCGCTGGCCGAGGCCAAGCGTGCCGCCGAGGACGAGGGGCGCACGGCCGTCCTGGTCGCGTGGGACGGCGAGGCGCGGGCGGTGCTGGTCGTCGCGGACACCGTGAAGCCGACGTCGGTCGAGGCGGTGCGGCAGCTGCGCGCGCTCGGGCTGACGCCCGTGCTGCTGACCGGCGACAACGAGGCGGCGGCCCGCGCGGTGGCGGCGGAGGTCGGCATCACCGAGGTCATCGCCGAGGTGCTGCCGAAGGACAAGGTGGACGTCGTCGCCCGGCTCCAGGGCGAGGGCAAGGTGGTGGCCATGGTCGGTGACGGCGTGAACGACGCCGCCGCGCTCGCCAAGGCCGACCTCGGGCTGGCCATGGGCACCGGCACGGACGCGGCGATCGAGGCCAGTGACCTGACGCTCGTGCGGGGCGACCTGCGTGCGGCGGCGGACGCGATCCGGTTGTCGCGGCGCACGTTGGCCACCATCAAGGGCAACTTGTTCTGGGCGTTCGCGTACAACGTCGCGGCGTTGCCGCTGGCGGCGGCCGGGCTGCTCAACCCGATGATCGCGGGTGCGGCGATGGCGTTCTCGTCGGTCTTCGTGGTGTCGAACAGCCTGCGGCTGCGGGGTTTCCGCAGCACGGCCACCGCGCAGGCGCACGCGGGCCGTCCGTCGGAGTCCACTCAGGACAAGGTGCCTGTCCGCGTCTGACGACCCCGCTCGCGTGGCCCGGAACCGACCGGTTCCGGGCCACAGCGCTGTCCTGAGCGTTGAACTCGGGGGTCCTGAGCGTAGGACTCTCGGGTCCTGAGCGTAGGACTCTCGGGTCCTGAGCGTTCGACTCTCGGGGCCTGAGCGTTCGACTCTCGGGTGCTCAGCGTTCGGCTCACGGGATGAGGGCGGTGGTGGACTCGCGGACGACCAGGCGGCACGGTTGGCGGATCACGCCGGACGGGCGGCGGCCGTCCAGGGCGTCGAACAGGTACCGCGCCGCCGTCGTGCCCAGCCGTTCCAGGTCGAGGTCCACGGTGGTCAGCGGCGGGCGGCAGTCGGCGGCGAACTCCTCCCAGTTGTCGTAGCCGACGATCGCCACGTCCTCCGGTATCCGCTTGCCCAGGTGGGACAACGTGTCCGCGACACCGGTCGCGATCTGGTCGTTGCCGCAGAACACCGCGTCCACCCCGGGATCGGTGGCCAGCAGCATCCGGGCCGCGTGCCTGCCCCAGCGCTGCGACCACTCGCCGTACAGCGGCGCGCCGCCCGCCGGCTCCAGCCCGTGCTCGGCCAGCACCCGGTGCAGCGCCGTCACGCGGTCGCGCGCGGCGCGGTAGGTCTGCGGGCCGGTGATGTGGCCGATCCGCTTGCGGTGCAACGACACCAGGTGCTCGACGGCCAGCCGCGCGCCGCCCTCGTCGTCCGCGATCACGGACAGGTCGCCGGGATCGCTGGACTCGCAGTAGACGTAGACGACCGGCACCGGGATGTCCCGGGTCAGCGAGGGCCGGATGTCGTTGTCGTCGCCCAGGATGATGAACCCGTCGACCTGCCGGGCGAGCAGCGTGCTGATGTAGTGCCGGCGCCGGATCGCGTCACCGCGCGCGTCGCACAGCAGCACCGACATCTGCTCGTTGGCCAACGCGTTCTCCACGCCCAGCAGGATCGGGATGGCGAACCGGCCGCCCAGCTCGTCGGTGAGCAGCCCGATGGTGCGGGTGCGCCCGGAGATCAGGCCGCGGGCCAGGGCGTTGGGCTGGAACGACAGCTCCGCGGCGGCGCGCAGCACGCGCTCGCGGGTGGCGGGCGCGACCTCGTCCCGGGCGTTGATCGCCTTGGACGCGGTGGAGATCGAGACGCCGGCCAGCCGCGCCACGTCGCTGAGGGTCACCGCGTCGGACCGCCGTCTGCCCACCGAAAGCCTTTCGAAAAGTTTGTCGAACGCCGAATCGATTGTAGGTCCTCGTCACGACCGTAATCACCCTATGGTCGAGGGGTCACGAGGGCGATTGCCGAAAACGTTTTCGACTGCCACAGTGCTGGACGAGGCAAGCGGACCGCGGGAGGTTGGGATGACAGTGACGTCGCCGGACACCACTGCCGTCGGGGGTCGTCCCGTCGTCCCGTCGCGGGGCAGGCTGCGCCCGCTCGGGCAGGACGAGGTGCGCATCACCGGCGGTTTCTGGCGGACCCGCCAGGACGTCAACGCCACCGGCACCATCCCGCACGCCCGGTCGTGGATGGACCGGCTGGGCTGGACGGGCACCTTCACCGCGCCGGACGCGGCCTCGGCCTCGCGCCGCGGCCGGGAGTTCACCGACTCGGAGGTCTACAAGCTGCTGGAGGCCATGTCCTGGGAGGTCGGCCGCGGCGTGGGTGCGCCCGAGGAGCTGGAGGCGCAGATCGCGGAGCTGACGGCCGCGATCGCCGCGGCGCAGGCCCCGGACGGCTACCTGCACACCGCGTTCGGCCGCGCGGGCCAACCGGACCGGTACAGCGACATGCTGTGGGGTCACGAGCTCTACTGCACCGGTCACCTGCTGCAAGCCGCGGTCGCCCGCGCCCGCACGGGCGGCGGTGACGCGGACCCGCTGCTGGCGGTGGCCCGCCGTGCCGCCGACCACGTGTGCGAGGCGTTCGGGCCGGACGGCACGCCCGGCGTGTGCGGCCACCCGGAGATCGAGCTGGGCCTGGTGGAGCTGGCCCGCCTGACGGGGGAGCAGCGCTACCTGGACCAGGCCGCCCTGTTCGTGGCGCGGCGCGGCCACCGCACGCTGCCGCGCCACCACTTCGGCTGGTCGTACTTCAGCGACGACACGCCGGTGCGGGAGTCCGCCGTGCTGCACGGGCACGCGGTCCGCGCCCTCTACCTGGCCGCCGGCGCGGTGGACGTCGCCGTGGAGACCGGGGACGACGAGCTGCTGCGGACCGTCGCGGCGCAGTTCGACCGCACGTGGGCGCGGCGCACGTACCTCACCGGCGGCATGGGTTCCCGGCACGCCGACGAGGCGTTCGGCGACGACTTCGTGCTGCCCGCCGACCGCGCGTACTCCGAGACGTGCGCCGGGGTGGCCGCGATCATGCTGGCCTGGCGGCTGCTGCTGGCCACCGGTGACGGGCGCTACGACGAGGTGATCGAGCGCATCCTCTACAACGTCGTGGCGACCGCGATCGGCGACGACGGCCGGTCGTTCTTCTACGCGCACACCCTGCACCAGCGCACACCCACCGCCGCGCTGCCCACCGACGAGGAGCAGCTCGGGTTCGGCGGCGGTCCGCGCGCGCCGTGGTTCGAGGTGTCGTGCTGCCTGGCCAACTCGGCCCGCCTGCTGGCCGGCCTCTCGTGCTACCTCGTCACGGCCGACGACACCGGCCTGCGCGTGCACCAGTACGTCGACTCCGAGGTCTCCACCCGCCTGGCCGACGGCCGCGAGGTGGGGTTGCAGGTGCGCAGCGGCCTGCCCGACCAGGGCGGCGTGACCGTGCGGGTGACCCGCACCGACGACCAGCCGTGGTCGATCACGCTGCGCGTGCCGCAGTGGGCGGCGGGCGCGGAACTGGTCACCACCCACGGGCGCCGCACGGTGCCGGTGGGCGACATCGTGGTGTACCGGACGTTCGCGGTCGGTGAGGAGATCCGGCTGGAGCTGCCCGTGCGGCCCCGGTTCACCGCGCCGGACTCGAGGATCGACGCCACGCGCGGCTGCGTGGCCGTCGAACGCGGGCCGCTGGTGTACTGCGCCGAGTCCGCGGACGGCGCCGACCTCGACTCGGTGCGCGTGGACCGGGCCGTGCCGCCGGTCGACGGGGACGCGGGCGTGGAGGTCCGCGCCCGGTTCGCCGCGCCCGGTCCGGACGGCTGGCCCTACGGGCCGCCGGAGGAGGCCACCGCCGCCACCGGGGAGGCCACCGCGCTGACCCTCGTGCCGTACCACCGCTGGGCCCGCGGCGGCCCGTCGACCATGCGGGTCTGGCTACCGACCGCCTGACCCCACCCCGACCGTGCTCAAAGGAGAGACCGGTGAGAACCAGAGGGCTTCGCGTTGCCTCCGCCCTGGCGGCGGGTGTGCTGGTGCTGGCGGCCTGCGGCGGACAGGAGCCGGAGGGCGCCGCCGGCGCGGACGACGGCGCGGTGCTGACGCTGTGGACCCGTGCCGCGACCGAGTCGGTGTCCAAAGCCTACGCCGACGCCTACAACGCCACCCACCGCAACAAGGTGGAGGTGACCGCCTACCCGAACGAGGAGTACCCGGCCAAGCTCGCGTCGGCGGCGGGCGCGAAGTCGCTGCCGGACCTGTTCGCGGCCGACGTGGTGTTCGCGCCCCAGTACGCCTCCCAGGGGCTGTGGGCCGACGTCACGGACCGGCTGGCCGCGTTGCCGGTGAAGGACCGGCTCGCGCCGTCGCACCTCCGGGCGGGCACGTGGGAAGGCGCGAACTTCGCGTTGCCGCACACGATCGACCTGTCTGTGCTGCTCTACAACAAGGACCTGTACGCCAAGGCGGGCCTGGACCCGGAACGGCCGCCGCGCACGCTGCGCGAGTTCGCCGACCACGCCCGCGCGGTCGACCGGCTCGGCGGTGACGTCAACGGCACGTACTTCGGCGGCAACTGCGGCGGCTGCGTCGAGTTCACGCTGTGGCCGTCGGTGTGGGCCGCGAACGGCGACGTGCTCGACCCGGAGGGCGAGGAGGCGCGGGTCGACTCGCCGGAGATGGCCGACGTGTTCGCCCTCTACCGGGCCCTGTACGAGGAGGGCGTGGCCGCGCCCGCGTCGAAGGACGAAGCCGGCCCGACCTGGCTGGGCGCGTTGCAGAGCGGCAACGTCGGCATCGCGCCCGCGCCGTCGGTGTGGCTGGACGCGCTGGAGCGGGAGGGGCTGGAGCTGGGCGTGGCCCCGATCAGCGGCCTGACCGGCGGCGAGTCCACGTTCGTCGGCGGTGACGCGCTCGGCGTCGGCGCGACCACGGAGAAGGCCGAGCAGGCGTGGGACTTCCTGTCCTGGACCACGTCGGACGAGGCGCAGGTCGAGGTCATCGCGAAGAACAAGGGCGTGCCGACCCGCACGGACCTGGCGGACAACAAGTACTCGTCGGCCGACCCGCGCACGGTGCTGGTCAACGGTCTGGTGGCCAAGGGTCGCACGCCGTACGCCCGCAACTTCAACGTCTCGTTCAACGACCCGCAGAGCCCGTGGCTGCAAACCGTGCGCGGCGCGTTGTTCGGTGACGCGGGCCGGGCGCTGGCCGACGGCAACACCGCCATCACCAAGTCGCTCCAGCAGGGCTGAGCAGCCACCGGAGGCTCGGATGTCCACGACCACGACGTCAACCCCGAGAACGACGTCAGCACCGGCCACGCGGACGGACCCGCCACGCCGCGGGTCACCGGCGGCACGCGGCGGACGGCGGTTGCGCGCGCTCGTCGGGGCCGCGTACGCCGCGCCGACGGCCGTGATGGTGGGCCTGTTCTTTCTGGTGCCGCTCGGGCTCGTGGCGTGGATGTCGCTGCACCGCTGGCCGTTGCTGGGCAAGGCGAAGTTCAACGCCCCGGCCAACTACAGCGGCATCGCCGAGGACGAGCTGCTGCGCTCGGCGGCCTGGTTCACGGTCAAGTACACGGTAATCATCACGGCGCTGCTGTTCGTGGTGGCGTTCGGGCTCGCGCTGCTGGTGCAGCACCGGCGTCCGGGCGTCGGGTTCTTCCGCACCGCGTTCTTCCTGCCGATGGCGGTCGGGTTCGCCAGCGCGTCCCTGCTGTTCCTGGGCCTGCTCAGCGACGAGATCGGGCCGGTGACCGACGTGCTGTCGTGGCTCGGCCTGGTCGACGGGCACGTGTCGTGGACCAGCGGCAGCCCGGAATCCGCGCTGGGGTCCGCGGTGCTGCTGGTGCTGTGGCGGTTCGCCGGGTTCACCATGCTGATCCTGCTGACCGGGCTGCACGCGATCCCGCCGGACGTCTACGAGGCCGCGCGGGTGGACGGCGCGACCCGGTGGCAGACGTTCCGGCGCATCACGGTGCCGTTGATGCGGCCGACGATCGCGCTGGTGCTCACCCTGATGACGACCGGGTCGCTGCTGGCGTTCGACCAGTTCTGGATCCTCACCCGCGGCGGGCCGGACAACAGCACCACCTCGCTGGTGATGGTGATCTACCGGGAGGCGTTCATCCGGCTCGACCTCGGCTCGGCGGCGGGCATCTCGGTGGTGCTGCTGGTGGTGCTGCTGGTCTTCAACGCCATCCAGTTCCGCGTGCTGCGCCGGAGGTCGTCGTGAAGCCGCCGTCGGTCAAGGACGGGCCGAGCGGCCGGTGGGGCTACTGGGTCACCGGCACGGCGTTGGCGATCCTGTTCCTGTTCCCGCTGGTGTGGGCCGGGTTCGCGTCCGTGCGCACGGACACCGGGTTCGGGTTGGAGAACTACGACCGGCTGTTCACCTCGGACAACGGCGTGCGGCTGGAGCACGTGCTCAACAGCGTGGTCGTCAGCGGGCTCACGGTGGCCGGCACGCTGGTCATCGCCACGCTGGGCGGTTACGCGTTCGGCCGGTTCCGGTTCCCGGGCCGCGACGTGCTGTTCCTGCTCACGCTGGCGATCCTGATGGTGCCGTACGCGACGATCCTCATCGCCCTGTACGTGCTGCTGGGTTGGCTCGGGCTGGAGGACTCGCTGGTGGGGCTGAGCCTGGTGCTCATCACGTTCCAGCTGCCGTTCTCGGTGTTCATGATGCGCAACTCGTTCGAGGCGGTGCCGATCGAGCTGGAGGAGTCGGCCCGGGTCGACGGCTGCACCAGCGTCGGCACCCTGCTGCGGATCATGCTGCCCGCCGTGCGGCCGGGCCTGGTCACCGTGGGCCTGTTCGCGTTCCTGACCTCGTGGAGCGAGTTCTTCGCGCCGCTGATCCTGCTCAACTCGACCGACAAGTTCACCACCACCCTCGCCGTGGTCAACCTGCGCACCGCGAGCCACGGGTCGATCGACTACGCCGCGCTGGAAGCGGGGGTGGTGTTCATGGCAGTGCCCTGCCTCGTGCTCTTCGCCGCCATGCAACGCAGCTACGTCCGCGGGTTCACCTCAGGGGCCGTCAAGGGCTGAACCCGCGGGTCCGACGCTGCTTCGTCCGGCAATCGGAAGGAAGATCGTCGTGTCACGACCATGGATGAGAACGCTGATCGGCGGGGTGGCGCTCGCGCTGGCGTTGAGCGGCGCGGGTGTCGCCCAGGCCGGCCCGGCCCAGGGCGGGCAGGCCCAGGAGGGGCAGGCGCGGGACGTGGCGGCCGCCGCGAACCCGGCGACCTGGAGCCCGCCGTCCAACCTGGTCACCCCGCTCAACCAGGTGTGGTCGCACCAGGAGAGCACCTACGGCGACCTGTACGGGTTCCGCAACTACGGCTGGGACCAGGTCTTCGTCAACGGCGGCTACCTGAACTTCTGCGTGCGGTGGGACTCGTCGGCGCCGGTGAGCGCGTCGCTGCGGGACCGCATCCACGCCAAGCTCGCCGAGCAGTACGCGAAGTGGACGGACCTCGTGGTGGGCCACAACAACTGGCCCTACGCGCAGGTCCCGATCAAGGTCGTCGGCTGGGCGGTGCGCGACCGCAGCACGTTGCAGTGGACGGACAACTCGGTCGACATCTACGTCAACAACATCCGGGAGAACGCGCCGCAGTGCGCCGAGCCTTGCGGCCGGTTCTTCGTCCGGGACGGCCAGTACCGCAACTGCCCCGGCGGCGTGGCCCGGCACTACGACCAGTCGCTGTGGCTGACCGCCGGCATGGGCGGCGGCGCGGGCGGTGACTGGGGTCAGCGCATCGGCAGCGAGTACTTCGTCAACAACCTCGGTTCACCCAACGTGCACATCCTGCTGCACGAGATCGGCCACACGTTCGGCCTGGACGACTTCTACGACTGGACGCCGTCCGGTGTGGGCGGCTTCCTCATGAAGGCGGGCAGCGCCTCCACGATCACGGAGTTCGACGCCTGGATGTTCCGCGACTGGTGGCGGCACCTGAAGAGCCGCTACGGCCGCTGATCGACCACCGGCCCCACCGCCGGCCGCGCCGTCGGCGGTGGGGCCGGTGCCCCCTGCCACGGAAGGTGACGCGCATGTCCCTGCCCACCCCCAGCCGTCGTGCGGTGCTGCGCGCGGGCGCGGTCGTCGCCTCGGCCACCGCACTGCCCGCGCTGACCGCCGGCGCCGCCACCGCCGACCCGGTGAGCGTCACCGCGAGAGCGGACACGGGCGTCTCGGCGCACGCGTTCCCGCTCGGCGCGGTGACGCTGCTGGCCGGACCGTTCCAGTCCAACACCTCGCGCACGCACGCCTACCTGGAGTTCCTCGACGCGGACCGGTTGCTGCACACGTTCCGGCTCAACGTCGGCCTGCCGTCGTCGGCCGCCGCGTGCGGCGGGTGGGAGTCGCCCACCACCGAGCTGCGCGGCCACTCCACCGGCCACGTGCTGTCCGCGCTCGCCCAGGCGTTCGCGAGCACCGGCGACACCGCGTTCCGGGCGAAGGGCGACTACCTGGTCGCGCAGCTCGCCGCCTGCCAGGACCGGGCCGGGGCGGCCGGGTTCAACACCGGCTACCTGTCCGCGTTCCCGGAGAGCTTCATCGACCGGGTGGAGGCCCGCCAGCAGGTCTGGGCGCCCTACTACACGCTGCACAAGATCATGGCGGGGTTGCTGGACGCGCACCTGCTCACGGGCAACGCCCAGGCGTTGACCGTGCTGACCCGCATGGCGGCGTGGGTGTCCTGGCGCAACGGCCGGCTGACCCTGGCCCAGCGGCAGGCCATGCTGAAGACCGAGTTCGGCGGCATGAACGAGGTGCTGACCAACCTGTACCAGGTCACCGGCGATCCGGCGCACCTCACCGCCGCCCAGTACTTCGACCACGCGGAGGTCTTCGACCCGCTGGCCGCCAACACCGACGCGCTCAACGGCTACCACGCCAACACGCAGATCCCGAAGGCGCTCGGCGCGATCCGCGAGTACCACGCCACCGGCCTGACCCGGTACCGCGACATCGCGACCAACTTCTGGCACATCGTGGTCGGCTCGCACACCTACGCGATCGGCGGCAACTCGAACGGCGAGTACTTCAAGGCGCCGGGCCGCATCGCGTCGGAGCTGTCGGACCACACCTGCGAGTGCTGCAACAGCTACAACATGCTTAAGCTGACCCGCCAGCTGTTCCGCACCGACCCGCGGGCGCACTACTTCGACTTCCACGAGAAGGCGCTCTACAACCACCTGCTCGGCGGGCAGAACCCGTCGTCGGCGCACGGGCACCACAGCTACTACGTGCCGCTGCGGCCCGGCGGCCGGCGCAGCTACAGCAACGACTACCACGACTTCACCTGCTGCCACGGCACCGGGATGGAGACCAACACCAAGCACGGCGACAGCATCTACTTCCACTCCGGCACCACCCTGTACGTGAACCTGTTCATCGCCTCGGTGCTCACCTGGCCGGGCCGGGGGATCACCGTGCGGCAGGACACCGGGTTCCCCGAGTCGGCCGCCACCCGGCTGACCGTCACCGGGTCCGGGCCGATCGACCTGCGCGTGCGCATCCCGTCCTGGGCGGCGGGCGCGCAACTCAGGCTGAACGGCGTGGTGCAGGACGTGGCGGCGGTGCCGGGCACGTACGCGCGCCTGGACCGGACGTGGAGCAGCGGTGACGTGGTGGACCTCGGCCTGCCGATGGCGCTGACCCGGGAGGCCGCGCCGGACGACCCGACCGTGCAGGCGGTCAAGCACGGCCCGATCGTGCTGGCGGGCGGGTACGGCACGACGGACCTGACGTCGATGCCGACGCTCCAGCCCGCGACCCTGAAGGCGACGACGACCCCGTTGCGGTACACGGCGACGGCGAGCACGGGCCAGGTGACGCTGCTGCCGTTCTACCAGGCGCACGGGCAGCGCTACACGGTCTACTGGAAGGTCGGCGACACGCCCGCGCCGCCGCCGTTCATCGCGCACTACCCGTTCGACGAGGCCGCGGGCTCGGTCGCGGCGGACGCCACCGGCAACGGCCGGACCGCGACGCTCGCGGGCGGCGCGCGGTGGACCACGGGGCGCACCGGCTCGGCGGTCGACCTCGGCGGCTCGGGCGAGCACGTGCTGCTGCCGTCCGGCCTGCTGGCGGGCGCCACGGCGTTCAGCGTGGCCACGTGGGTGTGGCTGGGCTCGGTGACCACGTGGGCGCGGGTGTTCGACTTCGGCGCGGGCACCACCACCTACCTGTTCCTGACCCCGCGCAGCTCCGCGGGCGGGGTCCGGTTCGCCATCACGACCGGCGGGGCGGGTGCCGAGCAGCGCCTCGACACCGCGTCGCCGCTGCCCGCGGGCGTGTGGACGCACGTCGCGGTGACGCAGGCCGGCAACCTCGGCGTGCTCTACGTCAACGGGGTGGAGGCGGCCCGCAACACGGCGCTGACCGTGCGGCCGTCCGCGCTCGGCAGCACCACGCAGAACTGGATCGGGCGCTCGCAGTACGCGGGCGACCCCTACCTGGACGGCGCCGTGGACGGCTTCCGCGTCCACGGCCGCGCCCTCACCGCCGCCGAAGTGGCCGACCTGCACGCGACCGGCCGCTAGCCCCCACATCCCCCACCCTGAGGACTCACCCATGCGCACCCGACATCGGGCGGTGAGGCTGGGCGCGGCGGTCGCGCTCGCCGCCTCCGCCGCCGTCAGCCCGGCCGCGTTCGCGGCCAACCCGATCGTGACGAGCTACTACACCGCCGACCCCGCGCCCCTGGTCGTCGGCAACACCATGTACATCTACGCGGGCCGTGACGAAGCGCCCGCGGGCACGAACAACTTCGTCATGCGCGAGTGGCGGGTGCTGTCCTCGACGGACGCCGCCACGTGGACCGACCACGGCGCGAAGGCGAACATCGGCACGTTCGCGTGGGCGGGCGCGGACGCGTGGGCGAGCGAGGTGGAGCCGCGCAACGGCAAGTACTACTGGTACACCTCGGTCAACGGCAACGGCGCGGGCTGGATGGACATCGGCGTCGCGGTCGGCGACAGCCCGCTCGGCCCGTTCCGCGACGCCAAGGGCGGGCCGCTGGTCAGCGACAGCACGCCCAACTCGTCGGGGTTGAACATCGACCCGACGGTGTTCACCGACGACGACGGCCGGTCCTACCTGTACTGGGGTGGCTACTGGGGCGCGCGGGCGGCGAAGCTCAAGCCGAACATGATCGAGCTGGACGGCCCGGTGGTCACGCCGCAGGGCTTGGCGAACTTCTGGGAAGCGCCCTGGATGTTCAAGCGCAACGGCCTGTACTACCTGATGTACGCGGCCAACGACACCAACGGCTGCGTGACGGACTCGAACTACGCCTGCCAGCGCTACGCCACCGCCACCAGCCCGCTGGGGCCGTGGACGCACCGCGGCGTCGTGCTCGACCGGGTCTCCTCGACCACCAACCACGCGGGCGTGGTGGAGTTCAACGGCCAGTGGTACATCGTCTACCACAACGCCGACGCGCCCGGCGGCGGCAACTTCCGCCGGTCCGTGGCGGTGGACCTGCTGCACTTCAACGCCGACGGCACGATGCGCAAGGTCACCCAGACCACGACCGGCCCGCCGCCCAACCCCGGCGGCGGCAGCGGCACGAACCTCGCCCCGTCGGCGACCGCGTCCACCTCGCACGTCTCGGCGTGGGAGTCGTTGGCGGCGCTGAACAACGGCGGCACGCCCGCGAACTCCGCGGACCGCTCGAACCTCGCCTACGGCAACTGGCCCGAGCGCGGCACGCAGTGGGTCGAGTACCAGTGGCCGACGGCCAAGTCGGTCGACCGCGTGGCCACGTACTGGTTCGACGACGACCAGGGCATCGACCTGCCCGCGTCGTGCGTGGTGCAGTACTGGAACGGCAGCGCGTACGTCGACGTGCCCGGCCAGTCGGCGTGCGGCGTCGCCGGGAACGCGTTCAACACCACCACGTTCACCGCCGTGAGCACCACGCGGCTGCGGTTGTCGATCACCTCGAAGCCCGACTTCTCCACGGGGGTGTTGGAATGGCAAGCCTTCCAGGCGTGACCCGGCGGTTGGCGGCCGCGGTGGTGCTCGCCGCGCTGCTCGTGCCCGTGCCGAGCGCTTCGGCCGCGCAGACGATCGGTTACCCGACGTTCAACGGCCCTTCGGTGCCCGCGCCGCCGGTCGGCTACAGCACCGGCAGCACCATGCGCGCCATCTACGACGCGGAGAGCGGCGGCACGGACTTCTGGGTGGACCGCCTGCTCGCGCGTCCGGGCAACGACCCCGCCGGGCCGTGGCTGATGACCCGGGGTCGCGGGCTGTTCATGTACACCCACGACCCGGCGGTCGTCGGCTTCGGCGGCAACGCCGCGTACTGGGACAACATCAGCAGCCAGAACGCGTACGCCGTCACCGTGGGCTCGGGGGCGTTGACCGAGCAGGTGTCGAGCCGCCGGCAGGCGCCGAGCCACTGGAAGGGCGTCTACACCGGCGCGGGCGTGCGGGTCGAGGTGGCGAAGTTCATCACGCACAACAACGTCGCCGTCACCAACCTGACCGTCACCAACACCGGCTCGGCGTCGGCGACCCTGCCGCTGCGCGTCACGTCCCCGTACGCGACCGCGGTCAGCGGCGCGGAGCTGACCGGGTCGCGGCAGGTGAAGAACAACCTGACCACCATCCGGCCGAGGCTGTCCGGCGACGGGTTCACCGCGGCGAGCGGCGCGCTGACCCGGTCGCTCACGCTGGGCGCGGGCCAGTCGGCCACCACCAAGGTCGTGATGGGCTTCGTCACCGACGAGATCCCCGAGTCGCTGACCGAGTACAACGCCTACCGCGGCCACTCGCCGTCGGTCGCGTTCGCCACCCACGTGCGCGACTACAACCGGTGGTGGGCCGACAACATCCCCTACATCGACGTGCCCGACCCGGCGATCAAGAAGAACGTCTACTACCGGTGGTGGCTGATGCGCTTCAACCACCTGGACGTGGACATCCCGGGCCAGGACTTCCAGTTCCCGGTCTCGATCGAGGGCGTCACCGGCTACAACAACGCGATCGCGCTGACCCAGCCGATGCACATCGACGACCTGAAGTACCTGCGCGACCCGGTGTACTCCTACGGGCCGTGGCTGTCGGTCGGCCAGTCGTCCAAGGGCGGCCGGTTCATGGACAACCCGGGCGACCCGGAGAACTGGTCGAACTCCTACACCCAGTACATCTCCGAGGCGGCGTGGCGCAGCTACCAGATCCACGGCGGCCAGCCCGCCGTCGCGGGGAACCTGGCCAAGTACGCCGAAGGTGACGTCAAGGGCCAACTGGCGACGTTCGACACCAACAACAACGGCGTGATCGAGTACGACTGGGGCGCGATGACCGGCAACGACGCCGACGCGGTGTCGTTCGACTGGCGCGCGGGCAACCTCGACCGGGCGGAGACGGCGTACGTGTGGAGCGGTGCGATGGCCGCGCAGCAGGCGTACGCGGTGATCGGTGACACGGCCAAGGCGAACGAGATGCAAACGCTTGCCGACCGCATCCGCACCGGCGTGGTGAACACCCTGTGGAACCCGTCCCGGCAGCTGCTGGAGCACAAGCACGTGGCCACGAACACGCACGTGCCGTGGAAGGAGATCAACAACTACTACCCGTTCTCGGTCGGCCTGATGCCGAGCACCGACCAGTACAAGCAGGCGCTGCGGCTGTTCGCGGACCCGGCCGAGTACCCGGTGTTCCCGTTCTACACGGCCAACCAGCGTGACAAGGCCGAGGCCGCGCAGGCGGGTCACCCCGGGTCGAACAACTTCTCCACGATCAACTCGACCGTGCAGTTCCGGCTGTACTCGTCGGTGCTGCGCAACTACCCGAACCAGTGGATGACCGCCGAGGACTACAAGAAGCTGCTCTACTGGAACGCCTGGGCGCAGTACATCGGCGGCAACACGCAGTGGCCCGACGCCAACGAGTTCTGGGCGAACTGGAACGCGGGCTCGAAGACCATCGACTACCGCTCGTGGATCCACCACAACATCCTCGGCAGCAGCAACTGGACCGTGATCGAGGACGTCGCCGGGCTGCGGCCGCGCACCGACACCCGCGTGGAGCTGTCGCCGATCGCCATCGGCTGGTCGCACTTCGCGGTGAACAACCTGCGCTACCGCAACATGGACCTCAGCGTGGTGTGGGACGACCCGGCCGACGGCGTCACCCGCTACAACGGCGTGCCGCAGGGGTACTCGGTCTACTTGAACGGCACCCGCGCCTTCACCGTCGACCGGCTCACCCGCGTGCTCTACAACCCGGCCAACGGCGAGGTCACGTTCCCGTCCGGCGCGGGCACGGTGACCTACAGCGCGGCCGTGAGCGGGTTGCAGGCGCCGCAGAACGTGGCGCACGGCAGCGCGCGGATGGTGGACATGTTCGCCAAGGCGGGCGTGGACCTCACCTCGACCGCGCCGAACCTGGCGCAGGGCGCGGCCGTCACCGCGTCCTACACCGCGTCCGGCACGTCGGTCGGCGCGGCGGTCGACGGGTTCCCGATCAACGAGCCGCTCTGGGGCACCTCGGGGTCGCCCAACGCCTCGGACTGGTACGAGATCGACTTCCGGCAGCAGCGCACGGTGGACGAGGCGCGGCTGTACTTCCGCGACGACCGGGCGGGCAACCGCTACCGCGCGCCGTCGTCGTACGCGATCCAGTACTGGAACGGCTCGTCCTGGGTGAACGCGGCGGCGCAGTCCAAGACGCCGACCACGCCGAAGGCCAACTACAACCGGGTCCGGTTCACGCCGGTGTCCACGCAGCGGTTGCGGGTGCAGGTGACGCACGCGTCCGGGTTCAAGACCGGGTTGACCGAGGTGAAGGTGCACAGCCGGGGTGGCGGTGGCGAGCCGCCGCCGGCGAACCTGGCCGCGAGCGCCACGCCGTCGGCGTCCTACACCTCGCCGTGGGAGTCGGTGGCTGCGATCAACGACGGCATCGACCCGCCGTCGTCCGACGACGCGGTGAACCCGCGGTGGGGCACCTGGCCGAACACCGGTGAGCAGTGGGCCGAGCTGACGTGGGCGTCGGCGCAGTCGGTGCGGTCGGCGCGGGTGTACTTCTTCGACGACGACGGGGGAGTGCGCGTGCCGGCGTCGTGGAAGCTCCAGCACTGGAACGGCTCGGCCTACGTCGACGTGCCGGGTGCGAGCGGCTACCCGGTCGCGCCGGACGCCTACCAGGAGGTGACGTTCACGCCGGTGAGCACGACCCGGTTGCGGGTGGTGCTGCAGAGCGGCGCGGGGTCGGTCGGCTTGTTGGAGGTCAAGGCGTTCGGGTGAGGCGGAACGCCGAACGGGGACCGGCCGTGCGGGCCGGTCCCCCGTTCGCGCGCGACGGTGTCAGCAGCCGCCGCAGTTGTAGTAAGTGACGTCCCAGTGGTTGCTCTCGAGGTAGTAGACGTTCCCCGAGCCGGACTGCCACTTGTTGCCGCCGATGTAGGTGAAGGTGCCGCGGATGTAGTTGCCGAGGCAGGTGGAGAGGCTGTAGTCGAGCTTGTAGCCGTTCCAGTGGCTGTAGGTGCCGCTGGCGTGGCCGGTCTCGGTGCCGCCGGTGATGTTGAGGGCGCAGCCGGTGGCCCGCTTGAGGGTCTCGGCGCCCTGGACCGTGGTCAGGTTGATCTGCTCGAACGACGTGCAGGTGGAGTTGTAGCGGTCGCTGCACCCGCCGCTGGACGACCAGGTGATGCCCGCGGTGCGGAAGCGGGACGCGGCCTGCGAGTGGGTCAGCTTCGTGACCAGCGCGGTGACCGGGGTGTCGGCGGCGGGGGCGAAGACGGTGTCCTCGGCGGGCTGGGCAGGTGCGGCGGAGGCCGCGGTCGCGCCGGTGATGGTGAGCAGTGCCGTGGCGGCGGCCACGACGGCGGCGCGGAATCGACCGGTACGCATGGGGGACTGTCCTTTCGACGGACACCCCTCGTCGCCCTGGGGGACCGGGTCGGCGCAGGGGTGTTGCAGGGGTCGTCGGACAGCAGCCTAGGGGCCGGCAACTTACCGCACAGCAGCCAAGTGGGAGATTTTCCGACTACGTCGATCATGGTATGGCCGACCGGCCCGTGTCGGGATTGTCCGAATCCTTCCTTGCCGGTTCCCGGCAACCAAGCCGTCGGGGAGCGGCCGGGAAGCGACGTTGTCCGGCGAGGTCGCCGGGACCATCATTGGTGCAGGTCAGGAGAGGTCCGACGGGGGTCGGAGAGGGGCCTGGCCGGGGGGATGCGGGGGACGGGGGATCAGGGGGGAAGTCGGGGGAAACAGGGGGAACGGGGAAGCGGTTCACGCCCGTCGGGGAGCGGGAACCGGTCGGCGCGCCGACGCACGGGCAGCACTACGGCCGTGCTTCGGTGCGCCGACCTGTCCGTCCGGCCACTCCCGGTGCGGCGGGAAATCGGCCGGCGCGATCCGGGTGTCCGCTCTACGGTGTCCGACGACGGGTGATCGAGCCTTTGAGGAGGAGTGGGATGCGGCGAGTCGACGGTGTCTTCCGTTCCGGTGCCCCTTCCCACACCCGCGAGGACCGCCATCACCACCCGAACCCTCAACCTGGGCGTGCTCGCGCACGTCGACGCCGGTAAGACCAGCCTCACCGAGCGGCTGCTGTTCGAGCACGGGACGATCCCGCGGCTGGGCAGCGTCGACGGCGGTGACACGCAGACCGACAGCGGCGAGCTGGAACGCCGCCGCGGCATCACGATCCGCTCCGCCGTCGCGTGGTTCACCGTCGGCGACCTCCAGGTGAACCTGGTGGACACGCCGGGGCACCCGGACTTCATCGCCGAGGTGGAACGCGCCCTGTCCGTGCTCGACGGCGCGGTGCTGGTGCTCTCGGCGGTCGAGGGCGTGCAGGCGCAGACGACAGTGCTGATGAGGTCGTTGCGGCGGCTGCGGCTGCCCACGCTCGTCTTCGTCAACAAGGTCGACCGCGTCGGCGCGCGGTACGACGACCTGCTGGCCGAGATCCGCCGCAGGCTCACGCCCGCCGTCGTGCCGATGGCGCGGGTCGACCGGCTCGGCACCCGGGAGGCGGGGGTGGTGGCCCGGTCGTTCGCCGACCGGTCGTTCGCGGCGGAGGTGGCGGAGGTGGTGGCCGAGCACGACCTCTCGCTGCTGGCCCGGGTGGTCGACGGCGAGGTGCCCGACGACGTCGCCGGGCCGTTGCGCGACCAGACGTGCCGCGGCCTGGTGCACCCGGTGTACTTCGGCTCGGCGATGTCGGGCGCGGGGACGGCCGAGCTGACCGACGGGGTGCGGAGGTTCCTCGCGCCACGCCCGGTGGTGTCGGACGAGCCGCGCGGCACGGTCTTCGCGGTCGAGCGCACCGGCCAGGGCGAGAAGGTCGCCTACCTGCGGATGTTCTCCGGCGCGGTGCGCGGTCGGCAGCGGTTGGCGTTCCGGCGGCGCGGGGCTTCGGGCGCGGTGGAGGAGTACCGGGGGCGCGTGGCCGGGCTGGAGGTCGTCGGTCGGGGTTCCGGCCCGTTGACCGCCGGGGACATCGGCCGGGTGCGCGGTCTGCCGCAGGTGCGCGTGGGCGACCGGTTGGGCGCGGACGACGACGGGCCGGGGGTGCGCTTCTCGCCGCCGATCCTGGAGTCCGTCGTCCGGCCGGCGGAGCCGGGCCGCGAGGTCGAGCTGCACGCCGCGCTCACCCGGCTGGCCGACGAGGACCCGTTGATCCGGACCCGGGCGGCCGGTGGCGGTGCGACGTCCGTGCTGCTCTACGGGGCCGTGCAGCGGGAGGTGATCGCCGAGCGGTTGTCCCGCGAGTTCGGCGTCGCGGCGGTGTTCGAGCAGGCCAGGCCGGTGTACTTCGAGCGGCCGGTGGGGCGTGGCGAGGCCGTGCACGAGTTCCGCCCGCGCGGGCCGAACGACTTCTGGCAGACCGTCGGCGTGCGCGTCGAGCCGTTGCCGCCGGGCACCGGGAACGAGGTCACCCGGGAAGCGCAGTTGGGGCTGCTGCCCAGGGCCTACCACCGCGCCATCGAGGAGGCGGTGGCGACGACGCTCCAGCAGGGCCTGCACGGGTGGGAGGTGACCGACTGCGCGGTGACCATCACGCGGGTCGGCTACCAGGCGCCGAACACCGTCGCCGCCGACTTCCGCCACCTCACGCCCGTGGTGCTGCTGCGGGCGTTGCGCGACGCGGGCAGCGCCGTGCACGAACCGGGGTACCGGGTCGAGGTGGAGGTGCCGGACGACGCGCTGAGCGCGGTGACCGGTCTGCTGGTCTCGCTGGGCGCCGACCTGCGGCCCGCGGTGGAGTCCGGTCCGGGGTGGCTGGTGCCCGGCGACATCCCCGCCCGCTCGCTGCACGACCTGGCCGCCGCCCTGCCCGGCCTGACCCGCGGCGAGGGGAGCGTCTGGCACGAACCGGGCCCGGCCCGCCGCGTGCGGGGACCGGCGCCGACCCGGCCGAGGACGGACGGCAACCCGCTGGACCACGACGAGTACCTGCGGTTCCTGTCGAACCGGAACCTGGCCGTCCCGTGACCGGCTAGGTGGGGAACATCGAGCCCGCGAACGCCCGCACCATCGCCTCCGGGTCGCGGTCGGCGTGGGACAGCGCGCCGGTGTTCCACAGCGTCGCGAAGCCGTGCACGAGCGACCAGGCGGCGACCGAGGTCAGCTCGGGGTCGGGCCGGTCGGCGACGCCGCCCGCCAGCGCCGCCCAAGCCCGGTCCCGCGCCCGGACCAGCGCCGGGTCGTCGTCGTGGAGGAGGTCGGGCCGGAACATCACCTCGAAGTGGGCCCGGTGGTCGACCGCGAAGCGCACGTAGGCGGCGCCGAGCTCGACGATGTCGCCGCCCGTCGCCACGGTCGCGTCCAGCGCGTCGGCCAGCAGGTCGAAGCCCTCGGCGGCGAGCGCGGTGAGCACGCCGGCCTTGTCCTTGAAGTGGTGCACCGGCCCGGCGTGCGACACGCCGACCCGTCGGGCCAGGTCGCGCAGGCCGACACCGGCCGGTCCGTGCTCGGTGATCGCGTCCACGGCCGCGTCCAGGACGGCGCGGCGGAGATCGCCGTGGTGGTAGGGGCGTCGGGGGGTCACCGCGGCAGCGTACCGCGATCTAGTCATTGACAAGTTCGCGGGTCGGAGTGCATCTTTTCACTGTCAAGTTCATGTTGTCGAAGGAGTGCCCGTGGCGCCGCTCGTGATCCTCGTCCTCGTCACCCTCGCGTTGGCGGGCCTGCGCGCCGCCGGCGTCACCCGCCTCCCGGCGTGGCCGTTCGCCCTCCAGTGCGGGGTCGCGGCGATGTTCGTGGCGACCGGGACGGCGCACTTCGTCGGCATGCGGGAGGAGCTGATCGCGATGGTGCCGCCCGCCGTCCCGGCACCCGGGCTGGTGGTCACGGTGACCGGCCTGCTCGAACTCGCGGGCGCGGCGGGCGTGCTGTGGCGTCGGACCGCGCCGTGGGCGGCGGCCGGGCTCACCGCGATGCTGATCGGCATGTTCCCGGCCAACGTCTACGCCGCCGAACAGGGCATCTCACCCTCGTTCGGCGACGCGTTGCTGCCGCGCACGATCATGCAGGTCGTGTTCCTCGCGGCCACGGTGACGATCGTGGTGCACTTCGCGCGAGCCCGGTCCTCGCGGGCAGCGGTGGACGCGGTGGGCTGACCGCGTCAGCGGAGGAGCGACCGCGCGCCGTCACCGACCGCGTCGACACGTTGCCGCCACGCCGTCCCCGCCGTGCCGCGCGCGGCGTTACGCCCTCCGCGCGCGGGGTAACCCACGGTAGGTGTCGTGACGCGACGAGGAGGGACCCGCGTGAACGCGCAGCTCGGGGACCACGAACCGGACCCGCCGGACCCGCCGGACCCGTCGGCGCCGGATCCCGTCCCGCGCCGGCCGCAACCGCCCGGCCCCGACCCGGTGCCGCCCAGGCCGCTGCCGCCGCCGACGCCGCCGACGGCCGGCCGCTGATCCGTCGTGGGCATCGGCGGGCTCACCTGGGCGCTCACCATCGGCCTGGTCGTCGTGCTGCTGGTGGTGGACCTGGTGCTGGCCGGGGTGCGCCCGCACCGCGTGAAGATCGGCGAGGCGACCGCGTGGTCGGTGGGCTACGTGCTGATCGCCCTGCTGTTCGGCGTGTGGTTCACGCTGTCGCACGGCAGCCAGGCGGGCGTCGAGTACTTCGTCGGCTACCTGGTGGAGAAGAGCCTGTCGGTCGACAACCTGTTCGTGTTCGTGATCATCATGTCCACGTTCGCCGTGCCGGAGGCGCACCAGCACAAGGTGCTGACGTTCGGCATCGCGCTGGCGCTGGCGCTGCGCGGGGTGTTCATCGCGGTGGGCGCGACGCTGCTGGCGCTGTTCTCGTTCGTGTTCCTGGTGTTCGGGCTGCTGCTGCTCTACACGGCCGTGCAGCTGTACCGGCACCGCGACGAGGACCCGGACGTCGAGGACAACGTCGTGGTCAAGACCGCGCGGCGGGTGCTGCCGATCGCCGACGACTACGACGACGGGAAGCTGTTCACCCGGTCCGACGGTCGGCGGGTCGCCACACCGCTGTTCGTGGTGCTGCTCGCGATCGGCAGCATCGACGTGCTGTTCGCCCTGGACTCGATCCCGGCGGTCTTCGGCATCACGTCCGAGCCCTACGTCGTGTTCGCCGCCAACGCGTTCGCGCTGCTCGGGCTGCGAGCGCTGTTCTTCCTGGTCAAGGGGCTGCTGGACCGGCTGGTGTACTTGTCGACGGGCCTGGCGCTGATCCTGGCGTTCATCGGGGTCAAGCTGATCCTGCACTGGGCGCACGAGTCCCTGGACCCCCGCGTGCCGGAGGTCCCGACGCTGGTGAGCCTCGCCGTCATCGCGGTCGTGCTGGCCGTCGTCACGGTCGCCAGCCTCGCCAAGACCCGCCGCGACCCCTCCGTGAAGGCCCGCCCCGGCTCCCTCCGCGCCCGCCGCCGCGCCGAGGCCCGCGACCACCCCTGACCGCGTGGACGCGCACGGGGATCAGCGGGCGAGGAGGGCGCGCAGGGCCTGCACGACCTCGCCGGGCGCCTCCTCGGCCATGAAGTGGCCGCACGACACGGTCCGGTGCTCCAGGTCCGGCGCCCACGCCCGCCACCGGGCGGCGGCGTCGAAGCCCAGCGCCGAGCCCCAGTCCTGCTGGAGCACGGTCACCGGCATGCGCAGCCGGTTCCCCGCGTCGCGGTCGGCCAGGTCGTCCGCCACGTCCACCGTCGCGGACGCCCGGTAGTCCGCGACGATCGACGGCACGGCCTCGCGCGACGCCTTCAGGTACGCCGCGCGCACGTCGGCCGGGATGGACGCCGGGTCGTTGGTCCACACGTCGAGGAAGTGGCCGAAGAACGCGTCCGCCGAAGCCCCGATCATCGCCTCCGGCAGGCCGGGCGCCTGGGCCATCAGGTACAGGTGGAAGCCGACGGCCGCGGTGACGCCGTGCATCACGTCCCACATGTCCAGCGTCGGCAGCACGTCCAGCGACGCCAGGTGGGTGACCGCGTCCGGGTGGTCCAGCCCGGCGCGGATCGCCACCAGCGCGCCCCGGTCGTGCCCCGCCAGCGCGAACCGGTCGTGCCCGAGCGCGCGGGCCAGGGCGACGACGTCGGCGGCCATCGTGCGCTTGGCGTAGGTCCGGCCGTCGTCGGCCGGCTTGTCGCTGTCGCCGTACCCGCGCAGGTCGGGGCAGATGACGGTGTGGTCGGCGGCCAGGTCGGCGGCGACGTGCCGCCACATCAGGTGCGTCTGCGGGAAGCCGTGCAGCAGCACCACGGGGCTGCCCGAGCCGCCCACGGCGACGTTGAGCGCCACACCGTCGGCGACGGTGACGCGCTGCTGCGTGAACGAGGTGATCATGTCCTGCTCCGGGGGGTGTCGGCGGCGTTGCGTGACCCACCCTCGGCCACCCCGATCAGCGTTCGATCAGCAACCGCTCACCGCCCGCGAGGTGGCCCCGGACCAGGTCGGATACGTTGTCGGCGATGGTGAGCTTCAGGGTGCTGGGCCCGGTCGAGGCCGTGAACGAACGCGGGCCTACCGACCTCAAGGGTCCGCGGCACCGGGCCGTGCTGGCCCGGCTGCTGGTCGCCGGTGGACGCGTGGTTCCGGTCACCCGGCTCGTGGACGACCTCTGGGACGGTGACGCGCCCGACGGGGCCGTCGGCGCGGTCCAGACGTTCGTGGGCGCGCTGCGCAAGGCCCTCGAACCGGACCGCCCGCCCCGCACGCCCTCGCGGCTGCTGGTGACCGTGCCCCCGGGGTACGCGCTGCGGGCGGAGGACGTCGACGCCCGGCGGTTCGAGGCCGCGGTCGCCGAGTCGGCCCGGCTGCTGGCCGCCGATCGCGCCGGGGACGCGAGAGCGCTGCTGGACGAAGCGCTCGAACTGTGGCGCGGCCCGGCCTACGTCGAGTTCGCCGACCGGCCGTGGGCGCACGGCGAGGCCGCCCGGCTGGACGAGGTGCGGCTGCTGGCCGTCGAACGGCGGGCCGAGGCGGCGTTGGCGCTGGGCGACGCGGCGGCCGCGGTGCCGGACCTGCGGGCGCACGTCGCCGCGCACCCGTTGCGCGAGGACGGCCGCCGCCTGCTCGCCCTGGCCCTCTACCGCACCGGCCGCCAGGGCGAGGCGCTGGCCGTGCTGCGCCAGTCCCGCGAGGTGCTGCGCGCGGAGCTCGGCGTCGACCCCGGTCACGCTTTGCGGCAGCTCGAAGCCGACATCCTCACCCACTCGCCGACCCTCGTCCCGCAGCACCGGCACCAGCAGCCGCCGCCACCGGTCCGGTCCACCACCCAGTTCATCGGCCGCGCCGACGAACTGGCCGAGCTGGAGGAAGCGGCCCGGACGGGTCGTCGCCTCGCGTTGATCTCCGGCACCGCCGGAGCGGGCAAGACCGCGCTGGCCCACGAGCTCACCGGACGGCTCGCCGCCGCGGGCTGGACGACCGCCTGGGGCGACTGCGCCGAAGACGCCCCCGCCGCCTGGCCGTGGACGCGGATCGCCGACACCCTCGCCGCCGCGGGCCACCCGCCCCCGGCTCCGCTCGACGACCGGTTCCGGTGGCACCGCGCGCTCGGCGCGCACCTGGCCCGGATCCCGCACCCCGTCCTGCTCGTCCTCGACGACGTCCACTGGGCCGACGAGGACACGCTCGCCCTGGTGACGGCCCTGGCCGCCGGCCACGACGCCGGACACCTCCTGATCGTCGCCACCTACCGCTCCACCGAGATCCCCGCCGCCCTGACCGCCGCGCTGGGCCGCGCCGCCCGCACCGAGCCGACCCGCGTCTACCTGGGCGGCCTGACCGAACCGCAGGTGCGGGACCTGGTCGAGGCCACCACCGACCGCACGCCGACCGACGCCGACGTCCGCGCGATCCACGCCCGCAGCTGCGGCAACCCGTTCTTCGTCCGCGAGCTGACCCGCCTGTGGGAGACCGACCCGGCCCTGCGCACCGTGCCCGCGGGCGTCCGCGACGTCCTGCGCCACCGCCTCGACCGGCTCACCACGACCGCGCGGACCCACCTGCGCCAGGCGTCGGTGCTCGGCCGGGACGTCGACCTGGACGTGCTGATCCCGCTGGCCGGCGACGAGGACGCGGTGCTGGACTCGGTGGATTCAGCGCTGCTCGCCGGTTTCCTGGTCGAACCGGACGCCGAACGGCTGCGGTTCGCGCACGCGCTCGTCCACGAGACCCTGTACGACGACATCCCGCACGCCCGCCGAGCCCGGTGGCACGCGACGGCCGCCGACGTGATCGAACGGCTGCGGCCCGACGACGTGGAAGCCGTCGCGCACCACCTCCTGCGCGCCGGCACCCGGGCCGCCCCCGACCGCACCGCCCGCTACACCCGTGCCGCCGCCGAACGGGCCGAACGCCGCTTCGCACCGCACCAGGCCGCCGCGATGTGGCGGGAAACCGCGGCACGGTCACCCCACGACCCGGAAGCCGTGGCCGGCCTGGTCCGGGCACTGGCCGTGACCGGCGAGCTGGAACAAGCGCGCCGGCACCGCGCGGAAGCGGTCACCGGGGCGGGCGGCGACCCGGTGCTGACCGCCCGCACGGTCGGCGCCTTCGACGTGCCCGCCCTCTGGACCACCAACGACGACGAAGCCCTGTCCGCCCGCCTCGCCGCCGCCGCCGAACGCGCGCTCGACGCCCTCCCGCCCGGCCACGAAGCCGAACGCGCACGCCTGCTGATCACCATCGCCATGGAACGCCGGGCCGACACCGGGCCACGCGGCCGTGCCGCGGCACGGGAAGCCGAGGCCATCGCCCGCGAGCTGGACGACCCGTCGTTGCTGGCACTGGCGCTCAACGGCCGGTTCCTGCACACGTGCGACCGGGCCGGCCTGGCACCCGAGCGGGCCCGCATCGGCGCGGAACTGCTCGACCTCGCCACCCGGCACGGCCTGGTGCCGTTCGAGGTGCTCGCCCACCTGATCCTCGGCCAGGCCCGCGCCGCGCTCGCCGACCTGACCACCGCCGACCACCACGCCGCCGCGGCCGAAGCCCTCGCCGAACGCCACGACCTGCCGCTGGTCGGCGTGTTCACCACCTGGTACCGGGCCCTGCGCCTGGCCGTGACCGGACGGCGGGACGAAGCCCGCGCCGCCTACCGCGCCGCCGCGTCCCGGCTCACCGGCGCCGGGATGCCGGGCGTGGAACGCGGCATCCTGCCACTGGCCCTGATGAGCCTCGGCGACGCGCCGGACGTCGACTACGGCCCGTACGAGCCGTGGGCGCGCCCGATCGTCCTGCTCTCCCAGGGGAAGCGCGCCGAAGCCCTCGCGGCGGACATCCCCGACTCGCCGCACGACCTGCTGTTCGAAGCCCGCACGTGCCTGCACGCCGCGATCGCCGTCGAAGCCGGCGACCTGCCGACCGCGCAACGCCTCTACACCGCACTGCTCCCGGCGGCCGGGGAACTGGCCGGCGCGGGCAGCGGCCTGGTCGCGTTCGGTCCCACCGCACACCACCTGGGCCTCCTCGCCGCCGCGCTCGGCCGTCCCGAACAAGCGGCCGAACACCACCGCCAGGCCCAGGAACTGTCCGCTCTCCTCGACGCTCCACAGTGGACCGGGTGGGACTTCACCTAGTGGTCATCCCAGGGTGCCGGTGGGTGATCACCCCGATCCCGCCCGCACGCGCCCGGCCGTAGGTTCGCGCCGTGACTGGACAACGCTTCCTCGTGCCGGCCCTGATCGCCGGCGCGACCCTCGCCGCCGCCGTCCCCGCGTCGGCCGCCGTGACGTTCGAACTCCCCGCACCCACCGGCCCGCACCGCGTCGGCACCACCGACCTGCACCTGGTCGACCACACCCGCCCCGACCCCTGGCGACCCGACACCGCCCGGCAGCTGATGGTCACCATCCGGTACCCGGCCAAGCCGAGCCCGGCCGACGAAGCACCGTTCATGCCGCCCGCCGTCGCCGAAGCGGTCGCCGCGAGCGACGCCCGCGCCCTGCGCCTCGACCCGGCCGACCTGGACTACGGCTTCCCCACCCACTCCGTCCCCGACGCGCCCGCCGTCCCCGGCCGACGGCCCGTCGTGCTCTACTCACCCGGCCGCGGCAACCCCCGAGCCCTCGGCACCGGCCTCATGGAGCAGTTGGCGAGCAAGGGGTACGTCGTCGTCGCGATCGACCACACCCACGAACCGCTCGCCGTGCAGTTCCCCGACGGCCGGGTCGCACCGCGCGCCATCCCGCCGATCACCACCGACGTCTCCAAGCGGATGATGGCGACCCGCGCGCAGGACACCGGTTTCGTCCTCGACCAACTGGAAGTCCTGGCCGCGGGCGGCAACCCGGACGCGGCCCGCCGCGACCTGCCCCCGGGCCTCGCGCGGTCGCTCGACCTGTCCCGGGTCGGCATGGTCGGGCACTCGGCGGGCGGCTTCACCACCGGCGAGGCCATGCTGGCCGACCGGCGGATCGACGCGGGCGCGAACCTCGACGGCAGCATGGCCTACAACCAGTCCACCGGCGACTTCGGCCGCGTCGCCGACGAAGGGCTCGACCGACCGTTCCTGCTGATGAGCGCAGGTGACCACAGCGCGGCGTCCGACCTGTCGTGGCAGCGGTTCCTGGCCAACCACCGCTCCTGGGTCCGGCAACTGCACCTGCCCGAAGGCGAGCACTCGTCGTTCACCGACCACCAGTCGCTCGTGCCGCACCTGGGCCTCGACCCGGCCGTCACCGCGCCCGTCGTCGGCACCGTCGACCCGGCCCGCAGCACCGCCGCCCAACGCGCCTACCTGACCGCGTTCTTCGACCAGCACCTGCGCCACCGGCCGCGGCACCTGCTCGACGGACCGTCCGACCGGCACCCCGACGTGCGCTTCCTCGGCTGAGCCGTCACCCCCGCCCGCCGGCCCTCGACCCGACCGGGCGCAGGGCGGGGACCAGCGCGAGCGCGGGGACCAGCAGCAGCGGCACGACGAGCAGGGCGCGCAGGACGCCGACGTGGTCACCGAGGAAACCGACCGCGGGCGGCCCGGCCAGGAACGCGGTGTACCCGATGACCGCGACGACACCGACCCGCGCGGCCGCGCGTTCCTCCTCGTCGGCCGCGGCGCTCATGCCGACCGGGAAGCCGAGCGCCGTGCCCAACCCCCACAACGCCACCCCGCCCACCGCCACCACCGGCTCACCGGACAACACCGCCAGGGCCGTTCCGGCGATGGCCAGCAGCATCGAGCCGACCAGCACCGGCAGGCGTCCCCACCGGTCGAGCGCGACCGTGCCCACCACCCGACCGGCCGTCATCGACGTCACGAACACCCCGAACACCACCGCCCCCGCCGCCGCGCCGAACCCGTAGCCGTCCACGAACGCCACCGCGACCCAGTCGTTCGCCGTCCCCTCGGTGAACGCCAGCACCAGCACCAGCAACCCGATCAGCAGCGTCCGCGGTTCACGCCAGGCGGCCAGCACGCCGCTCTTCGCCGCACTGCTCGTGCCGTGGCGGAACGAGCGCGCGGCGACGAGCGTGCCGCCCACCGCGACGACCGCGACGCCCGCCAGGTGCGCGGCCACCGGCAACCGGACCGCGGTCACCACCGCCGCCACCCCGGCCGCCACCACCGTGCCCAGGCTCCAGACCGCGTGGAAGCGCGGCATGACCGTGCGGCCGAGGAGGCGCTCGACGGCGGCGGCTTCGACGTTCATCGCGACGTTGCACGTGCCGGAGCCGTAGCCGAGGAGGAACAGGCCGATCGCGGTCGCGGTGACCGACGGCCAGATCCCGACCGCCGTGCCCACCACCGCCAGTCCCGCGGCCACGCCCATCGTCGCCGCGCAGGCCGTTCGGCGAGCACCGAGCCGGTGCGTCACCTCGCCGGCCGTGAGCATCGCCAGCACCGCGCCCGCCGACATGGCCAGCAGGAGGAGCCCCAGTGCGCCCGCGTCGAGCCCGAGCGCGTCCTTGGCGGCGGGGACGCGGGCGAACCACGACGCCACCGCCACCCCGTTGAGCCCGAACGTCACCGCGACCCCGATGGTCCCCGTCCGCATGCGCCTCACACCTCCGCGTCACCGGTGACGTCGTGACGCGACCTCACCACCGACCTCGACCCCATACGTGGAAGCGCTTCCACCACAAGCCCGGAACCTCCCGATCCGGGACCGGAGCCGGCAGACTCACCACCGTGGTCGAACCCCGCCGTGACGCGACCCTGGCCGACGTCGCCCGCCGCGCCGGCGTCTCCCTCGCCACCGCGTCCCGCGCCCTGACCTCCCGCGGCCCCGCCGCACCCTCCACACGGGACAAAGTCGCCGCCGCCGCCCGCGCCCTGGGCTACCAGCCCAACCCCGCCGCCCGTGCCCTGGCCACCCGCAGCGGCACCCGCGTCGCCGTCGCCGTCGCCGGCCACACCGCCCACGTCCTGAACGACCCCTACGCAGCTCGCGTCACCGCCGCCACCGCCACCGCCGCCGCGTCGCGCGAGGTCGGCGTGTCCCTGCACTGGCTGCCCCTGCACGATCCGGCCGAACTGGCCCGCCTGACCGAGAACCGAGACATCAGCGGCATCATCGTGGTCAACCCGACCCCGGCCGTCCTGGCCACCGTCCCCCGCACCGCCCGCCACCGGGTCGCCGCGATCGGCGTCGGCTCCCGCGACGTGCCGTCCTTCGACGTGGACAACGCCACCGGCACCACCAACGTCCTCCACCACCTGCTCACCGCCGGCCGCCGCCGCATCGCCATGATCACCGGCCCCGAGTGGCTCCCCTGCACCCACCGAGCCCTGACCGCCTACCACCGCGCGACCACCGAAGCCGGCATCCCACCACGCCACGTCCCCGGCGACTTCACCGCCACCCGGGGCGACGCCGCCGCCACCCACATCATCACCCGCTGGCCGGACACCGACGCGATCTTCGCGCTGGGCGACCTCTCGGCCCTGGGCGCCTTGGACGCCCTCCGCCGCACCGGCGTCCAGGTCCCCGGCGACGTCGCCGTAGCCGGCTTCGACGACATCACCTTCGCCGCCCTCAGCCACCCCACCCTCACCACGACCACCAACCCGGTCGAAGCCATCGCAACCGGCGCCACCACCACCATCCTCGACCGCCGCCCAACGGCCCCGCTGACCTTCTTCCCCTCCACGCTCGTGCTGCGGGACAGCGCCTGACCGGCCGCCGGTCGAAGTTCCGCCCGGCGGCCGATCCGGGTGACGGCCAACCTCCGTCCGGCGCCCACGCCGAGGGCCGGCCAAGTCCACGTGACCAGGCCGCGTGCCGACCGGTCGTGAGCGATGACCGTCTCGGCACGTGTGGTCACGGACGCGAGTGGCGGACGGCCTTCGCGTCATGGGTGGCTGTCGAGCGGTCGAAGGCTGTCACGTGGTGGACGGCTGCCGGCCGGACGAGGGCTGCCCGGTGATCGGCTCGGCAGCGCCTTGCCCCGGCTCGACGCTCAACTCCCGCTCGACGCTCAACCACGACTCGGGACTTCACCCCCGCTCGACGCCCGGCGGGGCTCGACCCTGGCCCGACGGTCGGTGCGGCTCCGTGCTCGGGCCCAGCATGCTCGGGCGCAGCGCTTGCCCGGGCTTCACGCATGGGTCCGGGTCGGTGTTCGGGCGGCTGTGCGGGGAGGGCTTGGAGGGCGAGGGATTCGGAGGGCGGGGGCTGGGAGGGCGGGGGCTGGGAGGGCGGGGGCGGGGGGCGGGGGCGAGGGGCGGTGGTTTGGCGGTCGGGGTGGGTGTCGGCCCTCGCAGTTGTGGGGGAGTGGAGGAGGGAGGGTAGGGCGGGGGTTGGTTGCCGGCCTCGTTGTTTCAACCGACGTTCGACGGCGATGATAACGGCGTTTTGCGGAATGGCTCCCTTCAAGTTCACCCATTGGTGGCACCGGAGATCGAACAGTTAGTGCAGGTCAGCGAAGGGATGTTAGCGGGAGATCGGGGTTTCGGCGAATGTGTGGTGACGGCGGTCGATGGCGACGGCGGCCATCAGGACGCACCCGGCCATCGGCAGCAGGAGCGGCGGGAGTTGCCAGGTCACGATCAGCATCACGGCAAGGGACATGACCAAGAGCAGAGAGCCCGCGAAGTCCCGTGTTGCCCGGCGCGCACCCTCGCGCACCACCGAAGCCCAGCGCATCCCGGGCGACCACGAAGCAGCAGCACGAAGGACCACGACCGCCAGCGCGACCGCCGCCACCGAGCACACCACGGCCACGTACCCGCCACCCGCCACCCGCGTCCGCAGGAACACCACGTCCACCACCAGCACGGCGAACCCGGCGACCACACCCACAGACACGACCCACCCGCCCGGCAACGCCGCGCGCACCCGCCCGAAGAACGCCCGCACCGACGTGGTCTCCCCGTCGACGTGAGCCTTGATGTGCGCGCACCCGGCCGCCAGAGCCGGCACCAGGGTCACCACCGGCAGGGCCGCCAGCAGCACCAGCAGCCCCGCCATCAGGCACTCGCCGAACAACGCGAAGCGCTTCATCCCCTCGACCCCGGACTTCACCCCTTCAACCCCGACGTCGACACGCCCTCCACCAGGAACCGCTGGAAGAACAGGAAGAACAGGATCACCGGCACCAGCGCCAGCATCGACATCGCCATCAACGCCCCGAAGTCCGACCCCGATGTCTCGTCGATGAACAACTGCAGCGCCAACGGCAAGGGGTACTTGTCCGGCGTGCTCAGGTAGATCAACGGCCCGAAGAAGTCGTTCCAGCTCCAGATGAACGTGAAGATCGCCGTCGTGATCAGCGCCGGCCGGCACAGCGGCAGGATGATGTGCCAGAACACCGTCCAGTGCCCGGCCCCGTCGATCTTGGCCGACTCGTCCAGCTCCCGCGGCAGCTGCCGGATGAACTGCACGATCAGGAACACGAAGAACGCCTCCGACGCCAGGAACTTGCCCGCCAGCAGCGGCACGTAGGTGTCGACCAGGTCCAGGTTCTGGAACACCACGTACTGCGGGATGATCAGCACGTGGAACGGCAGCAGCAGCGTCGCGATCATGATCGCGAACAGCACCGTCCGACCGCGGAACCGCAGGCGGGCGAACGCGTAGGCCGCCAGCGCCGACGACGCGACCGTGCCCACCACCGACAGCACCGCCAGCACGGTTGAGTTCCAGAAGAACCGGCCCACGCCGACGCCGACCACGCCCTCGAACACCCGCTCGTAGTTCGCGAGCGTCGGCGCGGTCGGCAGCAGTTGCAGGCTGCCCACGATCCCCTCGGACGGCTTGAACGTCGCCGCCGCCACCCACACGATCGGGTACAGCACGATCGCGAGCAGCGCCAGCACGCCCACGTGCCAGAGCACCCTGGTCAACGGCCGCTTCATCGTTTGTCCCCCGAGTCCCCGGAGTAGAAGACCCACCCCCGTGCGGTGCGGAACAGGAACACGGTGACCAGGCCGACGCCCAGCAGCAGCATCCACGCCATCGCCGACGCGTAGCCCATCCGGTAGTCGCCGAAGCCCCGGTCGAACAGGTAGATCGTGTAGAACAACGTGCTGCCCGCGGGCTGCCCGTTCGGCCCGCCCACCACGTACGCCGACGTGAACACCTGGAACGCGTTGATCGTCTCCAGCAGCAGGTTGAAGAACAGCACCGGCGAGATCATCGGCAGCGTGATCGACCAGAACCGCCGCGCCCGGCTCGCGCCGTCGACCTCCGCCGCCTCGTACAGCTCCCGCGGCACCTGCTTCAGCCCCGCCAGGAAGATCACCATCGGCGCGCCGAGCTGCCACGTGGCCAGCAGCACCAGCATCATCAGCGAGAAGTCGGGGTTGCCCGCCCAGCCGCCGGTGTCGATGCCGAACCGCAGCAGCAGCTGGTCGACCACCGAGTCGTCGCTGAACATCATCTTCCACACGATCGCGACGCCGACGCTGCCGCCGATGAGCGACGGCCCGTAGAACGCCGCCCGGTAGAAGCCCTGGCCCGCCCGCTTGCTGTTGAGCAGCATCGCCACGCCCAGCGCGGCGACCAGCTTGATCGGCACGGCCAGCGCCACGTAGATCGCCGTCACCTGGACCGACCGCAGCCACCGCGCGTCGGTGAACATCCGCTGGTAGTTCTCCAGGCCGATCCACGTCGGCGTGTTGAACAGGTCGTAGTCGGTGAACGAGAGGTACAGCGAGGTCGCCATCGGCCCGAGGGTCAGCAGGACGATCCCGATGATCCACGGCGACAGGAACAGGTAGCCCGCCAGGCCGTCACCGGGCAGGCGGGCCCGCTTGCGCGGACCCGGCCCCCCGTCGACGGCGACGTCGGCGCGCCGGTCCGGCGCGATCGTCGCCCGGCTCACGACCCGAGGGTCTCTTCGGCCTCGGTGAAGAACTGCTCGACCGCCTCGTCCACGGAGATGCGGCCGTACTGCAGTTCCTCGGTGATCCGGATGAACGCCTGCTCCAACGTGCCGGCGCCCTTCGGCGGCGCGGGAGGCGTCTTGCCGAACTCGTCCTTCAGCTCGTCCTCGTACGCCGCCACGGCGGCCAGCGGCCCTTCGAGCTGCGCCGCGGCGCGCTGCGCGTTCGTCGGCGGCAGGCCCCGGTTCGCGCCGAAGATCTTGCCGACCTCCGGGTCGTTGACCATGAACGACACCAGCTTGGCCGCCGCCGCCGGGTGCTCGGTCTTCTGCGACACGCTCAGCAGCATCGACGGCTTGAGGTACTGCCCGGAGGTGCCCGACTTGTCGGTCGGCACCGGCCCCAGCTTCAGACCCGGGTTGCCCTTGGCGTAGCGGGCCATGAAGTTGTCCCACCCGAGGTCGCCCGCGACCAGGTTCTGCTCGAGCGCGTGCGCGGGCTTGATCTGCACGCCCTTCTCGATCGGCAGCACGGTCTTGGCGTCCGCCAGGTCCTTGCCCTCCTGCATGAACTCCTTCAGCCGCGCCTTGTCGAAGCCGAGCTCGCCGTCCTCGGTGTAGAGCAGCTTGCCCTCCTGGCGCAGCTGGAGCTCCAGGTTGTAGTAGCTGCCGACGTAGTTGCCGCCGCCGGACACCCCGGTCTTCTCCGCGATCGTCTTGACGGCGTCGCGGTAGTCGTCCCAGGTCCAGCCCTCCTTCGGCTCCTCGACGCCGGCCTGCGCGAACAGCGCGGGGCTGTAGATGTAGCCCCAGGTGTTGCCGCCGGTGGGCACGCCGTACAGCTTGCCGTCGATCTCGCCCGCGCCCTTGAGGCCGGTGAGCAGGTCCCCGAGTTCGAGGTTCTTGCCCTCCTGCTTCTTCAGGTCGTAGAGCGCGTTGCGGTCGGCGTACTCGCGGATGTAGGCGAAGTCCATCTGGAGCACGTCGGGCGCGTTGCCGCCCGCCGTCTCGGTGGCCATCTTCTGCCAGTACGCCTCGAACTCCTGGAAGCTCGGCGTGACCTTGATGTCCGGGTTCTTGCTCTGGAACAGGTCGATCGCCTTCTGCATCAACTCGGCGCGCTCGGCGTTCCCCCACCACGAGAACCGCAGCGTGGCGGGACCGGCCTGGGTCTCGTCGCCGCCGCCACCGCCGCTGCCGCACGCGACAGCCAGCAGCGCGACCAGGGACGTCGCCAAGACTCTGAAACGTTTCAGGGCACCCATTCGGTTCCTCCGGTCTCGACCGCGCCGTGACGGACGCGCGGTGCAGAGGGGAAAGCGCTTTCCGGGAGGCTACGAGCAGGGTGCGCCAACGTCAATGCCCACTTTGGCGGCCGTGCGGCCGCTGGTCGGCCGCCGTCCCCGCCCACCGCTGCTCGCGGTGGGCGGGGACGGGGCGCCGGTCGTCGCTCAACGCACGTACGGCCAGCCCGCGGAGTCGAACGCGAGCAGGTTGATGCCCAATCGGGACGCACCGTCATCACCGTAGTAGTGGTAGACCAGGATGTCGCTGTCCACGTCCGAGAACACGTCCTGGTGGCCCGGACCGTGGATGCTGCCCTGGCCCGCCAGGATCTCGGTGCCGCCGCCGGAGGTCATCGCCGTGCCGTTGCGGTCGACGTAAGGGCCGGTGACGCTGGTGGAGCGGCCCACCATGACGCGGTAGGTGCTCGCGGCGCCCTGGCAGCAGCGGTCGAACGAGACGAACAGGTAGTAGTAGTTGCCGCGCTTGACGATGTTCGGTGCCTCGATGGCGCCGCCGTTGCGGCCGGCGATGGAGCGGATCGTGGAGTCCGAGCGCAGGCCGGTGGACGGGTTGAGCGCGATCATCTTGATGCCGGACCAGAACGAGCCGAAGCTCAGCCACCAGCGGCCCTGGTCGTCCACGACGAGGTCGGGGTCGATGGCGTTGAAGTTGTCGCTGGTGCGCGACTCGATGACCAGGCCCCGGTTGGTCCACGTGCCGGAGTTGCCGCTGGAGCTGGTGGCCAGGAAGATCGCCGACCGGTTGGAGCCGAACGTGGAGGCCGAGTAGTACATGTAGTACTGGCCGTTGCGGTAGGAGATGTCCGGCGCCCACAGGTTGCGGCTGCCGTTGGTGTACGTGGTGGTCCAGGAGGCGCCGTTGGGGAAGGCCGCGCCCGCGTTGCGGAACGCGGTGCGGTCGGTGGAGGTCTTCAGGCCGATGCCGTCCGCGGTGTGCGCGACCAGGTAACTGCCGTCCGGTCGCTTGACGACGCTGGGGTCGTGCACCCGGATGTCGCCGGTGACGACGCCCGGTCCCGGGTAGGCCGACGCCTGGGGCGCGGCGACCACGGACACGCCGGTCATGGCCAGCGCGGCGAAAAGGGTGGCGAGAGCGCGTTTCCTCGATGCAGCCACGGTTTCCTCGTTGATCTCTCGGTGGACGGGACGCGGCGGCGTGGGTGTCCTGAGTGGACCGGCGGCGGAGCGGGGAGCGGAGGCTTCGGCGTCGCGACCCGGCAGCGGACGCGCTGCGGGGACCCGTGCTTCGCCTCCTTGCGAGCAGGATTCGTGACGCGCCTCCGGTCCTGGGCCGAGGGGCCGGACTGGGAGCGCGCCTCGGCACCGTAGCGCAGGCGCGCGGAATCGGGCAAGACCTGCCTGTTATCGCTAACAGGCAGGCCGGGAACCTGGAACGACGATGGCTGTTAGCGCTCACAGCCCACCTGGTCAGCTCAGGACGCGCCCGAGGAAGCCTCGGATGTAGCCCGTGATGGTGTCGAGCCGGTCCTCCAGCGCGAAGTGGCCCGCGTCGAGCAGGTGGATCTCCGCGTCGGGCAGGTCGCGCCGGTAGGCCAGCGCGCCGTCCGGGCCGAAGATCTCGTCGTGCCGCCCCCACACCGCGAGCAGCGGCACGCGCGTCTCCCGGAAGTACCGCTGGAACTCCGGGTAGGCGTCGAGGTTGTTGCGGTAGTCGCGGAACAGGGCCAGTTGCACCTCGGCGTTGCCGGGCCGGTCGAGCAGGGCCTGGTCGTGAGCCCACGTGTCCGGGCTGATCCGGCTCGGGTCCTCGACGCCGTGGGTGTACTGCCAGCGCGTCGCGTCCGGGGTGAGCAGGGCGCGCACCGCGGGTTCGGTGTCGGGACCGGGGTCGGTCGCGTAGGCGAACAGCGGCTCCCAGAACGGTGTGAAGCCTTCGGTGTAGGCGTTGCCGGACTGCGTGATGATCGCCGTGACGCGCTCGGGGTGGCGTGACGCGATCTTGAGGCCGATGGGTGCGCCGTAGTCCTGGATGTACAGCGCGTGCCGCCGCACGCCGAGGTGGTCCAGCAGTCCGAGCGTGATGTCGGTGAGCGCGTCGAACGTGTAGTCGAACTCGTCCACCGACGGCGCGGCGCTGTGGCCGAAGCCGACGTGGTCCGGCGCGATCACGCGGTAGCGGTCGGCGAGCCGGGGGATCAGCTCGCGGAACATGTGCGAGCTGGTGGGAAAACCGTGCAGCAGCACCAGGGCGGGGGCGTCGGCGTGGCCCGCCTCCCGGTAGAAGACGCGCTGCCCGCGGATGTCGGCGTACCGGTACGAGGTCATCGACTGCTCCTGACTCGAAGTATCTAACCTTTAAAAGCGACATGACCAGTTAGGTGGCGGGCACAGGTAAGCAGGCCGCGTGTTAACCTGTCAAGCGACTCTCAACGGTTAGACGTGGAGGTGGGCGGTGCTCGGTGCCGATGACGCCGTGACCGGCGCGTTGCTGGCCCGGGGTTTCCCCAGGCGCCCCCTGGCCGACCAGCCCCTGGGCATCGACCTGCTGAACACCCGGTGGATCACCGCCGGCGTCGCCTACGACCTGCTCGACCACGACGACCTGACCGCGGCCTGGCTCGTCGACCGGGAGCTGCCCGCGGCCCGACCCGTGCCGCGGCAGCCGTTGCGCGAGGCCCGCGCCGCGGTGGCCGCCGTGATCGCGGACCCGGCCGACCACACCGCCCTGAACGCCCTGCTGGACCACGGGCGCGTGCGGCTGGCGGTCGACGAGCGCGGCCGGGTCGAGCACGACGACGTCCCCGACCCGGGGTGGCGCGCGGCCTGGGCGTGCCTGCGGGACTTCACGGCCCTGCGCGAGGCGACCCCGGACCGCCTGCGCAAGTGCGCGAACCCGGAGTGCGTCCTGCACTTCCAGGACGTCTCGCGCACGGGCCGGCGGCTGTGGTGCTCGATGACCGCCTGCGGCAACCGCCTCAAGGCCCGCCGGCACCACAGCCGGGTCCGCGCCACCCCCTGACCGCACGCGTCAACCGGCGGCCGACGGGGTATGGCAGAACCATGACGCACCAGGAACCGCTGGACCTCGGCGCGACCGAGCTGTCGGCCGCCGAGGAGGAGCGCATCAGGCGCGAGCACGACCTCGACCGGCCGGAGGTGTTCGACCGGCGCAACGACGTCGACCGCCGCGCGCGGACCAGGGCGAACCTGCTGCCCGAGGAGCAGGGGACGGGCAGCGCCGACCCCGAGGCGCAGGCGCGCGAGGTGTTGCGCGACTCCGACGTGCGCACGGAGGTCCCGGAGTCCGCGCCGGACACCATGGCGGAACGGCGTGAGTCCGGAACCTGAGCAAAGTGCTCACTCGGTGCGCACTTTCGCACCGCACCATGGGGACGTGGACGACACCACGGACACCCCGGTCCTCGACCTCGCCGACGCCGCCGAGTGGGAGTCGTGGCTGGCCGACCACCACGGCGAAGGCGGCGGTGTCTGGCTCAAGATCGCCAAGAAGGGCTCGGGGAAGACCTCGGTCACCCTCGCGGAAGCCCTCGACGTCGCCCTGTGCTCCGGGTGGATCGACAGTCACCGCAAGGGCCTCGACGCCGACCACTACCTCCAGCGGTACTCGCCGCGCCGGCCGGGCGGGTCGTGGTCGCGGGTGAACGTCGAGAAGGCAGAGGCGCTGATCGCCGCCGGGCGGATGCGCGCCGCCGGCTTCGCCGCCATCGAGGCCGCCAGGGCCGACGGCCGCTGGGACGCGGCCTACGAGCGGCAGCGCGACGCCACCGTGCCGCCCGACCTGGCCGAGACCCTGGCGGGTGACGACCGCGCGCGGGCCCGGTTCGAGCGGCTGGACCGGACGGGGCGGTACGCGCTGCTCCTGCGGCTGATGAAGGCCCGGACTCCCGCCGCGCGCGCCGCCCGGCTGAGCCGGATGATCGCCGACCTGGCGAGCTGAGACACCGGTCGGGTGGACGCCGGATGCGCGGACGGGGGAGAGGCGCGTCCACGCATCCGGCAAGCTCTGGGGGCGGTGTGCCGGAGAAAGTAGCGCATTGTTATCGCTAACACCAGGGCCGCTCGATGATTTCCCCGCACGTCCGGCCGGTTCCCGGAGCGGCGGTGGGGTGGAACTCGGTTCCGCCCGGAAACGGCCTCCCATCGTCTCGCAACTGGGTATTGAGGCGGGCCGACCTGCGCTGTTAGCGTTAACAGTCGCCGCATACCCCGATGCCACGATGGAGTGGAACCGATGGACAGTGCCGTTCCCCGGTGGATACCCCGCAGGTTGGCGGTGGTCGCGGTGGCCGCCGTGACCGCGCTCGCGGGCCTGGTGGTGACCCCGGCCGCGCAGGCTTCACCCGCCGTGCAGTACACGAACCCGCTGGCGAACCAGCGGGCGGACCCGCACATCTTCAAGCACACCGACGGCTACTACTACTTCACCGCGACCGCGCCGGAGTACGACCGGATCGTGCTGCGCCGCGCCACCACGATCCAGGGCCTGGCGAGCGCCGCGGAGTCGGTGATCTGGCGCAAGCACTCGTCGGGGGAGATGGGCGCGCACATCTGGGCGCCGGAGATCCACTTCATCGACGGCAAGTGGTACGTCTACTTCGCCGCCGGGCGGACCGACGACATCTGGCGGATCCGCCCGTACGTGCTGGAGAACAGCAGCGCCAACCCGCTCACCGGCACGTGGACCGAGCGGGGCAAGGTCAACGTGCCGTGGGACAGCTTCTCCCTGGACATGTCGACCTTCGTGGTCAACGGGGTGAGGTACCTGACCTGGGCGCAGGCCGAGCCGGGCATCGCCACGAACTCCAACCTCTACCTCGCCCGCATGGGCTCCACCCCGTGGAGCATCACGGGCACGGTCGCCAGGTTGACGGTGCCGACGTCGGCGTGGGAGACGCGCGGCGGCGTGAAGGTCGCCGAGGGGCCGACGGTGATCCAGCGCAACGGCCGGGTCTTCCTCACCTACTCGGCCAGCGCCACCGACGCGAACTACTGCCTCGGCATGCTGACCGCGTCGGCGTCGGCCGACCTGCTCAACCCGTCGTCGTGGACCAAGAGCGCGAACCCGGTGTTCGAGAGCAACGCCGCCACCGGCCAGTACGGGCCGGGGCACAACTCGTTCACCGTCTCCGAGGACGGCCAGAGCGACATCCTCGTCTACCACGACCGCAACTACCGCGACATCTCCGGCGACCCGCTGCGCGACCCGAACCGGCGCACCCGCGTGCAGAAGGTCTACTGGAACGCCGACGGCACGCCGAACCTCGGCATCCCGGTCGCCGACGGCGTCACGCCCGTGCGGCTCAAGTCGTACAACTACCCGGACCGGTTCATCCGGCACTGGGAGTACCGCGGCCGCGTCGAGGCGAACGTCGCCCCGCTGGCGGACTCGCAGTTCCGCGTCGTCACGGGACTGAACGGCAGCGGCACGGTGTCGTTGGAGTCGACCAACTTCCCGGGCTACTACCTGCGGCACCGCAACTACGAGCTGTGGGTGGAGCGCAACGACGGCAGCGCGACGTTCCGCGCCGACGCGTCGTTCTTCCGGCGCGCCGGCCTGGCGTCCGGCTCCGGCGTGTCGTTCGAGTCCACCAACTTCCCCGGCCAGTACATCCGCCACAACGGAACCTACGTCAACCTCACCACCACACCCGATTCCGTCGCACGAGCCGACGCCACGTTCATCCTGGAGTGACCCCAGTGCTGCGCTACCCCCTGATCCACCCGCCGCTGCTGCACGCCCTGGCCGTGGCGGGCCACGGGTCGAAGGTCCTGATCGCGGACTCCAACTACGCGCACCGGACCAACGTCCACCACCGGGCCGAGGTGATCCACCTCAACCTGCGCCCCGGCCTCGTCACCGTCGACGAGGTGCTGGAGCCGGTGTTGTCGGCGATCCCGGTGGAGGCCGTGCACACCATGCGGCCGGACGACCTGGGCACGCCGGAGGTGTGGGCGGACTACGAGCGCCTGCTCGGCCCCGACCTGCCGCTGCAACCGCTGGCGCGCCAGGACTTCTACGCGGCCTGCCGCGCACCGGAACTGGCGGTGTGCGTGGCCACCGGCGACGGCCGGCTCTACGCGAACGTGCTGCTGACCGTCGGTTTCGTCGCCTGAACCCCGGTCTCCGACCCGCGCGTGCCGGCGTGCGCGCGGGTCGGAGACCGGACCTGGCGGCACGCCTCCGGCGTGGACAGCCAGGCCGCGGTCAGGCCCGTCTTCCCCGCTACCGCAAGGCGGAGCAGACCTCGGCTCGCGCGGTCGTCGGGCCACTGTGCCGACCTCGCGTCACCGCAGCGGGCCGTGCAGGATCGCGGCGCAGCCGTCCGGGTCCACGGCGACGCAACGCCGCTCGTGCGGTCCCGCGGTGATCTCGCCGACCACGAACCCGAGCGCCTCGGCGCGGGACCGGGCCTCGTCCAGGTCGGGCACCTTCACCAGCACCGCCGGGCCGTCGTGCACGCGGTCCGCGCCGGACAGGGCCAGCCGCCCGCCCGCCACGTCGAACTGCGCCCAGCGGTCGCCGTCGACGAACGTCGGCGCCACGCCGAGCAGCGCCGACCACCGCTCGACCGCGCCGGCGAGGTCGTCTGTCGGGACAACGGGGGCGATGCGCTCAGCAGTCACGCGATCGACGCTAACGACGCCTCGTGCGGCGGTCAACGATCCGACCGCCGCACGAGGCGGATTCAGTAAGGACGAACAAGGTCCCGCACTGTCCACAAAGGATTGTACCGGCTCCGGCTCGCCGAGGTCGGTCGATGCCGGGCACGGTCACGTCGTCGTCCGCGGGCGGCTCGGGGTCCCGCCACTCCTCGGCCCGGCTCGGGCGGTTGCCGCGCAACGTGCCCTCCAGAACGCGTGGAGTACCCGTGCGCGTTCGGCGCAACCACCACCGCCCCGGGACGCCGTCACCCAGCGGCACGGGTTCACCCGATCGACCCAGCATGAAGGTCGCTGAACACGGGTACTTCCCACTCGAACAGCCCGGCAAACGGAAAGGTGGCGTCGTGGTCGAGCGGTTGACAGTCCGACGCCGGGACCCCGGCGCGGACCCCGGGCCGGGCGCGGACCCGGTGCCGGAGATGGACGTGTGGTGGGACCGGATCGGCCGCAACCTCGGCCAGGACTGGGACCTGGCGACAGCGGACGAGCGGCCCGTGCTGGTCGACGTCGCGGTGACCGAGCAAGCCTACTTCTTCGCCACGCTGATCGAGGACGTGCGCCCGCGCGACGTGCGGGTGGAGGTGCGCGACCTGGACCTGCGGCCCGACGGCACGCCGATCCGGCGCGACCGGGTCGGGATCACCGTGCGCCCGGCCGACTCCCCGTGCACTTACTACTACTGCGTGACCGTGCCCGCCGCGGTGGACGTCGAGCGGATCGACGCGTGGCTGTCGGACGGCATGGTGGTCGTGCGCGTGCCGACCCGGTAGGCGAGGGGCGTCAGCCGGACCAGGCGGCGAGGCCGGAGCGGGACGGCGTCGCACCGGGGAAGGCGGCCGACAGGGTCTCCGCGTACCGGCGCGCCTCGGGCGTCGTGAGGTCCGGCGGGGCGAGCCACGGCGCGGGGTGGTGTCGCGCGCCCGGTGGCGGGGTTCCGCCCAGCACGAAGACTTCCGGCGACCCGGGTGTGACCGCGTAGCCGAGCCGCTCGGCCTCCGCGCGCACGACCCGCACCGCCTCGGCCGCGCGTCGCGAGTCGTCCGCCACGACCGAGAACGGCCCCCCGATCGCCGCGACCTCGGCGCGCAGCGCCGCCGCGTCGGCCCCGCCCAGCGCGGGCCACGGCAGGTCGCCGCGCCGGCCGGCCAGCTTCGCCGCCAGCACCGCCGACGCGTAGTCCGGCCCTTCCGGCCCGCGGACGTCCGGCCCGGTCCACGCCACGTCGCCGGTGTCCACCGGGATGGTGGTGCGCGAGCCGTCCCGTTCCAGCCACAGGTCGCCGCGGCCCTCGGCCAGCCACACCAACGCCCACCGGCCGGTCGCGCCGGCACGCGGCACGGCGGGCACGAGCGCGTTCGGCGCGTTGCCCACCGACAGCGGGACGTCGGTGGTGTGCACGACGTTCCAACCGGGCATGTGCGGCACCACGAGCAAATCCACCGCGCCGCCGGCCAGCGCCACGCGGGTCAGCAGCGGGTCGCCCGCGGCCGGGGTGGTGAGCTGCCCGGCGATGGTGACCTGGCCCAGGCCCGCCAGGAGGGTCACCCCCAGCGCGGCCCCGACGACGCGCACCAGCGCGGTCGGCGGGCACAACGCCAGCCACGACACCCCGACGAACGCCGCCATCAACGCGATGTAGGCGAACGACGACGGCGGCCCGGAGAACCACGCGCCGGCGGCCCCCGTCGCGAGGACGGCGACCGCCACCACGACCGCGGCCGGCACCGGTCGCTCGCGGCGCAGCGCCGGCGGCACGGCCAGCAGGCCGATCAACGCCACCGCGGCGAGCGGCGGCATCCACGTCGCCTCCGCGATGAGCAGCACCACGACACCGCCGATCCCGGCCGCCCCGGTGACCACCCGGCGCGTCACCGCACCCGACGCGGCGGGCGCGCACGGCCGGACCAGCGCCCAGCCCGCCGCCACCGTCACCGCGCCGAGCAGGATCAGCCGGAGGAGGGTGAAGCCGAGCGGCAGGCCGACGGCGCCGTGGTTGTGCACGGGTTCAGGCCGGCGCGCCGACCGCGCACGTGCAGTGCATCTCCGCGCGCTCCTGCGCCGTCGGGCGCATGTGCAGCACCATCGCGACGACCATCGGGATGAACACCACCGAGTTGTAGAACAGGTGCAGCTCCACCCGCGGGATGATCAGCTGGATGATGCTCGTCGGCGCCGGCTTGCCGAGCAGGTTCGTCCCCGCCGACGCCTGGATGATCAGCAGCAGGTGCTCGACGTGGTGCCAGAACTGGAGGCCGAGCGCGATCGTCCACCACGTCTTCGACCGGCCGACGAACCCCTTGCGCAGGGCGAAGAGGAACACGAGCATGACCAGCGCGTACCCGTAGTGCATGACCTCGGACGTGACCAACCACGGGAACCACAGGCCCAACACGCCCTTGGCCTGGGGCACCGGCCAGCCCAGGGCGTAGATCTGCACCGCCTGGGTGATGTGCTCGGCCCAGTGCGCGAGGACGATCAACGTGAACGCGAAGAGGGCCGGCTTGTGCCGAACGGTGTTGAGCGGTCCGCCCACCGAGTGGGTGTGCGCATGAGTGTCGACCATGCTTCCTCCTGCTGCGCCGGCCTCGTTCGGGTCGAATTCCCGTGACCGGCGACGATATCGGGTTTCAGGCGCGCCGAGTACGCCGCGGTGCGGAGAACGCAATGATGGAGAAGGGGACTCGTCCACGTGTCGGCACGGTGTCCGCCGTCGATGCCCGCGCGGGCGTCCGCACGGTCGACCGTAGCGCGTTCCGATGTGTTCTTCCTCTTCCCGCTTGCGGTCGCGGAACGCCGTCCGATTGCCGTCTTGGTCGGAAAGGAAAAGACCGCAATCCGGGATAAGCGGACACCGGGACCGGTGTGCTATGGGTGTGTGGAAAAGCTGATCAAGAAAATGTGATCACGCGGCAGCACGCCGAGTGCGGCCCCGAACGGGATCCCGTAGCGACGCGCGGCGCTACGCCACCGGCTCGGGGAAGGGGAACAACGTCAGGAAGCGCAGCGCCACGGCTTCGTCGCCGGCCACCACCAGGTCCCCGGCGGCGAGGACCTCCTCCTTGGTGCGCCGACCGCAGATGACTCCGTGCAGCGTCACCGTGTCGGTGTGGATCACCACGTCCGGCCGGTCGACCACCTCCCGCGCCAACCGCAGGCCCGCCGGGGTCACGGTGGCGCGGAACCCGTCCTCGCCCAGGCTCACCACCACGTCGGCCGCCAGCCCGGCGGCCCGCTCCGGGTCGTACAGCGAGCGCAGGGCCAGCATCATCGAGTCGACGCTGATCGGGCCCTCGCCGAGGGCTCCCGGCGCCTGCGCGCCCCACCGGCCCAGCGCGGTGACGACCGGTTCGAGCCCGTGGCCCCACGGGGTCAGCTCGTACACCCACGCGGCGGCGGGCGGGGGGATCCGCCGGCGGCGCAGGACGCCCGCCGCGTCCAGCTCGCGCAGGCGCTGCGACAGCACGTTGGGGCTCGCACCGGGCAGCCCGGTGCGCAGGTCGGTGAACCGCTTCGGGCCGAACAGCAGCTCGCGGACGACGAGCAGCGCCCAGCGCTCGCCGACGAGGTCGAGGGCGTGGGCCGCGGCGCACGCGTCGTCGTACCTCCGCCTGGTCGTCACGACGCCAGTCTAGGTTCGCACTCGAATACGGATTTCACACTGGTTGGTTGCTTGTTAGGACCAAGCCCCGGTAGCTTGGGAGGTCGAACGCGGACCGAGATCCGGGGGGTGCCGGTGACCGCGACCTGTCGGGTAACGCCGCCGCGCACCACCGCGGGGGCCGTGCTCCGTGCCGAAGCCGCGCTCCGACTCCCCGGCGGGACCCCCAGCCCGCTCGAGCGGAACGCGCAGGCGGCCCGCCCGTCCTCCGCGGACTGAGCGACCGCCTCCCCGCGCGGGTGGGCCGACACCGGCCCACCCGCGCGGCTCGACCGCACCCGACGGGCTCTCGCCCCGCCGGGCGCGTCGTGCTGCCCGGTCCACATCGGACCGTGCGTCTGTCGCCCGCTCGCCCGCCGTCGTGCCCGGGGTGCTGTCCGGTCCGGCGTGGCGGACGTGCGCTCGATGTGCCTTGCCGCGCCACGACCTCCGACGTGCTCCCGTCCGGAGTGGGCGGACGCCGGCCGGGCGCGCGGGGCCGTCCGCCATTCTTCGCGCAATTGGTCGGACGCGGTCGTCGGGCCGGGGGCCGGGGGTGTCGGAATAGCGGTCGCCGGTGGTGCGGCGGGTTGATCCGGTGTCCCGGGCGGCGGTCGACGGGACATCGTCGTGATTGCCGTAAACCGGCGGAAAACGGACTCGGGGCGCGGGTCGATAAGCCGGCCCCGGTCCCGGCGTTCCCGCGTACCCGGCCCGTACCTGCGCCGACTTGCCCGGGGTGCGGTCACCGTCGATATCACCCGAAAGGCGCATCAATAACGTCCTCGGGTGACCGAATATGTGTTCAACGGTCGTCGGAAATGGCGACCGCGCACCGCGCGCAAGATCACCGGAAGGAGGTGGGCGTGATCATGGGATGTGTGTACTGAGGTCATCTGCGCTCCTTGCGCAGGTTGTTGCGCCCTGGTAGCTTGCGAAAATCGGGTGTACTGGGGTCACTGGAGGTTTCACTGGGGGCCGCGGCGCGACGTCGCGCCGGTTTCATCGCCGCTCGATGGTCCGGCCGGCGTGCCGGTCGGCGGGTTGGAGCTTTCTTCATCTGCGAATGGGGGTCGTAGTGGAGGACGTAATAGAACGGGCGGTAGGCCGGGTCATCGACTTCATGCACGAGAATCTCGGTGAACAGTTCACGATAGATGACATGGCTCGGACAGCCATGTACAGCAAGTTCCACTTCTCGCGAGCTTTTCAACGGGTTACCGGTGTGTCACCGGGTCGATTCCTGGCCGCCATCCGGCTACAAGAGGCCAAACGGTTGCTCGTGTGCACCTCGTTGGCGGTGACGGACATCAGCCACCGGGTCGGGTACACGAGCGTCGGCACGTTCAGCTCGAGGTTCCGCAGCAGCGTCGGCGTCTCGCCGACGGCGTACCGGCAACTGGGGGGACTGACCCCGCCGATCCCGGTGGCCCGGCGGAGTTCCGACCTGCGCACGTCCACCGTGCAGGGTGAGATCTACGCACCTCTGGGGGGTGCGCCCGGCATCATCTTCCTGGGCCTGTTCCCGGACCGGATCCCGCAGGGGGAACCGGTCCGCTGCTCCATGCTCCACCGGCCCGGACCGTACGTGCTCACCAACGTGCCGCCCGGCACGTGGCACCTGCTGGCCCACTCCGTGGCACTGGGGCGGGAGTCGATGCTCGGCAGGGGACCGTTCGCGCAGGACCAGGAGCTCAACGTGGCGGCGTTCGGCCCGGTGCCGGTGCGGGCGGGCGCGCAGGTCAAGGACATCGACCTGAGCCTGCGCCCGATCGGCACGCTGGACCCGCCGGTCCTGCTCGCGCTGCCGTACATCCGCACCGTGGCACTGGACGCCGGCGCGGCCAGCTGACCGCGGGGCACCGCATCGAGGACCCGCCGTCCTGGCCGGACGAGCAGCGCCCGCGACGTGATCGCCGAGGAACGTCGCAGGCTGCCGATGGTCAAGGTGGAGAAGGACTACACCTTCGAGGGGCCCGGCGGCAGTCGGCTCATGCTGCTGGACCTGTTCGAGGGCCGCCGCCAGCTCATCGTCCGCCACTACATGTTCAGCCCGGGGCCAAGGAGGGCTGCATCGGCTGCTCGATGCAGGCCGACAGCGTCGGCGAGCTCGCGCACATGTGGGCCCGCGACACCACGTTCGTGATGATCTCGCGCGCGCCGGTGGCGGACTTCGAGCCGTTCAAGCAGCGCATGGGCTGGACCATCCCGTGGTACTCGTCGTTCGGCAGCGACTTCAACCACGACTACGAGGTCTCCACCGAGATGGGCGAGTCGCCGGGGGTCAGCGCGTTCTACCGCGAGGGCGACGCCGTCATCTTCACCTACTCGATCTTCGACCGCGGCGGGGGACATCTTCAAGAGCTTCTACAACTACCTCGACATCACCCACCTCGGTCGGCAGGGGGACCAGCTCGACCACCCGTGGGACTGGTGGCGCTTCAAGGACGGCTACGACGCCGAGGACTCGCACGGGCCGGGCGACAACTGGTGGAACGGCACCAGGTACCAGCAGGCGTAGCCGCGGGCGGCCGGGCCGACCCGATCGACGTCTTGTGAGCGCGGGGGCAGGGCCGGCACACGGCTCGGCGCCCGCGCTGGCGTCGTACCCGCCCCTCGGGGGCGAGACGTTCTTCGCACTCCACGACGACGATGAGGAGCACGACCGATACCGGGAACGAGCTGGGCACGGGTCACGGACGACGTCGCTTGCCGCACCGTCCGGGAGAACTTCGCGGCGCTGCCGGCCGAGCCGGCCGCGGGTGCGGATGTCCGCGTCCCGAGTTGTCGTGAGTGGACGGTGCGCGACCTCGTGGCGCGCGTGGTGGACAACGTGGTGACCGCACTGCGCCAGGCGTCCGTCGCACCGCCGGAGGTCCCGGCCGCCGACGCGTCGCCCGTGCACGGCCTGCCGCCGGTCCGGTGCTGTGCGACGGCGGGGAGTGGTCTGCGGCACGGGCGCGCCCGTGGTGACGCGCGCCGCGCCGCGGCACGACGTCCACCGGGCACTGGTCGGGCGTCGCAGCTCCGCGCAGATCACCGCGCTGGACTGGAGCGACGCCCCGGGGCGCCGGCTGCCCGCGTTCACCCGGGGCCCGTTCGCCCCGCCCGCCGCGCCGGGCGACGTGTCAGCGCGGGCCGGCGACCGCCTCGGCCGGCTCCGGGTCGGCCTCGACCTCGCGCCGCCTGCGCCTGCGGGAGGCCGTCATCGAGGTCGACACCGACCGGGGGTCGTCGCCGACGCCGAGCAGCAGGCTGTTCAGGATCGTGTCGTAGCAGCGGTCGGCGTCGACCGGGTCGACCAGGTAGCCGCCGAGTTCGAGGTTGACCAGGCCGTGCGTGGCGATCCACATCTCGTGCGCGATCAGGATCGGGTCGTCCCGGCGGAACCGGCCCGCCTCGATGCAGCGGGTGGCGCAGTCCTCGACCGTGAGCAGCGTGTACCGGCCGTACTGGCGGTCCTCCTCGGTGAGCGAGAACCCGGCCAGCGACTGGCCTCCGAACATCACCGCGTACAGGTGCGAGTTCGCCTTGGCGTTCTGCCGGTAGGCGTAGCCGAGCACCGCCATGTCCGCGACCGGGTCGTCGGTCCGGCGCACCTTCGCGAACTGGCGCTCCAGCCGGGCGAAGCCCTCGTGCACCATCTCCCGGACCAGGCCGCTCATGCTGCCGAAGTGCGTGTAGACGGCCATCGTCGACGTGCCGGCCTCGGCCGCGATCTTCCTGGTGGACAGCGCCTCGGCGCCGTGCTCGGCCAGGAGCCTCGCGGCGATGTCGACCAGCGAGGCACGGGTTTCGGGATCCAGCTTGCGTGGACTCACCTTGACAGTGTTGCACAACGGCGTTATTCGTTGTGTAACGTCGTTATGCTACGGGCGTGGCAATCGTGTGACGCGCGTACCCCGATCGGGGTCGCCGGCCACGTGGACGCGCCCGTCGGCGCGCTTGGACCCGCCCTCGGATCGCCCGGAGCGGCGGAGTCGCCACTTGCGGGTGGCAGGGGTCTCGGGGGCCTGTCCGTGCTGACGGGCTTGGCGACTGGGCGGGCGCGCGGTCGCCGGAGCGGCACGGCGTGTGCGCCCTCGCCTCTCGCGGTGACGCAGCGCAGCGGTGGCGCGCGGTCGTCGAACCCTCGCTCCCCGGACCGTTCGGCGTGCCGAACCGACGCGCTGTCGGATCTTGTGCATCGCGTGTTCGGATCGACCGAAAACCTTGGCAGCAAAGCGGACCAGCCCCCGGGAAGTCCACTTCGGACTGCTCGCTCACGGGTGGTCGCGTCAGTGGGGCGAGGCAGCGGTCGGGGGATTGCCGCTGCCTCGCCCGTGGTGGAGCGGACGACTCAGTTCGCCGACTTCTCCTCCACCACCGCGGGCGCCACCGGGGAGCCGGCCTGGGGTACCGGCTCCGCGGTGGGCTTGAGGACGCGAATCAGCCCGGTGGCCGCGGGGAGGGCCGGGCGGGTGATCGACGATGGGGGCGCGGGGTGGGCGGAGCCGCCGGCGACCGCCTGGCCGCCGATGCGCGCGTCTGCACTCATTCCACCCTTCCCGATTTCGGCGTGGAGCCGGATTTCCTGGCTTCGGCGCGCCGGGGTCCGCCGCACGTGCGCCCGCGAAACCGGTCGACTGGTCGCGCAAATGCAAGGGAACCATCCCTACCGGCTTGTCGGCAACACTAAAGCAGGCTCAACGGGCGGGCAAGGGTGGTGCTCGCGCGGTCGTCCCGCGGCGAATGGACGAAGTGGTGGGCGGTGGTCGCATCGCGCCGGGTAGTCGGCTCGACGACGCCCGCCGGCCGGTCGAATCGGGTCGGCGCCGAGCCTGCGGGATCCCGATGCGGGAGGCGGATCGCGCACTCCGGTTTTCGCCGGGTCCGTTCCGGTCAGGCTGATGGGGTAATGGTCCCGGCCGTTCCGCTCGAATCGCGCGGGACCGGGCACGGTGTGCGGCGTCCGGGAATATCCGTTGCGCATTACAGGTGAACGGCCGGTTGGTCGGGCGTCGACGCGGTCGCCGCGCGTGGTGGTCACGCCTCGCTATGGGGCGGAACCGGCCGGTCGTGAGACGGTGGCGGGTGTGCCGACGGGTGGTGCCGGGTGCAGGGTGGAGTGACGGCGGCATGACCGCGATCGACCTGCGGGCACGGTCTACGGGAGTCGGACGGGACGCCCCTGCGGCGATCGAGGTACTCGGCGTGCGGGCGCGTCGCGGCATACCCGCCACACCGCACGCTTGGTCGCCCACCGTGGTGGGCGGTGGGCCACCTCGGCGATCGGGTGCCGTCCGGCTGACCTGCGCGGCCGTACCGGTTGCCCGCAACGGCTGCTGGCCGTCTCACAAAGTGCGGTACTGGTTCGCAGGTAATCACCCATGGCCCGACGCCCTGATAACGTCCTTCTCGCTGCGGAGTTATGGGGGCTCCGCACAAAGGCCATCCGGGGTGGTGAAGATCGGCACACCGGGTAGTGACCGCCGTATTCACGAAAAAGCGAGTTGATAGGTTCGCGCCGCGCCGTCGCGGCTTTCCTCCGGACCGCGACCAGCCGGTATGACTATGTCCGGCCGCGGTGGCGCCGTGCCGCGAACCCGTCCGACCGCGGTTCAGGCCGAAAGGAACGACCGTGCACGATGCCGTCCAGCGCGCCATCACCATGATGCGTGCGAACTACTATGAACCGCTCACGTTGCGCGATGTCGCGGGCGCCGCACTGGTCAGTCCCTTCCACTTCTCCCGCTTGTTCCACGCGGCGGTGGGCGTGCCGCCGGGCCGGTACCTGACCGCGGTCCGGTTGTTCGAGGCGGAACGGTTGCTGCTGACCACGTGGATGAACGTCGCCGACATCGTCGCCACCATCGGGTACAGCAGCGTGGGCACGTTCACCGCCAGGTTCACCCGCGCGGTGGGCCTCTCGCCGACGCAGTACCGCAACCCGGAGACCAGCGGCCTGCTGGCGGCCGTCGCGCTGCCCGACTTCGACAACCCGCTGGAGACCGGCACGCGCTGCCGGGGTTCGCGGTCGACCGGCTGGGCTCGTCCCTGCTCGCGCCCCGCCACCGGTGTCGGGGGCGGGACCGAGGGAACGGCGGCGGCACCCGGCGTTCTCTGCTGGGTCGGGTTACGCGTCGGCGTTCCTCCTCTCGCACGTTGCTCTTCGCGTTCCCGATCGCCGGTCAGTCCGGTGTGGACGGATGTGGAACGACGCCGGGACCACCGCATCCCGCAGTGGTCCCGGCGTCGTGGTGGCGCGGGTCAGGCGCCCAGCGCGGCCTCGGCCAGCCTGGTGCCCTCGACGCGCGCGGCGATCTTGGCGAACGCCGTGTCGCGCGAGGTGGACGTGTCGTCGGCGAACGGGGCGAACCCGCAGTCGTCGCACGTGCCCAGCTGCCCGACCGGGATGAACTCCGCCGCTTCCAGCACCCGGTCGCGCACCTCCTCGGCCGACTCGACCCGCGGGTCGATCGGGTCGGTCACGCCGACGAAGACGCGCGCGTCGGCGGGCAGGTGCTCGGCGATGATCCCGAGCACCCGGCGGCGGTCGGGCTCACTGGCCAGCTGCACGTAGAACCGGCCGGCCTTGATCCGGAACAGCTCGGGCAGCAGGTCGGCGTAGTCGACGTCCGCGCTGTGCGTGGAGTCCTGGTCGCCGCCGGGGCACGTGTGCACGCCGATCCTGGTCCGGTCCTCGGCGGAGAACCGCTCCAGCACCGCGTTGTTCAGCGCCACGAAGTCGCGCAGCAGCCCGCCCGACGGGTCGAGCTTGAGCGACAGCCGCCCCTCGGTGAAGTCGAGCTGCACCACCGCCGCGCCCGCGTCCAGGCACGCCCGGACGTCGGCCTCGGTCTCGTCGACGAGGTCGGCGGTGAACTGCTCCCGCGAGTAGCCGTCGATGCCGCCCGCCGGGTAGAGCAGGCTCAGCGCCGACGGCGCGATGACGGGCTGCTTCACCGGCAGCGACGTGAGCCGCTGCGTGGCGCGCAGCAGGTCGGCCGCGTGCGCGGCGTAGCGGAACGGCCCGCTGGTCAGCACGGGCAGCTCCCGGGTGTGCCCGTCGGCGAACGGCACCACCGCGCCGCCCGCCGCCAGGTCCGGTATGCCCGCCACCGGGTAGGTCAGGAAGCTCGGTTTGTCCTGCTCGCCGTCGGTGATCACCGGCGAGCCGGTCGCCTCGAACAGGCTGACCGTGTCCGCCAGCGCCTTGGCGGTCAGCTCCCGCAGTTCGGCGGCGTCGATGCGCCCCGCCGCGTGGTCCTGGAAGCCCTGGATGAGCTCCGCGGGACGCGGCACGCTGCCGATCGGTTCGGTCGGAATGCCCATGGTTGTCGTCCGTTCCCCTCGACGCGATCAGGTCCACGGAGCCGTCGGGTACCACGGGATGATCTCCCGGCGGGCCGGCAGCCTGATGTCCCAGTACAGGAAGGTGAAGACGCCGGCGATGATCAGCGCGACCGCCGTGACGGCGGCGATCCGGCCCGGTTTGGCCGAGAGCCACCGCTGCAAACGGCCGCCGGTGAAGTACGCCGGCACGAGGAACAGTAGGGCCATGATGACGATGTTGCCGACCGACTGGAGGGTGAACGCCGCTGCGCCGTACAGGGGGTTGTGGCTCTCCGCCGCGTCACGGAACATCTGCCGGAACAGCCCGAACGGGCGACCGATCAGAAACCGCCGATGAGCACGCCCATGAACACCACCGGGGCGTTCGGGAAGCGCTGGGAGACCTTGCGGAACGGGTCGCGCACCAGGCCGAGGGCGGCCAGGCCCAGGTAGACCACGACCAGGCCGATGACGCCGAACACGATCAACGACTGGACGCTGCGGCCGCTCAGCGTGCCCGGCGCGGTGGCGGCGGTGGAGAACTGCGGCATCCGGGTGCCGACGATCCCGACCAGCACCCCGTACAGCGCCGACACCGGGATCATGCCGGCGGCCGGCCACCCGACCGGCTTGAGCGTGGCGACGAGCTTCGCCCAGCGCGTCCCGGCGGAGCCGAGCATCGGGGCGACGGCGCCGAACGCGGCGATGTTGCACGCGGTGAACGTGCCCGCGACGCCGCTGACGAACGCGAACGCGATGCCCGCCGCGATGCCCTGGATCGGGGTCTCCCTGGCGTCGTGGCCGAGCAGCGTGTTGGCCACGTTGTCGCCGATCACCGAGGAGTTCGTCTGCCTCGCCTCGGGGCTGAGCCCGCTCGACGCGCTGCGCGCGGGCGTGCCCGAGGCCGAGCGCTACGGCGCGGCGATCGGCGCGGAGCTGTGCGCGATCGTCGCGGAGCTCCTGCCGGGACAGCGGTTGGTGATGCGGCTGCTCGACCTCCGGTCGGACGACGCCGCGCAGATCACCAACGACGTGGACGTCGACCACGAGTCGAACCCGGAACTCGGCCTGCACGGCGCGCGGTGGCTGCTGCACGAGCCGTTCTACCCGCACGCGTTCCGGGCTCTGCGCGCGCACGTGCGGGAGAGCCTGGGCCCGGACGCGGCCCGCCTGAGCTTCGCGGTGCCGTTCATCAACGACCAGGACGAGTTCCTGCGCCTGCGGGTCCGGCTCGACCTGCCCGACGACGTGCCGCTGTCGGTGTTCGTGGAGACCCCGGCCGCGGTCCACTCGGCGGCGGAGTTCTTCGCCGCGGGCGCGAGCGAGATCTTCGTGGGCACGAAGGACCTGACCCAGTTCTACCTGGCGGCGGACCGGGGCAACCACCGGGTCGCCTCGTCGTACCAGACGCGGCACCCGGCGGTCATGTCCGGCCTGCGCCAGTCCGTGGAGGCGGGCCGCCGGGCCGGTGTCCCGGTGCACGTGTTCGCGCTGGGCGGGGACGTGGGCTACTACTTCAAGCACCTGCCGGCGGACCGGTTCATGATGTGCACCGCCGAGCTGCGCCAACTCGCCCGGGACGCCCACGAAGCACGGTGACGCGACGGCACGCCCGCGGCGCCGCGCTGTCACCACGCCGCAGCACGACCGCGCACGCGCCGGTCGGCCGCTGCCCCGGAGTGGCCTCCGACGTCGACCCCCGGGTCGGAGGCCACTCCCTCGGCGACTCAGCCGAGCGGCTCGTCCTTGTCCCGCAACGCGTCCAGCGCGGACGCGTACATGCGCGACTTGATGGTGCCCAGAGTCGGCCCGGCCTTGCCGGCCTGCGCGGCGGCGATGTCGACGGCGGTCGACCGGAGGGCGTCCTCGTCCGCGGCCCGGTCCACGATGCCGGCGGCGAGGGCGTCGTGGCCGCCGTAGCGGCGGGCGGTCGTCATGGCCTCGTGCGCGGTCCGCGGCGCCAGCCGCGCCTGGATCAACGCCGACATGCCCGGTGTGAACGGGATGCCGATCTCGGCCTCGGGCAGGCACCAGAACCCGCGGTCGGCGCGCATCACGCGGAAGTCGTGCGCCAGCGACAGCATCGCGCCGGCGGCGAACGCGTGCCCCTGGAGCGCGGCCACGGTGATCACCGGCAGCGACAGCACCCGGGCGAACAGCCCGTGCACCGACACGACGTAGTCGCGGTGGTGCTCGCCGTGGGCCATCAGCCAGTCGAGGTCCAGGCCGTTGGAGAAGAACTTGCCGGTGGCGGTGGTGACCAGGGCGCGGGCGCCCTCGGCGCGCTCCACCTCGCCGAGCGCGGCGTCGACCGAGGCGATCCAGTCGGGGTGGAACCGGTTCTCGGTGTCCCCGATGTCGAGGATGAACACGTCGTCCTGGCGGTCGAGCGTCGGCATGGGAGTTCCTCCGGGGTCCGGACAAGGGGGCTACCAGCCGGTAACTTAATGCCCGGGCGGGGCCGACGTCACCCTTCTCTATCATCGCGCGGGTGACCGCCTACGACGATCTTGACGCGTTCGAGCACCTGGACACCTCCGCCCTCCCGCCGCGCCAGCAGCACATCCTGGCGGCGATCCGCGACTGGGTGGTCCGGCACGGGTACTCGCCGAGCACGCGCGAGATCGGCGACGCGGTCGGCCTGCGGTCGTCGTCCTCGGTGTCCAAGCACCTGGCGGCGCTGGAGGAGAAGGGCTTCCTGCGCCGCGGCACGACGGTGTCGCGACCGATCGACGTGCGCCTGTTCCTGCACGAGCCGTCCGCGCGGCGGTCCGGCGAGGACTCGGTGCCCGTGCCCGTCGTCGGCCACATCGCCGCCGGCGCGCCCATCGCGGCCGAGGAGCACGTGGACGACGTGCTGGAACTGCCCCGCGGCCTGACCGGCCGCGGCACCGTCTTCGGCCTGCGGGTGCGCGGTGACTCGATGGTGGACGCGGCGATCTGCGACGGCGACATCGTCGTGGTGCGGCAGCAGCACGAGGCGCACTCGGGTCAGATCGTCGCCGCCATGATCGACGGCGAGGCGACCGTCAAGGTCTACAACCGCCGCAACGGGCACGTCCGGCTGGAGCCGCGCAACCCGGCCTACGACGTCATCGACGGGGACCGGGCCGTCGTGCTGGGTGTCGTCGTGTCGGTGCTGCGCAGCGTCTGAAACCCCGCCTTACGGCGATCGGCGGACACCTCGCGTCACCGTCTCTCATCCGAATGGACTAATGCCGTAGGTAGTCGAGTGGATGCAGACTGGGTCCAATCGAGATGGTGCGCGAGCCGCGGCGTCGCCGCGGGCGGAGGTCGTCGATGGTCGGGATCGAGGCGGACGGCCCGGAGGACCGAGGTCTGCGGCAGTACCTGCGGCTGATCGCCCGCCGGCTGGGCATCGACCTGGAGTCGTGCTGGTACGAGTGCGCGCCCGACGCCACCGCCTACATCGCCCTGGACCAGCGGGTGCCGCGCCACCCGGACAACGACCTGGCGCTGGTCTGGGACGAGCACACGGGCTGGTGCGCCGGGATCGAGGTGGGCCGGGGCGCGGACCTCGTCCCGCTGACCTACCTGGGTCCGCCGGTGCTGCCGTCACCCGAGGCGGTCACGGTGTTCGTCTCGGAGCTGGTCGCGGGCCGTCGCGCCGACCGCCCCGTGCCGCCCGCCATGCCCGCCGAGGACCACCTGGCCGACCTGCTGGTCCAGTACGCCGATCGCGCGCCCGCGAAGGTGCTCTGACCGGTCAGTCGCCGGGGCCGCGCAGGGTCAGCAGCACCCGCAGCACGTGCTCGACCGCGGACGGGAACGCCGCACCCCGCAGCTCACCGCGCGTGGCGAGGTTGCGCGAGGCGAAGTCGAGCATCTGCTCGTGCCCCACCCGGCGGACCACCAGCGCGGCGATCTCCTCCAGGTCCAGGCCCGGGTTGTCCAGCCGGGTCAGGGCGAACTCGACCACGAGCTCCTCGTCCGTCACGGCCTCTCCTCCCGACCCCGTCGAGCGTAGTCGAGCGGGTCCGGTCCGCTCGGCCGTCGACCGGCCTTCGGGGGACCGCCGCGTCTTCGGCAAGTCGCCTTGCGGGCGCGCCGACTCGGCTAGCCTCTGCCGCCGTGGACCAGGTCGGCAACCGCTACACCCCGTTGGAACGGCTCGGCAGCGGCGCGATGGGCGTGGTGTGGCGCGCGCACGACGAGCTGCTGCACCGGGACGTCGCCATCAAGCAGCTGCTGCTGCCCGGCCTGGACGCGGCCGAGGTGGACGAGGCGTGCCGGCGGGCGCTGCGCGAGGCCCGCATCGCCGCGCGCCTGCAACACCCGAACGCGGTCGGCGTGTTCGACGTGGTGGTCGAGGACGGCAAGCCGTGCCTGGTGATGGAGTACCTGCCCTCGCGCAGCCTGGCGGCCGTCCTGGCCGAACGCGGCCCGCTGCCGCCCGTCGAGGCCGCCCGGATCGGCGGTCACGTCGCCGCCGCGCTGGCCGCCGCCCACCGGGCGGGCGTCGTGCACCGCGACATCAAGCCGGGCAACGTGCTGATCGCCGCGGACGGCACGGTGAAGATCACGGACTTCGGGATCTCCCGCGCGGTCGGCGACGTGACCGTCACCCGGACCGGGATGCTGGCGGGCACCCTGGCCTACCTCGCGCCGGAACTGGCCCGGGGCGCGGACCCGACCCCGGCGGCCGACGTGTTCTCGCTCGGGGCGACCCTCTACGCCCTGGTGGAGGGCCGGCCACCGTTCGGCGCGGGTGACAACGACCTGGGCATGCTGCACCGGATCGCCGGCGGCCGGATCGTCCCACCGACGAGGACCGGCCCCCTGACCCCGCTGCTGACCAGGCTGCTGGCCAACGACCCCGCCGCCCGCCCCACGGCCGACCAGGCGAGCCGCGACCTGACCGCCCTCACCGGCACCACCCCGCCGCCGACCAGGGCCGTGCCGGGGACCGGCCGGCCGGGTGCCGCCCCGCCACCCACCAGGGCCTGGCCCGGTCCCGAGCGGTCCGCTCCCGTTTCCGCGCCCACCTCCGCACCCACCTCCGCACCCACCTCCGCGCCCATCTCTGCGCCCATCTCTGCGCCCACGGCCGCGCCGTCCACCCGCGCCCATCCGCCCACCTCCCCGCCACCCGCCTCCGACTCGCACCGACGACGCTGGTCGGTGCCCGTCCTCGCGGCCGTCGCGGTGGTCGCCGTCGCGGTCACCGTGGTGATCGCGTCGTTCAGCGGCGACGACCGGAAAGCCGCGTCCTCACCCACGTCCGAGACGAGCCCGACCGCCGCCGAGCCGTCCGCCACCGCGCCCGAGACCTACCCGACGACGTCGGACGCGCCCACCACCGAACCCTCCGCCGAGCCGACGACGACGGCCGCGACGACGAAGCTCCCCGACACCGCCACCGTCGCCGCCTTCGTCCGCGACCACTTCGCCGACCTCCCGCACGACCCCGCCGCGGCACGGGAGAACTGGGCCCCGGAGAGCCGCCCCTCGGAGTGGGAGGACGACCAGTTCTGGGACGCCTACGAGGAGGTCACGGTGCAGGGCGAACCGGAGGTGGCCGCGAACGGCGCCACGTTCACCGCCCACCTGACCCTCGAACTCGCGCCCGAGGACGGCGATCCGGTCACCGAGAGCTACCGGATGGTCGTCGTGGCGCGGGACGGGCGCCTGCTCGTCGTCGACCTGGCCCGGTCCTGAACCGTCACGAGGACCACCAGGAGAACTCACGCCCGGACCGGTCGCGCACGGCGTCCAGCGCCTCCTCGCGGGTGCGGTGCAGCCGCAGCAGGTCCTCGGTCTCGGTCACCCGGATCGGCCGCGCGACCGAGCGCCTGCCCGCCACCACCGCGAACTCCGCGCCCACGACGTCGGCCCGCTGCCGCGCCTCCACCAGCACGGCGATGCCCATCGACCCGAAGAACCCCACGTCGCCCAGGTCGACCACGAGCGCGGACGCGCGGCCGTTCAGGCAGGTGAACAGCGCTTCCCGCACGTCGCGGAACGTGTCGACGTCGAAGTCGCCGTGCACGGCGGCGACCACCACGCCGTCCTCACCGACCTCGCGGACCGTCACCGACGGCTGATCGACATCCCCGTGCACGCCGCTCCCTCACCCCGATCCGGCCGCATCACCGCCTCCCACCATTACCCGTTCGACGCCTCGGCGACACCGCCAACGCGCGGACGTGCCGGCGGCGCGAGGTGTGGGCGCGCACGAGCGGGGGTAACCGTGGGTCACGACATCGAGGAGGAGTTCACCTGATGGCACTCACCGTCGACCTGGCCAAGGTGCTGGACAAGAAGTACGAGGACGGCACGCTGTCCGACGTGCTGGACGCGCCGGTCGCGGCCCTGTCCGGGGTCAGCGAAGCCGACGCCGAGGCGCTGAAGACCGCGTTCGGCATCAAGACCGTCCGCGACCTCGGCCGCAACAAGTACTTCCGCACCGCCGCCGCCCTGCTCGACCTGAACGACGCTTCCTGACGACGCGGAGCACCGGCCGCCACCCCCGCGGGTGGCGGCCTTTCGGGTTTTCAGCGCCCGTGCACCAGGTCGGGCCGCAGGGCCGCGCCCAGCGCGAGGGCGAGCCACCCCAGCTCGAACCCCCGGCCGCGCTGCTCCTCGGTCATCCGGTGCCGCCCGCCGTGGTCGTTCAGCGACCACCCGGCGCGGCTGGACTCGGTGAGCCAGGCGCGGACGTGCCGGCCGAGCGGGCTGTCGGGGGCGACGACGACGTGCTCGCCGCGTTCGGCCGCCGCCAGCGCGTCGGCGAGCCCCGGCGTGCCGGTCAGGCCGTGCCGGTCGGTGAGCCGCCGCACTTCGGCCACGGCGTCGACGGGTTCGTCCAGACCCGGCCGCGACGCCGGCTGCTTGGGTCCTTCGCTGAACCAGCGCTCGATGTGCGCGCTGGTCAACGGGCCGGTCAGCGCGTCGAAGGTGGGCAGCACCCCGGTGATGTGCTCCACGAGCAGCAGGCAGCGGGCGGTGGTGTTGTCGAAGTTGCCGTCGTCGTCCTCGGTGAAGCCGACTTCGAGCATCCGGGGGAGCAGGAGGTCGGGGTCCTCGCCGTCGCGCGTGGCCGGGAACGTCGGGTCGAACTCGGTGATCAGCCGCCCGTCGACCGCGTAGCCGAACGACGGGGAGGCGTAGTCGTGCCGCAGCACGGACACCGCCTCGGTGCCGCGGGACAGCGCCTCGACCAGGTGCGAGCCCTCGAAACCGCTCGGCTCGAACACGACGGTCCACGCGCCGAGCGACAGGGCCGAGGCCACGGTGGGGTAACCGTGGTCGAAGTCGTGCAGTTCCCCGATGTCCTGCGCGGTCCGGGTCGCGACGGTGTCGGGCAGCGCGCCCATCCGCCGCAACGCCTCGGCCTCGTCCACGCCCTTGATGAAGGTGAGGCAGAAGACCTCGTCGAGCTCCTGCTCGTCACCCGGGTCCCCGTCCGCCCACGCCAAGTCCTCGATCGTGCTCACGTCGTCCCCCTCGAAGCCACAACGGAGCGGGCGAGCCTAGCAGCGGAAGATCACCGAACCGGGTGGAGTTCGTTCCCGCCGCCGGCGGGCCGGTGCGGTTCGTGCCCGGCTTGCTCCGCGGGCCGCCGGAACCGGCGACCGCCGCTGTCCGTCCGAAGTGGACGGAAGCGTGCCGGCTGGACGGACAGGGGATCGCAGTGGTGACGACGACTTGGCGGGGCCGTGGCCTGGAGTCGTTCGACCGGATCGGCTTCTCCTCGCCGGCTGCCGCGGCCGTGCTGGTCGGCTATCGCGCGATCGTGCCGGCCGACATCGTCCAGTGCCACACCCCCGCGCCGGGGCAGGCCGACAGGCCCCTGGCCGACATCCCGTTCGAAGCCCTGCCCGTGGTCGACCGGATCCAGGGACGCCTGAACGACCTGATGCGCGCCAAGGCCGCCGAGCACGACGCCACCTTCGTCGACCTGACGCCGTCACCGGCGACAACACCGCCTGCGACGGCGCCGAGCACGGCATCGGCGGCCTGTTCGAGCGGTCGGAGGTCAACTTCCTCGACCAGCGCTGCCCTGGTACCTGCACCCCAACACCCGCGGTCGGGACATCCAGGCCCACCACGTGGCCACCGCCATCCGGCAGGTCCTCGGCGGCTGACCCACTGCCCGACGCCGGACGGGAGCGCCTACCCGCTGCCCAGGCAGACGAACGGGCGGCGCAGCGGGTCGACCGCGATGGCGTCGGCCAGGGCCACGGCCGGTCGCGCGCCGGCGGCCAGGCGGCGGTGGTAGTCGTCCATCGCGGCGGCGCACGCCTGGTCGCCGACCCGGCTCAGCGGCGCGACCACCATCTGCGAGCCGCTGGCCAGCAGGGCGCTGGCGAACCCCAGCGGCTCGTCGCCGGGGCGGATCCGGTTCAGGGCGAGTTCGCACGCGGCCAGCACGACCTGCCGCGGCGGGTGCGCGAGACGGGCCATCTCGTGCGCGTAGACCGGGCCGTCGGTCAGCTCCAGCCGGGAGAACAGGGCGTTCTCCGGCTCGTGCACGCCGTGCGCGGCCAAGTGCGCGATCTCCGCGCCGTCCAACGCCTTGAGCACGTCGTCGACCGAGGCCCGCTCGTCCGACAGCAGCGCGGCGGTGGCGTAGTGCGCGCCCAGCTTGTCGATCTCGCCCACCGCGGCGGGCAGCCCCGGGCCGCGCACCAGCACGGTCCGGCCCGCGGGCGCGCTGCGGGCCCGGTCCGCGGCCAGCCACGCGGTCGCGGACGGCGCCACGACGGTGGGTCGGCCCCGCAACGTCGGCAGCACGCCCCACGGCACCGCGTACAGCGCGCCGGTCGGCACGACCACCAGTTCACGCTCGCCGACCACCTCGGCCAGCGGCCGGATCAGCTGCGCGTCGAGCCGGTCCGCCTGCTTGCGCGCCGACGCCTCCATGACCTGCGCCAACGGCGCCGGCAGGTGGTCGGGGGCGAGCGCGTTGAGGTCCGCGTTCAGCATCCGGGCGCTCTCCGCGGCCTGCTCGGCCGACCCGAGCCGGGCCAGCCGCACGTCGGAGCCCACCACGACCACCGCGACCAGGGAGTCACCGGACGAGGCGAAGCTGACCAGGGCCCGCTCGCCCAGCCGTGCCATCACGTCGGTCAGCTCGGCGACCGGCCGCGACCTGCCCCACCGGCCGGTGTGCCAGCCGAGCCGGTTGGCCTCGCGCAGCCGCTCGGCCCGGCGGGCGCGCAGCGCGGTGGTCGAGTGGCCGTCGTGCTCGGCCTGGTGGATCGACTGCGTGAGGCTGCGCACCTCGGCGATCCGCTCGGCCAGCTCGGGGTCGTCGACGTGGCTCAACGGCTCGTAGCGGTAGGTCTGGGCCCGCGTGCGCTCCAGCCAGGAGAACAGCCGGCGCGCGTTGCCGCCCTCCAGCACCAGCCGCACGGCCAGTTCGGCCAGCTCACGGCCGTGCAGCGCGGTGCCCGACAGCAGCTCCAGGCCGCCCATCCGGTCGCGCACGTGGTCCAGGTCGGTCAGCCCGCCCCGGATCTCGGCGAGCGCGGCGCCCCGCCGGCCGCGGGCCACGGCGAGCTCGGCGCGGCACAGCCGGCGCAGCATCCGGTAGTCGATGGGCGTGAGCTTGCCCGGCCGGGGCACCCGGTCGAGGATGTCCCGCGCCGCGTCGACGTCGCCGCGCCGGATCTCCAGCCGCGCCGCGAGCATCCGCGCGAGCGCCGCCTGCTCGGCCAGCCGGGGCACGGGCAGCGTGTCGGCGAAGTCCAGCGCCCGCTGGGGCAGCGACCGGGACACCCGCCCCGACCGCAGCGCCAGCCGGGTGTCCACGCGCAGCCCGATGATCGTGGCGTTCGCGACGCAGGTCTCGCAGCCCCAGCGCCGCATCCGCTGCCGTGCCGAGGAGGCCATGGTGCGGGCCGGTTCGAGGTCGTCGGTCATGTACGCGGCGACGGCCCGGTACAGCTCCACGTCGGCCAGGTCGCGGGTGATGCTGTGCTCGGCGCGCATCACCGGCAGCAGCGCGTCGAGCTGGTCACCGGCCTCGTCGGCGAGTCCGGCGGCCATCAACGCCTGTGCCCGGTTCAACCCGAGCAGCGCGGGCACGTCGAGGCCCTGCGCCCGGTACGACCGCTCGATGAGCTCGTAGCGCCGCAGCGCCGCCGGGACGTCGCCCACCCGCAGGTCCAACAGCCCGACCGCGTGGTTGGCGTCGGCCGCCCGTTCCAGCAACCCGTGCTCGGTCGCCAGCGCGACGGCCTTGGTGAGGTCCTGCCGCGCCTGGCGCACGAACCCCAGCCGGGTGTGCGCCGTCCCCCTGCTCCGCAGCGACTTCGCGATCATGTCGGCCAGGGGTGCCGTGAGCTCGCCGATCGCGAGGCGCCGGTCGTAGTGGGCGAGCGCGGAGTCGAAGGCGGTGATGGCATCCTCGATCAGGCCGCCGTTGAGCATCAGCAGACCGCGGTTGTGCTCGACACCGCCGGTCAGCTCCTCCCGCACGAGCGGGTCGGCCACGTCGTCGATCAGCCGCCGGACGCCCGCCAGCCCGTCCAACCCCGCGGCGGGTCCGGCGGTCTCCGCCGCCAGCGCCGACAGCGTCGAGGACAACCGGATCCGCGTGACGAGCCAGTCGGACCGGGTGTCCGGATCACCGGGGTCCACCGCGTCCGCCAGGCTCTGCCCACGGCGGAGCAACTTCACCGCATCGTGGTGCCGTCCGGCGCACGACGCGTCGACTCCACGACGGTGCAGTTCACGCGCTTCACGGATGACCAGGGCTTCGTCACGAGTAGCGGTTACCGGCACCTATCTATGACATCACAGAACGCCACACGACAACGCCCGCCGGCCGGGTAACCGGCCGGCGGGCGTTATCACCGTTGACAGGTCAGAACGCGGGCGTCACGCCGACGTCTTCGTCACGCAGCCGCCACCCGAGCACAGCGGGGACAGCTCGCCGTCCTCGTGGGTGTGCTCGTGGTGCGTGTGGTCGTGCTGGTGTTCCTGCCCGTCCTGCTCGGTTTCCGGCACGACCGGCGTCACGACGGCGACCTGCTCGACGCTCTCGTCCGCGAAGTCGGTCTTGGTCTCGGTGGGCGTAGACAAAACGATCTCCCTCCCCTGGGATCTGTCTCGGCCTGACAAGCGACTCAGGCGATTGCTCTGAGTCAGGTTCGGCGGGCCCCTCGTACCGCTCGAACAGGGCAATAGTGGCACAACGGCGTAACGACGGAGAGGGAATTTCGCACATCCGGTAGGCGACGCACTCCTGCCGTGCGTAAACCACCCCAACTATCACCCATTCAGGTAATGCGTGGTCAGGGTTGTTCGGGCGTGCTCGCGAGGCCCGCCGGCCACTCGGTCTCGGCGTCGAGGTGCGCCCGCAGCACGTCCAGGCAGCGGTCCTTGGCCGGCCCGACGCGGCCCCGTCCCGGCGTGAGCGCGTCGGCGACCGGGTGGTACTCCGGGCGGCCCGCCAGCACGGTCAGGCGCAGCAGCTCCTGGCACTTCTGCGACAGCCGGCCGAACGCCCGCCACAGCCGCCGGTCGCGCTCGTCGAGCAGCGTGGCGTCCTCGGGCAGGCCGTGCTCGCTCACCAGCTCCGCCGGCGCGTCGGTCACCGCCGCCGCACGGCGGTCCGGCGTCCAGCTCCGCTGCGCCTCGCGGCACGTCGCGGCGACGAGCCACCCGGCCAGCGCCCCCGGGTCCTCCAACCGGCCGAGGTGCCGCAGCAGCGCGAGCCACACCGTCTGCACCACGCCCTCCGCCGTCTCGCGGTCCAACCCGTGCCCGCGCGCGACGTGCCACACCAGCGGCGTGAAGTCGGCGATCAGCGCGTCCAGGGCCGCGCGGTCACCGGCCCGCGCGGCGGTCATGCGGGCGGTGTGCCGCTCCGACGGCTCCCAGTGCGGTTCCCGGTCCAGTGCCACCACTCCCTCTCGGCCACCCGCTACACCACCACGACCACGCGGCAAATCACCCGCAGTAATGCGGCCGACATGCGAAAACCCCGCCGTCGTGGTCGAGGGCGGGGCTCGTGGCGCGTGCCGCGGACCTACGGCTCGGTGGGCTTGTAGCAGTCCTCGAAGCCGTCCGGCTTGGGCTGGTCGCCCGCGAACACGGCGACGACGTCCTGCTGCTTGAGGTTCTCCGGGTAGCCGGGCCAGTCGGGCTCCTGCCCGTTGACGTGCAGCTCGTCCAGCCAGTAGCCGGCCTGCCCGGACACCTTCGCGAACTCCAGGTCGCAGCCCTTGACCCGGACCGTCACCTCGAAGACCTTCTGCGAGGACTTGATCGTCCGCTTGCCGATCTTCTTGCTCTTCTTCTCGGACTCGCTGCGCGGCTCGCCCACCGAGGTGAAGCCGGCCGCCTTCAGCTCGGCGACGAACTCGTCCTCCTTGCTGGAGCAAGCGATCAGGGATGCGCCCAACCCCAGGACCAACAGCACGGACGCGACCTTCGTGTTCATGGCGCACAGCAAACCCGGACGGCCGATCCGCCGCGTGCACCCACCCCAACCGTTATCGCGCTGTGACGTGCGCCGGCGCGCAACCGCGGGCCCCGCCGGCGCGTCAGAGTCCCCGTGCAGACCCCCGTACCGCCGCTCGTGCTGGCCGCCGCCGTCCTCGCCCTGGTCACGGGCTGTTCCACCACCGTGTCCGGGTCGAGCTCCGGCACCGGACCGGTGACCACGACCACGACGACCGCGACCGCTCGTGAGCGGACGTCCGAGCCGACCCGGACGTCCCAGCCGACCCCCGTGCCGCTGCCGACGATCGACGAGGCCGCGCCCGCCCAGTACTGCCACGACGCGTTCCCCGGCGCGCTGGGCAAGCCGATGCTGGCCGTCGTCGTGGAGACCCCGTCCGGCCGCCTCACGTGCGACCAGGCCGCCGGCGTCCTGGTCGACTACTACGCCGAGCGCCGCGACCCCACCCCGGGACGCCCGCCGCTGGTGGTCGGCACGATGACGTGCAACCAGGTCCCCGAACCAGCCCTGCCGCAGGTCGTGTGCGCCGACGAGGACAACCTCGTCTACTCGATGTGGCCGCAGACCTGACGCCGGGGGATCAGAACCGGCCGAACAGCCAGTGACCGGGGTGACCGGGCCGGGGGTCGAGGCAGAACTCCCTGATGGCGCGGACGACCTCGGCCGTCTCGACCGTGCCGCGGTGGTCCGCGTCGAGGTCGTCGAACAAGGCGCGGGCGTCGTCGTCGGGCACGCCGCACCGGGTCGTCAGGGTCAGCAGCTCGTCCCGCTCCACCACACCCGTCCCGTTCGCGTCCACCAGGGCCAGCACGGCCGCCGCCAGCGGTCGCAGGGTCCGGTCGAATTCGATGTGCGTGGCGCGGGCCGCCCACGCCAGGAACTCGGCCTTGTCGACCCGGCCGTCGTCGTCGGTGTCGGACTCCGCGGCCAGCGCGCGCCACAACGCCCGGTAACCGGCGCGGACGGCCATCGCGGCGGCCGAGCGCGGCGGGTGGCCGAACGACTGGACCAGGCGCAGCGCGAAGACCTCGTAGTCGTCCCGGCGCAGGTAGCCGTCACCGGTCGCGTCCAGCAGGTCGAAGCGCGGCGCCGGCGCGACCGGGACGACGCGGTGCCCGGTGACCGCGCCCGCCCACTCCGCCGCGTCGGGGTGCGCCGCGGTGAGCACCGAGCCGTGGTCGGCCTCCGGGTACGTCGCCAGGTGCACGGTGCTGCCCGCCGCCGCGATGTCGTCGGCGAAGTCGTGGATCACCGCGGGCGGCACGACCTCGTCGGCGCCGCCCGCCGCCAGGAACACCGGCCGGTCCAGCCTCGTCACCGGCACGCGGCACTCGTCCAGCACCCGGGCCACGTGGTCGTGCCGCGTCAGGTCGGTCATGCCGGTCTCGTCGTTGGTGATCGCCCTCGTCGCGCGGAACATCTCCACCAGCGACACCCGTTCGGCCAGGTCGACCAGGGACGTGCCCCGGTCGGTGAGGAAACCGGGGGAGAAGTCCGGGTACCGGGTGCGCATGCCCGCCAGCACGATCGGCACGAACGGGCAGACGGCCGCCGCCGCGTCGCTGGTCCGGGTGGCGATCACGCGCACCAGGTGCACCGGCGGCGCGAGCGCGAGCGTGCCGAGGAAGTCCAGCTCCGGCGCGTACCCGGTGGCGATCAGCGAGGTGAACAGCGCGGCGTGGCCGCCCTGGGAGAAACCCGCGACGAGCCAGCGGTCCGACAGCGGGTGGGGAAGCCCGCGGGCGGCGCGGACGATGTCCACCACGTCGTCGGCCACCGCCTCGCCGTGGAAGTACGGGTGCGGGCCCGGCGTGGCCAGACCTTCGTAGTCGGTGGCCGCGACCGCGTAGCCGGCCGCGAGCCACGCCGCGATGTGCGACCGCTCCAGCCGGAGCAGCCCGGTGCGCGACGGCGCGGTGCGGTCGGACAGCCCCGTCGTGCCGTGGGCGTAGCTGATGACGGGCCAGCCGCCGGGCGGGGGAGTGCCGTCGGGCACGAACACCGACCCGGTGACGAGCCGGCCGCGCCCGTCGTACCCCACGCCCTGGTAGAACACCCGGTAGGCGGCCAGCGCGTGGTCCGGCCGCAACCGCGCCGCGAGCGGGCGGGCGCGCAGCAGCGTGCCGGGGCGTCTGACGGGGCCGGGGGCGGTGGAGGAGGTCACGACACCAGGACGCTAGCCCTCTCCGCCTTACCCGATGGGGTGAACCTCGGTCAGGCGTCCACGTCGAGGCGGTACCCGGCGCCGCGCACGGTCAGCACGAGCGCCGGGTCGTCCGGGTTCTCCTCGACCTTGCGGCGCAACCGGCGGATGTGCACGTCCAGCAGCCGCGTGTCGCCGAAGTAGTCGTAACCCCACACCCGTTGCAGCAGCTGCTCGCGGGTGACGATCCGACCGCCCGCCGACGCCAGCTCCACCAGCAGCCGGAACTCCGTCCGGGTCAGGTGCACCTCGACACCGGCCCGGTGCACCGTGCCGACGTCCGGCCGGATCTCCAGCTGCCCCACCGACAGCACCTCGTCCTGCCGCCCGCCACCGCGCCGCCGCAGCAGCGCCCGGATCCGGGCCGCCAGCACGCTGGCCACCAGCGGTTTGGTCACGTAGTCGTCCGCGCCCGCCTCCAGCCCGGCGATCACGTCGGCGGCGTCGGCGCGGGCGGTGACGATGATGATCGGCAGGTCGCCGCGCGCACGCAGCGTCCGGCAGACCTCCAGGCCGTCCACCCCGGGCAGCATGAGGTCCAGCAGCACCACGTCGGGTTCGGTGACGGCGAGCAGCTCCAGGGCGTCCTCGCCGGACACGGCGTCGGTGACGGCGAAACCCTCGTCGCCCAACGCCAGGCCGAGGGCCTGCCTGATGTGCTCGTCGTCCTCGACCAGCAGAACCGAGAAGTCCATGACGACCCGATCCTGCCGCACGCCGGCGGCCCCCGCCGGGATCGCAAGCTGAACGCAAGGTTCACCGGTTCGCGGCGTGCTCCCCCGCCAGCTCCTCGGCGACCTGGTCCCCGCCCGCCTGCCGCCACTGCGCCACCACGTCCCGCCACGCCGACGGCGGCTTGCGGCCGAACGTGATCGCCGCGACCCCGTCACCGAGGATCTGGTTGAGCTGCGCGCCCTTGCCCGCCTCCGCGGCGGAGCGCAACCCGGTCGCGGGGTTGCGCACGCTGCGCGGCAGCGTCGCCTTCTGCCACTCGTGCACGGCGCGGGCCGCGTCGGGGTGGCCGGGCAGGTAGAGCACGGCCGGCGCGGCGCCGAGGTACTTGGTGGGCAGCAGCGAGTTGTTCTCCTGGCTGTAGAGGTCGGTGGTCCTGATGCCGTTCCCGTCCTTGGTGAAGTGCTCGCCCTCCACGCCGAAGTTCGCCAGCTCGTACTCCTCGGTGCCGAACGGCGCGCTGAAGTAGTCGCAGATCCGCAGCAGCAGCTTGATCCGCGCCGGGTCGGCCTTCTTGAACGTGACGTAGCCGAACACGCCCGGCCCCTGCCACGGCGTGGCCTGCGGTCCGTACGGCCGACCGAGGTCCAGCGCGAACCGGCCGTTGACCTTGTTCAGGGTGGACAGGCTCACCGAGCCGAAACCGTCGCTGATCGACGCCACCGTGCCGTTGTGGAAGTGGCTCTGCACGTCCGTCGAGCTGGCGGTCAGGCTGTCGGGGTAGTGCGCGCCCGCCTCCACCAGCTTCCGCATCACCTCCAGCGCCTGCTCGAACTGCGGCGTCGCGATCGCGGGCGTGAACGCGCCGTCCCGCACCGACCAGCCGTTCGGCGTGCCCGTCGACCCGGCGTGGTAGGTGATCGCGCCCAGCCCGTTGAACAGGGTCTTGAACCAGCCGACCCCCCACTTCCGGTCGCCGGTCAGCTCCGCCATCGCGGCCAGGTACTGCTCGGTCGTCCAGTCCTTCGGCACGCCCGCCGCGTCCAGCGCCGAGCGGTTGACGAACAGGCTGTTGCCCGGCATCGGCCGCTCCAGCGGGATGCCGTGGATCTTCCCGCCGATGCGCCCCATGCCCCGCCACGCGTACGCCGGGAGGTTGGCCAGGTTGGGGAACTCCTTGACCGCGTCACCCCCGACGAACCCGGACAGGTCGGCGCACCGCGCCTGCACGAACTCCGCCGCGTGCGGCAGCGCCAGGTTCGAGAACATGATCATGTCCGGCAGGTCGTCGCCCGACGCCATCAACGTCGCCATCTTCTGCCCGTACTCCGGATCCGGCACCACGGTCACCTTCAGGTTGACGCCCAGCGCCCGGTTGACCGCCTGCCAGTACCGGTTCTCGCCGACCGGCTTCGGCGGCGCGCCGTACGACACCACCATCACGGTGACGTCCGAACCGTCCCCCACCGGGTTGTGCACCGACTTCACCACCGTGTCCGGGTAGTGCAGGAACAACGGCTGCACCCCCGAGTCGTCACCGGGCTCGTCCGGCGTCGGACCGGCGAACGGCACGTAGGTCGGCCAGGGCGCGAGGTCCTTGCCCGCGTTGGAGACACCGCCCCCGCCGCCACCGGCGCCGCACGCCGACGACAACGAGGGGACGGTCAGGCCGAGCGCGCCGACGCCCGCCAGCCGCAGCAGGGAACGGCGGTCGATGCGGTGGTCCATGACGGGGTTCCTCTCCCGGCGACGCGCCGAAAGGAGTGGTTGCGGTGGAGGGGCTTCAGGCTTTCAAGGCCCCGGTGACGACGCCCTTGACGAAGTAGCGCTGGAGGAACGGGTACACGCACACGATCGGCAGCGTCGCCAGCATCACGACCGCCATCTGCACGGACTGCGGTGACGTCGTGGCCAGCTCGCCCGACGTCTCGGCCAGCGACGCGCCACCCGTGACGTACTGGCGCAGCACCGTGCCGATCGGCCACTTGGTCTGGTCGTTGAAGTAGATGATCGCCTCGAAGAAGCGGTTCCAGTACGCGACCGCGTAGAACAACCCGACCACCGCGATCACCGCCTTCGACAGCGGCAGCACCACCTGGCGCAGGATGCCCAGCTCACCCGCGCCGTCGATGCGCGCCGCGTCGATCAGCTCGGCCGGGATCGACTGGAAGAACCCGCGCATCACGACCAGGTTGAACACGTTGACCAGGAACGGCAGGATCAGCGCCGCGTACCGGTCGAACAACCCCGTGCCCTGCACCACCAGGAACAGCGGCACCATCCCCGGCGGGAACAAGAACGTGAACAGCACCAGCAGCAGCATGGGCTTGCCGCCGTAGACCTTCGGCCGGCTCAACGTGTACGCCAGACCGATCGTGCACACCAGGCTCAACGCCGTGCCGACGACCGTCACGCCCGCGCTCACCAGCAGCGCCCGGCTGATGATCCCGCCCCGCAGGATCTCGGTGTACGCGCTGGACGAGAACTCGTCCGGCCACACCACCCAGCCGCCGTTGGCGATCACGTTCTGCGGACTGGCCAGGCTGGTCGCCAGGACCGTCCACAGCGGGAACACCACCAGCGCCACCACCACCGTCAACGCCACGGCCTTCGCCACGCGCACCGCGGGGGTCGGCCGGCCCATCCACGCCGGCGCCGTCGACCTGCTCATCCCTTGTACACCCCCTGCTCGCCCAGCCGGTGCGCCACCTTGTTGGCCGCGTAGATCAGCACCACGCCGACCACGCCCTTGAACAACCCGACCGCCGCCGCGTAGCCGAAGTCACCGTTCGCGAAGCCGGTGAAGTAGACGAACGTCTCCAGCACCTCGCCGGTCTCCGGACCCACCGACTGGCGCTGGAGGAAGAACTGCTCGAACCCGATCGACAGGAACTCGCCCAGCCGCAGCACCAGCAGCAGCACGACCACCGGCCGGATCGCGGGCAGCGTCACGTGCCACAACCGCCGCCACCAGCCCGCGCCGTCCAACGCCGCCGCCTCGTACTGCTGCTCGTCCACCTGGGACAGCGCGGCCAGGAAGATGATCGTGGCCCAGCCGCACTCCTTCCACACCAGCTGCGCCACCACCAGCGGCCCGTACAGGTCCGGGTTGCCGATGACCGACACACCGCCCACGCCCAAGGTCGACAGCCAGCCGTTCACCACGCCCGCGCCACCCAGCATCTGCTGGAACAGCGCCACCACGATCACCCACGACAGGAAGTGCGGCAGGTACACCACGCTCTGCACGAACCGCCGCACCGTGTCGCCCACGATGCTGTTGAGCAGCAGGGCCAGCGCGAGCGGCGCGGGGAAGAAGAACACCAGTTGCAGCACGGCGATCACCACCGTGTTCCGCACGGCGTTCCAGAACAGCGGGTCGGTGACCATGCGCTCGAAGTGCGCGAGCCCCACCCACCGGCTGCCCGACATGCCCAGGAACGGCACGTACTCCTGGAAGGCCAGCACGTTGCCGAACAACGCGCCGTAGTGGAAGACCAGGAAGTACGCCAGACCCGGCGCCGCGACCAGCAGCAGCACCCGGTCCGCCCGCACGCGGCGCAGCCGGCCGAGGCGGACCTCCCGCCGGGGGAGCGCTTTCCGCACCGGGGGACCGGCGCTGTCGCGGACCCGCGTCATGTTCACGTCGAACGCCTCTCTCGCGGTGTCCAGCCGAAACAGAACGGTCACGAAGATAAAACGGTTACACGAGTTCGTCAACGGCTTGCGCTTGCGGCTCTGGGCGGTGTATTCGCCTGTAGCCGGCGTGTCTTGGGGCGGCACGGCGGACGTTGTGAGCGGCAGGGGTTGTGCGTAGAGTGACGGTCGAGTGCAAACGTTTACATAGTCCTTCCGGCCTCTGATAGGAGCCCACTCCGTGCCACGGCGACCTGTCGCGGTCTTCGCCCTCGCCCCCTGGGCGTTCGCCGACGTCTTCCCGCCCGACGTCGTCACCCGGCTGCGGCAGTGGGTCGACGTCGACCCGACAACGACCTTCACCTCGTTCGACGGCCCGGCCGCCGCCGCGGCGCTGGCCGAGGCCGACATCCTGCTCACCGGCTGGGGCTGCCCGCGCGTCGACGCCGACCTGCTGGCCGCCGCGCCGAGGCTGCGCGCCGTCGTGCACGCCGCCGGCACCGTCAAGACCCGCCTCGACCCGGTCGTCTTCGAACGCGGCCTCGTCGTGTCCTCCGCCGCCCGGGTCAACGCCGTCCCGGTCGCCGACTACACCATGGCCATGCTGGTCCTGGGCACCAAGCGGGCGTTCAGCCGCGCCCACCGGTACGCGACCGCCGCCGAGGGCGCGCCCCGCGACTGGCTGTCCGGCGACGGCACCGGCCTGCACCACTGCACCGTCGGCGTCATCGGCGCCTCCCGCATCGGCCGCCTCGTGCTCGACCGGCTGCGCGCGTTCGACGTCGAAGTCCTGCTGCACGACCCCCACGTGACCCGCGCCGAAGCCACCCGCCTCGGCGCCGAACCGGTCGGCGTGGACGAGCTGTGCCGCCGCAGCGACGTCGTCACCGTCCACGCACCCGCCCTGCCCGAGACGCGCCACATGCTCGACGCCCGCCGACTCGACCTGCTGCCCGACGGCGCACTGCTCATCAACACCGCCCGCGGCTCGTTGATCGACACGGAAGCCCTGACCAGCGCCTGCGCCACCGGCCGCGTCTCCGCCATCCTCGACGTCACCGAACCCGAACCGCTGCCGGCCGGGCACCCGCTCTTCAGCCTGCCCAACGTGCTCATCACCCCCCACCTGGCCGGTGCCCAGGGGCGGGAGCTGCGCCGGCTCGGCGAGTTCGCCGTGGCCGAGGTGATCCGGTACCTCAGGGGAACACCGCTGCTCGGCCGGGTGGAACCCGAACGCCTGCCCTACATCGCGTGACCGAGCGGTGCCACGATCCCGTCGCCGACAGGTTGTCCGCGGCCTCCAAGATTTCGCCGCCGACGAAAGGAGCTGTGCGCCGATGAGCTGGCGTTTCGCGGTGAGCACTCTGGGCGCTCCCGGCGCACCCCTGCGCGACACCGCCCACCTCGCAGCCGCGCACGGCTGCGAAGGCTTGGAGATCCGCGTGCACCCGTCCGAGGAAGTGCACGTCGGAATGCCCGCCGCACAGGCCGCGCGGGCACGTGAGCAGGTCGCCGACGCCGGCCTGGAAATCGCGTGCCTGGCGGGGTACACGAAGGTGTGCGGCCCGGGGCCGGTGGTCGACGAACTGCGCGCCCTGCTCGACCTGGCCGTCCTCCTCGACGCCCCCGCCATCCGCGTCTTCCCCGGCGGCCACCACCCCGGCAGCGACCACCCCGGCAGCGACCACACCGATGGCGACGGCCAGGCCCTCGACCACATCGCCACCATCCTCCCCGACCTGCGTGCCACCGGCGTCCGGCTCCTGATCGAAACCCACGACTCCCACCCCACCGGCGAAGCCGCCTCACGCCTGGCGCAACCCCTCGCCTCGCCGAACCACGTAGCCGTGCTGTGGGACGCGGTGCACCCCTGGCGCGCCGGCGAACCACCGGCAACAACCCGTGCAGCCCTGGGGGAGTACCTGGCCTACTTCCAGCTCAAGGACGTCGCCACCAACGCCCACACCCCGGTCCTGCCGGGCGACGGCGACGTCCCATTGGCCGAATGCGCCCAACTGCTGGCAAACTGGTCCGGCTGGGTGTCCCTGGAATGGGAACGCGCTTGGTACCCCACGATCCCCCCACTTCCCATCCCCCTCCGCGCCGCCGCCGACTGGTACACCCACTGGCAACCACCAACCGAATCCCAACCACCATCCCCGCAGCTCAACGCCCCGACCTGATTCACTATCGGGTGAATCTCCCCGGACCACTAAAAAATATCGCCGTTACCAATCCCCTGAAACGTCGGTAGAAACAACAAGGGCCGCCCTCGACCGCCACCCCACCCCCCCCGCCCTCACCGCCACCCCCACTGCCGCGCCTCACTCGAACCCACCCGCCGCCCCTTCCTCGAGGAACTCGGCGACGCACCCCGCAAGCCGCTCCAACAACGCCTCAGCGTCCGCCAGGCAACGACCCACATCGGGCTCGAGCTGACTGAGCGCGAACACACCCCCGAACCCCGCCGCCACCACCTCACCCCGATCGAGCACACAACTCCCAGCCACCGCCACCACCTCCACCCCCGCCTCACGAGCCACCGCCACCACCCCCACCGGTGCCTTGCCCCGCAACGTCTGCCGATCCAGTCGGCCCTCCCCGGTCACCACCAGCCGCGCACCGGTCAACCGCTCCGCCAGCCCGGTCAGCTCCAGCACCAGCTCGATCCCCCGCCGCACCCGCGCCCCGAGCGCCAACAACGCGAACCCCGCCCCGCCGGCCGCACCCGCACCGGGCCGTGCCGCGGCATCGGGATCCAGCAGCCCCGCCCACCGCGCCAGGTCGGTGTCCAAGGCGGCGACGAGCGGGCCGTCCGCACCCTTCTGCGGCCCGTACACCGCCGCCGCGCCGTGCGGGCCGAGGAGCGGGTTGTCCACGTCGCACGCCACGACCAGCTCCACCTCGCCCAGCCGCGGGTGCAGGTCGGTTCGGTCGATCGAGTGAACGGCGTGCAGCGGGGACGTGGTGGCGTCGAGCGGGACGCCGTGCGCGTCCAGCAGCCGTGCGCCCAGCGCCACCAGCAGGCCGGTGCCGCCGTCCGTGGTCGCGCTGCCGCCCAGCCCGACGACGACCGTGTGGTGGCCCGCGTCCAGCGCCGCGGCGATCACGCGGCCCGTGCCGAGCGTCGACGCCGCCGCCGCGCGGTCCGGTGTCGCGGGCACGTCCGCGACCAAGTCGAGCCCGGACGCCTCGGCCAGCTCCACGACCGCGACACCCTCACGGGAGGCGTACCGGGCTGTCACGGGGCGGCCCAGGGGATCGGTCGTCGGCACCGGCACTGCGGTGAACCCGGCGGTGAGCAGGGCGTCCACGGTGCCCTCGCCCCCGTCGGCGACGGGGTGCTCGTGCGCGACGACCCCGTGGCGGCGCAGTCCCCGCGCAACGGCGGCTGTGGCGCGTCGGGCGGACAGCGAGCCCTTGAACGAGTCCAGTGCCACGACGACGTGGTCGGGTTCAGTCACGGCTGCCAATGGAAAGCGCTTTCCGTAGGCGAGTCAAGCTCGCGGGCGAACCTTGACGACCCGGCCGGCACCCGGAATACTGCGCGGAAAGCGCTTTCCGGTCCCGACCCGGACCTGGACCGATCCCGACCGCGACCCGACCGCACCCCTGATCGCACCTGGAGGTCTGCCGGTGACGACCGCGTTGTCCGTGCGCCACGACATCGGATCCGCGCTGACGCTGTCAGCCGGCGACGTCGACCTGGCCCGCTACGTCTACGTCCCCGACACTCCGCGGCTGGAGTCGCCCAAGCCCTACCTCCACCCCGTCCGCACCCGCGCCGGCCGGGTGGTGAGCCTCTTCCGCCCCCACGACCACGTCTGGCACAAAGGGCTCGCCTGGTCGCTGCCCAACGTCGGCGACGAGAACTTCTGGGGCGGCCCGACCTACGTCCACGGCCGGTCCTACGTCCAGCTGGACAACAACGGCACCCAGCACCACCGGCACGTGCGAGACGTCGGCGTGAACGACGATCACGCCTGGTTCACCCACGAGTTGGACTGGATCACCCAATCCGGCCACACCGTGATCACCGAACGTCGGACCATCACCGCCACCCTGCTGTCCGCCGACGCCTGGGCCCTGACCTTCGACACCACCATGATCAACACCTCCGGCCACGAGATCGCGTTCGGCTCGCCGACCACCCGCGGCCGGGAGAACGCGGGCTACGGCGGCCTGTTCTGGCGCGGCCCCCGCTCGTTCACCGGCGGGGACGTCGTCACCCCCGACGGCGTCGGCGGCGACGAGGTGCGCGGCCGGCGGGCCGAGTGGATGGCCTTCGCGGGCCGGCACGACGGCGACGCGGCGCAGTCGGTGGTCCTGCTGCTCGACCACGACGCCAACCCGCACCACCCGCCGCGGTGGTTCGCCCGGACCGTCGAGTTCGCCTGCCTCAACCCGGCCCCGTTCTTCAGCGAGGAACTCGTCCTCCCGGACGGGGGCACCGTGCGCTTCCGCTACGGCGCCGCCGTGGCCGACGGCACCGCGGAGGACGCGAACGCCCTGGCCGACGCCGTGCGCGAGGTGCTGCGCCGGTGAGCACGTTCCCGGGCGGCACGTCGCTGTCGTTCCTGGACGTTTACGACGACGCCGCACCCGACGGCGTCGTGGGCGGCAGCCCGCACCTGCACCTGGCGTCGACCGAGTGCTACGTGGTCGTGGGCGGCGAGGGCGAGCTGCACACGGTGACCCTCGACGGCTGCCGCGAGATCCCGCTCCGCCCCGGTTCGGTGGTGTGGTTCACCCCGGGCACCCTCCACCGCGCGGTCAACCACGGCGGCCTGCGCGTGGTCGTGCTGATGGCCAACGCCGGCCTGCCCGAGGCCGGTGACGCGGTGATGACGTTCCCGCGCGACGTCGTCGCCGACCCGGACCGCTACCGCGCCGCCGCGACCCTGCCGCCCCGCGCGACGGAAGCCGAACGCGCCGCCGACGCTCGCCGACGCCGTGACCTGGCCGTCGAGGGCTTCCTGCCCCTCCTCGACGCGCTCCGCGACGGCGACGCGGCCCCGCTGCGCGAGTTCCACGCCGCGGCGGCAGCCCTGGTCCGGGAGCGCGCCGGGACGTGGGCGTCGATCGTGCGCGCCGGCCCGCTCGACCAGGCCGAGGCCACCCTCGCGCTCACCGGCGACCTCTCCCTGGGCCTGGCCCCGCACCTCGAACGCGCCGCCGTGTTCCACTCTCCCGCACGACGGGCGTTCGGCATGTGCGGCCGGCTGAGCCCGGTCGACGTCGCCCGCACCGAAGCAGACGAGGAGCACCCATCGTGACCACCCGCACCTGCGCGATCGTCGGCACGGGCGCGATCGCCGGCGCCCACGCCGAGGCGATCGCCGCGCTGCCGGGCCGCGCGCGCCTCGTCGGCGTCGTGGACGTCCAGCCCGACCGGGCGGCGGAGTTCGCCGCGAGGTGGGACGTGCCCACCTACCCGACCGTGGCCGACCTGCTCGACGCCCAGCGGCCCGACCTGGTCCACCTGTGCACGCCGCCCGGCACCCACCTGCCGCTCGCGCTGGAGTGCCTGGCGGCCGGCGCGTCGCCCGTGGTGGAGAAGCCGCCGGTGCTGTCGCTGGCCGAGTTCGACCGGCTGCGCGCGGCGGAGGCCGACGCGGGCGTACCCGTGGCCACCGTGTTCCAGCACCGGTTCGGCTCCGGCGCCGTGCGGCTGCGCCGGCTGCTGGCCGAGGGCGTGCTGGGCCGACCGCTCGTCGCGTCCGCGCACACGTTGTGGTTCCGCGACGACGACTACTTCGCCGTGCCGTGGCGAGGCCGCTGGGACGTCGAAGGGGGCGGCCCGACCATGGGGCACGGCATCCACCAGTTCGACCTGCTGCTGTCGGTCCTCGGCCCGTGGTCCAGCGTCACCGCGATCGCCGAGCGCCAAGCCCGCCCGACCGACACCGAGGACGTCTCGGCCGCGCTCGTGCGCTTCCGGTCCGGCGCGGTCGCCACCGTGGTCAACTCCCTGGTGTCACCGCGCCAGACCAGCCAGCTGCGCTTCGACTTCGAGCACGCCACGGTCGACCTGGAACACCTCTACGGCTACACGAACGCCAACTGGTCGTTGACCGCCGGACCCGAGGTCACGTCGGCGTGGGACGGCGACCCGACCGACGTGCCCAGCGGCCACACCGCCCAGCTGACCGCTGTGCTGGACGCCCTGGACAAGGGCGAGGCCCCTCCGGTCTCCACCGCCGACACCAGGGTGACCATGGAGTTCGTCGCGGCCGTCTACGCCTCCTCGTTCACCGGCCGCACGGTCGCCCAGGGCGAGATCGCCGAAGGTGACCCGTTCTACGCGAGCATGGAGGGCACCGGCGCGCCCTGGCCGCGCCGATCGGCCCGGTAAACGGAGCGACAACGGGCGCGTGCGGGCAATACCGTCCGCCGCATGCGCGCACAACCCTCCCTGACGTGGCGGCCGCTGACCCGTGACGACGCCAAGGTGTCGGCCGACCTCCTCAACGCCATGGAGGCCGCGGACCGGATCGGCGAGCACTACACCGAGGAGGACACCCTCCAGGAGCTGATCGACCCCTACGCGGACCTGGAGCGCGCGAGCCTCGCGGCCTTCGACGGAGACGTGCTGGTCGGCTTCGTGAAGGTCCGCCACAAGCCGGTCGCGGACGAGGTCCACCGGGTCTTCCTCGACGGCGGGGTCCACCCCGACCACCGGCGCCGGGGCCTGGGCACCGCGCTCGTGGCGGCCGGGGTGGCGGCGGCGAAGGTCGTGCACGAGCTGCACCACCCGACGTCGAAGCTGGTGGTCGACGTGCACAAGGCCGAGCACATCGCCGGGGTCGCCGAGCTCCTGCGCTCGCGCGGCTTCGAGGCGGTCCGCTACTACGAGTACCTGGAGCACCCGCTCGGCGACGCGATCCCCGACGCGGCGATCCCCGGCGGGCTGCGGGTCGAGCCGTGGTCGGCGGAGAACGACGAGGAGTTCCGGTCGGTCCGCAACGAGTCGTACCTGGACCACTGGGGCGCGACGCCGATGCCCGCGGACGCCTGGCAGAACAAGATCACCAACCAGACGTTCCGGCCCGAGGTCAGCTTCCTGCTCCGGGACGCGGCGACCGGGACCGCGGTCGGCGTGCTGGTGACCTTGTCCTGGGACGCCGACACGGCCGCGACCGGTGTCCGTGACGCCCGGTTCATGCTCATCGGAACGCTCCGGCCGTACCGGGGGCGCGGTGTCGCGGGCGCGCTGGTCGCGCACGCCCTGCGCGCCGCCGCCGAGCAGGGCTACGACCGCGCCTGCGCGAGCGTGGACTCGGCGAGCCCGTTCGGGGCGTCCGGGCTGTTCGACCGGGCCGGCTTCACGCCGAAGACGCGGCACGTGCGCTGGGCGCTGGAACCCGACGCGCCCACGTCACCGCTCGCTGCCCCGAGGTGACGTCCGCCGCCGTGCCCACCGCCATCCCGACGACGACGGCCGTGAGATCCCGAGCTCCCCGCCGACATCGGGTCGACGCTGTGGTTCGGGTGCGGGCACCCCGACTGGTCCGAGGTCGCCCGGGGCTCGAAGCTGGGCGTTCTGGTGGCAGACCGACCCCTGGCAGCTCACCTGCCGCGACTGCGACCGCGGCGAGCTGCACCCCGCGGGCTGGGAGTTCGGCCGGCAGGGTGCGCTGAACATCTTCACGTGCCCCCGCGACAGCACCCACCCGTTCAAGCTCCAGATCGACTGACGACCTCAGCTCCCGTCCGCTGCGGGTGACGGGGCGTAGCGGGCGGCCAGCGCGGTGGCGCGGGCGTGCAGGGAGTCGCGCAGCCACGGTGGGGCGAGGGCTTCCGCGCCCGGGGCGAGCTGCCACAGCGCCCACTCGGCGTGGCGCGGGTCCTGGAACGTCACCTCCACCCGCAGCTGGCCGTCCGCGTCGGTCTCCTCGGAGAGCACGGCCACCGCCTTGGCGACCAGGTCCTCCCTCCGCGCCGGGTGCACCCGCACCAGCACGGCGACCTGGTCGCCGCCGGCCCGGAACCGCGTGCCGCGCTCCTGCCAGGCCCGGTCCAGGTCGACCCGGTCCGGTCGCTGCGCCGGTTCGGCGAGCTCCTCGGCGGCCACCACCCGGGACAGCCGGTACGTGCGGTCCTCGCCGGACCGCGTGGCCAGCAGGTAGCCCTGGTCCCGCACGGTCACCAGACCGATCGGGTCCACCGTGCGCCACCGCGCCCGCTGCCCCTCGGCCGCGTAGTGGATGCGCAGCTTGTGCCCGGCGAACACCGCGCGCCGGATCTCGCCCACCACTGCGTCGGGCACCTCCTCCGCCACCACCCGGCGCGAGAGGAGGTCGGTTTCCGGGTCGATGAGCAGCCGCTCGGCCACGCCGACGGCGGCGCTGCGGTGGCCCTCCGGCAGCGCGTCGACCACCTTGAGCATCGCCGAGGCGAGCGCCGACCCGAGGCCGAACGCCTGCGCGCCGCGCCGCGACCCGGCGACCAGCAGGGCGAGCGCCTCGTCGTGGTTCAGCCCGGTCAGCTCGGTGCGGAACCCGGGCAGCAGCGAGAACCCGCCGTGCCGGCCGCGTTCGGCGTAGACCGGGACGCCCGCCGCGGACAGCGCCTCGACGTCCCGCAGCACGGTCCGGGTGGACACCTCCAGCTCGCGCGCCAGCGCGGCGGCCGACAGCCGACCGTGCCGGCGCAGCAGCAGCACCAGCGAGACCAACCGATCGGCGCGCACGCGGAAAAGCTAGCGGAATACACGACACAGGATGTCGTGATTCGTTGCGAGGCTTCCGGCACGACGTCACCGATCAGCGGCACCGGGCCGCGGGACGTCGATGATCCGAATGGAGCTGAAGTGGCTGTGGAGCGCACGGCGGTCAACCCGTGGACGTGGTCGGTGGACCTGGGCTACCACCAGGGCGAACTCGTCTCCGGGCACACCCGGACCCTGTACGTCGCCGGGCAGACCGCGATGAGCGGTGACGGCGAGCCCCTGCACGACGGTGACATGGCGGCGCAGGTGGCGCTGAGCCTGGACAACGTGGAGGCGGTGCTCGGCGAGGCCGGCATGTCCCTGCGCGACCTCGTCCGGCTCACCGTCTACACCACCGACGTGGACCTGCTCTTCCGGCACTACGGCGTGCTGGCGTCGCGGTTGGGGGCCGCCGGGGCGGCACCGGCCACCACGATGCTCGGCGTGACGCGGCTGGCGCTGCCGAGCCTGCTGGTCGAGCTCGAAGGCACCGCCGTCGCCTGACGCCCGCGCCGCTCGTGCCGGACGGACCGGCACGAGCGGCACGCGGTCGGGGACCGCGTGAGCACTCCTCCGATCGGCGGAACACTCGGCACTCCCCGCACCGCGTCATCTGTCCTTTGTGGATGATCGGGACCGCCTCGGCCGCGTTCCGGCCGCCCGCGCCGCGGATCGGCTCCGGTGAATGTTCGGCGCGGAGGTAAACAGATGGGACGCGGCCGGAGTCTTCAAGCAGTGATGGGTGACTACGAGGACTTCGTGCGGCAGCGACTGCCGCGGTTGCTGCGCTACGCGACGATGCTCACCGGTGAGCGCGAGCTGGCGGCCGACCTGGTGCAGGACGTGCTGGTCAAGCTGTACCGGCGCTGGTCGCGGATCCGGAACGCCGACCACCCGGACCGCTACGTCCTGCGCATGGTCACCAACGGCTACCTGTCCTGGCGGCACAGCACGTCGGCGCGCCTGATCGCCACCGCCGACCTGCCCGACGAGGCGCGGCCGGACGACTTCGCCGCCGACCACGCGTTGCGCGAGGACCTGTGGCAGCGCCTGGCGGGCCTGCCCCGCCGCCAGCGGGCCGTGCTGGTGCTCCGCTACTACGAGCAGCTCGACGACGTGGAGATCGCCGACCTGCTCGACTGCGCCCGCGCCACCGTGCGGGCGCACGCCCACCGGGCACTGACGACACTGCGGAACGGCCTGACCGTGGAGCAGTTGGCCGAGGCCAGGGAGAGCTGATGGACCGCGAGTTGACCGACGTCGAGAAGCTGATCGCGGACACCTTCGCCGCGCACGAGCACGTCGCACCCGACGGGGACGCGGTGCTCGCCGCCGCACGGGCGCGCATCGACCGCAGGCGTGCCGTGCCGAGCCGGCCGTTCGCGGTCGCCGCCGGCGTGGTGGCGCTGACCCTCGTCGCGGTCACCGCCGTGGCGGTGCACCGGCCCGCCCCCTCCGACCCCGCGCAGGACGCCGCGGCCCTGTCCGGTGCGGTGACCCCGACCCCGACCGAGCCGACCGTCGCGGACCTGCCGATGCCGTTCTCCCTCGGCTGGCTGCCACCGGGTTCGGTCGAGCACGTGGCGCGGCGGATCAACATCGGTGCCGCCGCGGAAGCCCTGGACAAGCCGTTGTACGGCGGCGAGTACATGCTCACCGTCACCACCGGGGACCAGGTGCTCCTCGTCGACGTCCAGCAGTTCCGGATGACCGAGGTGGACCGGGCCGCGTTCAAGTCCGGCCAGGGCAGCCCGGTCACGGTCAACGAGCGGCCCGGTGTCGAGAGCACGTCACCCGACAGCGGTTACGAGCTGTACCTGGCGCACCCCGAGGGCGGGTCCATGTACGTGCACGTGTCCAACCGGCACGGCAGCACGGTGGCCGCGGCGCAGCTCGCCGACATCGGCCGGCGGATCGCGCAACACCTCCGCTTCCCCGGCACCGCGACCGTCACCCCCGCGTTCGGGCTGGGCGACCTGCCGAACGGCCTGCGGGTGTGCGCGTTCGCGGTCGAGGGGGCGTCCTCGACCCGGGCGGAGCCCACCACGAGCTACTCCGTGGGCACCTGCGCCACGACCATTCCGCCGGTCACCGTCAGCACCGCCGCCGCGGACGCGCCGACCGGCGTGGCCGGCGAGCCCGTGCAGGGCCGCGCGACGCGTCACGCCGAGGACGACGGCTACCACAGGCTGTGGGTCCTCGACGCGGTCGCCGGCACCCCGGTGAGCATCGCCGGCCGCGTGCCGCTGACCGACCTGTACGACATCGCGCACCGTCTCGTCCTGCCCCGCTGAAGCACCGCGGCGCGGACCTCTCGGAACGGAAACGAGCCAACGTGATCGGAGGACATGTGGTGGGCCGAAGGAGATGGTGGCGAGGCGGGGCCGCGGCCGTGCTGGCCGCGAGCGCGGTCGTGGCGGTGGGCCCGGGGGCGCTCGCCCAACCGGACGCCCGCGCCGGCCGGGGCGAGCCGGTCTCGGTCACGCTGGTCAGCGGCGACCGGGTCGAGCTGTGGGGGAGCGGCCCGTCGGCCCCGCTGCGGATCGAGCCCGCGCCGCGCGCGCACTCCGTGCCGTTCCAGGACTACTGGCAGGACGGCGACCGCTACGTCGTGCCCGGTGACGCGGCCCCGCTGGTGGGCGACGGCGTGCTGGACCGCGAGCTGTTCAACGTCACCGGGCTGGTCCGCCAGCGCTACGACGACGCGCGCACCGCGGCGGTGCCGTTGCTGGTCGAGTACGCCGACGGCGTCCGCGCCCGGACCTCGGCGCCCACCGGCGCGACGGTGCGCCGCGAGCTGCCCGAGCTCAACCTGACCGCGGTGGACCAGACCAAGGACCACGCGACCGACTTCTACCGCGGGCTGACCGGCACGCACACCGCCCGCGGCGCCGGCGGTGTGCGCAAGGTCTGGCTGAACAAGCGGGTCCGGGCCGCGCTCGACCAGAGCGTGCCCCAGGTCGGCGCGCCGACGGCCTGGCAGCGCGGGCTGACCGGGGCCGGGGTGCGGGTCGCCGTGCTGGACACCGGCATCGACACCGACCACCCCGACCTCGCCGGCAAGACCGCCGTCAGCCAGGACTTCACCGGGAGCGGCGGCGTCGAGGACGGGCACGGGCACGGCACGCACGTCGCGTCGATCATCACCGGGACGGGCGCCGCCTCGGGCGGGCAGTACCGGGGAGTGGCGCCGGACGTCACCCTGGCGGTGGGCAAGGTGCTCGACGACAGCGGCTGGGGCACCGACGACAGCGTGCTCGCCGGCATGCGGTGGGCCGCCGCCGAGTCCGGCGCGAAGGTCGTCAACCTGAGCCTGGGCGGTGGGCCCACCGACGGCGCGGACCCGATGTCGGTCGCGGTGAACACGCTCAGCCGCCAGTACGGGACGCTGTTCGTGATCGCCGCCGGCAACTCCGGGGCGGACCGCGCGGTGAGCTCACCGGGGGCCGCGGACGACGCGCTCACCGTCGGCAGCGTGTCCAAGCGCGACGAGCCGAGCCCGTTCTCCAGCCGCGGCCCGCGGCTCGGCGACGGGGCGGCCAAGCCGGAGATCAGCGCGCCGGGCGGCGGCATCGTCGCGGCCCGACCGGCCGGCGTGCCGCCTCTGGGCGACCCGGTCGGCGACGGCTACCAGCGGCTCGACGGCACCTCGATGGCCGCCCCGCACGTGGCCGCCGCGGCGGCGGTCCTGGCCCAGCAGCACCCCGACTGGACCGGGTCCACGCTCAAGTCCGCCCTGGTCAGCAGCGCGCAGGAGCTGCCGGGGGCCGGTGTGTTCCGGGTCGGCGCGGGCCGACTCGACCTGGCCCGCGCGACCGCGACCCCCGTCGTCGCCACCGCCGCCGTCTCGGTGTACCTGCCCTGGCCGAACAGCGGGTCGCGGGAGCGCCGGACGATCACCTGGACCAACACCGGCCCCACGCCGATCACGCTGTCCGCACGCGTCGACCTGGTCGACGAGAAGGGCCAACCGGCCCCCGCCGGGCTGACCGCCCTCTCCGCCGACAGCGTCACGGTGCCGGCCGGCGGCAGCGCGCCGGTCGAGCTGACCGTCACCGGGCAGGAAGGCCGGTCCGGGACCTACTCCGGGGTGCTCGTCGCGAGCGACCCCACCGGCACGACCCGCACCCGCACCGCGATCTCGGTGTACCAGCAGGAGCAGCGGCACTCGTTCACCCCGACCGTGCTGGACCGCGCCGGCGCCGAACCGGAGCGCAACGGCCGGTCGGTGGTGCACGTCTTCGACCTGGAGACCGGTGACGCCCACGTCACCTTCTCCGGCACCGCCGTCACCCTGCCCCGCGGCCGGTACGCCGTGCACGCCTCGGTCACCACGACCGAGCCGGGCGGCGAGACGTCGCACACGGTGGTCAGCCACCCCGAGCTGACCCTCGACCGGGACGTCACGCAGGTGTTCGACGCCCGCTTGGGCCACCCGGTCACCGCCGAGCCGGACAACCCGGCCGCGCGCGGCGGGACGCACGCCCTCTACGCCACCTCCCGGTTCGCGGACTGCGACTGCCTGTTCTCGCTCGTCCAGGAAGGTGACGCGCGGTTCGAGCCGATGTACGCGGCGACCCTGCCGGGCACGTCCTCGGACACCTTCTCGCTCGGCCACGCCCGCCGCGCCACCGAACCGGCCCTGGAGATGGTGGCCGACGACGGACAGCCGTTCGACGTGAACCTCCAGCTGCTGTACGGCACGCCGCCGACCGGGCAGACGACGCTCACCGCCGTCTACGGTGCTTCCGGCACCCCGGAGGACCTCGCCGGCATCGACGCCGCCGGCAAACTCGTGGTGATCGAGTTCGACCCCGCGATCGGCCGTGACGAGTGGCTGCGCCGCGGCGTCGCCATCGCCCGAGCGGGCGGCGAGCTGGGCCTGATCCGGTTCCTGGAGCAAGGATCCGGACCTCCGGCCCCACCGCCGGGCGGCCCGGTCGAGGGCGAGCCGGTGCCCGCCTTCTACGGCAGCGACAACCCCACCGTGGACCGGCTGGTCGAGCTGGTCAAGCGCGGCGAGACCCCGGTGCGCTACGCCGGCCGGGAGACCACCGACCTGCGCTACGAGCTGGTCCACGGGGTCCAACGGCAGGTCACCGCGCCGCTCACCTACCGGCCGCGCACCCAGGACCTGGCCACCATGCGTGCCGCCTACCACGACAACGCGCCGACCGCGGCCGGCTTCGCCGCGTTCGGCGAGCTGTTCGGCCGCACCATCGGCACCGGGTGGCTCGCGCGCACCGCGTCCCGGCAGGAACGGGTGGAGTACTTCACCCCGACCAAGTGGGACCTGCTCTGGAGCACCGGCCCGGACGTCCTGTCCGACTCCGCGACGCTCACCGCCGGCCGACCGCCGACCCGGATCGCGTGGAACAAGGCCGTCACCGGCCCGTCCCTGCGCGGCACCACGGTGAACTCCGTGCTCGAAGAAGCCCACCCCTGGTCGTGGCGCCACGACGGGAGGATCAGCGTCAAGCTCCCCCTGTACGGCGACGGCAACGGCCGCCCACGCCAGGTCGACCCGTTCCGCGACGCCACGGGTTCCATCACCGTCCACCGCGACGGCCAGGCGCTGGGCGAGGTCGGGGTGACCGAGGTCGCCGAGTACCCGGTCCCGGACCGGGAATCCACCTACCGGGTCGTCGCCGACGCCCACCAGTCCGGCCCGACCTGGACGCTGTCCACAGTGGTCACCGCCGACTGGACCTTCCGCTCCTCCGCGGCGGGCGACGGCAAGGCACTGCCGATGCTGACCACCCGCTTCGCACCCCCGGTCGACCTCCACAACCGCGCCCCCGCCAACCGCCCGTTCACCTTCCCCGCCCACGTGGAACGCCAGGACGGCCCGGCCCGGATCACCTCGCTGTCGGTGGAGGTCTCCTACGACGACGGCACGACCTGGCAACCGGCCCGCACCACCCGCGACCGCGACCACTGGACCGTCACCGTGCGGCACCCCAGCACCGGCTACGCCTCCCTCCGCTCCCACGCCACCGACTCGGACGGCAACCGCCTGACCCAAACCATCATCCGCGCCTACCAACTCCACTGACCAAGCCGTGACGCGACGAGCCGCCTGTGCGACCACAGGCGGCTCGTCGACCCGCCTGCCGTCAAGGCGCGGTGAGCTTCGTGACGTCGGGGGCGAAGACCGTCATCCAGTGCGGGCACAGCCGGTAGAAGACCACGTCCTCGTCCCAGTCGAAGGCGTCCTCGCCGTAGACGTCCTTGAAGTGCGCGAGCAGGTCCGGCCAGTCCGCGGCCGGCTCGCCGTCGACGGGGTTGAGCACCTCCACCGTGCCGTGCGTGAACACACCCAACTCCTCACCGCGCATGTGCGCGACGCTCGCGGCGGGCCGGGCGGCGAGGTGACGTGCCTTCCCGGCTTCGCGCGCCGTGCCGAAGTGCCACTTGCCGTGCAGGAGGTGTCCGTCCACACCGCTGATCCGCGGCTCGCCCTTCGCCGTCACGGTCGACAGGGCCGGCGTGCACGTCCCCGTCAGGACCCGGGTGAGCTGCTCTGCGGTCATCGTGCGCCCGTCGACGATCGACCGGAGGTGAGCGGTGGAACGGGACAGGGAAGCGTCGAGCAGGGCCTGGAGTTCGTCGAGTTCCTCCGACGTCGCACGCATAAGAGCTCCTCACGCAGCGATCTTGCCTCCGGGACCCGCGGCGGTGGCGCCCGAGCCGGGGATGGGCCTTGCCCACGATCATCGACCGGTTCCCGCACCCGCGGGCCGCTGTCGCGGACGTTCGAGCACTGCCGTCCCCGCGCCTTCACTCTCGCACAGCACGCGGTAAGTCCGGCCTCGAGATCGAGGACTTGGCTTCCTATCCGCGCTTTCCCGGCTCTCGTAGGTCGGCGTCGGTCGTTGCCGGACCTCCTGCGCAGGAAGGTCCGGGGTCTTGGTGGGCAAGCGGATCGTGAAGGTCGAGCCGTGGCCGGGCGTGCTCACCGCGGTGAGCGTTCCGGTGTGGGCTTCGACGAGGTGTTTCGCGATGGCGAGTCCGAGGCCGCTGCCGCCGGTGGCGCGGCTGCGGGACGGGTCGGCGCGGTAGAAGCGGTCGAAGACGTGCGGCAGGTGCTCCGCGGCGATGCCCGATCCGGTGTCGGTCACGGCGAACTCCACCGTCTCCGCGTGCTCCCGTACCGCGACCACCACGGTTCCGCCGGCCGGGGTGTGCCGGATCGCGTTGGACACGAGGTTGCCCAACGCCTGGCGCAGCCGAGTGGGGTCGGCGAGCACGGCCACGGCCTCGGTCGCCGCGACCCGCAGGTCCACCCCGGCGGTCTCCGCCCGCGCGCGGTGCGCGGCGACGGCCTGCTCGGCGAGGTCGGCCGCCTGCCGTTCCTCCGGGTGGACGCGCAGCATGTCCGCGTCGGCGAGCGCCAGGTCGTGCAGGTCGGTGACGAGGCGTTCGAGCAGGTCCTGCTCCTCCAGCAGCGACCCGACGAGCGCCGGGTCGAGCGGGAGGACCCCGTCCTGCACGGCTTCCAGGTGGCTGCGGACGTTCGCGAGCGGGGTGCGCAGCTCGTGGGTCACGTCGCCGACGAGCGTCTTGCGCTGCCGGTCGGTGCTCGCGATCGCGTCGGCCATCGTGTTGAAAGCGGTGGCCAAGCGGCCGACCTCGTCGTTCCCGCGTACCGGGACGCGGGTCGCGCGGTCGCCGTTCGCCATGCGCCGGGCCGCGGCGGTCAAGGCGCGGATCGGGCGCACCAGCCTGCGCCCGGCCGGCACGGTGACCGCCGCGGCGACGAGCAGAACGGCCGCCGCCGTCGCCGCGGTCCGCCACCGGCCCTCCGGTGAGAACGGGTCGAACCGGTCGCTCTCGCCGAGGTACAGGTCCGCGGGCGCGGCCACGTACGGCTCTTTCGCCGCGGCCCGCGCGGTTCCCAGGCAGTCGATCCACTGGCGGCGAGCGCCGTGCCGCGGGCGCAGTGCTCGTGCCCCGGTCGAGTCGGTCGTGATCTCGTAGGCCAGGCCGTGCCCGGTCAGGCACGGAACGGCCAGGTCGACGACCCGTTCGCCGAGCCCTCGGGCCGCCGCCGACGGTGCGGACAACGCGGTGGGCACACACGGGTCCGGCGGCAGGTCGGCACCCTCCCGCCCGGTGACGTGGTGGCGGCGCGGGGACGTGCGTTCCCGCGCGGTGCGCCGCACGCAGTCGAGCGCCTCCCCGGCGTAGACCTGCCGCTGCCGCCGTTCCTCCTCGGTGAGCCGCCAGATGTAGAAGCCGATGTCCACGCCGAGCGCCGGCTCCCGCACCACCACGTTCGGCATCACCCCGCCCGCGCCGAGTGCCGGTCGGGTCGCGTCGACCGTCGCGGCCGGGGTCGGCGGCAGGCCGGTGGTACCGCGCCCGAGCAGCGCGGCCGAGTCGACGAACGGCTCACCACCGGGCCTGGCAAGCGCTATCCGGCGGCCGGTCCGGTCCGCGAGCTCCCGCACCAGCACCTCGACACCGCCCCAGTCGCGGTGCTCGTCGGCGTAGGTGTACAGCTGGGCGAGGATGTCGCTGTCGGTCGACAGCAGCGACGTGTCGGCGGCCGGCCCGTCCCGCAGCCGGGTGCCCCCGCCGGAGGTGGCGAGTACCGCGGTCGCACCCACCGCGAGCGCGGCGATCCCGAGTGAGAGCCCGACCAGCCTCGGCAGGAGGCTATGGCGCATCGTCGGTCTCTTCCCGGGGCGGTTCGGCGAGCTTGTAGCCGACGCCGTAGACGGTCAGCAGGTACCTCGGACGGGTGGGGACCGGTTCGATCTTGCGGCGCAGGTTCATCACGTGCATGTCGATCGTGCGGCTGGTGACGTCCCGGCCGAACCCGCCGACCCGCTCCAGCAGCAGCGGTCGCGTGAACGCCCGCCCCGGCGAGGCCGCGAGGCAGGCCAGGATGGTGAACTCGGCCGGCGTGGTGCCCACCGGCCGACCGCGGACGCGGACCTCGTGGCGGGCGAGGTCGACGACCAGTTCGCCGATCCGGTAGCGCTCCTGCTCGGCACGCGTGGCGCCCGTGGCGCGGGCGGCGCGGCGCAGCACCGCGGCCACCCTGGCGACGAGCTCCCGCGGCCGGAACGGCTTGGTGAGGTAGTCGTCGGCGCCGAGTGCGAGACCGAGCACCAGATCGTCCTCACCCGCCCGCGCGGTGAGCATCACGATCGGGACGTCCCGGTCCGACCGCAGTGATCGGCACACGTCCAGACCGTCCACTTCCGGCAGCATGACGTCGAGCAGCAGCAGGTCCGGCGCACGGCGTCGAACGTGGTCGAGCGCGGCCCGGCCGTCGTGCACGACGGTGGCCTCGTGCCCCTCGCTCTCGAGGTAGCGGCGGATCAGCTCCGCCTGCTTGCGATCGTCCTCGGCGACCAGGATGCGTGCCGGCATGTCGGGGAGTCTCGCGCACGAACCTGTGAACCGGCCATGAAAACCGGAGCCGAGGTCCGGTCCTGACAAGATCCTGACCGGCGACCGGCACGCTCCGGGCCCATGACGACACACCACGCACCGGGGTCCGACAACACCGAGACCTCGACCCGGCCGTCGCGCCGGACCATGCTCGCCGCGCTCGGGATCGGCTCGATCGCCGCCGGCGGGATGGTGGCGGCCACCGGATCCGCGCAGGCCGTCACCGACCCGGCGCAGGCCGACGCCGGCTCCGACCGGATCCCCGACACCCTCCGGCCGGGTGGCGAGTTCGACCGGTACCTCACCCGGCTCGCCGAGCAGGACGCGTTCTCCGGCACCGTGCTGCTGACGCACCGGGACAGGACCGTCCTCTCCCGCTCCCACCGGATGGCCGACCGGGCGCGGGGCATCCCCAACGACGCCGACACGGTCTTCGCCCTCGGTTCGATCACCAAGCTCATCACCGCGACGGCCGTCCACCAGCTCGCGGAGAGCGGCCGGCTCGCCTACGGCGCGACCCTGGGCACGTACCTGACGGGCTTCCTGCCCGAAGTCGCCGGATCCGTCACCATCCACCAGCTCCTCACGCACACCTCGGGTCTCGGCCGTCCGGCGATCAACCCGCCGCGGCCACCCGGGCAGGAGCAGTGGACGACCCTGGACGAGATCTTCGCCGGCACCGTCGACTACATCCGCGGCCTGCCGCTGAACTTCACCCCGGGCACGAGGAGCGCGTACAGCAATGACGGCTACTACGTGCTCGCCGCGATCGTGGCCCAGCTGTCCGGGCAGAGCTTCTACGACTACGTCCGCGAGCACGTGTTCACCCCTGCGGGCATGTCCACCGCCGGGTTCCGCACCGCGGCCCAGTGGCGCGAGGACCGCCGTATCGCCCATCCCTACGACATGCTCGGCGGCAGCGGGTGGACCGACGTGATCGACCTGTTCGACGCCGGCCTTCTCGGCAATCCCGCCGGTGGCGCGTTCGCCGGCGCCCCGGACGTGGCGCGCTTCGCGAGTGCGTTCCAGCGCAACAGGTTCCACTCGGCGGCGTACACGCACCTCGCGGCGAGCCCGAAGTGGCCCTTGGCGCCGGACAACTCGTTCTTCGAGGGGTACGGGCCCAGCGTGCGTCACATGAACGGCCTCCGGATCAACGGCCACAACGGCGGTGCCAGGGGTGTGTCCACCAACGTGGACTGGTTCCCCGACTCCGGCTGGACCGCGGTGGTGCTCGCGAACTACGGCGAGAGCGCGGTAGCCGTGGTCCGCAAGGCACGCGAACTGATCACCGCCCCACGCTGACCGGCGCGACAGGGGTTCCCCGTCCTCACGGCCCGACGAGGGGACGGGGACCCCGACCTGACGACAGGTTCCGGTCAACGGCACCTCGGGACGGAGCGGTCATGTGCTTGTCGGGGTCAGGGCCGGTGCTGACCCGTCACCCGCCGGCCTCGTTCACGGCTCACAGGGCGTTGTCCCGTTCCATCCTCTCCAGGTGCTCCTGTTGCAGGACCCCCATGCGCAAAGCGTCGCGATAACGTCCCGCGGCGAAGAACTCCTCACGCAGGACGCCCTCGTCCTGGAAACCGACCTTCCGGTACACGTGGATCGCTTTTTCATTCGCCACGTCCACGATGAGGTAGATCTTGTGCAGGTTCAGCACCGCGAACGCGTAGTCCAGCGCCTTCTTCGTGGCGATGGCGGCCAAGCCGCGCCCCTGGTGCCGCGGTGCGATGATGATCTGGAACTCGGCCGTGCGGTGCACGTCGACGATGCCGACCAGCTCGACCAACCCGGCCGGCTCGCCGTCGACGTCGACGATGAAGCGGCGTTCGCGCTCGTCGTGGATGTGGCGGTCGTAGATGTCGCGCAATTCCACCAGCGCCTCGAAGGGCTCGTCGAACCAGTACGACATGATCTGGTCGTCGTTGAAGAGCTGGTGCACGAAAGGCAGGTCGTCGCGTTCCAGCGCACGGAGCCGACAAGAGAGCCCTGACATGGCGTGACCTTAACGCGCCACCACAGCGCGTGCCGCGCGAGCACGAGAGGTTCGCGCGACCGGGGTCCTCGGCAAAGCCCGGCCGCGCGGCCACTTCCGCGCCGGTTGCGGGTGGCCGCACGGCCTCGCCGACCACTGCCCGGTCGGCTTCAGGGTTGGAGGCGGCGGTCGAACCAGGCACGGGTGCGGCGCAGGACGTCGAGTTGGTGGTTGCGTTCCTGGATCGAGTGGCCCTCCCGGGGGTAGATCACGAACTCGTGCTCGACGCCGAAGTGGCGCAGCGCCCGGTGGAAGTAGACGGCCTGGCCGAGGGGGACGTTGCTGTCCTGGGCGCCGTGCAGGATGAGCACCGGGGTGCGGATGCGGCCGGCGAAGGAGATCGGGCTGACCGCGTCGTGCGGGTGCGGGCCGATCCCCTCCCACCCGGTGCTGCCGCCGAGGGCGGCCTCGAACTGGCCGTTCTCGCCGGTCGCGGCGAGCATCCCCCAGTCGACGACACCGGCGTTGACCAGCGCGGCGCGGAACCGCCCGGTCTGCCCGATCGCCCAGGCGGCCATGAACCCGCCGTGGCTCCCGCCGGCGATGCCCAGCCGATCGGGGTCGGCGATGCCCTCGGCCGCGAGCAGGTCGATGCCGGTCAGGATGTCGGTCCACTCCTCCCTGCCGACCCTGCCCGCGACGGCGGCGGCGAACTCGTGACCACGGCCCTGGCCTCCGCGCGGGTTGGGCAGGAACACCGCGTACCCGGCGGTGGCCAACCACTGCGCGCTGGGGAACCAGAACAACTGGAGGCGATCCGCGTAACGGTCGTAGGGGCCTCCGTGCACGATCGTGACGAGGGGGAACGGGCCGTCCGAAGCGGATTTCCCCACGGGCAGCACGAGCAGACCGTCCAGGTCGAGGCCGTCGGCGGCGCGGTAGGCCAGCGGTCGCTGGGTGCCGAATGTGATGCCGTCCAGTTCGGGACGGGTATCGGTGATCCGCCGCAGCGGCCCGGTCGGTGGTCCGACGTGAACGTTCGTGGGGTGGTAACGGGTGCCGGTCAGCGCGGCGATCGTCGTGCCCGCAGGGGTGGTGGTGAGGGCGTCGAGGCGGCCGGGGTGCCGCGACAGCGGCGTGGGACCGTCGGGGTCGAGCCGGGCCAGGGTCGTGTTCAGGCCGTCGGCGAACACCACCAGCGGGGCGGCGTCGGTCTGGCACAGCTCGGTGGGGCACATCGGGAGGTCGGCGGTGCGGTTGCGCCGGACGCGGCTGCCCACGGCCAGGTCGAACACCGCGGTGCCGGCTTGGAGGACCGGTGGCGTGAGGGCGACGTAACCGAGGTGCCACCCGTCTTCGGCAGGCCACCAGGCCAGGGAGCGCGCGTCGGCCTCGACCGGTCCGAGGTCCTCCGCGGTCCCCGTCGCGGGGTCGAACAGGTGCAGTCGACCGGTGCGAGGGCCGTGGTCCAGGTCGGCGTCCGCCCGGGTGAGGACGGCGAGCGGGCCGCCGTCGGGTCGTTGCCGCAGTTCCACCACGTGCCGGTCGTCGAACACGCTCGGGGTGGTGACCTGGCCGGTGCGCAGGTCGAGCAGGCGCAGCCGGGCACGCGAGGCGCGCTCACCGACGACAACGGCGTCGTCGCGGTCCGAGGCGCGGCGCGTGTCCTGCTCGGTGGGCTCGTCCTCGGCGAGCAGCGCGACCAGGTCGGGATCGGCGAGCGGCAGGTGGTCGGCGATGCCGGCGCGCCAACCGGTCAACGCGGTCACCACGCCGTCGGCGGGTGTGAGCCGGTGCACCTGCGGAGTGCCACGCTCCCCGCGGTCGGACAGGAAGTACAGCGAGCGCGAGTCCGCGGACCAGCGGGGTCGGGACTCCGTCGCGGTGTCGGCTGTCACCCGACGCCACACACCGTCGCCTTCGATGTCGGCGAGCCGGAGCGCGGTGTCGAGGTGGTCGCCGATTCGGCTGGTGGGGGCGAGGACGTAGCAGAGCAGGTGCCCGTTCGGAGCGAGAGCCGGGGACCGCGGGACGCGACCATCGACCACGAGTTCGGCGGTCAGACCTGTCATGCGATCAGTGTGCCGACGTCGCCGGCGCACCACCCGGACGAGTCGTCGCGGTCGGCGCGCTCGGACGAAGCGCCCAGCCGACCTCACGGTGCAGCACCCCAACGCGCCCCACGTGGCGTGCACGTCGGCGTGCAGGGCGGGGCGCGGCACACGGAACTGTGATGTGGGTCACCACGATTCCGGGTTGACGTTGGTGTGTGCTCCAACCCTTACCTTCGCCCCTGCTGTCGGACTGTTCGGGGTCGCGCCGGTGACGGCCGCGGGTCGAGACGCAGAGGGGAACGTATGTCCACCAAGGCGAGGAGTGGTCAGCGGGAAGCCGGTCGCGGGTCCGGCTTGTCCCTGTTGACGGTGTGCCTGACGGTCGTGCTGTTCCCGTTGGCCATCACCGGTTCGTCGGTCGCGCTGCCCGCGATCAACGGCGAGTTCCACAACTCGCTGGCGGCCGGGCAGTGGGTGGTCAACGGCTACAACCTGACCTACGCGGCGTTCATGCTGGCGACCGGGTCGCTGGCCGACCTGCTGGGCCGGCGCAGGATGTTCCGCGTCGGTGTGTCGCTGTTCGTGCTCGGTTCGCTGGTCTCCACGATCGCACCGGGGATCCTGCTGCTCGACCTGGCGCGCGTGGTGGCCGGCATCGGCGCCGCTGCCGCCACGACCAGCGGCAGCGCCATCCTGGCCGACACGTTCGAGGAAGGCCCGGCGCGGGCCAAGGCGTTCGGCGTGTTCGGCACCGCGGTCGGCCTCGGCCTGGTGTTCGGTCCCAGCGTGTCCGGTGTGCTGATCAGTTCGTTCGGGTGGCGTTCGGTGTTCCTGCTGCCCACGATCGTGGGCATCGTCGTGCTGCTGCTGACCCGCGTGCTGCGCGAGTCGCGCAACCCGCAGGCGAACCGGGTCGACTGGGCGGGCACGATCACGTTCACGCTCGCCCTCCTGCTGCTGATCTTCAGCCTCATCCAGGGGCCGCAGTGGGGCTGGGGCGATCCCGTCGTCATCGCCACCCTCGTCGGCACCGCGGTGGCGCTGATCGCGTTCGTGGTCGTGGAGCGCCGCCAGGAGCAGCCCATGTTCGACCTGGCCCTGCTCAGGCAGCCGAAGTTCCTGGGCGTGTCGCTGGCGACGATCCCGGTCGTGTTCGGCTTCGCACCACTGGTGATCTACCTGCCGTCCTACCTCGCCTCCGTCGACGGCTTGGCGGCTGCGCAGATCGGTGCGGTGATGCTCATGCTGACCGTGCTGGCGCTGGTGTTCCCCGGCGTTGCCGGCATGGCGGTGAAGTGGGTTCCGGCGTGGGTCCAGATCACCTTGACGGCGGCACTGGCGGCGATCGGCCTGGCGTGGCTGACCGTGATCGAGCCGGGCATCGGCTACCTGAACCTCCTGGGCCCGCTGGCCTTGATCGGCATCGCGGTGGGCATCTCGTTCGGCCTGCTGGACGGGGCCGCGGTCAGCAGCGTCGAGGCCACCCGCGCCGGCATGGCGGCGGGCATGTTCAACACCGTGCGCCTGACCGGCGAGACCATCTCGATCGCGGTGGCGGGTGCGCTGCTCGTCAGCTTCACCCAGAACGCGGTCAGCGAGCGCGCGGCCCGGTTCGGTCCGTACTCCGACGACCCCAACGGCCTGGCCAACGCCCTCAACCAGGGCGACCTCGCCCGTGCGGCCGAGACGATCCCCGAGGACCAGCGCGAGGCGTTCACGAGGGCGGCGGGCGAAGCCTTCGCCTCCGGCCTGCACGGTCTGCTCTGGACGATGGCCGCCCTGTGCGCGGTCGTCTTCGTCGTGATCGCCTTACTGCTGCGCGAACGCCGCTCGGCCGCCTCGAAGGTCGACGCGAACGCGTCGCGCTGACCTCACTCGATCACGGATGTTCGCCCTTCGGCACTTCCGAGGGGCGAACATCCGCGCGTTCACGGCACGCCGGGTCGAGGTGTCCCGGGACTCGCCCGTTCGGTGACTCGGATACCCGCTCGACGAACGCGGCACGGTCGGCGACGTCAACGAACCCGCTCGGCAGCGCGGGCATCGCCGATGAAGCGCTGGGCCGCTTCAGGCAGTGCGACGGGCGATGAGCCGGTCGCCGCCGGGACTCCTGATCCGCACGTGGCGACGGCCTGTCCGGGACCTGGCCGCGGTCCGCCGGCCCTGTCGGGCGTCTTCCACCGCCGCGTGCCGCTGCCGGTCGGCCGGACGGCGGCAGGAGTCGCCCGATGGGCGGACCGGTTCCCGGGTCCGACGTGATCTCGCCCGGTCGTTTCCCCGGAAATGCGACCCGTCCGCCCGGACGGGCTTTTGAGGCTGTCCGCGGCCAACCCCTCATGGACCGTGCTGCCCACCTGTCCTGTTGCTGCCACATGCCTTCCCGGCCGGGGCGTCGATGGTCTGATTTGGGAGATGCGTCGATCCGGTACCTCGGCTCCGCATGCGCGCTCAGGCATCTGCGACTCGTCCGCGACGGTCGTCAGCACGTCCTGCGCGTGGATCCTGCTGCCCGCCGGCGGGACAAGTGAGGTGATTCAGGGGTACCGGGAGCGCAGCGCGAGGGAGCCGGTTCACCGCCGTGCCGCATACCGGACTTTCGTCCGGCGAGTCCTGGATATGCAGGTCAAACCGCTGTCGTGCGCGTGGCGGGTGTTGTGGCGGTACTGATCCCGTGTTGCGGCACGGCGCGGCACTCGACCCTGTAAAGTCCCCAAACGGGTGAAAGGGGGGTTCGTGGGAGAACTGCACGGTCCGGTGGTGGATTAATGACCCCGTGTTCCTTTGCGCCACTTCGAACGGTGTGGTTAACATGGTCGGTATCAGAGGAATGATCGACACGTCGCCTACCTTTGAGGATACTGCCGGGGGGCTAAAGTAGATGGGCTTGAAGATCAACTTGTCATCGACCGGGGTGGCGCATTTAACCGCTGTTGAAAAGGTCGATTCCGTTTCGATCGACTCGGTGACGGTCACCGATTCGCCGCGATTGGCTGGTTTGAACACCGACCACGTGCGCGCGCTGGCAGATGCCGAGGGGGCGCTGCTTCCGATCGTCGTGCACCGGGAAACGATGCGTGTGGTCGACGGGGCGCACCGGCTGGCGGCCGCGCGGCTGCGTGGCCAGCAGGAAATCGAGGTCGTCTTCGTGTCCGGCTCCGAATGCGACTTGTTCGTCCTCTCGGTGCAAGCGAACATCGGGCACGGCCTGACGTTGACGCTGGCGGAGAGGAAGGCCGCCGCGAACCGCATCCTGATCTCGCACCCGCACTGGTCCGATCGTAAGATCGCCATGGTCACGGGTATGTCACCGAGTACTGTCGGCTCTCTCCGGAACCGTTCGAGTGTCGAACTCGGACACTCGAACAAGAGGCGGGGCCTGGACGGTGTCGAACGGCCGCAGAGCACCGCCGAGAGCCGCAGTCGAGCGTATGCATTGCTCACCGAACGGCCGAATGCGTCGGTGCGGGAGATCGCCGCCATAGTAGGACTTGCGCCGTCGACCGTCCACGACGTTCGACAGCGCATGCGCGACGGCAGGGCGCCGGTGCCGACCGGTCAACGTGGAGCCGCCGAGCCGGTGCGACGCCTCCACGTCGCGGGTGGCCGTGCCGATCGGTCGGCCGAGGACGGCGCCGGCATCTCCGTCGCGACGTTGAGCGTCGACCCCGCCCTGCGGCACAGCGACCTCGGCCGGCTCCTGTTGCGGCTGCTCAGCACTCAAACGCTGCTCGAGCAGCGGTTGACCGAGTTGACGGCCATCGTGCCCCGGCACCTGGTGGGCTCGGTGGCGACCCTCGCCCGGAGAACGGGCGACACCTGGTACTCCTTCTCCGACCAGGTCGGGCTCGTCGACCGACGTTCCCGCGGATGAGCGAGGCGGAGTTCGGCGCGGACGAGCGGTCGTGCAGGTGCGTCCGACCGGTCGTGCGTTCGAGTTCAGCGGGGTCGTCCCGGACGCGATCGGGCTTACGCTGAATCGCGTGGACGAATCACAACCGATGCCTACGGGGAAGCGTCATGTCTGAGCATCGTTCGTTGCGCGAGGCGCTCGGCAGGTTCGTCACCGGTGTGACGGTAGTGACCGCGGCCTCGGAACAAGGGCCCGTGGGGCTGACGGTGAACTCGTTCACCTCGGTCTCCCTCGACCCGGCGCTGGTTCTCTTCTGCCTTCGTCGTGACTCGAGGGTCGGAGATGTCTTCGAGAGCGCCGCGTCTTTCGCCGTCAACATCCTCGGAGAGCATCAGGAGTCCGTCTCCAAACGGTTCTCCGGTCCTGTCGAGGAGCGCACCGAGGGCGTGGCACTCGACTTCGGGGTCACCGGTGCGCCGCTGCTCGCCGACGCTCTGGCCTACCTCGACTGCGACCTCCACCGGCGGATCGACGCCGGGGACCATGTGATCATCATCGGCTGGGTCCGCGATTTCGAGATCAGGCGTGCCGAGGCTCGCCCGCTGGCCTTCTACGGTGGGCGGTACGCCGTTCTCGGTCGGTAGTCGTCGATCCGGGCGAGGTGACGGGCATCGGCCCGTGTGTGCTGCTGCTTGACAGTGGGAATCCCATTCGGCAGGGTGGGCCGCGCGATCCTGCTGATCCGGGTCTGTTCGACTGACGGAGTTGGACACTCGAACAGGGAAAAGGTCCACACCGAGTACCGGAATGCCGGTGCCCGGTGTGGGCTTTTTCGTTGCGACTGACGTTTCCGGCATTTCTTCCGATGTCGCCGGGTGCTGTGTTAGAAAAATCCGGTGACGCTATTGGAATTTCCTGAGGATTGGCAATCGGCGTTGGTCGTCGTGGCGCACCCGGATGACGTCGAATATCCTGGTGCCGCACCGATCGCGCGGTGGACCGAGCAGGGGAAGAAAGTCTCCTACTTGCTCGCCAGTCGCGGTGAAGCCGGTCTGGACAGCATGTCTCCCGAAGAATGCATGGAGCTCCGCATGGCGGAGCAGGTCGCGGCCGCGGCCGAGGTCGGCGTCACCGACGTCGAGTTCCTCGACTACCCGGACGGGTTGATCGAATATAGTGTCGGCTTGCGTCGGCACATCGCTCACGCGATTCGCCGGCACCGGCCGGAACTGGTTCTGATCGGCAACCCCCGTGAGATGAACGGAAACGGGATGCTCAACATGGCCGACCACCGGGCGGTCGGCCAAGCGGCGATCGACGCGGTGCGCGACGCGGCGAACCGGTGGATCTTCCGGGAGCTCCCGGAAGCACCGTGGTCGGGGGTGCGCTACACGGCCCTGCACGGTTCGCCGAACGTCACGCACGCCGTCGAGGTGACCGAGTCGTTCGAGGCGGGCGTGCGCTCGCTGCTGGCCCACCGCGTCTACCTGGAAGTGCTCGGCACCGCACCGGAGGCCGCCGAGGCGATGCTGCGCGAGTTCACCGACATGCACGCGTCCCGCTTCGGCGGCCGACCGTGCGTTCCGCTGGAAATGCTCTGACCTCTTACCTCTTACCCGAACAGGAGAAACCCATGAGCACAGTCGAAAACCTCTACGCGACGTCCTGGGAGCTGCGCACGTCGATCACCATCGACGCGCCCACCGACCGGGTGTACGGCATGGTCAGCGACATCACCCGGATGGGCGAGTGGTCGCCCGAGTGCGTCGGCGGTACCTGGATCGCCGGCACCCCCGGCGCGGTGGGTGCCCGGTTCCACGGCTTCAACAGCGAGGGTCCGGCGGTGTGGAGCAGCGAGTGCGAGGTCTTGACGGCCGAGGAACCGCGGACGTTCGGGTTCAGCGTCCTCCGCTTCACCAAGGGACGGCCGTCCGAGGACTCGGAGTGGGTGGGCGGCCTGAAGCCGGGTGACGTGACCTGGACGTTCCACCTCGAGGAGACCCCCACCGGGTGCGTGCTCACGCAGGTGCACAGCATGGGGTACGTCAACCCGTTCTTCCAGGAGATCTTGGAGGAGGCGGACGAGAGCGAGCGCGCCGCTCGCGTGCAGGCACGCAAGGAGCACCTCCAGCACTCGATGGAGTCGACCCTCCAGCAGGTCAAGGTCGCGGCCGAGAAGCAGGGATGAGCACCGGGGCGGGTTCCGGCACGCGTCGGACCGCCACCGGGGAGCGGGCAGGCGGTCCGGGCGCCGGACTGCCGCCCGCACCCCGGACCGCACGCGCGTTCCGACGACCACGGGGGTGAGTGATGAGGATCGGGATTGTGGGAGGCGGTGCGTCCGCCGTGTGCGTCATCGACGCGCTCGCCCGCTCGGCGTGCCGCTCGGGGACGGTGACGGTGTTCGAGCCCTCGTCACAGCTGTGGCGAGGGCGGGCGTACCAGAAGGACGACGAGGTGATCCTCGTCAACTCCCCCGCGGAGGACATGTCGGTGCGGCAGAGCGACACCGGCCACTTCGAGCGGTGGCTGGAGAACCGCCACGGACCGACCGGCGGACCTGTGCCGGAGTTCACCTCGCGGGCCGTGTTCGGCGAGTACTTGGCGCAGACCGCGTACGAGGGCATCGCGCGGCTGCTCGAACGCAACTGGCAGGTCGAGGTCGTGCGCGAGGGGGTGACCGGCGCGCACCGCTCGGGCGACCAAGTCTCCCTGCACACCGATGACGGCTCCCGCAAACCGTTCGACTACGTGATCCTGGCGGTCGGTGGCGGCAAGCCCAAGGACTCCTGCGGCCTGTCGGGCACTCCGAACTTCATCGGGGAGCCCTACCCGCTCGCCACGACGATCACGGGAATCGACCCGGACGACGACGTCGCCGTCATCGGCACCGGGCTGACCGCGGTGGACGCGGTGGTGGCGTTGGAATCCCGGGGCCACCGCGGGCGGATCTCGATGCTGTCCCGGCTCGGGGTGCTGCCGGCGGTCCGCCAGCGCCCGATCGCCCACGAGTTGCGCCACTTCGTCCCGCACCGGATTCACGACATGGCACGTGAGCACGGCGGGCTCGACCTGAACCGCCTGGCGGAGCTGCTGCGCCGCGAGCTGGCCGAGGTGGGCTCGGACCTCGACGAGGTCTGGGACGAGATCACCCGCGTCGGCCAGGAGCCCGCGGCCGTGCGGCTGCGCCGACAGCTGAGCGAAGTGGCCTCCATCCGGACCGGCATGCGGGTCATGCAGAAGGCCGTCCACGTCTCAGGACCGGACCTGTGGCCGCTGCTGCCGGAGCACGTCCGCAAGGACATGCTGGGGCCGTACTACCGGACGCTGATGAGCCTGTGCTGCCCGATGCCACCCCGCAGCGCGGAGACCCTGCTGCGGCTGATGGGGTCCGGTCAGCTCCAGGTGCTCAGCGGTGTCCAACAGGTGTACCCCGTGGCAGGCGGCGGCTTCCAGGTCATGACCCGCGACCGCGAGCTGACGGCGCACCACGTGGTCAACGGGGTGAGCGCGCCTGCTCACCGCATCCCGCTCGGAGCGCGAAAGCTCGTCGACGCGCTGTGCGACGAAGGGCTCGCCGTGCTCCACCGCGACGGCGGGCTGTGCGTCCGGACCTCGAACAGCCGGTTGACCGGAGCGGACGACGACGGCCCGAAGGTCTACGCCATCGGGGACATCGCGGGCGGCACGTTCTTCTTCACGTTCGGCATCCCGTCCCTGGTGGACCGGTGCCACGACATCGTCACCGACATCTTCGCCGAGGACCAGCACGCCCGCGCGGCGCGCACCGACCGGAAGGTCCCGGTCGCGAGCTCCTGAACCACCGATCACCCAGAAGGGACACGCAGTGCTCCACGACACCGACGTGCCGACCGCCCACCTGGCGGACACCGACACCGGCCTGCCCATCCCGGGTCCACCCGTCTTCACCTCCGTCGCCGACGAGCGCCGCCACCGCAAGCAGCGGCTCGCCGCCGCCATCCGACTGTTCGGCAAGAACGGCTTCGGCGAGGGGATATCCGGGCACATCTCCGTGCGCGACCCCGAAGACCTCGACCTGTTCTGGGTCAACCCGTTCGGCGTCTCGTTCAACCGCGTGCGGGTCGCAGACCTGATCTGCGTCGACGACAAGGGCGTCGTGGTCGCGGGCAAGCACGCCGTCAACCCCAGCGCGTTCGCGATCCACTCGCAGATCCACCGGCTGTGCCCGAACGCCGAAGGGGTGGCCCACGGGCACACCACGTCCAGCCGAGCTCTGGGCACCCTGGGGCTGCTCCTCGAACCCATCGACCAGGAGTCCGCGGCGTTCCACCGCAACCAGGTGCTCTACGAGGCGTACGACGGACCGGCGGTCAGCGTCGAGCAGGGCCGGGACATCGCCACCAGGTTGGGGGACAAGGCGGCCATCCTGCTGCGGCACCACGGTTTGATCACCGTCGGTGGTTCCCTGGAGGAGGCCATCCACTGGTTCTTCACCTACGACAGCTGCGCGCAGGTCCAACTCCTGGCCCGTTCGGCGGGGTCGATGCGGGTGATGACCGAGGACCAGGCGCAGTTGGCGCGGGCCGGTTTCGGCGACGCTCAGCTCGCCTGGTTCAGCTTCCAGCTGCTGTGGGACGAGATCGTCCACGAGCAGCCCGACCTGCTCGACGAATGACCACCCGGCGAGCGCACGCCCACGAGGGAGAGCAGGCCGTGCGGCAGCGCGTGGGCGCGGTACGCAGACCGCCTGTGTTCGGACCCGAGCTGAACCAGGGCTTCGCCGACTTCATCCGCGCGCAGCGGATGCTGGTGATCGGCGCGGCGGACGACGACGGCCACCTGTGGGCGACCGCCGTCACCGGGCCTGCGGGCTTCGCGGACCCGGTGGACGAGACGACCGTCGTCCTGTCGGGCGAGCCGGCCGCCGGTGACCCCCTCCGCGGCGCCTTCGCGGTGGAACGGGACTGCGGGACACTGGCCTTGGACCCGGTGACCGGCCGCCGCGTCAGGGCCAACGGCACGCTGCGGGACCACGGCGGTCGGCTGGTGCTGCGCACCGAGCAGGTCCTGCGCAACTGCACCAAGTACATCCAGAAGCGGGAACCCGTCGGTGACGCCGACCCCGCCGAACCGGTCGCCACCACCGGCGACGCGCTCTCCGCGCGCCAGCAGGACTGGATCGCCGGTGCCGACACGTTCTTCATCGCCAGCCGGTCTCCCGCGCACGGCGCCGATGTGAGCCACCGAGGTGGACGGCCCGGATTCGTCGCCGTCAGCGGCAGCCGGCGGCTGAGCTGGCCCGACTACCGCGGCAACTCGTTCTTCATGACCTTGGGGAACCTCGAGCTGGACCCCGCCTGCGGGCTGCTCTTCCTGGACTGGCAACGCGGTCGTACTCTCCACCTCACCGGACGCGCCCTGGTCGACTGGGAAGACGCGTCCGCTCCGGGTGCCGAGCGCACCATCCACTTCGACGTGACGCGCGTTGTCGAGATCGGCGGCGCCACGGCGCTGCGCTGGAAGTTCGTCGAGCACTCCCCGTTCAACCCCGACCAGGACAAGGACGGCACACCATGACCACGACCGAATCAAGGCAACAGATCGAGGTGCCCAACACGGCGGAGGACATCCTCGCCGCGGTGCGGGCGCTCGCGCCGAAGCTGCGCGAGAGGTCGGTGGAGATCGAGCAGAACCGGCGACTGCCCGCGGACGTCGTCGAGATGCTGCGCTCCGCCGGCGTGTTCCGCATGGGCTTCGCCAAGGAGTTCGGTGGTCCCGACCTGACGTCGGTCGAGCAGACCAGGGTGCTGGAGGCGCTGTCCTACGGCGACACCTCGGCCGGCTGGTGCGGCATGATCGGCATGGACAGCGGCCTCTACTCCGCCTACCTGTCCGAGTCGGCGGTGCGTGAGATGTTCCCGACGCCGGACATGATCACCGGTGGTCTGATCAACCCGAACGGCCGCGCGGACCGGGTGCCCGGCGGCTACCGCCTGACCGGTCACTGGAACCTCGGCAGCGGCATCACGCACGCCGACTGGGTGTCGGCCGGCGCGTTCACCTACACCGACGGCGTGCAGGACCTCACGGCCGGGGGCAACCCGAACTGGCGGATCATGCTGGTGCGTCCCAGCGAGGTCGAGCTGATCGACACCTGGCACAGCACCGGCCTGGCCGGTAGTGGCAGCCTCGACTACCGGATCACGGACGTGTTCGTGCCGGAGGAGCACACGTTCAGCTTCGGCACGCCGCTGAGCCGGTCGGGTCCGCTGTCGGCGCCGGACGGCCTGATGCGCAAGATGCCCGGCGTTCCGCTGGGCGCCGCGCGCGCCGCGCTCGACTACGTCCGCGAGATCGCCCGCGACAAGGTCAACCGGATGACCGGGCAGGCGTGGGCGGACGACTACCGCGTCCAGTTCACCCTCGGGCAGTGCGAGATGGACTTCATCACCATGCGGCACGCGGTGTACGCCAGCGTCGAGCACAAGTGGGAGCGCCTGGAAGCGGGGGTCGCCTACACCGACCTCGACCCGGAGGAGCGGGTCGCCACGGTGCTGCTGGCGCTCAACGCCTTCCGCGGCGCGTTGTCGATCGTCCGCAGGCTCTACGACCTGCTCGCCACGACCTCGATCTACAAGCCCTCGCCGATGGACCGGTGGCTCAGGGACCTGAACACGATGTGCCAGCACGTCATGGCGCAGGACGTGATCGTGCAGTCGGCGGGGGCCTACCTGCTCGGCGGCACGCCGCAGTTCCCCTTCGCCGTCGGCATCACCGAGTAGTCGTGACCGCGCTCGGAGAAGCAGTGGTCCCCGACACGGCCGCGAAGATCCTGGCCGCGGTCGAGGCGATCGCACCGCGCTTGCGGGCGCGGTCGGCGGGTATCGAGGCGAACCGGCGGCTCCCCGACGACGTCGTGGAGCTGGTGCGCGGCGCCGGTGTGTTCCGGATGGCCTTCGGCCCGGAGTTCGGTGGTCCGGGGCTCACCGCGGTCGAGCAGACGCGAGTCCTGGAAGCCTTGTCCTACGGCGACACGTCCGTCGGCTGGTGCGCGATGGTCGGCATCGACAGCGGGTTGTTCGCCAACTACCTGTCGGAGTCCGCGGTGCGGGAGATGTACCCGAGGCTGGACATGAGCGCGGCGGGCATGCTCGCCCCGCTCGGCCGGGCGGACCGGGTGCCGGGCGGCTACCGACTGGCGGGCCGGTGGAGCTTCGGCAGCGGCATCACGCACGCCGACTGGGTGTTCGCGGGCGCTCACACCTGGACGGACGGGGCGAAGGACCTCAGCGCGTCGGGCAAGCCGAACTGGCGGATCATGATGGTCCGCCCGGTCGACGTCGAGCTGATCGACACCTGGCACACCACCGGTCTGGCCGGCACCGGCAGCCTCGACTACCGGATCACGGACGTGTTCGTCCCGGAGGAGCACACCTTCAGCTTCCGCCGACCGCGCGTGACCGGTGGACCGCTGTCCACCCCGGACCTGCAGATGCGCAAGATGCCGGGTGTCCCGCTGGGGACGGCGCGGGCAGTGCTGGATCACGTGCGCGCCGTCGTGGTCGACGAAGTGGACCGGGTCACCGGTCGACCGCTGGCGCACGACCACCGGGTGCAGCGGGTGATCGGGGAGTGCGAGATGGACTTCCTGGCCGCCAGGCACGCCGTCTACGCGAGCCTCGCCCACCGGTGGCGCCGCCTGGAATCCGGGGTGGCCCTGGAGGACTTCACACCCCGTGAGCGGGTGGGGACGATGCTCACCCGGCTCCAGGCGTTCCGCGTCGCCCGGTCCGTCGGGCGCAGGCTGCACGACCTGCTCGCCACCACCTCGGCACAACCCTCACCGGCGGTGGACCGGTGGGTGCGCGACCTGGACGCGATGTGCCAGCACTTCATGGCCCAGGACCAGATCATCCAGTCCGCGGGCGCCCACCTGCTCGGCGGCACGCCGCAGAACCCGCTGGTCCTCGGCATTCTCGACTAGGGGAGACCACATGACCATCATCGAGGCGGTCCAGGGCCCGCTGCACTCCCGCTCCGGTCCCGAAACCTTCTGGAGCACCACCAACGTCGGTGAGGCGTTCCCCGGCGTCGTCACCCCGCTGGGGTGGTCGCTGTGCGGCCCGTCCGTCGAAGTCGGCATCCGCGACTGCTACGCCCGGGTGGGCGCCCTGCCCAGGCGGGAGGTCCGCGTGCCGGACCGGGTCGAGGACCGGCTGATCTCGGTGTTCTACGGCCGGGGTGCGCTGAACGTGAACTTCTTCTGCCGCATGGGCGCGAACCTCCCCGGCAGCGCGCCGGACGCCATCGCCCGCCAGTTCCTCGGCGGTCTGCCCGAGGGCATCCCGGCGCGCAGCACGGTGCGGCGCCTGCCGGTGGTCGCGGTGAAGATGCCCTACACCCAGGCCGTCGTGCGGCGGGACGTCCTGCGCCGCACCGCGCCGGTCAAGCAGTGGTGGCAGCGGTGGACGACCCGGCTGGACGGGCTGGACCTCGAGGGTTCCCGCCACGCGCTCGTCGACGCCCGGGCTGTGTTCGACGAGATGATCCGGGTCCAGGCGGCGGGCCTGTTCATCGCCGTCCAGTCGACCTACGACCGGTTGCTCGCGCTGATCGACCGGGTCGGCCTGACGACCGAGCAGACCAACGCGCTGGTCGCGGGGCAAGGGTCGCACGTCGAGACGGCTCTGATCTCCGACCTGTGGGCGTTGGGCCGGGACCGGATCGACCTCGGCGCGTTCCTCGCCGAACACGGTTTCCACGGTCCGCTGGAGGGCGAGGTGTCGAGCCGGGTGTGGAGGGAGGACCCCGAGCCGGTGCTGCGCCTGGTCGAGCAGTACCGCTCGCTGCCGGACTCGGCCGACCCCGCGGTCCGCATCGCGGAACGGGCCGCCGCCCGGCGCGACGCCGAACGCGCGCTGATCGGCTCCCTGCCGAGGTCCCGCCGCGCGGCGGCCAGGTTCGTGCTCAGGCTGGCGGTCTCGCGCATCCCGCTGCGCGGTGTCGCCAAAGCCGCCTTCCTCCAGGCGCTCGACGTGGCCAGGGGCGCGGCCCGGCGCATGGGCGTCCTGCTGGCGGAGCAGGGGGTGGTGGACGACCCGGAGGACGTCTTCTACCTCACCGCCGACGAGCTGATCGGCGACTGGCCCGGTGACGCCCGCGATCTGGTCGCCGATCGCCGGGCGCAGCGCACGGCGTTCGAGACCACCTCGCTGCCGGCGCACTGGCAGGGCAACCCGGTCCCGGTCACCGCCTCGGACCCGACGTCCACCGACCGCACCGCGGTCCGCGGCATCGGTGCGAGCGGCGGCGTCGTCGAGGGTGTCGTCCGCGTGGTGCGCGACCCGGCGTTCGTCGACGTCGAACCGGGTGAGGTGCTGGTCTGCGAGACCACGGACCCCGGCTGGGCGTCGGTCCTGTACCTGTCCTCCGCGCTCGTGGTGGACGTCGGCGGCCTGCTCAGCCACGCCGCCGTCGTCGCCCGGGAAGTCGGTGTCCCCTGCGTCATCGGTACCGGCGACGGCACGAGAGCCCTCACCACCGGTGACCGCGTCCGCGTGGACGGCAACGCCGGCACCGTCGAAATCCTCGACAAGGCCGAAGCCGGGAGGACCGCGTGAACCAGACCGCGAGCGGAAGGGCCGTGCCGGCGCGCCCGGTCCCCAACACCGCCGGGGAGATCCTCGCCGCCGCGCGCGCCATCGTGCCCGAGCTGCGGGCGCGGGCGGTGGAGATCGAGGCGAACAGGGGACTGCCCGACGACGTCGTGGAACTGCTGCGCGGCACCGGGGTCTTCCGCATGGGGTTCCCCGCGGCACTCGGTGGACCCGAGCTGTCGTCGGTCGAGCAGATCGAGGTGATCGAGGTCCTGTCGTACGGGGACACCTCGGCGGGCTGGTGCGCCATGATCGGCATGGACGCCGGTCTGTACGCGCTGTCCGAGCAGGCCGCCCGGGAGATGTTCCCCTCCCCGGACGTGATCGCGGCGGGGATGTTGCCGCCGGTCGGCCGCGCGGACCGGGTGCCCGGCGGGTACCGGGTGAGCGGGCGCTGGAGCTTCGCCAGCGGCATCGCCCACGCCGATTGGGTGTCGGCGGGCGCGTTCGTGCACACCGACGGGGAACGGGAGACGACCGAGTCGGGCAAGCCGCGGTGGCGGATCATGATGGTGCCGCCGGACGAGGTCGAGCTGATCGACAACTGGCACGCCACCGGCTTGGCGGGCAGCGGCAGCGCGGACTACGTCATCAAGGACGTGTTCGTGCCCGAGAGCCGGACGTTCAGCCTTGGTGAACCCACCCGGTCCGGCCCGCTGTCCGCGCCCGACTCGCTGATGCGCAAGATGCCCGCGGTCGCGCTCGGCGCCGCGCGGGCCGCGCTCGACCACGTCCGGGACGTCGCCCGCACGAGGGTGCACCCGATGACCGGACAGCGGTGGGCGGACGACTACCGCGTCCAGTTCGCGGTGGGCCGGTGCGAGATGGAGCTCCAGGCCGCACGGCACGCCGTGCACGCCAGTCTCGCCCAACGGTGGGACCGCTTGCTGGGTGGTGGCACGCTCGACGACCTCACGCCGGACGAGCGGGTCGCGACGACGCTCACGAGGTACAACGCCATGCGGGGCGCCCGTGACGTCGTCCGCAGGCTCTACGACCTGCTCGCCACCGCGTCGATCTACCGACCGTCGCCCATGGACAGGTGGCTGCGGGACCTCGAAACCATGTGCCAGCACGTCATGGCGCAGGACGTCGTCGTGCAGTCGGCGGGTGCGTACCTGCTCGGCGGCAAGCCGAGGTTCCCCCTGGCCCTGGGCATCGTGAACTAACGGACTGGAGTGCAAGACATGGGAGTGCGCAGCACCGCCGAGGCGGACGGCCGCGAGTTCTACACACGGCACAGCCCGCTGACCGACCCCGGTGACCTCTCGCACCTGCTCGACGGGCTGCCCCGCGACGTGGCGACCCTGGTCACCGTCGTGCGGGGCGTGCTCGTGCACCGCGACGAGCCGCCGTGGCGGTTCGGTTTCGAGTTGTCCGAGGAGCGCTACCGGCAGAGCGGGACACGCAGGCTGCGGGACATCCTGGCCGTGCTGGGCGACCTGCGCGAGCGGCCGGTGGTCGAGCGCTTCCCCTCGACGTGCCGCGACTTCTGCGTCCTGCTGTGCGCGTTGCTGCGGCACGCGGGCGTGCCGGCCCGACCGCGGGCGGGCTTCGGCAACTACTTCCCGCGCTGCGGCGCCCCCGCGTTGTACGACGACCACTGGGTGGTCGAGTACTGGGACGACGAACGCGGCTGGTTGCTCGCCGACGCGGAACTGGCGCGCCCGGAGGACCGCGAGGCGTACCAGGTCGAGTTCGACGCCGTGGACGTCCCCCGCGACCGGTTCCTGGTGGCCGGGCGGGCTTGGCTGGCCGGGCGGTCCGGCGAGATCGATCCCGGCATCTTCACGATCAGCGGCATCGAGCTCTCCGGGCTGCCCGCGATCCAGGGCACGGTGGTGCGCGACCTCGGACTGCTCAACCTGGTCGAGGCGCTCCCGTGGGACAACTGGGGAGTCATGACGAGGCCGTTCACCGGGCTCGGCTACGCGGAGTTGGCCCTGCTCGACCAGGTGGCCGAGGTCGGTGCGAAGGGCGGTCCGGTCGACGAGGCCACGGCCCTGTACTGGACGCACGTGGAGCTGCAGGCCGACGACCTGGTGGCGAAGGGGCTGAACTGAGGGCGGGCCTGGAGGGGCGGACGAGGGCGCGGCTCACCGCCGTCCCTCAGCCGCCGAGCCCGCCGAACAGGTCGTTCGCGCAGTCGTTCGGGTCGCCGGCTGCCAGCACGAAGTGCTCGACGTCGAGCACCGGTTGGGCCACGAGGTTGGACAGCGCGTACCCGGCCGGCCGTGCGCCGTCGCCCCACACCGCCACCTGCGTGGCGTGCGCGCCCAGCGCCCGGATCTTCGCGGAGAGGTGTTCCCGCACGTCGACGGCGGTGGTGACGACCTCGTCCGGCACGGTCGGCAGGTCGTCGACCGCCGCCGGCGGGAAGGGCAGGCTCCCGGCGTCCACGAGCCCGCGGAGACCCGCCTCGACCGGACCGCGTGGGAACACGGTGTGGAACACCCGCCGCACCGCGGGCACCCTCGCGACCGCGTCCATCGTCACCTGGTGCGCGCGGACGTGGTCCGGGTGCCCGTAGCCGCCGTCGTCCGCGTAGGTCACGACGACCTGCGGCTCGACCTCGCGCAGCACCACTTCGAGCGCGGCCACCTGGGCTTCCCGATCGCCGGTGGCGAACGAGCGGGGGTGGGCGTCCGGCGGCGGTGCGGCCAGACCGGGTCGCACCCACACCATCCCCGAGTCGCGCCACCGGCCGACACCGCCGAGGAACCGCTGGTCGACCGCACCCAGCGCCGCGCACGCCGAACGCAGCTCGTGGTACCGGTAGCCGCCCAACTGGTCCGCCTGGTCTGCCGCCAGGCCCCGCAGGTGCTCCGGGATCACCTCGCCCTGTTCACCGAGCGTGCAGGTCACCAAGGTGACCTGCACGTCGCGCGCCGCATAACGGGCGATCGTGCCGCCCGTGGTGAGCGTTTCGTCATCGGGATGGGCGTGCACGAGCAATAAGCGCTTTGGCGCGGTCAGTGTCACCGGTTCAGACTAATCCCGCTCATGGCGGTACGGAGGGTGTCGAACAGCCGGAGTGGCTTCGCCGACGGTCTTCGGCTAGCTTGGGTCGGGACCTGATTCCCGGGGGTGGGGACTCCCGGGGTCGTCGACTTCGGTGGGGGATTGTTTTTCGGTGTCACGGCGTGTGGTGTCAACAATGCTGGAGAACGAATCCGACGGATCGTGCGGAGCGCTTTCGCGCGTCCGGCGCGCCGACTCGTCCGCGTGCGCCCGAAGGAGTTCGTGATGCGGCTCGCCCCTTACCGTCGCGTACTGGAAGTCCCCGGTATCAAGGGTGTTCTGGTCCTCAGCCTGGCCCTGAAGGTGCCGATCGCGGCGATCCCCGTGGTGCTCTCCCTGCACGTGGTGCAGCAACTCGGCCTGGGGTTCGCCCAGGGCGGCCTGGTGGTCGGGTTGTGGACGATCGGCGTTGCCGTCGGTGCCCCGTTCCAAGGACGCTTCCTCGACCGCCGCGGCATCCGTCCGGTTTTTTCGGTGGTGACCGTCGCGCAAGTCCTTTTCTGGGCTTTCGCCGCGTTTCTGCCCTTTCCGGCCCTGGTTGCCGCCGCGTTCGCGTCGGGATTCCTGCTGGTGTCGGGCTCGACCGTGGCGCGGTTGGCGATCAGTGCCATGATTCCCGAGGAATCGAGCCACACGGCGTTCGCCATCGAGTCGATGATGACGAACATCGCCTATCTCGTCGGGCCGGCCGTCGGCGTTCTCCTGGCGACCCAGGTCTCCACGCCGTTCGCGATCTTCTGCCTGGGCGCGGTGCTCGTGCTGGGCTGCGCTTTCCTCGTGCTGACCGATCCGCCGCTGGGCGGAGGACCGGATCGCAGCGCGGCCGGCGTGCGGCCGGCGGCCGGCGTGCGGCCGGCGGCCGGTGCCCTGGTCGCGGTCCTCGCGTGCGCGGCCGCCGCGGGGGCGGTCGCCTCCGGCAGCGAGATCGCGATCGTGGCCATCCTGCGGTCGGTCGACCAGACGGCGTGGGCGGGTCTGGTGATGACCGTGTGCGCGGCGTGCTCACTCGTCGGGGGCCTGCTGTACGGCAGCCGCGAGAAGGGCCTGCCCGCGACCGGGCTGCTGGCCGTGCTCGGTGTCGCCATGATGCCCATCGGGTTGGTGGCCGACTGGCGCTGGATGATGATCGCGGTGGTGCCCGCCACGCTGCTGGTCGCGCCGACGTTCGCGGCGGTCGCGGCGGCCGCCGGCAGGATCGCGCCCCCCGGTGCGCGCGCCTGGGTGATGAGCCTGTTCGGCTCGATGATGACGGCGGGTGTCGCCGCGGGTTCGCCACTGGCCGGAGCGGTGTTCGACAACGGCGGTGGACCGGCGAGCTTCCTCGCGGTGGGCGGCGTCGGCCTGGTGGCGGCAGCGGCTGCCTGGCCGGTGCTGCGCGCCTCCTCACGACCCGACGCCGACGCGGTGGCCACGAAAGTCCAAGACGAGAGATGAGGGTGACATGTCAGCATCGCGCCGAGTCGTCGTAGTCGATTCCTACGCGCCGACCAAGGCACTGCCGGACCAGTTCCTCAAGGCGGGAGCGGAGCTGGTCCGGGTGCAGACGACGCCGGAAACGCCACTGGTCTACCGAGGCGAGTTCACGCTGAACGACTACGTGGACAACTTCGTCCACGACGGTGACACGGCCCGCCTGGCGGAGAAGTTGGCCGGCTACGACCCGGTGGCGGTCGTTCCCGCCGGCGAGACGGGCGTGGAACTGGCCGACGAGCTCAGTTCCAGGCTGGGCGTGCTCACCAACGGCGTAGAGCTGAGCCCGGCGCGGCGTGACAAGTACGCCATGATCGAGACGATCCGGAGGGCGGGACTCGCGGCCGCCCGGCAGATCCAGCCCGCGTCGGAGCAGGAACTCGTCGAGTGGCACCGGGCGGCGGGCGGGCGGATCGTCGTCAAACCGCTGCGCGGCGCGGGTGGCAGCGGGGTGCACTTCTGCGACACCCCCGAGGAATCGGCAGCGGCGTACCGCGAGCTCATCGGTGCCGTGAACCTGCTGTCCGCGCGCAACACCGCGGTGGTGGCACAGGAGTACCTGCGGGGAACCGAGTACATGGTCAACACGGTGAGCCGCGACGGTAGGCACCACGTGACCGACATCCTGCGCACCACCCGGATCGCGGCGAACGGCATGATCGACCTCTGTGACGGGCTGCGCCTGGTGCGCCGCCGGGGCGAGGTCCAGGACCAGCTCGCGGAGTACGCGGCGCGCGTCCTCGACGCCCTGGGCATCCAGCACGGCCCTGGGCACCTGGAGATCAAGATCACCGCCGCCGGGCCGGTCCTGGTGGAGATGGGCGCGCGCATCTGCGGCGGCAACCTGCCCCAGTACGTGCAGACGGCGATCGGCGAGTCCCAGTTGGACTGGACGGTGGACGCCTACCTGGACCCGGAGAAGTTCCACTCCCGCGCCGGCGGCGATTACCCCGCGGGCAGGCACTTCGCTGCGGTCGCGTTGATCTCACCCGTGGAGGGCGTCCTGCGCGGCTACCGCCACATGGGGCGCATCGAGCAGTTGGAGAGCTTCAACGACCTGCGCGTCTTCGTGCGGCCCGGCGACCGGATCATGCCGACGGTGGACGACATGGGCGCTCCCGCCCTGGTCACCCTGATGCACGACGACGAGGAGACCGTGCTCAGGGACACCGGCACGATCCACTACCTCGACGGAGAGGGCTTCTACGAGCTCGCGGAAGCCTGAGCGCCGACCTGTCGTGAACAGGGGGGAAGCCATGACGAACACCATCGGGGAACGAGCCGTCCTCCACGGCGGACCGCTGTCGGAACTCCCGGTGCCGACGCTCGCCGACGCGCTGCTGCGCGCCGCACGGCTGGACGACGCGGGACGGATCGTCCACTTGGACGGTGGTGCCCCGCAGGAGCGCAGCTACGCGGACCTGTGGCACGACGCGGCCAGGGTCCTCACCGGCCTGCGTGGGGCGGGAGTCCGGCCGGGGGACCGGGTCGTCCTGCGGGTCGACGGAGAACCGGACCTGCTGACCGCCTTCTGGGCCTGCCAGCTCGGCGGGTTCGTCCCCGCGCCGGTGACCGCCCACCCGCCTGCGGGCAGCGCTCTGTCGGCGGACGAACTGCTGTCCGCCGTGTGGCACCTGCTCGACGAGCCCTGGGTGATCGCGTCAGGCCGGCCCGGGGGAGCGGGTGTGCCGGCGGCCCGCTGGCTGGGTGAGGTGGGTGACCTCCGTGCGGAGGACCCCGTGGTGGAGATCCGCACGGCGGCCGTCGACGACCTGGCCGCACTTCTGCTCACCTCGGGGAGCACGGGTCTGCCCAAGGCTGTGGCGCTGACCCACCGCAACGTGCTCAGCCGGGCGCACGCCACCGCCCTCGTCCGCGGGCTGTCGCGGCGCAACCGCACGTTCAACTGGATGCCGCTGGACCACGTGGGGGGTCTGGTCATGTTCCACGTCAGGGACGTCGTGCTCGGGTGCCACCAGGTGCACGCCACGACGCGGTGGGTGCTCGACGATCCGCTGCGCTGGCTGGACGCCGTCGATGAGCACCGCTGCGACACGACGTGGGCGCCGAACTTCGCCTTCGGACTCGTCGTCGACCGCGCCGACGCGATCGAACGGCGGTCGTGGGACCTGCGCCGCCTCGGATACGTCATGAACGGCGGCGAGCCGGTGAAGCCCCGAGTGGCCCGGCGGTTCCTGGAGCTGCTCGCGCCGTTCGGGTTGCCGTCGACCGCGATGCACCCGGGCTGGGGCATGTCGGAGACCTCCGCCGGTGTGGTCGACCGGGTCTTCTCACCGCTGGACGGCTCCGACGACGACCGCTTCGTGCCCGTCGGCGCCCCGCACCCCGGTGTGTCGCTGCGCGTCGTGGGCGCCGACGGGCATGTGCTGGGGGAAGGGGAGACGGGAAGGCTGCACGTCTCCGGGGCGCCGGTCACCGCCGGGTACTACGGCGACGACCGGCAGAACCTCCAGTCGTTCACCGATGACGGCTGGTTCAAGACCGGCGACCTGGCGTTCATCTCCGACGGAGAGCTGACCGTCACAGGACGGGTCGACGACCTCATCGAGGTCGGGGACACCACCTGCTACGGCCACGAGATCGAGGCCGCCGTCGAGGAGTTGCCGTTCGTGGAGCCGTCCTACACGGTCGCGTTCGGCATCGGTGGAGCGCTGGAGGTCGCCTTCCACCCCCGGTCCGGGAAGTCGTCGGACGCGGAGCACTGGCGAATCGTCCAGCACGTCTCGCAGCGGTTCGGAGTGGCGGTGGGCAGGGTCCACCCCGTACCCAAGGACGCCGTGCCGAAGACGGGCATCGGCAAGCTGAAGCGGGCGCAACTGATCGCGGCGATCGCCCGGTCCGCAACGGAACACCGGGGGTTCGGCAATGCTTGACGAGATCCGAGTCCTGCAAGCCCTCCGGCTCAAGGGGATGCCGACCGCGAGCGACGTCGTCGACGCGGTCGGGAGCGACGGCGAGCCGATCCTGCGTGAACTCGTGAGGCAGGGGCGGTGCACGGAGAACGGTGGTCGCCACAAGCTCACCACCGCCGGGCGCGACCGCCTGGCCCTGCTGCTCGCCGAGGAGCGGTCGGGCGTCGACCAGCGGGCGCTGGCCGACTTGTACGAGCGCTTCGACGCGCACAACACGCTGGTCAAGACGGTCGTGACCGAGTGGCAGCTCAAGGGCGGCAGCGTCCTGAACGACCACGGCGATCCCGACTACGACCAGGCGGTCGTGGCACGGCTGGGCGAGGTGCACCGCGGCTTCGAACCGTTGCTGGCGCGGATAGTCGCTGTGGCGCCCCGGCTGGCGCCCTACCCCGGCCGGCTCTCGAGGGCGTTGGCGAGGGTCGGGGCCGGTGACCACAGTTGGTTCGCCAAGCCGTTGGTCGACAGCTACCACACCGTCTGGTTCGAACTGCACGAAGACCTGATCACCCTTCTCGGCCGCACCCGCGAGGCCGAAGCCGCTGCCGGGCGGGCGGGGTGACCAGCGTCGCGCTGCTGGACGGGTGCACCGGCCTCGATCAGGAGCTGTTGGGCGGCAAAGCCTTCGGCATCGAGCGGATGCACGCGCTCGGGTTGCCGGTTCCTCCCGCCTTCGTGCTGACCACCGAGGTGTCCCGGCGGTTCCGCGGCGAGGTGCCCCAGGACGTGTGGGAGTCGGTCCCCGGGCTGGTGCGGGAACTGGAACGTGCGACGGGGCGGACGTTCGGCCGAGGTCCGCGTCCGTTGCTGCTCTCGGTGCGCTCCGGTGCGGCGGTGAGCATGCCGGGGATGATGGACACGGTGCTCAACCTGGGTGTGACCGGGGATGTGGTGCGGGCGCTCGGCGAGACCGGTGGCGTGGAACACGCCGACGACGTCCGCCGGCGGTTCACCGAGCAGTTCGCCGGGATCGTCGGCACCCCTGCGCCCGACGATCCGTGGCAGCAGTTGCGGGCGGCCGTCGGTGCGGTGTTCAGCTCATGGCACTCGCCGCGCGCCGTCGCTTACCGGAAGGCACGTGGCATCCCGGACGATGGGGGCACGGCCGTGGTCGTGCAGGCGATGGTCTTCGGCAACCTGGACGACCGCTCCGGCACCGGCGTGCTGTTCACCCGCGATCCGCTGACCGGTGCGCCCGAGCCGTACGGCGAGTGGCTGGCACGTGGCCAGGGCGAGGACGTGGTGTCCGGTCGCGTCGACGCGGCGACCCTCGGCGAGCTGGCCGACGCCCTGCCCGAGGTGCACGGGGAACTCCTGGCGGCCGCCGCGGTGCTGGAGAAGGCCGGCCAGGACGTGCAGGACATCGAGTTCACCGTCGAGGCGGGCAGGTTGTGGCTCCTCCAGACCCGTACCGCGAAGCGAACGCCGGAGGCGGCGGTGCGGCACGCGGTGGCGTTGGCCCTCGAAGGCGTGATCAGCCGCGTCGAGGCGGTGCGCCGGGTGACGCCCGACCAACTCGGAGCTCTGCGGCGACCCCGGGTCGATCCCGCGCACGCGGCTTCGGCGCCGGTCTTGGCCCGAGGCAAGCCCGCTGCGCCGGGCATCGGTGTCGGGGTGGTCGTGGTCGACGCGGACGAGGCCGAGCAGCGGGAGGGGGATGTGGTGCTGGCACGCCCGACCACCGACCCCCGCGACGTGCCCGCCATGTCGATGGCCGCCGCGGTGGTGACCGAGCACGGCGGTTCGACGTCGCACGCCGCAGTGGTGTGCCGCGAGCTGGCCGTGCCCTGTGTCGTCGGGTGCGGTTCCGTCACCGCGCTCGCCGGGCGCGTGGTCACCGTCGACGGCTTCACCGGCACCGTCTACGCCGGCGCGCTGCCGGTGAGCGTCACCTCGCCGGACGACCCCGACCTCGCCTTGTTGGCCGAATGGGCGCGGGCAGTGAGCTGACCAAGTCCGATCCCGCGGCGCGCAGCACGTGCCATTCGAGCGCGAACACCGTCCGATAGTGTTTTCTCGCCGGCTGGGGGCGGCCGGGAATTCATCGTGTGATTTACGTGAGGGGAGCACGACAATGCGGTATGACGTGACCATCATCGGGGGCGGTGTGGCGGGGTTGAGCGCCGCACTGGTGCTGTCCCGGGTCGGCCGCCGGGTGGTTGTGGTCGACGCCGGTCAGCCCCGCAACGCGCCGGCGGACCACCTGCACGGTTTCCTGTCCCGGGACGGGATGTCTCCTCTGGAGCTGCTCCGGGCCGGGCGCGACGAGGTCGCCGGGTACGGCGGCGAGCTCGTCGAGGACCTGGTCGAGGTGGTCGAGCGGGGCTCGGGAGCGGAGTTCGAGGTGCGATTGGCGGGCGGACGCGCGTTGACCACGCGTGCGGTCGTGGTCGCGACGGGTCTGCACGACGAGCTGCCCGACGTGGCCGGGGTGCGCGAGCTCTGGGGCTCTGACGTCCTGCACTGCCCGTACTGCCACGGGCACGAGGTCCGCGACAAGGCGATCGGCGTGCTCGGTGGTGACAACCGACCGTTCACCCTGCACCAGACTTCGTTGGTGCGCTTGTGGTCCCCCGACGTCGTGTTCTTCCCCCACCGGATCACCTTGACCGACGAGGAGCACGAACGCTTCGCCGCGCGCGGGATCCGCGTCGTCGAGGGCGAGGTGTCGCGGGTGGTCGAGAAGGACGGTCGGGTTTCCGGCGTCGAGCTCGCCGACGGCCGCTTGGAGCCGCGGACCGCGGTGTTCGTCGGACCGCGCTTCTTCCCGCGCGACGAGCTGCTCAAGGGGCTGGGCTGTGACGTCGAGGACGGTTGGGTGGTGGTCGACGGAGTGGGCCGCACCAGCGTTCCCGGGGTGTTCGCCGCAGGCAACGTGGTGTCGGAGAGCGCCCAGCTGGCCAACGCCGTGGGTGCCGGGTCGTCCGCGGGCATCGCGGTGAACCACCACCTGCTGGCCGCTGAGACGGCGCAGGCCGTGGCGGCGTACCGCGCGGCGCGGTAGGCGGGTGCACGGCGAAGGAGACCTCGCTGGTTCCGCACTCCGAGGTCTCTTTCGCCGTTCTCCCCTCAGGTGGTCGAGGTCGACGCGGACTTCCGGCGGGACACCGCGTACAACAGGATGATCAGCAGCAGGAACGGGAAGCCGACCAGCCACGCACTGCGGAACATCGGCACGAACGCCATCGTCACGACCATCGCCGCCACCGCGAGGGCAGCGACTCCGTTGGTCCACGGAGCGCCGGGAAGCCGGATGCGGCCGGCGGGCCTGCCACCGCGGACGAACTTCGCGTGGGTCACCAGGATCACCACCCACGTGCCCAGCCCGCCGAACGACGCGATGCCCATCAGCTGGGTGAACGCGGACTCGGGCGCCACCACGGAGACGGTGGCCGCCACGACCATGCCGAGGGTTCCCATGAGCACCGCGTTGGTCGGCACCCCGCGCCGGGACAACCGCGTGGTCCACGCCGGCGCCTGCCGGTCGCGCCCCAGCGAGTGCAGCGTCCGGCTGGCCATGAACATCGTGGTGTTGAGCGCGGACAGCGCGGCGGTCAGCACGACGAAGTTCATCAGTCCGGCCGCCGTCGGCATGCCGAACCAGGAGAACAGCGTCACGAACGGGCTCGTGCCCAGGTCACCGCCCGTGGCGTTGACCGACAGGATCACGACCATGCTGAACACGTAGAACAACGCCAGCCGCACGATCGTCCACCGCGCCGCCTTCGGCAGGTCGCGTCCCGGGTCCTTCGACTCCGCGGAGCTGAGCGACAGGCTCTCCACACCGCCGTAGCTGAACATCACCACGATCATCGCTGTCCACAGCCCGGCGAACCCCTGTGGCAGCAGGGAATCCGCGCCGGTCCAAGCCGACAGGCCGGGAGCGGGCCGGTCCGGGAGCCCGGTGGTCAGGTAGACGACCCCGAGCACCAGGAACACCACGATCGCCGTCACCTTGATCATGGTCGCCCAGTACTCGACACCGCCGAACACCGAGACGGAGACCAGGTGGACGGCCGTCACGACCACCGCGCACGCGACCACCGGCAGCCACAAGGGAACGTCCGGCCACCAGTAGCGGACGTAGATGGCGACGGCCACCGTCTCGACCCCCATGGCCAAGGAGACGGCGGCCCAGAACATCCACCTGGTGCTGAACCCGACGAGAGGTCCGAGGTAGCGGTGAGCCAGCTGTCCGAAGCCGTTGGCATCGGGGTGGGCGACGGCCATCTCGGCGCTCGCGTAGACCATGGTGAGCGTGATCAACGCACCGATGACGTAGGCGATGATGACCGCGGGCCCCGCCAGGGACACAGCCAGCCCGGCGCCGAGGAACAACCCCGTTCCGATGGATCCGCCCAAGGTCAACATGCTGATCTGCCGGGAGCTGAGCCCCCGCCGCAGTTTCGATGACGTTCCGGGAGCGGACGCGACGTCAGTCTCGCTCATGTGCCCCCCACACTTTCGAGTGAATATCGACGAGGGGGCAACGTAGCAGCGGGGAAAGCACCCGAAAACGTGTTCGCCGAACGTCGATTGCGCTGTGCGGCAACGTTTGAGCGCATCGGCGACCGGGTGCGTGGAAGGGCTCCAGTTCTCCGACGTGACAGTCGGCGGGCAACCCTCCGCTGCCGGTACTCGACGAGTTCCCGCCGCGATCCGCCTGGGCGCTCGGCCTCGTCCACGAGCGAGGTGGTGCTGCTCAAGCCGAACCACGGGTTCCTGGAACCGATGATCGTCCAGGGGCCTTCTCGCACGTCTTGCGCGCAGCGCCGACGGCCGCCGACCTCGAGGTTGGCCGCTTCGTCCGACGCGGGCCCCGTCTCGACGGTGCCGACAGGTACGCCTGGCGGGCTGCTCGGGCGAAGGCGGTAGGGGCGCGACGCCTCGCGGGATCCCGCTTCGAACGGTCCGCGTCGGCGTCAGGTGTTCGGCGCGATCGTCATCAGCGGACAGCCGTCGACCTGCGGGCACTTGACCAGTTGCGGACAACCGCAGGCGAGCGTCGAGTTCAGCGTGTCCAGCCAGGCTTGGCGTTCTTCGATCTCGCGCTGGATGCAGGCGCGGCGTCGCGCTGCGATCTCCTGCCACGAACCGCCCGACTCCTCCGCCTCGTCCAGCAGGGAGGCGATTTCCGTGAGGCTGAAACCGATGTTCTGGCACGTGCGGATCATGGACAAGCGGTCGAGCACATCCTGCGGGTAGTGCCTTTTACCGCGGATCTTCGGTCCTTCTTCGATCAGGCCGACCCGTTCGTAATAGCGCAGTGCTGATGACGCAACGCCCGACAGTTTCGCCACTTGGTCGATCGGCAGCAAGTCTCCTGTCATGATCGTCCCCCCGGTCGGTCGGCTCCGGCAGTGCCTGCCGTGCGGCTCGGCAGCATCGATCTGTCGGTACGAGATGCATCTTGAACGGTGCGCGAGCGGACCGGAAGTGGGCCGTTCCGCTGGTGGAGTGGGTCGACGTATGGCGTGCGGAACATTCCACCCACAACTTGTGACGTAGGTCATATGGTTCGAGGTCTTGGGGTCGGCTTCGCGCCAACGCTCAAGTTTCGCTACAGCTATAACACCGTGCCGCGCGCTGTCGATCATGTTCGCGACTTGCTCGTCGAAAGGTGCGGTTTTCCGAAGCTGTGAACGGGCGGCATCGGTCCGTCGGCTGTCGGCCTCGGTAGGCGGTGCCGGGCGACACCTGTGGGACCTTCGGGCGTGGACAACGACCCGTCTTTTCTGCATCGCGGGCCGGGAAGGCCGGGGCGAGCGCGTCGAGACTGGTCGTCATGCCTGTGCCGTGACCATTCCCGCGTGGCCGGAAATCGGGCCGCGCGGCGATGTGCGAACGGTCTGGTCGCCGGCGTGCCGAAGTGGGTTGAACCCTGTCGTCCTTCTGCGTCTCTCGCCCCGTTGAAGCGACTATCCTCGGATTTCTCCTGCTGATGCGTCGGCGATGCCCGCCGGGGTTCCGAAGACGTCGAGGAACAGGTCTGCCGCCTCCTCGGGCGTGTGCGCCTCGAAGATGAGTCCACCTGCCGTGAGGTGGAGGGTGAAGTCGAAGAACGCGCAGCAACGCTGCTCGGCCGACGCCAGTTCCGCCGCCCGACCCGCCCGTGAGCTCGGGAGTCGCCACCGGAGCCCGTTGGCGATGCCCTCGGGTCGGAACCCTTCGAGCAGGTCGCGCCACTCGGCGGTCCGCTCCGCCTGCTCATCGCCCGTCAAGGTGCAGGCGATCGGCACGTCCGACGCCGGCTGGATGTCCAGCAGGCGTGCCGAGGGCATGGCCACCGGTGGGCTGAACCGGGATGCCCCATCCGGACGCCCGTGTGGCTCGGTCGACTGCTGTGCCGGTCGGCTCACCGCATCGGTCATGGATCCAAGGTAAACCTTGGAGGAGGCTCCAAGGCACACCTCATACACCTGATCGGGTGACCTCTTTCGCGCCTTGCCGCTTGGTGGACTGCGGCGCCAATCCCCACGGGTTCCCGCGCGCTGCCATCGGCCGCGGACGACGAAGGCCGCGGGTCCACCCGGTGTCGGGGACCCGCGGCCTTCGTCGAGCCGGTTCGTCTAGTCGATGCGGGCGGTGATGGCCAGGCGGTTGAACGCGTTGATCACGGCGACCACCCAGACGACCTGCTGCGTGAGGGTCGGGCCGAGATCGGCGATGGCGGCGTCGAGGACCTCTTCGTCCACGTGCGTGTCGGAGACCAGGGTGACCGACTCCGCCAAGGCGAAGATCGTGCGTTCCCGGTCGGTGAACGCGACGTTGGTCTTCCAGTCGGCGACGTTGTCCACGCGGTCCTGCGTTTCCCCCGCGTGCAGGGCCTTCTCGATGTGCGTGCGCACGCAGTAGGTGCACCCGTTGATCTGGGAGCAGCGGAGCTTGATCAGCTCCACCAGACCGAGGGGGAGTTCGGCGTCGTCGTCGACGGCCTTGGACAGCGTGCTCATCGCGGCGTAGCCGGGGCCTGCGAACGGGTCGAGCTTGGGCATCGTCTCTCCATCGTGGGGGAATGGGGATGGCGGCGGTGTCACCCGGGTGGGGGAGCCCGGTGACACCGCCGCCAAGTGGCAGTCAGGCGCAGCTGCCTCGGTCAGTCGCCGGAGCGTCGCCCGAACTCGACCTGCTCGACCTGCTTGCCGGACGAGGAACCGCAACCGCAGTCGTCGCCGCAGCCGCCGCCGGAGGCCACGGGCTGCTCCAGCGGGACGATCTTCGGTGTCGTGACCTTGGGGGCCTCGACCTGAGGTGCCTCTGCCTTGGTGCCGCAGCCGCAGTCGTCGCCGCAGCCGCCGCCGGCGGTCACCGACTCGACGACCGGCAGTGCGAACGCGGTCTTCGGCAGCGTCGCCGAGTGCTCGACCCTCGCCTTCGTCGGAGCTGTCACGGTCGTCCTCTGCTTTCCGCCCTTGCCGCCACGCAGCAGCCGCAGGCCGTTGGCGATGATCACGAGGGCGAACGCCTCGTTGATCAGCACACCTTGGGTCAGGGTGAACGCGCCGATCAGCGCCGCGACCACCAGGGCCGCGATGACGACCAGCGACATGGCGACGTTCTGCGCGATGACCCGGTTCGCCCGCCTCGCCAGCCGCACGGTGTACGGCAGCTTGGTCAGGTCGTCGGACATCAGGGCGACGTCGGCGGTCTCCATGGCCACGTCCGTGCCCGCCGCGCCCATGACCACCGCGACGTTGGACGTCGCGAGGGCCGGTGCGTCGTTGACGCCGTCGCCGACCATCGCGACGGTGCCGTGCTCGTCGCGCATGGCGGTGATGGCGGCGCTCTTGTCGGCGGGCATCAGCTCGGCCCGGACGCTCTCGATGCCGAGCTGGTCGGCGATCGACCGGGCGACGCGCTCCCGGTCGCCGGTGAGCATCGTGGTGTGCGCGACGCCGAGCGAGCGCAGCTCGGTGATGGCGGCCTTGGCCTCGGGGCGGAGCTCGTCGGCCACGCCCAGCAGGCCGATCAGGGCGCCGTCCGCGGTCACCGCGACCGGGGTGGCGCCGGCCTGCTCGATCTCGGCCAGCGCGGCGGCGGCCGAGGCGTCCTTGCTGTAGTCGGCGACCCGGCCGACCGCGATCCGGCGACCGTCGACGGTGGCCTCGGCGCCCTTGCCGGCCACGATCGACACGTCGGCCGCGGGCCGGATGTCGATGCCGCGGTCCCGGGCGGCGTGCACGACCGCCTCGGCGATCGGGTGGGTCGCGGCGGCTTCGACCGCGGCGGCCAGGCGCAGCAGCTCGTCGTCGTCGTCGCCGTCCAGCGTGTGCACGGCCACGAGGGCCGGCCGGCCCCGGGTCAGGGTGCCGGTCTTGTCGAACGCGACCGCCTTGAGCCGCCCGAGTTCCTCCAGGTAGGCGCCGCCCTTGATGAGCACGCCGTCACGTGCGGCGCGGGCCACCGCGGACACCACGCTCACGGGTACGGACAGGACCAGCGCGCAGGAGCAGGACACGATCAGCACGACCAGGGCCCGGTAGAACGCGTCGGTGAAGGACAGGCCGAACACCAGCGGCCCGAGGACCACCATGAGGACCGCGACGCCGATCATCGCCGGCGTGTAGATCGCGCCGAACCTGTCGGCGAACCGCTGCGCCCGACCGCGGTTCTGCTGCGCCTCCTCGACCTCGCGGATGACGCGGGCGAGGACGGTGTCCTGGTACTGCTTGGTCACCTTGACGCGCAGGGCTCCGTCACCGTTGAGGGTGCCGCCGTAGACGGCCTCGCCGGGCACGACCTCGACCGGCATGGACTCGCCCGTGATGGCCGAGGTGTCGACCCAGGAGGCGCCCTGGGTGACTTCGCCGTCGGTGGGCAGCCGGGCACCGGGGCGCACCAGCACCAGGTCGTCGACCGCCAGGTCCTCGACCGGCACCGTCTCGACGGCTCCGCCGAAGGTGAACCGCTCCGCCCGGCGCGGCGCCAGGTCCATCAGCTTCTGGATGGACTTGCGCGCCCGGTCGGCGACGAACGACTCCAGGATGATGCCCAGGGAGAAGATCACCACCACGCAGGCGGCCTCGACGAACTTGCCGAGGGGGATCGCTCCGATGACCGCCACGACGAGCAGCACGTTGATCGTGAACCGCTTGTTGCGCAGCATCATCAGGGCGTTGCGCCCCGGGTAGACGATGCCGAAGGCGATGGAGATGATCCCCAGGGTGTTGGCCAACGTGGTGGCCTCGGGCGCGCGCCGGGTCACGATGTCGGCACCGACCATGAACAACGCGGCGATGCCCAACAGGATCATCTCGGGACGCAGCCACCAGCGCGACTTCTTCTGCGGCGCCTCGTCCACGACCGCCGGCTTCTCCGGTTCGAGGGTCAGCCCGGAGGCGGCGGCGGTGCGCAGGAGCACGGTGTCGCTGAGCGTCTTCGGCGCCTGGATCGCGAGCACGCCGGACGCGGAGAGCATCTTGACGTCGCGCACGCCCTCGACCCGGCGCAACGGCGTGAGGTCGCTGGCGCACTCGACGCAGCCCGCGAGGACGCGGTACCGCCGCACCTCCAGGCCCGCTTCCGCCGGAGCGTCCGCCCCGTTGGTTAAGGGTTGTGTGGTCACTGCAGGTCACCCGCCTGTTCGCATAGGGAAGACCACCTAGCGCAACCGACGGTAGAGGTTGGACCGCACTCCAAGGTCAAGCCCTGTTCCCGCCGCTTGACTTGAAGCCGAGTTCAACTTCGAGACTAGCCGCTGCCACCGCGTGAGGAGGAGATCGGTGACTTACGTGATCGCGGAACCCTGCGTCGACGTGATGGACAAGGCGTGCATCGAGGAGTGCCCCGTCGACTGCATCTACGAAGGCGACCGCATGCTCTACATCCACCCCGACGAGTGCGTCGACTGCGGTGCGTGCGAGCCGGTCTGCCCGGTCGAGGCCATCTACTACGAGGACGACGTGCCCGAGCAGTGGGCGCACTACACCAAGGCCAACGCCGACTTCTTCGCGGAGCTGGGGTCGCCCGGGGGCGCCTCGAAGGTCGGCAAGGTCTCGGCCGATCCGCAGGTGATCAGGGACCTGCCCCCGCAGGGCGACCCGGCCTGATCGACCGCACCGGCACGACCGGCAGCCCACCCCGGCGGCACCTTCGACGCGCACCCGGAAGACGAGGGGACACCATGACCACCACCGATCCCATGCCGCCCATCCTCGGTGAACTGGCACGCACGGAGATCCGGGTCCGGCTCGTCGGGAACAACGAGCTCGAGGTCAGCGCGCCGCGCGGGGCGCTGACCGCTCACCTGCGCGACCGCATCGTCGCCGAGAAGCCGGCGATCATCCGCTGGCTGTCCGGATCGGCGCGCGCCGCGCACGCCCTGCCGCAGGTCGTGCCGGACCCGGCGGCGGCCGACGAGCCGTTCCCCTTGTCCGATCTGCAGACCTCGTTCCTCGTGGGCTCCGCCGAGGGGTTGGAGTACCACGTCCGGCCCCACCAGTACATGGAGTTCGACCTGGTTGACCTGGACGTGCGGCGGTTCGTCGACGCGGTGAACCGCAACCTGCTGCGGCAGCGGGACAACCTCGTCGCGGTCACCGAGGACATGCGACTCCGTCGCATCCCCGAGTTCGTCCCGCTGGAGCCGGTGGTGCACGACTTCCGGGGCCTGCCCGCGGACCAGGCGCGGCGTGAACTGCTGCGGATCCGTGAAGGGGTCCGCCGCCGGCAACTGCCGCTCGACCGGTGGCCGTGGCTGGACATCCGGATCAGCCTGCACGGCGAGCGGGACGCCCGCATCCACTACAACAACAACAACTTCTTCAGCGACGGCATGGGCACCAGCCGCTTCCTGGACGCGGTGTTCGGGCTCTACCGGGACCCGGGACTCGTGCTGCCCGAGCTGGAGATCAGCTTCCGGGACTGCGTCGTCACGCTCTCCGAGATCGAGCGGTCACCCCTCGGGCAGGAGTCCGAGAAGTACTGGCGGGACCGCATCCCGGAGTGGCCCGACGCGCCGTCCATCCCGCTGGCGACCGGCGCGCAGGCCCAGGGCAGGTCCGAGCTCAACCGCCGCGAGCTCGTGCTGTCCGCCGAGCAGTGGACCGCGCTCAAGCGGCGTGCCCGGGCGCACGGCCTGACCGACAGCAACGTGATGTACGCGGCCTACGCCGAGGTCGTCGCCACCTGGAGCGGTGCCAAGCACTTCCTGCTCAACAACATGGTCACGCACCGCCTGCCGCTGCACCCGCAGATCGGCGAGATCATGGGCAACTTCGCCTCCCTGTACCCGCTGGAGGTCGACTGGCGGGGCGACGAGCCCTTCGAGGTCAAAGCGCGGAAGCTGCGCGCCCGGGTGTTGCAGGACATGCAGCACACGCACTGGAGCGGGGTGAAGGTGCTCCAAGCGCTCAACCAGCACCGCCGCACCCCCGGCCGGGCCGCGTGCCCGTTCGTCATCAGCAGCGGCCTGTTCATGGGCAAGTTCGACCGGCCCAGCTACTCGACCCTCGAAACACCGCAGGTGCTGCTCGACTGCCAGTTCTGGGAGCAGGACGACGGCACGATGTGGATCGCCTGGGACGTCATCGAGTCGATGTTCCCCGACGGGGTGGTCGACGCCATGCTCGACGCGTTCCACCGGCTCGTCGTCGGTCTGGCGAGCGACGACACGTGGTGGCGGCGCACCGCCTTCGACCTCGTCCCCGACAGCGACCTGGCCGCGCGCCGCGCCCTCAACGAGCTGCCGCACCACGTGCCCGACGGCCTGCTGCACGACGCGCTGGCGGAGCGCGCCGTCGACTCGGCCGACCGGGTCGCCGTGCGGACCCCGACCACCACCGTGACCTACGGCGAGTTGCACGAGCAGAGCGCGCACGTGGCGGCTTCCCTGCGCAACGCGGGCATGACCCCCGGGCAGCTCGTGCCGGTCGTGCTGCCGAAGGGGTGTCGGCAGTCGGCCGCGGTGCTGGGCGTCCTGTCGGCGGGCGGCGCCTACGTCCCCATCGACCCCGAGTGGCCGGCCGACCGGATCGCGCACCTGGTCAAGGCGACCGAAGCCGAGCACGTCGTGACCGTCGACGTCCTGCGCGACCGGGTCGCCGGCATGGGAGACGTGACCGTGCACGTGGTCGGGGAGGAGGTCGCCGACTTCCCGGCCGAGCCGGCAGCCCGGCGGGACCCGCTGGACCTCGCCTACGTCATCTACACCTCCGGTTCCACCGGCACGCCCAAGGGCGCCGCCCTCGACCACCGCGGACCGCTGAACACCGTCGTCGACATCAACGACCGGTTCGGCATCGGCGCGGCGGACGTCGTCTTCGGCATCTCCTCGCTGTGCTTCGACCTGTCCGTCTACGACGTGTTCGGCACCGTCGCGGCCGGCGCGACCCTCGTGCTGCCCGATCCGTCCGAACTGCACGACCCCCGCGCCTGGGTGTCCACCATCCGGTCGGCCGGCGTCACCGTGTGGAACTCGGTCCCGGCGCTGATGCAGCTCGCCGTCGAAGAGGCCGAGGCCACGGGTCTGGACATGCCGTCGTTGAGGGTGATCATGCTCAGCGGCGACTGGATCCCCGTCGACCTCCCCGACCGCATCCGCCGGGTCGCGCCGAACGCCCGCGTCATCAGCCTGGGCGGCGCGACGGAGGCGTCGATCTGGTCGATCCACCACCCCGTTGACGAGGTCGACCCGGCCTGGACCAGCATTCCCTACGGCAAGCCCCTGGGCGGCCAGACCTGGCACGTGCTGGACGAGACCGGCGCCGACGCGCCCACGTGGGTGCCCGGTCACCTGCACATCGGCGGTGTCGGAGTGGCCGTCGGCTACTTCAACGACGAAGAGCGCACCAACGCCGCGTTCGTCACCCACCCGCGGACCGGTGAGAGGCTCTACCGGACCGGCGACCTGGGCCGCTACCTGCCCGACGGCACGATCGAGTTCCTCGGCCGCGCCGACTTCCAGGTCAAGATCCAGGGCTTCCGGGTGGAGCCGGGCGAGATCGAGCACGTCCTCACGCAGCACCCGGCCGTGTCCAGGGCGTTGGTCGCCGTCCGCGACACCGTCGCCGGCCGCCAGCTCGTCGGCTTCGCCGCCGCGTCCGGGGTCGACGGCCGGCAGGTGCGGGAGTTCCTCGCCGAGCGGCTGCCCAGGTACATGGTGCCCGCCACCGTGACGGTCCTCGACCGGCTGCCCCTGACCTCCAACGGCAAGGTGGACCGACGCGCGCTCGATGCGCTCGCCCCCGTCGACGGCGAGCCCGCGAGGGAGTACGTCGCGCCGCGCACCGACCTCGAAACCGACGTGGCCGCCATCTGGGCGTCGGTGCTGGAGTTGCCGCGGGTCGGCGTGTTCGACGACTTCTTCGAGCTCGGCGGTCAGTCCTTCGCGGGCCTCCGGGTGATCAGCCAGATCTCCCGGCAGCTCGGCAAGCGCCTGTCGCTGGGCGCGTTGCTCTCCGGGCGCACCGTCGCGGCGCTGTGCGAGCACCTGAGCCGGGCGCGAGCGTGGTCGACGCTGGTCCCGCTGCGCGAGAACCCCGGCGCGCCCAAGGTCTTCCTGGTGCACCCGGCCGGCGGCAGCGTGCTGGCCTACCGGCCGCTGGCCGAGTCGGTCGACGCCGACTGGTACGCCTTGCAGGCACCCGGACCGGACTCGGGCCAGGAGGTGCCCACCGAGGTCGAGGACTTCGCCGTCCGCTACGTCGAGGAGGTTCGCCGCGTGCAGCCGCACGGGCCGTACGTCCTCGGCGGCTGGTCGTCCGGCGCGGTGATCGCGGCCCACGTCGCGCACAAGCTGGAACTGGGTGGCGACCGCGTGAGCCGCCTGTTCGTGTTCGACTCACCCGCGCCGATGCCGGCGCCGGAGGTCGACCCGGTGTCGATGCTGCTGTGGTTCCTCGAAGACCTCGACATGGGTTTCCTCGCCGACGACGCGACCGCGGACGAACGCGCCGCGCTGCTCGCCGCCGCCGAACCCGATCGCCTGGGTGCGGGCCTGGAGCTGCTCGAACGCCGAACGGGCCGCTCGGTGGCGGTCGACGAGGCGCACCTGCGCAACACGTACGCGGTGTTCACGGGGGTCGTGCACGCCTGCCGACGCCACAAGCCCGCCGTCATCGGCGCCGACGTGCTGGTCGTCCGGGCCGCCGACGGCGCGGTGAGCGAGTTCGCCGACCACCCGCACGCGGCGGACGCCGACTGGGGGTGGCGCACGCTCACCACGGGCACCGCGACCGGGGTCGCCCTGCCGGGCACCCACTACACGCTGCTGACCGACCGGCACGTCACCCCCGTCGCGGACGCCGTGCGCGACCACCTCGAACCAGTGCTGGAGGCACGATCGTGAGTCGCGACTTCCCCCTGCTCGTCGACGTGCTGCGCGACCACGCCGTCGCACGGGCCGACGACATCGCCCTGATCGTGCTCGCCGACGGCGAGACCGAGCACACCCGGCTCACCTACGCCGAGCTCGACGCCCGCGTGCGCGACCTCGCCGCCCGCATGCAGCACGAGGGGCTGGCCGGCGAGCGGGTGATCATCCTGCTGCCCACCAGCGCCGAGTACGTCGTCAGCGTCCTGGCCTGCCTCTACGCGGGTGCCGTGCCCGTGCCGCTCAACCCGCCCACCAAGAGCACGCACCGCGAGCGCGTCGACCACGTCGTGGAGGACTGCCGACCCGCACTGGCGATCGTCGCCTCCACCGACGGGCCGATGGCGCACCTCCCGGAGGAGTACGGCTGCGGTCTGTGGTCCGTCGACGACATCGCCGACCGCACCGGCCACGACTGGACCCCGCCGACGACCCGCCCGCAGGACGTGGCCTACCTCCAGTACACCTCCGGATCCACCAGTCGGCCCCGCGGCGTGGTGGTCACCCACGACAACATCGTCTACCAGCCGGCGCTGTTCAGCACCGGTCTCGGCATGGACTCGCGGGAAGTCGTCGTCACGTGGCTGCCGCTCTTCCACGACTTCGGCCTGATCGCCGGGCTGTTCATGCCGCTGCTGCTGGGCGCCACCACGGTGATGATCCCGCCGCCGGTGTTCGTGCAGCGACCGCTGCGCTGGCTCGCCGCCGTCGGCAAGTACCGCGCGACGGTGTCGTTCAGCCCGAACTTCCCCCTGGACCTGTGCTGCGAGCGCATCACCGAAGAGGAGAAGGCGACGCTGGACCTGAGCACCTGGCGGGTGCTCGCGCTGGGCGCCGAACCGATCCGCGCCGACACCGTCGACCGGTTCGCCGAGGAGTTCGCCTCCTGCGGCTTCCGGCCCGACTCGTTCCGCACGGCCTACGGCATGGCGGAGTCGACGCTGGCGGTCGCCACGCACCCGCCCCGCAACGGGCTCAGGGTCGTCGAGGTCGACGTCGAGGGCTTCGCGCACGGGCGGATCGACGTCGTGCCCGCCGGCACGCCCGGACCACGGCGCCAGCGCCTGCTCAGCAACGGCCCGTCCCTCGGCGACACCCGGGTGGTCGTGGTGGACCCCGAGACCCGCGAGCCCCTGCCGGAAGGCCGCGAGGGTGAGATCTGGTTGAGTGGGCGCACGGTCGCGGCCGGCTACTGGAACCGCCCGGAGGACACCGCCGAGACCTTCGGCGCCCACCTGGCCGACGGCACCGGCCCGTACCTGCGCAGCGGTGACCTCGGCACGCTGATCGACCGCGAGGTCTACATCACCAGCCGCCGCAAGGACCTGATCATCATCCGCGGGCGCAACCACCACCCGCAGGACATCGAGCTGACGATGACCGACGCCCACCCGGCGCTCAACCGCGGGCTCGGTGTGGCGTTCTCGGTGGACGTCGACGGCGAGGAGCGCCTGGTCGTCGTCCAGGAGCTCAAGCGCACCGAACGGGGCAAGCACGACCTGGCCGAAGTCGCGCGGAAGGTGCGCGGGGCCGTCGCCGAAGAGCACGACGTGGCCATCGACACCGTCGTGTTCATCCGGCCCGCGTCGCTGCCCGTGACCACCAGCGGCAAGGTCCGCAGGCAGTTCACCAAGCAGGCGTACCTGCGCGGGGAGCTCAAGGTCGAGCACGTCTCCGGCCCGGTGACCGCCCGCACGCCCACCGCGGCCGTCGAGGCCCACGACACGGCGTCCGTCGTCGAGTGGCTGCGCGCCCGCGTTGCCGCCCGGACCGGTCTCACGCCCGCCGACGTCCCGGTGGACGCGACGTTCGGCGGTCTGGGCCTGGACTCGGCCCAAGCCCTGGGCCTCAGCGGCGACCTCGCCGCGTGGCTCGGCCGACCCGTCGACCCCGCCACCCTCTACGGCAACCCGACGATCCTCCGCTTGGCCGTCGCCCTCACCACCGGCGCCGGGACGCCGGCGGTCGTCGAACCGCCCGCGCCGACCGAACCGGTCGCCGTGGTCGGCATGGCGTGCGCGTTCCCCGGCGCGGACTCGGTCGAGGGGTACTGGTCGTTGCTGGTCGAGGGACGCGACGCGGTGACCGAGGTGCCGGCCGACCGCTGGTCGACCGACTCGTGGTATCGGGAGGGCACACCGACCCCGGGCCACAGCACCACCAAGTGGGGAGGGTTCCTGCCCGACGTCGGCGGGTTCGACGCGCGGTTCTTCGGCATCTCCGCCGAGGAGGCCGCGGCGATGGACCCGCAGCAGCGACTGCTGCTCACGACCACGTGGCGGGCGCTCGAAGACGCCGGTGTCCCGGCCGACGCGGTCGCGGGCTCCGCCGTCGGCGTCTTCGTCGGCATCAGCACCACCGACTACGGCCGGCTCATGGTCCGCGACCACGTCGAGCCGGGCCCCTACACCGGCACCGGGACGTCGTCGAGCGTCGCGGCCGGGCGCATCTCCTACTTCCTCGACCTCACCGGGCCGAGCGCGTCGATCGACACGGCGTGCTCCTCCTCGCTGGTAGCGGTGCACACCGCGTGCGAGAGCCTGCGACGGGGTGAGTGCGACACCGCGATCGTCGGTGGCGTCAACCTGCTGCTCGACCCGGATCTCGTGGTGGCGTTCTCCCAAGCCGGGATGATGTCGCCGACCGGGAGCTGCAAGACCTTCGACGCCTCGGCCGACGGGTACGTGCGCGGTGAGGGCTGCGGCGTGGTCGTGCTCAAGCGCCAGGCCGACGCCGAACGCGACCAGGACCGGGTCCGGGCGCTGGTCGTGGGCTCGGCGGTCAACCAGGACGGTCGCAGCAACACCCTCACCGCGCCCAACGCACGGGCACAGCAGGCGGTCATGCGGCGCGCGCTGACCGACTCCGGCCTGGCTCCGGGCGACGTCGGCTACGTCGAGGCCCACGGCACCGGCACGAGCCTCGGCGACCCCGTCGAGCTGGCCGGCATCGCCGCCGTCTACGGCGCACCTGACGCGAAGGGCCCGCTCTGGGTGGGTTCGGCGAAGACCAACCTCGGCCACCTGGAAGCCGCCGCCGGCGTCGCGGGCCTGCTCAAGGCGATCCTGGCGGTCGAGCACGGCCTCGTGCCGGCCCACCTGCACTTCGACCGGCTCAACCCGCACATCACGCTGGACGGCACCCGGTGCCGCATCCCGACCCGACCGCAGCCGTGGTCGGACGAGCAGGGCCCTCGCGTGGCCGCGGTCAGCTCGTTCGGGTTCAGCGGCACCAATGCGCACGTGATCGTCCGCCAGGCGCCGCGACCCCACCGCCCGACGGATGACGACCCGAGCGCCTGGCGGATGCTGCCGCTGTACGCCAAGAGCGCCCGCGCGCTCGCCGACCTGACCGACGCCGCGGTCGACGTGCTGGACCGGGCCGATCGCGGCGCGGACTTCGCCGCGTTGTGCCGCGTCGCCCACCGCCGCACCCGCTTCCCGCACCGCGCGGTCGTCGTCGCGCGCACGGCGGGGGAGGCGTCCGAAGCACTGCGCGAGCACCGGTCCGGGACACCGTCCGCCTTCGTCCTCACCGGCACCGCGCCCGACACCGGACCGGGACCGCTCGCCTGGTTGTTCCCCGGCCAGGGGTTCGCGCGCACCGGCATGGCCCGACCGCTGTACCGGCGCCATGAGGTCTTCCGCGACGCCCTCGCGGAAGTCGACGCGATCGCGCGGGACGACCTCGGTGTCTCCCTGTTGCCCACGCTCGCGGGCGTGGAAGGCGAACTGGTCGACCTGGCTCAGACCCGTTACGGGCAACCCGCCATGTTCGCCACCCAGTACGCCGTCGCGCGGCTGTGGCGGGAGCTCGGCGTCGAACCCGACTACCTCATCGGTCACAGCCTGGGCGAGTTGACCGCCGCGGCGATCTCCGGCGTGCTCACCCTGGAAGACGCCACCGGTCTCGTCCTGCTGCGCGCGCGCCTCATGCAGCAGACTCCGCCCGGCGCCATGTACGCCGTGCGCACACAGCACGTCGAGGAACTGCTGGGCGAGCTCCAGGACGGTGACGTCGCCGTCGCGGCGTTGAACAGCCCGGAGGACGTCACCATCTCCGGCCCGGAAGAGGCCGCGGAGGAGTGCGCGGCACGCTGGGTCCGACGCGGTGCCAAGGTGACCAGGTTGAACGTCAACCGGGCGTTCCACTCGCCGCTCATGGACCCCGTGCTCGACGCCTTCGCCGACCGGGCGCGGCACGTCCGCCACCACGAACCCCGCATCCCGGTCGTCTCGACGCTCGACGGCGAGCTGCTGCCCGCCTCCGGGTCGACCGGCGCCCACTGGGTCGACCAGGTGCGCCGCCCGGTCCGGTTCGCGGAGGGCCTGAAGACCCTCGGCCGCCTCGGCGTCCGGCACTTCGCCGAGATGAGCCCCGAACCCGTGCTGTCCCCGCTCGGGCCGCGCAGCGTGCCCGACGCGACCTGGCTGACCAGTGGCCACCGACAGGACGACGACGATCGGCGACTGGTGCTGTCCCTCGCCGCCTGGCACAGCTCCGGCGGCACGGTCGCAGCCCCGCCCGCCGACGGCCCTGCCGACCCGGCCGCACTGCCGGGTCACCCCCTGCGGGCCGACCGCCACTGGTACACCCCGGGCGTGGTCGGGAAGCGCCGCGCGCCCGGTCACCCCCTGCTCGGTCATCGCGTCGACATCGCCGGCGCGCCCAGCGAGTGGTTCTCGTCCGAATTCGGCGCGACCCGGCCGTGGTTCGTCGAGCAGCACCGGATCGGCGGGACCGCCCTGCTGCCGGGCGCGGCGATGATCGAGTGGATCACGGCCGCGACGAAGGCCGTGCTCGGCGGGGACGCGTGGACCATCGACGACGTCCGGTTCACCAGCGCACTGGCCCTCGAACCCGGTCGAACGGCAGCCGTGCAGGCAGTCGTCGACCCGGCCGGGGGAGCGGTCGACTGCTACGCCCGCACCGGTGGCGACGACCGCTGGACGCCCAGGGCGCGATCCGGCGCCGGGCGCCGTGGTGCCGCCGCGCCCGAAGCAGGCCGTTCCGCGGAGCAACTGGCGTGGGAGTTGGTCCGGCAGGACCCCGACGCGCTGTACTCGCGTTTCGCCGCGGCGGGTATGGCCTACGGGCCCGCGTTCCGCGGAGTCCGGCAGCTGTGGCTCGGGCATGACGAGGCCGTGGGGCGGATCAGCGTGGACACCGGGCGTCCGGAAGACGGGTCCTACACGCTGCACCCGGTGGTGCTCGACGCCTGTCTGCACGTCGCCGCCGCCTTCATCCCCGACCTGCCCAGCCCTCTGGTGCCCGTCGCGGTCGACCAGGTCGTGGTGCACGCCGCGCTGCCCGGCGACCTGTGGTCCCACGCCCGGTCCCGTGGCGTGCGGGACTCCGGCGAGCACGTCGTCGACGTGCGGCTGACCTCCACCACCGGCACCGTCCTCGCCGAACTGCGCGGGCTCGTCCTGCGCCCTCTCGGCACCGCGATCCACGCACCGCTGCGCCAGTACACGGTGGACTGGGTGCGGGCGGAGACGCCGGATCCCGCGCGTCCCGGTGGGGATTGGCTGCTCGTCGGGCCCGACGCGGACACCACCCGGGACTGGGAGGAGCGCCTGCGTGCCAAGGGCATCTCCGCGTCCGGGTACGCAGGACGCGATGTGCCCGGCGACGTCACCGGCATAGTGGTCATCGGGGCGACACCGAGCGGCGACGACCTGGCCGGGTTCGAGGAGTCCGCGCGGCGCGCCGTCCTGCCGCTCCGGGAGCTGCTGCCGGCCCTGGCCGCCCGTCGCCCGACGATCGCCCTGTGCACCGAGCACGCGGCCGGCACGCCCGGTGACGTGCCGCGCGTGGCGCGTGCCGCACTCGCCGGCGTCGCCGCCGCCCTGACCGCGGAGTACCCCGACCTGCCGGTGGTCCACGTCGACCACGACGGGAACGCGGAGCCGTCCGACGTGGTGACCCGGGCCGTCGGACTCGGCGGATCGGGCAGGCTCGTGCTGCGCGACGGCGAGTGGCGGCAAGCCCGGTTGCGCGCCGCCGAGCCGGACTCCGTCGACTTCACGCCCCGCGCGGACGGCACGTTCATGATCACCGGCGGCTGGGGCGCGCTCGGCCGCGTCACCGCCCGGCACCTGGTCGAGCGCGGCGCGCGGCACATCGCGCTGGTGGGCAGGCACCGGCCCGAACCGGACCCCGAGTGGGTCGTGGAACTCCGCGAGCGGGCCGAGGTCGTGCTGCTGACCGCCGACGTCACCGACGAGAGCGACCTGCGCGACGCGCTGGCCAGGATCTCCGAGAACATGCCGCCGCTGTGCGGCGTCGTCCACGCCGCGGGCACCACCGACGACGGGGCCTTCGCCGACCTCGACTGGTCCCGGTTCGAGCACGTCCTGGCCGCCAAGGCGCGCGGGGCCTGGAACCTGCACCGACTCACGCGCGGCCGGCAGCTGGACCTGTTCGTGGTGTTCTCGTCCCTCGCCTCGCTGATCGGGTCCGCCGGGCAGGCGAACTACGTCGTGGCCAACGCCTTCCTCGACGCCTTGACGGACGTGCGGCGGGCCCAGGGGATGCGCGGCACCAGCGTCAACTGGGGACCGTGGTCGGACGGTGGCCTCGCGACCGGCGAAGGGCTGGCCGACAAGCTCGCCCGCGGCGGCCTGCACGGCATCGGCGACGACGAAGGGGCGTCCGTGCTGTCGGCGGTGCTCGCGGGCGGCCACACCCGGCTCGGCGTGGCCAAGGTCGACTGGGACCGCTACGTCGCCGTCAACGGCGGATCCGCCGTCAACACGCTGCTCGCGGACCTCACCCGGAGCGCCGTTCAGGCGGCGCCGACGGCACCGGACGTGAACGAGCTGGTCCTCACCGACCCCGAGGGGGCGGAAGCGCGGGTGACCGACCTCCTGCTCCGGGAAACGTCGGTGCTGCTGGGGCTGAGCGCGGTCGACCGGGAGGAGCTGCGGGCGAGGTTCGCGGACACCAAGCTGACCAACCTCGGCCTGGACTCCCTCATGGGCGTCCGGTTGCGGGACCGGCTGCTCACCGGCCTGTCGGTCGCGCTGCCCGGCGAGGCGCTCTTCGACGGCAGCACCGTCCGGGACATCGTGAAGGACCTGTGCAAGCAGATCGCCGTGAAAGCGGTCGTGCGTGCGGAGGACGTGCCCGGGTCCGACGACCTGGAGGTCGTCCGGTTGTGATCGGCTAACGGTGGCCGGTGTCCACGAGGGAGTCCCCCGCGGTCGACGGGGGTTCGGCCTCGTGGGCATCGGCTGCCGGCCGATCGGGACCGAACATGATCACCAGCACGCCGACCAGGCAGATCCCGACACCGATCAGGTCCCAGCGGTCCGGGCGGAACCTGTCCACGACCACGCCCCAGATCAGCGCGCCGATGATGAACACGCCACCGTAGGCGGCGAGGACCCGGCCGAAGTTCGAGTCCGGTTGCAGCGCGGCCACGAAACCGTAGAAGCCGAGGACCACCACACCGCCCGCCAACCACAGCAGGCCGCGGTGCTCCCGCAGACCCTGCCAGATCAACCACGTGCCGCCGATCTCGGCGAGCGCGGCCAGCGCGAACAGGACCACGGTCTTGATGGGCATGGGGCCATGATAGGTCACGCTGAAGTAATGCTCGGCCACGCCCAGTATTCGAGATGCGGAACGTGAGGTGGGTCATGCTCCGATTAGGCGTCGAAGTTCACTCGTTCGCACCAGTTGCTGATGGGTAATGCGCTGAGGACGAGCTGGTCCGGCCATGGTCGGGCAGGTGAAGTCATTCCCTTTGCCGCACGTCCGGGCATTGCGGTCGAGGCCGCGCTGTCGGTCGGAGAAATCGATCGGACAATGAAAAGGTTCGGCTTCGCGCTTTCGCGCGGTCGTCCCGAGAGGTGGCAGGGAGTAGGATCGGGACATGGAATCTGCGCACATGACGGTTGCGGGCTTGTCCCGGCGCACCGGGGTTCCGAGCGACAGCATTCGGTATTACGAACGCGTCGGCCTGCTGCCGAAACCGCCGCGCACCGACGCCGGCTACCGCCGGTACGACGAGGACGCCGTCGACCGGCTCCGGTTCATCCAGGGGGCGCAGCGCCTCGGGCTCCGGCTGCGTGAGATCAACGAGCTGCTGTCGATCCGCGACACCGGGACCTGCCCCTGCGGTGACGCGGCGGTGCTGCTGCGCGATCGCATGGAAGAGATCGACAACGAGATGAAGCGCCTCCAGGCGCTGAAGAGCGAACTCTCCGCGATGGTCCGTCAGCTCCCCAGCACCGACTGCCCGAATCCCGAACCGGGTGTGTGGCGACCTCCGGTCCGAGTCGCGGGCTGATCCGAACACGCGTCAGGGGGCTCCGACCGAACCAGGTCGGAGCCCCCTGACGTGGTCAGTTCGAGCCGCCGGCGCGCACCGCCGCCCTGGCCCGCGACTTGCGGGTGAAGTACGAGATCGGGATCACCGACAGGGTCACGCCCAGGCCGACGATGATGACGTCGACACCCCATTGGAGACCGCCGAACACGAGCAGCACGGTGTTGAACACGAACAGCGCCACGGCCACGCCGACGAAAGCCCTCCCGAGGTGGAAGCCCTCGTCGTCGTCGCGCCGGAAGCGGCGCAGCGTCAGGTAGGCGATCGGCAGCAGGACGAACACCACCAGGTAGCCGAAGGTCGCCGCGGCCACCACGCTCACCACCCGGGTGCCGAAGACCACGAGCATGATGACGATCACCACCGCGTCGAACGCGATGGACCCGACCGGCGCGCCCCGCTTGTTCGTCCTGCCGAACACCTTCGGGAGGTGGCCGTCCTGCGCCATCTGGTGGATGGTCCGGGACGACCCGATGATGAAGATCTCGGCGCCCAGCACGAGGACCGCCGCCAGGCCGAGCCCGACGGTGTACTCGCCGGCCGGGCCGAGGGTGATCCCGCCGATCTCGGCGAAGACCGTGAACGGGTCGCGTTGCAACCCCTCCACGCCGACGACGCCGAACATGGAGATCGGCACGAGCGTGAAGGCGGCGATCGCGATGCCCGCGGAGATCGACATGACGCGCTTCATGTACCGCTCGGGCCGCTTGATCTCCGCGCACACCGTCGACGCCATCTCCGCCGCGTAGGCTGCCCACGTCGCGATGAACATCCACTTCAACACGATGCCGGCCACACCCCACCCGCCTGTCGGCGCGTCCTCGGGGAGCGCGGTGGGCAGGACCCGGGCCACGTCGAAGGACTCCGGGTGGAACACCGGCGTCAGAACCACAATGGACACCACACCGAGGGCGACCACCGCCAGCGCCGCGTTGACCATCGTGGACAAGCGCAGACCGAGCGCGGTGACGAAGTAGAGGGCGACGCCGATGACGACGGCCAGGAGGATGACGTTGCCGCTCGGCCAGAACAGCGACTTGAGGTAGGTCGCGGCGAGGATCAGGTTGACCGCGATGCCGGGGGTCCAGGCGAACCAGTACGCCCAGGAGGACAGCGCTCCCAGCGTCGGTGACCCCTTGGTGGTGGCGCGGTAGGCGAACTGCGCCGTGCCGCCGGCGCGCCCGGTGAACCGGGACGCCAGCTCGGCGATCAGCAGGCACTGCAGGGCGCCGACGACCGCCGTGCCGATCCAGACCCAGATGGAGGCGTTGCCGATCTCCGCGGCCATCTCGGCCATGGACACCGCGATCATGAGGGACGCTCCGACGGCGACCAGGATCGACGTCCACCAGGACGCCGTCACCGGCAGCTTGCTCCGGCCGGGGAACACCGCTTCGTCGACGCCGGTTCCCCCTCGGGGCCGTTCGATGGTCGTGCGGCCGGATAACGAACCTTCGTGTGCACGGGACACGGGACCTCCTCGTGGGCGGGCGCGATGGCAGGCCGATCGACGGCCACAGCAACCCCGGATGTCCCACATGCCTGGAACGTCGTCACCTCGTGCGCACGGCGTGGACGTCCACAGTGGCCGGAACCCGCGACTGGTCCGGTCGAGTAGCGAACCTAGGGCGAACCCCCGCTCGCCGCAACGTTGTGGCGCAAGACTCACTTATTCGGCGGCACCTGTAATAGTTCTGTGGCCGAAAAGCGTCGATCGCGACACGGCGTTGCTCCACCAGGGTGATCGCCGGCGCGCCTTCGGTCGCGAATGGGCCCGTGCGGCGGGGGTTGACTTGAAGCCGGGTTCAACTACGAGACTACGACCAGCAAGCGATCCCGGATGATCACGCAACGACTCGACCGGTCTCCCGCCGCGACCGGGAACCGGCACAGCCTCAGGTGGAGGGTGCTGCGGGACGCCCGCAGGAACCCCCACCGGCGGACCACATCGGACAACTCCGTTCGTGACACCGAACGGACGCGAACGCGCGCGCCCGGCTACCGGGGGAGCGCGCCTCGTCGACAGCTTGGAGGGCAGGCGGGCCATGGCAAACCTTCTGAAGAAGGCTTATGACGCCACGTGGGGGAAGTACGTCTTCGCCGGGATGTACGACAAGTTCCTGGCGAAGGTGGAGGGTTACGGCCTGTCGGAGAAGCGTGCGGAGTTCCTCAAGCCCGCGTACGGCCGGACCATCGAGCTGGGCACCGGCACGGGGCTGAACCTGCCGCACTACCCGGACACCGTCGACGAGTTGATCCTGACCGAGCCGTACCCGCACATGGTGGCCAAGCTCGAGGAGAAGACCCGCAACGACCCGCGGCGCATCCAGCTCGTCGTGGCGGGCGCGGAGAAGCTGCCCTACCCCGACGGCTACTTCGACACGGTGGCGGCGGCGATGATCCTGTGCACCGTGCCCGACCCGCAACCCGCGCTGCGGGAGATCGAGCGCGTGCTGAAGCCGGGTGGGCAGTACCTGTTCCTGGAGCACGTCCGCAACAAGGACCCGCGGGTGGCCCGGAAGCAGGACATCATCCAGAAGGGGTGGTACTGGTTCGGCAACGAGTGCCACTGCAACCGCCCGACGGTGCAGACGTTGCAGAACTCGTCGCTGGAGATCGCCGACATCCAGGAGACGAAGATGCCCGGTGCGTGGGAGTTCATCGAGGCCATGGTGATCGGCCGTGCGGTGCGCCCGGCCAACCCGGGCGCCAAGCCGCTGACCGTGTCGGCCGCCGCCAACGGCCACGCGCACGCGGACGCGGACTGCGACTGCTGAGCCGACCCGCACCGCGGCGGGCCGTCCCACGGGGCGGCCCGCCGCACCGCACCCCAGACCTCCGGCCGAGGACGCGTCGAGGCACCGTGGCGAAGATCCGCATCACCAGGCTCGCCGAGATCACCGGCTTCACCCCGGCCACGATCCGGTTCTACGAGAACACGGGACTGCTCCCCGCCGCGTCCCGGACGTCCAGCGGCCATCGCGTCTACCACGACCGCGATGTCGACCGACTGCGGTTCATCGCCCGCGGCAAGCACATGGGCCTGGCGCTCGACGAGATCCGCGACCTGATCCACAGCTGCGGCGACGACCCCGGCGCAGCGGACCTCGACCGGGTGCTGGGGACTCTCCGCACCAGGATCGCCGAGGTCAACGAGCGGGTCGCGGAGCTGTCCGCGTTCTCCGCGCAGCTCGTGGGCAGCCTGTGGGCGGTCCGGTCACACCGCGCACCGGACGCCGCGTCCGTCGAACCGGGGTGCCGGGAGCACTGGGCCCGGGTGCTGTCGCACCCCCACACCCGCAGCCACGGCGACGCCCTGATCACCTTCACGTTCCCGAGCAGTCCGGCGCTGGTCCCCGTCCTCACCGACCTCGTGGCGCACGAGGTCGGGTGCGGCCCGTCGGCGGCGATCCTGTTGCGCTGCACGGGTCACGTCGCCGTGCTGGAAGTGGCCGCCGCGGACGCGACCCGCCGACTGATCTCCGACCTGTCGGAGGAGTCGACACGGGGTGAGGGTGATCACCCGGAGGAGTCGGGTCGACCCGGTCGAGGAACGGCCGGGTGACCGGTCGGGGGCGAGGTCGGCTTCGGCAGCTCGACCTCGCCCCCGACTTCGTCGCTAGTAGCGGTAGTGCTCGGGCTTGTACGGGCCCTCGACGTCGACGTCGATGTACTCGGCCTGGTCCTTGGTCAGCTTGGTGAGCTTGCCGCCCAGCGCTTCCAGGTGGATGCGGGCGACCTT
>NZ_JBIVUG010000010.1:0-287316 GCF_044757065.1 Actinosynnema sp. NPDC091369 | reverse complement strand
ACCTGACCGGTGGTCACCATCGTCTCCACCGCGACACGCGAACGCGGGTCCTTCGCCAGCAACGCGTCGAGGATCGAATCGCTGATCGCGTCGCAGATCTTGTCCGGGTGCCCTTCGGTCACCGACTCACTGGTGAACAGCCTGCTGCTGTGCTGGCTCACGACACTCCCTAACTGTCCGATCCGCGAATGGTGTAAAGCTTACTGAGGGCGCGGGCGAGCGCGTCAACGTTCGACCGACGGAGCTACGGCGTCCCACACTGCGGACGCCAGCCGCGCCTTCGAGCCGTGCGGGATGGGGGTCTCGGCGCCGTCGGCGGACAGCAGCCAGCCGGCGTTGTCCTCGACCTCGAACGCGCGACCGTCGCCGACCGCGTTGACGACGAGCCAGTCGCAGCCCTTGCGCTTGAGCTTCGCGCGACCGTACTCCAGCACGCCCGTCGAGGCGTCCCCGGTCTCGGCGGCGAAACCCACGACGACCTGGCCGGGACGCCGCGCGGCGACCAGCTCGGCCAGGATGTCCGGGTTGCGGGTGAGCGCGACCGGGTCGGGGTCGCGGTCGGTCTTCTTGATCTTGTGCTCGACCAGGTCCACCGGTCGGAAGTCGGCGACGGCGGCGGCCATGACCACCACGTCGGCCGTGGCGGCGACGGCGTGCATCGCGTCCCGCAGCTCCAGCGCCGAGCCGACCCGCACCACGTCCACGCCGGCGGGTGCGACCAGGTCCGCGGTGTGCGCGGCGACCAGCGTCACGCGCGCGCCGCGCTGGGCGGCGACCCGGGCCAGGGCCCAGCCCTGCCGGCCGGACGAGCGGTTGCCGAGGTAGCGCACGGGGTCCAGCGGCTCGCGCGTGCCACCCGCCGACACGGCGACGTGCACGCCTTCCAGGTCGCGCGGCAGCGCGTCGGGGCGCGCCAGCAGCAACCGGGCCAGCTCGACGATCTCGGCGGGCTCGGGCAGCCTGCCCTTGCCGGTGTCCTTGCCGGTCAGCCTGCCGCTGGCGGGCTCGGCCACGATCACGCCGCGCGAGCGCAGCAGCGCCACGTTCGCCCGCGTCGCCGGGTGCTCCCACATCTCGGTGTGCATCGCCGGGACGAGCAGGACGGGGCAGCGCGCGGTGAGCAGCGTGTTGGTGAGCAGGTCGTCGGCCAGGCCGTGGGCGGCCTTGGCGATCAGGTTCGCCGTGGCGGGGGCGACGACGACCAGGTCGGCGTTCTGCCCCAGCTTCACGTGCGGCACCGACGGGACGTCCTCGAACACCCCGGTCTGCACGGGCTGCCCGGACAGCGCCTCGAACGTGGCCGCGCCGACGAACTTCAGCGCGCCGTCCGTGGGCACGACGCGCACGGCGTGGCCGGACTCGGTGAGCCGGCGCAGCACCTCGCACGCCTTGTACGCGGCGATGCCCCCGCCCACCCCGAGGATCACGGTGGGGCGGTCGGGGGCGGCGACGGGCTCGGTCACTCGCCCTCGGTGTGCTCGAGGAGACCCGCGTGGATCTCCCGGAGCGCGATCGACAGCGGCTTCTCGCGCGGGCCCGGCTCGACCAGCGGGCCGACGTACTCGAGCAGGCCCTCACCGAGCTGCGCGTAGTAGTCGTTGATCTGGCGCGCGCGCTTGGCCGCGTAGATCACCAGCGCGTACTTCGAGCTGACCTGCTCCAAGAGGTCGTCGATCGGCGGGTTGGTGATGCCCTCCGGAGTACCCGAGAGCGGGCCCAGCTCGGTGTGCGTGGTCACTCGTCAACGCTCCTGCGGTTCAGGGGTGGGTCTGTGTCGCCCCGTGCCGGGACGATCGGTCGGGACAACCGTCCCGCGCCTCGCGACACGCGTGCTCACGCGTCGGGCACCGGGCCGACCACCAAGTTTAGCAAGCTCTCGGCGGCGGACCGCACGTCGTCGTTCACCACGACCTCGTCGAACTCCGGTTCGGCCGCCAGTTCCTCCCTGGCGATCTCCAGCCGGCGCGCGACGACGGCGGGGTCCTCGGTGCCGCGACCGGTCAGCCGGCCGACCAGGTCCTCCCACGACGGCGGGGCCAGCATGACCAGCTGGGCCTCCGGCATCGCGACCCGGACCTGCCGGGCGCCCTGGAGCTCGATCTCCAGCAGGGACGGCGTGCCGGCCGCGAGGGCCCGCACGACCGGTGCCCTGGGGGTGCCGTAGCAGTTGCCCGCGAACTCGGCGTGCTCCAGGAACTCGCCCCGGGCGACCATCTCGCGGAACTCGGCGGCGTCGACGAAGTGGTAGTGCACCCCGTCGACCTCGCCCGGCCTCGGCTTCCTGGTGGTCACCGAGACGCTGAAGTGGATCTCCGGTCCCATCCGGCGCAGCTCGGCCAGCACGCTGGACTTGCCGACGCCGGACGGGCCGGACAGAACGGTGAGGCGGGGCCGGGCGCGAACGCCCGACCCCACCCCGGTGCCATCACTCACTCGCCGCTGAACTCGGTGAGCAGCGCCTTGCGCTGCCGCTCACCCAGGCCGCGCAGCCGACGGGACGGAGCGATCTCAAGGCGCTCCATGATCTGCTGCGCACGCACCTTGCCGACGCCCGGAAGCGCCTCGAGCAGCGCGGACACCTTCATCTTGCCAAGGACCTCGTCGCTCTCGGCGGCCTTCAGCACGTCCGTCAGGGTCGTGCCGCCACGCTTGAGGCGCTCCTTGAGCTCAGCCCGAGCGCGACGAGCGGCAGCAGCCTTCTCCAGCGCTGCGGCCCGCTGCTCCTCGGTAAGCTGGGGAAGGGCCACGATTTCCTCCGTGGTGTGGGAATTTCAATTCTGGATCGGTGCCGCGACCGTACCGAGCGCAATTGCCTGGGTACAACGTGGGTCCCAGTCAGGTGAATCTTTGTCAGCGCTGGAGTGGTTGCGGCGGGTGGTAGTAGTACCAACACCCTCCAACAGGCCCATCACCGCCACCGGTAACGCCCTGCGCACGCCACGTGTGGTATGCGCTCGATGGGTGATGGACCCGCCGGTGGCCAGGACCGTACCAGGGACCGTTTGCGCAGGTGAGCGGACCACGCGAAGCGTGTCGCGATTTGATCGTGATCACATCTCCAGGGAGCGCCGAACGGCGTCCACCGCCGACCGCAATTTTGCGGTTTCCGGGCCGTGCTTGAGCACGTCCCGGGAGGAGGTCGGGAGCACTCCGCGCAGCTCCGGCCCGAACAGCGCGCGCAGGTCCCCGACGGTTGCTCCCTGAGCGCCGAAACCCGGTGCCAAGACGTATCCGCCCAGGTCAGAGAGGTCCACGTCAAGCTCGTCGAGGGTCGCGCCGACCACCAGGCCGACATCGCCGAACGGCTCCGCGCCCGCGTTCGCCCGGGCCGCGGCGGCCACGATCGACTGCGCCACGGAACGCCCGTCGGAGCCCATCGCGCGCTGCACGGAGGCACCCTCGGGATTCGAAGTCAACGCGAGCACGAATATCCCGCGACCGCTCGCGGCGGCGGCTTCCCGCGCCGGGTCGAGCGAGCCGAACCCGAGGAACGGCGACACCGTGACCGCGTCGCCGGCCAGCGGCGAGCCCTCGGTGAGGTAGGCCGCGGCGTACGCGGCCATGGTCGAGCCGATGTCGCCGCGCTTGGCGTCCACCAGCACCATCGTGCCGCTGCCCCGCAGGTCGGCGATGACGCGTTCGAGCACCGCCACGCCCCGCGAGCCGTGCGCCTCGAAGAACGCCGCCTGCGGCTTCACCAGCGCCACCCGCCCCGCGAACGCCTCCACGCAGGTCAGCGCGAACCGCTCCAGCCCCGCGGCGTCCTGGGGCAGCCCCCAGGACGCCAGCAGGCCGGGGTGCGGGTCGATGCCCACGCACAGGGGTCCGTGCTCGGCGACCGCCTCCGCCATCCGTGATCCGAACCTCACGCGTCACCCCGCAGGGCCGCCTGGAGCGCCTGGAGGGGCCGCACGCCGATGTCACCGCGGATGGCGGCCTCGATGCCGTGCACGGCCGCCGCCGCGCCCTGGATCGTGGTCACGCACGGGATGTCCTTGGCCACGGCCGCGGTGCGGATCTCGTAGCCGTCGATGCGCGGCCCGTTGTTGCCGTACGGCGTGTTGATGATCATGTCGACGGTGCCGGCGAGGATGGCGTCGACGATGTTGTCGGCGCCCTCGAAGTGCTTGCGCACGATCGTGCAGGGGATGCCGTTCCGGCGCAGCACCTCGGCCGTGCCGGCAGTGGCCAGCACCTCGAAGCCCAGGTCGGCGAGCCGCTTGACCGGGAAGATCATGGCCCGCTTGTCCCGGTTGGCCACCGACACGAACACCCGCCCCGACGTGGGCAGGGAGCCGTAGGAGGCGGTCTGGGACTTGGCGTAGGCCATGCCGAACGACACGTCGATGCCCATGACCTCGCCGGTCGACTTCATCTCCGGGCCGAGCAGCGAGTCCACGCCCTTGCCCTCCGGCGTGCGGAACCGGTGGAACGGCAGCACGGCCTCCTTGACCGCGACCGGGGCGTGCGCGGGCAGCTTCGCGCCGTCACCGGTCTTGGGCAGCAGCCCCTCGGTCCGCAGCTGGGCCACGGTGGCGCCGAGCATGATCCGGGCGGCGGCCTTGGCCAGCGGCACCGCCGTGGCCTTCGAGACGAACGGGACGGTGCGGGAGGCGCGCGGGTTGGCCTCCAGGACGTAGAGCACGTCGTCCTTGAGCGCGTACTGCACGTTGAGCAGGCCGCGCACGCCGATGCCCTCGGCGATGGCCAGCGTCGAGCGCCGGACCGCGTCGATGTCCGACTCGCCCAGCGTGATCGGGGGCAGGGCGCACGCCGAGTCGCCGGAGTGCACCCCGGCCTCCTCGATGTGCTCCATCACGCCGCCGATGAACACCTCGGTGCCGTCGTAGAGGGCGTCCACGTCGATCTCGATGGCGTCGTCGAGGAACCGGTCGACCAGCACCGGGTGCTCCGGGCTGACCTCGGTGGCGCGCTGGATGTAGCCGCCCAGCGTCTCCTCGTCGTAGACGATCTCCATGCCGCGCCCGCCGAGCACGTACGACGGCCGCACCAGCACCGGGTAGCCGATCTCGTCGGCGATGGCCTTGGCCTGCGCGAACGAGGTCGCCATGCCGTACTTCGGGGCGGGCAGCCCGGCGTCGGCGAGGACCTGGCCGAACGCGCCGCGCTCCTCGGCGAGGTGGATGGCGTGCGGCGGGGTGCCCACGACCGGCACGCCCGCGTCCGCGAGCCGCCGCGCCAGGCCCAGCGGCGTCTGGCCGCCGAGCTGCACGATCACGCCGGCGACCGTGCCGGAGCGCTGCTCGGAGTGGAACACCTCCAGCACGTCCTCGAACGTCAGCGGCTCGAAGTACAGCCGGTCCGAGGTGTCGTAGTCGGTGGAGACGGTCTCCGGGTTGCAGTTGACCATCACGGTCTCGTACCCGGCCTCGCGCAGCGCCATGGCCGCGTGCACGCACGAGTAGTCGAACTCGATGCCCTGCCCGATCCGGTTCGGGCCGGAGCCCAGGATCAGCACCTTCGGCTTGTCCGGCTGCTCGGTCACCTCGGTCTCGGCGTCGGGGTCGAGCTCGTAGGCCGAGTAGTGGTACGGGGTGCGGGCGGCGAACTCGGCGGCGCACGTGTCGACCGTCTTGAACACCGGCCGCACGCCCAGGCGGTGGCGCAGGGCGCGGACGCCGTCCTCGCCGGCCAGCTCCGGGCGCAGCGCGGCGACCTGCCGGTCGGACAGGCCGGCCCGCTTGGCCTTGCGCAGCAGCCGCTCGTCCAGCACCGGCGCGGTCTCGATCTCCCGGCGCAGCTCCACCAGCCAGGCCAGCTGCTCCAGGAACCACGGGTCGATCCGCGAGGCTTCGTGGACCTGCTCGATCGTCGCGCCCAGGCGCAGCGCGCGGTCCACCGTGTACAGCCGGCCGTCGTGCCCGCTGCGCAGGGCGTCCAGCGTGGACTCCAGCGTCTCGTCCGGGTCCGGCGTGGTCCAGAAGCCCGCGGCCTTGGTCTCCATGGACCGCAGCGCCTTGCCCATCGCCTCGATGAAGCTGCGGCCGATGGACATGGCCTCGCCGACCGACTTCATGGTCGTGGTGAGGGTGCGGTCGGCGCCGGGGAACTTCTCGAACGCGAACCGCGGGATCTTCACCACGACGTAGTCGAGCGTCGGCTCGAAACTCGCGGGCGTTTCCCCGGTGATGTCGTTGCGGATCTCGTCCAGGGTGTAGCCGATGGCGAGTTTCGCGGCGATCTTGGCGATCGGGAAACCCGTCGCCTTCGACGCCAGGGCGGACGAGCGGGACACCCGCGGGTTCATCTCGATGACGACCATGCGGCCGTTGCCCGGGTGGATGGCGAACTGGATGTTGCAGCCGCCGGTGTCCACCCCGACCTCGCGGATGACCGCGATGCCGACGTCGCGCATGTGCTGGAACTCGCGGTCGGTGAGCGTCATCGCCGGGGCCACGGTCACCGAGTCGCCGGTGTGCACGCCCATCGGGTCGATGTTCTCGATGGAGCAGACGACCACGACGTTGTCGTTGCGGTCGCGCATCAGCTCCAGCTCGTACTCCTTCCAGCCGAGCACGCTCTCCTCGATCAGCACCTCGGTGACCGGGGACTCGGCCAGGCCGCTCGCGGCCAGCCGCTCCAGCTCCTCGGGGGTGTGCGCCATGCCCGAGCCGAGGCCGCCCATGGTGAACGAGGGCCGGATGACGACCGGCAGGCCCAGCTCGGCCACGGTCGCCCGGACGTCGTCCATGGTCTTGCACACCGCGCTGCGCGGCACGTCCGCGCCGATCCGGCGGACCAGGTCCTTGAAGATCTGCCGGTCCTCGCCGCGCTGGATGGCGTCGATGTCCGCGCCGATCAGCTCGACGTCGTACTTCTCCAGCACCCCGCGCTCGTGCAGCGCGATGGCGGTGTTCAGCGCGGTCTGGCCGCCCAGCGTGGCCAGGATGGCGTCGGGCCGCTCGGCCGCGATCACCTTCTCCACGAACTCCGGCGTGATCGGCTCGACGTAGGTGGCGTCGGCGAACTCCGGGTCGGTCATGATCGTCGCCGGGTTCGAGTTGACCAGGGAGACCCGCAGGCCCTCCTCGCGCAGCACCCGGCACGCCTGGGTGCCGGAGTAGTCGAACTCGCAGGCTTGGCCGATGACGATCGGGCCGGAGCCGATGACCAGAACGTGCTTGAGATCAGTCCTCTTCGGCATCAGCGGCCCTCGCCCATCATCGTCACGAACTCGTCGAACAGCGGTGCGGCGTCGTGCGGACCGGCCGCCGCTTCCGGGTGGTACTGCACGCTGAACGCGGGCACGTCCAGCACCCGCACGCCCTCGACCGTGCCGTCGTTGGGGCAGTAGTGGCTCAGCAGCACGCGGCCGAAGTCGGAGGTGAACTCCTCGCCCGGCTCGCCCTCCAGCGCGAACCCGTGGTTCTGGGAGGTGATCGCCACCTTCCCGGTCGCCACGTCGATCACCGGGATGTTGATGCCCCGGTGGCCGTAGCGCATCTTGTAGGTCTCACGGCCCAGCGCCCGGCCGAGGATCTGGTTGCCGAAGCAGATGCCGAACAGCGGCACCCGCCGGTCCAGCACGCCCCGGGTCAGCTCGACCGCGTGCGCCTGGGTGGCCGGGTCCCCCGGCCCGTTGGACAGGAACACGCCGTCCGGCTTGACCGCGACCAGGTCGTCCAGGGTCGAGGTCAGCGGCAGCACGTGCACCTCGATGCCGCGGGCGGCCATCATCCGCGGCGTGTTGGACTTGATGCCCAGGTCCAGCGCGGCCACGGTGAAGCGGCGCTCGCCGACGGCCTCGACCACGTACGGCTGCGGCGTCGTCACGTCGCCCGCCAGGTCGGCGCCCTTCATCTGCGGGGCGTTGCGGACCCGTTCCAGCATCTCCTCGGCGCTGCCCAGCTCGTCGCCGGAGAACACGCCGGCGCGCATCGCGCCCTGCTCGCGCAGGTGACGGGTCAGCATCCGGGTGTCGATGCCCGAGATGCCGACGACGCCCTGCCGGACCAGCTCGTCGTCCAGGCTGCGGGTGGACCGCCAGTTGGACGGCACGCGGGCCGGGTCCCGCACGACGTACCCGGAGACCCAGATGCGGCTCGACTCGTCGTCCTCGTCGTTCCAGCCGGTGTTGCCGATCTGGGGCGCGGTCTGCACCACGATCTGGCGGTGGTAGGACGGGTCGGTCAGGGTCTCCTGGTAACCGGTCATGCCGGTGGAGAACACCACCTCGCCCAGGCTCGCACCCACCGCGCCGTAGGGCTCACCGCGGAACACGCGGCCGTCTTCCAGCACCAATGCCGCGTTGGTCTTGACCGAGTTGTTCATGCGGGGCCTCCCAGCGCTTGCACCCACTGCTCGTACACGTCCTTGTCGTCGCCCCGGAACCCGGTGTCGAACACCCGGTCGCCGAGGTGCCAGCGCACGACCAGCAGGCCGTCCGCGGTCATCACCTTGCCCGCGAGCCCGCGGGCCGTGCGGGCGCCGTCGAGCTGCGCCGTGGGGATCCACAGGGCGCTCGCACCCGTGCGCTCCACCAGCACGCCCTGCTCGGTGAGCTTGAGGGTCGCCTCGGCCCGGTGGCCGATGTCGCCGACCGCGACCCGGTCCTGCCAGTCGTCGCCGATCGTGGTGCCGACGTACACGCCGGTCGTCTCCAGCATCGTCGCGCCGGTCTCGGCGGGCGGCTGGGGGAACTCGGGCAGCACCTCGGCCTGCCGGCGGGCGCGGCGCCGCCAGCCGTGCCACATGCCGTACAGGCACAGCAGGAAGATCGCCAGCACGGCGACGGACAGCAGCACGCGCGTCATTCGGCGATCCTTCCGCCGAGCGCCGTCACGCGCCCGCGCAGCAGCGTCGCCACCACCGCGCCGGGCAGCTCCATGCCCTCGAACGGGGTGTTGGCGGCGATGCTGGCGAACTCCGCGCCGCGCACCGTCCAGGTGGCGTCCGGGTCGACCAGGGTGAGGTTGGCGGGCTCGCCGACCTCGATCGGCCGGCCCTGGTCGGGCAGCCCCGCGATCTCGGCGGGCCGCTCGCTCATCACCCGCGCCACGCCCCGCCAGTCCAGCAGACCGGTCCTGACCATGGTCTCCACCACGATCGACAGCGCGGTCTGGAGGCCGAGCATGCCGGGCCGGGCCGCGGACCACTCGCAGTCCTTGTCCTGCACGGCGTGCGGCGCGTGGTCGGTGGCCACGCAGTCGATGACGCCCTCGGCCAGCGCCCGGCGCAGCACCTCGACGTCGGCCGCCGTGCGCAGCGGCGGGTTGACCTTGTTCACCGGGTCGTAGGTGGCCAGCCGCTCGTCGGTCAGCAGCAGGTGGTGCGGCGTGACCTCGGCGGAGACCTCGGTGCCGCGGGCCTTGGCCCAGCGCAGCACGTCCGCGGTGCCCGTGGTGGACACGTGGCAGACGTGCAGCCGCGCGCCCGCGTGCAGCGCCAGCAGGCAGTCCCGCGCCACGATCGACTCCTCGGCGGCGGCGGGCCAGCCCTGCAACCCGAGCCGGGACGCCTGCTCGCCCTCGTGCGCCTGCGCGCCGACGGTCAGCCGGGGTTCCTCCGCGTGCTGCGCGATGACCACGTCCAGCGCCTTGCTGTACTCCAGCGCGCGCCGCATGATCAGCGGGTCGTGCACGCAGTGGCCGTCGTCGGAGAACACCCGCACGCCCGCCTTCGCCATGGTGCCCAGCTCGGCGAGCTTCGCGCCCTCCAGGCCCACGGTGACCGCGCCGACCGGGTGCACGTCGACCAGGCCGACCTCCCGGCCGCGCCGGGCGACGTGCGCGACGACCACCTCGTTGTCGGCGACCGGGTTCGTGTTGGCCATGGCGAACACCGCCGTGTAGCCGCCCAGCGCCGCGGCGGCCGAGCCGGTGGCGATGGTCTCGGTGTCCTCGCGGCCGGGTTCGCGCAGGTGGGTGTGCAGGTCGACGAAGCCGGGCAGCAGGACCGCGCCGTTGCCGTCGACGACCTCCGCGCCCTCCTCCGCCACGGACCCGATCGCGGCGATCACGCCGTCGCGGACCAGCACGTCGACCGGGTCACCCTCGCCGTAAGGCCGTACTCCCCTGAGGATCAAGGGGTTCACGCGGTTTCCTCCTCGTGGGCAAGCAGGTGGTAGAGCACGGCCATGCGCACGTGCACGCCGTTGCGCACCTGGTCGGTGATGGCGGCGCGGGGCGAGTCGGCGACCGCCGAGGCGATCTCCATGCCGCGCAGCATCGGACCGGGGTGCAGCACGACGGCGTGCTCGGGCAGCAGCTTCAGCCGCCGCTCGCTCAGGCCGTAGGCGATCGAGTACTCGCGGGCCGACGGGAAGAACCCGCCGTGCATCCGCTCGGCCTGCACCCGCAGCAGCATCACCGCGTCGAGGCTGGGCAGCTCGGCGTCCAGCTCGTGGGAGACGGTGACCGGCCAGCTCGCCACGCCGGTCGGCAGCAGGGTCGGCGGCGCGACCAGCGTCACGTCCGCGCCCAGGGCGGTGAGCAGGTGCACGTTCGACCGGGCGACCCGGCTGTGCAGCACGTCGCCGACGATCGCGATCCGGCGTCCCCGCAGGTCGCCGAGGCGTTCCCGCAGGGTGGCCGCGTCGAGCAGGGCCTGGGTGGGGTGCTCGTGCATGCCGTCGCCCGCGTTGACCACCGACGTGCCCGCCTCGCGCAGCCAGCCGGCCAGCCGGTGCGCCGCGCCGGACGCCGGGTGCCGCACGATGACGCAGTCCGCGCCCGCCGCGGCCAGGGTCAGCGCGGTGTCGCGCAGCGACTCGCCCTTGCTCACGCTGGAGCCGGAGGACGAGACGTTCACCACGTCCGCGCTCATCCACTTGCCCGCGATCTCGAAGCTGACGCGCGTGCGGGTGGAGTTCTCGTAGAACATCGTGATGACCGTGCGGCCGCGCAACGTCGGCAGTTTGCGCACCTCACGGCCTTCGAGGGCCTGCTTGAGGCTCGCCGCCGTGTCCAGGATGGCGGTCGCCTGCGCCGGGTCGATGCCCTCGGTGGTGAGCAGGTGCTTCACCGCAGCACCACCCCGTCGCGCTGGTCGAACTCCTCCAGGAGCACGTGGACCTCCTCGGTGCGGGCCGTGGGCACGTTCTTGCCCACGTAGTCCGCGCGGATCGGCAGCTCGCGGTGCCCGCGGTCGACCAGGACGGCCAGCTGCACGGCGCGCGGGCGGCCGTGGTCGCGCAGGGCGTCGAGGGCGGCGCGGATCGTGCGGCCGGAGAACAGCACGTCGTCCACCAGGACCACGAGCTTGTCGTCGATGCCGCCCTCGGGCAGCTTCGTCGCCTCGAGCGGGCGGGTGGGGCCCCGGCGCAGGTCGTCCCGGTAGAGGGTCACGTCCAGCGTGCCGGTCGGCACCTCGACACCCGAGAACTCGGCGATCCGCACGGCCAGGCGGCGGGCCAGCGGCGCCCCCCGGCTCGGAATCCCCATCAGGACTACTGCGGGTGCGCTCGGTGCATCAAGAGCGGTCTTCTCGATGATCTGATGGGCCATTCGGGCGACAGTGCGCGCGACGTCGCCGGCCGACAGGAGCTCGCGCTCCCCGGCCGGGTCCGTCGCGCCACGTTGACGTGGCGCCACGGTTGGACCTCCTTCCCCGCCTCGCTGGACGGGTCCTTAAAGGACGTCGGACACCCGGCTGCGCCGGGCTGACCAGCACCGTATCAGGCGCGCGCGGTCAATCTTCCGGGTGGTGTGCGTGGTCTCGCCCACCTGTCCCATCGAGATCAGCTTGACCTGGTGACCACGGAGAGCAATCATTACTCTGCGTATTGATCTAAGCCTCCCCGCGGCAGTCCCCTACCGGCTGACGGGGCGAATGAACGGAGAACCGCCACATGGGCGACTACGCCAAGGCGCTGGGGGCAAAGCTCCGCGCGATCCGCCAGCAGCAGGGCTTGTCTTTGCACGGCGTCGAGCAGAAGTCCGGCGGTCGCTGGAAGGCCGTGGTCGTCGGCTCGTACGAGCGCGGCGACCGCGCCGTCACCGTGCAGAAGCTCGCCGAGCTGGCCGACTTCTACGGCGTCCCCGTGGCCGAGCTGCTGCCGGAGGGCCGGGTCCCGTCCGGTGCGGAACCCGCCACGAAGATCGTCATCAACCTGGAACGGCTGCAACAGCTGCCGGCGGAGAAGGTCGGGCCGCTCGCGCGGTACGCGGCCACCATCCAGAGCCAGCGCGGTGACTACAACGGCAAGGTGCTGTCCATCCGGACCGAGGACCTGCGCTCGTTGGCGATCATCTACGACATGACGCCCGGCGAGCTGACCGAGCAGCTCATCGACTGGGGCGTGCTGCCTCCCGAGGCCCGGCCGGCCAAGGAGGACTGAGCGCGCGAAAAGGGCCACCCGACGGGTCGGGTGGCCCTTTCGGCCTGGTCACGCGGGCCGCGGGGACGCGACCGGAGCACGGGCCGGGCCGGTGCGCGGTGTCGGCTAGAGCACGGCCCGGAGCTGGTCGGCGATGACCGCGATCCGGCCGAGCACGCCGTTGACGAACCGCGGCGAGTCGTCCGTGGAGAGGCCCTTGGCCAGCTCCACGGCCTCGTCGATCGCGACCGCGTCCGGCACGTCCGCCGCCCACAGCAGCTCGTAGAGCCCGATCCGCAGCACCGCGCGGTCGACCGCCGGCATGCGCTGGAGCGTCCAGCCCTCCGCGTGCTCGGAGATCAGGTCGTCGATGCGCGCCCGGTGCGCCGTGACGCCCTCCACCAGGACGATCGTGTAGTCGTTCACCGGCGGCACGTCCGTCGAACCGACCCGGTCCGCGAGCAGCGTCACCGGGTCGGCACCCCGCAGGTCGGCCTCGTAGAGGACGTCGACCGCGCGTTTGCGGGCCTTGCTCCGTGCGCCCATCTCAGCCGTTCACTCGGCCCAGGTAACGGCCGTCGCGGGTGTCGACCTTGATCTTCTCGCCGGTGGTGACGAACAGCGGCACCTGGATCTCCGCGCCGGTCTCCAGCGTGGCGGGCTTGGTGCCGCCGGTGGAGCGGTCGCCCTGCAGGCCCGGGTCGGTGTGCTGGATCACGAGCTCGACCGAGGTCGGGAGCTCGACGTAGAGCGCGACGCCCTCGTGCATGGCGACGATCGCTTCCTGGTTCTCCAGCATGTAGTTCGCCGCGTCGCCGACCGTCTCGGCCGGGATGCTGATCTGGTCGTAGGTGTCGCCGTCCATGAAGACGAAGTCGGCGCCGTCCTTGTAGAGGTAGGTCATGCCCCGCTTGTCGACGGTGGCCGTCTCGACCTTGGTGCCCGCGTTGAAGGTCTTGTCCACGACCTTGCCGGACAGGACGTGCTTCAACGTGGTGCGCACGAAGGCGCCGCCCTTGCCCGGCTTCACGTGCTGGAACGCGGTGACGGTCCACAGCTGGCCGTCGAGGTTCAGCACCAGGCCGTTCTTCAGGTCGTTGGTGGTGGCCACGGTGGTGGGCTCTCCTGTTGCGTGAGTGGAGGACGACGTCGGCGGGACCGACGATCCGCTTCAGATGACCACGAGCTCCTTCGTGGTCAGGGTGAGGAGCTCCGGGGCGCCTTCGCGCACCACGAGCGTGTCCTCGATGCGGACACCACCCTTCCCGGCCAGGTACACACCGGGCTCGACGGTGACCGCCATGCCGGGCAGAAGTGTACCGTCACCCGCCTTCGACAGCGCTGGAGCCTCGTGGATCTGCAGGCCGACGCCGTGCCCGAGGCCGTGCAGGAACTCGTCGCCGCGCCCGGCCTCCTCGATCACGCCGCGCGCCGCGGCGTCCACGTCCGCGAACGGCGTGCCGACCCCCAGCGCGGCCCGGCCCGCCGCCTGCGCGGCCGCGACCAGTTGGTACAGCTCCCGCTGCCAGTCCGCGGCCCGGCCGACGACCAGCGTGCGGGTCATGTCGGAGTGGTAGCCGTCGACCAGCGCGCCGAAGTCCAGCTTGACGAAGTCGCCGTCGCGGACCACCGCGTCGGTGGGCCGGTGGTGCGGCACGGCCGAGTGCGCGCCGGCGGCCACGATCGACTCGAACGACGGCCCGGCCGCGCCGTGGTCGAGCATGCGGCTCTCCAGCTCGCGGGCGATCTCGCGCTCGGTGCGGCCCGGCCGCAGGCCGCCGTGCTCGATCAGGTCGGCCAGCGCCCGGTCGGCCGCCGCGCACGCCATGCGCAGCGCCTCCACCTCGGCGTCGTCCTTGACCAGCCGCAGCCGTTCGACCAGGTCGGCGGCGCGCACCAGCTCCGCGCCGGCGGCGGCGTCGGCCAGCGCGTCCAGCCCGTCCACGGTGACGTGGCCGCTCTCGAACCCGATCCGGCCCGCCCCCGCCTTCACCGCCCGCTCGACCAGCGCCACGTCGCACGGCCGGTCGATGACCCGCTCCAGGTCGGGCACCTGGGCGGCGGCCTGGGTGAGGTAGCGGCCGTCGGTGCAGAACACCGCGGCCTCGTCGGCGTCGGCCCGCACCAGCAGCGCCGCGTTCGACCCGGTGAACCCGGTCAGGTAGCGGACGTTGAGCAGGTTGGTCACCAGCAGGGCGTCCAGCTCCCGGTCCCGGAGCGTGGCGCGCAGGGCGGCGCGGCGAGTGGAGTGCGGCATGTCCAGCAGCGTAAGGCCCGGTGGACCACCTCACCGTGACACTCGATCGGGTGAACCGTGCTGAATCGTGCGACTGGACGCGTGACGGACCGTGCCGGGCTGGGACGGGCGACCGGCCGCGCTTAGGGTGGGGTGCATGCGCGCGTGGCTGGTCCGAGGGTTCTGGCTGGGGTTGTTCCACGGCGGGGTGCAGACCGGCACCTCGGCGGTGGGCGTGCACAGCCCCGAGGCGGCCTCGTCGACCCGGTACATCGCGATCGGGCTGGTCGTCGTCATCGGCGCGCTGTGGGGCGCGCTGGACGCGTGGCGGGGTCTCGAAGGCCGCGGCGTGGTGTGGTTCGCCGCCGCGCTGGTGGCCGGTCCGCTGGCCGGGGTCACGGGCGTGGTCGGCCGGTCGCTGGTGGACCAGACCGGGCTGGAGTCGCTCGGCCCGGCGCTGACCGGCGGCGCGGCGTTCACCGCGTTGCTGGTCATGGCCGCGGCGGCGGTCGGGATGGGCGTGGGCAACGCCCTGCCCCAGCCCGACCAGGCCCGGACCCGCTAGCCCGCCACCAGCTCCACCTCGAAGCCGTCGGTGTTCTCCAGGTAGGCGGCGTAGTGCTCCGGGCCGCCCGCGTGCGGGTACCGGTCGGCGAACAGCGGCGACCACCCGTGGCCGGTCGCGGCGGCGGCCAACCGGTCCACCTCGGCCCGGCCCGCGACGTGGAACGCCAGGTGGTTCAGACCCGTGCCGAGCCGGTGGTGGGCGTCCAGCGCGGGCGAGTGCTCGACCACCAGGTACGTGGGGCCGAGCCGCCAGCTCACGCCCGCCGACCAGCGCTGGTGCTCGACCCAGCCCAGCTCGCCGAGCAGCCAGCCGATGCTGCGCTCGGCGCGGGCCAGGTCGGGCACCCACAGCTCGACGTGGTGCAGCTGACCGGCCGTCACAGCAGGACGCTGCCGCCCGACTTCGGCTCGTTCGCGACCGCGGAGTAGGCCGCCGCGATGAGCGCCGGGTCCGGGCCCTCCAGCCGACCGGGCTTGGCCAGGCCGTCGAGCACCACGAACCGCAGCACGCCCGAGCGGGTCTTCTTGTCGGTCTTCATGCCCTCCAGGAGCTGGCCGAGCGCGTCCGGGTCGTAGCCGGTCGGCAGGCCGAGCGAGGACAGGATCGAGCGGTGGCGGTCGGCGGTGGCGTCGTCCAGCCTGCCCGCGAGGCGGGCCAGCTCGGCGGCGAACACCAGGCCGACGCTGACCGCCGCGCCGTGCCGCCAGCGGTAGCGCTCGCGGCGCTCGATGGCGTGCGCCAGGGTGTGGCCGTAGTTCAGGATCTCCCGCAGGTCGGACTCGCGCAGGTCGGTCGACACCACGTCGGCCTTGACCTGGATCTTGCGCCGGACCAGCTCCTCGATCACCTCGCCGGACGGGTCCAGCGCGGCCTGCGGGTCGGCCTCGATCAGGTCGAGGATCACCGGGTCGGCGATGAAGCCGCCCTTGACCACCTCGGCCATGCCCGCGACCAGCTCGTTGCGCGGCAGCGTCTCCAGCGTGGCCAGGTCGACCAGCACGGCGCTCGGCTCGTAGAACGTGCCGACCAGGTTCTTGCCCGCGTCGGTGTTGATGCCGGTCTTGCCGCCGACCGCGGCGTCCACCATGCCCAGCAGCGTGGTCGGCACGTGGACCAGCTTCACGCCGCGCATCCAGGTGGAGGCCACGAAGCCCGCCAGGTCGGTCACCGCGCCGCCGCCCAGGCCGATCACGACGTCGGTGCGGCCGAGGCCGATGCGCCCGAACACGTCCCAGCAGTACCCGGCGACCCGCAGGTCCTTGCCGTCCTCGGCGTCGGGCACCTCGACGCGGTGCGCGTCGATCCCGGCGGCCTCCAGCTCGCCGCGGACCACCTCGGCGGTCTCGGCCAGCGTGGGCGTGTGGACGATCGCCGCCTTGGCCGTGCCCTTCAGGGACTCGACCAGGTCGCCGAGCAGGCCGCGGCCCACCACCACGTCGTACGGTCGTTCCGCGGCCACGCGGATCCGCACCGGCTCGCCCATCACCACTCCCCTCGTCGGGTCACCATTCGACCACGTCCGCTCCCAGGGCGTTCCCGCCCCACACCCCGGCCAGCACGTCGGCCTGCTCCTTGACGGCCCGCCGTGCCGAGCCCTTGACCTCCGACCAGCCCGTGACCTGGAACGTCACCGTGCGCCCGCAGAACTCGTGCCGCCACGCGCCCGCGACGCGGCCGTGCAGCACGAGCGCGCCGGGGCTGCCGACGGGCCGCCACACCCGCTTGGCCACGTCCGGGTCGGCGACCAGGTGCCGCGGGCCGAGCAGGTAGGGGTCGCGCGGGAACAGCAGCAAGCCGGCGGGCGGGTCCGGCGCTTCGGCGACGTCCTCGGCGGCGAGGTCTTCGGCGGCGAGCAGCCGCTTGCCGTCCACCCGGACCGGGCGCAGGTCGGGCCAGGCGTCCTGCGGGCCCGCGCCGAGCCACTTCTCCGCGTCGGCCTTGGCGAACGGGCCGACGAGCCGCGCGTAGTCGCGCAGCAGCGTCGGCTCGCCGGGCTCCTCGACGTCCGGTCTCGCGGTCGGGCGGCGGAAGACGAGCTTCGGGCCCAGGTGCTCGAGCTCGATGCCCGCGAGGAGGGTGGCCAGGCGGAACACGTTCTCGATGACGTGCTCCGCGCGACAGGTCGGGCAGTGCGGGGTGACGACGGCGGGCAGCAGCGGGCTGATCGCCGCGGACAGCTCGCCCTTGGTGGCCGTCTCGCCGGGGAACTCGCGGTGCAGGAGGTCGACGACCAGGTCCACGTGCTCCAGGCCGGGCACGGGGTGCGCGCCGCACCAGGCGGCCAGTTGCCGCGGGGTGCGCGGCCGGAGCCGGCGGCGCAGCGCGGGCAGGTCGTCGCGGCGGTGCAGGTGCGGCGCGCCGCGCAGGCTCAGCACCCGGACCAGGTCCTCGACGCCCGCACGGCGTCCTCGCACGCCCAACGCCGCCGCGCCGGTCTTCGGCGGGCTGTCCACCACTCCCAGCGGCAGCACCGCGTCGGGGTCGTCGCCGTGCAGGCCCTGCGCAGCGGCGCGGTGCGCGAGGACCTGTGCCCCGGTCAGGTCCACTCAGGTCCCTTGCGCCGGCTCCGTCGGGCGCAGCACCGCGTCGACCACCTGCTCCGGGGTGAGGTCGTCGGTGAGCACCTCGATCGTGGCGACTTCCCGGTACAGCGGCAGGCGGGCGTCCAGCAGGGACTTGAACGTGGCACGCGGGTTCACGCCCGCCAGCAGCGGGCGCGCGGTGGACAGGCCGGTGCGCCGCACGCCCTCGGCCGTGCCGACGTTGAGGAAGACCACGGTGTGGTCGGCGAGCCGGCCGCGGGTGGTCGGGGACAGCACCGCGCCGCCGCCCAGCGCGAGCACGCCGTCGTGGTTCTTCAGCCCTTCGGCGACGGCTTCTTCCTCCATCGCGCGGAACGCGGGCTCGCCGTCGTCGGTGAAGATGTCGGAGATCGGCTTGCCCGCAGTGGCCACGATGTCGTCGTCGGTGTCGCGGAAGGCGACGCCGAGTCGTTCGGCGAGCAGCAACCCGACCGTCGTCTTGCCGGCCCCGGGCGGGCCGAGCACGACGTAGCGCGGGCTCACAGGCCCTCCCAACGCGCTTCCAGCGCCTCCAGGTAGGAGGCGACGTTGCGCTTGGTCTCGGCGATCGAGTCGCCGCCGAACTTCTCCAGCGCGGTCTCGGCCAGCACCAGCGCCACCACGGACTCCAGCACCACGCCCGCGCGCGGCACCGCGCACACGTCCGAGCGCTGGTGGATCGCGACCGCGGGCTCTCCCGTTCGGACGTCCACAGTGGACAGCGCACGGGGCACCGTCGAGATCGGCTTCATGGCGACGCGCACCCGCAGCGGCTCGCCGTTGGTGATGCCGCCCTCCAGGCCGCCCGCCCGGTTGGAGCGCCGCGTGACGCCCTTCACGCCGGTGCCGCGGTCGATCTCGTCGTGCGCCTGGCTGCCCCACCGCTCGGCCGTGGTGAAGCCGTCGCCGATCTCCACGCCCTTCATCGCCTGCACGCCCATCAGCGCGCCGGCCAGCCGGGCGTCGAGGCGGCGGTCCCAGTGCACGTGCGAGCCGAGGCCCGGCGGCAGGCCGTAGGCGATGACCTCGATCACGCCGCCGACGGTGTCACCGGCCTCCTTCACCGCCTCGACCTCGGCCACCATCGCCTCCGTGCCGCGCGGGTCGAAGGCGCGGACCGGGCTGGCGTCGACGGCGGCCAGGTCGCCCGGGCCGGGCACGGGCGCGTCGGCGGGCGTCTTGGCCTTGCCGATGGAGACGACGTGGCTGACCACGTCCACGTCGAAGACCTGCTTGAGGAAGTGGCGCGCGACCGTGCCGAGGGCGGTGCGGGCGGCGGTCTCGCGGGCGCTGGCGCGTTCGAGCACCGGGCGGGCCTCGTCGAAGCCGAACTTCTGCATGCCGGGCAGGTCGGCGTGGCCGGGGCGGGGCCTGGTCAGCGCCTCGTTGCGGCCGGTCGGCTTGAGCTCGGACGGGTCGACCGGGTCGGCGGACATCACCTTCTGCCACTTGGGCCACTCGGTGTTCCCGATCCGGACCGCGATCGGGCCGCCCTGCGTGAGCCCGTGGCGGACACCGCCGAGGATCTCGACCTCGTCGGCCTCGAACCCCATGCGCGGGCTGCGGCCGAAGCCGAGTCGGCGGCGCTCGAGTTGAGCGGTCAGGTCGGCAGTGGTGACCTCGACCCCGGCGACCATGCCTTCCAGCACGGCGACGAGGGCCGGTCCATGGGACTCCCCAGCGGTGATCCAGCGCAGCACGACGACGATCCTTCCACAGTGTGAACAAAGGCCGGACGTCCAGGTCACGCGCGTCGGACGTGTCCCGCCAGGTGGACGCTCAGCCGGCTCCGACCGCGCTGCGCAACGCCCGGACCAGGGCGTCCGACGCGATGTCCCAGGACAGCCCCGACGAATCGGCCAGGTTCAGCCGCAGCGGTTCCCCGAGCCGGTCGAACACCACCGCGAGCTCCACCCCGGTGAACCGGTGCCACCGCGGCGGCCAGTCACCCGGCAGCGCCTTCGGTGAAGCGAACGCGTCGACCACCGCGCCCCGCGTCACGAGGTGCCCGCGGGGCGGGCGCGCGGGATCCGCCGGCAACACCAGCTCCGCCGCGAGCACGGCCGGGAGCAGGTCGTCCTGGGCCAGCTCCCCCTGGTGGACGAGCCGCAGCACGGCTTCCAGCTCGTTGGCCGGCTCGACCTCGGCGGGCTGGTCCGCGACGGGTGCGGACGCGGCGGCCCCGGGTGGGGCGGGCGGTGCGGTGGCTCGGGGCGGGGCGGGGTTCGGGGGTGCGGAGGGAAGGGCCGGCGCAGGTGGCTCGGCGGCCACCGACCCGGCGGGATGGGCCGGCGCGGAAGGGGTGGTGGCCATCGGGCCGGTACCCACGGGTCCGGTCGGGCGGGCAGGGGCGGGCGGGCCGGGAGGTGCGACACCGGGTGGCGCGACGGGGTGGGCAGGCGCGGGTCGACCGGCAGTCGCCGCCCCGCTACCCGTGGGCAGGCGGGCAGGCACCGCACCGGCTGGTGCGGCGGGGCGGGTGGGCGTCGGTGGAGCGGTGGCGCTCGTGGTCGAGGGAGCGGCGGTGGGTGGGGCCGGGCGGTAGCGGGGGTTGGGGACGTACTGGTCGGTGATCTCGCCCCGACTGTCCACGAGGTACCGGCCGATCACCGCCTCGGCCGGGGGGATGGCGGTGGAGACGCGGTGGTTCGGGTCGACCACGTGCAGCCAGGCGTTCGGGGTCGTGCGCGCCCTCGCCCGCATCTCGGGGGTGATCGGTGGTCGGTTCATTTCCGCCTTTCGCCGTGCGCGGTCGTGGGTTCGTGCCACGATGGCCGCGTTTCTCGACCGACCGATGTAGGGAACCATGACCGACCCGCACCAGTACGTCGAACGCTTCGAACAGCAGCTCCAAGACGCGCAGCGCAAGGCCGACGCGATCCAGGGCGCCTTCCGCGAGTCCCGCGCCGAAGCGCGCAGCCCCGACGGGGCGGTCGTGGTGGCCGTCGCCTCGGGCGGGCGGATCGAGTCCCTCCAGCTCACCCCGAAGGCGATGGACCTCGGCCACACCACGCTCGGCCGCACGATCATGGACACGATCCGGCGCGCGCAGGTCGAAGCCGCGCGCAAGATCGAGGAGTCGGTGCGCCCGCTGCTCGGCGACGGCGAGAGCATGCGTTACCTGCGCGAACAGGTCGAGCAGGGCATCGCGGTGATCGACCCGGGTGCTCCGCCGCCCGAGCAGCCGACGGCGAAGCGCCCGGCGAACCGCGACGACGACGACTTCGAAGGCGGCACGTTCCTGCGATGAGCGGTTTCGAAACCAGGGCCGACGCGGTCGAGGCGCACGGCAAGCTGCTGTCCGACCAGCTCGCGGCCGACCTCCAGGAGGCGGTCTCCGCCTCGCACACCAAGCTCGGCGCCGACGTCATGGGGCTGATCTGCCAGGTGTACACGTTCGTGTTCGACGACGAGTTGCGGCAGGCGCAGGACCTCGTCGCCAAGCTGCCCGCGGCGGTGGAGACCACCGGGGTCGAGCTCAAGGCGACCGCCGCCACCTACCGCGACGTCGACGGCGGCAACGCCACCGGGTTCGAGGGGATCAACGCGTGACCAACGAGCTGATCGCCAAGCCGCAGAAGGACACCAAGGTCCTGACCGGCGCCGGCCCGTTCGACACGGCCGAGGACCTCGTCCGCGACATCGCGCTGCCGTTCCAGGAGGGCAAGTCGATCGACCCGGTCGCGCTGGGCATCGACTCGGCCGCGATGGCGATGGACGTCGCGGGCGCGGTCGCCGACCCGCTGGGCACGCTCGCGTCGTCGGTGGTGGGCTGGATCATCGAGAACGTCGAGTTCGTGCGCAAGCCGTTCGACGACCTGGCGGGCGACCCGGCCGCCATCGAGGCCGCCGCGACCACGTGGACCAACATCGGCGCGCGACTCAAGGAGGTCCAGGAGGCGCAGCAGGCCGACCTGACCAAGCTCGCCGGGTGGACCGGACCCGCCGCCGACGCCTACAAGCAGCGGGCGGGCGACCTGATCACCGGCCTGGCGAACTCCGCCGAGGCCGCCGAGTCGGCCGCGAACAAGATCAAGGTCGCGGCGGCGCTGGTCGCGGCGACCCGCACGCTGATCCGCGACCTGCTCGCCGACCTCGCCGGCACGCTGATCGCCTGGGGCATCCCGGCGGCGGCTGCCGCGGTGCCGTCCGCGGGCGCGTCGATCGCGGCGTTCATCACCCGGGCGATCACCAAGGCCGTGCAGATCGGCGGCAAGGTCGCCCAGTTCCTGAAGAAGCTGTTCGGCGCGCTGGACAAGCTCTCCGCGCTGGCCAAGCGCGCGGGCAGCGCGATGCGCAAGCAGTCCGACGACCTGGCCGCGCTGGCGCGGCAGGCGCCGAACACCCCGCACGGCAACCAGACCGCCGCCGACCTGCTGCACCGCTCTACCACGCGGGCGTCCCGGGCGGACGGCCTCGACTCGGCGGGTGACCGCCTCGCCGACACCGCGACGCGCGGGCGCGACTCCCTCGACAACGTCACCCGCCGCGCCGACGACTGGGCCGCGAACACCAACCAGCGCGTCGGCGACTGGGCCGACCGCGTCAAGCAGGGCGGACCGGCGCGGCAGCAGAAGGTCGAGGACCTGTACGCCAGGCTCGGCCAGCCACCGCTGAGCACGCGCAGCGCCGACATGCCCGACCCCGGCAACGGCGTGCAGCGCGCCGGCGACCGGGTGGACAGCCGCACCGGCGGCGGCATCCTGGACGGCCAGAACTGGGTCCGGGCCGTCGCCAGCCGTGACATCGGCCACCTCATGCCCACGCCCGGCGACCTCGTGGCTCCCGTCAAGGAAGGCGCGAAGGAGCTGAACAAGCAGTTCCTCGCCGACGACGACCAGAAGTGGAACGAGCATGACCGCCCGCAGTAAGCGCTCCCGCCGCCTGCGGGCCCTCGGCTTGTTCCTGGTCGGCGCCTACTGCGCCTTCTTCAGCTTCGTCGTGTTCAGCATCGGCCGGGAGAGCGAGCCGTACTCGGGCGACGGGAGCCGGGAGGTCGACGGGCGTGCCCAGGACGTCACGTGCTCGCGCAACTGGCTCGTCCTCGGCGCCACCTGGTCGTGCGACGCGACCGTGGTCACGCCCGACGGCGGTCGCCACCGGTTCTCCAGCTTCGCGAACAGCCTGTCCCCCGAGGACGAGGGCGCGGAGATGACCGCCGACCGGACCCGCAGCGGCAAGAAGGCCACCACCTTCCACCGCACGAACGGGCCCACGGTGAACACGCTCGGGATGGTGGTCGGCGGGTTCGGCGGCATCGGCCTGGCGATCATCGGGCCGATCGTCGTGCTGGCGCGCAAGCGCGAGGACGCCGCCTCACCCGGCTGACACCGCGACCACCCACGTCGCCGCCAGCAGACCCGGCCCGTGCGGTAAGCCCCCACCACGCCACCACAGGCCCAGCACGAGCGTCACCGCGCTCGCCAGCACGGCGGCGAGCGGGAGGGCCAACCAGGAGACCGAGGCCAGCACCGCGCCCAGCGGCCCCGCCAGCTTCACGTCTCCCCCACCCATCGCCGACGGTGCCAGCAGCCGGACCAGCAGGTGGAAGCCGCCGAACAGCGCACCGCCGGCCAGCGCGCGCAACGGATCGGCGTCGCACAGCCACAACGTGACGCCGATCGCCGGGTACGCGGGCAGCGTCAACGCGTCCGGCAGGCGGCGGTGACGCAGGTCGGTCACGGTCAGCAGCACGCCGAGCCACCCCAGCAGCAGCGGCACGGGCAGCCACGACGGCGGGGCCAGCGCCCAGGCCACGAACCACAACACCGCCGTCGGCACGGCGCACCACAGCCAGCACACGTCCGCTCCGCGAGGCAGGCGGCGCAGCAACCCGGCGCCCGCGGCGCCGGCCAGGAAACCCGAGATGACCACGGGACCAGCGTCGTCCCGGGTTCACCGGGGGCGCAACGAGAAGCGCGGGTGAATGGTCCATTCACCCGCGCTCGTCCGTCCGGGGACTCAGCGCTGCCAGGAGAACAACGCGTCGCCCGGGGCCACCGGGCCACCGGCCTGGTCCAGCACCGCCTCCGGCGTCGCGTCCAACGCGATCACCGGGCAGATCGGCGCGTACCCCGCCGCCTCCACCTCGGCCGGGTCCCACGTCACCACGGGCTGCCCCGCGCGCACCGCCTCACCCTTGACCACGTGCAGCGTGAAGCCCTCGCCCTTGCGCTTCACCGTGTCGATCCCGAGGTGCACCAACACCGCCGCGCCCTCCGAAGTGGCCACGACGAACGCGTGCGGGTGCAGCGTCACCACGGTCCCGTCCACCGGCGACACGACGTCCGCGCGCCCCCGGTCCGGCTCGACCGCCACCCCCGGACCCACCATGGCCTGCGCGAACACCGGGTCCGGCACCTCGGTCAGCGGCACCACGCGGCCGCCGACCGGGCTGACCACGCGCAGCGTCACAGGAGGTCCTCGATGTCGCTGGCGATCGTGTCGGCCTCCGGCCCCACGACCACCTGCACGACGTTGCCCGCCCGCATCACGCCGTGCGCGCCCAGGCCCTTCAAAGCCTTCTCGTCCACCAGGGAACCGTCTTCCAGCTCACAGCGCAGGCGCGTGATGCACGGCTCGATCTCCACGATGTTGTCCGCACCGCCGAGCGCGGCGAGGATCCGCTCCGCCTTGTCGTCCGCCACTTGAAGTCCTCTCTCGACACCTGGCCTGAGGGTGCCACCGCTCGGGCACGGTCCCGTAACGGCGGTTGACACCCGGTCGGCGCGCGGAGCATCCTCCCCGCACCAACTGGTCTAGACCGGAAAGTACCAATCCCGGTGTGGACGCGCGAGCACCGGGGAGGTGTCATGAGCCGCAACCAGATCGTCGACGGGCCGAAGCCCAAGCACGCCCAGCTCCGCGACATCCTGCGGCGCATGGCGGAGCAGGAGCTCCCGCCCGGCTCGCCCATCCCGTCCGAACGCGACCTCGCCCAGCAGTACGGTGTGTCCCGCATCACAGTACGCGCCGCCGTCGGACAGCTCGTCGCCGAGGGCCTGCTCACCAGGGCGAAGGGCCGGGGCACGTTCACCGCCCGGCGCCGCATGGACGTGCAGCTGTACCTGGAGTCCTTCACCGACGACATGCGCCGTCGCGGCATGATCCCGGCGACCGAGGTGGTGGTGTGCCGCGAGGAGACGCCGTCGCCCGAAGCCGCCGCCGCGCTCGGCCTGCTGCCGCCCGAACCGGCGTGCCGCCTGGTCCGCGTCCGGCTGGCGGACGGCGTGCCGCTGGCCGTCGAACGCGGCTGGTACAACCCGCGCGTCGTGCCCGACCTCGACCAGCACGACCTCACGGCCTCGCTCTACACCCTCATCGCCGACACCTACGGGGTCCAGCTCGACCACGCGGCCCAGACCGTGTGGGCCGAGGGCGCCGATCCCGAAACCGCGAAGCTGCTGGGCGTCCGCACCGGCAGCTCGCTGCTCGTCTTCCGCCGGGTCTCCAGCTCACGAGGCAGGCCCGTCGAGGACATGACGTCCTGGTACCGGGGCGATCTCTACCAGGTGACCATGCAATTGGACCGGACCGACCCGGAATCCGGCCCGAACCACTCCGCCAAGGGAGGTACCCCATGAGCGCCAGCGCCCCACAGGCGACCGGCGGTCGTGAGATCAAGGGCCTGGCCGGGCTCCAGCGCTTCGGTCGCAGCCTCATGCTGCCGATCGCCGCGCTGCCCGTAGCCGCGCTCCTGCTGCGACTCGGCCAGGACGACATCCTGGGCAAGGACGGGCTGGGCTGGAACGCGGTGGCCGGCGTCATCGGCGGGGCGGGCAACGCCCTGTTCGCCAACCTGCCGCTGCTGTTCGCCGTCGGTGTCGCGATCGGCTTCGCCAGGCGCGGCGACGGTTCCACCGCGCTGGCCGCGGTGGTCGGCTTCGTGGTGACCGAAGCCGTGTTCAAGGCGATGTCGCCGCTCGTGCTGCCGCTGCCGGCGGACGCGGCGGCGGACGCCAAGCAGGAGCTGATCAACTACTCGGTGCTGACCGGCATCGTGGTCGGCTTGATCACCGCGGTGCTGTGGCAGAAGTACCACCGCATCAAGCTGCCCGCCTACCTGGCCTTCTTCGGCGGCCGGCGGTTCGTGCCGATCCTGGTCGCGGGCGTGATGATCCCGGTCGCGGTCGTCATGGGCCTGATCTACCCGTGGTTCGACGCCGGCCTCACCTCGGTGGGCGAGGCGATCTCGGGCAGCACGATCATCGGCGCGGGCATCTACGGCACCATCAACCGCCTGCTGCTCCCGCTGGGCCTGCACCACATCCCGAACACGTTCATGTGGCAGGTCTTCGGCGAGTACGAGGGCAAGACCGGCGACATCCAGCGGTTCTTCGCGGGCGACCCGTCCGCGGGCACGTTCATGACCGGCTTCTTCCCGATCTTCATGTTCGCGCTCCCGGCGGCGGCGCTGGCCATCGTGCACACCGCGCGGCCGGCGCAGAAGAAGGTCATCGCGGGCATCATGGGCTCGGCGGCGCTGACCGCGTTCATCACGGGTGTGACCGAGCCGCTGGAGTTCGCGTTCATGTTCGTGGCGTGGCCGCTGTACGTGATCCACGCGGTGCTCACCGGCACGTCGCTGGCCATCAGCAACGCGCTCGACATCCACAGCGGGTTCGGGTTCTCCGCGGGCGCCATCGACTACGCGCTCAACTTCAACATCTCGACCAAGCCCCTGCTCATCCTGGTGCTGGGCGTGATCTACGCGGCCATCTACTACTTCCTGTTCCGCTTCGTCATCACCAAGTGGAACCTGAGGACGCCGGGCCGCAACGAGGACGAGGACCCGGAAGCCGACCCGAGCGTCGTCGACGGCGAGCAGACCGCCAAGACCGCGAAGGGCGACAGGGAAGGCCGGTCGGACGCCACCGCGTCCTGACCCGGCGAGCAGAGCAACGAGAGGAACGGGTCATGCCTGAGCGACGGGTCACCGTGGCGAGCAAGGTCGGACTGCACGCGCGCCCTGCCGCACTGCTGGCGAAGGCGGCGGCCGGGCAGCCGGTGAAGGTCACCATCCGCAAGGACGACGGCCAACCGGTCGAGGCGGCGAGCGTGCTGGGCCTGATGACGCTCGGCGCGATGCACGGCGACGAGGTCGTGCTGGCCGCCGACGGCGACGGCGCGGACGCCGCGCTGGAGGCGATCGCGGAGATCATCGCCACCGACCTCGACGGGGGCTGATTCCCTCAGCACGCACCGCTGGGCCCTGCTCGCACGTTCGCGAGCAGGGCCCAGCGGCGTTCCGAGCGTTGAATTCAGGGGTCCTGAACGTAGGACTCTCGGGACCTGAACGTAGGACTCTCGGGACTTGGGGGTTCGACTCGCGGGGGTGGGAGGATGTCGGGGTGGGGGCGGTGGTGGTGATCACGGGGGCGATGGCGGCCGGGAAGTCGACGGTGGCGCAGTTGCCGGCGGAGGCGTTGCCCAGGGCGGCGCACGTGCGCGGTGACGTGTTCCGGCGGATGGTGGTGTCGGGGCGGGCGGAGGTGCGGCCCGACGACGCGGAGGCCGAGGCCCAGTTGCGGCTGCGCTACCGGCTGTCCGCGATGGTGGCCGACGAGTACGCCGCGCACGGGTGGACCGCCGTGGTGCAGGACGTCATCCTCGGCGACCACCTCGCGGAGTACGTCGACGCCGTGCGCACGCGGCCCCGGTACGTCGTGCTGCTCGCGCCGTCGGCCGACGCGCTGAGGGCCCGCGAGGAGCAGCGCGCGAAGACCGGGTACGGCGACGCGTGGACGGTCGAGGACCTCGACCGCGGCCTGCGCGAGGGCACGCCGCGCCTCGGGCTGTGGCTCGACACCACCGAGCAGACCCCCGACGAGACCGTGCGCACGATCCTCGACCGCTTGGACGACGCCCGCGTCGACTGACGGCTAGATCGGCAGCGGCAGGATGTCGTCCGTGGCGGCGCGGAGGGCGGCGCGCATCGCCTCGCGCGGCGCCGGCCGGCCGGTGAACTGCTCGGACTGGCCGAACGCCTGGTGCAGGAGCATGTCCAGCCCGGTGGCCAGGGTGCGACCGCGCGCGGTCACCGCCTCCGCCAGCGGCGTCGGCCACGGGTGGTAGATGACGTCCAGCACGCACGGCGCTTCCGCCAGCGCCGTGGCGATCGGCCCGGTCGCGTCCGGCGGCACGGTGCTGATCAGCACGTCCGACGACGAGGCCAGCGCGGCGAAGTCCGCCGCGTCCCAGGTGACCACGTCGAGGGCCAGGCCCAGGCGCGACGCGCACGACTCCGCCTCCGCCGCCCGGCTCGCCGAGCGGACCACCAGCGACACCGAGCGGACCCCGACCGACGCCAGCGCCACCAGCGCCGCCGTCGCCGTGCCGCCCGCGCCCAGCAGGACCGCGCGCGTGCCCGACGTGAAGCCGCACGACGCGCGCAACGCGCCCAGCACGCCGTCCACGTCGGTGTTGTCCGCACGCCACCCGCCGTCGACCGGCACGAGCGTGTTCGCGGCCCCCACCCGCACGGCCCGCTGCGTCGCGGAGGTCGCCACGGCCAGCGCGGCGCGCTTGTTCGGCATGGTCACCGACAGCCCCGCCCACGCCGCGTCCAGGCCCGCGACCAGCGACGGCACCCCGTCGGCCGCGCACTCGACCCGCGTGTACTCCCAGTCGGACAGGCCCAGTGCCGCGAACGCGGCGTTGTGCAGCACCGGGGACAACGAGTGGGCCACCGGCGAGCCGATGACCGCCGCACGGCGCGCCACGGTCAGAAGACGCCTTCCTCTTGCGCCCTCTTCGACACGGCGCGGTGCTCGTCGTAGGTGTTCGTGAAGCACGAGGTGCCGTCCTTCTGGCACTTCACGAAGTACATCCACGGCCCGTCCTCGGGCGTGATCGCGGCGGTGATCGCCTCCCGGCCGGGTGAGCCGATCGGCGTCGGCGGCAGGCCCTGCACCTGGTAGGTGTTGTACGGGCCGGACTTCTCGCGGTCCTCGTCGCTGGTGGTGATGATCGGCCGGTCCAGCTTGTAGTTGACCGTCGAGTCCAGCTCCAGCTTCTGCGGCTTCGCGAGCCGGCTGTAGATCACCCGCGAGATCTTGCCGAAGTCCTTGGTCAGACCTTCCTTCTCGATCAGCGACGCGATGACCAGCACCTCGTACGGCCGGAAGCCCGTCTTGCCCGCGCCGCTGGGGATGCCGTAGCCCTGCAACCGGCCCAGCGACGTGGCGATCACGCTGTTGAGCAGCTCGACCGCGTTCGCGCCCGGCTTCAGGTGGTACAGGCCCGGCACGATCAGCCCCTCGAGCCGGTTCTCCTTCGGCGCGGCGGCGACGTCCGGAGCGGCCCAGTCGGGGATGCCGAGCGCGGCCGGGTCGGCGTTCTCCGCCGCGTCGCGCAGCTCCTGCGGCGTCACGCACTGCTTCGCGCCGCCCAGCTCCACGCACGACGCCTCGGACAGCCGCGACAGCACGCCGGGGGTGACCTTGCCGTCGGGCGCGGTGATGTCGTGCAGCACGTAGCCGCCCTTGACCTCCAGCGGCACGACCTTCGACGCCGGGTCGACCATCCGCGCCACCGCGGCCTCGCCCGACATCCTGGTCTTCATCAGGTAGAACCCGGGCTGGATGGCGGTGACCCGGGCGTCGTTCGCGCCCGCCTCGGTGAACGCCCGCGAACTCGCCACCACGCCCTGGTCCTTGAGCGTGGTCGCGATGGTGGTGACCAGGTCGCCGTCCTTGACCTCGACCACCACGTCCGCCTCGCCCGCGCCGGCGAAGTCGTCGTACGAGCCGATGCCGCTCAGCGTGCGGTACCCGTAGTACGCGCCGACGCCGCCGCCGGTCAGCACCAGCGCCACCACGACCCACAGGATCGTGCGCTTGCGCCGGCGCTTGGCACGGCGGGCCGCGGCGTCGCTCCTGCCACGCGCCGCCCGCTCGTCCTGGCGGGTGTCGGGATCGGTGAACAACCCGAGGTCGTCGTTCACGAGCCGTCCTTAGCTCCGGGGGCCCGCTCCGCGGCGGAGCGAGCCACTTGTCGCGCCCGTGCGTCCAGCCAGGACTGCAGGATCTCGACCGCGGCAGCCTGGTCGACCACGGCGCGCTGCTTCTTGCCGCGCACCCCGCGCTCGGCGAGCACCCGGCTCGCCGTGACGGTGGTCAGCCGCTCATCGGTGAGCCGCACCGGAACCGGTGCGACGCGCTCGGCCAACGCCGCAGCGTACGCCGCGGCGGTCTCCGCCGCCGGCCCGTGCTTGCCGGCCAGCGTGCGGGGCAGGCCGACCACGACCTCGACCACGTCGTGCTCGGTGACCAGGCCGGCCAGGTCACGCAGGTCCTGTCCGGTCTTCACGTCACGCGCCAGGGTAACCAGTGGCGTCGCCAGGAACGCGCCGGGATCGCTCAACGCCACCCCGACGCGCACCGCGCCGACGTCGACGCCCAGCCTCCGACCGAGGCCGGGGTCGTCGACGCCGGGGCGGTCAGCGCTGCTCAAGGGCGCGGTCCACCTCGGTGCGCAGGGCGGCGATGGCGTCGTCGACACCGGCCGGGTTCGTGCCGCCGCCCTGGGCCAGGTCCGGCTTGCCGCCGCCACGACCACCGACGGCCGGGGCGAACGCCGGCACCAGCCTGCCGGCGGCCAGGCCCAGGTCGCGGGCGGCGGACGTGGTGGCCACCACGAAGCTGACCTTGTCGCCGTCCGGGGCGAACAGGCCGACCACGCCCGGCTTGTCGCCGAGCCGGTTGCGCACCTCGCCGGCGATGGTCCGCACGTCGGCGCCCGACGTGCCCTCCGGCAGCCGCAGGGCCACCAGGGACACCCCGCGCACGTCCAGGGCCTGCTCGGCCAGGGACCCGGCGTTGGCGACGAGCTGGGCGGCCTTGACCTTCTCCAGCTCCTTCTCGGCCACCCGCAGCCGCTCCACCAGGGCCTCGACCCGGGCGGGCACCTCGGCGTCGGGCACCTTCAGCATGGCGGCGACGTTCTGCACCAGGGCCCGCTCCTGGGCCAGGTACTTGAACGCCTCGATGCCGACGTAAGCCTCCAGGCGGCGCACGCCGGAGCCGACCGACGACTCGCCGATCACCGTGATCGGACCGATCTGGGACGAGTGCTCGACGTGCGTGCCACCGCACAGCTCGCGCGACCACGGCCCGCCGATCTCGACCACGCGCACGGTCTCGTCGTAGGTCTCGCCGAACAGGGCGACGGCGCCCATCTCCTGGGCCCCGCCCATGTCGGTGTAGACCACGCGCACCGGCAGGTCCTTGCGGACGGCCAGGTTGGAGACCTCTTCGATCTCGCTGCGGGCCTCCTCGGACAGGCCGCCGGTCCAGGCGAAGTCCAGCCGCAGGTAGCCCGGCTTGTTGTACGAACCGCTCTGCAGGGCGGACGGGCCGAGCACCTGGCGCAGGGCGGCGTGCACGACGTGCGTGCCCGAGTGGCCCTGGCGGGCGCCGACGCGCCACTCCTGGTCGACCCTGGCCTCGACGTGCTCACCCTCGGCGACCTCGCCGCTGACCACGCGCACCTGGTGCACCCACAGCTTGCGGGCGACCTTCTGGACGTCCACGACCTCCAGCTCGGCGTTGGCCGTGACGATCGTGCCGGCGTCGCTCTCCTGGCCGCCGGACTCGGCGTACAGCGGCGTGCGGTCGAGCACGACCTCGACGATGTCGCCTTCCTTGGCCGAGCGGACCCGCTTGCCGCCGCTGACGATGCCGCGCAGGGTGGCCTCGCTGGCCAGCTCGGTGTAGCCGGTGAACTCGGTGGCGCCGAGCTCCAGCAGCTCCCGGTACACGGTCTGGTCGCCGTGGCCGGTCTTCTTGCCGGCGGCGTCGGCCTTGGCGCGGGCGCGCTGCTCGGCCATCAGCTTGCGGAACCCGTCCTCGTCCACGGTCAGGCCGGCCTCGGCGGCCATCTCGAGGGTGAGGTCGAACGGGAACCCGTAGGTGTCGTGCAGCTGGAACGCCTTGTCACCGGGGAGGGTGGCGCGGCCGTCGGCCTTGACCTGCCCGGCGGCCGTCTCGAAGATCCGCGACCCGGCGTCGAGCGTGCGCAGGAACGTGTCCTCCTCGGCCTTGAGCACCTGCTCGATGCGGGCGAAGCCGGAGACCAGCTCGGGGTAGGAGGGGCCCATGGCGTCGCGCACGACCTCGGCGAACTGCACGAGGACCGGCTCGGTCACGCCCAGCAGGCGGGCCGAGCGGACGATGCGGCGCAGCAGGCGGCGCAGCACGTAGCCGCGGGCCTCGTTGCCGGGCGTGACGCCGTCGCCGACCAGCAGCACGCCGCTGCGGGCGTGGTCGGCGATGACGCGGAAGCGCACGTCGTCGGTCTCGTTGGCGCCGTACTTGCGGCCGGAGAGCTGCTCGGCCTTGGTGATGACGGTGCGGACGAGGTCGGTCTCGTAGACGTTGTCCACGTCCTGGAGCAGCATGGCGACGCGCTCGACGCCCATGCCGGTGTCGATGTTCTTGTCCGGCAGCTCGCCGAGGATCGGGTAGTCCTTCTTGGCGCCGCCCTCGCCGCGGACGTTCTGCATGAAGACGAGGTTCCAGATCTCCAGGTACCGGTCCTCGTCGACGACCGGGCCGCCTTCCTTGCCGAAGGCAGGGCCGCGGTCGTAGTAGATCTCCGAGCACGGGCCGCACGGGCCGGGCACGCCCATCGACCAGTAGTTGTCCTCGATGTCGCGGCGCTGGATGCGCTCGGGCGGCAGCCCGGCGACCTTCTGCCACAGGCCGGCGGCCTCGTCGTCGTCCAGGTAGACGGTCACCCAGATGCGCTCGGGGTCCAGGCCGTAGCCGCCGTCGGCGACCGGCTTGGTGACCAGGTCCCAGGCCAGCCGGATGGCGTCTTCCTTGAAGTAGTCGCCGAACGAGAAGTTGCCGGCCATCTGGAAGAACGTGTTGTGCCGGGTGGTCTTGCCGACCTCGTCGATGTCCGGGGTGCGCACGCACTTCTGGATGCTGGTCATCCGCGGGGCGGGCGGCGGGGCCTCGCCGAGGAAGTACGGCTTGAACGGCACCATGCCGGCGTTGACGAACAGCAGGTTCGGGTCGTCGAGCAGGAGCGAGGCGCTGGGCACGTACTTGTGGCCGGCGTTCTCGAAGTGCTCGCGGAAGCGCTTGATGATCTCGTGGGTCTGCACGGGTCTTGTCCTTCGGGAGTGTGGAAGTCACGTCGGCCGAGCCGACGATCGGGCGCGGCGAGGCGAACGAACGGCCTACCTGGCGTCGTTCGCCCTGCGCGCTCGCCGACCCGGCGTGAAGCCCGTCTGACGTTCCACGGTGTCCTGCAACTCCTGTTCGCGCTCCGACATCCCCGCCCGCACCTCGGCGCCGAACGAGCCGATGGCGCCCGCGAGCTCGCGCAGGCCCTGGCCGACGTTCTCGCCGATGCCGGCCGGCGTGGCGGCGTGCGCGGCCTGGCCCGCCTTGCGGGTGGCGAACACGCCCGCGGCGATGCCGAGCCCGAACCAGAACAGCCGCCTCATCGCCTGCCCCTGCGTCGAGTGTGCTTGCTGGGAGCCTCCTTGGCCGCGCGCCGGGCGCGGATGGCCTTGCTGACGCCGTAGGACAGCGCGGCGGCCTTGACCAGCGGCCCGCCCAGGGTCGCGGTGAACAGCGAGGTGAGGGCGGAGACGTTGCCGGTGACCGCGCGGGCGTTGGCGGTGATCCCGTCCACCCGCTCCAGCTGCGTGTTCACGTGCGTGATCGTCGTGTTCGCGCCGGTGAAGAGCGGGTCGCTGTTCTGGTGCGCCTTGCGGATGGCGATGGTGGCCTCGTCGAGCGTCCGGCCCAGCTTGATCAACGGGATCGCCAGCAGGAGCACAAGCAGCACGAACGCGCCGGCGGCGACCAGCGCGGCGATCTGCCCTGGCGACACGGATCCTCCTGGTGGATTGCAAGGCTCAAGGTGGTGGCCAAGGTTACCGCGACCCCGCCGGCGCCTCCGAACGAGATCGGGGCAGGGGGCTGTGCCACGTGGTGGGACGGCGGACAAGACCCCCCATTTGGCCGTCGATTCGATCGTGGTCGCGGCGGCTAGCGTGGGCACGCGAGTGATCGTCACACCACGGATGGTCACGGAGGGCTTGACACCCACCACACCGACTAGATGAGGTAAGCCTAGCCTTAGTCGATCGCCGGAGGTGCCGTGTTCGCCGTCAGTCCCTCCGGCCGGCCGGTACCGCCGGGCGAGCCCGCCGACGTGCTGGCCCACGCCCGCCGGGTGCTCGGCGAGCTGCCCGAGCACGGCATCGGCGCGGAAGCCGCGCTGGCCCGCGTGACGACCGCGCTCACCGACGGCGGCATCGACCTGACCAGCCCGTTCGCCGCGGCTCACCTGCAACCGCCGCCGCTGGCCGTGGCCGTCACGGCGGATGCGCTGGCCAGCGCGTCCAACGCGTCGCTGGACACCTACGACTCCGGGCCGGCCGCGCTGGCCGTGGAGCGGTGGGTGGTGGCGGCGCTGGCCCGGCTGGCCGGGTTCGACGCGGACGCCGACGGCGTGTTCACCCCCGGCGGCACGCTGTCGAACCTCACCGCGCTGCTGCTGGCCCGGGACGCGGCGGCGGTCCGGCTCGGCGTGGACGTGCGGTCCGACGGCGTGACCGCGCTGCCCGACCCGGTCGTGTTCTGCTCGGAGCTGGCGCACTTCTCGGTGGCGCGGGCGTGCGCGGTGCTGGGCATCGGCGAACGGGCCGTGCGCACGGTGTCGGTGGACTCGCGCCGCCGGATGCGGCCGGACGCGCTCGCGGCGATGCTGCGGGCGGGCGGCACGCCGGTGGCCGTCGTGGCGACCGCGGGCACCACGGACTTCGGCTCGGTGGACCCGTTGCCGGAGCTGGCCGCGCTGGCCCGCGAGCACGGCGCCTGGCTGCACGTGGACGCCGCCTACGGCTTCGGCGCGGTGTTCTCGGCGAAGCTGGCCGGGCTGGTGGACGGGCTCGCGCTGGCCGACTCGGTGACCGCGGACCTGCACAAGATCGGCTGGCAGCCGGCCGCGGCGAGCGTGCTGCTGGTGCGGTCGGCGGCGCTGTTCGGGCCGCTGGAGCGGTCGGTGGCCTACCTCAACCCCGAGGACGACCGGGTCGAGGGCTACGACGGCGCGCTCGGCCGGTCGTTGCAGACCACGCGCCGGCCCGATGCGGTGAAGGTGGCCGCGACGCTGCTCGCGCTGGGCCGGGCCGGGCTGGGCGCGCTGGTGGACCGGTGCCACGAGCTGGCCGGGCACGCCGCCGCGCTGATCGCCGCCGACCCGTCGTTCGAGCTGGTCGGCGGGGCGACGCTGACCACCGTGGTGTTCCGCTACCGGCCGGCCGACCGGTCGCTCGCCGACGAGGTGAACGCGCGCCTGCGCCGGGCGTTGCTGCGCGCGGGCGCGGCGCTGATCGGCCGCACCGTGGTGGACAAGGCGACGTGCCTGAAGCTGACCCTGCTCAACCCGAACGCCCGGGAGGCGGACCTGGTGGCCCTGCTGGCCCTGGTCCGCGAAGCCGGTTCCGCCGCCGAACGACTCGTGAAGGGAGCGGCATGAGCCCGGATCCGCTGGAAGGCGACCCCAGGTCGACCTCGGAGCACGCGCACCTGGAGGCGTTGCTGCGCTGTTGGGTGCGGGAGCGGGGCGTGCCGGTGGACCCGGGCGGGCGGGTGCGGGTCGACGTGCTCGGGCTGCCGCTGGAGGCGGACGTGCGGTACGCCTCCCCCACCGGGCGGCACCGGTTCGGGCCGGTGACGCTGGCGGGCAGACCGGCCGACCCCGTGGTGGCGGTGGCGCTGGTCGGGGCGGAACTGGCCTCCGGCGGAGCCGGCGATCACATCGCGGACCTGGTGGAGCGCACGGCCGAGTCGGTGCGGCGGGTGACCGGGTTCGTGGAGTACCGCCGCCGCGCGCCGGTCGGACCGGCGGACCGGTTCCTGGACAGCGAGCAGCGGTTGATGCTCGGGCACCTGCACCACCCCGCGCCCAAGAGCCGCGACGGCCTGTCCGACGGCGACAACGCCCGGTACGCGCCGGAGCTGCGCGGATCGTTCCCGCTGTTCTGGTTCTCCGCGGCCGAGGAGGTCGTGTCGCACGGGTCGGTGTCCGGGCCGGACGCGGTGACGTTGCTGTCGACGCTGGCCGGGCGCAGCCCCGAACCGGGCCGGGTGCTCGTGCCCGCGCACCCGTGGCAGGCGCACGACCTGCTCGGCAGGCCGCGGATCGCGTCGTTGGTCTCGCGGGGCCTGCTGGAGCCGCTGGGCGAGTTCGGGCCGGCGTGGTCGCCGACGTCGAGCCTGCGCACGGTGTACCGGACCGGCGCGCCGGTGATGCTGAAGCTGTCGCTCGGCCTGCGGGTCACCAACTCCCGCCGCGAGTCGACGTCGACCGAGCTGCGCCGCGGCTCGGAGGTCCACCTGCTGCTGGAGTCCGGCTACGCGGCGGGCACGGAGAAGGCGCACCCGGAGTTCAGCGTGGTGCGCGACCCGGCGTGGCTCGCGGTGGACGAGGGCGGCGAGGTCACCGGGCTGGACGTGGCCGTGCGCGAGGTGCCCGAGGACATCGGCGACTCGCGCTGCCTGGCCGGCATGGTCGCGCCGCGGCCGGGCATCGGGCGTTCGCTGCTGGGCGAGCTGGTGCTGCGGTTGAACGCGGCGGAGTGGGTCGCCGACTACACCGACCGCGTGCTGGTGCCGATGCTGCGGCTGTACGCGGAGACCGGCATCGGGCTGGAGGCCCACCAGCAGAACACGCTGGTGCGGCTGGACCCGGCGGGCCGGGTCGTCGGCGGGCGCTACCGGGACAACCAGGGCTACTACCTGGCCTCCTCGCACCTGCCGAGGGTGCTGGAGCGGCTGGGCGTCGAGGAGTCGACGCTGGCCGTGGTGGACGACGCGGTCGTGGACGACCGGCTCACCTACTACTTGCTGCGCAACCAGGCGTTGGCGGTGATCGGCTGCATCGGCGTGGAGGGGCTGGCCGACGAGCGGGACCTGCTGGGCGTGCTGGCGTCGCGGTTGGAAGCGGCGCTGCCCGCGCTGGCCGAGGCGGGCCCGGACGGCGACCGGCTGGCCCGGCGGTGGCTGGAGGCGGACGTGCTGCCGTGCAAGGCGAACCTGCTGACCAGGCTGGAGGGCATCGACGAGGTGCTGGCGCCGCTGGACGCGCAGTCGGTGTACTTCGACGCGCCCAACCCGCTGCGGGAGGGCAGGTGCGCCCGGTGACCCACCTCGACGCCTACCGGCCGACCGACGACCTGTCCGGCGTGCCCGGTCCACCGCTGCCGGTCCTCGCCGACGGCTGGCACGCCCGCGCCGTCGACCCCGGCACCCGTGACCTGGACCTGGTGCACCGCTGGATGCAGGCGCCGCACGTGGTCGCGTTCTGGCACCAGGCGTGGCCGCGCGAGCGGTGGGAGGAGGAGCTGCGCAGGCAGCTGTCCGGGCGGCACTCGCTGCCGGTGCTGGTGAGCCGCGACGACGACCCGGTGATCTACCTGGAGGTGTACCGGGCGGCGCGGGACGTGGTCGCGCAGGTCTACCCGGCCCGGCCGCACGACCTCGGGCTGCACGTCGCCGTGGGCGAGCTGGGCATGACCGACCAGGGCCTGGTGCGCCGGTTGCTGCCGGTGCTGACCGAGGCGCTGTTCGAGGCCGACCCGAGGTGCACGCGGGTGCTGCTGGAGCCGGACGTGCGCAACCGGCGGGCGATCGCGTCGTTCACCGCGGGCGGGTTCGCGCCGGTGGGCGAGGTGCTGCTGCCGGACAAGGTCGCGCTGCTCATGGTGCGCACGCGATGAACCCCAGGACAGTGGTCACCGACGTCGTGGCGATCGGCTGCGGCCCGTTCAACCTCGGGCTGGCCGCGCTGGCGTCCACCGTGGACGACCTGGACGTGGTGGTGCTGGAGGCGCGGCCGGAGCTGCGCTGGCACAGCGGGATGATGTTCGGCGACGCGGTGCTCCAGGTCAGCTTCCTGGCCGACCTGGTGACGCTGGTCGACCCGACGCACCCGCTGTCGTTCCTGGCCTACCTGCGCGACGCGGACCGGCTGTACCCGTTCTACGTGCGGGAGAGGTTCCACCCCACCCGGCGCGAGTACGAGGACTACCTGAGGTGGGCGGCGTCACGGCTGCCGGTGCGCTTCTCGCACGCGGTGACGTCCGCGCGGTGGGAGGACGACCGGTTCGTCGTGTCGGGCCCGGGGTTCTCGGTGGACGCGCGGCACCTGGTGCTCGGGGTGGGCACCACGCCGTCCGTGCCGCCCGCGCTGGCGGGTCTCGGCGACCGGCTCGTGCACAGCTCCGACTACCTGCACCGGACGATCTCCGCCGACCGGGTGACCGTGGTCGGGTCGGGCCAGTCGGGCGCCGAGGTCGTGCTGGACCTGTTGCGGCGCAACCTCGACGGCGGCCCGGCGGTCGCGTGGCTGACCCGCACGCCGGTGTTCGCGCCGCTGGACTACACCAAGCTGGTGCTGGAGATGACCACGCCCTCGTACGTGCGGCACTTCCACTCGTTGCCACAGGACCGGCGGGACGCGGTGCGCGCCGAGCACTGGCGGCACTACCGGGCGATCTCGGCGGAGACGCTGGAGGAGCTGCACGACCTGCTGTACCGGCGGGAGTGGGAGCACGGGCTCGCGCCGGTCGAGCTGCGGCCCGGCGTGACCGTGGTGTCGTCGTCGGTCTCCGGTTCCGAGGTGGTGCTGGAGTGCGCGCACCGGGACACCGGCCGCGCGTTCCGGCACCGCACCGACCTGGTCGTGGCCGCCACCGGGTACCGCCAGGCGCCGACGCCGTTCCTGGAGCCGCTGGAGCCGTTCATCCGGCGGGACGCCGAGGACCGGTACGTCGTCGCGCTGGACCACTCCATCTCGCTGGACCCGTCGGTCACCGGCCGGGTGTTCGTGGCGAACGCCGACCTGCACAGCCACGGCGTGGCCGCGCCCGACCTGGGCATCGGCGCGGTGCGCAACGCCACGATCGTCAACGCCGTCACCGGCCGCGAGGTCTACCCGCTGCCCCAGCACACCGCCTACACCAGCTTCGGCGCCCCGAGAGACGCCGGACGACCTGGAGACGACCTTGACTGACCTGTGGCGCGAGTGCTCGGCGGCGTTGCTGGCCAAGGCGATCGGCGAGCTGTGCTTCGAAGGGCTGCTCACCCCCACCGGGGGCTACGAGCTGCGGTTCGACGACGCGGTGTACGCGTTCTCGGCCACGCGGACGGCGTTCGGCGGGTGGCTGGTGGAGCCCGGGTCGGTGCGCCGGGCGGCGGCCGGCATCCTCGGCGACGACGTCGTGGAGCCGTGCGACGACGTGCAGCTGTTCGTGGTGGACGCGTTGCGGTTCCTGCGGGTGGACCCGGCCACGACCGCCGGTTTCCTGGCCGAGGTGACCGCGACGCTGGCCGCCGACGTGGCGCTGGCGGCGACCGCGCGGCCGGTGGCGGAGCTGGTGCCGCTGCCGCGGGCCGAGCTGGACGGGCACCTGACCGGGCACCCGTGGCTGATCGCGAACAAGGGGCGGGTCGGGTTCTCGGCCGACGACCTGGCGCGGTACAGCCCCGAGGCGCGCACGCCCGTGCGGCTGCCGTGGCTGGCCGTGCACCGGGGGCTGGCGGAGTTCCGCGGCACGTCGTCGCTGTCCGAGGACGGCGTGCGGGCGCACGAGCTGGACCCGGTGACGGTGGAGCGGTTCACCGAGACGGTGCAGGAGGCGGGGGTCGACCCGGCGGCCTACGTGTGGCTGCCCGTGCACCCGTGGCAGCTCGACCACGTCGTGCGGACGTTGTGGGCGCCGGAGCTGGCCACCGGCCGGATCGTGGAGCTGGGCGAGGCGCCGGACTGGCACCTGCCCACCCAGGCGATCCGCACCATGGTCAACGTGGACGCGCCGCGGCGCTACCAGGTCAAGCTGCCGCTGCGGGTGCTGAACACGTCGGTGTACCGGGGCATCCCGCCGCACTGCACGCAGGCCGCGCCGGTCGTGACGCAGTGGCTCGCGGGGCTGTGGGGGGCGGACAAGCTCATCGGCGAGTGGGGCACGCAGCTGCTGGGCGAGGTCGCGTCGGTGACCGTGCGGCACCCGCGGCTGTCCCGGGCCGGGGAGGTGCCCTACCAGTGGCTGGAGACGATGGGGTGCATCTGGCGCGAGCCGGTGGCGCTGCGGCCCGGTGAGCGCTCGTGGTCGTTGGCCGCCCTGCTGCACGTGGACCGGTCCGGGCGGCCGCTGGTGCTGGAGTACCTGGGCCGGACCGACCCGGCGGAGTGGTTCGCGGCGCTGCTGCGGGTGCTGCTCCGGCCGCTGCTGCACGTGCTCTACACCTACGGCATCACGTTCAACCCGCACGGCGAGAACGTCGTGGTGATCACCGACGACGACCACGTGCCGGTCCGCGTCGCCCTGTTCGACCTGGTGGACGACGTGAACGTGTCGGTGGACCGGGTGCCGGCGCGTGGCCTGGAACCGGACGCCCACGACCCGGTGCTGCCGCGCAAGCCGTGGCCGGTGCTGCGCCAGTACATCGTGGACGCCCTGCTGGTCGGCGTGTTCCGCCCGCTGTCGACCCTGCTGCCGCTGGACCACGACCGCTTCTGGGGCATGGTCCGGGGCGAGGTGGACGCCTACCGCGTCCGCTTCCCGGACCTGGCCGACCGGATGGACGCCGGCTCGCTCACCGAGCGGGAGTTCCTGCGCTACCCGCTCAACGGCTACCGGCTCACGCTGGGCTACCGCGACCTGACCGCCCGGCCCCCGGTGCCGAGGACGGGCACCCTGCCCAACCCGCTGCACGACGTGACCCCGGTGCCGCCGCCGGACGGCTGGTGACGGATCGGCCGCCTCGTCCGGTATCCCCGGCCGGGCGAGGCGGCCGGGGTCCTAGGGGCGGGCCAGGGTCAGGTAGGCCAGGCCGAACTCGCCCCGGTAGCCCTTGAGCCAGCCGTCGCGGTGCTCGTCGACGATCGCGCGGACCTCGGCGGCTTCCGGGTGGTCGGGGTTGTCCAGCAGCCAGCGCTCCCGGGACGCGCACCAGCGGGACTCGAAGCTGTCCCACTCGTCCCGGCCGGCCGCAGTGAGGGCGAGCAGGCGGTAACCGCAGCCCAGGGCCAGGTCGACCAGCTCGTCCAGGGTGCCGAACTCGCCCTCGCCGAAGATCTCCAGCGAACGCGCGCTCGGCGACCGCTCCCAGAACCCGTCGCCGATCAGCAGGGTGCCGCCGGGTCGGGTACGGGCGTGCAGCGCTTCGAGGGTGGCCTTCGTGCCGCCCCAGGCGTGGGACGCGCCGATCGAGATCGTCACGTCCGCGGGCTCGGCGTCCCACCCGGTGACGTCGGCGAGGTCGAGCGTGACGCGGGACGCCAAACCCCTGGCCTGCACGTTCGCCCGACCGCGGGTGATGGCGTACTCGTCGCTGTCCACGCCGGCGCCGGTCACCCCGGTCTGGTGCTCCACCGCCCGCAGCAGCAGTTCCGCCCAGCCGCACCCGTAGTCGGCCACCCGGTCCCCCGGCCGCAGCCGCAGGCCGTTGATCAGGTCGTACGCCTTGGCGTCCGAGAGCGGGGCGTTGAAGTCGAGCAGGGCGTGGCCGTTCAGGGGGGCGTCCGTCACGGGCCATACCGTGTCAGAACGCGACCGGATCGGAAATGGATTTACTCCTGGCCGCGGACGACCTTGCGCAGCTTGGGCAGGCGTTCGGCGAGCACGCGCTCGCCGCCGCGGCCGGTCGGCTGGTAGTAGTCGCGGCCGACCAGGTCGTCCGGCGGGTACTGCTGGGTCAGCACGCCCTCCGGCACGTCGTGCGGGTAGCGGTAGCCCTGGGCGTTGCCGAGCTTGGCCGCGCCCGCGTAGTGGCCGTCGCGCAGGTGCGCGGGCACCGAGCCGATCATGCCCTTGCGCACGTCCGCCATGGCCTCGCCGATCGCGGTCGTGACGGCGTTCGACTTCGGCGCGGTGGCCAGGTGGATGGTGGCCTGGGCCAAATTCAGCGCGCACTCGGGCAGCCCGATGAGCTGCACCGCCTGCGCCGCCGCCACGCACGTCTGCAACGCGGTCGGGTCGGCCATGCCGACGTCCTCGCTGGCGTGGATGACGAGCCGGCGCGCGATGAACCTCGGGTCCTCCCCCGCCTCGATCATCCGGGCCAGGTAGTGCAGCGCCGCGTCCACGTCCGAACCGCGGATCGACTTGATGAACGCGCTGGTCACGTCGTAGTGCTGGTCACCCTGCCGGTCGTAGCGCACGGCCGCCTTGTCGACCGTCGCCTCCAACGTCGCCAGGTCGAGCGCGCCACCCTCGCCGACCGCGTCGGCCGCGGCCTCCAGCGCGGTCAACGCGCGCCGTGCGTCACCGCCGGCCAGCCGCACCAGGTGGTCCTCGGCGTCCTGCTCGACGGTGATCGCGCCACCGAGGCCGCGTTCGTCCCGCACCGCGCGCCGCACCAGGGCGCGCACCGCGTCGTCGGTCAACGGGCGCAGTTGCAGCACCAGCGAGCGGGACAGCAGCGGCGAGACGACGGAGAAGAACGGGTTCTCCGTGGTCGCCGCGACCAGCAGCACGATCCGGTCCTCGACCGCGCCCAGCAGCGCGTCCTGCTGGGTCTTGGAGAAGCGGTGCACCTCGTCGATGAACAGCACGGTCGACTCGCCGGAGCGGATTAGGCGGCGGCGCGCCTCCTCGATGACCGCGCGCACCTCCTTCACGCCCGCCGACAGCGCCGACAGCGCGGCGAACCGCCGGCCGGTGGCCTGGGAGACGAGCGTGGCCAGCGTCGTCTTGCCGGTGCCCGGCGGGCCGTAGAGCATGACCGAGGCGGGCGACGAGCCCTCCACCAGCCTGCGCAGCGGCGCGCCCGGTCCGAGCAGGTGGTCCTGCCCGACCACCTCGTCCAGGGTGCGCGGGCGCATCCGCACGGCCAGCGGCGCGTTGGCGGCGATGCGCGCCGCCTTCTCCTCCGGGTCGACGCCGAACAAGCCGTCGTCGAACAGGCCACCCTCGTTCACGTGTTCGACTGTAGCTCCCCTGTGCACTGCCGCTGTCCGAGCGTGCAACGGCGGTTCCGCCGCTGGTCACGGCAGTGCAGGGTGTGCGGCATGAGCAAGTTGAGTCCGGAGCAGATCGCCCGGCACGCGCACGACGCGGGGTTCCGCGGGCAGGACCTGACGATCGCGGTGGCGGTCGCGCTGGCCGAGTCGGGCGGCGACCCGCGGGCGCACAACGCCACCCCGCCGGACAACTCCTACGGGCTGTGGCAGATCAACATGCTGGGTGCGATGGGCCCGGCGCGGCGGCGCGAGTTCGGGCTGGAGTCGAACCGGGAGCTGTTCGACCCGGCGGAGAACGCGCGGGCGGCGAACAAGATCTCCGGTGACGGGCGGTCGTGGACGCCGTGGAGCACGTACACCAACGGGGCGTACAAGCGTCACCTGGACGAGGCGCGGCGGGGCGTCGAGGCGATGAAGCGCGGCGGGTCGCGGGGTGGCTCCGGGGGCGGCGGGGGCGGCGGCGGGTCGCGAGGGGGTGGCGGCGGGTTCTCCGTGGACGCCGGCGTGCTCCGCGACTACGCGCAGCGGACCCGGAACTCGGCCGACGACCTCACCGCCCTGGGCCGGCGGCACGTGCGCGAGGTGCGCGAGATCGCCGACGACAGCTTCGGCCGCATCGGCAAGCAGTCCGGGTTCGCCGACGCGCTGGACAACTTCGGCGCGGCGCTGCGCAAGCAGGTCAAGGCGGTCGCGCACAACACCGACGCGCTGGCCACGTCCGCGAGCCGCGCCGCCCGCGCGTACAAGGAGCAGGACGACGACGTCGCGCGGTCCCTGGGCGGTCGCGCGATCACCGGCGGGGGTGAGGGCTGATGGACACCCGGGCGATGGCTCGGCACTTCGCCGAGAGCATGATCGGCCACCGCAACTCGTTGGCGGGCAAGGCCGAGGACGCGGTGAAGGTCCAGTACGCGCTGCACCAGACCGCGACCGGCCTGACCGACCGGCACGACGACCAGCGCAAGGCCGCCAAGACCGTGCTGGAGCACTGGAAGGGCGACAACTCCGAGGGCTTCGAGAAGCGCGCCGGCCGGCTGGGCAGGCAGCTGCGGGTCACCGCGGACGCCGCCCGTGACGCGGAGAAGATCGTCGCCGGCGTCACCAGCGCGTTGACGACCGGGCACACGCGGGCGCGGCAGGCCGTGGACGAGTACCTCGACGCGGCGACGCGGCTGCTCGACGCGGGCAAGGCCGTCGGCACGCAGGCCGCGCTGCTCAAGGCCGTGGCGCAGGCCGCGGACCTGGAGCCGAAGTACACCAAGGAGACCGCGGGGACGGTCCGGCACGTGCGGGGCGAGCTGGAGGACGCCGCCCGCAAGCTGCGCGCGTTGGAGAAGGAGGTCGAGCACGACGGCGTCGCGGACGGCCGGGCCGAGCGCACCCGCGGCTCGACCAAGCCGTCCAAGGCGCGGGCCCGCGGCCGTTCGCGGACGATCATCTCGGCCGCCCGCAAGGAGCTGGGCACGCGGGAGAACCCGCCCGGCAGCAACCGCAACCCGTACGGGCCGACGGCGGCGTGGTGCTCGTCGTTCGCCACCGCGATGTGGCGCAAGGCCGGGGTGGACATCCCGCTCCTGCCGTTCACCGGCGACGTGTTCCGGTGGGGGCAGAAGCGCGGCAAGGCGTACACGTCGTTGAGCGCGGTGAAGCCGGGTGACGTGCTGCTGTTCGGCAGCGGGCCGAGCAGCCCGGCGACCAGCAAGCACATCGGGATCGTCGAGAAGGTCTCCGGCGGGACCGTGACGCTGATCGAGGGCAACTCGGGCGACAGCGTGCGGCGCAACACGCACCGGCTGAGCTCGGCGACGTTCTACGGAGGGGTGCACCCGTGATCACGGGGAACGCGCACGACCCGGACACGGGGATCTCGGTCGAGGTGGGGCCCGGCGGCGGGCTGCGCGACCTGGTGCTGGACCCGCGGTCGTTGCGGCTGGGGCAGTCGGGGCTGGCGCGGGCGATCCTGGCGCTGGTCGACACCGCGACGGCGCGGGCGAACGCGCGGGCGGTGCACGTGGTCGGCGACGAGGTCGCGGCGTTGGGCCTGGACGTGCAGGCGAGGCTGGTGGAGTCGGTGGAGGACACCACTCCCGAGACGTGGCGGGTGTGATGGGGCTCGGTGAGCGGTTGGACTCGATCCGGTGCGAGGCGTCCGGCCGGGGCGTGACGGTGGTCGTCGACCTGCACGGCAAGCCGGTGGACCTGGCGTTCACGCGGGAGGCGCTGGCGATGCGTCCCGCGGAGCTGGCGGGCGTGATCCGGGAGCTGGCCGCCGAGGCCGCCGAGGCCGCCGTCGCCGAGGGCATGGCCATCCTGACCGACGTCGTCCCGCCGGACCTGCTGACGTCCTGAGCGTTGAACTCGGGGTACCTGAACGTAGGACTCTCGGGACCTGAGCGTTCGACTCTCGCGAGAGTCCTACGTTCAGGTCCCGAGAGTCGAACGTTCGGGTACCCCGAGTTCTACGGTCGGGTGCCGCGGGCCCGGGTGAGCAGAGCGGTCAGGTGGCGGGTCAGCCACGGGGTGTCGGCGGGCGAGAGGTGGACCCACTCGGTGTCCGGTGACTGCTCGGTGGTCAGGGCGTACCGGCCCGCGGCGGTCTCGGTCCAGCTCAGGACGCGGGACCGGCCGCCGGGGCCGGTGGCGGCGAGCTGACCGGTCGACTTGCGCGGCGAGTCGACCAGCGTGGTGATCGACCGGGTGGCGCGGCCGGTGATGCCCGCCTGGGCCAGCGTGCGTTCCAGCGCGGTGTGGCCGGACTGGGCGTAGGCGTCCATGGCGGCGGCGAAGACGGGCCGGGGCATGCGCACCTGCTCACCGGGGCCCGCGGGCGCGTCGCCGATGACGCGCGTGATCGCCGACGTCAGGTCGGTGACCGGCTCCAGGGCCACCTCGCGGTCGTTCAGCACGGCCAGCACGCCCTGCCTGCCCCGCGACGTCGCCAGCACGCGCCACGGGTGCGGCCGGAACACCAGCGCGTCCACCGACACCTCGCCGTGCGCGAGCAGCGTGAACAGGTCCTCCAGCTCCGGCGCGACATCCTCGCCGTCGGCCAGCCCCGCCTCGGTCAACGTGCGCAGCACCTCCGACCCGAGGGCGTCGCGCTCGTCCATCGTCTCGCCGTGGGACGGCACCTCGAGCGGGTAGGGCGGCTCACCCGCGCCCAGGTCCTCCCACAGCAGGTCGAACTCCAGGTGGGACAGGACGACCGCGGTCGCCGAACGTCGCGCCATGAGGCCAGAAGGTAGCGGTCGGCGGCGGCTTTCGCGGCCGGTTGGGCAACACCGGTGGCTACGCTGCTCGGCGTGGACGTCGCCGGCGGGTTCCTGACTGTGCGGGCTTCCGGCGCGGCGGCGGCCAAAGCCGCGCTCAGCGGGGGTGCGGGCACCCCGGAGCACATCCAGCTGCTGGTCGGCTGCACGGTCGCGGGCGGCGTGCCCGGCAACGGCGCCGCGCTTCGGTTTCCCGATTGCGCGTTGCACGTCCTGCCCGACGTGGTGATGCTGACCGTCGCCGAGGCACGGCTCACCGTCGGCTTCGGCGAGCTGAGACCGCTGATGTTCCAACAGGTCCCCGTGGACGCCGCGCTGCACGCCGTGTTCTCGGGCGCGGTCGGGCACGTGCTCGCCGCCGCCCACGCCCTCGACCCCCACGGCCTGTCCCACCACCTGCTGGGCTTGGCCGAACTCGTGCTGCGCAGCGCGCTGCGGGCCGAGCTGGAACGCGTGGACTCCCTGGTCGCACGGCGGCGCGAGGCGTTGGACTACATGCGCGAGCACCTGGCGGACCCGACCCTGAGCGCGGACCGGGTCGCCGAGGCGTTGTTCATCTCCCGCCGCCGCCTCTACCAGCTCTTCGACGACGGGCAGGGTGTGTCCGAGCGCATCCGCGGCCTGCGGATCGACCGCGCCAAGGCGCTGCTCGCCGACCCCGCGAAGGCGATGCGCGGGATCGGCGAGATCGCCAAGGACTGCGGTTTCGTCAGCGCCGCGCACTTCTCCCGGACGTTCCGCCAGGTGGTCGGGCAGACGCCGAGCGAGTTCCGGCACCGCTGAACTCGACGCCCGACACGAACCGGCCCGCGATGCCCGCCACCTCCAGCCAGCCGCGCCCGGTCGGCGAGTGCAGCGTGAACACCGCGATCCGCGGGTGGTCCGGGTCGGTCACCACGACCTGGAGCTGGGCCCCGGGCCCGGTGACCGGGATGCGCTCCACGATCACCACCGGGTAGCCGGTCGCGGTCTCGCCCCGGGTGACCTCGCGGATCGCCGGGCCGTCGAGGTGGAAGCCCAGTTCGCCGGGGTCGGTGGGCCGGTCGACCGGCACCACGCCCGCCATGAGCAGCGCCGGGTCGGCGTCGCGGTGCTCGACCACGGCCAGCAGGCCCGCGCCGTGCTGGTGCGCGAGCTCGGCGGCCTGCGTGGCGGACACCTCCAGCCCGGGGTCGTGGGTGCCCTTCAGGCGACGCAGGACGGCTAACAGCTCCGCCGCGGTGCGTTCAGGGGTGCTGAGTGCCACCGGGGTCACCCCCGGCACGGGAGCGAGTCTCACCCCAGGCCCGCCCGGAACGCCGCCGCCGCGCCCCTGGTGGACGCCGGTCGAGGTGGGCCGAGCAGCACGGACGCCAGCTCGGCGGTGAGGGACGAGAAGCCCGTCAGCGTGTCGGCGATGGCCGTGGACGGCTCCTCGGCGCGCAGCCGTTCGGCGACCCGCCTGGCTTCCGCGCGGTGGTCGCGCTCCAGCAGCCGGGCCTCCTCCAGCACGTCGTCCAGTCGCCGCCGCAGCTCGTCGTGCCGCGCCACGGCCCGGTCGTGCGCCTCGCCGTCGGCGGCGGTGAACGCGGCCATCGCCCCGGTCCGGTCGACCTCGTCGGACGCGTCGGCGAGCTCGCGCCGCAACGCCAGCGCACGCCGGTCCAGCTCCTCGGCCCGCCGCTGGTTGCCCAGCAGCGTGGTGGCCCAGCCGTCGAGCACCTCGGCCGCCGCCCGCATCGCGCGCCGCACCGCCGTCAGCTCCGACACCACCGCCTCCAACCGCGTCCTGAACCCGTCCGCCGCCGCACCCGTCCACTGCTCCGGTGGCGCGCCGGTGACCGTGAAGGCGACCGACAGCCGTTCGCTCGCCGCCGCCACCGCGCCCGCGTGACCGGGCGCGGGGTCGAACCCCAGACCCCGGTAGTCAGTCATGGCGCAGCTCGTCGGCCTGCCGGTACACCTCACCCGCCGCGCGCAACGCGTCCGCCAGCGCGTCCAGCTCCACGCCGCGCAGCACCCCCGCCCACTCGGCCACCAGGTGCTCGACCGCTTCGGTGACGCCCTCCGGGCCGAGGTCGCCCGGCGGTTCCGCCAGGCCGGCCGCGACGGCGCGGACCTCGTCGGCCGCCTCGTCCAACCGACCCGCGAACGCGCCCAGCGCGTCCGGGTCGACCTGGTAGCCGCGGCTCATTCGCCGAGCACCGGCGGGAACGCGGGCGGCAGGTCGTCGAGCAGGTCCAGGCCGTTGTCGTAGCGGTTGCGGTGCTCGCCGTCCTCCTCGCGGTTGCCCGGCGCCATCGGCGGGTACATGCCGAAGCCCTGCGGACCGCCCGCGCCGACCACGGGTCCGACGCCGCCGCGCGCCCCCGCGCCGCCCGGCACCGCGCCGAGCACGCCGGACGCGCCGCCCGGACCGACCGGCCCGAACCCGCCGTGACCGCTGCCGCCGCCGTGGAGGCCGCCGCCGTGGACCCCGCCCGCGCCGGGGCCGAACGAGCCGTGACCGGGGTTCGCGCCGCCGAACCCGCCGGGACCGCCCGGGTACCCGGGTCCACCGACGGCCGGTCCGCCGGCCGCGGCCACGGTCGTGGTGCCTTCGGGGCGCGTGCCGGTCTCGTACGGCGGCCGGCCCGCGGGGTCGGTCCGGTCGGGGTGCTCCCACACGGGCGGCGTGGGCGTCGGCTCCTGCCACGGCAGCGGCAGGCCGGGCGTCCACTGCTCCACGTCCCGCTTGGCCACCTCCGGGGCCTGCTCGAACACGGGCAGCTCCTTGCCGATGCCGTGGGCGGCGGCCTCGTACTGCTCCATCACCCGCACGGCCCGGTCCATCGCCTCGCGCTGCTCCTGCTTGGACGGCCGGTGGTCGTCCAGGAGCTGGTCGAGCATGTACGAGCCCTGCGGCCCGTCGAGCGCGGTCACGTCGTAGCCCTGCGCGAACCACTTCTCCGCGTCCGGGTGCACCGGCTCGGGGATCGCCTGCGCCGCCTCGGCCACCGCCGTGGTGTAGCCGTCGAGACCACCGCCCACCAGGAACGCGCGGTCGGACGCGTCCGAGCCCCACCGGGTCAGCCGCGTCACCGACTCGGACGCCGCCACCGCGGACGGCCCGCGCCACGACAGCGTGAGGCTCTGCACGATCTTGCGCACGTCCGCGGTCGCCTGGTCGATGTCCTCGGCCAGCCGCTTCCACTCGTACGTCCGGGTGGCCATCTGCGCGGCGTCCGCCGACTTGACCATGTCCCAGAGCTGCCGGTGCGTGTACGCCCGCCAGTTGATCTTGCCGAAGTTCTCCGGCTTCCGGTTCTCCCGGCGCAGCTTGACGCGCTTCTCGTGCTGCCGGCGGTGGGCCGGCGAGTAGTCGTGGAAGTCCGACCAGAACCCGCCCTTGCGCTCGCGCTCGTTCACCGCAGCCGCTCCAAAGCCTGTGCGACGTAGTCGTCCTGCACCTTCTGGGTCTTGCCGACCTGCTGCAACGCCTCCTGCAACGCGGCCAGCTCGGCCAGGTAGGACCGCAGCGCCGCGCGCACGCCGCCGCCGAGGTCGCTGCCGCGCAGCCCGAACGCCTCGCGCATGTTGCGCGCGACCGGGCCCTTGCCGTCGCCGAGGGGCTGCTCCAGCTCCTGCTCCGCACGACGCAGCAACCCGCTCAGCACGCCGTGCAGCCGGTCGAGGTCCGCGACCGCCCGGCCGAAGGAGTCCAGGTCCAGCTCGATGAAGTCACCGCCCTCGGCGACCACGCCCGCCGCGCCCGCACCGCTCGGCGCGGACACCTCCGGCAGCGCGACGGGGCGCGACCCGCGCACTTCCTCGCGCAGCTCTTCGCGCATCTGCTTGGCGTGCTCGACGCCACGCACCCTGACGACCATGGAGCACATCGTGGTGTGCCCGCGCGCGGGTGACCAGAGCGGGTGCACAGCGGGAGCAGCGTCGGTGCACGGTCGGACAAGGCGACCGCAAGGCTGCGGTGCCGGACCGGACGGGTGGTGTGCGAAAATCGTCTCCCGTGCCGTCACCTGCCGTTCACGCGCGCGCCGTGCTGCTCGCCGGCCCCTCCGGTTCGGGCAAGTCCACCCTCGCCGCCCACCTCGGCCTGCCCGTGCTGCGGCTCGACGACTTCTACCGCGAGGGCGACGACCCGCTGCTGCCCCGGGACGAGGCGGGCCGCCCGGACTGGGACGCCGAGGGCTCCTGGAACACCGCCGACGCGCTGGCCGCCGTGGTCGAGCTGGCCACCACCGGCACGGTCGAGGCGCCGGTCTACGCGCTGGGCGAGGACCGGCGGGTGGGCTGCCGGACCGTCACCGCGCCGGGCCTGTTCATCGCCGAGGGGCTGTTCGCCGACCGGCTGGTGGCGGGCTGTCGCGAGGCGGGCGTGCTGGCGGACGCGATCGTGCTCGCGCCCAACGCGCTGGTGACGTTCGCGCGCCGGTTCGCCCGGGACGTGGCCGAGGCGCGCAAGCCGGTGCCGCTGCTGGCCCGCCGGGGTCTGCGGCTGCTGCGCGAGCACCCCGGCGTGGTGCGGCGCTGCGTGGACGCGGGCATGCGCCCGGCCCGCCCGGACCGGGTGGAGCTCGCCACGATCGGGGGCATGGCACCCGCGGCGGTGTAACCCGGTCGTGCCGGGGGTACTGCTGCCGGCATGGCTGAGTACGAGCACGAGCAGACGATCCCGGTCGACGCGCGGGTGGTGTTCGACCTGGCCCGGGACGTGTCCGCGATGGAGGCGTGGCTGCCCGACGGGGTGCAGGTGGAGCCGAGCGGGCCGGAGCGGGTCACCGGGCGCGTGTCGATGGGCGACGAGATCGACGAGGCCGAGGGCTACCTGGCCGCGGACGACGAGCAGCGCCGGCTGGAGTGGGGCGACCTGGAGGGCGGCGGCTACTCGGGGTGGCTCCAGGTGGACGACGCGGGTCCCGGACGCAGCCGGGTGGTGCTGCACCTGGACGTCGGCGGCGAGCACCCGGCGGCCGTCGGCGGCGAGGCGCACGAGATCACCGACGAGCACCTGGAGCAAGCCCTCAACCGGCTCGCGACGCTCGCGATGCAGAGCGTTACGTGAGCGTTTTCACTGTTCACCAGGTTTGAACGCGGAAAAGCGACATTTACTGTTGCTGCCGTTCACCTGGGCACGTCTGCACGTCGAGGCCCCGGATCGTCTTCTAGGGAGCTTCGATGTTCCGCGCTCTGCGCGGCCGCAACTACCGCCGCTGGGCGTTCGCCGACCTGATCTCGGTGACCGGCTCGTGGATGCAGTTGATCGGCCTGAACTGGGTCGTGCTGGAGAGCACCGGCTCGGCCACGTCGGTCGGCCTGTCGGTGCTGCTGGCCACGTTGCCGTCGGTCCTGCTGGGCCCGTGGGCGGGCTCGGTGGCCGACCGGTTGCCGGTGCGCCGGATCATCCTCGCCTGCCAGGCGCTGCACGCCGTGCTGGCCGCCGTGCTGGCGCTCGTGGTGTGGCAGGGCGCGCCGATCGCGGCGGTGCTCGCGCTGACGTTCGCCGCGGGCCTGGTGACGGTGTTCGACGGGCCCGCGCTGGGCCGGTTCGGCGCGCAGGTGGTGTCGCGGGAGGACCTCGGCAACGCGGTCGCGCTGGGGTCGGTGCTCAGCTCCACGGGCCGCATCCTGGGCATGAGCAGCGCCGCGGTGCTCGCCGCGGCGCTCGGCCCGCCCGCGCTGTTCCTGATCAACTCCGTCAGCTTCCTGGCCGTGACGCTGGCCGTGCTGACCATCCGCCGCGACGAGCTGCACCCGTTGGCGCAGAGCCCGTCCGACCGGGTCGGCGTCACGGCGGGCCTGCGGTACGTCGCCGCGAGCGGGCGGCTGGTGCTGCTGTTCGCGGTCGGGTTCACGCTGTCCAGCCTGGGCCGCAACTACCAGGTCACGATGGCCGCGATGAGCCCCGACGCGACCGCGTACGGCCTGCTGTCGACGGTGTTCGCGATCGGCACGGTGCTGGGCGGGCTGGCCGCGGCGGCGCGCAAGGCGCTGACCGTGCGCCTGCTGCTGGTCGTCGCCTGCGCGACGAGCCTGCTCCAGGTGACCAGCGGGCTGGTGCCGGGCACGCTCGGCTTCGCGCTCGTGCTGCTGCCCATCGCGGCGGGCGCGGTCGTCATCGACACCACCATGAGCACGCGCATCCAGCTGGACACCGCGGACGGCATGCGCGGGCGGCTGCTGGCGGTCAACTCGGCCGTCGGCGCGGCGGCGGGCGCGGTGGGCGCGCCCCTGCTGGGCTGGCTGTGCGAGCGGATCGGCGCGCCGGAGACGCTGGTGCTCGCGGGCGCGTTGACGCTGCTGGTGACGGTGTTCGCGGCCTCCGTGCTGGCCGCGCCGCAGCACCGGCGGACCGCGCTGGCGCACCGCGTGCTGCGCAGGCCGCACCAGCCGGCACCGCCCGCCGGTCACCCGCACGGCCCAGTGCGCCCGGCGAAACGCGCGAGGCGGCGTACCCGCGTCCGGGTGTAGCGCGCTGCGTCCGTAAAGCGGCAGGCACTGCGCCGCTGAGATGCACTGTGTAGTCGCCCATTCACAGATCGACGTACTCGCGGTTACAGTCATGCCTGTTCCTGGGAGCGCTCCCAGAACCTCAACGAGGAGGTGAACGACGTGACGGCCCGACGATGGATCGCACTGGCCGCGGCCGGCGCGGCCGGCCTGCTGATCGCGACGCTCGTCAACGTGATCGGTCCGACCGCGGCGTCCGCACACGGCGCCATGATGACCCCGGGCAGCCGGACCTTCCTGTGCTGGAAGGACGGCCTGTCCCCGCAGGGCGACATCCGGCCGCAGAACCCGGCGTGCGCCGCCGCGGTCGCGGCAGGCGGCACCAACGCGCTCTACAACTGGTTCGGCGTGCTGCGATCCGACGGCGCAGGCCGCACCAGCGGCTTCATCCCCGACGGCAAGCTGTGCAGCGGCGGCAACCCGACGTTCTCCGGGTTCGACATCGCCCGCAACGACTACCCGGTGACCCACCTCACCGCGGGCGCGACCTTCAACTTCACCTACAACAAGTGGGCCGCGCACCCCGGCACGTTCCACCTCTTCGTCACCAAGGACAGCTGGAGCCCGACCCGGCCGCTGGCCTGGAGCGACCTGGAGAGCACGCCGTTCGACAGCGTGACGAACCCGCCGGACAGCGGCGCGGTGGGCACGGTCGACGGCAAGTACTACTGGAACGCGAAGCTGCCCTCCGGGAAGTCCGGTCGCCACATCATCTACTCGGTGTGGACCCGCTCGGACAGCGCGGAGACGTTCTACAACTGCTCGGACGTCGTGTTCGACGGCGGCAACGGCCAGGAGACCGGCATCGGCAACGGCGGTGGCACGACGACGACCACCACCACGACGACGACGTCGACCAGCACCTCCACGTCGACCACCACCACGACCCCGACCAGCACGACCACCACCACGCCGACCACCCCGGGCGACGCGAACTGCATGGCGATCTACAAGATCAGCAGCGCGTGGTCGGGCGGCTTCCAGGCGGAGGTCGAGGTCATGAACCACAGCAAGAGCGCCTACAACGGCTGGACCGCCACGTGGACGTGGGGCGGCAACCAGTCGATCACCAGCCTGTGGAGCGGCGTCAAGTCCGGCTCCGGTCAGCAGGTGGTGGTCAAGAACGCGGCGTGGAACGGCACGGTGGCGCCCGAGACGTCGGTCAAGTTCGGCTTCACGGCCAACTTCTCCGGCACGAACTCGCTGCCCACGGTGACCTGCACCAGCCCCTGATCCCCCGGTCGGGCTGATCCGGGGCGTTCACAGGCGGAACCCGAACGGGAGCTCCAGGCGGTGCCGGGCGAGCAGCTCGGCGTCGGCCAGGAGCTCCCGCGTCGGTCCGTCGGCCACCACGACACCACCGTCGATCAACACGCTGCGCGGGCACAGCTGCAAGGCGTAGGGCAGGTCGTGGGTGACCATCAGCATGGTGCGGTCCAACCCCAGCAGCACCTCGGCCAGCTCTCGGCGGGCCACCGGTTCCAGGTTCGCCGAGGGCTCGTCGAGCACCAGGACCTCCGGGTCGCAGGCCAGCACGGTGGCCAGCGCCACGCGGCGGCGCTGCCCGCCCGACAGGTGCAGCGGCGACCGGTCGGCGAACCCGGCCATGCCGACCGCGGCCAGCGCGCGGTCCACCCGTTCCTCCAGCTCCGCGCCGCGCAGCCCGAAGTTCGCCGGGCCGAACGCCACGTCCTGCCGCGCGGTGGGCAGGAACAGCTGGTCGTCGGGGTCCTGGAAGACCACGCCGACGCGGCGGCGGATCTCCTTCAGGTTCGCCTTCTCCACCGGCAGCCCGGCCACCTCGACCCGGCCGGAACCACCGCCCAGCACACCGTTGAGGTGCAGCACGAACGTCGTCTTGCCCGCGCCGTTCGGCCCGAGGACGGCGACCCGCTCACCGCGTTCCACCCGCAGGTTCACCCCGTAGAGGGCCTGGTGGCCGTCCGGGTAGGCGTACGCGAGCCGCTCCACCACCAGCGCGGGGGCGTCGCGCCGCGGTTCGACCACCGCACCGCCGCCACCGCCGTCGGGCATCCGGCCCGTCCAACCGCGCGACACCATCGCCAGGTGCACCCTCTCGCCGCGTTCGTAGGATCGGATGAACAGGCTGCCCACGCCGCGCGCGGTCGCGCCGAGCTGCCACAGGAACCGCGGGTCGTCGCCGCGGGAGATCCGGGCCACCCGCATCCGCCGGGCCTCGCCCACGATCACCTCGGCGTAGCGCAGCATCAGCGTCGCGATGGTGACCAGCACCGACGGCATCCGCAGCCGTTGCAGCCCGAGCAGCAGGTCGTGCGGCGCGGTGGTCGCCGCCAGGGTCAACGACGTGAGCAGGCCGAGCGTGCCCTTGGCCAGGATGTTCCACCCGGCCAGCGCGCCCTCCGCCGAGACGGGCACGCCCAGCACGTCCACCCGGTCGCCGCCGCCGGTGAACGGCAGCACGAGCGCCAGCACCACGAACGGCAGCTCGATCACCGACCGCGCGGCGAACCACCGCACCGGGACGCGCGCCACCGCCCACACCGCGCCGAGCGCGAGCAGGTACGCGCCGAACGCCCAGAACGCCTCCCGCGGCGTGGCCACCACGCCCAGCACCGCCACCACCGCGACGACGATCTTCACCTGCGGCGCGAGGCGGTGCACCGGCGAGTCGCCCGGCCGGTGCAGGAAGCCGTGGCCCGCGCTCACCCGGACCCGGTGTCGGTGTCGGCGCCGGAGCGCCTGCGCAGCAACCAGAACAGCCCGCCCGCGACGACGAGCGTGAGCACCACGCCGACGACGCCCGCGAGCCCGGTGAGCCGGTCGTCGCCCGCCACCGCGTAGTCGGCCAGCGGTCCCCCGCCCAGCGGGTGGTCCCGGGCGTGCTCGGCGATGCCGTGCTGCTCGGTGACGTGGTCGAGGCCGTCCGGGTCGGAGTCGGCGAAGTAGGACACCACCCCGGCCAGCAGCAGGCTGACCACCGCGAACCCCAGGAAGAAGCGCTTCACGCCCTCAGCTCCAACTTCTGCGGCACGCCGCGCAGCAGGTGCACCAGGTCGGGCCGGACCGTCGCGACCGCGGTCACGGTGACCGCGGTGATCAGGCCCTCGCCGATGCCGATCAGCACGTGCACGCCGAGCACCGCGGCCGCGACCGTGCCGAACGCGACACCGCCCTGGCCGCCGATGGCGTACTCCAGCACGAAGCCGAACGCCGCGAGCACCGTGTTGACCAGCGCGGACACGAACGCGACCGCGGCCAGGCCGCCCTTGTTGCGGGTCGCGAGCCGGCGCAGCACCACCGCCGTCAGGTACCCGACCGCCGTGCCGACGAGGGCCATGTTGGTGACGTTCGCGCCGAGCGCGGTGACGCCGCCGTCGGCGAAGAAGAGGGACTGGACGACCAGCACGATCGTCACGCACAGCGCGCCGACCCACGGACCGACCAGGATGGCGGCCAGCGCGCCGCCGAGCAGGTGCCCGCTCACGCCGGGCAGCACCGGGAAGTTCAGCATCTGCGTGGCGAACACGAACGCCGCCACCAGACCGGCCATCGGCGCGGTCCTGTCGTCGAGGTCGCCGCGCGCCTTGACCAGCGCCACGCCCACCCCGGCCACGGCGACCGCGACGAACAGCAGCGAGGTCGGCGCGTTCAGCAGGCCGTCGCTCATGTGCATTGCTACCGGTTCGGACACGCGCACCACGCTAGTTGCAAGTACTCCGCAGTGGCCAGATCCATGCAACAAAGAGTCCGATCACACCGACGGGGTGAAACCAGGTCACCTACGCCGAGGAAGAGGCGTGCCGGCACGGCGCGGTGGCCGAGTACGAGTACTGCACCAGCACCCTGGAGTCGCTGGGCGTGTGGCGCTACCACGCGTACGAGGCGTGCCCGGAAGCCGCCAAGGGGTAGCGACCGGCCGCATCGGGCGGGTCGGGGTCACCGGGCGCAGCCACTATGCTCTGCCTGCGATGACTCTCACCGACCGCCTGCCGGCCACCCCCGACCCCGACCTCCTCTACGACACCTTCGCCGAGTGGGCGCGGGAACGGGGGCTGTCGCTGTACCCGGCGCAGCAGGAGGCGCTGATCGAGATCGTCTCCGGCTCGAACGTCATCCTCAGCACGCCGACCGGCTCCGGCAAGTCGCTGGTCGCCATCGGCGCGCACTTCGCCGCCATGGCGGAGGGCAAGAGGACGTTCTACACCGCGCCCATCAAGGCGCTGGTGTCGGAGAAGTTCTTCGCCCTGATCGAGACGTTCGGCGCGGAGAACGTCGGCATGATGACCGGCGACGCCAGCGTCAACGAGACCGCACCGATCATCTGCTGCACGGCCGAGATCCTGGCCAACATCGCCCTGCGCGACGGCACCGGGGCCGAGATCGGCCAGGTCGTGATGGACGAGTTCCACTTCTACTCCGAACCCGACCGCGGCTGGGCCTGGCAGGTGCCGCTGATCGAACTGCCCCAGGCCCAGTTCCTGCTGATGTCGGCGACCCTGGGCGACGTCACGTTCTTCGAGAAGGACCTGACCCGCCGCACCGGCCGCACGACGAGCGTGGTGCGCTCCGCCGAACGCCCGGTTCCGCTGAACTTCCAGTACGTCACCACTCCCCTGCACGAGACGATCGAGGAGCTGCTGCACGGCCGCGAAGCCCCGATCTACGTCGTGCACTTCACCCAGGCTTCGGCGCTGGAACGCGCCCAGTCGCTGATGAGCGTGAACGTCGCCACCCGCGCCGAGAAGGACGCCATCGCGGCCATGATCGGCCGGTTCCGGTTCACCTCCGGGTTCGGGAAGACGCTGTCCCGCCTGGTCCGGCACGGGATCGGCGTGCACCACGCGGGCATGCTGCCGAAGTACCGGCGGCTGGTGGAGCAGCTCGCGCAGGCCGGCCTGCTGAAGGTCATCTGCGGCACGGACACCCTGGGCGTCGGCATCAACGTGCCGATCCGCACGGTCGTGTTCACCGCCCTGTCCAAGTACGACGGGCAGCGCACCCGCCACCTCAAGGCCCGCGAGTTCCACCAGATCGCCGGCCGGGCGGGCCGCGCGGGCTACGACACCGTCGGCACGGTCGTGGTGCAGGCGCCCGACCACGTGGTGGAGAACGAGAAGGCGCTGGCCAAGGCGGGTGACGACCCGAAGAAGCGGCGCAAGGTCGTGCGCAAGAAGGCGCCCGAGGGCTTCGTGTCGTGGAGCGACCAGACGTTCGAGCGGCTGAAGAACGCCGAGCCCGAGCCGCTCACGTCCAGCTTCCAGGTCAGCCACGCCATGCTGCTCAACGTGATCGGCAGGCCCGGCGACGCGTTCGCCGCGATGCGGCACCTGCTGGAGGACAACCACGAGGACCGGCCCGCGCAGCGCAGGCACATCCTGCGGGCCATCCAGATGTACCGGGGGCTGCTGGCCGCGGGCGTGGTGGAGCGGCAGGGCGGCGACATCCGGCTCACCGTGGACCTCCAGGTCAACTTCGCGCTCAACCAGCCGCTGTCGCCGTTCGCGCTGGCCGCGATCGAGCTGCTGGACCGCGAGTCGCCGTCCTACGCGCTGGACGTGCTGTCGGTCGTCGAGTCCACTCTGGACGACCCGCGCCAGGTGCTGTCCGCGCAGGAGCACAAGGCGCGCGGCGAGGCCATCGGGGCGATGAAGTCCGAGGGCATCGAGTACGACCAGCGGATGGAGCTGCTGGAGGAGGTGACCTACCCGAAGCCGCTCGCCGAGCTGCTGGAGGCCGCGTTCACCACCTACCGGCGCGGGCACCCGTGGGTCGCCGACCACCACCTGTCGCCGAAGTCCGTGGTGCGGGACATGTTCGAGCGGGCCATGACGTTCGCCGAGTACGTCTCGTACTACCAGTTGGCGCGCTCCGAGGGCCTGGTGCTGCGGTACCTGGCCGACGCGTACAAGGCGCTGCGGCAGACCGTGCCCGAGGACGCCAAGACCGAGGAGCTCAGCGACCTCCAGGAGTGGCTGGGCGAGCTGGTCCGCCAGGTCGACTCCAGCCTGCTCGACGAGTGGGAGAAGCTGCGCAACCCCACCGAAGAAGCAGTGGAGGCGTCGATCGGCGACACGCCACCGGCCGTCACGGGCAACGTGCGCGCGTTCCGGGTGCTGGTGCGCAACGCGTTGTTCCGGCGGGTGGAGCTGGCGGCCCGGCGCAACTACTACGAGCTGGGGCAGCTCGACGGCGACGCGGGCTGGACCGCCGACGACTGGCAGGACGCGCTGGAGCCGTACTTCGAGGAGCACGACGAGATCGGCATGGGTCCCGACGCGCGCGGCCCGGCGCTGCTGCTGATCACCGAGGAACCGGGGCTGTGGCGGGTCCGTCAGGTGCTCGACGACCCGGCGAAGGACCACGACTGGGGCTTCACCGCCGAGGTCGACCTGGCCGAGTCCGACGAGATCGGCACGGCCGCCGTGCGGATCACCGAAGTCGGCCGGATGTAGCGGGGTCCATCCGGTGGTACTCCGGTGCCGACCGGGGTTGGAGCATGTCAGACGTCGGGACGGAGCGGAGGCGGTTGACCCTGTCGCAGGACGAGTTCGGCGTGCTGGGGTCCCTCGTGGTACGCCGGAACGGCCGCTCGGTCCCGGTCACCGCCGCCAAGCACCGCATCGTCCTGGCGACCCTGCTGCTGGACGCCAACCGCTCGGTGCCCGCCAACGACCTCATCCGCCGGGTGTGGGGCGAGACGCCGCCCGACCGCGCCGCGCAGACGCTGCCGGTGTACGTGATGCGGTTGCGGCGCGCGCTCGGCGAACCGCCGCTGATCCACACCACGCCGACCGGCTACCGGATCGACCTGCCGCCGGGCACGCTGGACCTGCACCGGTTCGAGGAAGCGGCCGAGGAGGGCGCGGCGCTGGCCGCCGCCGACGACCTCGTCGCCGCCGCGCGGGCCTACGAGCGGGCGCTGGAGTGCTGGCACGGCCCGCCGCTGGCCGACGTGCCGTCGGAGTCGCTGCACGAGATCGAGGCGGCGGGCCTGGTCGAGCAGCGGCTGCGGGTGACCTCCGAGCTGGTGGACGTGAAGCTGCGGCTGGGCCGGTGCGACGAGGTGATCGCCGACCTGCGCCGGCTCACCGCGCAGCACCCGCTGCGGGAGCGGTTCTGGTCGCAGCTGATGGTGGCGCTGTACCGGGTGGACCGGCAGGCCGACGCGCTGGACGCCTACCGGCAGGCGTCCACGGCGTTGGCGCGCGAGCTGGGCGTGGACCCCAGCGACTCGCTGCGCGCGGTGCACCACGCGATCCTCACCGGAGACCCGGCGTTGCAGCAGCCCGCCGCGAGCACGTGGGCGCCGGTGTCGCAGCTGCCCGCGCCGGTCGGCAACTTCGTGGGTCGCGGCGCGGAGCTGACCCGGGTGAAGGGGCTGCTGACGCGCGGCACGGCGACCGCGGTCGTGTGCGGGCCGCCGGGGGTGGGCAAGACGGCGTTCGCCATCTCGGTGGGGCACGCCGTGCGCGACCGCTACCCCGACGGCCAGCTGTACGTGAACCTGCGCGGGCACTCCACGTCACCGCCGCTGCCGACGTCCGCGGTGCTGGCGCGGTTCCTGCGGGCGATGGGCGTGCGGGCCGACCACATCCCGGTGGACACCGAGGAGCTGGTCCGCGCCTACCGGGCCCGGTTGCGCGGCAGGAGGGTGCTGATCACGCTGGACAACGCCGCGTCGGTGGACCAGGTGCTGCCGCTGCTGCCCGGCGACCCCGGCTGCTCGGTGCTGGTGACCAGCCGCAACGAGCTGCGGCTGAGGGCCACGACGGTGCGGCTGGACGTGCTGCGGGGCGACGAGGCGTGGAAGCTGCTGGCCCGGTCGCTGGGGCCGGAGGCGGCCGTGGCGCAGTTCGACGCTCTCGGCGAGCTGGCCCGGCTGTGCGGGTACCTGCCGCTGGCGCTGCGGATCGCGCTGGGCAACCTGGTCGGCTCGTCCCACGTGGACGTCGCGGCGTACGTGGAGGAGCTGCGCGGCGGTGACCGGCTGGCCGCGCTGGCGGTGGACAACGACGACACGGCGGCGGTGCGGCGGGCGTTCGACCTGTCGTACGCGGCGTTGGCGCCGGACGCGGCGCGGCTGTTCCGGTTGGCCGGGCTGCTGCCGGGTCCGGACTTCAGCGTGTTCGGGGCGGCGGCGCTGCTCGACGCGCCCGAGGACGTGGCGCGGAGCCTGCTGGAGGACCTGGCGTCGGCGCACCTCGTGCAGCGGGTCGGCGCGGACCGGTTCGGGCTGCACGACCTGCTGCACGACTACGCGGCCGACCGCGCCGGGGCGGCGGGCGAGGACCTGGACGCGGCGCGGCGGCGGCTGTTCGACTGGTACCTGCGCACGGCGCTCGAGGTGGGTGACGTGCTGTACCCGGAGCTGGGCGCGTCCGGGCCGCCGCGGCTGGGGCCGGAGGAGGCCAGGGCGTGGCTGGACGCGGAACGGCCCAGCGTGCTGGCGGCGACCGAGCACTGCGCGGCGCACGGCCCGCTGCCGATGGCGTGGCGGCTGATCGACGCCGTCGGCGGGTACTTCGGCTCGCACGGGCACCACGTGGAGTTCGTGCACGCGATCGACGCGGCGCTGGGCGCGGCACGGGCGGCGGGCGACCACGACGCGGAGACGTTGATGCTGGTGTGGCTCGCGGCCGAGCACCGCAACCTGGGTGACCCGCGGGCGGCGCAGCGGTACCTGCGGTCGGCGCGGCCGTCCGGGCGGGCGGAGTGGCTGCACGCCGGGCTGGACGGGGTCGTGCACCTGGAGCTGGGCGAGCTGTCGGCGGCGTCGGCGGTGTTCGAGCGGCTGATGGCGTTGAGCGCGGAGGACTGGGCCGGGCCGCACGTGCGGATCGGCGCGCTGGCGGGGCTCGGCGCGGTGCGGATGATGAGCGGCGAGCCGGTCGTGGCGCGGGCGTTGCTGGCGGAGGGGTTGGAGCTGGCGCGCGCGGCCGACGGGGTGAACCTGGAGGCGGCGTGCGCGTCGCTGCTCGGGCGGTGCCACGCGGCGGCGGGTGAGCACGAGCGGGCCGTGGAGCTGCTGCGGCACGCGCTGGCCGCGTGGCACCGGACGGGGGCGCGGCACGCGCGGGCGGAGGCGATGGCGCACCTGGCGGCGGCGTTGTGCCTGGGCGGGGAGCACGCGGAGGCGTTGCGGGCGGCGCAGCGGTCGTTGGCGCTGGTGCAGGAGCTGGGCGGCAGCCCGCGCATCGAGTCGGAGGTGCACAACTCGCTCGGCCTGGTGCTGCGCCACCTGGGCAAACCGGCCCGCGCCGTGACCGCGCACCTGCGCGCGCTGGAGCTGGCCACGTCGTCGGACTTCCGCTACGGCGTCGTCCGCTCGCACGTCCACCTGGTGCACGCCCTGGCCACCGACGGCCGCCGCGCCGAAGCCGTCCGCCACGCCCGCGTCGCCCGTGACCTGGCCACCCGTTCGGGCTTCACCGAGTGCGAGTCCGCCGCCACCACCGCCCTCTCCACCCTGACCCCACCCCCGTGAGTCGAACCCCCAGGCCCCCGAGAGTCGAACGTTCAGGTCCCGAGAGTCGAACACTCAGGACCCCCGAGTTCAACGCTCAGGTCGGCGGGCGGGGGTACCTGAGCGTTGAACTCAGGGGTCCTGAACGTAGGACTCTCGGGACGCGAACGTAGGACTCTCGGGACCTGAGTGTTCGACTCTCGGGACCTGGAGGTTCGACTCGCGGAATTCGGGGCCAATTGAGACCACTCCTCCGGGTCGTTGACCGCGTGGTCGGTGAACGAGAACATCGGGTTTCGATGGTTCGGCGGCTCTACTCGTGGGGGATGTCATGGATTCCGATCCGCACGTCGGCCTGGCGCGGATCGCGGAGCCGGCGCCGCGCACTCCCGCCGAATTGGTCTGCGCGTTGACGGAGTTGGCGCGGGTCGCCAACGAGTGGTCGGAGGTGGTGCGCGGGCTGCACGAGCCGACGCGCCGGCTGGTCGGCAGCGCCGCCGCGGCCTCGGTCGCGCTGGCCGCGCGCCGGGCCGAGGAGGCGTTCCTGGAGCTGGAGATGACGCTCGGTGACGCCCAGGCCGCGCGCCGGTCATTGCCCTTGGCCACCCCGAAGGGTGAGGATAGGCGTCCGGTGGTCTAATCGCCGACGCTGCCGACCACACCGCATTGGAACTCCATGACCTCAGGACTTCCCTGCCCGCTCTGCGAGGGCCCGGAGCGCCGCGGGGCGCTTGAGCGAACACTGAGGGTGCTCGCCGTGGACGACGAGGCCCCAGCGCTTGAGGACCTCGTCTACCTGCTGCGCTCCGACCCGCGCGTCGCCCACGTCGAGGCCGTCACGGACGCGACGAAGGCCCTGCGCACGCTGCACCGCGCCATGGACGCCGGCCAGCCGGTCGACGCGGTGTTCCTCGACATCCGCATGCCCGGCCTGGACGGGCTGGACCTGGCCCGCGTGCTGTCCCGGTTCGCCCAGCCGCCGCGCATCGTGTTCGTCACCGCGCACCAGGAACCCGCGGTCGAGGCATTCGAGCTGAAAGCGCTCGATTACCTGCTCAAACCCGTTCGGGCGGAACGGCTGGCCGAGTCCGTGCACCGGATCGTGCACGAAGTCCTCGATTCCAAGGCGCCGGAAACGACGTCCGCCGCGCCCGCCGAGAAAACGCCCGACGTGGGCGACGAAGTCATTCCGGTCGAACTCGGCGGCATCACCCGGTTCATCCGCCTGGCCGACATCCGGTACGTCGAGGCGCACGGCGATTACGCCCGCCTGCACACCGCCACCGGCAGCGGGTTGGTCCGCGCCGCGCTCAACGGGCTGGAGGAGCGGTGGCGCTCGGCCGGGTTCGTGCGCATCCACCGCAGCCACCTCGTGTCGCTCGGCCACATCGACGAGCTGCGGCTGGAGGACGGCCACCTGAGCGTGAACATCGGCGGCGCGGTGCTGCCGGTCAGCCGGCGGCACGCCCGGCACCTCCGGCAGCTGCTGGTGCGCCGCAACCGGCAGCCGTCGTGACGTCGCCGCAGCGACCGCCCACCCAGCGGGTCGTGGTGACGAGCCCGCGCACCCGCGCGCCGCGCGCGCCCCGCCCCTACCCCGCGTCCCGCGAGATCGACGAGCAGAGCGAGCTGGGCGCGGTCTACATGCGGTCGCTGATCCGGACCCAGCGGCGGCTCGGGCTGCTGCTGTGCGCGGTCGTGTGCGGGAGCGTGGCGGCGCTGCCCCTGGTGTTCACGTTCGCGCCGCAGGTCGGCGCGCAGCGGCTGCTGGGCCTGCCGCTGCCGTGGCTGCTGCTCGGCTTCCTGGTGTTCCCGGTGTTCGTGCTCGCGGGCTGGTTCTACGTGCGCCAGGCCGAGCGCAGCGAGCGGGAGTTCGCCGAACTGGTGGAGCGTTCGTGAGCAGTGGGTACGGCATCGTCGCCGTGCTGGTCGTCGCGGTCGGCACCATGCTGGTGGGCACGTACGGGCTGCGGATCTCGCGCACGACGTCGGACTTCTTCGTCGCCTCGCGCACCGTCTCGCCGTGGTGGAACGCCTCCGCGATCGGTGGCGAGTACCTGTCGGCGGCGTCGTTCGTCGGCATCGCCGGGCTGATCTTCGCGCACGGGCCGGACATGCTGTGGTTCCCGGTCGGCTACACGGCGGGCTACCTGGTGCTGCTCGCGCTGGTGGCCGCTCCCCTGCGCCGCAGCGGCGCGTACACGTTGCCGGACTTCGCCGAGGCGCGGTTCGCGTCGCCCGCGGTGCGCGCGGTGGCGAGCGGGTTCGCGCTGGGCATCGGCTGGCTGTACCTGCTGCCGCAGTTGCAGGGCGCGGGGCTCACGCTGAACACGGTGACGGGCGCGCCGGACTGGGTGGGCGCGCTGGTGGTCGCGGTGGTCGTCACCACGAACGTGATCTCCGGCGGGATGCGCAGCATCACGTTCGTGCAGGCGTTCCAGTACTGGCTCAAGCTGACCGCGATCGCGGTGCCCGTGGTGTTCCTGGTGATCGCCTGGCAGGCGCACGGCGCGCGCGACCTGACCGGGCCGCAGTTCCCCGAGTTCCCGAAGCAGACCACGGTCACGTTCGACTCGGACACCGCGTTCGACGCCTCCCGCGCCACGCCCTACACCGGCGCGGGCCGGGTGGACGGGCACCGGGTCGACGGCGGCGGCGAGCTGACCGCGGGCCGGCACACGGTGGCCGCCGGGACGCGGCTGACGTTCCCCGAGGGCGCGGCCGTGCCGCACGTGCTGTCGATCCCGTCGAACACCAACGACGTGTGGGCGCTGCCGATGCGCGGCGGCGAGCGGTTCCCGCTGTACGCGGTGTACTCGCTGATCATCGCCACGTTCCTGGGCACGATGGGCCTGCCGCACGTGATCGTGCGCTTCTACACCAACCCGAACGGCCGCGCGGCGCGGCGCACCACGTTGATCGTGCTGGGCCTGCTGGGCGTGTTCTACCTGATGCCGCCGATCTACGGCGCGCTCGGCCGGCTCTACACGCCGGAGCTGCTGATGACCGGTGACACGGACGCGGTGGTGCTGGTGCTGCCGAGCCGGATGATCGACGGGCTGGGCGGGCAGCTGCTGGGCGCGCTGGTGGCCGGTGGGGCGTTCGCCGCGTTCCTGTCCACGTCGTCGGGGTTGATGGTGTCGCTGGCGGGCGTGCTGAGCCGGGACGTGCTGCGGTGGCGCGGGGTGCGCGGGTTCCGGATGTCGACGGTGCTGGCGGTGCTGGTGCCGTTGGGCATGACGTGGCTGGTGGGCAAGGTGCCGGTGGCGGACATGGTCGGCCTGGCGTTCGCGGTGGCCGCGTCGTCGCTGTGCCCGCTGCTGGTGCTGGGCATCTGGAGCACGCGCATCACCACGGTCGGCGCGGTGGCCGGGATGGTGGCGGGCGGCCTGCCCGCGCTGGTGGCCGGCCTGGTGACGATCAGCTCGCGCGGCGGCGGCGCGTGGTACCACGTGTTCCTGGCCCGGCCCGCCGCGTGGACGGTGCCGCTGGGGTTCGTCGTGATGTACGCGGTGTCGCTGATGACGCCGCGCAGGGTGCCGCCGGGGGTGAACCACGTCATGGTGCGACTGCACGCGCCGGAGAACCTGGGTCTGCGCAGTCAGGACCGGTTGTGACCGCGCTGTGGACGGCGGGCGCGATCCTGGTCGTCGGCCTGGCCGTGGTGATCACGCTGTGGTGGACGTCCCGCACCCGCAACGACTTCCTCACCCACGAGCAGCGCATCACGTTCGAGACGCTGCACACCGCGTGGTCCGCCGCTCCCCCGCTGCGCGCCGGGCTGGTGCCGGAGGCGGCCAAGAAGTCGGCCAAGCACCTGCGGACCCTGCTCGGCACGCCCGCCCTGGCGTTGACCGACGAGACCGAGGTGGTGGCCTGGGAGGGCGACGGCGAGCACCACGCGACCGAGGCGATGGGCCTGGCCGCCGACGTCTTCGAGACCGGCCGCACCCGGGCGTTCGACATCACGTGCTCCGCGCCGGACTGCCCGGTGCACACGGCCGTCCTCGCGCCGCTGACCGTGGAGGGGCGGGTGGTCGGCGTGCTGGCGGCGTACAGCCGGGAGGCGTCGGCGGGGTTGGTGCGGGCGACCAACGAGGTGGCGAGGTGGGCGTCGGGTCAGCTGGAACTGGCCGAACTGGACCGTTCGCGGACCAGGTTGGTGGAGGCGGAGGTGCGGGCGCTGCGGGCGCAGATCTCGCCGCACTTCATCTACAACTCGCTGTCCGCCATCGCGTCCTACGTGCGCACGGACCCCGAGCGCGCTCGCACCCTGCTGCTGGACTTCGCCGACTTCACCCGTTACTCGTTCCGCCGGGCCGGTGACTTCACCACGTTGTCGGAGGAGCTGAAGTCGATCGACCAGTACCTGGCGCTGGAGCGGGCCCGGTTCGGCGAGCGGCTGAAGGTGACGTTGCAGATCGCGCCGGAGGTGCTGCCGGTGACCGTGCCGTTCCTGTGCCTGCAGCCGTTGGTGGAGAACGCCGTGCGGCACGGGATGGAGGGCAAGGTCGGGCCGGGGCACATCTCGATCCTGGCGGCGGACGCGGGCGAGGAAGCGCACATCACCATCGAGGACGACGGCATCGGCATGGACCCCGACGCCCTGCGCCGCACCCTGGCGGGTCAGGTCGGCGCGACCGCCGGGATAGGGCTGGGGAACATCGACGAGCGACTGCGCCGGTGCTACGGCGACGACTACGGTCTGGTCGTGGAAACGGCCCAGGGGCTGGGGACGAAGATCAGCGTGCGGGTGCCGAAGTACCAGGCGGGCGTGCACGCCTAGCGGCCGAACCCACCGAGGCGGCCTCGTGCCCGCTCGGCGATGGGGCAGGCTGTCCCGATGTCGTGGACCGTCACCGCCTCCGTCATCAGTGCGATCGCCGGGTCTGTCTCCGCGATCGCCGGTGCCTTCTCCGCCGGGGCGGCCTACCGCACGGCCGCCAAGACCAGCGCCACTGCCGACGCCGCGACCCGCGCGCTCGCCATCGCCCTGCGCCCCAACTTCCAGGCCGAGATCATTCCGCAGCACGCCGGACCGGCCGCGAACAAGGTCCCGCTCCACAACGGTTCGCAGTTCGCCGCGGTCGACGTGATGGTGGAGGTCCGCACATCCCCGCAGCAGCTGCGGCAGGCGCTCAACATCCCGAGGGTGATGCCGCGCCCAGTCGATGCCCTTCGGACGACACTCGAGGTTCCTGTCGAGCTGGCTCCCCTGCGTGAGCGAGGCGACCAGCACGACTTGACCGTGACCGTTCGGTTCGATGACGAACAGGGCCTGCGAAGGTGGGAGCAGCAGTTCCACCTGGTACGAACACTGGACGACCCGGGCAGCGCGACCTACACCTGTTCGACCCGGATCTCCGGCGGCGAGATCGTGCCCTACGTCCGGCGCTGACCAGCCCGGCCGGCTGTCGGGTCGCACGCCCACGTCCGGCCGGTTCCAGTGTGTCCGCGGCTTCCGCGAAGCTGTTCGGCTAGGACGCGTCGGCGCGGGTCCACAGGTCGGCGAGGGCGGCGTTGACCGCGGTCGGCTGCTGGACGTGCGGGTAGAAGCCGGGGACGGTCAGCAGGGTGGCGCCGATCCGGGCGGCGATCACCTCGGCGGCGGCTTGGAGGGGGATGCCCGCCAGGCGCCGGTAGGTCTCGGGGGCTCCCGACCAGTCGCCGCGGATCACCACGGCCGGGAACGGGGCGGTGGCCGGCGGGGGCAGGGGGACGTCGGCGTCCCAGCACGGGCGTTCGGCCATGGTGGTGCGGGCGGCGCGCAGGCGGGCCGGGGTCGGGTCCGGGGTGGGCATGCCGACGGACTCGGTGGACAGCCGCAGGTAGTCCTCCGGGGTCAGGTCCGGTGGGAGGCTGCCGGTGGCGGCGCGGGCGCGGGTCAGGGCTTCGGCGACGGCCGGGTGGGACTCGGCGGGGCGCAGCGCGCCCGGTTGGATCAGGCACAGCGAGCGCACCAGGTCGGGTCCGGTGGCGGCGGCGAGCATCGCGGCCACCGCGCCGTACGAGTGGCCGACCAGGTGGGCGCCGCCGGCAAGCAGGGCGACGGCGTCCGCGGCGTCCACCTCGTAGTCGGTGCGGTGCGGCCCGTCGAGGTCGGGGCTCTCGCCGTGACCGCGGCGGTCGACCAGGAGCAGTCGTCGGTGCGCGCCGAGCGGGCGCTGGTGGCCGAAGCCGTAGGTCTCGTCCGAGCCCCAGCTCAGCACCCCGTGCAGGAACACGGCCGGTGGCACGTCGGCGGGGCCCTCGACCACGGTCACGTGGACTGGCGTCATGACCCCAGTGAACCGGTCAGGCCGCGAGCGCCGCCAACCCCAGGGCCCGCGCGCCGGCGGCGGTGAGGCGGGCGGGCGCCCGGTCACCCGGCGCGACCGGCGTCGTCGCCTCGATCAGCCCCGCGCGCACCAGCGCGCGGGCCGTGGTCGGGTCGCAGAACGGCAACCCGTCCACCCGCACGTCCGGCTCGGCGCTGCGGGTCAGGTCGACCCGGTTCGCGGCGGTCGCCCTCAGCAGCGCGACCTCGCGTCTGGACAGCTCCTTCATGGCACAGCACCTCCATGGGGACGAACGGCGCGGCGGACGTCCCGGTTCACCGTTGGGACGTCCGCCTGGCCACCGCCGTTCCCCGTTCCGCTCAGCCCGCGGCGCGCGCGCCGCGCCGTTCCGCCGCTTCCAGCACCAGCCGCAGCCACTCGGCGTCACCGGCCGCGCCGTCCGCCACCGCCCGCCGCAGCCGCAGCCACAGCCCGGCCTCGCTCCACTCCTGGAACCGCCGGTGCACGGTCGGCACGGTCACGCCGAACGTCGGCGGCAGGTGCCGCCACGCGCACCCGCTGGTCAGGACGAACACGATCGCGGTGAAGATCGCGCGGTCGGACACCCGGCCCCGGCCGCCGCCCTGGCGGCGCACCTTCGCGGGTGGCAGCAGCGGCTCGACCACCGCCCACAGCGACGGCGGCACCAGGCGCACGGCCAGTTGCTCGATCACGTCGGCGTGCGGCGGTCGGGGTGGCGCTTCGGGCGCCCGGCGCACCCACGGCTCCTGCCGCTGGGCGTCGCCGCGCTGGCGGGCGCGCAGCAACATGGCCAGGGCGGCGTCGTCGGTGCGCCTGGGTGCGACCGCCGGGTGTGCGTGCTGTTGCACCTGTCGGGCGATCTCCGCGCCCACCGTCCGACCGAACGGCTGCGCTGGTCGTACGTAGTTGGTCATCAGGTCCTCCGCCCAGGACGTCGTGATGCCCATCACGCTAGGAACACCGAAGCTCCCTGGTAAGGGAACGCGCGCCGAACGGGAGTGGTACAGCGTCACGCGGCCCCCGGCACCCCGCCGAACGGCCACACACGAGCGACGAGCGGATGAGCGGTCACTCCCCGATACCGGCTGTGCACGGATACGCTCGAAGGTGTGAGCACTGCGCCGCGACTCCTCGCCACCAGCGACCTGCACGTGACGTACCAGCAGAACCGCGAGTTCGTCGACGCGATCCGGCCGCACTCGCCCGACGACTGGCTGATCGTGGCGGGCGACGTCGCGGAGAAGTTCGACGACGTCGAGTGGGCGCTGGGCGTGCTGCGGGGCCGGTTCGCCAAGGTGGTCTGGTCGCCGGGCAACCACGAGCTGTGGACCACGAAGGACGACCCGGCGCAGTCCCGCGGCGAGGTGCGCTACAAGCAGCTGGTGGAGCTGTGCCGGGGCATCGACGTGCTCACGCCCGAGGACGAGTTCGCGGTGTTCGAGGGCGCGGGCGGGCCGGTGGCGGTGGCGCCGCTGTTCACCCTCTACGACTACACGTTCCGGCCGGCGGGCACGACGGACAAGGCGTCGGCGCTGGCGGTGGCGCAGGAGGCCGGGGTGATCTGCACCGACGAGTACTTCCTGCACCCCGACCCGTACCCGAGCCGCGAGGCGTGGTGCGCGGCGCGGGTCGAGGAGAGCGAGCGCCGGTTGCGCGCCGTGGACCCGTCGTTGCGCACCGTGCTGATCAATCACTGGCCGCTCGTGCGCGACCCCACGTTCGTGCTGCGGTACCCCGAATTCGCCCTGTGGTGCGGCACGGAGCGGACCGCGGACTGGCACCTGAGGTTCCGCGCGGCGGTGATGGTCTACGGGCACCTGCACATCCCCCGGACGCTCCGCAAGGACGGAGTCCGCTTCGACGAGGTGTCGCTCGGCTACCCGCGGGAGTGGCAGCCGCGCGGCTGGACCGGCGCGCCGCTGCTGGACGTGCTGCGTGAGGGGGATGCGCGGTGATCACGGACCTGCTCGCGTCGCCGGTGGCGGCGGTCGACGTGTTCGACGACCCCGACGGGGTGATGTTGTTCCCCGAAGAGGAGGAACACATCGCCCGAGCGGTGGACAAGAGGCGCAAGGAGTTCACCACCGGCCGGCACTGCGCGCGCACGGCGCTGGCCGCCCTCGGGTTCCCGCCCGTGCCGCTGCTTCCCGGTCCGAAGCGCGAGCCGACGTGGCCCGAGGGCGTCGTCGGCAGCATCACGCACTGCAAGGGCTACCGGGCGGCGGCGGTCGGCCGGACGTCCGAGGTGTGGACGATCGGGATCGACGCCGAGCCGAACGAGCCGACCCCGGACGGCGTGCTGGAGGCCATCGCGGTGCCCGCCGAGCTGGCCCGGATGGGTGAGCTGCGGGCGTCGGGCGACAAGGTGGCGTGGGACCGGCTGCTGTTCAGCGCGAAGGAGACGGTTTACAAGGCGTGGTTCCCGCTGGCGCGGACGTGGCTGGGGTTCGAGGATGCGGAGGTGGCCATCAACCCGGACGACGGCACGTTCACCGCGCGGATCCTCATCGAGCCGCCGGTGGTGGACGGCGTCGCGCTGGACGGGTTCACCGGTCGCTGGCTGGCACGGGAGGGGTTTGTGGTGACCGCGATCGCGGTACCCGCGCGCTGATCAAGGGTGTTCGGAAGGCGGCGGTATGGGCGACGAGGTCGGGCGACAGCAGTTCACGCGCGAAGACCGGACGCGGTACCGCACGAAGGTGCGCCGGTGCCTGGACGTGTTCGCCCGGATGCTGAGCGAGTCGCGGTTCGAGTTCGACCGGCCGACCACCGGGTTGGAGATCGAGCTGAACCTGGTGGACGACGCGGGCGACCCGGCGATGCGCAACGCCGAGGCGTTGGCGGCCATCGAGGACCCGGACTTCGTGACCGAGCTGGGCCAGTGGAACCTGGAGATCAACGTCGCGCCGCGGCTGCTGACCGGTGGCGGCATCTCGGCGTTCGAGGACGTCGTGCGGCGGTCGTTGAACGAGGCCGAGCACAAGGCGCGCGGCGTGGACGCGCACATGGTGATGATCGGCATCCTGCCGACGTTGCAGCCCAAGCACCTGGCGGTGGACGCGCTGTCGGGCAACCCGCGCTACACGCTGCTCAACGAGCAGGTGCTGGCCGCGCGGGGCGAGGACCTGCACATCGCGATCAACGGGGTGGAGCGGTTGCAGCTCACGGCCGACTCGATCGTGCCGGAAGCGGCGTGCACCAGCACGCAGTTCCACCTCCAGGTGTCGCCGGAGGACTTCGCGGCGTACTGGAACGCGGCGCAGGCCATCGCGGGCGTGCAGGTGGCGATCGGGGCCAACTCGCCGTTCCTGCTGGGCAAGGAGCTGTGGCGGGAGACGCGGATCGCGTTGTTCCAGCAGGCCACGGACACGCGCAGCGACGAGCTGAAGGAGCAGGGCGTCCGGCCGCGGGTGTGGTTCGGGGAGCGGTGGATCACGTCGATCTTCGACCTGTTCGAGGAGAACGTGCGCTACTTCCCGGCGCTGCTGCCGATCTGCGACGAGGAGGACCCGTTGCAGGTGCTGGAGCGCGGCGACACGCCCTCGTTGGCGGAGCTGCGGCTGCACAACGGCACGATCTACCGCTGGAACCGGCCGGTGTACGACGTGGTGCGCGACCAGCCGCACCTGCGGGTGGAGAACCGGACGCTGCCCGCCGGGCCGACCGTGGTCGACATGCTGGCCAACGGCGCGTTCTACTACGGGCTGGTGCGCGTGCTGGCGGAGGAGGAGCGGCCGCTGTGGTCGCAGATGTCGTTCAGCGCGGCGGAGGAGAACTTCACGGCGGGTGCGCGGTCGGGCATCGACGCGCAGGTGTACTGGCCGGGTCTGGGCACCGTGCCGGTGGCGGAACTGGTGCTGCGCCGCCTGCTGCCGATGGCGCACGAGGGCCTGGTGCGGTTGAAGGTCGACCCGGCCGAGCGGGACCGGCTGCTGGGCGTGATCGAGCAGCGCTGCCTGACCGGCGTGAACGGGGCGACGTGGCAGGCGCGCACGTTCCACCGGCACTACGACCACACCGCGCTGGACCGGCCCGAGGCGCTGCGGCGGATGCTGCGCACGTACCGGGACCTGATGCACAGCAACGAACCCGTGCACACCTGGCCGGTGTCCTGAACCCCGGAATTGTCGGACCTCGCCGGCAGAATGAAAACAGGGGTCCCCCGGGCGGGGACCCCTGCGCGGCGTTCGGGCCGGCCCGCCGGGCGTTTCTGCTCAGTCGGGCGCGTGCGACGCCGCCGCGGCGTCCGCCTGCCGGGCTCCGATGGCGCGCCGCCACCACAGGTCGCCCTCCGGACGGCCCTTGTGCAGGACGGACAGGCTGACCATCGCGTCCGGGTGGCCCGCCTCGGCGGCACGGGTGAACCAGGTCTCCGGCTGGTCCGACGACGGCTCGACCCGGCGGCCCGGCCGGTGGGCGGCGGCGCGCGTGGCGGCGCTGCCCCAGCGGGTCAGCAGCATGCCCAGCTCGTACATCGCCTGGGTGTTGCCCGCGCCCGCGGCACGGCGGAAGCAGCGCTCGGCCCCGTCCACGTCGTCCCGCCGCCGGGCCAGCAGGCCGAGCACGACCAGCCCCCAGGTCGCCGCGTCGCGTTCCCGCCGCTCCAGCGCGCGGGAGTCCAGCGGTGGCAGGGCGGACCACAGGCCGTGGTCCACCTCGACGCCGGCCGAGGTCGCCGCCCGCTCCCACCGGTCCTCGGCCTCGCCGACCTCGCCCCGGTGCAGCAGCACCAGCGCGAGGTCGGACATCGCGGACCGGCGACCGGCCCCGGCCGCCTCCCGGTACCACTGCTCGGCCTCACCCACCCGGCCCCCGGCCACCAGCACGGCGGCGAGGTGCTCCATCGCGTCGACGTGACCGGCCGAGGCGGCACGCCGGTGCCAGTCCTCCGCCTCCTCGACGTCACCCCGCTCGGCGAGCAGCGACCCCAGCTCCACCATGAAGAACGGCTCACCGGTCGTCTCCACGGCCCGCCGCGACCAGCGCTCCGCCTCGGCGAGCTCTCCCCTGGCCCGCAGCCGGGTGCCGAGCACCGCGAGGGCACGCGGGTTGCCCGCCTCGGCGGCACGGCGGTACCAGTCGTCGTCCGTCGGCGGCCCCGCGTCGGCCAGCGCCATCATGGCTTCCTGGTCACCGCGGTCGGCGGCTTCCCGGTACCAGCGCTCGGCCTCCGCCGACCGGCCGTCCCGCCGCGCCAGACGGGCCAGGCCGTGCATCGCGACCGTGTCCCCCGCGGCCGCCGCACGGCCGTACCAGCGCAGCGCCTCGGCGAACCCGCCGCGTTCCTCGCAGAGCAGCGCCAGCAGGTTCATCCCGTCGACGTCACCGCGGTCGGCGGCGGCGCGGTACCACACCTCCGCCTCGGCGACGTTGCCGCTGCGCGCCGCGGCGACCCCTAATCCCACTACGGCCGCCGTGTCACCGGTGCCCGTCTTCTCGCCCACGTGCGCCCCCCTGATGTCGTCCCCCCGATGCTCCCGCACCGCGGACCGACCTCTCAAGGCCGCGTGGCGTCCGCCAGCCAGGCCGTGCTGCGCAGCAGAACGCCGTCCTCACCCTGGAACGGCCGGAAGGCGTCGGTGAGAGCGGCACGGGCGCTCGGCACGTCGGCCTCCCGCACCGCGCCCCGGAACGCGCCCCACAGCAGGACGAAGTCGGCGGCAGCGGCGGCGTCCGGGGCGATCGGGACCAGTTCCGACACCGACCGCACGCCCACGTCGCCGAACCCGGCCCCCGTGAGCACGTCGGCGATGAGGTCGGGTGCGGCCAGCGAGTGCACGGTCGGCCCGACGAGCCCACGAACTACGCCAGCATGGGAGTACGGCGTACGCACACTTGAGCGTACGCCGTACCCGTATGGAAGCGGTCAGCTCGTCGGGAAGTCGTCCGGGGTCCGCATCCGGTCGCGGATCCAGGCGCCGGCGGGCTTGAGCACGCCCGTGCCGGCGAACGAGGAACCCGCGCAGGTGCCCTCCTTGAACACCGCGCCCGAGCGGAAGTCGTCGGAGAAGTTCCAGTTCGTCCAGCCGATCTTGTTCGCGGCCAGGAAGTCCAGGTACTTCTGGCTGTAGGTGAAGTCGTTCGCGCCGTCACCGGTGTAGGTCTGGGTGCCGAACTCGGTCACGAAGATCGGCAGCCGCGCCGCCGCCCGCTGCAACGCGGCGAAGTACTCGTCCTGGTGCGACGCCGCGTAGAAGTGGAAGGTGTACATGAAGTTCGTGGCGTTGATCGGGTTGGCGATGATGTCCTGCTCGCTGCGCCCGTCGGAGATCCCGAGCGACCCCCAGCCGTGCGTGCCGACGAACACCACGCCGTCGGGGTCCTGCGCCCGGATCACCGGGATCATCTGCTCGGCGTAGGACTTGATCCCCGCCCACGACACGTTGTTCGGCTCGTTCGCGATGTCGTAGATGATGTTGGTCTTGTCGCGGTGCCGCTGCGCGACCTCGGTGAAGAACGTGCGCGCCAGCGAGATGTTCGCGTTCGGGTCGCCCGGGTCGAGCTGGTGCCAGTCGACCAGCGCGTAGAGGCCGCGCCGGGTGGCCTCCTCGATGTAGCCGTGCACCAGGTCGGTGAACTTGCGCGGGTTCGTCTCGTACCCGCCCTCCTGCACGTACAGCGAGATGCGCAGCACGTCCGCGCCCCAGTCGTTCGCCAGCGCGTCCAACGACGCGGGCTTGACGCACTGCGCGTACCACTGGATGCCGTGGGTGCTCATGCCGCGCAACTGGATCGGCTTGCCGTACTGGTTGCACAGCTTCACGCCGCACACCCGCAACTGCCCGTTGACGTCCGCGGGCCGGCCGGCGCCGGCCGTGCCGGTGTCCACGGTGAGCCGGTCGAGGTTCGGGCCACCGGTGGCCGTGGTAGCGGTGGCGCGCACGCGATTCGCGCCGGCGGCCAGCGACACGGTCGCGGCGGCGGTGCTCCACGTGGACCACGCGCCGGTGGAGGGGAACGCGACGCTCACGCCGGCCGAGCCGCCGACCGTGACGCTCACCGGCCGGTTGGCCGTGGTGCCGTTGGCGTAGCGGAAGGACAGGGTCGCCGGACCGGCGGTCGCGGCGGTCACGGTGAACTCGACGTACGCGCCGGCCACGTTGTCGTAGTTGACGAATCCGGCGCCGGTGTAGCCCGCGTGGTTGGACTCGACCAGGCCGTTGGAGATCGACGCGCTCTCCGCCTGGTGCTCGGTCACGGCCGCCGCGACGACGTCCGCCGACGCGGTCGGCACGGACAGGACGGCCGCGACGAGCGGCGCCAGCAGGGGTAGTACGGGCCATCGGGGTGCCACGGGGTGCCTCCCACGGTTCAGGGATGAGGTGGAACACGGTGGCGGCGGTTCAGTTAGGAAAGTTTCCTATCTGTTGCGTGGGATCACAGCACCCCGGGACAGCCGCTGTCAACGGTTCAGGCGACCGGGACGGGGACGGGACGGGCCCGCAGGTGGGTGCTCGCGCTCCACGCCGACACCAGGCCGGGCAGCAGCACGCGCCACGGCAGGCGGGCGAGCACGTCCCGCCGCACGGCAAGCACGATCCGGCCGGAGGCCCCGCCGTCGAACCACACCACGCGCAGCGGCACGCCACCCGGCACGTCCTCGACGGCGGCCAGCGGCACGAGGCTCGGCGGCAGCACCACCCGGTGGACGCACGAGTCGGCGGTGACGCCCTCGGCGCGCAGCACCTCGTGCCGCACGAACAGCGACCGCACGGCGGCGACCAGCCGTCGCTCGCCCAGACCCGCGCGCACCTGGACGGTCATGGACTCGTACCCGGCGATCGCGACAGGCCGTGTGGACACGCAGCGCCTTCCCTCTGGTTAGGTCAGGCTAAGTTAGCACTAGTAGTCGTCCCCGCCGAAGAACGTTTCCTCCAGCCGGTCCGCCGTGCCCGCGAGCAGCGCCAGCGGCTCGGTGAACTCGTGGATGTCCAGGTCCACCAACGGCAGCGAGTGCCGCAGCACCACGTGGTCGCCCATGATCGCCGCGCCGCAGGCGATGGTCGAGTTGCCCACCTCGGTGAGGAACGCGTGCAGGTCGACGTTCGCCGCCAGGCCGATCGGCGAGGCGATCTGCACCCACTCGTGCAGCTTGTCGAGCACCTCGCGGACCAGGACGACCACCTGCGTCCGCTCGTCGTCCTCGTCGTACTGCTCGAAGTTGAACAGGATCCGGATCTCGTCCTCGTTCTCCGCGATCACGTCGTAGGTGTCGTGCACGTACGCGGCGAGGTCGCCCCAAGTGGCCATGCGATCACCCTACGGGCGCGACCACCGCCCACACCGCATCACCGACCTGATCGGACGCCACGACCAGGTCCAGCGACCCCATCAGGTAGCGCCGGGCGCACTCGTGCGCGGGCCCCATCACCACGGGGTCCAAGGACCACAACGGGATCTCGCGCAGCTCCCCCGCCGCCATCCGGGCCGTGAACCAGCGGGCGACCGGCTCGAACACCTCGGCCTTCACCGCGGGGTCGGCGGTGGACGGCGCGGCGTAGAGGAACCGCGCCCGGCCGGGGTGCTCGGCCACCCAGAGGAGGTACCGCGCCACCAGCGCCCGCACGGCCCGCTCGGCGTCGCCGGCGTCCAGCGCGGGCAGCATCGCCGCCACGCAGTGCGCGAAGCTCTCGCCGTACAGCACCGCGAACACCCCGGCCCGGCTGCCGAAGTGGTGGTACACGCTGCCGTTGGAGACGCCGGAACGGGCGGTCAGCGCGCTGATCGTGACCGCGTCCAACCCGCCCTCGTCGACCAGCGCGAGGGCGGCGTCCAGCACGGCCCGCCGGCCCGTCGTTCCCACGGGGTTAGAGTACCGCTCTAGAGCGCCGCTCCCCCAGGAGGTCACCGTGGCCCGTTCCATCCCCGATCTGCTGCGCGAACGCGTGCGGGAGACCCCGGACGCCGAGGCCCTGCGCCACCGCACCGGCGACACCTGGACGTCGCTGACCTGGGCCGAGGTCGGCGAGCGCGTGCGCAGGCGGGCGCTGGGGTTCCGCGGGCTCGGCGTGCGGGACGAGGCCAGGGTCGCGATCATGGCCACCACCAGCGTCGACTGGATCCTGACCGACCTGGCCGTGCTCGCCGCGGGCGGCGTCACCACGACGATCTACCCGAGCAGCACGCCGGACGTCGTCGCGCACATCGTCCGCGACTCCGGGAGCGTGCTGGTGGTCGCCGACCCCGAGCTGGCGGACAAGGTGGACGCGGAGGTCGTCACGACCGACTGGGAGCCCGACCGCGTCGAGGGCGACTACGACGCGATGGTGGACGAGCTGACGCCCGAGCGGCTGGCCACGCTGATCTACACGTCCGGCACCACCGGCACGCCCAAGGGCGTCGAGCTGACCCACGACAACTGGCTCTACACCGCCGAGGCGATCCGCGAGCTGGGCGTGCTGACGCCGCAGGACCTGCACTTCCTGTGGCTGCCGATGTCCCACGCGTTCGGCAAGGTGCTCCAGGTGGGCATGCTGGCGACCGGCGCGCCCACCGCCGTGGACGGCGACGTGGACCGGATCGCGGCCAACCTGCTGGAACTGCGCCCGACCGTGGTGGCCGGCGCGCCGCGGATCTTCGAGAAGATCCACCAGCGGGTCGTGGCGTCGATGCGCGAGGCCGGCGGCGTGAAGGCCAAGCTGTTCGACTGGGCGTCGGCGGTGGCCGAGCACCCGGAGTGGAAGGTGCGGCGCCGGATCGCCGACAAGCTCGTGTTCAGCAAGCTGCGGGCACGGGTCGGCGGACGGGTGAAGTACTTCGTGTCCGGTTCGGCGCCGCTGTCGCGCCCGGTCGGCGAGTTCTTCGACCGGGCCGGGATCACGATCCTGGAGGGCTACGGGCTGACCGAGTCGTCGGCCGCGTCGTTCGTCAACCGGCCGGGTGCGAACGAGCTCGGCACGGTCGGTCAGCCGCTGGTGGGCACCGAGGTCCGGATCGCCGACGACGGCGAGGTGCTGATCGGCGGGCGCGGCGTCATGCGCGGCTACCACGGGCTGGCCGAGGAGACCGCGGCGACGTTGCAGGACGGTTGGCTGCACACCGGTGACATCGGCGAGCTGGACGAGGCGGGCCGGCTGCGGATCACCGACCGGAAGAAGGAGCTGATCAAGACCTCCGGCGGCAAGTACGTCGCGCCGCAGGCGGTGGAGGGGCTGGTCAAGGCGGGCAGCCCGTACATCGGCAACGTGCTGGTGCACGGCGACGGGCGCAACTACTGCGTCGCGCTGGTCACCGTCGACGCCGACCTCGCGCCCGCCGACCTGGACGCGGACGCCGAGGTCGGGCGGGCCGTGGAGGCGGCGAACCGGAAGCTGGCCCGGCACGAGACGATCAAGAAGTTCGCCGTGCTGCCGAAGGACTTCTCGGTGGACGACGGCACGCTCACCGCCAGCCTGAAGATGCGGCGAAAGGAGATCGAGAGCCGCTACAAGGACGTGCTGGACGGCTTGTACGCCTGAGGCGCCGCGGCGGGCCGCCGGGTCGCCACGACCGCCCACACGCCCGCCACCAGCACGGCGACCACCTCGGTCAGCACCAGCACCCGCTCGACGTACCCGAGCGGGATGACCCGCCACCAGGACGTGCCGACGACCGCGTTCACGCCGATCGCGTACAGGATCGGCGTGAACGCCAGGGCCGACAGCACGCCGAACCGGAACGTCCACCGGGCGTGCGCCCCCCACACCGGGTCGCGCCGCCAGGGCCGGGCCAGCAGCAGCGCCGCGACCGGCAGCGCGACGAACGCGAGCAGGCTGCCGAAGCGGTGGATGCTGCCGCTCGCGCTCGGGCCGATCGCCCAGTCGTTCTTCGGGAAGATCACCACCAGCGTCAGGCCGACCGACCACGCGGCGAACGCCACCGAGCCCACCGAGTTCCACCTCGCCACGCCCCGGGCGACCAGCACGGCCAGGATCGCGACCGACCCGGCCACCAGCAGCAGCACCGCCGTGTCGAACACCCAGCGGTGCGGGCCGAGGGCGTACTCGCTGATCGTGCGGCGCAGGTGTCTCGTGGACTCCCCGAGCCGGTAGAGGTCCAGCCCGCCGACGAGGGCGACGGTGAGCACGACGGCGACAGCGCCCGCGAGGGCGACGTAGCGGGCCGGGGAACGGGTCGGGGCGAGTTCGGCGGTCAGCACAACGGACAGAACGGACGGCGACGGGCGCGTTGTTCCGGTGTCCGGCGGATCGACAGCTCGCCGACAGCCTCGCGTCGGCCGGATCAGCTGGAGCGGCGGACCACCAGCGTCGGGGCGAACACGACCGAGCTGACCGGGCGGTCCGGGCGCTGCACCCGTTCCACGAGCAGGCGGGCCATCTCGGCGGCCATGTCCTCGACCGGCTGGCGCACCGTGGTCAGCGGCGGGTCGCACTCGACGGCCGGGCTGCTGTCGTCGAAGCCGACCACCTTGACGTCCTCGGGCACCCGCCGCCCGTCGTGGCGCAGCACCGGCAGCGCACCGGTCGCCATCAGGTCCGAGGCGACGAACAGGCCGTCGAGCTCCACGTCCCGCAGCCGCCGTGCCGCCTCCGCGCCACCCTCGCGGGAGAAGTCGCCCTCCACCACCACCGGCTCGGGCAGGCCGTGCCGGGCCACCGCCTCGCAGAAGCCGCGCAGCCGGTCCTGGCCCGCCGGGGTCTCCAGCGGGCCGGTGATGGTGGCCAGCCGGCGGCAGCCCGACGAGACGAGGTGGTCGGCGGCCAGGGCCGCGCCCGCCGCCTGGTCCACGTCGACGTAGGTGATCGACATCGGCCGGACCGGGCGGGCGGCCAGCACGACCGGCAGGTCGGCCTCGATCAACTGGCGGGGCAGGGGGTCCGCGCCGTGGGTGTGGATGAGGATCACGCCGTCGAGCCGGTGCTGCCGGATGTCGTCCACCACCTCGCGGTGGTCACCCGTGGTCAGCACCAGTTGCACGCCCAGCGGCCGGATCACCGGCAGCACGCCGCTGACCACCCGGCCGAAGTACGGGTCGTGCACGGTCCGGCCCTCCTCGGGCAGGACGAGGCCGATCGCGCCCGCCCGGCGGGTGACGAGCGAACGCGCCGCGCGGTTGGGCGTGTAGCCGGTCGTGGAGATCGCCTTCTCCACGACCTGGCGCAGCTCACGGTCCACCGTGGCGACCCCGTTGACGACCCGGGACACCGTGGCCCGGGAGACCCCCGCGATCCGCGCGACCTCTTCCAACGTGACTGGTCTGCGGTCCACGTCAGCCTTTATACCGGGGGTGCGGCCACGCCGAGGCGTGACCGCACCCACCCGTCACTGGTAGACGCGGACGTAGTCGACCAGCATGCGCTGCGGGAAGACCGTGGTGGCGTCCGGCGGACCGGGCCAGTCACCGCCCACCGCGTTGTTGAGCAGGATGAAGAACGGCTTGTCGAACACCCACGGGCCGCGGGTCGCCTCCACCGTCGCCTTGTCGATGGTGAGGACGGTCACGTCGTCGATGCTGAACACCATGCCCTTGCTGTTCCAGTCGACCCGGAAGACGTGGAACGCGTTGGCGTAGTCCTGGCCGATGTCGTGCACCTTGCCGATGCCGCCCCCGCCGAAGTAGGCCGGGCCGTGGATCGTCTGGTACGCGGTGTTCGGCTCGCGGCCCAGGTGCTCCATGATGTCGATCTCACCGCTGGCGGGCCACGGCGTGCCCTTGAAGATGTCCGTGCCGAGCATCCAGAACGCGGGCCACAGGCCCTTGGTCCCCGACACCCGGACGCGGGCCTCGAACCGGCCGTACGTCCACGACGCCTTGCCCTCGGTGATGATCCGGGCCGACGTGTACTGGCACGTGCCGCTGCCGCTGACAGGGTCGACCGGGCACGCCGAGCCGGGCGTGACCTCCCGCCTGGCCTCCAGCACCATGTTGCCCGCGCCGTCGGTGGCCGCGTTGCGGTTGTCGGTGTAGTACTGCAGCTCCGCGTTCTGCCCGGTGCCGGTCTCCGGTCGCCACTTGGCGGCGTCCGGCCGCGTGCCCGCGGGCGCGTTGAACTCGTCGCTCCACACCAGCCGCAGCGGGGTGCCCGGGTCGGGCGCCTGCAGCGGTGGCGGCGTGGGGCTGCCGCCGGTGCCGTAGACCTGGAACTCCCACAGCGAGTAGCCGTACTGGCCGCTGCGCTTGGTCAGGTTCACCCGCACGTACCGGCCCGTGCCGCTCACCGCGAACGTCTGCTTGAACCCGGTGCCGTTGGTGACCGCGTGGATCGTGGTCCAGCTCGACGCGTTCGCCGAGGTCTGGATCTCGAACCCGGTGGCGAACGCCGGGTCCCACTGCAGCACGACCTTGCTGACCTGCGCGGTCGCGCCCAGGTCGACGTAGATCCAGCCCGGGTCGACCCAGCCGGTGGTGGCGCTGGTGGCCCAGCGGGTGGCCGGGTTGAAGTCCAGCGCCTTGGCGGGCGTGCACTGCGGGCACGCGCCGTCGTCCTGGAACGACGAGGCGAACGCCGGCTTGTTGTAGGACAGCAGGGCCTCGCCGCCGCCACCGGAGTTCGTGCCCGTGCGGACGGCGAACTCCCACAGGGACACGCCGTACTGGGTGGCGCGGGCGGTGGTGTAGACCCGCACGTAGCGGCCCGTGCCGCTGAAGGTGACGTTCTGCGTGCCGCCGGTGCCGGTCGTGGTCTGGTGCACGGTGGTCCAGGCGTTGCCGTCGGCCGACGTCTGGATCTGGAACGCGGTCGCGTACGCGGCCTCCCACTGCAGCGTCGCGCCGCACACCTCGCGGCTCGCGCCCAGGTCGACCCGCAGCCACTGCGGGTCGCTGAACGCGCTGGACCAGCGGGTGCCGGCGTTGCCGTCCACCGCCGAGGCGGCCGTGAACGGGCTGCCGGTCTCGACCGACGACGCGGTGACGGGCGCGTTCAGCGCCGCGTTGGCCGTGCCGCACTCCGCGGCCCGGACCGCGGTGACCGGCACGACGAGCGCGGTGAGCAGGGCGAACGCCGCGCCCAAGCGGATCGGGGTCCTCATGGGCGGCCGTCCGCGCCGCACTTGATGATCGGGTTGATGCAGTCGCGCACCCGGCGGGCGAGTTCCGCTTCCGGCCACGCGTTGAAGAAGTCGCCGTGCATGGTGAAGCCCGGCCCGGAGGCGAGCCTGAACCGCGCCGGGTCGCCGTTCACGGGGTAGCGCAGCACCTGGCGCAGCTTCGGCACCGGCACCGGGTGGGTCGACGGGCAGTCCGCGTTCACCGGGTAGGCCATGTGGCTCTTGTGGTCCGGCGAGTCGAGGTCGCGGCCGTTCCAGCACTGCGGGAAGTCCAGGTAGGACTCCAGCATGGTGCCCGCCGGGCAGTTCACGAAGTCCTTGGACGCGCCCACGTGGCCGGCGTGCAGGCAGGACCAGCGGGAGATCGTGCTCGCGTCGGGCTGGGTGGCCTTGGCGTTGCCCGCCACGATCCGCAGGCCCAGCGGGAACGGCTGGATGCGCGCGATCACGTCGTCGCGCACGCCTTCGCCCAGGTAGTAGAACGTGGTGCCGGTCGGTTCCACGGGCTGGTTGTCCGCGTAGAGGGTCGGCACCCAGTAGGACGACAGGTCGACGCCCGGGTTGCAGTTGCTGGTGCCGGCCAGCAGGGACTGCGTGGTCGAGTGGGCGTTGGTCGTGCGGTTGCCGAAGAAGCTGTGCATGTGCGACGCGCCGGGCAGGTTGGGCGCCACGATCGGGTCGTCCGGCAGCCGGTGGCTGTACGGGCACTCGGCGAGGAACTCGGCGACCCGCACGATCGGGCCGCTGGTGTTGGGGACGCCGAACACCTGGAACTCCCACAGCGACACGCCGTACTGGGTGGCGCGGGCGGTGGTGTAGACCCGGACGAACCGGGTGGTGGCCGAGACGGTCAGGTTCTGCACGCCGACGTTGCCGGACGCGGTGGCGATGGTGGTCCAGGCGTTGCCGTCGGCCGAGGTCTGGAGCTGGAACGAGCGCGCGTAGGCGTTCTCCCAGTTCAGGGTGACCTGGCTGATGGCGGTGGACGTGCCGAGGTCGACCCGCAGCCACTGGGGGTCGGCCGCGGCGCTGGACCAGCGGGTGCCGGCGTTGCCGTCGACGGCGGCGGACGCGGGCGTGCCGCCGTTCTCGGTGGAGGACGCGGTGACGGGCCTGCCCTGGGACAGCAGTTCCGGGGCGGCCGAGGCGGGAGCGGTGACGAAGGTCAGTGCGGACGCGGTCAGCACCGCGACGGTGGTGGCGGTGACCAGACGACGCCATCGGCGAATGGTGGGGATCACGACTCCCCTTTCGGAGGGCGATGCAGGGAGGGTTCAGAGAGCGCTCTCACAGCGGAACGTAAGACGGCCACCTGTATCAGTCAAGGAAAGCCGGGAGTTCCGGTCATCCCGGAACGCGGACCAAGAGAGCGCTCTCTGACCTGAGCGTTGAACTCAGCCGTTCCGAACGCAGGACACACGCGTTCCGAACGTAGGACTCACGCGTGTGTCCTGCGTTCGGAACGGGTGAGTCCTGCGCTCGGAGTGGGGCGGGAGGTCAGGAGAGGCGGGCGGCGGGTGGGAGGGAGGCCGGGGAGGCGACCGGCCAGGACAGGGGGTCGGGGCCCAGGGCCCACAGCTCGGCCACCTGGAGGGCGCACCACGGGGACACCGGGCGGGCGCCGGCCAGGACGGCGGGGGCGAACTCGGCCCAGGGGGCCCACTCGAACGAGTCCACCTCGTCCGGGTTCGGCTCCGGGTCGGTGGCGACCACGCCCCGGAACACGGGGCACATCTCGTTCTCCGTGACGCCGTTCTCCATCACCGCCCGGTAGCGGAACGCGGGCAGCACCAGCTCCAGCGGCACGTCGGCCAGGCCCAGCTCGTCGGCCAGCCGCCGCGTCACGGCCGACACCATCGGCTCGTCGGGCGCGGGGTGGCCGCAGCACGAGTTGGTCCACACCCCCGGCCACGTCTTCTTGTGCAGGGCGCGCCGGGTCAGCAGCAGCCTGCCCGCCTCGTCGAACAGGTACGACGAGAACGCCAGGTGCAGCGGGGTGGACGCGTGGTGCACGGAGGTCTTGTCGGCCACGCCGACCCCCGCACCGGACTCGTCCAGGAGCACGACTTGTTCCACGCCACCCACCCTGCCACACCGGCGATCACCGCGCGTCGGCGAGCACCTCGGGGTTGCGCACCAGCTTGCCGCTCGGCGTGCGCGGCAGGGCCCGCAGCACGTGCACCCGCTGCGGCCGCTTGAACTCGGCCAGCCGCTCCGCGCACCACGCGGCCACCTCGTCCGGCGTGAGCGCGTCCGACGCGGTCGCCACGTACGCCTCGATCACCTCGTCGTGCACCGCGATCGCCTCGGTCACCAGCGGGTGGGCCCGCAGCGCCGCCTCCACCTGGGTCAGGTCGACGTTGCTGCCGCGCACCACGACCAGCGAGTCGGCCCGGCCCAGCAGCCGCAGGTTGCCGCGCGCGTCGAACTCGCCCCGGTCACCCGTCCGGAACCACCCGTCCAGGTAACGGGAGGGGTCGGTCTCGCCCAAGTACGGCGACTGGTCCAGCGCCACCTCGACCAGTCCGTCGCGCACCCTGATCGTGGTGTCGGACAGGGGCTTGCCCACCGACGGCCGGGTCGTGCCCGCCGCGTCCATGGTCAGCGCACCGGTCTCGGTGGTGCCGAAGCACTCGCCGACGGTGAAGCCGTAGGCGGCGGCGAACCGCTCGGCCACGTCCGGCCGCATCAGCTCGCCGCCCGCGAACGCCCCGCGCACCGTGCGCAACGAGGGCCGGTCGGCGGCGGCGGCCAGCAGCTCGAAGTGGAACGGCACGCCGGTGATGAAGTCGACCCGGTGCCGCGCCGCGGTGGCCAGGACGTCCTCGGCCGACAGCTTCCCGGCGAACACCAGGTGCACGCCCGCCGCCAGCGCGTGCAGCAGCCCGCCCATCAGGCCGAAGCTCTGCGCGGTGGAGTTGAGCACCAGCATCCGCTCGCCGCGCTGCGGCATGCCCTCGGCCGCGCCGAACCGCATCACCTCGCGGATGATCGACTCGGTGCTGCGGCCGACGACCTTGGGCCGCCCGGTGGAGCCGGACGTGAACTGGACCAGCCGGTGCCGGGTCTCCGCGGGCCGCCCGTCGGACCTGCGCTCGGTCACCAGCTCGTAGCGCTCGCGGAAGATGCCGACCGGCCGGCCGGAGGCGCGCACGAAGAACTGCGGGCGCGTCAGCTCGCGCAGCACGTCGACCTCGGCGGGGGTGAGCCGGTGGTCGATGGAGATCACCCGGGCGCCGAGGCTCCACAGCGCCGGCACCACCTCCAGCTGGGTGAAGCTCGGCGGCACGTGCAGCGCGACCGTGCTGCCCTCCCCCACGCCGGACGCGGCGAACAGGCTCGCCTCGGCGGCGACCGAGGCCCGCAGCGCGCCGTGGGTCACGGTGTGCTCGTGGCTGAACACCGGCACGTCGTCGCCGTGGCGGCGCAACAGGTCGGTGACGAACTCGCGCATCTCGGCTCAGGTCTCCTTGCAGAACTCGCCGATGGGGATGCCCACGTGCCGCTGCTCGGTCGCGATGTAGCCGAGCAGCTCGTCACCGCGTTGCAGCTCGGTGACGTTGCGGACCTTCCCGCCGGGGCCGAGCACCCGCACGTGCCAGTCGTCCTGCACGGTCAGGCACACCTCGACGCCCTCCGGCGAGTGCGCGGTGATGGTGAGGATCGGGCGCGACTCCAGCTTGGCCCGGCCGACGGTGAGCTTGCGGGTGCGGCCCTCGGAGTTGACGGCGAGCACCGTGCTGCCCGAGCGCAGCTCGGACAGGTAGTTGGTGCGGTTGTCCGGGCCGAGCACGTAGGAGTGCAGCGCGCCCGCGTTGACCCGGAACGGCCGGGTCGGCATGTAGGGCAGCGGGTGGGTCTCGCTGCAGCACAGGATGAAGCCGGAGGAGAAGGAGCCGACGAGGATGCCCTCGTCCTCCTGGAAGTGCGAGGCGGTGTCCACGCAGACGCGGTCGCCCAGGCCGTTGTGGGTGATGCCGTCGACCGTCAGCGTGGTCAGGTCCAGCGGCGGCGTGGTCGCCTCCAGCAGCCGGGCCAGCTTGAACACGTCGTTGGCGTCGCGCGGCGCCATCAGCACGCCGTCCGAGCCGTGCTCCAGCACGTCGAGCACGATCGCGGCCTCCTCGAGGTCGGCCACGACGGTGATCAGCTTGCCGGGCGCGCCGTCGGCGGCGGCGATCACGATCTCCAGCGGGATCTTCGTCGGATCGGTGAACGCGACCACGGTGTGCCCCAGCCGCACCGCCGCGGCGCACGCCAGCTTGAGCGTGCGGTCGTCGCGGACCTGCACGAACGCCGCGTCGGTGGTGAGCCGCTCCAGCGCGTCCTGGTCGTCCACGACCACGGTGACCAGGTGGGGGCTGTCGACCGCCGCGTCGGCGACGAGCACCCGGGTGATCGTGGGCGGCAGCGCGTCCAGCAGCGCCGGGTCGTCGGCGACCACGCCGGCCAGGCGGGCGTGCACGGCGGCGTCCACGACGGCCTCGCGGTGCGCTTCGGGGACGGTTCGGAGGTCGATCCAGGCGAACTTCAACGGTTCTCCAAGGGGTGAGAGCCCGATCGGCGTGCGGACGGGCCGCCGCTGGTCGGGTGACCGGCGGCGGCCGCGGGCGACGGGGTCATGACGAGGCCACGACGCCCGTCATCGCGCGGACCAGGTCCGCTCGGGTGTCGTCGTGGACGATCGAGGCCAGTTCCGCGACCAGCGACATGGGCGCGGGCGCGGTGAACACGCGGCGGCCGACGGCCAGGCCGGCGCAGCCGACGGCCATCGCGGTGCGGGCGTGGTCGACCACGCTGCCGCCGGTGGCCGGGCCGCCCGCGACCAGCACCGGGATGGGGCAGCTGGCGATCACCTCGGCCATCCGGCCCGCGGGCTGGGCGAGGTTGGTCTTGACGATGTCGGCGCCGAGGTCGACCGCGATGTTGACCACGTGCGCGAGCAGCGCGGGGTCGTTCGGGTCGGCGATGCGCGGCCCGCGCGGGTACACCATGGCGACCAGCGGCACGTTCCACTCGTCGCACGCCTTGGCGACCACGCCGAAGTCCGCGAGCTGGCGCTCCTCGGTGTCCGAACCGATGTTGACGTGCACGCTCACCGCGTCGGCGCCGAGCCGCAGCGCCTCGTCCACCTCGCCGACGATGACCTTGGCGTTGGTGTCGGCGGCGTGCGCGGTGCCCGCGCTGAGGTGCACGACGAGCGCGCAGCCCGCCAGCACGTCCGGGTCGATCGTGCGCACCCGTCCTTTGTGGACGATGATGGCGTCGGCGCCGCCCACCACGACCGAGTCGATGAGCTCGTGCCACCGGTCGCGCGGCACCACCGGACCGTCCGAGACGCTGTGGTCGAGCGGGACGAAGAGGTACCTGTCGTCGCGCGGACGGGAAAGGCGCCGCAGGCGCAGAGCTTTCGTCATGTCGCTCACACCTCCTCGGTGATCGGTGCCGGCCACCCAGCAGGGTGGTCGAACGGATGAGCGCGGCGGGAGGTGTGAGGTGGCGATAACTCGCCAGTTATGCACCTGTTGGAGCAACGGGCCGCGTCCCGCTCGACGCGGGGTCGCGCACCTCGCCACACGCACGGTCGGTGTCCGGTTCGTCTCGTTGCCCTAGGCTGCCGCAGTGAACATGGAGCTCAGGCACCTCCACGTCGTGCTGACCGTGGCGGAAGCGGGCAGCATCAGCCGGGCCGCCTCACTGCTGAAGATCGCGCAGGCCGGGTTGACCGCCCAGCTGCGCCGCATCGAACGGGGGTTCGGTGGTCCGCTGTTCCTGCGGCGCACCGACGGCGTCGAGCTGACCGAGCTGGGCCGCCACGTCGTGCTGCGGTCACGCGACCTGGTGGAGCGGTTCGACGACCTGCTGGTCACCGCGCGCAAGCTGGCGGCGGAGAGCGACGTCACGGGCATCCGGCTCGGCGGCGTGGCCGGTTCGCTGACGCCGTTGCTGGTCGCGGTGGTGCGCTCGCTGCTGCCGACGCACCCGCAGACCACGCACGTGGAGCGCTCCAGCGACGCCGTGCTCGACCTGGTTCGGGCCGGGAAGCTGGACCTCGCGCTGGTGACGGAGTACCCGCGCGGTCCGCTGCGGATTCCCGAAGAGGCCGACTGCCGGACCGTCGTGACCGAACCGATGTTGGTCGGGATCGGGGTCGGCCACCGGTTGTCGGCGCGCGCCGAGATTCGGCTGTCCGAACTGGCCGACGAGGAGTGGGCGGTCTCGGACGAGAGCTACGGCGGCGGGAAGCTGAACCTGCACCTGGCCTGCGAGGCGGCCGGCTTCACGCCGCGGTGCGCGCACTTCGGGGTGGACCCGGCGGCGGCGGCGGAGCTGGTGCGGTCGGCGCAAGCGGTGGCGTGCTTCTTCCCGACCGGGCAGGACTTGCCGGGCGTGCTGCTGAAACCGATCGTGGGCAACCCCGTGCACCGGCGGGTGACCGTGGTGTGGCGGCGGGACTGCCTGGCGGCGGAGTACGTCGACGAGATCCACGCCGCGCTGGTGCGGGCCTACCAGGAGCGGATCTGGGTTCACGGCCCGCGCACCGCGAAGCTGGCCGCCACCGGGCTGACCGCGGCGGCGAGCTGACGTCCCGACCGGACGGCGGGGGTGCCGCCCGGCACTGACCCGCGACCCGGTGTGCCCGCACGGTGCCCGAGCGCGGTGAAGCGGCGCCTAAACGCCCAGCGCTTCGCGGTACAGCTCGCGCAGCTGCGGCCCCGGCGGCACGCCGAGCTCGTCGGCCGGCGTGCGGCGGACGTCCTGGAAGACGAACAGCGCCTCGGTGCGCCTGCCGCACGCCGGCAGCGCGGTCATGAGCTGGTAGCGCAGGTTCTCCGAGAACGGGTGCTCGGCCACCAGCGGCGTCAGCGCCTCGACCGCCTGGGCGTGCCTGCCCAGCGCGAGGTCGGTGTCGACGGCCGCTTCGAGGGTGGCCAGGTGGTGCGCCTCCAGCGGCGCGCACAGCCAGGCGCAGCGGTTCGGACTCCGCGCCCGCCACCGGTGTGCCGCGCCACAGCGCCAGCGCGCGGGTGTAGAGGTCGCGGCGGCGTTCGAGGTCCGCGGTGACGGCGGCGCGCGCGGTCAGGTCGCGGAACCGCAGGGCGTCCACCTGGTCCGGTTCGGCCCGCAGCACGTAACCGGAGTCCTGGTGCGCGACCGGCACGCCCGCGGCGCGCAACGCGGAGACGTGCACCTGGAGCGACTTGCGGGCGCGCGGCGGCAGGTCCTCGCCCCACACCAGGTCGAGCAGCCGGTCCACCGGCACCCGCTTGCCGCAGTGCGCCGCCAGCACGGCCAGGACCTGGCTGGGCTTGCGCCGCAGCGCCCGCGGCCCGTCGCCGTCGCGCCGCACCTCGACCGGGCCCAGGATCCGGAACTCCACGCCCACCCCCAGTCGCGGTGAAAGTTCACCAACAATGACGCGACTGTGACGAATCCTCTTGTTCCGCGGTTCCACCGACCGGGTGGACGGGTCAGCGCCCGTCCTCGTCGCGGGCGCTGAAGCGCTCGGCCATCTCCACGTCCCACCAGGCGGCGAAGAACTGGAAGTCGGCCTCGCCGTCGTTGACGAGCTGGTGCTCCTCGTACGGGCGGAAGTGCACGATGTCACCCGCCGCGAACGGCGTCCGGCCCTCGCGCGTGACGATCTCCGCCTCGCCCGACACGGCCACCCAGACCTCGTGCTCCCGGTGGGCGTGCGTGCTCGACTCCGCACCCGGCTGCACCACGCACCACGAGCCGTCGAACGGCGCGTTCACCAGCGGCCACGGCATCAGCCTGCGGGCCACCAGCCCGCTGTCCCGGACCAGCTCGCCGGGGTCGAGCCGACGCACCTCCACGGCTACCGCCCCACCGCGGCGGCAGGCTCCACGTGTCCCACGATGTTCTCCCAGGCGCCGACCGGAAACCGACGTTGTCACCGGCGGGCGCCCGGACGTGACCGCCGGGGAACACCGCCACGGCACGCCGGCGCGGGTGATCCCTCCGCCACCGAACGGCCCACCGCCAGAACCTATAGACCGAGGTGCTCGGCGGCCACACGCTTCGGCACGCACATTCGCCACGCGTCCACGACGAGTTCGGTCAGCTCGTCCTCGTCCACCGCGGCCAGGGTGCACTCGACCCAGTTGTAGCGCAGGTCGGACGCCCCGGGCAGGTGGAACCGGTCCGGGGCGGCGGCCACCAGCGCGTCCCGCTCGTCCTTCGGGAACGCGAAACCCAGCGTCCGCTCGTCCCACGACAGCGCCAGGTACACGATCCGGCCGATCCGGAACTTCACCCGGTCCCGGACCACGGCCTCCTCGGTGCGCGGCAACGACCGCGCGATGCGCCGGACGTCCTCGACGGTCGCCATCGGCCGATCATCCCGCGCCGGTCAGCGGTCCGCGTGCCGGAGCACGCTCTCCACCTCGGTGCGGAAGGCGTTGACGCCGTCCTCGCCCTCCGGCGCGCCGTGCGCCTGGAGCAGGTGCAGCAGCGCCACGCCGTTCGCGGACCGCCGGGAGAGCGCGCGGAACGAGAACGCGGCCTCGTAGACGCCGACCGCCGTCGCCAGCGCCGCCGCGACCGTGGCCAGGAACGCCCACAGCGCGCGCCGCCCGTCGTCGGCCACGGCCACCGCGCCCAACGCCGCCGCTGCGGTGAACAGCAGCACGGTCACGGCGGTGGTCCAGCGGCGTGCCGCGGTGTAGCGGGCCTGCGCCTGCTCGAAGCCCGCGAGCCGTTCGCCGACCCGGTGGCGCAGGTAGGCGCGGAGGAACTGCTCGCGGTGGTCGTCCACCAGGGTCGTCATGAGCGGCTCACCGATTCGTGCCGGAGCCGCGCCACGGCCGTCGCCAGCTCGCGGGCGCGCTCTTCGCGCTCGGCGTCGTCGGCGGCGGGTGGTGCGGCGAGGTGGTCGAAGTACAGGGCGCGCAACTGCTCGGCGCGGACCTTCGCGTCGGGGTCCTCCCCGCCGCGCGCCACGACCGCGAGCACCGCCGCGGCCGCGCCGGACACGGCGAGCAGCACACCGGGCCACGGCTGGTCGCGCAGCCAGACCTGCAACGCGGCGAACACCGTGGTGCCGAAGCCCGCGGCGATGGCGAGCACCACGAGCAGCCGCGCGCGTTCCCGCGACCGGAGGGCGACGACCTCGCACTCGTGCAGCGCGGGCGCGACGGCCTGGTTGGCCTCGTGGATCGCGTCGGCCAGCAACGGGTAGTCCAGCACGTAGCCGGGATCGATCACGGGGTGCGGCTCGGGCGCCCGGAACCGCAACCGGGGCCACACCGCGGGCGGCGGCACGTCGGCGTGCAGCTCGGCACCGGGCCGGTTGCCCACCACCCGCCGCACCACGGCCACGACCTTGTCCGCGCCCTCGTCCAGGTGCACCAAGGCGACCTGGCCGCTGCGGACCAGGATGTCGAGGTCGTCGTCGCGCTCGGCCGGCGCGTCGCGCTCGACGGCATCGACGTCCGGGGCGAGCCGGACAGCGGCGGTGTCAGGGGCGGGGTGGACGGCGGCCGTGTCAGGCGTGGGCCGGAGGGCGACGGCGTCGGAGGCAGGCCGGACAGCGGCCGTGTCGGGGGTCGGGTCGGCGGGGGCCGGGTCGGCCGCGCCGCCCGCGATCTCGTCCGCCAGACCGCCCGTGCCCGCGAGCACGAGCAGCGGCCGGTCGCGGCCCAGGTGGTCGACCAGCGCCGCGCGGGCCAGGTCGCCGCCGCCGATCAACAAGGCCAGCGCGGGGCGCTTCGACCCGGCCACCGCGTCCACCGCGCGGAACAGCGCGGGCAGCTCCTCGCCCCACTTCGAGCCCGGCACGAGCACCGCCGTGTCGTGGTTCACGTTGAGCCGTACCTCACCGTCGGCGGGCTCCGCGTCCTCCACGGCCACCCGGCCCGACGGCGCCACGCCGACCATCCGGGGCCACCGGCCGTCCAGCGACTCGGCGGCCAGGCCGAGCAGGTGCGTGACTCCGGTGTCGGCCCCCGCCGTGATCACCACGGCATCCGCCGAGGCAGCCGCGGCGAGCACCGCACGCAGCACCGGGAGCACGGAAGCGGCCAGGTCGGTGTCCAGTGCGTCGGCCGAGCCGAACACCGCGAGGACCGGTCGGCCTCGGGGCAGGCCGAGGGCACGCGGCCGGACGTCGGCGTCGGGGTGGTCCAGTCGTCGCACCCGTGGGCCGGTACCCGCTGTAGGCATGCCGGGCACCCTAGCGGTGGCTCACGCGAATTTCACCCGTCCGGGGGCGGATTTCGCCGCAGGTAGAGTGCTGGACGTGTCGATTGACCCCGCCGAGCTGGAAATCGCCCTAAGGGTGCTCGCCCAAGTGGACGAACTGGACACCGAGCACCCCGACGCGGTAGCCGTCCGCCGGGCCACCGCCGGCATCTGGAAGAGCCTCCGCAAGCGCCGCAAGGCCGACCGCCGCGCCTCCGTCACCGCCGCCGACCGCGCGGTCATCGAGGCGACCGCGACCGGCTCGCCGTCCCGCATCGACGACGAGACCCGCGGTCTACTGCTGCGCGAGCCCGAGCCCGGCGCGAAGGCGGGCACGCTGCTGCGCGCCCGGTCCTGCTACACGTGCAAGCAGCGCTACACCCAGGTCGACGCGTTCTACCACCAGCTGTGCCCCGACTGCGCGGCGCTCAACCGGGCCAAGCGCGACCAGAGCGCCGACCTGACCGGCAAGCGCGCCCTGCTCACCGGTGGCCGCGCCAAGATCGGCATGTACATCGCGCTGCGGCTGCTGCGCGACGGCGCGCACACCACCATCACCACCCGGTTCCCGCGCGACGCCGTGCGCCGGTTCGCGTCCATGCCCGACAGCGCCGACTGGCTGCACCGGCTGCGCGTGGTCGGCATCGACCTGCGCGACCCGGCCCAGGTCGTGCAGCTGGCCGACTCGGTGGCCGCCGCCGGGCCGCTGGACATCCTGATCAACAACGCGGCGCAGACCGTGCGCCGGTCGGCGGGCGCCTACGCGCCGCTGGTCGCGGCCGAGTCCGCGCCCCTGCCCTCCGGTCCACTGCCCGAGCTGGTCACGTTCGGGCACACCCTGTCCGCGCACCCGGTGGCGCTGGCGGGCACGCTGGCCGACACCATCCCCGCGGTCACGGCGCTGGCGCTGACCGCCGGGTCCAAGGAGATCGACGCGGGCGGCCTGGTGCCCGACGAGGCGCCGGTCAACAGCTGGGTGCAGCGGGTCGAGGAGGTCGACCCGGTGGAGCTGCTGGAAGTGCAGCTGTGCAACAGCACCGCGCCGTTCATCCTGATCTCCCGGCTGCGCCCGGCGATGGCCGCCTCGCCCGCGCGCCGCAAGTACGTGGTCAACGTCTCGGCGATGGAAGGGCAGTTCAGCCGCGCCTACAAGGGGCCGGGCCACCCGCACACCAACATGGCCAAGGCCGCGCTGAACATGCTGACGCGCACCAGCGCCGAGGAGATGCTGACCACCGACGGCATCCTGATGACCGCCGTCGACACCGGCTGGATCACCGACGAGCGGCCGCACCCGACCAAGCTGCGGCTGGCCGCCGAGGGCTTCCACGCGCCGCTGGACCTGGTCGACGGCGCGGCCCGGGTGTACGACCCGATCGTGCGCGGCGAGCTGGGCGAGGACCTGCACGGCTGCTTCCTCAAGGACTACGCGCCCGCACCCTGGTGAGCCGTTCGCCGCACCCGTTCGCCGCACACCGCAGCGCGGCGTTCACTCCCCCATTCCGTCGATTCCCGACCGTCGCAATCCGAATGGGCCGTTCGGGGTGCACCGGTTAACGGGAACGTGCCCGTGTGCGACTCTCCGTCGGTAGGCTGAAGCTTTCGCTAGGCCGCCGCGAGGCGACGGGGGTGGGCATGGACGGCGGGCGGGCCGGTCGAGCCGCCGCGCTGCCGCGCGTGACCGGGTCGGTGGCGCCGTGGTGACCGCGCCCCGCGTCAACCCGTTCCCGCTGCCGGGGTGGGAGAGCACGCCGATGCGGCCGCTGCGCCCGTGGCACCGACCCGCGCACCGCGACTACTACGTGCCCGTGGACGGCGCCGAGGACGCGTTCCGGCACTTCTGCGACGCCATGGGCGACCTCGGCGTGATGCTGGAGTACGGCCGGCTCGCGCTGGTCACCGGAGAGTCGGGCTGCGGCAAGACCGCGCTGGTCAACCGGTGCGCCGACTGGGTCGTCGGCGAGCTGCGCCGGCGGGACGTGCGCGGCGTCGTGCTGGACCTGACCGGCTGCCTGCCGACCGACCAGGAGCTGTCCATCGACCAGCGCACCGCCGAGGTGTGCGACCGGATGTTCGACCTGCTCGTGGACGCGGGGGCATTGCGCCAGGAGAGCGAGGAGCGGCTGGAGGCGGTCCGGGACGTGCCGGGTCGCGTGTTCCCGCGCCTGGGCCGGGCGCTGCGCGAGGACGTCGCGCTGGTCGTGCTGCTGCCCAGCCCGAACGAGCTGGTGGACGAGGTGATCCGGTACGCGCGGACGCTCAACAGCGCGAAGGTGCTGTTCCTGACGGAATCCGCGTACCTGGGTGCGGACGAGGTGGCCGACGTGGTGCGGCAACTGGAAACGTGGGTGCCGCCGATCACGCTGCACGTCGGTCCGCTCGACCCCGGTGACGCGCAGCGATTCGCCGAGGACCGGTTGACCCGGCACGCGGCGGCGGGAACCTATCCCCGGATGAGTGATGACGCGATCGAATTGGTGGCCAAGCACTGCCAATCGGTCGCGATGTTGCAAAGGTTCTTACACGGCACTTACGAACACAAACGTGCAACGGGACTAGGCTACGCCGAGACCGACCTGGTGACCGTGGAGGACATCAGGGCGTTCTTGAACACGAAGTCCCGGAATGGACCGGTGAATGGGCCATGAGCGACCGCAGCGATCTCCCGCCCTCGCGGAAGAACCCCTTCTCGCCGATGGCGGTCGCCCGGATCACGGACTTCGACGCCGATCCCGACGCGGTCGACGTGGCGATCACCACCGACGCGACGCGGCAGGCGCTCGCGCACCTCACGTCCTACCTCGACGCGCCGCCCGCGCGCGCCGGCCGTGACCGCACCGGCACCGTGGTGGCCGTGCTGGGCGACTACGGCACCGGCAAGACGCACCTGGCCGTGCGGCTGGTCCGGCACGCCCGCCAGGTGCTGGCCGACCCGACGCACGCGCTGTACCTGGACGCGACCGCGGAGAGCTTCATCGAGCTGTACCGGCGGTTCATGCAGAAGCTCGGCCGCGAGGGCGTGCGGGCGCAGGTCAGCGAGTACTACGCCGACATCGTCGCGGAGTCGTTGCAGAGCAGCGGCCTGACCAGCGACATGCTGGAGTGGCTGGGCAGCAGGCAGCTGGAGCCGCAGGAGGTCGTGGAGCGGCTGGGCCTGATGGAGAGCGCGTTGCTGCGCAAGGTCCAGGACACGCTGCGCGAGGTGACCAACAACAAGGACTTCGGCACCGCGCTCACCCTGCTGCTGCGGCCGGGGTTCGAGCACTCGGTGTGGTCGTGGCTGCTCGGCGGCACGCCCGACCAGGTGCTGGTGGAACGCGGCATCGGCACGCCGATCGACGACGAGGTGGCCGCGCTGGAGGCGATGGGCGTGTTCGCCCTGCTGTTCGGCGGCCGGCAGCGGCGGTTCGTGCTGGCGATCGACGAGCTGGACAAGATCTTCTCCGCCGACAGCCGGCCGCACGCCCGCACGATGGCCGCGTTCCAGACGTTGTTGCAGGTGTTCGGCAAGGCCGGGGCGTGCCTGGTGCTGTGCGGGCTGCCGGACTTCAAGTCCGTGCTGCCGCCCGCGGTGCGGCAGCGCATCCCGTACACGGTGGTGATGTCCGGCCTCAGCCAGGGCGAGGTGCGCGAGTTCGTCGAGCTGGCGCAGGAGCAGGTGTTCGGCACGCGGCAGCTCGCGCCGTTCACCGTCGACACCACCCGGTACCTGCGCGACCTGGCCCGGGGCAACGCGCGCAACGTGATCCGGCTGTGCCACCGGGTGTTCCGGATGGCCGACGACCTGTCCCGCGAGCCCGGCCACGGGTTCACCGTCACCGAGGACATGGTGCGGCAGGCGGCGCGCGACCTGTTCGGGTCGTTGAGCTCGGACGACATCGACGGCGTGGTGCGCCGGGTGCTCGACGCCAACGGCCTGGACTACCTGCACCGGCACCTGCTCGGCGCGGCCGCAGACTCGCTGGCGGACTTCTGGGTCACCTTCCCCGAGCAGGCGGTCGGGTGCGCCGTGCTGATCAGCCCGTCGCTGCTGGACAACGCCGACCTGGGCGCGGTGGTGCGGCGGATCTCGGCGGTGCGCGAGGCCGAGCCGGACGCGGAGCTGATCCTGCTGGTCAACGGGGTGGTGGCGGACGGCGTGGCGATCCAGCTGCGGGAGCTGCTCGGCCGGGAACCGCTCGTGTACGTCGACCGCACGTTCGCCGACGACTTCAAGGCGCTGGTGAACGCGGGCCGGCGGCCGGGCGGCGACGCGGACCCGCTGTCGGGGCTGCGGTGGCGGATGGACCAGCTGGCCAGGCAGCAGTCCAGCATCTACGGGTTCATCGAGCACCTGGCCGAGCACATGGACGGCGTGCGGGCGTCGTCGGACCGGCAGCTCGGCGCGATCGCGCGGCAGCTCGGCGCGTTGACCGGGACGCCCGGCCGGGCGGCGGAGGCCGCGCCGTCGAGGTTGCCGGGCGAGGTGGAGCGGCTGTTCCGCGACGCGGTGGACGCGTTGGAGGACGTGACGCAGGTCGACGTGATGTTCGAGGAGGCGTTCGACCACGCGCCGACCACCACCCAGGAGGCGGTGCACCGGCGGCTGCGGACACCGGAGTTCACGCAGGCGGCGACGCAGGCGGTGTTCATGCAGAAGGCCGTGCAGGCGTTCCGGGCGGCGGTGGCGCAGTGGTACTCGTCGTCCGGGGACGCCGACGCGGAGGAGCGGCTGGAGGAGCTGTGCGGGATCTACGACGGGATCGTCGAGTTCCTGCCGCTGTTCCTGCTGGACCCGCTGTTCAAGCTGCCGCCGTGGTCGGCGCGGGCGGGCGGCCTGGTGGCGGAGGTGAGCCAGGGTTCGCGCCGCACCCGCGTGCACGACGCGTTGCGCAACCTGAGCCCGCGCGTGCGCCGCGCCGTGTTCCGCTCGTCCCCGGCGTGACCCGAACGCAGGACTCACCCGTTCCGAACGCAGGACTCACGCGAGAGTCGAACGCCCAGGTCCCGAGAGTCGAACGCTCAGGTACCCCGAGTTCAACGCTCAGGGCGTCGGCTTCACCCGGTAGGGGGAAGCGGCGCGTGTGGGCCGCGGTGCCGGAGCGGGGTTGAGCGGGACGCGGGGGATGCGCTTCGGCGCAGGCGCGGGCACGGGCGGCTGGGGCGCCGGACGGCGTGCGGTCACGCGGTCGTAAGCGCCGTTCGCCACAGCGTGCAGCACGTTCACCACGACGACCGCCGGCGCGACCACGGCGATGGCACCCGGGAACGTCGGCTCCAGCAGCAGCGCCAGGATGATCGCGGTCAGCCCGTTCTGCTGCCCCAGCGCCAGCCGCACCCGGTCGCCGCGCCACCGCTTCGGCACGGTCAGCGCGAACGCCACCACCGCCTGCGCCCCGAACGCCGCCAGCCCGAGCACCGCGCCGACACCGGCCAGCACCCAGCTGAACTCCGCCGCCAGCACCAACCCGACCGCGGCCAACGCCAGCAGCAGACCCGCCTGCGCCAGCCCGTCGACCCACCGACCCAGGTTCGGCCGGAAGAACAGGCCCAGCAACGCCAACGCCAGCAGCAACGAGTGCTGCACCGCGACGAACCCGATCCCCAGCACCGCCAGCACCATCACGGCGCGCACCGCGTACCGGACCGCACGACCACCGGCCTCGGCCCGCTCCACGCGCCCGCGCACCAGCGTCCACAGCATGAACGCCACCCCGGCCAGCGCCAGGTTCAGCACCAGGTTGACCGCGAACGACCCCACGCCGCCCACCGCGCCACCACCCAGGGCGAACGCGGTGAGGTACACGGTGAGCAGCACGGTGATCGGGTCGTCGAACGACGCCCACGCCGCCAGCAGCGCCTTCGCCGAGTCCGACATCCGCGACTTGACCCGCATCGCGGCGACCGACAGCGGGTCGATCTGCGCGACCGCCACCGCCAGCACCAGGTGCCCCGGCTCGCGGAACCCCAGGAACATCACGGCGAAGATCAGCGCGACTTTCGCCACGACTCCGAGCGTGACCGCGATCAGCACCGTGCGGAGCTGCCTGCGGAATTCCGCGATCACGATCCCGCTCGTGCTGGCGTACAAACCGAAACCGAGCAACGCGGTGATGAAGAACCCGTACACCGGCGACCGGTCGACGTCACGGAGTCCGAACTGCCACGCCACGAGCCAGCCCGCGCCGAGAGCCGAGAGGAGCGCGGCCGAACGCATCAGGGGCGTCACCATTCCACGGTAGGCAGGGGTGGATGAGCGTTCAAGGACCGATTGGAGTGAGTTCTTCCGCCAGAGCGGACATTCGATCATCCGCCGCCCGCACCCGTGCCTGATCAATAGTGACGCCGACCAGGTATTCCCCCGCGCGCAACCGGTAGTAGTAGATCGCGCCCATCTCCACGTCCAGCACGAGCCGGGCCATCAGCCCTCCGACGACGGGGCTCACCGCCCGGTTCAGCTTCGTCGCCAGCGCGCCCAGCTCCTGCACGAACCCGTGGTAGAACCGGCGCCGCACGTCCACCGTGACCTGCCGGAAGAACGGCGCCAGCGACGGGTCGCCCAGGCAGTCGACCATCGACCGCACCTCCCCGCCGGCGACGTGCGCGACCAGGTGCAGGTCCTGCGCCCGCACCGCCGCCAGGCACGCGGTCAGCGGCCCCTCCCCCGCCGTCACGTGCGCCCGCACGTCCTGCTCCACGGGCAGCGGCACGACGTCCTCCGCGCTGTCCCACCCGCCGGGGTTGAGCGAGCCGAGGCTGAGCTGGCCGCGCAGCCGGGTGGCGAGCCCCGCCACCGCGCGGTCCGCCTCGTCCACGGCGGGGTGGCCGAACAGCGGCCCCGCGCCCGCGTGGTCCAGCACCAGGCCGACGACGTGCTCGGTCGGCACGACGGAGTCGCAGAACAGCGCGCCCTCCTCGGTGTGCAGCACGGTGCGGATCAGCCGGCCCGTGCGCACCTCCTGGAGGGCGCGGTCGAGCGTGGCGACCTGGAACGTCAGGTGCCTGCCCAGCCGCTTGAGCTCCTCGCGGCGCGTGCCGCCGGGCAGCGCGTCCGGCGCGGGACCGGCGTCGCCGAGCGCGTCGACGCCGAAGTCGAACACGCCGTTGCTGTAGTGCGCGAGGTAGTGCAGCGCCGGGCTGGCCTCGACCGCCTCGCGGCACGCCTGCCTGGCCAGCTCGAACTCCCGACCGACGTGCTCGGCCCGCTCCTCGTGCAGCTCCACGCCGGTCCCTCCTGCGCGCTCAGGTGTGCGGGATGTCGACATCGCACTCCCGCCAGTCCTGGTCGGTCGGGTTGCCCTGATCGGTCAGGTACGCCGCGAGCCGCACGTTGTGCGCCGCCGCGGCGGTGTGCGGGTGATCGTGCCCCAGGAACTCCAGGCAGTCGGTGTGGGCTTCGGCGATCAGCTCGGCGGCCCGGTCGGGCTCACCGGCCGCGGCGAGCACCCGCGCCTCGTCGATGGCCGCCGCCAGCGTCCACGGGTGCGTGTCGCCGAGCCGCGCGCGCAACGTCCGCGTCGCCTCCTCCACGTGGCCCACCGCGCCGCCGTGGTCGCCCGCGGCGCGCAGCGCCAGGCCGAGGCCCAGCTTGCACAGCGCCACGAACGGGTGGTCGTCGCGCAGCTCGACGTGGTGCTGGAACCCGGTCAGCGCGGTGCGCGCGAGCTCCACGGCCAGCTCGGGGTCGACCCCGACCCGGCGGTGGTCGGCGGCGAAGCTCAACGCGCAGCCCAGCGTGTACGGGTGGTGCGGGCCGAAGACCTCGCGGTAGTCCCGCAACGCCTTGCCGGTGCGCTCCTTGGCCTCCTTGACCCGGCCCACCAGCCGCAGCGCGATGGCCCGGTTCCACTGCACGCCGATCTGCAACTGGTTGGCGCCCGGCTGCTGCTGCAAGCGCTGCGACGCCACCAGCAGCGAGTCCAGCGCCTCCGGGTAGCGGCCCAGTTCCCGCTGGTAGAGGCCGATCTGCGCGAGCGTGGCCCAGGTCCGCACGTCGTCGGTGCCGAACAGCCGCCGCCGCCTGCGGTAGTTGTCCTCCTCCAGGGCGAGCGCGCCCGCCGCGTCACCGGACAGGAACATCGACGACGCGAGGTTGTTCGCGGCGCGGCGGGTGTCCGGGTGGTCCTCGCCGAGCACCGAGCGCAGGCCCTCCCAGGTCGCCTGGTCCTCGGCCAGCGCCTCGGAGAACAGGCCCAGCCCGCGCAGGTCGCCGCCGCGGCCCCGGGCCGTGATCAGCGGCCGGGGGTGGGTGAGGTCGAGCGCGCGGCGCTGCTGGGCCAGCGCGAGGTCGTCCAGCCGCAGCGCCTCGGTCGGCTCGCCGAGCACCCGGTGCACGTTGGCCAGCTCGGTGGCCAGCCGGTTGCGCAGCGGGTCGGCCGGCCCGAACCGCCGGGTCCACGCGTCCAGCAGCTCCCGGCCCGGTCCCAGCGCCGCCCGCCGCACGCCCGCGCCGCCGTCGGTGAACAGGAACCGCACCTGGTTGACCAGCCAGCGGCGCACGTTCGGGTCGTCACCGCCGAGCGCGCCGGACGGGATGACGTGCTTCTGCAACTCGGCGAACCGGGCGCGCCGGGTCGGCGAGGTGTCCTCCACCTCGGTCGGCGCGAACGCGGCCAGCGCGGTGAGCACGGCGGCCCGCCGTTCGTCCCGCTCGGCCGGGCTCATCCGGTCGCGCAGCGCGCGCTGCACCACCCGGTGCAGGCGCAGCGAGTACTGGTCGCCCCAGTCGACGCGGAACAGCCCGTACCGCGCGCCGTGCCAGAGCACCCGGTCGATCTCGGCGGCGTCCAGCTCCAGCGGCTCGGCGTCCACCCCGCCCGCCGCGATCACCCGGCCGAGGAACGCGGGCGAGCGCACCAGCCCCAGGTCCGCGCCCTCGGGCGAGAGGAACGCGCACAGCTGCGCCACCAGCACCGCCAACCGGCCGGTGGCGCTGTCCCGCAACGCCTCCACCGCCACGTCGACGACCCGCGCCACACCGTCCACTTCGGACCGGCCGAACCGCTCGAAGAGGGTGCGGGTGGCCCAGGCGGCGGCGTCGGCGTCCCGCGAGCCCGCGCCCACCTCCGACCGCGCCGTCTCGCCGAGCCAGCACGACGCCAGGTCCAGCGCCAGCGGCAGGTGGCCGACGGCGTCCGCGACCCGCCGCGCGTCGTCGGCGACCAGCCCCGGCACCCGGTCCAGCAGGAGGCGCGCGCTGTCCTCGGCGCGCATCGGCACCAGCTCGACGGCCCGCCCCTCCGCCGGGGCCGCGGTGATCAGCACGTGGCCGGTGGCGCCGGTCGGCAGCAGGTCGGTGAGCACGTCCGGGTCGTCGGCGTTGTCGTACACCAGCAGGAACCGCGCGTACGCCGGGTCGTTCGACAGCCGCTCCAGCGCCGAGAGCGTGCCGTAGTCGGTGGAGCCCGGCTGGCGCAGCCGCGCGGCCAGCTCCGCCAACCCGGTGAGCACCGACTGCCGGTCGTGCGCGGACAGCCACCACACCGCCGCGTAGTCCGCCGAGAACCGGTAGGCGTACTCCAGCGCCAACTCGCTCTTGCCCACGCCGGGCACGCCGTTCACCGTCACCACGGCCTGCCGGTCGCCCGCCGCCGCGAACCGGTCGCGCAACGCCTCCAGCTCCTCGTCGCGGCCGACGAAACCGCGGTGGCGCGGCGGCAGCTCGAACACCGCCGGGTCGCTGCCCGGCACCCGCATGCCCGGCTCGTGCACCGTGCCGGGCCGGTCGATGAGGCTGAAGTGGCTCAGCAGCCGGGCGCCCAGCGCTTCCGGCGAGTGGTCGTGCACGGACAGCCCGCCGTCGGCGGGGGCGTCCTCGGCCAGGTGCAGCCGCAGCACGGTCAGCGGCACGGCGGGCAGCTCCACCGGCCCCAGGTGCGGCGAGGTCAGGATCACCACACCCGGCGGCACGTCCGCCTCGAACCACTCGCGCGCGTCGGACAGCCGGCGCACCTGCGCGCCCGCGCGTTCCAACTGGCCGCGCACCCAGTCCGCCCAGGCCCGGTCGCGCGGCGCGTGCACGAGCGCCACGCGGTCCGGCTCGGTGGTCGACGCCAGCCCGAACACCCGCCGGTAGCGGGAGCGCAGCACCGGCGACACCGGCACCACCCCGGTGACCGCGCCGCCGGTGACCGCCGCGGCCAACCGGCCGTACTGGGCCTCCAGCGCGTTACCGGTCCTCGGCTCCTCCACCAGGATCGCCAGCAGGGGGTCGAACGCGTCGTACGGGCGGTAGGGAATCTCGATCGTGCCGCCGTCGGGCACCCGCTTCGCCTGCCCCGCCAGCAGTTCGGCGAACGCGGCGTGGATCGCCGAGCGGATGCGCTGCGCCCGCGACAGCTCGTCGGCGTCGTCGAACAACGTCGCCACCGGCACCACGTCGATCCTGATCGGCGCGCGCTTGCGCAGCCGCGCGGCCAGGTCCGCCGCGTCCGCTATCGCCCGGGGCCGCGGCCGGAAGCACACCACGGCCAGCTCGCACAGCGTCGCGATCAGCGTCAGCGACTCGTCGCCCGCACCGGTCGGCGCGTCGATCAGCACCTGGTCGTAGTCGGACTCGGCCAGCCGCGCGCGCAGCTCGGCGACCACGCCCGCGTCACCGTGCCCGGTCCCGGGTTGCGGCCGGCCCGCCGAGTCGGTCGGCACCGGCGACACCACGTCGACGTGGCCGGGCGCGGTGACGTCGCCCGCCGGCGGCGCGAACCGCTCCACCACCGGCACCGGGTCGTCCTCGCGCACCGCGTCCGCCCGGTACGCGGCCAGCAGGCCGCGGCCCAGCGCGTCCGGCAGGCCGCGGCGCGCCACCAGGAACGGCTCCAGGTACTCGCGCACCCGCGGCACCTCCGAGCCCCAGTCCACCACCAGGACCCGCTGCCCGGCCGCGGCGAGCACCCACGCCAGGTTCGCCACCGCGCTGGTGCGGCCGGTGCCCCCGGTCGCCGACAGGAAGGCGGTGACCCCGGTGCGGCCCGGTGTCGTTCGCGAGGTCGTGCGCGGGGTGCTCATCTGCTGCTCCAGAGCGGCGGGGGACTAGGGAATACCGTTGAACGCGGGCCGCGCGCCCGCGACTCAGCCGCGTTTCACCCGAACGGCAGCAGCGGTCACCGCGTTCACCGCGGTCCCAGCGGTCACAAGGAGCTCTCGAAGGCCGCGAACCGGTTCGGCAGCTCGGCGTTCTCCGCGAGGATCCGGTGCAGCGCGGCGCGCAGCGCGGTGTCCGGCAGCTCGGCCAGCCGGGCCAGGTCCACGCCCGTGACGTCCAGGAGTTCGGACTCCAGGACGGGTTCGGAAGCCATCCGACGTACCCCCTCACCGCAAAGCTGCGGCTTTCACCGCAGTCGCCTGATTGCCGGCAACGCCGGCGGCGCACTTCCCATCGTAGTGAACGACAACGGTCACCGTCGCGAATCCTCCGATTGGCGGAGGTAGCGGGCGGCGCGCTGTGTTTGATTGCAAGAGGCGTCGGCGATTGCTCGGGATGTCCGAAATATCCGGGGGGTGGGAAAACGTTGGCGTTCCGCCAGTTCGTGCTCAAGGTGCACGGCAGGTGCAACCTGGCTTGCGACTACTGCTACGTCTACGAACTGGCCGACCAGCGGTGGCGTTCCCGGCCGCGGGCGATGTCGCCGGAGATCGTCGCGCACACCGCCGAACGGGTGGCCGAACACGTGCGCCGGCACGGGTTGTCCGACGTGGAAGTGGTGCTGCACGGGGGCGAGCCGCTGTTGGCCGGGCGGACCGCGATCGAGTCGCTGGTCGAGCGGTTCCGCGCGGTCGTGCCCGCGCCGGTGCGGTTCACCGTGCAGACCAACGCGACATTGCTGGACCGCGAATTCCTGGAGCTGTTCTCCGCGCTCGGTGTCCGGGTCGGGGTGAGCGTCGACGGCACGCCGGAAGCGCACGACCGGCACCGCGTGCGGCCCGACGGCGGCGGCAGTTGGGCGGCGGTGCGCGCGGCGTTGGCGGAGCTGCGTTCGTTCCCCGGGGTGTACGGCGGTCTGCTGTGCGTGGTCGACGTGGGTGAGGACCCGTTGCGGGTCTACGGGTCGTTGCTGGAATTCGCGCCGCCCGCGGTCGATTTCCTGCTGCCGCACGGCAACTGGTCGGCGCCGCCGCCAGGACGCGTCGCCGACCCGGCCGTGACGCCTTACGCCGACTGGCTGATCGCCGTGTTCGACGTCTGGTACGACCGGCCGTCGACGCGCGTGCGGCTGTTCGAGGAGCTGCTGGCGGTGCTGCTGGGCGGGCGTTCCGGGGTGGAGGGGATCGGGTTGAGCCCGTCGGCGCAGGTCGTCGTGGAGACCGACGGCGCGGTCGAGGTGTCGGACATCCTGGCGTCGTCCTCACCGGAGGCGTCGACGACCGGGCTGCACGTGGCGCGGGACGCGTTCGACTCGGCGTGGGACCTGCCGGAGGTGCGCGCCGGGCGGTCGGGGCTGGCCGGGTTGTCCGCGCCGTGCCGCCGGTGCCCGGTGGTGTCGGCGTGCGGCGGGGGGCTGCGGGCGCACCGGTTCCGGGAGGGCGCCGGGTTCGACCGGCCCTCGGTGTACTGCCCGGACCTCGTGCGGCTGATCGGGCACGTGCGGTCGCGGGTGGCGGCGGACCTGGCGGCGTTGGCGTGACCGTCGGGCCGTTCCGGGTGTCGGCCTCGGACTTCGCCGCCCTGGCGCGCGGCGGGGGCGGCGCGTCGGCGGTGCGCACGTTGCGGCTGGCGCGGCGCAGCCGGACGCTGCTGCTGATCCGGTCCATCGCGGCGGACCCGGCGGCGCGGGCCGCGTTCGCGCTGCTGTGCGAGGTGGCGCGGGTGGCGCCGCAGGCGGTGGACCGGGTGCTGGACCACCCGTCGGTCGGCGCGTGGGCGACGCGGACGGCGTTGGCGATGCGGCGCGGCGGGGCGGCGCGGCCGGCGGAGCTGGCGTTCACGGCAGCCGCGGCGGCGGTGCGGGCCGGGGTGCCGGTGGACCTGGAGTTCCCGCCGGTGGACGTGTTCTCGCTGCCGTCGTTGGGCGTGGTGGTGGGGCCGGGGTTGGCCTACGAGCCGTTGCCCGAGGTCGACTTGGGCGGGTTCACGTTGCAGGTGGACCTGTGGGCCGGTGGCGGGGTGCCGGACGAGCTGCCGGTGGCGTCGGAAGTCGACGTGCCGCGGTGGCGTGACGCGTTGCGCGCGGCGTGGGACCTGCTGGTCCGCGACCACCCGGACCTGGCCGCGGAGTTCGCCGAGGTGGTGACGGTGGTGACGCCCATGCCGCCGTCGCCTTCGGGGACGAGCAGCGCGACGCTGGCCGACGCGTTCGGGTGCGTGTTCCTGTCGCCGACGCCGGACGCGGAGACGCTGGCGGTGACGCTGGTGCACGAGGCGCAGCACAGCAAACTGGTCGCGGTGATGGACCTGTTCGCACTGGTGCAGCCGGGTGGCGACGCGGTGTTCTACGCGCCGTGGCGGGAGGACCCGCGGCCGGCGGCGGGGCTGCTGCACGGCACGTACGCGCACTTGGGCGTGGCGGGATTCTGGCGTTCACGGCCCGGTCCGGCCGCGCGGGTGGAGTACGCGCGGTGGCGTTCGGCCGCGCTGGTGACCGCCGAGGCGCTGCTGGCGTCCGACGAGCTGACGGCGACCGGTGTGCGGTTCGTCCGCGAGCTGGCCGCCGTGCTGCGCGCGTGGTGCGCCGAGCCCCTGCCGCCCGCCGTCGAGGCCGCCGCCGCCACCGAGGCCGCTTCCCACCGTTCCCGCTGGCGAGCCGCCCACGGCCCGCTGACCTGAGCGTTGAACTCGGGGTACCCGAGCGTTCGACTCTCGGGACCTGAGCGTTCGACTCTCGCGAGAGTCCTACGTTCGGGACGCGTGAGTTGAACGTTCGGGACGCGTGGTGCAGGCCGCAGTACGGCGACTCGCCGGGCGTGGTCCGCGGGGTTGGCCCGTTCGGCCGCGATACTGCCCGCCATGCTCACCGCCGACGGCCACCTGGTGCACTCCCCGGCGGACCTGGTGGACCTGGTGGAGTGCGATCACCGGAGCAGGCTCTCGCTGGCGCTGGCCGTCGGGCTGCCCGGCGCGCCGGCGCCCGACACCCGGCCGAACACGCTCGCCACCCGGCACGGCCACGCGCACGAGCAGGCCGTCCTGGCCCGGTTCCGCGCCGAGCACGACGTGGTCGAGATCCCCCAACCCGCCCCGACGCACGAGGCGCTGACGCTGGCCGCCGCCCAGACCGCACGGGCGATCGAGGACCGCGCGCCGGTGATCTACCAGGCCGTCTTCTACGCCGACGGCTTCCACGGCCGGGCCGACTTCCTGGTGGCCACCGACCGCGGCTACGAGCCGCACGACGCCAAGCTCGCCCGGCACGCCACCCCGGCCGCCGTCGTCCAGCTCACCGCCTACGCCAACGCCCTGAAGCACCACGCCGGCCCCGCCATGCACCTCCGGCTCGGCGACGGCACCACCAAGACGTTCCAGGTCGCCGACTTCCTGCCCCTGGTCCGCGACCTCCAGACCCGCCTCGCCGCCCGCCTCACCGCGCCCGCCACCCTGCCCGACCGCCTGTGGGACGACGAACGCCCCGCGTGCGCCACCTGCCGGTTCGGCAGGCACTGCGCCGCCGGCCGGGAAGCCGACCGGGACCTGTCCCTGGTCGCCGGCATCCGCGCCGACCAGCGCCGCAAGCTCGCCGCCGCGGGCCTCGGCACCATCGACGCCCTGGCCAACGCCACCCGCGCCGACCGCCCCGCCACCATGTCCGCGGCCACGTTCACCGGCCTGCGCGCCCAGGCCGCGCTCCAGGTCATCCAGGACGACTCGCGCACCGACGACGACCCGATCGGCAAGGTCGCCTACGAGGTCGTCGCGCCCGAAGCCCTGGCCACGCTGCCCGTGCCCAGCCCCGGCGACCTGTTCTTCGACATGGAGGGCGACCCGTTCGCGCTCAACGGGGAGGGCCTGGAGTACCTGTTCGGCGTGGTCGACCCGACCGAGCGGTTCACGCCGTTCTGGGCGCACACCCGACCGCAGGAGAAGGTCGCGTTCGAGCGGTTCGTCGACCACGCCACCCGCGCGCTGGAGCAGCACCCCGAGGCGCACATCTACCACTACGCGCCCTACGAGGTGAACGCGCTCAAGAAGCTCGCCGCCCTGCACGGCACGCGTGAGGACGCCGTCGACCACCTGCTGCGCTCCGGCGCGCTGGTCGACCTCTACGCCGTCGTGCGCAAGGCGCTGCGCGTGTCCCAGCGGTCGTACTCGATCAAGTACCTGGAGCCGCTCTACATGCCCGACGCCCGCGCGGGCGAGGTGACCACGGCCGTCTCCAGCATCGAAGCCTACGAGGAGTTCCTGGCGCTGAGGGACGTCGACCCGGCCCGCGCCGAGGACGTGCTCACCGGCATCGCCGACTACAACACCTACGACTGCGTCTCCACCCTGCGCCTGTACCGGTTCCTGCTGGAGGTGCGCGCGGAGGCGGGCATCGAGCCGCACGTGCCGGAGCCGTCGTTCAGCGAGGAGATCGAGGACGAGATCGCCGCTCAACGGCGGGCCGAGCGCGCCGAACGCCTCGCCGCCGTGGTCGACCCGCTGCTGGCGGGCCTGCCGGACAACCCGGCCGAGGCCACCGACGACGAACGCGCGCGGGCGCTGCTGGCCGCCGCCGTCGGCTACCACCGGCGGGAGACGAACCCGGCGTGGTGGGACTTCTTCCGTCAGATGGCCGCGCCGCTGAGCGAGCTGGAGTCCGACAGCGCGTGCGCGGTGCCGGTGTCGGTGCAGGCGCAGGACTGGGCGATGCCGTCCGGGCGGGTCCGCAAGGCCAAGCGCGAGCTGCGGGTGTGGTGCGACCCCGACCGGCCGCACCCGTTCGCGAAGGGCGACCAGGTGCGGCTGCTCTACCCCGGCACGCCCGCGAACGTGACGCGGGACGCGGTGGTGCTCGCCGAGTCGGCCGAGGACATGGTGGTGCTGGAGAGCGTCTCCCCCGACGAGGTGCACGGCGAGCGGCCGATCGCGGTGCTGCCCGGCAGCCCGGTCCGGCCCACGCCCAAGGACGAGGCGGTGTACGACCTGGCGCGGTCGGTCGTGGACGAGCTGCCGGCGCTCCCGCCGCACCCCGGCGTCGACCTGGTCCGCCGCACGCCGCCGCGGCTGAAGACCGGCGCGCTGCCCCGCGGCGACGACCTGATCGCCGACGTGATCGCGGCGGTGGACGCGCTGGACGGCTCCACGCTGGCCGTGCAGGGCCCGCCGGGCGCGGGCAAGACGTACCTGGCCGGGCGGCTGATCGCGCACCTGATCCGCGGCGGTCGCAGCGTCGGCGTGACGTCGACCAGCCACAAGGCGGTGGAGAACGTGCTGGGCGCGGCCCTGGCGGCGGGCCGTGAGCTGGGCGTGCCGATCCCGACCGCGAAGCGGGCCAAGGGCGCGCCCGCGAAGGACTGCGCGTGGGAGCAGCCGCGCGACAACCCGGCGCTGGTGCGGTGGCGCAACGACCAGGGCGGCGGGCACCTGGTCGGCGGCACGGCGTGGACGTTCGCCAACGCGGCGTTGCGGGAGCAGCCGTTCGACGTGCTGATCGTGGACGAGGCCGGGCAGTTCGCGCTGGCCGACGCGCTGGCCGTGTCGACGTGCGCGCGCAACCTGGTGCTGCTGGGCGACCCGCAGCAGCTGCCGCAGGTGGTGCAGGGCACGCACCCGGCGGGCGCGGAGGCGTCGGCGCTGGGGCACCTGATCGGTGACGCGGACGTGATCGGGCCGGAGCTCGGTTACTTCCTGGACCAGACGCGGCGCATGCACCCGGCGGTGTGCGCGCCGGTGTCGAACCTGTCCTACGCCGGGCTGCTGCACGCGCACCCCAGTGCGGCAGCGCGCGGGATCGACGGCGTGCCGTCGGGTGTGTACGTCCACTCGGTGCCCCATTCGCACAACACCACGTCGTCCATCGAGGAGGCGACGGCGGTGGTGGAGGTGGTGCGCTCGCTCATGGGTCGCCTGTGGACGGACGGGCCGGACGCGCGGGCGTTGGACGATTCGGACATCCTCGTGGTGGCGCCGTACAACCTCCAGGTGCGCCTCGTGCGACGTGAGCTGGAGAAGCACGGCTACGAGCACGTCCGGGTCGGCACCGTGGACCGGTTCCAGGGCCAGGAGGCGCCCGTGGTGATCACCACGATGACGTCGTCGGCCGCCGTGGACCTGCCGCGCGGGCTGGACTTCCTGCTGTCCCGCAACCGGTTGAACGTGGCGCTGTCCCGGGCGCAGGCCGTGGCGGTCGTGGTGTGCTCGCCGCGGCTGGTGGAGGCAGACATCCGCGACGTCGACCAGCTCCGCCTGGTCTCGGGGATGATCGGCCTGATGGGCGACGCCCGGCGGTGGGACATCGACGGGGTCTATGCCCAAACCCTATGACCGCTGCCGGTCATCGGCTCTTAACGTCATGGCACACGAGAACCTTCCTACCCTGCACCGAAGGAGATCGTGTGACGAAGAAGGTGCTGCGCCTCGTCCTCGGGGCGCTGTTCACGACCCTCGCACTGGTGGGGACGGTCCTGGTCGGCCCGGCGTCGGCGGCTCCCGCGCCGCCGTCGGCCCTGGCCAGGACCGTCTACTACAGCGCCTCCGGCTACTCGGCGGAAGCCGACCAGGCCGCGCAGATCTGGAACTCCAGGGTGCCGAACCTGCGGATGGTTCGCGGCGGCAGCGCCACGATCCGGATCTACGCGACCACCGGCGGCGGTTCCCGGGCCTATCCCTGCGGGCTCGGGTGCGCCACGATCTACATCGACTCGCGTGACATCGCGGCGGGTCACTCGTCGCTGCGGATCGTGGCGCACGAGATCGGGCACGGCCTCGGCCTGCCCGACACCTACAACGGCATCTGCTCGTACCTGATGTCGGGCGGCAGCGCGGGCACGTCCTGCCGCAACCCGTACCCGAACGCCCAGGAGGCGGACCGGGTCAACCAGCTCTTCGCGGGCGGCTTCGGCGTCTCGGCGGCGACGACGTCCGACGTCTACGCGAGGGGCTGACCGACGACGGGCGGTGTGGGGCCGGGTCGCACTCCCGGCCCCACACCGCCCGTCGTCCTTTCGCGAGGTTGAACCGTCCAGGCGACACACAGGTCACGAAACCCACGGTAAGTAGTTACCGAACCCCAGATCGTGTTGTGACCTACCACCCGATAGGGTGGCGCGGTTCTCCCTAGCCCTTCCCCCAGGAGCCCTCACATGCAGTTCGCCAGAGTCGGTGCCCTGGTCGGCGCCGCTGTCGCCGCCCTCGCCGCGACCGTCTTCGCCGCTGTCCCCGCCTCCGCGCACACCCCCAAGCTCGAGGCTTCGTGCAAGAACGGCACGACCACCCTCAGCGTGAAGCTCACGGCCTACGCGCAGAACAAGGCCAACCACGTCAAGGTGACGCTCGACGGCACCAAGGAGCTGGAGAACAAGGACTTCGGGGCCAGCTTCGAGGGCAAGTACTCGGCCAGCGGCGACGTCAAGCGCGTGTTCGTCGTCGAGGTGACCGCCGCCGACGACAAGAAGTACTCCTTCAAGGAGACGAAGACCGTCGAGGCGTGCGTCGTCCCCCCGACGACGACCACCACCACGACCACGACCACCGCGCCGACGACCACGACGCAGGAGACGACCTCGATCCCGTCGTCCGAGCCGAGCACCAGCAGCGTGTCGACGAGCCCGTCGGAGTCGTCGGCCCCGGCCACCACGACCACGACGGCCGCGGCGGTCGTGCCGGTCGCCGACACCGGTGACGGCCTGGCCAACACGGGTGCGAGCATCGCGATCCCGCTGGTGATCGGCGTCGTCCTGCTGGGCGGCGGCGCGGCGCTGCTGATCGTGCTGCGCAAGCGCGCGGCCAACAACTAGCACCGAGCGGACCGGCCCCGGTCACCCGTCACGGCGGGTGACCGGGGCCGGTCCACGTTCAGGGCAACCCGCTCAGGGCACCACCCTCAGGGCACTACCCCCTCAGGGCAGCACCTGGATCTTGCGCCCCTGCCCCGCCTGGAACCGCGACAGCGCCGAGGCGTAGTCCGCCAGCGGCAGGCGGTCGCTGATGAACACCTCCGGGTCGAGCACGCCCGCGGCGAACAGGTCGGCCGCGCGCTCGAACGAGTGCAGCACCGCCATCGACCCGGTGATGGTGATCTCCTGGTTGTAGATCCGGTACGGGTCGATGGTCACCCGCGCCGCGTAGTCCGACACACCGAACTGCAGGAACGTGCCGCCCTTCGCGACCCGGCCCAGCCCGTCCTGGATCGCCTTCTCGTTGCCGGTCGCGTCGATCACGACGTCCCACCCCTGCGGCCGGTCCAGCTCGTCCGGCGACGTCGCGGTGGCCGTGACGCCGAGCAGCTCGGCCGTGGCCAGGCGGTCGGGGTTGAGGTCGACCACCTCGATCGACGACGCGCCGGTGAGCTTGCCGAGCTGCAGCATCATCAGGCCCATCGTGCCCGAGCCGTAGATCAGCACCCGGCTGGCCAGCTGCGAGCGCAGCACGTCGTACCCGCGCACCGCGCACGACAGCGGCTCGATCAGCGCGGCGTCCTCGGTGCGCACGTGGTCGGGCAGCTTCACGCAGTTCGCCACCGGCGCGACGGCGTACTCGGCCGCCCCGCCCCCGGTCGTGACGCCGATCGCGGCCCACCGCTCGCACAGGTTGGCGCGCCCGGACCGGCACATCCGGCACTCGTGGCAGTACAGCGACGGGTCCACCGCGACCCGGTCCCCGACCGCGACCTCGGTGACCTCGGCGCCGACCTCGACGACCACGCCCGCGAACTCGTGCCCCGGCACGACCGGCAGCGTCGGCGCGAACTCGCCCTGGAGGATGTGCAGGTCGGTGCCGCACAGCCCGCACGCCGCGACGTCCACGACGACCTGGCGCGGACCCGGCGTCGGGTCCGGGACCTCGGCCACCTCCACCGCGCCGACACCGGTGATCACGGCTGCTTTCACTTCACGGCTCCCAGAGACAGGCCCTGGACCAGCTTGTCCTGGGCGGCGAACCCGGCGACGAGCACCGGCAGCGACACCACCACGGCGGCGGCGCACACCTTGGCCAGGAACAGGCCCTGGCTGGTGACGAACCCGGTGAGGTAGACCGGCGCGGTGCCCGCCACCACACCGGTCAGCACGCGGGCGAACAGCAGCTCGTTCCAGCTGAAGATGAAGCAGATCAGCGAGGTCGCCGCGATGCCGGGCATGGCGACCGGCGCGACGACCCGGCGCAGCGTGGTGACCAGGCCCGCGCCGTCCAGCGCGGCGGCCTCCAGGATCTCGCCGGGCACCTCGGCCAGGAACGACCGCATCAGCCACACCGCGATCGGCAGGTTCATCGACGTGTAGAGCACGACCAGGAACGAGATGTTGTCGAGCATGCCGGTGTACTGCGCGACCAGGTAGATCGGCAGCAGCCCGGCCACGACGGGCAGCATCTTGGTGGACAGGAAGAAGAACAGCACGTCCGACCACTTCTCGACCTTCTTGATCGAGAGCGCGTACGCCGCCGGGATCGCCAGCAGCAGCACCAGCACCGTGGAGCCGATCGACGCGCTCAGCGAGTTGATCAGCGGCGGCCACGGGTTCGAGTCGAAGAACTCGGCGTAGCTGTCGAACGTGATCGGCGCGGCCAGGGACGGCGGGTTGGTCGCCGCGTCCGGCTCGCTGTGCAACGAGGTGAGCACCATCCACGCCACCGGCGCGAAGAACAGCAGGCCGGCGGCCCACGCGGCCAACCCGAGGAGCTTGGTCATCCCCGGACCTCCGTTCGATTCACGGTTCGGCCGCCGTCCTCGCGCAGCAACGAGGACACCACGCGCAGCGCGAACGTGGCGATGACGATCGAGCCGACCACCACGACCACGCCCGCGGCGGACGCCTGGCCGTAGTCGTGCGCCTGGTAGAAGGTCTGGTAGATCGTGTACGGCAGGTTCGCCGTGCCCAGGCCGCCCGAGGTGATGGTGAAGACGGCGTCGAAGTTCTGCACCACGTAGATCGAGCCGAGCAGCGCGCCCAGCTCCAGGTACTGCCGCAGGTGCGGCAGCGTGAGGTAGCGGAACACCTGCCACGGCGTGGCGCCGTCGATGCGCGCCGCCTCCACCGCGTCCTGCGGGCGGCTCTGCAACCCCGCCAGCAGGATCAGCATCATGAACGGCGTCCACTGCCACACCAGCGCCGCCTCGACCGCGATCAGCGGCATGCCGCTGATCCACTCCGGCTGCGGCGCGTCGGCGCCGAACAACCACGTCAGCACACCGTTGAGCAGGCCGTACTCGGGGTTGTAGAGCGCGTGCTTCCACAGCAGCGCGGCGGCGACCGGCACCACCAGGAACGGCGCGATGAGCATCGTGCGCACCACACCGCGGCCGGCGAACCTCCGGTCCAGCAGCAGCGCCAGCCCCAGCCCGAGCAGCAGGCTGACCAGCACCACGGTCGCGGTGAGCAGGGCCGTGACGCCGATGGCGCTGCGCAGGTCCGGGTCGGTGAACACGGCGGCGTAGTTGTCCAGGCCCGCGAAACCGCGGTTGGCCGGGTCCAGCGAGTTCCACCGCATCAGCGAGATCACCAGCGTGGCGACGAACGGGAGCTGGGTGACCACGATCGTGAAGATCAGCGCGGGCAGGAGCGGGGCGCGCCGGGCCCAGCGCGCCGCCGCCGCCAACTGCCCGGTCCGCGCGGGCGGCGCGGGCTCGGTCCGCGCCGGCGCTTCCCGCACGGCGGTCACCGGGTCCTCCCGATGGGGGTGGGGTTCGCCATCACTTCCCCCGGTACTTCCCGGCGACGGTCTCGGCCAGCGCCTGGCTCTCGTCCAGCGCCGCGTCCACCGTGGTCGAGCCCGCGATGGCGGCGCTGATCTTCTGCGACACCTGCGTGCCCAGGTCGGTGAACTCCGGGATGCCGACGAACTGGATGCCGCTGGCGGGCCGTTCCTGCACGCCGGGGTCGGTGGGCTTGGCGCCCGCGATGGCCGCCTCCGCCTGCTTGGCGAACGAGCCGCCCGCGGCCAGGTACTCGGGCCGCTGGTAGGTCGACTTCCGCTTGCCGTCGGGCAGCTTGGACCAGCCCAGCGTCTTGCCGACCAGCTCCTCATAGCCCTTGCCGGACGCCCACGACACGAACTTCCAGGCGTTGTCGGTCTTCTTGCTGGCCTTCTGGATGCCGAACGCCCACGTGTACAGCCACGCCGAGCTGTCGGTCTTGACCACCGGCGCCTGGGCGAAGCCGAGCTTGCCCTTCACCGGCGAGTCGTCGGCCTCCAGCAGACCGGCCGCGACGGTGGCGTCGTACCACATGGCGACCTTGCCCTGGGTCATGTTGTTGAGGCACTCGGCGAACCCGGCCTGCGGCGCGCCCGCCTCGCCGTGCGCCCGGACCAGGTCCACGTAGAACTTCGTGGCCTCCTTGAACTCCGGCGCGTTGAGCTGCGCCTGCCAGTCCTTGGTGAACCACGTGCCGCCGAACGTGTTGACCACCGTGGTCAGGGGCGCCATCAGCTGGCCCCAGCCGGGCTGGCCGCGCAGGCAGATGCCCTTCATGCCGGGCTGCGCGCCGTCGACCTGGGCGGCGATGTCGGCGACCTGCTGCCACGTCGGCTTCTCCGGCATGGTCAGGCCCTTGGCGTCCAGCACGTCCTTGCGGTACATGAGGAACGACGACTCGCCATAGAACGGCTGCGCGTAGACCTTGCCGTCGGCGGCGGTGAGGGACTGGCGGATCGGTTCGAGGACGTCGTCCTGGTCGAAGGCCGAGTCCTTGGCCACGTGGTCGTCCAGCGGGGTCAGCCAGCCGTTCTTGGCGTAGATCGGCGTCTCGTAGTTGCTGATCGTGGCCACGTCGTACTGGCCCGCCTGGCTGGAGAAGTCCTGGCTGATCTTGTCGCGGACGTCGTTCTCGGGCAGCACGGTGAAGTTGACCGTGATGCCGGTGTCCTTGGTGAAGTTGTCCGCGGTCAGCTTCTGGAGGTCCTGCATCTGCGGGTTGTTCACCATCAGGACGTTGATCGAGTTCTCGGCTCCGCCGCCCCCACCGCCCGCGCCGGCGCACGCGGTCGTGGCCAGGAGCACCGCGGCCAGCAGGCCGCCATACCGCAATGACTTCATCGTCTTGCCTTCCTCGGGGCGAGCGGGACCAGGCCCCCGGTGCTCCGGGGGCCCGCGCGTGGGTTGGGGTCAGGCCCGGACGACCTTCGGTCCGAGCAGGGCGTAGCGGTGCGCCTCGCCCGCGGGCAGCACGGAGTCGGTGACGATCGCCTCCAGGTCGGCGATGCCGCCGAACCGGTGGAAGCTCGACACGCCGAACTTCGTGTGCACGCCGACGAAGACGCGGCGGCGGGCCGAGGCCAGTGCCTGCGCCTTGACCGCGCCCACCGCCGGGTCGGGCGTGGTCAGGCCGTACTCGCGGGAGATGCCGTTCGCCCCGATGTAGGCGAGGTCGATCACCATCTCCGAGAGCATGCGGGTGGCCCAGTGGTCGACCGTCGCGAGCGTCCGGCCGCGCACCCGGCCGCCGAGCAGCAGCACGGTCGCGGACGGCACCTCCGACAGCACGGCGGCGGTCGGCAGGGACGCGGTGATCACCGTCAGCGGCCTGCCGGTGGGCAGGGCCTCGGCGACCAGTTGGGGCGTGTAGCCCTCGTCGATGAACACGGTCTCCGCGTCGCCGAGGCGGTCGGCGGCGGCGCGGGCGATCCGCCGCTTCTCGGGCACCATCGAGGCGGAGCGGAACTTGAGCCCGGTCTCGTAGCCGGCGCTCTCGACCGGGAACGCGCCGCCGTGCGTGCGGCGGACCAGGCCGTGCTCGTCGAGGAGGCGCAGGTCGCGCCGCACGGTCTCCTGCGCGACCTCCAGCTCGGCCGCGATCTCGGCCACGTCGACCCGGCCGTCCGCCCGGGCTCGGGCCAGGATGCGCCGCTTCCGCTCGTCCGCCCGCACGTCGCCTCCTTGCCCGCTCGGACCGCCGCTGCCCGTTCGGGCCGCGCCTAAAGGTCTAACACCGCCGATTTCGTGTGGCCACCGCCACAACCGGGTGAACCCTGCCCGAGTTCCGCCCGCTTCGCCTGACCGAACACACACAAAACGGTGAATTCGTGCCCGAACCGGGCCGACTTCCTGCCCGTTCCCACTCCGCCCGGACAGGCCGAGGCCCCCGAGTCCCACTGGACTCGGGGGCCTCCCGGCTGCTCCGAACGTTCAACTCACCCGTTCCGAACGTAGGACTCACGCGTTCCGAACGTAGGACTCACGCGAGAGTCGAACGCTCAGGTCCCGAGAGTCGAACGTCCAGGTACCCCGAGTTCTACGCTCGGGACGGCGGGGTCAGGCGTTCGCGCCGGTCAGGGCGGGGTAGTCGGTGTAGCCCTTCTCGGTGCCGCCGAAGAACGTGGACGGGTCCGGCGTGTTGAACGGGCCGCCGGCGCGCAGCCGGGCGGGCAGGTCCGGGTTCGCCAGGAACAGCGCGCCGAAGCTCAACGCGTCGGCTGTGCCGTCGTCCAGCAGCGGCAGGTGGTCCGGGCCGGTCACGCCGTCGGGCGTGAACGGGTTGAGGATCAGCGTGCCGGCGAAGCGCTTGCGCAGGTCCAGCGTCAACGCCCGCTCACCGGTCTCGCCGATGTGCAGGTAGGCCAGGCCGAACGGGTTGATCGCGTCGACCAGCGCCGGGTACAGCTCCTCGGTCGACTCCTCGACGATGTCGTTGTAGGGGTTGGACGGGGAGATCCGCAGGGCGACCCGCCGCCCGCCGATCGCCTCGGACGTCGCCCGCACCACCTCGACCACGAACCGGATGCGGTTCTCCACCGAGCCGCCCCACTCGTCGGTGCGCAGATTCGTGTTGTCCGCCAGGAACTGGTGCAGCAGGTAGCCGTTGGCGCCGTGCAGCTCGATCCCGTCGAACCCGGCCTCGACGGCGTTGCGGGCCGCGGTGGCGAAGTCGGCGATGGTGGCCTCCACCTCCACCCCGGTCAGCTCCCGCGGCGTGACGAAGTCCACCATCCCGTCCCCGGCGAACAACTGGCCCGCGGGACGCACCGCCGACGCGCCCACGGGGTGCAGGTCGCCGGGCAGCAGGCTCGGGTGCCCGATCCGGCCGCCGTGCATGAGCTGCGCGAAGATCCGTCCGCCCGCCGCGTGCACCGCGTCCGTGACGCGGCACCAGCCCTCGACCTGCTCGTCGCTGTGCAGGCCGGGCGTGAACGGGTAGCCCTGGCCGACCGCGGAGGGCTGGATCCCCTCCGTGATGATCAACCCGGCGCTCGCCCGCTGGGCGTAGTACTCGGCCATGGCCGGCGTCGGCACGGTGTCGTACGCCCGGCTGCGGGTCATCGGCGACATCACGATCCGGTTGGCCAGCTCGATGCCGGCCAGGTCCAGGGGCTGGAACGCGGTGCTCATGGCTTCCTCCAGGTTACGCTCTTATCTGCCCGAACAGTAATCCGAACTCGGATGATTCCCGTGAGCGAATGTGACGACCCTCACTCGAACGGGCCGCTAGACTGGAACCATGGCCACGACAGGACAAAATCCCACGTCAGTGCCGGTTCCCGAGGTCGCCGAGAGCGGCCGGGTCAGCCACGCGATCTTCCGCGTCGCCCGGCTGCACCGCCTCCTGGCCAGTCAGTTGCTCAGGCAGGCAGGTCTGCACCCAGGCCAGGAGATGGTGATGATGTACCTGTGGGACTGCGGCCCGCGGCGGCTCACCGAGCTGTGCACCGTGCTGGGGACGGACTCGCCGACCATGACCAGGACCGTGCAGCGCCTGGAACGCGCGGGCTTCGTGCGCCGCTCGCCCGACCCGACCGACGGCCGCGCCGTGCTGGTCGAGCCGACCACCGCGAGCCAGGCGCTGCGGCACGAGGTCGAGCGCATGTGGCGCGAACTGGAAGAGGCCACCGTCGGCGAGCTGGACGAAGACCAGCAGGCCGAGACCCTGAGGGCGCTCGGCCTGCTGGAGTGCAACCTGGCGGCGCGGACCCACCGGCCCGCGATGGTCAGCGAGCGGGCTTGATCCAGACCGCGGTGTCCGGCGGCACGGCGCCGTCCACCAGGGGTCCGCTGGCCAGCAGCACGGCGTCGTGCGCGGGCAGCACTACCGGCTCCGCGGACAGGTTGAGCACGCACGCGAAGTCGTCGCCGCGGCGGAACGCGACCACGTCCGGCCCGAGGTCCAGCCACGCCATCGTGCCGTCACCCAGCGACGGCTCCGACCGCCGCAGCGCCAGAACGGCGCGGTAGTGCGCGAGCATCGAGTCGGGGTCGCCGGTCTGCGCGGCCACCGACAACGACCGCCAGTGCTCCGGCCGCGGCAGCCACGACGGCCCGTCCTCACCCCACGGGATCGGCACCCGGCACCCGTCACGACCGCGGTCGGTGTGGCCCGAGCGCACCCACACCGGGTCCTCGCGCAGCTCGTCGGGCAGGTCGTCGACCTCCTCCAGCCCCAGCTCCTCCCCCTGGTAGACGTACACGCACCCGGGCAGCGCCGTGGTCAGCATGATCGCCGCACGCGCCCGCTTCGTGCCCAGCTCCAGGTCCGTCGGCGTGAGGTGCTGCCGCCGACCGAAGTCGAACGACGTGTCCTCCCGCCCCATCCGCGACACGTGCCGCGTCACGTCGTGGTTGGACAGCACCCACGTGGGCGGCGCGCCGACCGGCGCGTGCGCGGCCAGCGTGGCGTCGATGACCCGCCGCAGCTCACCGGGCTCCCAAGGGCAGCACAGGAAGTCGAAGTTGAACGCCGAGTGCAGCTCGTCGGCCCGCAGGTAGCGGGCGAACCGCTCCGGGTCGGGCAACCACATCTCGCCGACGAACACCCGCTCGTCCGGGTACTCGTCGAGCACCTTGCGCCACGACCGGTAGATGTCGTGCACGCCGTCCTGGTCGGAGTACGGCAGCTCGGCGTCCGGCTTGGAGAAGTCCTTGACCAGGCCGTCGGCGACGTCGATGCGGAACCCGTCCACACCCCGGTCCAGCCAGAACCGCAGGATCGACTCGAACTCGGCCCGCACCTGCGGGTTGGTCCAGTTCAGGTCCGGCTGCTCCGGGCTGTACAGGTGCAGGTACCACGAGCCGTCCGGGGCCTGGCTCCACGCCGGTCCGCCGAACCGCGACTTCCAGTCGTTCGGCGGCTCGTCGCCCTCGTGGAACCAGAACCGGTCGCGCCCCTGCCCCCGCAGCGCCTCCTGGAACCAGGGGTGCTGGTCGGAGCAGTGGTTGGGCACGATGTCGATGATCACCCGCAGGCCCACCGCGTGCGCCTCGCCGATCAGCTTCTCCGCCTCCACGAGCGTGCCGAACACCGGCTCGATGTCGCGGTAGTCGGCGACGTCGTACCCGCCGTCCGCCAGCGGCGACGGGTACCAGGGACTGAGCCAGATCGCGTCCACACCCAACTCGGCGAGGTACGGGAGCTTCTGGCGCAGGCCCGCCAGATCCCCGATCCCGTCGCCGTTGCCGTCGGCGAAGCTGCGCGGGTACACCTGGTAGATGGCCGCACCGCGCCACCAGTTCATGTGGATCCTCCCTCGGTAGTGGCGTCAGCCCTTCACGCTGCCGGCGGTGAGTCCCGCCAGGACGTGCCGCTGGAACACCAGGAACAGTCCGATCATCGGCACGCTGGACAGCACGAGACCGGCCAGCAGCAGGTTGACCGGTGTGTCGGGGGCGAAGCGCTGCAGCGCGACGCTGAGCGTCTGCCGCGCCGGGTCGGAGAACACCAGCAGCGGCCAGATGAAGTCCTTCCACGCGGCCACGACCGCGAAGATGGACACGACCGCGAGGATCGGCCGGGACAGCGGCAGCACGATCCGCCACAGCAGGGTGAACTGACCCGCGCCGTCGATCCGCGCCGCCTCCAGCACCTCCGCCGGCAGCTGGTCGAAGAACCGCTTGAGCAGGAACACCGTGAACGCGTTGGCCGCGCCCAGCAGCCACAGCGCCAAGGGGTTGTTGAGCAGCCCGAGGTCGGAGATCGTCAGGTAGGTCGGGACCAGCAGCACCGCGGCGGGCATCATCAGGGTCAGCAGCATCATGCCGAGGATTCCCTTGCCCAGCACGGGTTTGAGCCGTGACAACGCGTACGCCGCGGGCACGTCCACCGCGAGCTGCACCGCCCACACCCCCACCGCCACGACGATCGTGTTGAGGAAGTAGCGGCCGAGGTCCATCAGGTCCCACGCCTCGGCGTACGTGCCGGGCGTCCACGTCTCCGGCAGCACCGTCGGCGGCACGCGGGCCAGCTCCACGGCCGGTTTCATGGCCGACAGCACCACCCACACCAGCGGCACCACGAAGACCGCGGTGAGCACGACCGTCGTGATCGCCAGGGCGGCGTAGTAGCCGGCCCGGTGGCGTCCCGGCGCGATCAGCGTCCTCACGCGTCCGCCTTCCGCGTCACCCGCAGGTACAGCGCGGTGAACGCGCCGAGCACCAGCAGCAGCAACAGGCTCAGGGCACTCGCGGTGCCGAAGTCGTTGTAGTAGAAGGCGTACCGGTACAGCAGGAGCAGCACCGTGACCGTGGAGTCCTCCGGACCGCCGCCGGTCATCACGTACGGCTCGGTGAACACCTGCATCGTCGCCACGACCTGGAGCAGCAGCAGGACCAGCAGCACGAACCGGGTCTGCGGCACGGTGACGTGCCACAGCCTGCGCAGCACGCCCGCCCCGTCCAGCTCGGCGGCCTCGTACAGGTCGCCGGGGATGCCCTGCAACGCGGCCAGGTAGATCAGCGTGGCCGTGCCCAGGTTCGCCCAGGTCGACACGATCACCAGTGACAGCATCGAGGTGTCGGCGCTGTCCAGCCACGCCGCGCCCTCCAGCCCGAGCCCGCGCAACGCGGTGTTGAGCAGGCCCGGACCGGGGTCGTACATCCACTTCCAGATCAGCGCGGCCACGACGGGCGGCAGCATCACGGGCAAGTACACGATGAGCCGGAAGTACGCCTTGAAGTGCCGCAGCTCGTTGAGCACGACCGCGAGCAGGAACGGCACCACGAAGCCGAACACCAGCGCCAGCGCGGTGAACAACAGGGTGTTGCGCCACGCCGTGGCGAACAGGGGGTCGGCGAAGAGGCGTTCGAAGTTCTCCCAGCCGACCCACGCGGGGTCGGTGACGAAGTCCACCTGCTGGAAGCCCAGCACGGCCCCGCGCGCGATGGGGTACCAGGAGAACACCGCGAAGCAGACCAGCGCGGCGGACAGGAACCCGTACGCGGCCAGGTTCTCCGCGACGCGGCGGCGCATCACTTGACCTGGGCCAGGACGGGGTTCACCTTGGCTTCCGCGTCGGCCAGCAACTGGCTGACGTCCGCGTCGCGGTTGGTGAGCACCGCCTGCACGACGTTGTCGAGGATCGCGTACACCTGCTGGGCGTTCGGCGGCTCGATCCGCCCCTTGGGCGTGGCGTCCACGTAGGACCGGAAGTTCGCCACCGGCACCGTGGCCAGGCTCTCCTTGAGCTGGGACTGCTTGGCCGCGATGTCACCGGTCCACACGTCGGCGACCGGCGGCACGGGCAGGCCGATCGGCTGGCCCTGGTCCTTGTACCGCTTGAGGTTCTTCTCGAACCGGTCGGGGTTGAGGAACTTCCACTGGATCCACTTCAGGCCGGCCTTGATCTTCTCCGGCGACGCCTTCGGGTTGAGCATGTAGCCCTCGCCGCCGATGAGCGTGCCCTCGCCGTCCGGGATGCCGGTGAGGCCGTAGTCGGCGTAGTCGCCCTTGAACTGGTTGACCAGGGTCGGCACGTTGTCCGGCGCGGCCAGGTACATGCCGAGCTGGCCCGCGCCCATCATCTGCTGGACGTCCTCGATCACCAGGAGCTGCTTCTCGCCCATGGTGTTGTCGGTCCAGCGCATGTCCTTGAGGTGCTGGAGGACTTCGCGGCCCTTGTCGTTGTTGAAGTCGGCGACCCACTTGTCGCCGTCCTGGCGGGCGATGCGGCCGCCGACGGAGTACATCCACGCGGTGAAGTGCCAGCCGCCCTGGTTGTTCTTGCTGTACTCGGCGAAGCCGACCTTGCCCTCACCCAGCGCGGTGATCTTCTTGGCGGCCTCGCGGACCTCGTCCCAGGTCTTCGGCGGCTGGTCGGGGTCCAGACCGGCCTGGGTGAACAGCGTGCGGTTGTAGAGCAGGCCCATCGAGTAGTTGGCGGTGGGGACGCCGTAGACCTTGCCGTCCTTGCTGAAGACGTCGCGCAGCTCCTGCCGGATGGCGTCGTAGTGCGGCACGTCCTTGACGTAGTCGGTGATGTCCGCGGCCTGCCTGCGGGCGATGAGGTTCGCCGGGTCGGTGAAGTAGGCGTAGAAGACGTCCTCGAGCTGGCCGCCGGCGAGCTTCGCGGAGAACGTCTTGGGGTCCATGAACCCCTCGTGCGGCTCGATGTCGATGTCGGGGTTGGCGGCCTCGAACTCGGCCACGTCCTCGTCGAAGACCTTGCGGTCGAACGCCTGGGTCTGCGGCGGCTGGCCGTTGACCGAGATCGTGACCTTGCCGCCGGCGGACGTGCCGCCGTCATCGGCTTGCGAGCACGCGACGGCGGTGAGGCTCAGGCTGCCTGCCAGCAGCAACCCCGCCGCTCTGCGGAGGCTGAGTGAGTTCATGGGGGCGGACCCTCCTCGGGAGTGGTGTGGCGCACACGGTAAGTCGCCCCAACACTCTCCCGCAAGATGCCGACGAAAAGTCGCAACTTCTCGACATCGCCCCGTAAGCCCCACCCGCGCGAGTTGAACCTTCAGGCCCCGCGTGTCGAACGCTCAGGACCCCCGAGTTCAACGCTCACGACGGCCGGGCGCGGTCGTGAACGTCGAACTCGGGGGTCCTGAAGGTTCGACTCGGTGGTCCTGAGCGTTCGACTCTCGGGACCTGGAGGTTCGACTCTCGGGTTAGCGGGGGGCGGGGGCGGTGGAGGAGCGGACGACCAACTCCGGCTCGAAGAGCAGTTCCTCGTCGGGGACGGGGGTGCCGGAGATCTGGTTGGCCAGCAGTTCGACGGCCGCGCGGCCCATCGCCTCGATCGGCTGGCGGACCGTGGTCAACGGCGGTTCGGTGCACGTCATGAGCGGCGAGTCGTCGTAACCCACCACGGAGACGTCGTGCGGCACCTTGAGCCCGTGCCGCCGCACGGCGCGCACCGCGCCCAACGCCAGCGGGTCGGACGCGCACAGGATCGCGGTCACGCCGCGGTTCAGCAGCCGGGTGGCGGCGGCCTGCCCGCCCTCCAGCGAGAACATCGCGTGCTCCTCGAACAGCTCCACCCCCGCCGCGCCCGCGCACGACGTCAACGCGGTGAGCTTGCGCCGCGACGGCATGTGGTCCGACGGGCCCAGCACCGCCCCGATCCGCACGTGCCCCAACGCCACCAGGTGCCCGAACGCCTGCTCGACCGCCACCGCGTCGTCGCACGACACGCGCGGGAACCCGAGGTCCTCTATGGCGGCGTTCACCAGCACCGCGGGCAGCTTGCGCCGCGTCATCTGCCGGTAGTGCTCGTGCGACGCGTCGGCCTGCGCGTACTGGCCGCCCGCGAACACCACCCCGGACACGTGCTGCTCGAACAGCAGCTCCAGGTAGTCCGCCTCGGTCACGCCGCCCGCCGTGCGGGTGCACAGCACCGGCGTGAAGCCGCGCTGCGCCAGCGCGTTGCCGACCACGTCGGCGAACGCGGGGAAGATCGGGTTCTGCAGCTCCGGCAGCACCAGGCCGACCAGCCTGGCCCGCTCGCCGCGCAGCTGCGTCGGCCGTTCGTACCCGAGCACGTCCAGCGCGGTGAGCACGGCCGAGCGCGTCGCGTCGGACACCCCGGGCTTGCCGTTGAGGACCCGGCTGACCGTCGCCTCGCTCACGCCGACCTTCGCGGCCACTTCCGCCAACCGCCGTTGCGTCATGGAGCAACTATACGGCAGGATTTACGTCCCGCTTGCGTTGACTTGCACTCGTTTGCGAGTTCCAGCGCGGCCCTGAGCACCGACGACGGCGGCACGACCCGGTCCACCATCCCGGTGCGCAACGCCTCCTCGGCGGTCACGCGCCGTGCCACCAACACCTGTCCGCCGGTCACCCGGCTGTCGGTCACCCACCCGAGTGCGGCGTCGGACGCCAGCACCCGCAGGTCGCACGCCATCGCCAGCTCCGCCACCTCGCCGTACGGGCTGCCGCCGATCGCCGCGACCACCGGCACGGACAGGTTCGCCACCTCGTCCCGCACCCCGCGCAACGCCGCCGCCAGCGCCTCGCGCTCCGCCGCGGGCATCCGGACCAGCCGTTTGATGTCGATCGAGCACAGCCCGGAGTCGACCAGCAGCACGACGGCCCGAGCACCCGCCGCCACGGGCAGCAGCGCGCGGAGGTCGGACAGCACGGTGTCCGACGGCTCGCCGATCCGGATGACCGCGATCCCGCCGGACACATCGAGTGAGACGGTCATGAGGCGGACATCGTGGCTGACGGTTCCCCCGGTTGTCATGTTCGTCCCCACTATCGGGTGACGACGGGGTACAAATCCCCTGTGAAGCGGTGGGTGGTGGCGGTGGCGCTGGTCGGGCTGACCGGGTGCGCGGTGCCGGTGGCGGGGCGGCCGACGGCGGCTCCGGTGTCGTCCGGCGGGGCGAACGCCGAGGTCGTGCGCTGGGTGAACAACTTCTGCGGCGTGGCGAAGTACATGGTCGCCTCGGGCGGGGTGCAGTTCGACCAGACGCAGACCGACCCGGCCGAGGCGAAGAAGGCGATCAGCGACTCGCTCGGCCGCGTGGTCGACGTGCTCGACGTCGTGCTGCACGACCTCGACGAGCTGACCCCCGCGCCGAACCCCGCCGCCGACACCGCGGTCGAGGTGATCAGCGAGCCGCTGGGCCGGGCGCGGGACAAGTTCGTCTCGGCGAAGGCGACCGTGGACGACGCGCCGGAGATGACCACCGACATCTTCTCCACCGTCATCCAGGACATGACCGAGGCGGTCACCGTGATGAACGAGGCGGTGGAGAAGATGGCCGTGGTCTCGCTGCCCGACGACTTCCGCGCCGCCGCGGGCCAGGCCGAGAACTGCGCCTGACGCCGGGGGCTACAACCAGCCCCGGCGCATCGCCTGCACGCCCGCCTGGAACCTCGTCTGCGCGCCGCACCGGTCCATCAGCCGGCGCACCCGCCGCTGCACGGTGCGCGGGCCGAGGCCGAGGTGGCGGGCGATGCTCTCGTCGGTCAACCCGGCCGCGAGCAGCGCCAGCAGCCGGGTGTCGACCTCGCCTCCGGACCCGCGCGGGCTGAACGGGATCGCGTTGTCCCAGTACAGGTCGAACATGGACACGAGCACGTCGAGCAGCGGTGACGGGCGGATCAGCAGCACCTGGTCCACCGAGCCCCGCACCGCCACCGGCAGCACGGCCACCCGCGCGTCCACCACGCCGAGCTTGAACGGCAGCGTCGGCGTCACCCTGGCCCGCTCCCCCGACGCGACCAGCTCGCCGATCTCGGCCAGCCGACCCGGCAGCTCCACGCTCGACCGGTCGTAGATGACGCGCCACTGCACGTGCCGCCGCCGCGTGTCGACCTCCATCCCGGTGTGCTCCTCCACCGGGGAGAGGTACGGCGGCTGGTCGAGCACGCACACCTCGCTCCGCGCACCGGCCAGCAGCGCCCGCCACACGTCGCGCACCGCGCCCGCGCCGTTGACCACCTCGACCATGGACGTGTCGTGGTGCTGCTCGGCCCGGTTGCGCAGGTACGCCTCCATCAGCGGGGCCGCCGCGGCCCGCGCCCGGCGGTGCCCGTCCTCGCGGGCGGCGATCAGCACCTCCACCGCGAGGTCCGGCGGCACGGCCTGCCACACGTCGTCGGCGAGCCGCTGCACCACCCCCAGCCGCACGAGCTCCCCGAGCACGCCGGGTGACGTCCCGGCCTCCGCCGCGGTGCACGACCCCGTGCGGACCAATCGCTCGTAGACATGGGCCTGCTCGGCGGTGACACCCAGGTGTTCGAACACCCGCACATTGTCCCCGATGCCACCGAACAGCCCGTTCGACGTGGACCGTTCGGCCCAACGCGCTGACGGGAACACGTCAGTGTCGCGAAACTGCCGCGTTCCGACTCTGGGCCAATCCCCGCCTTCCTGCCTAGCTTTCACGCACTTCGCAGCCGTTCTCAGACCCCTGACGCCCTCGACGGCAGGCGAAGTCCCTGTAGTCGGAAGGAACCACCCCTGTGAACGGATTGCGACGCGCCGCGCTGTGCGCGACGGCCGTCTCGGTCACGCTGCTGTCCGGCGTGACCGCGGCGACCGCCGAGCCCGCGGCGTCCCCGGCCCCGGCTGACGCCCGCCCGTACGAGCGGCTGATCGTCGCCTACAAGGCAGGCGCCGCGGAGGCGAGCTCGGACACCGCCGCCGCCCAGGACGCCAAGGCCAAGGGCGACCGGGTCGGCCGCGACCTCACCCTGCGCCGCCGGCTGGGCACCGGCGCCACCGTGGTCGACCTCGGCACCACCGACCGGGCGGCCGCGGCGAAGGCGATCGAGGAGTTCCGGGCCGACCCGGACGTGGCCTACGTCGAGCCGGACCTGATGATGCAGCCGCTGGCGGACCCGAACGACACCGACTACACCAAGCAGTGGGACCTGTTCGAGGCCACCGCGGGCATGAACGTGCCCGGCGCGTGGGGCACGGCCACCGGCCAGGGCGTCACGGTCGCGGTCATCGACACCGGCTACGTCGCGCACTCCGACCTCGCGGGCAAGGTCGTGACGGGCTACGACTTCGTCTCCGACGCCTCCCGGGCGCGCGACGGCAACGGCCGCGACTCGAACCCGGCCGACAACGGCGACTGGACGAAGGCGGGTGACTGCGGCACCGACCTGCTCGGCAACCCCGTGCCGCCGAAGGACCAGAACTCGAGCTGGCACGGCACCCACGTGGCGGGCACCATCGGCGCGGCCACGAACAACGCCAAGGGCGTCGCGGGCATCGCCTACGACGCGAAGATCCAGCCGATCCGCGTGCTCGCCCAGTGCGGCGGCAGCACGTCCGACATCGCCGACGCGATCGTGTGGGCGTCCGGCGGCACGGTGTCCGGCGTGCCCGCGAACCCCACGCCGGCCAAGGTCGTCAACATGAGCCTGGGCGGCCAGTCCGCGTGCTCCTCGACCTACCAGAACGCGATCAACTCGGCGGTCGGCCGCGGCACGACGGTCGTCGTCGCGGCGGGCAACTCCAACGCCGACGTCTCCGGCTTCACGCCGGCGAGCTGCAACAACGTCATCGCGGTGGCGGCGAGCAGCCGTGAGGGCAACCGGGCGTACTACTCGAACTACGGCGCCAAGGTCGACATCGCGGCGCCCGGCGGCGAGACCCGGCGCGGCACCGACACGCCCGGCACCATCACCACGCCGCAGAACGGCATCCTCTCCACGCTGAACGCGGGCACGACCACCCCCGGCGCGGAGTCCTACGCGCCGTACCAGGGCACCAGCATGGCCGCGCCGCACGTCGCGGGCCTGGCCGCGCTGCTCGCCCAGGCCAACCCGGCGCTGACCCCGGCCCAGGTCGAGGCGCTGATCAAGAACAACGCCCGCCCGCTGGCCGGCACCTGCACCGGCGGGTGCGGCGCGGGCCTGGCCGACGCGGCGAAGACGGTCGCGGCGGCCGGCGGCGGCACCACGCCCCCGCCCGGCTCGTTCGAGAACGCGGCGGACGTGCAGATCGTCGACCGCGGCACGGTGACCTCCGACATCGCGGTGACCGGCCGGACCGGCAACGCGCCGGCCACGCTCAAGGTCGGCGTCGACATCAAGCACACCTACCGCGGCGACCTGGTGATCGACCTGGTCGCGCCGGACGGCACGGCATACCGGCTGAAGGGCTCCTCGTCCGGTGACAGCGCGGACGACGTCGTCACCTCCTACACCGTGAACGCCTCGGCCGAGGTCGCGAACGGCACGTGGAAGCTGCGCGTCCAGGACGTGTACTCCGGCGACACCGGCTACATCGACGTGTGGAACCTGACCTTCTAGGCCACTGCCGAGAGGGTCGTCCGGTGCCCGGTCCCGCCTGCACGGGGCCGGGCACCACGCCGTTCACCGCACGTTCACCGCGGCGGTGACCTGCGACGAAGCGATTCACCGCACATGTGCGGTCTCGTCGGGGCCCGCGCGCAAATCTGGGGGCACTGCCCCCATGTGCGGCACCGGGCCCCCATGACACGTTGTGCGGCGTGATTCCCTCCGCCGTGGACCGGCCGCCAGCGACGTGGTGGCACAGCGGCGTGCGCGGGAACACCCAGGAGCTGGTCGTCCCCCGTGGACGGCCCTCATGGGCCGCGTTCGTGGAACGCGCCACCACGACCGCGGCCCGTGCAGACTTCGCCGGCGGCAGCTGGGACGAGGCGTTCGCGTTCGCGCTGAGACCCCTGGTGCGCGCGGCCGCGGCGCTCGACCCGCGGCTGGACGCCGACTTCGCCCGCGCGCTGGGCAAGCGGCTGGTCCGGATCGCGGCCCGCACCCTGGTGCTGGAGCTGAACCTCGACCGGGTCGGCGGCCGGCTGGTCGGCGACACGCCGCAGGAGCGGTTCGCCGACTTCGTCCGGCACGTCGACCTGCCCGCGCTGTTCGCCCGGTACCCGGTGCTGGCCCGGTTGCTCGGCCAGACCTGCCTGCACGCCGTCGAGGCGCACCGCGAGCTGCTGGACCGGTTCGCCGCGGACCGGGCGGAGATCGTGCGGACCCTGCTCGACGGCCGCGACCCCGGCGCGGTCGCGCACGTGGAGACCGGTCGGGGCGACCCGCACGCGCGGGGACGCTCGGTGGCCGTGCTGACCTTCACCGACGGCCGCCGGGTGGTCTACAAGCCGCGGCCCGTGGCGCTGCACCGGGCGTTCGCCGAGCTGGTCACGTGGTTCGGCCGGCGCACCGGGCTGGACCTGCGGCTGCCGCGCCTGCTCGCCCGACCGGGGCACGGCTGGCTGGAGTTCGTCGAGCACCGCCCGTGCGCCGACGTCACCGAGGTCGGTCGGTTCTACCAGCGGCTCGGCGCGCTGATCGCGCTGCTGTACGCGGTGGACGGCACCGACATGCACTACGAGAACCTGATCGCGGCGGGCGACCAGCCGGTGCTGGTGGACCTGGAGACGCTGTTCCACCCCACCCTGGCCGCGCCGACCGACCCGGCGGTCCGGGCGCTGTCGCGGTCCGTGCACCGCACCGCCGTGCTGCCGCGCGTGCTGCTGGGCGAGCACGGCGCGCTGGACGTCGGCGGCCTGGGCGGCGACCACGGCGACCGGCCGCCCGTCGACGGCGTGGCGTGGCTGGACCCCGGCACCGACCGGATGCGGCTGGTGCGCAGGCCCGCGCCGATGCCGCCGGCGCAGAACCGACCCGTGGTGGACGGCCGCGAGGCCGAACCCGCCGACTACCAGGGCGCGCTGCTGGCCGGTTTCCGCATCGGCTACGACGCGCTGTGCGACCACCGCGCCGACCTGCTCGGCCCGGACGGGCTGCTGAGCGGCTTCGCCGACCTGCCGGTGCGGTTCGTGCCGCGGATGACCCAGCTGTACTCGACGCTGCTGGACGAGTCGACGCACCCGGACGCGCTGCGCGGCGCGGCGGCCCGCCAGGACGTGCTCGACCTGCTGTGGGACGGCGCGGCGGACGACGACGTGACGCGCGCCCTGGTGCCGCACGAGATGCGGGACCTGTGGGCGGGCGACGTGCCGCTGTTCACCACCCGGCCGGGCAGCCGCGACGTGTGGACCTCGACCGGGCAGCGCCTGCCGGACCTGCTGCCGTCGTCGGCGCTGGACGCCGTCACGGCCAAGGTCGCCGCGCTGGACGAGGTGGACAAGCACGACCAGCAGTGGCTGATCAGCGCCGGGCTGGCGAGCAGGCCCCGCCCGGTGGAGCACCGCACGGGCCGGGGCGTGGCCGCGCCGGTGGAGGCGGGCGTGCCGGACCCGCAGCGCCTGCTGGTCGCCGCCTGCGGCATCGCCGACGAGGTGCTCGCGCACGCCACGACCTCGGCCGGCCGGGTCAACTGGGTGGGCCTGGAGCTGGTGGACGACCGGCACTGGGCGGTCGCGCCGATGGGCGCGGGCCTGTCCAACGGCTACACGGGCGTCGCGCTGTTCCTGGCGCAGCTGGGTCGGCTCACCGGCGCCGCCCGCTACACCGAGTACGCGCGGGACGCGCTCCGACCGATCCCCGGCCTGCTGACCGCGTTCGCCGAGGACGGCGAGCTGGCCGCGGCCGTGGGCAGCGGCGGGTTCCACGGCCTGGGCGGCATCTGCTACGCGCTGGCCCGGCTGGCGAACCTGCTCGACGACGCCGAGATCACCGGCTGGCTGCGCACCGCGGTCGACGTCGCGACCGCCGTCGAAGCGCTCGGCGAGGACCCGGCGAACGTGGTCGAGGGCTGGGCGGGCGGGCTGGCCGCCATGCTCGCGGTGCGGGCGGAGAGCGGTCTGCCGGCCGCCTCGGCGCTGGCCCGCGCGTACGCCGACCGGCTCGTCGCGGCCACTCCCGGCGGTGACGGCTTCGCCCGCGGCCGGGCGGGCGTCGGCTGGGCGTTGCTGCGCTACGCGCGCACGGTCCGCGACGACCGGTACGGTGTGGTCGGCCGGGCGAACCTGAGGGCGGATCACGCGCTGCGGCAACGGCTGCTCGACGTGACCGAAGCCGACCACAGCTGGTGCTCCGGGCTGTCCGGCGCGGTGCTCGCGCACTGCGCCCACCCCGACCAGCCGGTCGACGCGCACACCCTGCACGTCGACCGGTGCTCGAACGCCTTGGCGGTGCACGAACCCCTGCGGGACCTCAGCCTGTGCCACGGCGAGCTCGGTGTGATCGAGGCCCTGACCGTGCTCGCCGAACGCGGGCACGGACTGGCCCCGGCCATGCAGACCCGGCGCGCGGGGCTGGTCCTCGGCGCGCTGGACCAGTACGGCGCGCGGTGCGGCACGCCCGGTGGCGTGCCGTCGGCCGGTCTGCTCACCGGGCTGTCCGGCATCGGGTACGGCTTGCTCCGCCTCGGTTTCCCCGAGCAGGTGCCATCGGTGCTCCTGCTCGGATCCGCGCACGACACCCACCCCATCGAGGAGAACACCGCATGAACGACGCCAACCGCGACGAGGTCACCACCTGGAGCGCCGACCAGGACGGCGACCACCCCGCCGGGGAGATGGCGCTGTCCCGCAGGGCCAGGGCGGGGGCCCGCGCCCGCGCGCTGGCCGGCCTGACGCTGGCCGTCGGCGCGTACGCCGCCGTCACGGTGAGCGAAGGCACCATGACCACGGTGAGCGCGCCCGGCCTGCCGCTGTAACCGGCTCGCACCGCCGCCGAACTGCCCGCCCGCACTGGGGGTGCGGGCAGTTTGGCGTGCGGCGACGGGGCTTGACTAAGGTCGGCGCATGCACACCCGCGCGCCGGTCGTGGTCGGCCGCGACGAAGAACTCCGCGTGCTCGACCGCGTGCTGGCCGACGCGTACGCCCACCGCGGGGGCGCCGTGTTCCTCGTCGGGGAGCCCGGCATCGGGAAGACCCGGTTGGCGCGCTTCGCCGCCGGCGCGGCCTTCGACCGCGGCATGCGGGTGCTGCGCGGTCGCGGCAGCACGATCGGGCCCATCGTGCCGTTCCGGCCGCTGGCCGAGGCCCTGATGTCCCTGCTGCGCGCGGGAGACGGCCTGGACCTGCGCGAACTGGGCCCCTACCAGCCGGCGCTGGGCAGGCTCACGCCCGAGTGGAGCCTGGACGGCGGTCCCGAGGAGTCGCGGCCCGCGCACTCCGTGCTGGTGCTCGCCGAGGCCGTGCTGCGGCTGCTGGCCCTCGTCGGCCGGGCCCAGCCGAGCCTGGTGGTGCTGGAGGACCTGCACGACGCGGACGCCGAGACGCTCGCGGTCGTCGACTACCTGGTGGACCACCTCGACCAGGCGCCCGCCGCGCTGCTGGTGACCACCCGCGCCGACCCCGGCCCCGCGCTGGACGTGATCCGCTCGGCCGCGCAACGGCAGGCGGGCGTGCTGATGGAGTTGCGCCGCCTGGACGAGCGGCAGGTGCGCCGGATGGCGGCGCTGTGCCTGGAGGCCGAGGACCACGAGGTGCCCGCCGAGGTCGTGCGGCGGCTGTGGGCCGACAGCGCGGGCAACCCGTTCGTGGTCGAGGAGATGGTGCACGGCCTGGTGAACGGCGGCCTGCTGGTGCGCGGTCCGGCGGGCTGGCAGGTGCTCGGCGAGCTGCGCATCGACGTGCCGTCGGCGCTGGTGCGGTCGATCGCGCACCGCACCGACCGGCTCGGGCCGCAGGGGCGCGAGGTGCTGTCCGTGGCCGCCGTGCTGGGCCACCGGTTCCCGCTGTCGGTGCTGCGGCGCGTGACCGGCATGGACGACCGCGCGCTGCTGTCGCACCTGCACGCGGGCGTGGCCGCGCAGCTCGTGACGCCGGACGAGCCGGTGCCCGACTGGTACGCGTTCCGGCACCCGCTGACCGCCGAGGCGCTGCTGGCGCAGATACCGCCGCCGCACCGGGCCGAGCTGGCGCGGCGGACCGCGGACGCCGTGCAGGGGCTGCACCCCGGGCTGCCCGGCGAGTGGTGCGCGCTGGTGGCGTCGCTGCGGCTGGACGCCGGGCAGACCGCCGAGGCGGGCGCGCTGCTGGCCGAGGCGGGACGCCGGGCGCTGGCCGACGGCGCGGCCGGGTCGGCGGTGCGGCTGCTCGACCACGCGCACCGGCTGCTGGCCAGCGAGGTCGACGTGGCCGTCCGGGCCGACGTGCTGGACTCGCTGCTGCCCGCGCTGGCCGAGGCGGGCCAGTTCGAGCGGGCGTTCGCGCTGGTCGACGCGGTCACCGAGCTGAGCGCCGCCGGGCTGGGCCGGGTCCGCCGGGCCGAGCTGCACACCAAGCTGGCGCAGGTCGCCAACACCGCGGGCCGCTGGACCGAAGGCATGGCGCACGTGGAGACCGCCCGCGCGCTGCTCGGCGCGGACGCGACCGACGAGCACACCGCGCGGCTCGACGCGGTGGCCGCGTTCCTGACGTTGAACCTGGAGGTGCCGGACCGGATCGCCTCGGCCGAGTTCCTGGCCCGGCGCGCGGCCGACGCGGCGAAGCGGGTGCCGCTGCCCGAGGTGGGCTGCGAGACGTGGCAGCTGCTCGGCGTGCTGGCCCGGGAGCGCGACCTCGACGAGGCGTCCGAGTGCTTCACGCGGGCGCGGGCGCTGGCCGACGAACACGGGCTGCCCATCCAGCGGGCCTACGCGGTGATCCGGCAGGCCGGGCTGGACTGGCTGGCCGAGGGCAAGGCGGCGGAGCTGGCCGAGGCGCGCGAGGAGGCGTTGCTGATCGGCGCGGTCAGCGTGGCCTACAACGTGGACGCGATCTTGGGGCTGGACGCCGTGCTGCGCGGGCAGTACGCGGCTGCGGCCGAGCGACTGCCGCGGGTCATCGCCGACACCCGGCGCCTCCAGCTGCGCAACCTGACCCTGTACGGGCTGATGGCGCGGGCGACCGCCGCGGCGCACCAGGGCAGGCGGGCCGAGATGGACGCCGCGATCGAGGAGTTCGACGAGGTCGGCGGGGTCGGCTCGCAGGAGCGACCGCTGTGCTTCGGGCTGGCGCGGGCGTTCTGCGCGCTGCTGGAGGAGGACCGCGCCGCGGCCGGGCACGACCTGGCGCGGGCGATCGCGTACGAGGCGGAGACGCCGACCGTGTACCACCTGTCCGGCCGGCACGGGCTGCTCCTGCTGCTGGACGCCGTGTCCGGGGCGCTGGACCTGGACGGCTACCTGGCAGTGACGCGGTCGTCGGCGGCCCGGATGCGCTGGAACCGGGTGTTCGCCCAGTTCGCGCTGGCCGTGCTGCTGGGCAGGCTGGGCCGGGAGGCGGAGGCGGCGCAGGCCGTGCGGGCGGGGCGGGAGGCGGCGGCGATCCACCCGCTGGCCCGGCACCTGGGGCTGCGGCTGGTGGCCGAGGCGGCGGTGGCCGACGGGTGGGGCGAGCCCGTGGCGTGGCTGCGCGGCGCGGAGGAGTACTTCCACCAGGCCGGCCAGGCGGCCGTGGCCAGCGCGTGCCGGGGGCTGCTGCGGCAGGTGGGCGCGTCGGTGCCGCAGCGGCGGAGCGGGTCCGACCAGGTCCCGCGCGCGCTGCGGGCGCTGGGCGTGACCGTGCGCGAGTTCGAGGTGTTCCGGCTGCTGGCGGGCCGGCTGGGGAACAAGGCGATCGCGACCCGGCTGCACATCTCGCCGCGCACGGTGGAGAAGCACGTGGCGAGCCTGATCACGAAGACCGCGCAGCCGGACCGGGAGTCGCTCAGCGCGTTCGCCGCGTCGCTGGGACCCGCCGACCGGCCCTAGCACCGCGGTGGCGGGTCCGTTAGACCTGGTGCGGTGAGAATCCTCGTGGCAGTGGCGCTGGCGGTGGTCCTCGGCGGCGGGGTGGCGCAGGCGTCACCCGAAGCTCCCGGCTCGACCCGCGGGCCGTGCGCGTACACCGTGACGCCGGACGAGCCGGCCGCCCGTCCCGTGCCGCTGCCGCCGGACCCGAGGCACACGCCCGACCGCGGCCACCCCGAGGTGCTGTTGCAGACCAACCAGGGCCCGGTGCCGCTGGTGCTGGACCGCGCGCAGGCGCCGTGCACGGTGCAGAGCTTCCTGCACCTGGTGCGCCGGAAGTTCTACGACGACACGACGTGCCACCGGCTCACCGCCTATCCGACGTTGAAGGTGCTCCAGTGCGGCGACCCGTCCGGCACCGGTGAGGGCGGCCCCGGCTACCAGTACTCCGACGAACTGCCGACCGACCTCGCGCCCGCGCCGAACGACCCCACCGGTCAGCGCCGCGTCTACCCGCGCGGCACCCTGGCCATGGCCAACGCGGGCCCCGACACCAACGGCAGCCAGTTCTTCCTGGTCACGGCGGACTCCGTGCTGCGGCCCAACTACACCGTGTTCGGCCGCGTCACGCCCGCCGGGCTCGCCACGCTGGACAAGGTCGCTGCGGCCGGCGTCGCGCCGAACCCGGACAGCGAGGTCGACGGCCGACCGGCCCTGACCACGGACATCGAGCGGGCCAAGCGCACCTGCTAGCGCCCCCCAGGAGACGAGCGCCAGGAGACGAGCGCCAGGGAACGGGCGCTAGGAGACGGGCGCGGTCACGCGGATGTCGGCGTTCCAGTCGGTGAAGCGGTGCAGGGTGCGCTGGAAGACGTTGTCCTCCAACGTCTTCAGCACCTGCTCCACCCGCACCGGCAGGTCGCCCGGACCCACCCACACGGTCGCCGACGCGGTGAAGCCGGACTCGTAGGCGGCGAGGAGCTGGGCGCGCCGCGAGCTGTCGGGCGTCCGCTCGGCCTGCCCGCGCAGGTCGAGCAGCAGGGTGTAGCGGCGGGTCGGCACGCCGTCGAGCTGCTCGTCGCCCTTGTCCACCAGCAGGCTGCCCGCCAGCGACCGCACCACCGACGCCGGGTCGACCTCGTCGGCCAGGCCGGCGACCGTGGTGTCCGCCCGCACGGGCGCGCGGTCGGTCAGGTCGAGCCTGGTCCACGTCCCGTCGCCGGTGCGCGAGTAGCCCGCGTCCGCGAGCACCACGACGTCGGTCGACGAGTCCTGCCGCAACGACACCAGCCTGCCCTCGCGGGCCCGCAGCAGACCGCCGTCGAGGTTCACCCGCAGCCCGGTCATGGTGGTCTCGGTCCCGAACCGCACCGAGCGCTGCTCGTCGGCGCGGGCGGCGAGGCCGGTGACGAGCGCGGCGCTGTCGTCCACCACCGGGCCGAGGGTCGGCGCGGGCAGGGGTGTCCGCTCGGCGCAGCCCGCCAGTGCCACTGCGGCCAGCACCAACGCGACGACGGACCTGCGCATGACTCCCCCCACGGACGGTGAACACCGCCATCCTCCCCCACCCGCGCCCGATAAGGAGTGCGAACCCCGAAAGTGGCTCGGCTACCGTCGGGGCATGCCCCACGTGCTCTCCATCAACGTCGGCTCCCGCGTCGAGTTCGACCAGGCCGACATCGGCCACACCGGCATCGGCAAGCGCGCCGTGACCGGCCCGGTGGACGTCCGCGCACCCGGCCCGCGTGGCGTCGGCGGCAGCGGCGTCGCCGGCGACCACATCTCCGACAAGCGCCACCACGGTGGCGACGACCAGGCCGTTTACGCCTACGCGCGGGAAGACCTGGACGAGTGGGCGGTCGAGCTGGGCCGCGACCTGCGGCCCGGGCTGTTCGGCGAGAACCTGACCACGGTGGGCGTCGACGTGTGCGGCGCGCTCATCGGCGAGCGGTGGCGGATCGGCGGGCTGCTGCTCCAGGCGACCTGCCCGCGGGTGCCGTGCCGCACGTTCGCCGGGGTGATGGAGGAGCGCGGGTGGGTGAAGAAGTTCACTCGACGCGGGCTGCCGGGCACGTACTTCCGGGTCCTCGAACCCGGCACGATCACCGCGGGTGACGAGATCACGATCGAGCACCGGCCCGACCACGACGTCACGGTCGCCCTCGCGTTCCGCGCGCTGACGCTGGAGGCGGAGCTGCTGCCGGGGCTGCTGGCCGCGGGCGACGACCTGCCCGACGACCTGCGCCGCCGGGTGGAACGCCGGGTCGAGCAGCCGGCGTTCGACCCGGCGTAGCGCCCGGGGCTGGGCCCGGGGTCCGGGCCGGACCCCGGGGTCAGGCGAGCGCCGACAGCTTCTCGAACTCCTCGTCGGTCAGCTCGATCCGGGCCGCCGCCACGTTCTCCTCCAGGTGCGCGATCGAGGACGTGCCGGGGATGGGCAGCACGACCGGCGACTTGCGCAGCAGCCACGCCAGCGCGAGCTGCGCGGGCGTGGCGCCGTGGTCCTTGGCCGCCGCGTCGAGCACGCCGCCCGGTCGGGCCAGCTCGCCGGTCGCCACCGGGAACCACGGGATGAACGCGATGCCCTGCTCGGTGGCGCGCTCCAGCACGGCCTCGTGGCCGCGGTTGGCCAGGTTGTAGAGGTTCTGCACGCTCACGATCGGCGCGACCGCCTGCGCGGCCTCCAGCTGGTCCACGGTCACCTCGGACAGCCCGATGTGCCGGATCTTGCCCTCCTCCTGGAGCTTGCGCAGCTCGCCGACCTGGTCCTCCAGCGGGTAGGCCGGGTCGACGCGGTGCAGCTGGTAGAGGTCGATGCGCTCGACGCCCAGCCGCAGCAGGCTCGTCTCCACGGCTTGGCGCAGGTAGTCGGGCCGGCCCAGGACGGGCCACTCGTCGGGGCCGGTGCGCAGCAGGCCGCCCTTGGTCGCGATGACCAGGTCGTCGGCGTAGGGGTGCAGCGCCTGCCGGATCAGCTCCTCGTTGACGTGCGGGCCGTACGAGTCCGCCGTGTCGATGAAGTTGACGCCCAGCTCGACGACCCGGCGCAGCAGGGCGATCGCGTTGTCGCGGTCGGCCGGGTAGCCCCAGATGCCCTCACCGGTGAGCCGCATCGCTCCGTAGCCCAGGCGGTTGACGGTCAGGTCGCCGCCCAGCGAAAAGGTTTCAGACACCTCAGGTGCTCCTCGAACTCGGGGTGGATGCTCCTCCCCCGCCAACCAGGTGGGGCGCGCCGGTTGTTCCCGCCCGGGTCACCCGACCGGCGCGCGTCCACCTGGTGGAACCGGCTACTGCTTGGCGACCAGGGTGAGCACGTCGTACTTGGCCACCGACTCGCCCTTCTGGTTGACCACGTCGGCGTCCCAGCGGACCTCGCCGTAGTCCTGGTCCTCGCGCGGCGTGATCTGCTTCGCGGTCAGCGTCACGGTCAGCTCGTCGCCGGGGAACGTGGGCGTGAGGAACCGCAGGTTCTCCAACCCGTAGTTGGCCAGCACCGGCCCCGGCTCGGGCGAGACGAACAGGCCCGCCGCGAACGACACCACCAGGTAGCCGTGCGCGACCCGGCCGCCGAAGAACGGGTTCGCCGCCGCGGCCTCCTCGTCCATGTGGGCGTAGAACGTGTCACCGGTGAAGTCGGCGAAGTGCTCGATGTCGGCCAGCGTCACCACCCGCGGCCCGGCCACGACCGAGTCGCCGATCCGCAGCTCGCGCAGCGACTTGCGGAACGGGTGCGCGTCCGGCTCGGTGCGCGGCGCGCCCGTCACCCACTGGCCGGTGACCGCGGTCAGCACCCGGGGGCTCGCCTGCACGGCGGTGCGCTGCATGTGGTGCAGCACGCCCCGGATGCCGCCCATCTCCTCGCCGCCGCCCGCCCGGCCCGGTCCGCCGTGCACCAGCATCGGCAGCGGCGAACCGTGCCCGGTGGACTCCTTGGCGTCGTCGCGGTCCAGCACCAGGACTCGGCCGTGCCACGGGGCCACGCCCAGCACCACGTCCCGCGCGAAGTCGGGGTCGTGCGTGACGACCGAGCCGACCAGGCTGCCCGCGCCCCGCGCGGCGAGCTCGACCGCGTGGTCGGCGTCGCGGTAGGCCATCAGCGTCGACACCGGCCCGAACGCCTCCACCTCGTGCGGCTGGGCGTGGTCGGGGTCGGCCTTGAGCAGCACCGGCGACAGGAACGCGCCGCGCTCGGCGTCGGCGTCCACCACGTCCACGCGGTCCAGCGAGCCGTAGACGACGTCACCGACCTCCAGCAGCGCCTTGAGCGACCGGCGGACCTCCTCGCGCTGCTCCAGCCCGGCCAGCGCCCCCATCCGCACGGTGTCGTTGGCGGGGTTGCCGATCACGACCTTCGCCAGGCGCGCGGTGGCGGCGTCGGCGACGGCGTCCATCAGGGAGGCGGGGACCAGGGCGCGCCGGATCGCGGTGCACTTCTGGCCTGCCTTGACCGTCATCTCGCTGACGAGCTGCTTGACGAACAGGTCGAACTCGGGCGTGCCCTCGACCGCGTCCGGGCCGAGGATCGAGCAGTTCAGCGAGTCGGCCTCGGCGTTGAAGCGCACGCTGTTGCGCACCACGGTCGGGTGGGTGCGCAGCACCTGCGCGGTGGACGCGGAGCCGGTGAAGCCGACCAGGTCCTGCGCGGTCAGGTGGTCGAGCAGGTCGCCCGCGCTGCCGGTGACCAGCTGCACCGAGCCTTCCGGGAGCAGGCCGGAGGCGAGCATCAGCTCGACCAGCTTCTCGGTGACGTAGGCGGTCTGGGAGGCGGGCTTGATCAGCGACGGCACGCCCGCGATGAACGCGGGGGCGAACTTCTCCAGCGGCCCCCACATCGGGAAGTTGAAGGCGTTGATCTGCACCGCCACGCCGCGCAACGGGGTCGCGATGTGGCGGCCGACGAACGTGCCGCCCTTGCTCAGCGGCTCGACGTTGCCGTCCAGGTAGACCTTGTCGTTGGGCAGCTCGCGCTTGGCCTTGCTCGCGTAGCCGAACAGCACGCCGATGCCGCCGTCAACGTCGATCAGCGAGTCGGTCCTGGTCGCGCCGGACCGGGCGGACAGGGCGTACAGCTCGTCGCGGTGTTCCCGCAGGTGCGAGGCGAGGGCCTTGAGCAGGGCCGCGCGCTGGTGGAACGTCAGCTCCCGCAGCGCCGGCCCGCCGACGCGCCTGCCGTGGTCCAGCGCCGCCGCCATGTCGATGCCCTGCGAGGAGATCCGGGCGATCTCCTCGCCGGTCACCGCGTCGTGCAGCGGCGCTCCTTCGACGGACGGGACGTGCCAGCGACCTGACACGTAGCTGCGCAGCATGGCCATCGGGTGTCGACCTCCTCGTCGGGCCGGTGGGTGTCCCGGCATGACCCGACAGTAAAGCCTCACTACTTTCATCGTGACTTGATTAAAGGCTATGCAGTAACTTCTGGCCTGCCGTCGCCAGAGTGAAGGGAGTGTCGATGAGGACACGAGTGGTGGTGAGCGCGGTCGTGCTCGCCTTCAGCGGGCTCGCCGTGCCGGCCGCGCATGCCGCCCCGGCAACGAACGCCTCCGCCGACGTGGGCACGATGGCGGTGACCTTCGCCGAGGAGTTCAACGGCCCGGCGGGCACCCGGCCGGACGCCTCCAAGTGGAACACGGAGGTCGGCGACAACAACGGCAACAACCGCGAGCACCAGTACTACACGACGTCGGCGAGCAACGCGGCCATGGACGGCGCGGGCAACCTGGTGATCACCGCCCGCAAGGAGAACCCGGGCAACTACAACTGCTGGTACGGCCGGTGCCAGTACACGTCGGCCAGGATCAACACCGCCGGCAAGTTCACCACGACCTACGGCAAGGTCGAGGCGCGGATGAAGATGCCGCGCGGCAAGGGCATCTGGCCCGCGTTCTGGATGCTCGGGCAGGACATCAACTCGGGCAACCCGTGGCCGGGCAGCGGCGAGATCGACATCATGGAGTTCCTGGGCCACGACCTGGACACCGTGTACGGCACCATCCACGGTCCCGGCTACTCCGGCGCGGGCGGCATCGGCATGCCGTTCAACGGGCCGAACTTCGCCGACGGCTTCCACACCTTCGCCATCGAGTGGTCGCCGACGGGCATCGCGTGGTCCGTGGACGGCAACGTCTACCAGCGCCGCACGCCCGCCGACGTGGGCGGCAACCAGTGGGTGTTCAACAAGCCGTTCTTCATCATCCTGAACCTGGCGGTCGGCGGCGAGTGGCCGGGCTACCCGGACGCCAGCACCACGTTCCCGCAGCAGTTCGTGATCGACTACGTGCGCGTGTCGACCCTGGACGGCAACCCGCCCGCCGGTGGCCGGATCACCGGGATCGGCGGCAAGTGCGTGGACGTGGCCGGCGGGAACTCGGCCAACGGCACGGCCGTGCAGCTGTGGGACTGCAACGGCACGGCGGCCCAGCAGTGGTCCCGCCCGGGTGACGGCACGATCCGCGCGCTGGGCAAGTGCCTGGACGCGGCGTCGGGCGGCACGGCGGACGGCACGCTGGTCCAGTTGTGGGACTGCAACGGGACCGGCGCGCAGAAGTGGGCGGTCAGCGGCGCGAACGACATCGTCAACATCCAGGCCAACAAGTGCCTGGACGCGCAGAACAACAGCTCCGCCAACGGCACGCGGCTGCAGCTGTGGACGTGCTTCGGTTCGGCCAACCAGAAGTGGACCGTTTCCTGACCGGCCAGTGCATGATCGGACCGTGCACAACCTGATCAGAGCGGAAGCGGCCCGGGCCGACCGCGACCGCCGACTCTCCCCGGCGGTCGTGGCGGCACTGGTCGAGGCGGGCGCGACGCGGATGCTCGCGCCCGCCTCGGTCGGCGGCGGTGAACTGGACCTGCCGTCGTGGGTGGCGGCCGTCGAGGACCTGGCCCGCGCCGACGGGTCGGCCGGGTGGACGGCGATGACGACCAGCGCGACCTCGTCGCTGGCCTGGTACCTGCCGCCGGACACCGCCGCCGAGGTCTTCGGCCCACCGGCGTCGGTGGTCGCGGGAACGGCCGCGCCGGCGGGGCGGGCGGTGGCCGCGGCCGGCGGGCACCACGTCACCGGCCGGTGGGGCTGGGGCAGCGCGGTTCCCCTGTGCGACTGGGTCGTCGGCGGCGCGATCACGCCGGACGGCCCGCGCCTCGTGCTCTTCCCGGCGGCCGACGTGACGGTGCACGACACCTGGCACGCCACCGGGCTGCGCGCGACCGGGTCGCACGAGTGGGAGGTCTCGGGCGCGTTCGTCCCGACCCACCGCCAGGTGTGGCCGCCGGCCCTGCGGGTGCCCGGCGCGCTGCCCGCGTTCCCGTTCTTCGCGTTCCTGGCCGTCGGCGTGGCGTCGGTCTGCCTGGGGATCGCCGCGCGGGCGATCGAGGAGGTCGAGGCGCTGGCGATGACCAAGACCCCTCAGGGCGTCGGCGGTCTGCTGGCCGAACAGCCGGACGCCCAGCGCGACCTGGGTGTGGCCGAGGCCCGCTGGTCCGCCGCCAGGGCGTTCCTGCGGGACGAGGTGGCGCGGCGGTGGGAGGCGGCGGTGGCCGGACAGCCCAGCACGGACCCGGAACGGGCGCGCCTGCGCCTGGCGTGCTCCCACGCGGCGACGGAGGCCGTGTCGATCACTCGCCTGGCCTTCGACCTCGGCGGTGGCACGTCGGTCTTCGAGGAGTCGCCGCTGCAACGCTGCCTGCGTGACGCCCACGTGGCCGCTCAGCACGCGATGGTGTCCCGCCGGCTGTTCGAGACCTACGGCAAGGTGAAGCTCGGCGTGCCGACGGACACGGCCCGCCTGTGACCCGTCCGCCGGAATGCGCGGTGATCGGCGGTCGTTGACCCGTGGTGTGAAGCTCTCGGTGCTGGACCGGTCGCGTGTGCGGGTGGGGCACAGCCACGCCGAGGCGCTGCGCGACACGGTCGAGTTCGCCCGGCAGGCGGAACGACTCGGCTACCACCGCTTCTGGGTGTCCGAGCACCACGGCGTCCCTGGCGTCGCCGGTTCCGCGCCGACCGTGCTGGCCGCCGCCGTCGCCGCCGCGACCTCCCGGATCAGGGTCGGCACGGGCGGCGTGATGCTGCCCAACCACCAGCCGCTGGTCGTGGCCGAGCAGTTCGGCGTGCTGGAGTCGCTGTTCCCGGGCCGCGTCGACATGGGCCTGGGCCGCTCGGTCGGCTTCATCGAAGCGGTCCGCAGGGCGCTGGGGCACGACAAGGAGGACGCCGCCGAGTTCAGCCCGAGGCTCACCGAGCTGCTGGGGTACTTCACCGGCGACCAGGCGGTGCGCGGCTACCCGGCCGACGGCCTGCGCGTGTCCCCGTTCGTCCTGGCCACCGGCGCCGGAGCCCGGGTCGCCGCCGCACACGGCGTCCCCCTGGTCATCGGCGCGTTCCGCGGCGAGGACGCCATGGTCGACGCCATCAGCACCTACCGCGCCGAGTTCCGCCCCTCGACGTGGGCCGAGGAACCGTACGTGGTGATCTCCTCGACCGTCGCCGTCGCGGACACGACCGAGGACGCCTGGCGCATCCTGGTGCCGGAGGCGTGGTCGATGGCCTACTCACGAACCCGCGGCGAGTTCCCCCCTCTCCGCGCGGCGGACGACATCCTCGCCCAACCGATGACGAACCGGGAACGCACGCTGTTCGAGCAATCGCTCCAAGGACACGTCCACGGCACCCCGTCGGAAGTCGCCAAGGCCCTGGACGCCCTGATCGACCGCACCGACGCCGACGAAGTCCTGGTCACCACCAGCACCCACGACCGCACCGCGATGCTCGACTCCTACCGCCACCTGGCCGACCTCTACCTCTGACCCGCCACCTCGGCGACCACGGTCGGCCGCACAACCGCACAACCGCACAACCGTGCCGTCGTGCGGCGACGGAACGGCTGCCCACAGGGCCGCGAACAGACAACTCCGGCGTTCAACCTCGGCGAACCGGCCAAGCGCGGCTGCTCGCCCGGCCTGCTGCCGCCCTCGCCCGGCATGCGGCCGGAGTGACCGCCCTCGCGCGCCGCCCGTCCACAAGCCGCCGAGCCCTGTCCCGACCAGGCGCACTGCCCGAGGAGGTCGTGGGCGGTCGGACGAGCAGTCGGATCGCGACATCCGCACTGAGCTGCCGGAGACCCTCGTGACCCACGCTGACGCACCGTCGGCCCCCACGGGCAGGCTGCTTCTGGCCCGGCGTGTCGTAGACCGGGCCGGGCCTGTGCGGCGGTCCGCCGAGCGATTCCAGGTCTCGCCCACCACGGCCCGCCGGCGGGGACCGGCACGGACCGCCTCCCGCCCGGGCCTGGTGTGCTCGACCGTGCACCGGGTGCTGACCCGTGTTGACCCGTCACCGGCCGGCCGGTGCGCCGCTACGAGCACAACGCAGCCGGCGACTCGTCCCCGTCGACATCACGAAGTCGGGCGACACCCCCACCGCAGCCTCACCGCACTCGCAGGCCACCACCCGCGAGCCGCGTCCCCGACCTCACCGGTCAGTACGGTTCGGGCTGCGCCTTGGCGTGCTCCGCCAGTTCGAGATCGATGAACGCGCCGATCATCGCCCGCCACACCGCCTCCGCGACGGCGGGCTCCAGTCCGGCGGCCAGCGCCCGTTCCCGTACCGAGGCGATCACCCGGGCGACCCGGTCCGGGGCGCGGACCGCCTGGGCATCCGTCTTGAAGGACGCCGCAGCGCGCACCAACCCCTGCCGGTCCGCGAGGAGGCGCACCAGCTCGGAGTCGATCGCGTCGATACGCGTGCGGACCTCGGCCAGCGAGGTCGGAAGCGAGGAGTCGGACACGGCGGTCATCATCCCCCAAACTCGACACCCCACTACCACCGCCGCACCCCAGGCACCGCCCACCTCACAGCCAGCCAGGCCGCTCAGGCAGCCCGACCCCCTCACGATGCGGCGGGGCTCTCCCGCCCCCATCGTTCGTGAGGTCAATGATCACGCACCCGCGCCGGCCACCACCACAGCACGGACCACCGCACCCCGGACCGGCGCACACCTCACCGCCAAGCAGACTCGCTCAGGCACAACCCCGAGCCCCTCGCGAGGCGACGGACGCTCTCCGACCCCTGTCATTCGCGAGGTCGGTGATCGCGCACCGCGTGCCGGCGACTGCCGCGCGACAGGTCACGCGGTGGTCTGCTGCCAGTGACCGCACCCGAGGGCTACCTCGGCCCGCCCGCGATGGGCGTGCCTGGCGCCACGGTGGGGTTGGTCAGTGGTCGCGTTGTTGTTCGGCCAGGAAGCGCTCGAACTCGGCGCCCAGTTCGTCGGCGCTGGGCAAGGGCTGGTCCTCGTCGATCAGCAGGTTGTCCGACGCCTCGGTGAACGCGTCGTACTGCCGTTCCAGAGCCTCGACGACCTGCGCGACCTCGGCCGACTCCGACACCTGACGAGTGATCTCGGCGTCGGTCCGGCGGGCGGCCTCGTTCAGGGCGGCGGCCTGGATGACCAGGCCCGTCGACTTCGTCAACGCCTGGAGCAGGCTCAGCGCGGCGGCCGGGTAGGTGCCCTGGGCAAGGTAGTGCGGCACGTAGGCGGCGAAGCCCATGGCGTCGTGGCCGGACTCACCCAGGCGCAGCTCCAGCAGCGCCGACAGGTTGCCCGGGACCTGCACCCGGTTGAACGGGGAGCCTTCGGTGACCAGCTCGGGCCTGGTCGCGTGCGAGATCACCGACAGCTTCCGGGTGTGCGGCACGCCCATCGGGATGCCGTGGAAGCTGATGGCGAGGCGCAGCCCCCACCGCTCGATCAGCGACCGCACCGCCTTGACCACCGCCTCCCACCGACGGTCCGGCTCGGGGCCGGTCATCAGCAGGAACGGCGTGCCCACCGCGTCGTGCATCAGGTGAACGACCAGCTCGGGCGCGTCGTAGGACTCCCACCGGTCGGTGGCGTAGGTCATCGTCGGCCGCCGAGCGCGGTAGTCGATCAGGTCGTCGATGTCGAACCGGGCGACCACCCGGTGTTCGTGCACCTCCAGCAGGTGGGCGACCAGCGCCGCGCCCGCCGAACCGGCGTCCATGAAGCCGTCGAAGTGGTGCAACAGCACCGCTCCGGTCAGGTCCGGGACGTCGGAGTCGACCTCGAACAGATCCTCCGGGTCCAGCGCCACCGCGTGCCTCCCCAAGTGCTCACATGCCAGTCCTCCCCTCGGTCAACGTCGAGCGACCACTGATCCATTCCCCGATCCCGTCGAGCATTCGAGCGAGACCGAATTCGAAGAGCGTGTCGAGCTCCATGTCCAACTCGGAGTTCACCACGCGGTTGAACATCGGGAACCGCCCGCTGGAGACGATGTCCAGCAGGGCCGGCGCCTGCTGGGTCATCCACTCGTCCCCGGTGATCCCGGTGTCCCGCCGCTGTTCGGCCTCCGACTCGATGTTCACCGCGACACCCCGCACGAAGCCGAACACCGTCACCGCGACGTGCATCATCTCCTCGAGGCTCAGCCCCTTCCCGTCGAGCGCGTTCAGGACCCACTCGGTGTAGGCGACCGCGCTGGGCAGCAGTTGCGGCCTGGTCAGCGACATGGCCGGCGCCAGCCACGCGTGTTCCTGGAACAACCGCCACTGCACCCTCGCGCACACCTCCAGCCGCTCGCGCCAGGTCTCGGGCGCGGGTTCCGGCAACCCCTCCTTCCGCAACACGTGGTCGATCATCCGAAGGACCAGTTCGTCCTTGTTCTCGACGTGCCGGTACAACGACATGGTCGCCACGCCCAGTTGTGACGCCACCCGCCGCATCGACACCGCGTCGAGCCCTTCCGAGTCCGCGAGGCGGACGGCCGCGAGGACCAGCCGCTCGCCGGTCAGGTCGGTCTCCTGCGCGCGCGGTGGCGCAGCTTCCCCACCTTCGGACGAGACGACCGTGCCCACCCCGGCCACGGGACGCACGAAGCCCTCGGAGCGCAAGGTGACGAGCACCTTGGTCGCCGTGGCCATCGCGACGTTCCACCGCACGGTGATCTCGCGCGTCGACGGCACCCGATCACCGGGCCGCAGTTCGCCCGACTCGATCGCCTCACGGATCTCGCGCGCTATCCGCTGGTAGATCGCGTCGTTCATGCCTGCCTCCTCGAATGTAGTGCACCGGAGCCTAGTGCACTAGTGCACGATCAGGTGACTTGACCACGCAGTGCACCGCTGTACGGTGTACTCATGAACACCGTACTGATCTCCGGTGCCGGCATCGCCGGCCCCGCGCTCGCCTACTGGCTGCGCCACCACGGCTTCACCCCGACCGTCGTCGAGCGGGCGCCCGCTCCCCGGCCCGGCGGCCAGGCGGTCGACCTGCGCGGCACGGCCAGAGAGGTCGCCGAGCGGATGGGCGTTCTCGACAAGGTGCGCGAGGCGCACACGGGCGCGCGAGGCATGGCGTTCGTGAACGCCGCGGGCAAGCGGACCGCCACCATGGCGTCCGACGCGATGGGCGACTCGGGCGGCGTCATCGCCGAGCTCGAAATCCTGCGGGGCGACCTGGCCCGCATCCTCCACGAAGCGACCGCCAGCGGGGTCGAGTACCTCTTCGACGACACCACCACCTCGCTCACCCAGACCCCGACGGGCGTGCGGGTGACCTTCGAACGCGCGGCACCGCGCACGTTCGACCTGGTCGTGGGTGCGGATGGGCTCCACTCCAAGGCGCGGTCGCTGGCGTTCGGCCCCGAGGCCCGGTTCGCGCACGACCTCGGCGCCCACATCGCCATCTTCGGCACCACGCAGCGGGAAGACCTCGACGGGTGGCAGCTGATGCACACCGTGCCCGGCCGCACGGCGGGCATCTACCCCCTCCCCGACGGCGGGGCCAAGGCCATGTTCGTGTTCGCCTCTCCCCCGGTGGAGCACGACCTCCGCGACACGGCGTGGCAGCGGGACCTGGTCGCCCGCACGTTCGCGGACGACGGCTGGGAAGTGCCCCGGCTGCTCGCCGACATGCGGGAGGCGTCCGACTTCTACTTCGACCGGCTCTGCCAGATCCGGATGGAGAAGTGGTCGGACGGCCGGGTCGCGCTGCTCGGCGACGCGGCCTTCTGCGCGTCGCCGATGGCGGGCAACGGCACGAGCATGGCGCTGGTCGGGGCGTACGTGCTCGCGGGAGAGCTGGCCACCGCCCCGGACCACGCGACGGCGTTCAGACGGTACGAGCAGGAGATGCGCGAGTACGTGACGCGGTGCCAGGAGTTCGCCCTGGGCGGGGTGGGCAGCCTGATGCCGAAGACGCGGATGTTCATCCGCATGCGCGACTTCTCCCTGCGCGTCGTGCCGCACATCCCCGGCGGGGCACGGTTGTTCGGCGACCTGCAGAAGCTCGCGAGCACCGTGTCGCTGAAGGACTACCGCGCCCGGAGCTTGACCTCCAGTTGAGTCCAGGTCTTACGTTCCGGGCATGGACATGGAGACCACGGCCTGGATGTCGCTGTACCACGTGACGAACGCGCAGGACGACAAGCGGCCGTTCTCCGTCGCCACGTTCCGCCGGATCTGGGCGTTCGCACGTCCGCACCGGGTGAGGTTGGCCCAGTACCTCACCTTGAGCGTGGTCGTGGCGGTGCTGGCGGTGGTGACGCCGGTCCTCGCGGGCCGGATCGTGGACGCGATCGTCAACGGCGCCGCCTACCAGGTGGTGCTCACCCTCGCGGCCGTGATCGCGGGCATCGCGATCGTCGAGGCGGGGTTGGGCCTGGTGACGCGGTGGCTCTCGGCGAGCATCGGCGAGGACCTGATCCTCGACCTGCGGACCACCGTGTTCGACCACGTGCAGCGGATGCCGATCGCGTTCTTCACCCGCACCCGCACCGGGGCGCTGGTGAGCAGGCTGAACAACGACGTGATCGGCGCGCAGCGGGCGTTCAGCGACACCCTGTCCAGCGTGGTCGGCAACCTGGTCACGCTCGCGCTGACGCTGGCGGTGATGATCAGCCTGTCGTGGCAGATCACGCTGCTCGCGCTGGTGCTGCTGCCGGTGTTCGTGGTGCCGGCGCGGCGGATGGGGTCGCGGTTGGCGCGGCTGGAACGTGAGGCGGCCAACCACAACGCGACGATGAGCACGCAGATGACCGAGCGGTTCTCGGCGCCGGGCGCGACGCTGGTGAAGCTGTTCGGCCGGCCCGCGCACGAGTCCGCGGAGTTCGCCGCGCGGGCGCGGCGGGTGCGGGACATCGGGGTGCGCACGGCCATGGTGCAGACCGTGTTCCTGACCGCGTTGACGCTGGTCTCGGCGTTGGCGCTGGCCGTGGTGTACGGGCTGGGCGGGTTCTACGCGCTGCGCGGCGAGTTGGACCCGGGGTCGGTGGTGGCGCTGGCGCTGCTGCTGACCAGGCTGTACGCGCCGCTCACGGCGCTGGCCAGCGCGCGGGTCGAGGTGATGAGCGCGTTGGTGAGCTTCGAGCGGGTCTTCGAGGTGCTCGACCTGAAGCCGTTGATCACCGAGAAGCCGGGCGCGCGGTCGGTGCCGGACGGTCCGGTGTCGGTGGAGTTCGAGAACGTCCGGTTCGCCTACCCGGCGGCGGACAAGGTGTCACTGGCGTCGTTGGAAGAGGTCGCGGTGCTCGACAACCGCGGCGGGGTGGAGGTGCTGCACGACGTGTCGTTCCGGGCCGAACCGGGCCAGGTGGTGGCGCTGGTCGGCTCGTCGGGGGCGGGGAAGTCCACGATCGCCTCGCTGCTGCCCCGGCTGTACGACGTGGACTCGGGCGCGGTGCGGCTGTCCGGCGTGGACGTGCGCGACCTGACGGCCGACTCGGTCCGCGACGTGCTGGGCATGGTGTCGCAGGACGGTCACCTGTTCCACGAGTCGATCCGGTCGAACCTGCTGCTCGCCCAGCCGGGCGCGACCGACGAGGAGCTGTGGGAGGTGCTGGGCCGGGCGCGGCTGGCCGACCTGGTGGCGTCGCTGCCGGACGGGTTGGACACCGTGGTCGGCGAGCGGGGCTACCGGTTGTCCGGTGGCGAGCGGCAGCGGTTGACGATCGCCCGGCTGCTGCTGGCGAAGCCGCGCGTGGTGATCCTGGACGAGGCGACCGCGCACCTGGACTCCACTTCGGAGGCTGCGGTGCAGGCGGCGTTGGGCGAGGCGCTGGACGGGCGGACGGCCGTGGTGATCGCGCACCGCTTGTCGACCATCCGGGCAGCCGACCTGATCCTGGTGGTGGAGGGCGGCCGGGTGGTGGAACGCGGCACCCACACCGAACTGCTCGCCGCCGGCGGTCGCTATGAAGAGCTGTACCGGACCCAGTTCGCGGAGGAGGCGCGGACGCCGTGACGGCCCGTGGCCTGCCTGCACCCACGGCAGGACAACCCGGCGTGGCGAACTATCGGCATGCCTCAGGACGGCCGGGCAGGGCGGCGTCAGCCAGGCGGTCCGGCAGGGAGGACGGGCGTCTCCGGCGGCGGCCGGGCAGGGCAGGGCGCAGCCGGGGCGTGCGGTGTGGGCGGCAAGTACGGTAGGCGTGCGCGGTGGGCGGAAGTGTGCGCCGGGTACGAGGGCTGTGTCGGTTAGGCGTGCCGGACCGCGTCAGCGTCGGTGAGGCCGAGGATGTGGATGGCTTGATGACGCATCTCGACCTTGCGGACCTTGCCGGTGACGGTCATCGGGAACTCGTCCACCACGTGGACGTAGCGGGGGATCTTCTGGTGGGCCAGCTTGCCGGCGCAGAACGAGCGCAGCGACTCGGCGGTCAGTGGTTCGGCGCCGGGGCGCATCCTGACCCAGGCCATCAGCTCCTCGCCGTACTTCGCGTCCGGCACGCCGACGACCTGCGCGTCCAGCACATCGGGGTGGGTGTAGAGGAATTCCTCGATCTCGCGCGGGTAGAGGTTCTCGCCGCCGCGGATCACCATGTCCTTGATCCGGCCGGTGATGTTGACGTAGCCCTCGTCGTCCATGACGGCGAGGTCGCCGGTGTGCATCCAGCGGGCGGCGTCGATGGCCTCGGCGGTCTTGTCGGGCCGCTCCCAGTAGCCCAGCATCACCGAGTACCCGCGCGTGCACAGCTCACCGGGTGTGCCGCGGGGCACGGTGCGGCCGGTGTCCGGGTCGACCACCTTGACCTCCAGGTGCGGCCCGACCCGGCCGACGGTGGACACCCGCCGGTCCAGCGAGTCGTCCCGGCGGGTCTGGGTGGACACCGGCGAGGTCTCGGTCATGCCGTAGCAGATCGACACCTCGGCATCCCCATCCGCTCCACGACCTGCTTCATCACCTCGACCGGGCACGGTGAGCCGGCCATGATCCCGGTGCGCAGCGACGACAGGTCGTAGGAGTCGAAGTCGTCCTCGGCGAGTTCGGCGATGAACATCGTCGGCACGCCGTACAGCGACGTGCACCGCTCCTCCGCCACCGCGCGCAACGTGGCGGCGGGCTCGAACGCCGGCGCCGGGATCACCACGCACGCCCCGTGCGACGTGGCCGCCAGGTTGCCCATGACCATTCCGAAGCAGTGGTAGAACGGCACCGGAACGCAGATCCGGTCGTCCGCCGCGTACCCGAGCAGCTCGCCGACGAAGAAGCCGTTGTTGAGGATGTTGTGGTGCGACAGGGTCGCACCCTTGGGGAACCCGGTGGTCCCCGACGTGTACTGGATGTTGATCGGGTCGTCCGCGGACAGCTCGGGCCACTCGGGCAACGCCTCCGCGTGCAGGTCCGTCCACTCCGGACTGTCGAACAGCACCACCTGGCGCAGCGCGGCGCACCGGGGCCGGACCTCGGAGATCATCCCGGCGTAGTCGGAGGTCTTGAACGACGCGGCGGCGAACAGCGTGCGCACGCCCGACTGGTTGAGCACGTACTCCAGCTCGTGCACCCGGTACGCGGGGTTGATGTTGACCAGGACCGCCCCGATCCGCGCGGTCGCGTACTGGACCACGACCCACTCGGCGCGGTTGGGCGACCAGATGCCGGCGCGGTCGCCCACCTCGACGCCGGACGCCACCAGCCCGGCCGCGACCGAGTCGACCTCGGCGGCGAGCTCGCGGTAGGTCCACCGGCGGCCGGACGGGCGGTCGACCAACGCTTCCCGGTCGCCGTGCGCGGCCACCGCGCGGTCGAAGTTCGCGCCGATCGTGTCGCCCAACAGCGGCACGTCGGAGGTCCCCGAGGAGTAGCTGAGCTGCGCCATCACGGCAACCTACCGCAGCCTGCAACCCCCTCACCAGCGACAACGCTATTCGTGCTTGCCCGCCGCCGACCTACCGACACAATCGTCGTCATGCGAACCATCGGGTTGATCGGCGGGATGAGCTGGGAATCGTCCGCCGAGTACTACCGGCTGCTCAACGAGGAGACGCGGCGCCGGCTCGGCGGTCACCACTGCGCCCCCAGCCTGCTGCTGACCGTCGACTTCGCCGAGATCGAGGAGTTGCAGCGGACCGGGCAGTGGGAGCGCTCGGGCGAGCTGCTGGCCGAGGCCGCGCGCAAGCTCGAAGGCGCGGGCGCCGAGCTGGTGCTCTTGTGCACCAACACCATGCACAAGGTGGCCGACGCGATCACGGACGCCGTCAAGGTGCCGTTCGTGCACATCGTGGACGCCACCGCGCGGAGGCTGACCGACTACCGCAGGGTCGGTCTGCTGGGCACCCGGTTCACCATGGAGCAGGACTTCTACCGCGACCGGATGCGCGCGCACGGCATCGAGCTGGTCGTGCCGGACGAGCCGGACCGCACGCTGGTGCACGACGTGATCTACCAGGAGCTGACCCGCAACAGGGTCGAGCCCGCGTCACGCGCCGCCTACCGGGACGTGATGGCACGGCTGGTCGAACGGGGCGCGGAGGCGGTGATCCTGGGCTGCACCGAGATCACGCTGCTGGTCGACCAGTCCGACAGCACGGTGCCGCTGGTCGACTCCACCCGCATCCACGTGGAGACCGGCGTCGACCTCGCGCTGGCCTAGCACCCCGCGCGTTTCCCCTTGTCAGGGTTTTCCCTGAGGCCGGGCACGGCCGCGTGCGGCAGAGTGGACGCCATGGAGCTGACCCCGCGCGGCCTGTTCGACCTGGCCAGGACGACCGTCGAGACCGCCGTGTCCGTGCCCGGCCGCGTGCTGGACCTGTTGGGCGCGGCGGAGGCCGTGGTGCGCCGCGCCGACGAGATGGTGTCCCGCACCGAGCGGGTGCTGGACGAGACCGAGTCGTTGGTGGGGCGGGCCAAGGCGGTCACGGCGGCGGCCGAGGGCGTCACGACCGACGTGGGGCGCACCGCCCGCGTGTCGCGGGAGCTGCTCGACTCCTACGCGCCGATCGCGCAGAAGGCGCAGCCGCTGGCGCAGCGGTTCGTGGACGACCTGTCGCCGCACGAGGTGGACGCCGCCGTGCAGCTGGTGGACCAGTTGCCGGTGCTGACCAAGCACCTGATCGACGACGTGCTGCCGATCCTGGCCACGCTGGACCGCGTCGGCCCCGACATCCACCAGCTGCTGGAGGTCACCAACGACGTCCGGCAGGCGATCCTGGGCATCCCCGGGTTCACCTTCATGCGCCGCCGCGGCGAGGCCAAGGAAGACGACTAGAGCCCCCGAAGACAATGTCCGGCACATTATTTGTCGGATATCGCGGGTTTTCCGCACCGCCCTTGCCGCTGGTCCGCGCACCTCATTAACTTCCGTCGAGTCGGCACATTTCCGGCAGATTTCGAGGAAGGAACACCCGTGAGGTTGAAGACAATACTGGGCGCGGGCGTGACGTCCGGGCTCGTCGTGGCCGGTCTGCTCGCCGGCGTCGGCAGCGGCTCGGCGGCGCCCGTCCAGGTCGACAAGACGCTGACGTTCACCTGCCCGTTCCCGCTGATCGGCAACCAGGTGCTGTCGACCCGCATCCGGGCCACGATCGACGCGCCGGCCACCGTCGGCGGCGAGTTGAAGACGACGGACTTCTCCGCGACGGTCACCGTGCCGCCGACCGCCACGCAGGGCCTGACCCTGGTCGGCGCCGCGACGGTGGAGGGCTCGGCCGAGGCGGGCGTGACGCTGGACAACGCCGGCAGCAAGCTCGACATCAAGATCCCCGGCCTGACCGTGCCGAAGACCCCGGTGCCCGCCGAGGGCGCGTTCGACGTGGTCGCGAGCGGCCCGGTGCCGACGGCGGTGATCCCCAAGGCGGGCACGACGACGGTGACGGTCGGCAACTACAGCACGACCTTGACCCCGAAGAAGGCCGACGGCACGGAGACCGGTCTGGGCACGTTCACGTCCAACTGCGTGCTCGACCCGGGCCAGGACCCGACGCTGATCCGGTTCGACGTGTCGGGCGGCGGCGGCCCGACCACGACGACCACCACCAGCACGACCACCACCACGACGACGACGACGACCAGCACGACCACGCCCACGACCACGACGACCACCCAGCCGCCCGGCGGCATCAAGTACGCCTACTCGCTCGACGGCACCTCGACGATCAAGAAGCTGGGCGGCGCGGTCGCGCTCGGGCCCGGCAGCCTGAACGCCGACCTGGAGCTGGCGACCGGCCGGTTCACCGGTGACCTGGTGCTGCCGCCGACCTCGGGCAAGTTCAGCCTGTTCGGGTTCGTGCCGGTGGAGTCGAAGATCGAGTTCGTGCCGGAGGGCAAGACGACCGGCACGCTCACCGCCGGCGCGGTGAAGTCGAGCTCGAAGGTCACCATCAAGCTGCCGTCGGTCACCGCGTTCGGCATCCCGATCAGCAACGACCCGAACTGCCGCACCAGCACGCCCGCCGACATCGCCCTCACCTCGGCGGCGGGCTTCGACCCGCTCAAGGGCGGCAGGCTGACGGGCACGTACGAGATCCCGGCGCTGACCGGCTGCGGCCCGCTCAACGACCTGGTCAGCGGTTTCGCCGCAGGTCCGGGCAACACGATCGCCCTGGCGCTCACCGCGAAGACCGCGTAGCGGACCGGGCGAGCACCCCGAACACCACTGGAGACCGCCGCGTCCGACCGCGGCGGTCTCCTGCTGCTCCGGGCCTCAGCAGTTCGACGTCGCCGGGCGGCCCGCGATCCGGTCCGCCGTGAACGCCTGCGCCGCCGCGCTGCCCGTGTGCACGGCGGTGATGTGGTCGGTGGCGTAGGTCCGCCAGTCGACCTGCACGCCCAGTCCGCAGTACGCGTCGCGCAACGCCTTGGCCTGCGTGAAGTCCACCAGGTCGTCCCCGGTGGCGTGGTAGGCGTGCACCGGCACGCGGATGGCCGTGCCGCCGAGCTTGTTCTCCGCCACCCGGGCGAGCCACGGCGGCGTGAGCACCGGGCTGGACGTCGTGTAGTCGGCCAGCCGGCGGCCCTGGTAGTCGACCAGGAGCTCCAACGTGCACGCCTCGCGCTGCATGCGGGCGAACTCGGCGCGGCCCGCGTCGTTGAGGTAGTCCTCCAGGTCCAGCTCGGGGTAGGCGTGGTCCAGCCCGATCAGCGAGTACGCGAGCAGGCCGAAGCCCTTGCGGCCGTCCAGCGGCAGGGCGACCTGCACGAGGTCCGCGGGCACGCCGCCGCCGACCACGCCCACCAGGTTCAGCTCGGGTGCGTACTGCGGCTGCAACTGCCCGGCCCACATCGCCGCGCCGCCGCCCTGCGAGTAGCCGCGGAACACGACCTTCGCGTCACGCGACAGCCGGGCGTCCGGCAGCCGTTGCGCGGCCCGGACCACGTCGATCACCGCGTGCCCCTCGGACCGGCCGGTGACGTAGGTGGTCCGGGGGTCGGGCCGGTAGCCCTCGTAGTCGGTGATGGCCACGGCGTAGCCGGCGCGCAGCAGGTCGTTGACGGCAGGCTGCTCGTACAGGGCCCCGATGCGCACCATCTCCGACGGGGCGCAGCGGAACGCCGGGCCGTGCGTGCCCACGGCGAACGCGACCACCGGCGCGGTGGCGGGGTCCGCCGACGCGGGCACGAGCACCGTGCCGGTGACCGCGTCGGGCTGCCCCAGCGCGTCGGTCGACCGGTACATGACCTGCCAGGCCCGCACGGTCGAGCCCAGCGCGCCCGCCTGCGACGGCCGGTAGCGGATGAGGTCGCCTGCCGCACCGGCGGGCAGCGGGCTGGGCGGCACGTAGAACGAGTCGTCGGCCACCGCCGAGGGACCGAGCGCCGTCACGGTGGCGGCCAGCACCACCCCGACCGCCGTTAACGAGAATATTTTTCGCAAACCCGCACCTCCCGGTAAATGTGACAAAGACAATGCACACTGCATTAATCCCGGTCGACCAGTCCAGGCCGCGCGGCCGATTTATCACCCCCATGCGTGTTTCCGGACCGGAAATTGTGATGGTCCTACAACCACCTGGATCACTCGAAAGAGTGAATGCATCCAGGTATCCGGAACACTATTTGACACACCAACGCGAGTGCTTTTACGGTCAGCCGGGCGGAGTCCCACCGGCGGTGCTTCGCCCAGGCGGAGGGGCAGCATGACGATCCCACTCGACGGCGGGTTGGTGCGGCAGCGGACGGCCCCCGGGGCCGAGCGAGGCGAGTACAGCGCGGCGCGCCAACTCTGGTCCAGCATCCCCGGCGAGCTGGCGGAGAAGATGGCGCCGCTGTCCGGCGCCATGGTGCGCGACGTGATCCGGGAGATCCGCCGGGCGGTGCCCGCGTACGCGCAGCCGCTGGAGGGCAAGTTCCGCGAGGTGCTCGTGGGCGCGGTCGAGATGGCGATCGTGAAGTGCTTCGACACCATCGCCAACCCCGACGCGGCGCAGGCCGACTGGCAGGCCGTGCTGCGCTACAGCGGGCGGATGGAGTACCTCGAAGGCCGCACGATGGACTCGTTGCAGACCGCGGTGCGGGTCGGCGCCCGGGTCGTGTGGCGGCACCTGAGCGAGCACGGGCGCGCGATGGGCGTGGCCACCGACACCCTGTTCGTGGTGGCCGACGCGATCTTCGCGTGGGTGGACGAGCTGTGCCGGGTGGCCATCGAGGGCTACTCGGAGGCGCAGGCCAACGCGAGCGGCGCGCTGGAGCGCAGGCGGCGGCAGCTGCTCAAGCTGGTGCTGGCCGAGCAGCCGCCGTCGCCGCAGTCGCTCGCCGACCTGGCCGGGACGACGGACTGGCCGCTGCCGGAACGGGTCGCGGTGGTGGCGCTGGAGTACCGGGAGGACCAGCACCAGCTCCCCTCGGTGACGCTGGGCCGTGACGTGCTGGTCGACCTGGAGAGCTCCACGCCGTGCCTGGTGGTGGCCAACCCGGCCGGGCGGCTGCGGCCGGAGCTGCGCGGGCGGCGCGGCGCGGTGGGGCCGACGGTGCCGTTGGCGCAGGCTCGGCAGTCGCTGGCCTGCGCGCGGCGCGCCCTGGGGTTGGTGCGCCGCGGGTTGCTGCCCGCGGCGCCGGTCACGTGGTGCGACGACCACCTGGCCACGCTCGCGCTGCTGTCCGACGAGTTCCTGGTGGGTCAGCTCAGCAGGCGGGCGCTGGCGGCGTTCGCCGGGTTGACGGTCAAGCAGCGGGAACGGCTGGAGACCACGTTGCTGGCCTGGCTGGAGACCCGCGGTGGCATCGGCGAGATCGCGAACCGGCTCGACGTGCACCCGCAGACCGTGCGCTACCGGATGCACCAGCTCGAAGAGCTGCTGGGCGACCGGCTGGCCGACCCCGACGAGCGCCTCACGCTGGAGATCGCGCTGCGCGCCCGCCGGTTGCTCAGCCGGGCCCGTGACGTTCAGCAGGTGCCGCGGGCGGGAACGCCCGCGAAGCGCGCCTCCAACCAGGCGAACGCCTCCGGGTAGGCCGCGACCATGGCCGCCGCGTGCGTCGGCACGAGCGAGGTGCTGAACCTGACGTTCGCACCCAGGGCGCACCACCGCCGCACCATGTCCGCGCCCTGCGCGTACGGCACGATGTCGTCCAGCGCGCTGTGCACCACCAGCACCGGTGCACCGGGCTTGCGCACGCCGATCCGCTGCTCCTCCACCCGCGAGGCGTACGGCTCCTCGTCCAGGTACGCGGACAGCGGCCGGCCGTCGGCGGTGAGGTCGACCGACTTGCGGAACGCGTGCGCGAGCAGCGCTTCGGCCGTGCACTGGTGCTCGACCTGGGCCAGCAGCTCGCGGCCCGCGTCGTTCAGCACGCCCGGGATGTCGAGCTCCGGGTACGCGGCGTCCAGGCTGAGCAGCGAGTAGCCCAGGAACCCGGCCGCGTAGTGGCCGTCCAGGTTCCGCGCCACCGCGCCGAGGTCGGCCGGCGGCGCGCCCGCGTACGCGCCCTTCAGCTTCAGCTCGGGCGCGTAGCCCGGGTACAGCTCGACGGCCGCCGCGGACGCGCCGCCGCCCTGCGAGTACCCGGCGGTGGCCACCGGCCCGTCGTCGGGCAGGTTCGCCTCGGGCAGCCGTTGCGCGGCGCGGACCGCGTCCAGCACCGCGTGGCCCTCGGCGGCGCGGTTGACGTAGGTGTGCATGCCGGGCGTGCCCAGGCCCTCGTAGTCGGTGACGACGACGCCGTAGCCGCGGGTCAGCAGACCGGCCAGGAACGGGCCCTCGTACTCGCTGCCCATGGCCATCTGCCGGGACGGCGCGCAGTCGTCGCCGACGCCCTGCGTCCCGGGCGCGTACCCGACGATCGGCCGCGGACCCGGTCCGGTCCACGGCGCGTGCGGGGTGAGCACGGTGCCGCTGACGTCGATCGGCCGGTCGTGCGCGTCCGTGCTGCGGTACAGGACGCGGTGCGCGGTGGCGGGCGCGCGCAGCAGCTTGGCCGGGTCGAGGAAGAAGTCGGCGGGTTCGGACCGCAGCACGTCGCCGTTGGCCGGCGCGGACGTCGTGTCGTGGTGGGAGATCTGGGCGGTGGCGTCGGCGGTGCCGGCGACCACCAGGACCGCGGTGAGCACGGCGGCCCACCCCCGGTTCACGCGCATGGGCTGCTCCTCGTCGAGCGCGGGCGAAGACCGCCGAACTGTTGCGCGGCCGGTTCTCGCAGGTCAAGCGCCCTGCGAGTTCTTGTCACCCGAGCGCAAAGACGGCCGGGCGAATTGCGCGCACGTGCTATCCGCAGCCGACGGGAGCGGTCTCACCGGACGGCGTCGAGGAGGATGGCGCGCACCGATCCCATGCCGTACCGGTCGACGTCGCTGGAGATCGCCGCGACCTCGCGCAGGATCGGGTCGACGTCCACGCCCGCCGCCCGCGCCTCGTCGCACAACGCCCGCAGCACCATCAGCTCGTCCCGCGTGTCCGCGCCCTGGTCGCGCACCGAGAGCAGCACCAACGCGGACCGCACCCCTTCCGGCGTGATGGGGAACCGCAGGTGCACGGCCCAGCGGAACGACGTGTACCGGTCGAACAACGCGCGCAACCCCGGCCGCGACGCCTCGTCCGCCGCGTACCGGTCGAGGACCTCGGTGAGCACGGCCTCCGCCTCCGAACGCACGCCGGCGCGCTCCAACGGGTGCGGCACCCCGCGCAGCTCGGCCATCCAGTCGGGGTCGGACAGGTCCACCGGCGCCTTGGCGACGGGTTCCAGGACGGCGTCGAGCAGCGCGACGTCCTCCTCGATGGCGGCCAGGTCCCTCGTCATGAAGCGGATCGTAGGCGGGTGTCCTCCTGGGCGGTTCCCGTTCGTCGTAGTGGTGGAATGCACCTGACGACGGGAGTGACCGATGAAGTACATGCTGCTGATCTGCGTCGACGACACCATCGAGCCCACCGAGGGCGACCCCACGATCGAGCAGTGGCTCGCCGAGGTCGGGGACAGGCGGCTGGACGGCTCGCAGTTGCGGTCGGCGCAGGACGCCACGACCGTGCGCACGCGGGGTGACGAGGTGCTGCTGACCGACGGGCCGTTCGCCGAGACGAAGGAGCAGATCGTGGGCTACGACGTCGTCGACTGCGCCGACCTGGACGAGGCGATCCGGATCGCGTCGCGGCACCCGTGCGCGCGGTTCGGCTCCGTCGAGGTCCGGCCGTTCCACGTCGGATGACGGTCGACGCGGAGGTCTCGGCGCTGTTCCGGGCCGAGCGGGGGCGGATCGTGGCGACGCTGATCCGCCTCACCGGCGATTGGGATTTGGCCGAGGAGTGCGTGCAGGACGCCTTCGCGCGGGCGCTGGAGTGCTGGCCGCGCGAGGGCGTCCCCCTGCGTCCCGGCGGGTGGCTCACCACGACCGCCCGCAACCGCGCGCTGGACCGGTTGCGGCGCGCAGGGGTGGAGGCGGCGAAACTGCGGGAGGTGGCGGCGATGCCGGACGACACGTCCACCGAGGGCTGGGACGTCGAGGACGACGGCATCGGCGACGACCTGCTGCGGCTGATCTTCACGTGCTGCCACCCGGCGTTGACGCTGGAGGCGCGGGTCGCGCTGACCCTGCGCACGGTCGCCGGCCTGACCACGGCGGAGATCGCGCGGGCGTTCCTGGTGCCGGAGGCGACGATGACCAAGCGGCTGGTGCGGGCGCGGCAGAAGATCCGCAACGCCCGCATCCCGTACCGCGTGCCGCCCGCCCACCTGCTGCCGGAGCGGACGGTCGGCGTGCTGGCCGTGCTGTACCTGCTGTTCAACGAGGGTTACGCGGCGGGCGGCGGCGGGGAGCTGCTGCGGCGGGAGCTGTGCGCGCAGGCCATCCGGCTGGCGCGCACCCTGGTCGCGCTGATGCCCGACGAGCCGGAGGCGGTGGGCCTGCTCGCGCTGATGTCGGTGCAGGACTCGCGCCGGGACGCGCGGTTCGACCCGGCGGGCGACCTGGTGCCGCTGGACCGGCAGGACCGCTCGCGCTGGGACCGCGCGCAGGTCGAGGAGGGCGTGGCGCTGCTGGACGCGGCGCTGCGGCGCGGCCGGCCGGGGCCGTACCAGGTCCAGGCCGCCATCGCGGCCTGCCACGCCACCGCGGTCCGGGCGGAGGACACGGACTGGCCGCAGATCGCCCTGCTCTACGGGGAACTGCTCAAGCTGGTGCCGTCGCCGGTCGTGCGGCTGAACCGGGCGGTGGCCGTGGCGATGGTGGACGGGCCGGCGGCCGGCCTCGCCCTGGTGGACGACCTGGCCGACGAGATCACCGGCCACCTGCTCCCGGCCACCCGGGCGGACCTCCTGCGCCGCCTGGGCCGGGAACCGGAGGCGCGGGCCGCCTACGAACGCGCGCGCGACCTGGCCCCGACCGACGCCGAACGGCGGCACCTCACCCGCCTGATCACCGCCCTGCCGGGATGAGCTCGTCGTCCTCGGCGCAGTGGTCCCGCGGTTCCAGCAGGTGGATCGCGGGCCCCGACCGCAGCACGGTCAGGCACAGCTCGGGCGGCAGCGGCAGCAGGTCGGGCCGCGGCCCGGCGGTCGGGCCCGACACGGCGGGGTCCGGCGTCGTCGGCGCGGCGCAGGACCACGGCGGAGACCACCAGCGCGGCCAAGACGACGGCGGGCTCCGCCGCGGGCAAGCCGCCCCCGGTCAGAACCGCAGGTTCACCAGGTAGTCGTAACCGACCCGCGCGGTGACGAGGGCGTCGCGCGGCTGGTCGTTCTCCACGATGTACTCGGTCACGTTGGTGGCGCGGAAGATCGACGCGAAGTCGATCGTGCCCGTGCCGAGGTCGGCGAACGACCCGTCGGCCGCCCGGTCCTTGACGTGGAACTGCCGCACGCGCGGGAAGTTCGCCCGGTACAGGGCGACCGGGTCCACGCCGCCCGTCACCGCCCAGTACAGGTCCAGCTCCAGGTGCACGTTGCGCCGCGTCGTCCCCGCCGTGATCACGTCGAACGGACGCGTGCCCTCCACCGCGGCGAACTCGTGCGCGTGGTTGTGGTAGCCCAGGCTCAGCCCCGCGCGCCGCAGCTTGTCCCCCGCCGCCTCCAGCCGGGTGGCGAACGCCCGCCACTCGGCCAACGTCGCGTAGTTCACCCACGGCACCACGACGTACTTGTGCCCGAGCGTGCGCGCGTCGGCGATGAGCTGGTCGAGGTCGCCGTCGATGCCGGCGTGGCTGGACGTGGCCCGCAGCCCGGTGCGCCGCAGCACGGCCGCGAACTCGGCGGCGCTGCGCCCGTACGTGCCGGCCAGCTCGACCTTGCGGTAGCCGATGTCGGCCAGCGCCGACAGCACGGGCTCGGGGTCGTCACCCATGATGTCCCGCAGGGTGTAGAGCTGGATGCTGATCGACTCCTCGGGCACCCGGCGGCACGGTCGGTCGGGCGAGGCCGCGCCCGCCGTGGCGGGCAGGGCGACGGCCGCGCCGGTGGCGAGGGCGGTGCTGAGGAACGTGCGGCGGGACGGCATGGGTGTCTCCTCGGTCATCGGGACAGCTCCTTGATGCGGACATTGCGGAACCACACGTCGTCGCCGTCACCGTGGTTCTGCAGGCCGACGTGCCCGCTGGTGAGGTCGCGCGCGGGGTCGGTGCTGGTGAAGTCGTTGACCAGCACCCCGTTGAGGAACACGCGGATGCGCTGCCCCCGCACGACGATCTCGTAGGCGTTCCACTCCCCCGGCGGCTTGAGCGCCGCGTCCCGGGCGGGGATGTCGGCCGACTGGAACGAGTAGATGGCGCCGGTGGTGCGGTCCGGCGCGTCGGTCGCGTCGATCTGCACCTCGTAGCCCTGGTTCACCGCCACCCACGGGTCCGCGCCGGGGTCGGGGAAGCCGACGAACACGCCGGAGTTGTCGTCGCCCGCCACCTTCCAGTCGAACTTGAGGCTGTAGGCGGAGAACTCCTCCTCGAACCACAGCAGCCCGAGCCCGCCTTCGGTGCGCAGCGCGCAGTCCTCCTCCACGAACCGGCCCGGACCGGCCTGCCGCCACCCGGTCACGCCCGTGCCGTCGTAGAGGCTGCGGTACCCCGCCTCCGGCTTGGTGGGCTTGCACGCGCCGGCCTGCTTGTAGCGCAGGTGCCGGATCGTGTCGACGTCGAACAGCGCCCCCGGACCGCCCTTGAACACCAGGTAGAGGTCGTGCACGCCGGTCAGGCGCACCTCCTGCGGCGCGATGTCGAGGTAGAAGTCCCAGCTCCCGGTCACCGGCACGGTCACCGGCGCGTGCACCACCGGGCCGGTCGGCGAGTCGGCGTGCGCCTCCAGCGTGCCGCCGACACCGCCGGACGAGATCCGGTAGCCGATGCCCGCGGTCTTCGACAGGTCGACGTCCGCATAGGACACCCAGTCGCCGTCGTTGATCTCGCCGACCCGCTTGCCGCCCTGCGCGGTCTCGCGGTCGTACACCGCGACGCCCTGCTGCCCGCTCAACGCCTCCGCGGGCACGTCGACCGCGGCGACCGTCCCGGCACCGCGGAACGTGATCGTGTCGAGGTCCAGCAACGCGCCCCGGCCGCCGCGGAACACGAAGTACAGCCGGTGCGTGCCGCCGGGGTCGGTGATCGCCGCAGGTGGCAGGTCGGCGTAGACGCGCCAGTCGCCCGTGCTCCGGACCCGGGTGCTCGACACGAGCGGGCCGGTCGGCGAGTCGACGCGCGCTTCGATCGTGCCGCCCTCCGTGGCCGAGGAGACCCGGTAGCCGATGCCCGTGACGCCGGCCAGCGACACGCCGTCGAACGCGATCCAGTCGCGGTCGTGGACGTTGCCGACCTGCCGGCCGCCCTGCGCCTCCTCGGCCCGGACCACCGAGGTGCCCCGCTGCGCGGAGTAGGACTCGGCGGGCGTGTGCCGCACCGGTTCCCAGGACGGCGGGGCCGCGCCGGCGGAGAACCGGACCGCGTCCACGTCGAACAGGCTGCCGGAGCCCCGGAACACCAGGAACAGCCGGTGCGTGCCGCCGGGGTCGGTGATCGGCGACGGCGCGAGCTCGACGTAGTTGTCCCAGCCGCCGGTCGACGGCACGGGCTGCTGCTGCACCAGCGGGCCGGTCGGCGAGTCGACGCGCACCTCGATCGTGCCGCCGCTCCCGCCGGACGACACCCGGTAGCCGATCGCCGCGACACCGCCGAGGTTGACCGGGTCGAACGCGATCCAGTCGCCGTCGTCGACGTACCCGACGCGCTTGTCACCCTCGGCCGTGCCGGTCTCGACCACCTGCACGCCCTGCATGGTGGTGAAGTACTCGGCCTGCTTGGCCCGCGGTTGCAGGATCGCCTCGGCCTCGCCGGTCAGCGCGGGCGCGCCCGGCGCGCCGTTGTCGGTGTAGGAGGCGTTGATGACGCCGAAGATGTTGGCGTCCAGGCCGTGCCCGCCGTCGGACGGCGTCGGCAGCACGCCCTCGCAGCCGGTGGCGCGGGTGAGCGGGTGGCCGTGGCTGTCGTGGCCGAGGATGTACTCCACGGTGACCTTCGCGCAGTCGACCTGCCCGTCCTCCGGGTCGGTGACCGTGACGGAGAACGGCACCTCGTCGCCGAAGCTGAACACCCGGCCGTCGGCGGGCGCGGTGAGCACCACCACGGGCGCGGTGTTGCCGACGTTGACCACGGCGCTGGCCGAGCCGACCAGGCCGGTCGGGTCGGTGACGGACAGCTTGGCGGTGAACTGGCCGACCGCGGTGTAGGTGTGGGTGACCGGTCCGGCCGTGGTGTCGTCGGTGGTGCCGTCGCCGTCGAAGTCCCACGCGTAGGTCAGCGGGTCGCCGTCCTCGTCGGCCGTGCCGCCGGGGTCGAACCGCACGGTCAGCGGCGCCGGACCGGAGGTCTTGTCGGCGGCCAGCTTGGCGACCGGCGTATGGCGTCCCCTGGCGTAGTCGATGCGGTAGACCGCCGAGTCCTCCGCGCCGCCGAAGTAGCCGCTGCCGTAGTCCAGCACGTACAGCGACCCGTCCGGGCCGAACTCCAGGTTCATCGGCCGGGTCAGGGTCATCGAGTCGAAGAACGGGCTGATCGCGCCGCGCTCGCCGGCCGGGCCGACGTCGATCGTCTTGATCCAGCCGCGGTCCCACTCGTAGGCGAACGTCCGGCCGTCGAAGAACTCCGGGAACTTGGTCGGGCTGTCCAGGTCCGGGTCGAAGTGGTAGGTGGGGCCGCCCATCGGCGACTCGCCGCCGCCGCCGAACTCGGGCACGGACCCGCCGTCGTAGGGGATCCACGCGCGCTGCACGGGCGGCAGGTCGACGAGGCCGGTGTTGTGCGGGCTGGTGTTCTTGGGCGCGCCGCAGTCGAACGCGCCGCCGGACGTGCCGGTGGCGAAGTCGTAGTCGACGTAGGGGACGTTGTCGCCGACGCAGTAGGGCCAGCCGTAGTTGCCGGGCGCCTTGACCAGGTTGAACTCGACGCTGCCGCCGGGGCCGCGGGCCGGGTTCGCCGCGCCCGCGTCCGGGCCGTAGTCGCCGAGGTGGATCCAGCCGGTGGCCTTGTCCACGGCGAAGCGGAACGGGTTGCGGAAGCCCATGGCGTAGATCTCGGCGCGGGTCTTGTCCGTGCCGGGCGCGAACAGGTTGCCCTCCGGGACGGTGTACGTGCCGTCGTCCTGGACCTTGATCCGCAGCACCTTGCCGCGCAGGTCGTTGGTGTTGGCCGAGGAGCGCTGCGCGTCGAACGCCGGGTTGCGCTCCGCGCGTTCGTCGATGGGGCTGTAGCCGTCGGAGGCGAACGGGTTGGTGTCGTCGCCGGTGGACAGGTACAGGTTGCCCTGCGCGTCGAAGTCGATCTCGCCGCCCGCGTGGCAGCACAGGCCGCGGTCGGCGGGCACCTGGAGGATGCGCTGCTCGCTGGCCAGGTCCAGCACGCCGTCGGTGGTCAGCTTGAAGCGGGACAGCTGGTTGTGGCCCTTGAACCGCTCGAAGTCCGCGGCGGTCCCGTTCTCCGGCGCGTCACCGGCCGGGGTGTCCAGCGGTGGCGCGTAGTACAGGTAGAGCCAGCGGTTGTTCGCGAAGTCCGGGTCCGCCGCCACGCCCTGCAACCCGTCCTCGTCGTGGTTGTAGACGGGGACGCGGCCGGCGAGCGTGGTCGTCGCCTCCGGGCTGGTGAGCCAGACCCGGCCGTCGCGGGAGGTGTGCACGACCTCGCGGTCCGGCAGCACGGCCAGCGCGATCGGCTCGCCGGTCTTCTCCTCGCCGAGCGCGAGCGTCACCTGGTCGAAGTCGCCGTCGGTCGGCGGCGCGTCCTCGGGTTCGCAGTCGGCGGGCGCGACGCCGAGCGCGTACCGCAGGCCGCCGAGCAGGTGGTCGCGGAACGCCGGGTCGGCGTAGGACTCCTTGGTGTGGCCCATTCCCGTGTACCAGGAGCGGCCCTGGCCCGGCGTGTGGCACCACGAGATCGGGTGGTCGCCGGACGGGTCGGTGGGCGTGTAGCTGGTCTCGTCCAGCGCGGCCAGCACCTTCACCCGCGACCGGGGGTTGGACTGGTAGGTGTACCACTCGTCGGTGCGGTGCCAGGTGTCCGGCAGGTGCGCGGTCGACGGGTGGTCGTGGTCCTCCACCACCACGTCGGCGGGCTGGATGGCCGGGTGGGACTTGAAGTACGAGCCGACCAGCCCGGCGTACCAGGGCCACGAGTACTCGGTGTCCGCGGCGGCGTGCACGCCCGCGTACCCGCCGCCGTTCTCGACGAACCGCTGGAACGCCTGCTGCTGGGCGTCGTCCAGGACGTCGCCGGTGGTGGACAGCCAGACGACGGCGTCGAACCGGGCGAGGTTGGTGTCGGTGAACGCGGCGGCGTCCTCGGTGGCCTCGACGGTGAAGCCGTTTGCCGCGCCGAGCTCGGTGATCGCGGCGATGCCGTCGGGGATCGAGTCGTGCCGGAAGCCCGCCGTCTTGGAGAAGACGAGGAGGTGTTCGCCGTCGGGGTGCGCCGTCGCGGGTGTCGCCACCAGGGTCATCGCGCCCAGGGCGGCGGTGAGCGCTAGCGCTACGGCGGTTCTGCGGGTGGGTCGGGGCGGGATTCCGAGCGTGCTTCGCTGACGTCGCACCGCTGTCTCCTCGGTCGCACAACGCTGGGCTGTGTGGTCCAGTTCACAAGGCTGAACGCGAGCGCCATTCTGTTCAGATCCGTCCGAAGTGCACAAGACTTTTGCTTATCGTTGACAAAAGTCATGCACGAATGGCCGAAAGTGCGGGAGGGTCGGGCACCGTCCGTCAACCCCTGCGGGCCGGTCGGCGGTGCCACACTGAGCCGGTGGACGTACTCCCGTGCGGGCATGCGGCGCACCCCTCCCGGTACCTCGGCTGCGCGCACCTCGTCGCCGAACGACCTCCCGACCACTACGGGAGGTTCACCGGGACCGGCTTGGCGTACGACGTGCTGTGCGAGTCGTGCGCCGGGCAGGACGAGCCGCGGTTGGCCGCGCTGTGCGTCGGGTGCGCGGAGCGGCTGGACGACCACAGCGACCTGCTCGGCTGGATCGGGCAGCCCGAGGTCCGGCACCGCGACGCCGAGCCGCGGGGCACGTGGACGACCCGGGAGTGCGCGGTCGAGCCGGTGAACGCGCGGTGCGTGGCCGCGGTGCCCGACGGGTGGCTGGTGCTCACCGCGGACGGCTTGGTCGAGGTGGGCGCGGACGGGCCCGCGGTGCCCGTGCCGCTCCCCGCCGAACCGCCGGACGCCCTGCCCGACGCGCCCCGGCCCGCGCTGCACACCTCGCCGGACGGGCGGTACGCGGCCGTGGTCACCGACTTCGGCCGGCACGGCGTCGTGGTCGACCTCGTGACCGGCGCGCCGGTGCTGGCCCTGGACCGCGGGGACTACCGGTACCGCCACACGTGCTTCCCGGTGGCGTTCGTCGGCGACGTGCTCGTCACCGCGACCGACTGGAACCGCCTGGACGCGTTCGACCCGGCCACCGGGCGCCTGCTCACCGACCGCGTGACGACCTGGTCCGGTGACGGCCCGAAACCCGACCACTACCTCGACTACTTCCACGGCGCGCTGCTGCCGTCCCCGTCGGGCCGGTGGCTGCTGGACGACGGCTGGGTGTGGAGCCCGTGCGGGGTGCCGGTCGTGCACGACGTGGCGGCGTGGCTGGGCGGAGACGCGCACGCGACCGAGCACGGCCGGGCGCTGGCCGTGCGCGACGCGTGGGACCTGCCGATGGCGTGGCTGGACGACCGCACCGCCGCCCTCCAGCCGATCGGCGGCCTGGACCGGCCACCGGTGCCGGGAGTCGAGGTGCACGACGTGGCCGAGAGCAGGCACGTGGCGGCGTTCGCCGGCCCCACCGGGCGGATGTGGGGCCACGAGGGGCTGCTCTACGTCACCACCGCGGCCGGGCTGGAGGTCTGGGACCCCGCGGCCGGCGCGCGGACGGGCGTGGTCGAGGGCTTCACGCCGCACGCGCACAACCCGCGCACCGGCAGGTTCGCCGAGGTGGCGGCGGGCGCGCTGCGGACCTGGACCCCCTCGCCGTGACGCGGTACGGCATCATGTGCGCGTGCGCGAGACCACGACGGCGAGCCCGTGACCGGCGGTTACCTGAAAGGCCGGATCCGCCGCGAGGACATCATCACGGCGGCGGTCGCGGTGTACGGGGAGGCCGGGTACCACGGCTCGTCGCTGCGCGAGATCGCCAAGCGCGCCGGGATCACGCACGCCGGGCTGCTGTACTACTTCCCCACCAAGGAAGCGCTGCTCGCCGCCGTGCTGGAGCGCCGTGACGCGGAGGACGCCGAGCGGGAGCAGCTGACCGCCACCCCCGGCCTCGACGTCCTGCGCCACTTCGTCGCCCTGGCCGAGCACAACGTGCGCCACCCCGGCATCGTCGACCTGTACTCGCGGCTGGCGGCCGAGGCCGTGGCCGCCGACCACCCGGCGCACGAGTACTTCGTGCGCCACTACCGGGCGGCGCGCGAGGGCGTGGTCGGCTCGTTCCGGGCCCTCGCGGACCGCGGCGAGCTGCGCCCCGGCGTCGACCCGGCGTCGGCGGCGCTGGCGTTCGTCGCGTTGATGGACGGGCTCCAGGTGCAGTGGCTGACCACCCCGGACGAGGTCGACCTGGTCGGCTCGCTGAGGTTCTACCTGGGCACGCTGCTCACCGTGCCGCTGGACTGAGCGGGTCCCAGTCGGGCGGCAGGGCGGGCGGCGGCTCGACCGTGCTGCCGACGTCCACCGAACGCCCCGCCGCGATGGACTCCTCCATCGCGAGCATCGCGTCCAGCACGTGGTAGGCGAGCTCGCCGGACGCGCGTTCCGGCTCACCGGCCCGGATCGCCCGCGCCAGCTCCAGCACGCCCGTGCCGCGGGAGGCCGAGTGGCCTTGTGGCGCAAGCGCGTGCACGCCGTCGGGGAGGTGCAGTTCGGTCGTGCCGTCGAACCGGTTGGGGTCGGGCAGCACGGCCGTGCCGAGCGTGCCGCCGACCTCCACGAAACCCGTGCGCGTCAACGCCGAGTCGAAGCTGAACACCGCCTGCGCCGCCCCGCCGCGCTCGAACTCGACCAGCGCCGTCACCGTGGTCGGCACGGTCACCGCGAACTCGGCGCCCGCCCGCGGCCCGGACCCGATCACCCGCGTGTCCCGCGCCCGGCCGCCGGTCGCGGTGACCCGGCGGATCGGGCCGAGCAGGTGCACCAGCCCGGTCAGGTAGTACGGCCCCATGTCGAGCAACGGCCCGCCGCCCGCCTGGAACAGGAACTCCGGCGCGGGGTGCCAGCTCTCCGGGCCCGGCGACTGGAACAGCGCCAGCGCGGTGCGCGGCTCCCCGATCCGACCGGCGTCGACGGCCCGCCGCGCGGTCTGCCACCCGGCTCCCAGCAGGGTGTCGGGGGCGCACGCGACCCGCACACCCCGTCGCGCCGCGAGGTCGAGCAGCGCGCGTGCGGCGCGCAGGTCCAGCCCGAGCGGTTTCTCCACCCACACGTGCTTGCCCGCCTCGACCGCGGCCGTGCTGACCGCGACGTGCGCCGCCGGCACGGTCAGGTTGACCACGATCCCGATGTCCGGGTCGGCCAGCAGTTCGTCCACAGTGGATGATCGTGGCACGCCGTGCCGCGCCGCCTGCGCCGCCGCCCGCGCGGGGTCGAGGTCGGCGACGGCGAGCACCCGCACGTCCGGGAACGACGTCAGGTTGCGCAGGTACTCCTCGCTGATCACGCCCGTGCCGACGACGCCGACCCCGGTCATGCCCCCACCTCGGCGAGGAACGCGTAGCTGCGGGCGAGACCGGTGAACACGTCACCGTCGTAGGCGTCGAACTCGACCACGCGCAACGCGTCGGGCGCGGCGGCGAGCACCTCGGCCACCGGCACGCGCCCCTCGCCCGCCGGCACCTGACCGGACCCGTCCCGGGCCAGGCCGCCGTCCTTGACGTGGATCGCGTGCACGCGACCGCCGAGCCGGCGCAGCAACGCGGGCGCGTCCTCGCCGCCGACCGTGGCCCAGTAGGTGTCCACCTCCAGCACCACCCCGGGGTCGAGCCGGTCGGCCAGCACCTCGAACGCGCTGCGCCCGTCGATCCGGGAGGCCAGCTCCCACCAGTGGTTGTGGTAGCCGACGCGGACGCCGTGGCGGGCGGCGACCTCGGCGGCAGCGTTGAGCGCGGCGGCGGTGGCGGCGATGTCGGCCGGGTCCCGCCACCGCTCCTCGCCCACGTACGGGTCGATGACGACCTCGATGCCGCACTCCGCCGCGACGGCGAAGACGGCGTCCTGGTCGGCGCCGATGAGCTGCGCGTGGGCGGTCGGCGCGGCGAGGCCGTGCTCGGCCAACGCGGTGCGGAGCACGTCGGCGTTCTCCACCACGCCGTAGGGCTCGACGGCGGTGAAGCCGATCCCGGCGAGTCGGCGGAGGGTGTCGGCGGGATCGGCCGCGAACGCGTCGCGTACCGAGTACAGCTGCACGGAGGTTCTGCTCATCACGGGCTCCTGACGTCGGCTCCGGCGTGCATGGAAGCGCTCCCACAGATTTCTACCACCTGGTAGAAATTCAGACCAGACCCTACGCGTTCACTCGTCCGTGAAACAGACTTGAACCTGACGTCGCGTGAGGTTCTAGGGTCGTGCCATGAGCGCTGAGGGGGGCCTCGACCAGGCGCGGTGGAGCGTCGGCGCGCTGGCCAAGGTCGCCGGGATGACGGTGCGGACGCTGCACCACTACGACGAGCTGGGCCTGCTGCGGCCGAGCGAGCGCACGCCGTCCGGCCACCGCCGCTACACCGAGGCGGACCTGCACCGGCTCTACCAGATCCGGTTGCTGCGGCAGCTCGGCATGTCGTTGGACGAGATCGGCGCCGTGCTGGCCGACACGTTCGACCCGGCTCCGCTCGCCAGGGTGCTCGCCGGGCACCTGGAGCAGCTGGACGAGCAGGTGTGGCGCCTCAACGCGTTGCGCCGCCAGACGAGGGGTCTGCTCGCCCAGCTCACCGGGCCGACCCGACCGGACTCGGACCGCCTGCTCGCGTTGCTGGGCAGCACCACGATCTTCGACCGGCACCTCACCCGCGAGCAGCGCGACTTCCTCGACCAGCATGCGTTCGACATCGGCCCGCAGGCGCGGGAACGGCTGGACGAGGAGTGGCCCGAAGTGCTGGCGCAGGTCGTCGAGCACTACCGCGCGGGCCGCCCGGTGGACGACCCGGAGGTCCGCCGGACCGCCCGGCGCCTGGTCGACGTCGGCGAGACGTTCGCCGCCGGCGACCGGGAGATCCTGCGCTCGATGAGCGCGTTCTTCCGCGAGCACGGCCGGGGCGTGCTGCGCGACGTGCTGCCGGGTCAGCCGGTGGACGACCTGGGCGACGGCCTGTGGGACTACGTGTCCCGCATGTACGCCGCGCTGTCAGCCGAATAAATCACCAAAGGGGAGAAACCATGTTCCGCAGGACAACCGTGCCCATCGCCGCCCTGGTCCTCACCGCGGGCCTGACCGGCGTCGCCGAGGCCGAACCCGACCTCGTCCCGACCCTGCCCGCGCCGACCGGCGTCCACCGGGTCGGCGTCACCGCGCTGCACCTGGTCGACGCCGACCGCCCGGACCCCTGGCCCGACGCCGGCGGCGGACCACGCGAGGTCATGGTCTCCGTCCACTACCCGGCGCTGGACGTCCGGGAGCACCCCGTCGCACCGCACCTGACGCCGGGCGTGGTCGCGATGCTGCCGGTGGTCCGGCCGCTGGCGTACCCGCACCTGCCGGCCGCCGGCGTCGACTGGGCCGCCACCCGCACCCACTCGCACGTCGACGCCCCCGCGCAACCCGTGCGCCGCCCGGTCGTGCTCTACAGCCCCGGCCTGGCCGACCCGCGCGCCCTCGGCACCACCACCGCCGAGGAGCTGGCGAGCCGCGGCTACGTCGTGCTGACGATCGACCACCCCGGCGAGGCGTTCGCGGTCGACCTGCCGACCGGGCCCCGACGGATCGCCCTGCCCGGCAACCCGGCCACCGACCCCGCCCTCTACCGCACCGTGATCGCCACCAGGCTCGCCGACACCGCCTTCGTCCTCGACCGCCTGGAACTGCTGGCCGCGGGCGGCAACCCCGACGCCGACGCCCGCCCCCTCCCCCGCGACCTCGGCCGTGCGCTCGACCTGCGCCGGGTGGGCACGTACGGCCAGGGCCTGGGCGGCACGATCGCCGCCGAGGGCATGCACGAGGACCGCCGCATCGACGCGGCGATCAACATGGAGGGCTTCCTGGACTACCACCCGGACCAACCCGGCCAGGACGGCGAACTGCTGCCCGTGGCCCGTGACGGCGCCGACCGACCACTGCTCCTCCTGGGCACGGAAGGCTTCCAGAACGACCGCTACCGCCGTTCGTGGTCCGCCGCACTCGCCCACGGCTGCGCCCGACAACACGTGATCGCGAACGCCAACCACTGGGCCCTGACCGACTTCGCCGCCATCGTCCCCCAACTGCACGCGGCAGGTCTGATGGACGACCAAGGCCGCACCGCCATGGTCGGCACCCTCGACCCGACCGTCTCCATCCCCACCGTGCGCCACCACGTGGTGTCCTTCTTCAACCGCCACCTCTAGGAAGCCAACGCCTCCACCACAGCGTCCAGGTGGTCCGCCGTGACACCGACCGCCGGGTCCACGTCGATCAACGCCGTCACTTCCCCCCGCCGCTCCACGAACGCCCGCCGCGCGGCCGGGAACAAACCGAAGTCATCGTCCAACCAGGCCAACGGCCGCCCCCAGGCAAACCGCCCAACCGCCCCGAACTTCCACTCCGCCCTGCCCTCGTACGCCCGCACACCAACCACCGGCAACACAGGGAGCCCCAGCGCCGGGCCAACCGTCACGTTGGCCCGGTGCTCCCACGTAGTAGCCCACGCCAACTCCGCCCCAGTCCTCCGCGCCACCTCGAGCAACGCGGGCCCGTGCTCCGGCTTCAACCAAGCCCGCTGCACCGCCCGCCCCCACCTGGACAACCGCCACCGGTGCTCCCCATACCCATCCGGCGGAATCCGAGCCGCAAACGGATGCAATGGCCCATCAACATCCAACAACAGCAACGGCCTCACCACTCCGACGTTACCCACCACCCCGCCCACAACGGACCCGCCACCAGCCCACCGAGGCTCGATGTGACATCACATCGAGCCGGACCCAACCACCGAGCCGCCGACCTGAACGTTGAACTCACCGGACCTGAACGTAGGACTCTCGCACTCCGAACGTAGGACTCTCGCGTCCTGAACGTAGAACTCACGGGACCTGAGCGTTCGACTCTCGGGACCTGAGCGTTCGACTCACGCGTTCTGGAGGTAGGACACGCCGGGGTCAGGCGGCGGGCATCACGTCGTCGGGCAGGGGGACGGCGGGCAGCGGGGCTGCGGGGTGCGCGCAGGCCGTGCCGACGACCGGCGCGAACGGCGTCGTGCCGAAGTAGCTCGCGCCGTACCCGCACGCCTGCCCGTACATCGGCCCGACCGGCTCCTGCGCCGGGTCGCCGCCCGGGTCGACACGGTGACCGCCGCCGACGGCTCCCCCGCCCCCGCGTGCCGAGCGTGGTCTTTGGTGCGCCGGTGGAACGCGAGCAACCCGATCAACCCGAACGCCGTCAACCACAGCAACCCGAGCGACGCGTACCCGACCGCCCCCCGCGACGTGAACCCGGCCGCCGCCCCCGCCTGCATCGACCCGTACGTGGGCAGGAACCGCACCACCGCCTGCGTGTCGGCCGGGTTGATGATCGGGTTCTGCACCATCACGTCCACCAGCGACACCATGATGATCACGAACATGCCCGCCAGCTCGGTGGACAGCGCGAGACCCAGCACGATGCCCAGCCCGCCGTAGGTGAGGCCGCTGGCGAACAGGCTGAGCGTCATCAGGCCCGGCTGCTGCGGGTCCCAGTACATCGCCATGACCAGCCCGGCGTACGCCGCGACCACCGCCGACACCAGCACCAGCCCCGCCAGCTTCGCCACCAGCAGGCACGCCCGCGAGTGGCCCGCCAGCACCAGCCGCTGGTCGAACGCGCTGGACCGGCGCACGGCGGCGAACATCATGAACCCGATGATCAGCGTCACCGCGTTGATCGCGCCGGACACCACAGCCGGCTCGTTGGCGTTCACCGGCAGCGGACCGCGCACCACCCGCGAGTGGTACTCGACCGTGTCGGACGGGATGATCCCGCGCACGATGCCCAGCCACACCGGGATGAAGAACACCACCAGCGCCGGCGCCAACCGGTTGCGGACGTGCTGGGCGACCTCGAACCCGATCGCCTTGAGCAGCGACGCCTGCCACGTCGTCTGGTCGTCCAGCGTCTCCTTGTACGCCTTGATGTCCGCCAGCACGGCCGGCAGCGGACTCACGTCGTCACCCCCGCCTCTTCGACGACCTGCCCGCCGCGCAGCCGGTGCAGCCGGTCGAACCGCTCCACGTCGGGCGCGATGTGCGAGATGACCAGCACCGACTGGCCCCGGTCGCGCAGCTCCTGGGTGATCGACCAGAACGCGAGGTAGTTGTCCCAGTCGAACCCTGGTACGGCTCGTCCATCAGCACCACGCCGGGGTCGTGCATGAGCGCGATCACGAGGTTGAGCTTCTGCCGCGTGCCGCCGCTGAGGACGCCCGCCTTGGTGCGCCGGTAGCGGGCCAGGGCCAGCCGCTCCACCAGCTCCTGCGCCCGGTCCAGCGACGTCAGCCGGTAGGCGCACTGGAAGTAGCGCAGGTGCTGCTCCACGGTCAGCTCGTCGTTGACGACGATCCGCTGCGGGCAGTACCCGAGCCGGTCGCGGTGCACCACCGCGCCCCGGTCGGCCTTGAGCTCGCCGGACAGCACGCGCAGCAGCGTGGTCTTGCCCGCGCCGTTCTCGCCGATGATCCCCATGATCTCCCCGCGCCGCAGCGAGAAGTCGACGCCCCGCAGGACCTGGCGCGTGCCGAACGCCTTGTGCAGGTCGACCGCGCGCAGCGTGAAGTCCGTCGTGGACGTCCCGCTCACCGGGCGCGACGGGTCGCGTGGGCGACCAGCTCGGCCAGCGGCGCCTTGGCGGCCGGGCTCATCGACGACGACCGCAGCGCGCCCAGCGCCCGGTCGGCGCGGATGGTGATCAGCCGCTCGACCCGGGCCGCGGCCCCGGTCGCGACCACCACCTCCCGCAGCCGCGCCGCGCCCTCCTCGTCCAGCTCCGGGTCGCCGTGCAGGGCCGAGATCACCTCGCGCTGCCCGGGGTCCGCCTGCTGCCACGCCAACGCCATCAGCACGGTGGGCTTGCCGCCGCGCAGGTCGTCCAGGTCGGGTTTGCCGGTCACCTTGGGGTCGCCGAACATCCCGAGCAGGTCGTCCCGCAGCTGGTAAGCCTCGCCGACCGGCCGGCCGTAGGCCCCGCACGCCCGCATCAGCGCCGCGTCGCCGCCGGCCAGCGCCACGCCGATGCGCAGCGGCAGTTCGACCGTGTACCGGGCGGTCTTGAGCCGGATGGTCCGCCACGCCGACCGCACCGGGTCCGCCGCGGACCGCGGGTCGCCGCCCAGGTCCAGCAGCTGCCCGGCGATCAGCTCGGTGCGCATGGTGTGCACCAGCGACCGGACCGCGCGCCACCGCCGCTGGTCCACTTCCGTCCGGTCGAGCAGCTCGTCGGTCCACGTGAAGCACAGGTCGCCCGCCAGGATGCCCAGGTTCGCGCCGAACCGCTCGGCGGCGTGCCCGTCGTCGTGGCCCCGGCCCGCGAACCGCGCACCGAGCGCCCGGTGCACGGTGGGACGGCCGCGACGCCGCTCGGAGCGGTCCATGATGTCGTCGTGCACCAGCGCGAAGGTGTGGAACATCTCCAGCGCGGCGCCGGCCCAGGCCACCGCGCGGTCGTCGGGCGAGCCGCCCGCGGCGACGAAGCCGCAGTGGCAGAACAAGGGGCGCAATCGCTTGCCACCGGCCACGAACTCCCGCAGCACGTCCACCAGCGGAGGCAGGCAGGGGTCCGGCGCGGTGCGCGCCTTCTCCGCGAGGAATCGGTCGAGCGTCGCGTCCACCTCCGCGCGGACCTCGGCGAGGTCGCCGCGCACGGCGTCGATGACTGTCATGGAACCTCCACAGGCGCGAACAGGACCGGTTCCGGCGAGGACGCGGGGAGCGGGGACGCGGTGGGTGCACACGGTGACGTTCCGGCGGTCGGACGTGGTCACTTCCCGGCCGTCCGAAGCTAACACCGGTGGGGCGGGACCGGCGGCCGACGGCGGTCGCGGACCCCGTTCGGGGACGGTCGTACCGGTCCGACCTGCGCTTCTCACCCGCACATCCGCCCGTTGACGGGGGCGGAGGGGCACTCGGCGACGCTGAGGCACAGCGCTCCCCCGATTCGCGGGAACGACACGCACACGTCCGTGTGGCGCCGGGGGACCCGTTCGCGTGAAACGCGCCGGCGCGCTTGTACCGGTCGGTTCGGGTGCGGCACGTTCGCCCCATCCCCCGCCGCCGCAAGGACTTCCGCACCGCATGGAGTGGCCGATGACCGACACCACCACCCTGCCCAGGGCCGTCCGGGCACCCGCGCCGGTGATCGCCGGACCGGCCGGTGAGTTCCTCGGCTACTGGGACGAGTGGAAGTGCGATGACAACAACACCCTGTGGGTGAACAAGTGACCGAGCAGTCGGCCGTCACCGGCGATCGGCCGCGAACACCCTCGTCAGGTGACGTTCGACCACCGGCGCCACCTCGGCCGGCCCGACCCGACGGCCGAGCTCGGCGGACAGGGAGGTGACGCCCGCGTCCTCGATGCCGCACGGCACGATCGCGTCGAACGCGGTCAGGTCGGGGTCGCAGTTGAGCCCGAACCCGTGCAGGCTGGTGCACCGCTCGATGCGCACGCCGATCGCGGCGATCTTGCGGTGCTGCCCGTGCGCGCGGGCGGCGGACGGGGGCACGTCCGGTGCGGGCGGCCGGTCGCCGAGCACCCACACGCCGCTGCGCCCGGCGAGGCGGGCCGTCTCGACGCCGAACTCGGCGCACGTCCCGATCAGCGCGTCCTCCAGCCGGCGGACGTGGCCGACCGAGTCGAGCGGCACCGGCAGCTTGACCACGGGGTAGCCGACGAGCTGACCGGGACCGTGCCAGGTGATCTCACCGCCGCGGTCCACGGTCAGCACGGGCACGTCGTCGGCCGGGAACGCGGTGGCCTTGGTGCGCTTGCCCGCCGTGTACACGGGCAGGTGCTCCTGGAGCACGCAGACGTCGCCGATCTCGTCCGCGACCCGCAACGCGTGCAGCCGCCGCTGCTCGGCGTACGCCTCCTCGTACGACACCGCGTCCGGCCCGAAACCGCCGTGCAGGAACCGCACCACGACCCCCTACGAGTTCCGGAGTTCGGCGACGGCGCGCGAGGTCGTGACGACCCGACCGACGGTCATCACGACGTGGCCCTCGACCTCCGACCGACCGGTGAACGCCACCGTGGCACCGCGGGCGTCCAGGACCCGGACCGCGTGCCGCACCACGCATCCCGGCGGGACGGGCCGGTGGAACTCCACGTCCGCCATCGCGCCGAACAGGACCAGCCGGTCGGGGTCGGGTGCCTCCCACGTCGACAGCAGCACCGCGGCCTGGCACCAGGACTCCAGCAGCAACGTCGGCGGGAAGTCGTCGGGCGCGCGGTGCCAGCGCTCGTTGGCGCTGACCGCTTTGAGGGCGGTGAGCGACTCGCCGGGCGTCACCTCGACCACCCGGTCCACCAGCAGCATCGGGTGCCGGTGGGGCAGTACGCGCAGGATGTCGGACGGCAACATCACGGCTCCTCGTAGCGCAGCTTGATCCGGGCCACCACGCCGTCCGCGTCGCTGACCACCGCGGCGCACCGGGCGTCGTCCCAGGTCAGGGCGATGGTGAGGGCGGTGCCGGGGAACGTGGGGCGCAGGAACCGGGTGGACTCGATGGCGGCCAGCCGCGCTGCGCCGGGCGCGGTGGCGACGGCGGCGCGGTGCGCGAACTCGACCACGGCCACGCCGGGCAGGACGGGCAGGTCCGGGAAGTGGCCCGCGAACACGGGGTCGTCCGCGGCGACCTCCACGCGCGCGACGGCCGTCGCACCGGACCGCTCCACGACCTCGACGGGGGACGACGGAAAACTGCTCACGGAACCTCCACTGGAGACGAGCGGTGGCGGGCGACGTCGGGGTGCCAGGTCACCGGTCCTCCCCCAGCACACCGAAGTCCGCGGTCACATCCGGCCACACGAGGGTGGTCGCACCCCAGGTCAGGCCGCCCCCGAAGGCCGCGGTCAGGACGCGGTCGCCCGCCTTGAGCCGGCCGTGCGCGGCGGCGTCGGCGAGCAGCACGGGGATCGAGGCGGCGGCCGTGTTGCCGACCGCCTCCAGGTCCGCCAGCACCTTCGACTCGGGCAGGCCGAGGCGGCGGGCGACGGCGTCGCAGATGCGCCGGTTGGCCTGGTGCGGCGCGAGGTGGTCGACGTCGGCCAGGTCGAGGCCGGCGCGGGCCAGGGCGTCCAGCGACACGTCCGCCATCCGCTCGACCGCAGCCCGGAACACCTCCTTGCCGCTCATCCGGAAGTAGCGCTCGCCCGCCGGCACCTGGATGAGGTCCGCGCCCGTGCCGTCGCTGCCCAGCACGCACGGCCCGATCCCGCCCTCGCCCTCACCCACCACCACCGCGCCCGCGCCGTCGCCGAAGATCACCGCCGTGCCGCGGTCGTCCGGGTCGAGGATGGTGGAGAACGCCTCGGCCGCGACCAGCAGCACGGTCCGCGCCGTGCCGCTCGCGATCAGTCCGACGGCGTTGGCCAGGCCGTACAGGAACCCGGTGCACACCGCCGCCACGTCGTGCGCGGGCACGCCGACCATGCCCAGCCGGGCGGCCACGGCGGGCGCGATCGCCGGGCACGACCGGTCCGGCGTGGTCGTGGCCACGATGACGGCGTCCACAGCGGACCTGCCGGCCGAGCGCAGCGCCCGCGCGCCCGCGTCCACCGCCAGGTCCGACGTGGCCGTGCCCGGTTCCACCCACCTCCGCGCGCCGATGCCGGTGCGCGACCGGATCCACTCGTCGGAGGTGTCCAGCCGGGTCGCCAGGTCGTCGTTGGTCACGACCCGCGCCGGCACGCTCGCGCCCACGCCGACGATCACCGACATCGCCCCTCCTTCACGCCTTCGCGATGGCCAGCACCGCGTTCTGGCCGCCGAAGCCGAACGAGTTGCTCAGCGCCAGGTCGATCCCCCGCTCCACCGCGGCGGTCGCCACGTCCAGGTCCAGCCGCGGGTCGAGGGTCGTCAGGTTGGCGGTCGGCGGCACGATGCCCCGCTCCACCGCCAGCACGGTGAACACCGCCTCCGCCGCACCGGCCGCGCCCAGCATGTGCCCGGTCACGCCCTTGGTCGACGTCACCAGCGGCCCCGACGGCAGCAGCCCGGCCAGCACCCGACCTTCCACCAGGTCGTTGAGCTGCGTGGACGTGCCGTGCGCGTTGACGTGCCCGACGTCCCCCGGTGCCGCTCCCGCGTCCGCCAGCGCCGCCCGCGTCGCCGCGATCACGCCCCGCCCGTCGGGGTGGGGGTTGGTGATGTGGTGCGCGTCGGCGGACGCGCCGTACCCGACGACCCGCGCCCGGACCCGCCGCCCGTCGGCCCGCGCGTCCTCGGCGCGCCGCAGCACCAGCACCGCCGCGCCCTCGCCCGCGACGAACCCGTCCCGGTCCGCGTCGAACGGCCGCGACGCCGTCGCCGGGTCGTCCCGCCGCGACAGCGCTCCCATCCGCGCGAAACCCGCCATGGTCAACGGGTTGAGCAGCGCGTCGACCCCGCCCGCCAGCACCACGTCGCAGCGCCGGGCGGCGAGCAGGTCGCACGCGACGCCGATCGCGGTGGCCCCGGACGCGCACGCGGTCGACACCACGAGGTTCGGGCCGCGCAGGCCGAACTCCATCGCGAGCTGACCGGTCACCATGTTCGGCAGGTGCATCGGCAGCACCAGCGGTGACACCCCGGTCGGGCCGTCGGCCAGCAGCACGCCGTGCTGCCGCTCGAACGTCTCACCGCCACCCGCCGACGTGCCGATCACCACGCCGACCCGGGCCGCGTCCCACGCCGTGACGTCGTCCTCGGCGACCGCCTCCCGTGCCGCGACCAGCGCCAACGCCGAGAACCGGTCGAGCCGGACGGCCCGCCGCGCGCCCAGCAGCGCGTCGGCGTCGAAGTCGGGGACCCGGCACGAGATGGTCACCTCGTGGCCCGCCAGCACGGGGTCGTGCGCGGCGGTGGAGCGGCCCGCGAGCACCGCCGCCCAGCCGGCGTCCACGCCCACCCCGCCCGGTGTGACCAGGCCGAGCCCGGTGACGGCGACGTCCAGGCCGGTCACCCGTCCGTCCCGGCGCGCTCCTCCATCAGCGCCACGATGTCGCCGACGGTCTCCATGTCGAACAGCTCGTCGTCGCTGATGTGCAGGCCGTGCTCCTTGCCGAGCACCATCGACAGCTCCACGAACGCCAGCGAGTCCAGGTCGAGGTCTTCCTTGGTGGCGTCCGGGGTGACCTGCTCCGGCGCGACCTTCAACGTGTCGACGAGGATGTTCCTCAACGTCTCGTACACAGCGGTCTCCCCTCGTTCACCCGGCTCCTGCCCACCATCGAACCTCATCGCCGGGACCGGCGGTCAACCAGGGAGAATGTGCGGGGGCACTCGACTGGGGAGGCGGGCATGGCGGACGCGCCGGTGGCGGTCGTGACGGGCGGGAACCGGGGCATCGGGCTGGAGGTGTGCCGCCAGCTCGCGTCGCTCGGGCACGTGGTGGTGCTGACCGCGCGGGACGCGGCCAAGGCCCGGTCGGCGGCCGAGCGGCTGGGCGTGGAGCACCACCGGTTGGACGTGACCGACGACGCTTCGGTGGCGGAGCTGGCCGGGCACCTGACCGGTCGGCACGGGCGGGTGGACGTGCTGGTGAACAACGCGGCGATCCACTACGACACCTGGCAGCGCGCGTCGTCGGCCGATCTGGGGGTCGTGCGGGAGGCCATGGAGACCAACTTCTACGGGCCGTGGCGGGTGGTGCTGGGGCTGCTCCCGCTGCTGCGCGCGGCGCGGAGCCCGCGGGTGGTGAACGTGTCGAGCGAGGCCGGGTCGCTGGCGTCGATGGGCGGCGGGACGCCCGCTTACGGCACGTCGAAGGCGGCGCTGAACGCGTTGACCTTGATGTTGGCGGCCGAACTGCCCGCGATGAAGGTCAACGCGGTGTGCCCCGGCTGGGTCGCCACCGACATGGGCGGCCCGGGCGGGCGGCCGGTGCGGCAGGGCGCGGCGAGCGTGGTGTGGGCGGCGACGCTGCCCGAGGACGGGCCGACCGGCGGGTTCTTCCGCGACGGCGCGCGGGTTCCCTGGTAGCGGTTGCGGGTACACCGCCGCTATGAAGTGGCGCATCGGTGTGGCGGCGGCGGTGCTGGTGGCGGTCGGGGTGCTGGTCGCGGCGGTGTTGGTGGTGCCCCGGTTCTTCGCGGGCACGGACACGATCGACCGCAGCCAGCCGGCGTTGTTGCAGTCGTTGCGGGACCTGAGCCAGTACCACGCCTCGGCGGGCGACTTCCAGGTGGTGCTCGACATCGAGCGGGACGTCCGCTACGTGCCGTCGGCGCTGGCCGGGCAGCGGACGTTGTTCGTCGCGGCCGGGACCGTGAACGCCTACGTCGACTTCGGCGGGTTGGCCGAGGACGCGCTGGCGGTGTCGCCGACGAACGCCTCCGGCGAGGCGCGGAAGGTGCGGCTGGAGCTGCCGCGGGCGGTGCTGGACAAGCCGAACCTGGACCAGGGGCGGTGTTACGTGTTCGCGCAGGAGCGCGGGCTGTTCGACCGGTTGGCCTCGCTGGTGGAGACCCAGGACCAGCAGCCGTTCTACGTGGCGGCGGAGCAGAAGATCGCGGACGCGGCGCGCGAGTCCGGCCTGGTGCAGCGGGCGGAGGACAACACGCGCAAGATGCTCACCGGCATGTTCGGCGCGCTGGGCTACGAGGTCGAGTTCACGAGCCTGGACTGAGGTCGCGCTCCAGCCAGCCGGCCATGGCGTCGAGGATCACGCCCAGCCCGAACGCGAACTCGTCGGCGAAGTCGAAGCCGGGCCGCAGCACGTGCTCGGTCGCCATCTCCACGAGGTGCGGGTACTCGCCCTCCGCGAAGCGCCGCATGATGTCCGAGGTCACGTCCGTGGCGGAATCGGGGCCGTGGAACGGGAGCGCGGCCTCCTGCACGGCGAACCCGTACACGTAGCTGTCCATCAGGGCGTGGGCGTGCGCGGTGAGGGCGACGGTGAAGCCGGCGCGGCGCAGGGTGCCGATGGTCGCGTCGTGGTGCCGCAGCGTCGCGGGGCCGGGCGCGGTCCGCGACTCCAGCAGCCCGACCGCCCAGGGGTGGCGCCCGAGCACCTCCCGCGCGGAGTTCGCCCGCTTGACCATCTCCGGCCGCCAGTCGCCGCCGGGCGTGGGCAGCTCCATCCGGCTGAAGACCAGGTCCACGATGCCGTCGAGGATCTCCTCCTTGTTCGCCACGTGGTGGTACACCGACATCGGCTTGACCTCCAGCGCGTCGGCGAGCGACCGCATGGTCAACGCCCCGATGCCGCCCGCGTCGGCGATCGCGACGGCGGCGCGCAGCACGCGGTCCCGGCTGAGCGGTGCGCCCTTCGGCACGGCTGACCTCCGGCGGTGACAGGTTCGTACTTTGTACGGTACCGTCCGCCTTACTAAGTAAGGCTGGTGCGGTCCTGATCGCGGTCGAAGGGGAGATCCATGTCGTCGAGAGCCATCGCCCGGTCGGTGGGCGCGTTGTTCCTGGTGGCGTTCGTCGCGTACGGCGTCGGCAACGCCCTGGTCGACGCGGGCACGACAGCCGTCGGAGCGCTGCTCATGCTCGTGAACTCGGCCGTGGTGGTCGGCATCGGCGTGCTGGCGTTCCCGGTGCTGAGGCCGCACAGCGAGCTCACCGCGCACGCGTACCTGGTGGGCCGGGCGGTGGAAGCCGCGCTGCTGGCCGTCGGCGTCGTCTTCCTGCTGCTGCCGGCACCGATCGCGGCGGGCAACCACTACAGCTACCAGGTCGCGATGATGTCGGTGGCGACGGCGGGCGTGCTGTTCTGCCGGGTGCTGCTGCGCGCCCGCCTGGTCCCCCGCTGGCTGGCGGCGTGGGGCGGGATCGGCTACGCCGTGTTCCTGCTGGGCGCGGTCCTCGAAGTGCTCGGCCACCGCGTCGGCGTGGCGCTGTCGGTGCCGGGCGGCCTGTTCGAGGTCGCGTTCGGCGTGCTGCTGGTCGTCAAGGGCTTCGCCACGCCCGAGAGCCCGGCACCGAGGGCCGCGGCGTACGCTGCGTGACGATGAGGCGCAAGCTCCGGCCGCCGCTCGACCAGCGCCACGGCCTCGACCCGGCACGGCTGCGGCTGCCCGACGAAGGGCCGTGGACGACCGTGCGCGACCACCTGGTCGAGCGCCTGCCCCGGGTCGCGCCCGAGCGGATCGACCTGATGCTCGCCGAGGGCCGCGTCTACGACCTCACCGGGCCCATCGCGCCCGACGCGGCGTTCACCCCCGGCGGTTCGGTGTGGTTCCACCGCGACCTGCCCGACGAGGTGGCGGTGCCGTTCGAGATCCGGGTGGTGCACCGGGACGACGCGATCGTGGTGGTCGACAAGCCGCACTTCCTGGCCACCATCCCGCGGGGCAAGCACGTGGTCGAGACGGCGCTGGTCCGGCTGCGCCGCGACCTCGGGCTGCCGCACCTGAGCCCGGCCCACCGGCTGGACCGCGTCACGGCCGGGCTGGTCATGTTCGTGGTCGAACCGGCCCTGCGCGGCAAGTACCAGACGATGTTCGCCGACCGGGCGGTGCGCAAGGAGTACGAGGCCATCGCGCCGCACGACCCCGCGCTGACCCTGCCGACCCGCGTGTCCAGCCGGATCGTCAAGGTCAAGGGCGTCATCACCGCGCAGGAGGTGCCCGGACCGCCCAACGCCGAGACGCTGGTCGAGCTGGTCGAGCACCGCGACGGGTGGGGCCGGTACCGGCTCGTGCCGCTCACCGGCCGCACCCACCAGCTCCGGCTGCACATGGCCTCGCTCGGCGTGCCGATCCGCCACGACGACTTCTACCCGGTGCTGCGGGAGAAGCCGTTGGACGACTTCACCGATCCGTTGCAGCTGCTGGCGAAGGTGCTCGAGTTCACCGACCCGGTGACGGGCGAGCACCGTCGCTTCACCAGCACCCTCTCGCTCGACCTCTAGTCCAGGTAGCCGAGCATCTGCGCGATCTGCGCGGTGCGGGAGTTGAAGATCCGCTCGGCCAGGTCCTTCGCCTGCGGGTTCACCCCGCCCTCCCGCTCCAGCTTCGCCATCGCCACCGCGTTGTGCTGGTGGGCGATGAGCAGGTTCAGGAACGCCTTCTCGAACTCGCCGGGCGCGGTCGCGGCGAGCTCCGCGATGGCCTCCGGGCTGGTCGAGTGGTCGCCGCCGTGACCGGCGTGCAGCTGCGGGTTGTCGCCCGCCGACTCGGGCTGCTCCCACTCCGCGAGCCACTTCGTCATGGAGTCCACTTCGGACAGCTGGGTGACCTCGATGGCCGCCGCCAACGTCTTCACGTCGGCGCGCACCGGCCGGTCCTCGGCCAGCTTCACGATCTCCAGGCCGGCCCGGTGGTGCGGCACGGCCATCTGCAGGAACATCACGTCGGTCTCGTTGAACTCGTCGGTCTCCACCACGGTCGACACCGGCGGTGGCGGGACCGCCGCGGTGGAGCCGCAACCGGCCAGCGCGAGCAGACCGGCCACCAGGGCTGCGAGACGTCGCAAGGGTCGTCCTCCTTGGCCGGGCGGCCCGCCCGCGCCGTCACAGGGTCGGCGCGGACGGGCCGCACATCCGGTCCCCGTCAGGGGGTCAGAGCCGCTGCCACAGCGACGCGGTGTTCGGCGGTTCCCAGCCCACGAGGGACGTGTGGGCCTGGATGCAGCGGTAGCTGACGCCGCCGTAGGTCACCGTCGAGCCGACCGAGTACGCGGTGTTGGGCGCCCACGTGCCGCCCACCGGGGGCTGGGACGTGGTCGTCGTGGGCCGCGTGGTGGTGGTCGGCGGGGTGGTCGTGGTGGTCGGCGTGCCGCCACCGGAGCCCACCTGGAGGTCGACGCACGAGTAGAACGCCATGGGCGTGTCGGCGATGTTCCACACGGCCAGCAGCTTGATCCGGCCGGTGCGCCCGCCCAGGCTCACGTTGTGCGTCACGGTGGCCGCGGGCTGCCGGCCGCCGTCGTTGAACTCCGCGATCTTCGTGCCACCGACGAAGTACTGCCACGTGGTGGTGGAGTGCCGGGCGGTGAGCGTCCAGTTGAACGTCACGTTGTTGCCCACCGAGGTGGTGGGCCAGGCGCGGCTGTCGTCGTTGAGCTGGGCGAACTGGCTCAACCCGGCGTGGCAGTTGTACTGGCCCTTGGGGCCCTCCACGCTCTGCGGCTCGTAGACGATGGGCCCGCAGTTCGACATCCGCCCCTGCGCGCACATCGCCTGCCGGCTGGGCGGCGAGGAGATGTAGCCGTGCGCGCTCGCCGTTCCCGCCGACATGACGACGAAGAACGGGGTGATGCCCACGGCGGCCAGCGCCACCGCGAGCTTGCGTTTCAGGCTCATGTGTCCAGCTCCTTCGGAGGAGGTCCCGGGTCGGGATCTCCAAGGCAGGGTCCATTTCCGCGGCGGCCGGAACACGCGGTGCGTGACGATCCGGGGACCGTCCGTCACACACCGCGACGTGGTCTAGACCATAATCGTGAACGTCATCCGGGTCAAGGATCTGAACCGACTGGTCCAGCCGGCCGTTGGCCTGACTGTGAACGCACACCACGGCGACTCAATTGGCCCCGTGGGCGCACTCCGGCGCGCGGTTGACCGACACTGGTCCGCATGGAGCACGACGTCATCGCGGAGGACGGTCGCGTGGTGCGGGCGGTCGAGCTGGGTCACGGCGACCCGCCGCCGGTGCTGTGCCACGGCGGCGATGCGCCGCGGGAGGCGTTCGACGGGCTCGCCGCGCTGCCGGCCGACCGGGTGCGGGTGATCCGCTGGGACCGCGACGACCCAGGGGGTCCGATGACCCGCGCGATCAGCGACCTCGACGCCGTCCGGGCCCACTTCGGGTTGTCGGGGATGGCCCTGCTCGGCCACTCCGGGGGCGCGGACGTGGCGCTGCACTACGCGTTGGCGCACCCGGACCGGGTCTCGTCGCCGGTGTACGTCTCCGGGGCCGGGCTCGACCGCGCCCGGGGCGGGCCGGCGGCGCGCGGCCGGGGGCTGGCCGCGCCGACGCTGATCGTGGAGGGCGGGGCGGACGCACGACCGCGGTGGGGGGTGGACTCGCCGGCCGAGGCGCTGCCGGACGTGGCGCGGGTGGTGCTGCCCGGCGCGGGCCACGTGCCGTGGGTCGAGTCGCCGGGGTCGTTCGGGTGGGCGGTGCTCGCGCACCTGGCGCGGTGAGCCGGGACGGGGGCCGGCGGCGACCCCCGTCCCGACGCGGTCAGCAGTAGAGGTTGCTGCCCGCGGGCACGCCGAGGATGCCGACGAACCGCTGGTAGGCGTCGACGCGGCTCTGGACCTGCGCCGGGTTGCGCCCGCCGCACTCGAGCGACCCGTTGATGCTGCGGATCGTCTCGCCGAAGCCGTAGCCGTTGACCATCGCGTTGTGCGGGGTCATCGTGCCGGGACCGGACTGGGTGTTCCAGTACCAGAGGGCGGTCTTCCAGGCCACCGAGGCGTCGTTCTGCACCAGCCACGGGTTGGTCAGCAGCGGCAGGCCCAGCGCGTCACCGGCGGCCTTGTAGTTGAAGTTCCAGCTGAGCTGGATGGGACCGCGGCCGTAGTAGGCCGCCTGACCGGCGGGGCAGCCGTAGGGCTGGCCCGGGTCGCAGTAGTGCGGGTAGTTCGCCTGGTTCTGCTCCACGATGTGGACCAGGCCGCCGGTCTCGTGGTTGGCGTTGGCCAGGAACGCCGCCGCCTCCTGCTTGCGGACGGTGTCCGAGCCGGTCTTGGCGAAACCGGGGTACGCGCTCAGCGCCGCGGTGAGGCCCGAGTAGGTGTAGAAGGGGTTCCGGTTCGGGAACATCTGCTGGAACTGCGCCTCGCTGACCACGAAGCCGCCGGTCGCGGGCGGGGTGGTCGTGGTGGTCGGCGGGTTCGTGCCGCAGGTGTAGGGCTCCCAGTACCAGGTGCTGATGGTCGGGTCGTAGCCCGGGTTGTCGTGCTCGGCGATGTAGTAGAGGCCGTTGGTGTACTTGACGATGCTGCCCGCGGCGTAGAACTGGCCCTGCACCCAGTTGGGGTGGTCGCAGGTCGTGGGCGGCGGGGTCGTGCCGCCGCACGTGCCCTGGTCGGCCCAGACCGCGGCGGAACCGGGGGTCTCGTTCTGGGTCCACCACTGGGCTCGCCAGTTCTTGCTGTTGTAGGACGCCGTCATGCCGCCGGTGTAGACGGCCGACGGACTCCAGGCGGACGCGCAGGCGGCAGCGGCGGCGGTGTTGGCCACCGCGACGGTCAGTGCCGCCCCGACCACGACAGCGGCGATCGCCGCCACTACGCGGATTCTCGACACGTGATCACTCTTTCCCGTTGGATGCGCCCATCGGACGTGACGGGGGCCACTCAACCGGAAATGGTCTACACCAGTCAAGAGCACGGCTCGGTTTCCCGCCGCGAATCGACCGGTGAGCTGGCCGTTTTCGTGAGAGCGCGATCATCGCCGGGGAGTGCGGTTCAATGAGCGGCGTGCAGTGGGCGCGGTACTGGCGTGCGGCGGATCAGCCGGTCGAGGCGATGCACGCCCACTTCACGTCGCACCGCTACCACCGGCACAGCCACGACGCCTACTCGTTCGGCGTAACCGAGCAGGGCGCGCAGGCGTTCCGGTGCCGGGGCGGCTCGCACCTCAGCGCGGCGGGCACGGTGCTCGCCTTCAACCCGGACGAGGCGCACGACGGCCGCACCGCCACCGAGGACGGCGTCACCTACCGGATCGTCCACATCGGACCGTCACTGGTCGCCGAACTGCTGCCGCGCCTGCCGCTGTTCCGCGACCCGGTGGCGCACGCGCCGGAGCTCGCCGACGCGCTGCGCCGCCTGCACACCGCCCTGCAGGACGGCAGCCTCGCCCGGGACGAGCACCTGATGCACGCCGTGCGCGCGATGGCGGCCCACGTGATGCCGCTGCCCGCCGCGACCGGACGGTGGGGCAACGCCTCGGCCGCCCGCGACCTGATCGAGGCCCACTACGCCGACGACCTCACCACCGGCGAGCTGACCGCCGCGACGGGGCTGAGCCGGTTCGCGCTCTACCGCGCGTTCCGCGCCGAGTTCGGCCTGTCCCCCAGCGACTACCAGCGCCAGCGCCGCCTGCGCGCGGCCAGGCGGTTGCTCGCCGACGGCCGCACGGCGGCGGAGACGGCGGCGCTGACCGGTTTCGCCGACCAGGCGCACCTGACGCGCTGGTTCCGCCGCTGCTACGGCATCACCCCGGCCACCTACGCCCGATCTGTGACTTGAGTCACATGGAGGAACGCCTGTCGGCATCGGCCGTCCTCTGATCGTTGACGCGATCGCGTCGGGGGGAAACCGGTGCCACGAGGTGTCCTCGTGGTGCCCGGAAACAGGGGGAAACCATGGTGCTGAAGGCTTTCGTGCCCGCGCTCGCACTCGTCGCGGCGGTTCCGGCGACGGCCTGGGCGGGGCCCGCGGCCGGCACGGGTGACGTGACGGGCGGGGCGGACCTGAACGGCGACGGCCACGTGGACCGGGTCGCGGTCCGGCAGGTCCCGGACGTCCCGACCGCGCAGGAGCTCGTCGCCGTCGTCCGCGGCGTCCGGTTCACCGCCCGGATGCCGTTGCACAGCACGATCGGCGCGGGTCCGCTGCGCGTCGTGGACCTGGACGGCGACGGCCGCAACGAGGTGGTGGTGACCGGGTCGTTCGGCGCCAACACCGAGCTCTTCACGGTGTGGGAGCTGCGGAACGGCGGTCTGCGGGCCGTCACCACGCCCGACGGCGCCCCGCTCGCGCTCGCCGAGGGCGGCGGCGTGAGCGCGCTCAGCCGGTACGGCTGCGAGGTGGTCGACGGGCAGCGGCGCCTCGTGACCGTCAGCGGTGAGGTGGTGTGGTCGAGCGACCCGTGGGTGTACGACGGCGAGCGCGTCACCCACGCGGTCCGGGACGGCGTCGCCACGGCCACCTCCACCACGCCGGTGCTCGCCGAGCGGGACGCCCCGGCCTACCGGGTCGACCCGGCGGCCTGCGCCTGACGCGGACGGCCGCCGCCGCACGGGGGAATCGACGCGGCGATCTGGACGAGCGCTTCGCATAACGGTGTTGTGTTTTCGTCCGATCGCCGCTCGACCCGGTCCCGCGCCGTCGGGACACTGATCCCATGCCGCACATCGAGTTGGACGACGCCCTGCCCGGGATCGCCGGGCTGATGAACTACCGCCCGGAGACGGGCCGACCGCTCACCGAGCTCACCGAGGTGCTGTTACGGGGACCGAGCACCCTGTCCCGCGGCGAGCGCGAGCTGATCGCCACCCACGTCTCCGAGTTGAACCAGTGCAAGTTCCGCGCGGGCTCGCACGCCGCCTTCGCCGCCGCGCAGCTGCCCGAGGACTACCGGCACACGGCCAAGCTGATGGCGTTGATCGACATCGCGACGGCGGTCACCGAGAGCGGGCGCGCGGTGACGGCCGAGTTGATCGCCAAGGCGAAGGAGAACGGCGCCACCGACCTGGAGGTGCACGACACCGTGCTGATCGCCGCGATGTTCTGCGCGGCCAACCGCTACGTCGACGGGTTGGCCACGTGGGCGCCCGACGACCCGGAGGCGTACCAGCGGATGGCCGACAAGATCGTGCCCAACGGGTACCCCTCGATCATCGGCCTCAGCTGACCGCGCCGGAACTCGAAGCGGCCGGCCCGCGCCGGAACTCCGCCCACCACAGGGCTCCCGCGCGGTCGACCCGCACGGCGCGGAGGTCGTCGGCGGCGTACGACTCGACCTCCGCGCGCACCAACGGCCACGGCGGCCCGGTCTCGGGCTCGTCGTCCTCGCGGCCGTGGGCCAGCAGGACGAGCGTGCCGCCGGGCGCGACGAACCGGCGCACGTGCGCGATGGCCGTCGGCCGCACGCCGGCGGGGAGCGTCTGGGCGATCAGCACCTCCACCACCACGTCGAACGCGCCGGCCCAGTCGGCGGGCGGGTCCAGCAGGTCGGCGACCTCGAACCGCGCGGCCGGGAACCGCTGCCGCGCCTGCGCCACGGCGGTCGGCGAGATGTCGAAGCCGAGGGTGTCGAAGCCCAGCCCGGCCAGGAACCCGGCGTCCTGCCCATATCCCGCGCCGACGACGAGCGCGCGCTTGCCCGTGCCGTCCACGTCGGCGAAGCGTTCGAGGATCAGCCGGTGCGGCTCTTCGCGGTGCCACGGCACGTCCACCTCACCGCGCGACGCGGCGGCGTAGAGCTGCTCGAACGCCGTGCCCGAGTCCGTCGACCCGAGCCGCCGGATGCGTGACAGCACCTCGTCCCGCGACGGCTTGGCGACAGCGGAGTGCTCGATGATCGCCGGGACCACCACGTCCCACACGCCGGGCGGCAACTCGTGCCCGGTGTCCTCCAGCAGCACCAACCGCGCGCCGGGCACCTCCCGCGCCATCGCCTCGCCGTGCCCCGGTGGCAGCAGCGGGTCGGCGTCGCCGTGCAGGACCAGCGTCGGGGCGGTGATCGCGCCCAGCCGGGGCCGGGTCGGCTCGCCGCCGGAGACCCGGAAGTGGTTGGCCGCCGAGGCGATGTCCCGGGCCCGGTCGACCACCCGCCCCGCCTCGGCGCGCGCCTCGTCGTCGTCCACCGGTCGCGGCCCGGCGAACGGGCGTCGCGCCGCGACCAGGTGCTCGATCACGGCGTCCCGGTCGGTCCAGTCCGGCGCGGGCGTGCCGCCGGCGGCGAAGTGCTCCGCCAGGGCGGGCGCGATGGGCGGCAGGCCCGGCTCGTTCGGCCCGGCCGGGCTGGTGGCGATCAGCGTCAGCGACGCCACCCGGTCGGCGAAGTCGAGGGCCAGCGACTGCGCGATGCCGGCGCCCATGGAGATGCCGACGACGTTCGCGCGGGACACGGCCAAGGCGTCCAGCACGCCCACCGCGTCCGCCACCAGGTCTTCGAACCCGTAGCCCGGCTCGCCCGGCGGGTAGGTCACCGACCGCCCGGTGTCGCGGTGGTCGTACCGGATGACGTACCGCCCGCCGTCGGCCAGCCGCGCGCAGAACCCGTCCGGCCACGACAGCAGCGAGCCGGACGCGCCGGCGACGAGCAGCACGGCCGGGTCGGCGGGCGTGCCCAGGGTGTCCACGCACAGGTCCACGCCGTTGGCCCGCAAGATCCGCTCGGTCACCCCGCCACGGTAGCCTGCGCGACCAGCTCGGCCTGCCGGAACCGGTCCTCGGTGAACGGCATCGCGACGACCCGGTCCGCCCCGGCCTCGGCGAGTCGCCCGAAGTGGTCGCGCGCCCGCTCGACGGACCCGGTCACGAGCACCTCCCGCGCCTGCTCCTCGCTCAGCCCGTAGTCGGTCATGCCCCGCACCCGGTGCTCGACCACGGACGCCGGCACGTCGCCCAGGGCCACGCTCACCCCGACCGTCACCCCGCACACCGGCCGCCCGTGCCGCTGCGCCAGCTCCCACAACCGCGCCACCCCCGACGACACCGCCCGGAACGGCACGAACGCCGGGTACCAGTGGTCGCCGAAGCGCGCCGCCCGCCGCAACGCCGCCGGGCCGCCGCCACCGACGAGCACCGGCGGCACCGCCGCGCCCGGCGACAGCACGACGTCCTGCCCGTGCACTGCCGCCGCCTCGCCGCGCACCAGGGCCGGCAGCACGGCCAGCGCCTCGTCGGTCCGCCGCCCGCGTTCCGCGAACGGCACGTCGACCGCCCGCCACGCCGCCTCGCCGTGGGCGTCGCCGCCGCTGCCGACGCCGAGCAGCACGCGGTCCCCGGACAGGTGCTGGAGCGTGGCGACCTGCTTGGCCGCCCACGCGACCGGGCGCAGCGGCAGGACCATCACGCCGAACCCCAGCTTCACCCGAGTGGTGGAGGCGGCCACCGTCGCGAGCACCAACGTGGCGTCGAGGAAAGGGGTGACCGGGATCAGGTGATCGCCGTGCCACACCGACTCCAGCCCGAGCCCCTCGGCGTGCTGCGCGTGCTCCACCGCGTCGAGCCCGAACCCCGGCAGCGCGATCCCGACGTCCATCACTGCGCCTCCACGAAGGAGCCGCTCAGCTCATCGAACTTCGTCGAACGCGTCGTGCGCACCGCATCCCCCTGAGAGCGTCGGAGTTGACGCTCACACCGTGTGACCTCCAGCTAACTAGAGGTCAAATCGAGGGTTGTGAATGTAAGCCGAGTCACTCTAGAGTCCCTGGGAGCGCTCCCAGGGAGCGCTCCCAGAAGCGTCGTCAACCGTCAGAGCAGACGGAGGAGACCCAAGTCCATGAGATCGCTTCCTTCTCCCCGGTGGCGCCGCCAGGCCACCGCAGCCCTCGCACTAGTGGCGGTGAGCGGCGCGCTAGCGTCCGGAACGGCCTACGCAGCCGACTACGAACGGCTGGTCAACGGCTCGTTCAGCAACGGCTCGGCGGACCCGTGGTGGGCCAGCGCGGGCGTGTCGAACCGCGTCACGAACGGCGAGCTGTGCGCCACGGTCACCGGCGGCACGGTCAACCCGTGGGACGCGCTGATCGGCCAGAACGGCGTGCCGTTCGAGGCGGGCCAGTCGTACACGATGTCCTTCGACGCCTACGCGTCGGTGGCCCGCCCGGCCGCCGCGGTGGCCGGTGAGGGCGTCAGCCCGTACCGGCAGATCGCGAAGCAGGACGTCGCGCTGACCACGACGAAGCAGCACTTCACCTTCACGTTCACCTCGGAGCTGGACTTCCCGGACGCGGGCCCCGGCCAGGTGACGTTCCACCTGGGCGCGCAGGCGGCCGACACGACGGTCTGCGTGGACAACGTCTCGCTCATCGGCGGCGTGAAGCCGCCGGGCGGCGACGCGGGCGTGCCCGCGAAGAAGATCAACGTCAACCAGGTGGCGTACGCCCCCGGCCTGCCCAAGCAGGCGACGCTGACCTCCACCGCGACGGTCGCGCAGGCGTGGGCGCTGAAGAACTCCGCCGGCACCACCGTGGCGACCGGGCAGACCGTGCCGAAGGGCACCGTGGACCCCGAGTCGGGCGACGCCACGCACCTGATCGACTTCTCGTCGTACGACACCCCGGGCACCGGCTACACGCTGACCGTGGGCACGGAGACGAGCTTCCCGTTCGACATCGCGACGGACCAGCTCAAGAAGCTGCGCTACGACTCGCTGGCGTACTTCTACCACAACCGCAGCGGCATCCCGATCGAGGCGCAGTACGTGGGCGAGCAGTACGCGCGCCCCGCCGGCCACCTCAACGTCGCGCCGAACCAGGGTGACAACAACGTCCCCTGCCTGGCGACCATCAGCTGCGGCTACACGCTGGACGTGCGCGGCGGCTGGTACGACGCGGGCGACCACGGCAAGTACGTCGTCAACGGCGGCATCTCGGCGTGGCAGGTGCTCAACACCTACGAGCGCGCGAAGCTGATCGGCGACGCCGCGGCGCTGGGCGACGGCAAGCTCAACATCCCGGAGAAGGCCAACGGGGTGCCGGACATCCTGGACGAGGCGCGCTGGGAGGTCGAGTTCCTGCTGAAGATGCAGGCGCCCGACGGCATGGTGCACCACAAGATCCACGACCAGAACTGGACCGGTCTGCCGCTGCTCCCCCACCAGGACCCGCAGGCCCGCCGGCTGTCCGCGACCAGCACGGCCGCGACGCTGAACACGGCCGCGGTGGCGGCCCAGGCGGCCCGCATCTGGAAGACGATCGACCCGACGTTCTCGGCGAAGGCGCTCGCGGCGGCCACCAAGGCGTACGCGGCGGCGAAGGCGAACCCGAACAAGATCGCCGACCCGAACGACGGCACCGGCGGCGGCTCCTACAGCGACGCCACGCTGACCGACGAGTTCTACTGGGCCGCGGCGGAGATGTTCACCACCACCGGTGAGGCGTCCTACCGCAGCGACCTGACGTCGTCGACGCTGTACAAGGGCAAGAGCCTGACCACCCGCGGCTTCGACTGGGGCTCCACCGGCCCGCTGGGCGACATCACGCTGGCGCTCGTGCCCAACGGCCTGCCCGAGGCGGACGTCTCGGCGATCAAGTCGGCGTTCACCGCGGTGGCGGACGCGCACCTGTCCAAGATGGCGACCCAGGCTTACCCCGCGCCGTACAGCCCGACCGAGGGCTACGACTGGGGTTCCAACGGCCTGGTCGCGAACAACATCTCGGTGCTGGCGCTGGCGCACGACTTCACCGGCGCGGCCAAGTACCGCGAGGGCGTGTTCCAGGGCCTGAACTACCTGCTGGGCCGCAACCCCGTGTCGTACTCGTACGTCTCGGGCTACGGCGAGCAGCCGGTGAAGAACGTCCACCACCGGCACTGGGCCAACCAGCTCGACCCGACCCTGCCGACCGCGCCGCCCGGTGCGCTCTCGGGTGGTCCGAACAGCGCGTTGCAGGACCCGATCGCGGCGCGCCTGCTCACCGGCTGCAAGGCGCAGAAGTGCTTCGTCGACCACATCGAGGCGTACTCGGTCAACGAGGTCACGGTGAACTGGAACTCCGCGTTCGCGTGGATCTCCAACTGGGCGGCCGAGAAGATCACGACCGCGCCGCCGGTCGACACCACCGCCCCGTCGACGCCGGGCACCCCCGTGGCGTCCGACATCACCACGACGGGCGCGAAGCTGACGTGGACCGCGTCCACCGACGCGGAGAGCGGCGTCAAGGAGTACGACGTCATCTCCGTCGAGGGTGACGCGCTGCGCGTGGTCGCCACCGTCACCGGCCCGTCGGCGACGTTGACCGGGCTGCGGCCGGACACCGCGTACCAGTTCACCGTGGTGGCGAAGAACGGCGCGAACCTGCGTTCGGCGATGTCGCCGCAGGTGAGCGTGCGGACCAAGCCGGACGTGGTGGCGGGGTACTGCAAGGTGACCTGGCAGGCGTCCACCTGGTCCACCGGCATGTCGGTGAACATCACGGTGACGAACACCAGCGCCTCGGCGTGGAACGGCTGGAAGCTGGAGTTCACCATGCCGGGCAACCAGAAGATCACGCAGGGCTGGTCGGCCACGTGGGCGCAGTCGGGTCAGGCGGCCTCCGCGACGAACCTGTCGTGGAACCGCACCCTGGCCCCGGGCGCGTCGGCGGGCATCGGCTTCAACTCCTCCGGGACCGGCTCGACCGCCAAGCCGACCGACTTCCGGGTGAACGGCAACCCCTGCACCTCGGGGTGATCCCTCAACCGGGCGGTCCACCACACGGACCGCCCACCTGAACCGGGGGCGGGCTTCCCACGAAGCCCGCCCCCGCTCTTTCCCCGCGAGAGTCGAACCTCCAGGTCCCGAGAGTCGAACCTCCAGCGCCCGAGAGTCGAACGCTCAGGTACCCCGAGTTCAACGCTCAGGTCACCCGGCTCCGACCTGAGCGTTGAATTCAGGGGTCCTGAGCGTTCGACTCTCGGGTCCTGAGCGTTCGACTCTCGGGTCCTGAGCGTTCGACTCTCGGGTCCTGAGCGTTCGACTCACGAGACCAGCGGCACGCGGACGTCGTAGTCGTGCACCGTTGGCCGGGGTCCAGCCCGTCGAGGAGGTCCGCCATCCGCCGCCGCTCCTGGACGAGCACGTCGTGGACCTTCACCCGGCCACGCTAGGCCGCCCCGCCGACCGCCGCACGCTTATCCCGACTTGCGGACCTCAACACCGCCAGGAACCGCTCCGGCGCGTCACGCAGCACGTTGTGCCCGGCGTCCCACGCCTCGACCTGCCACGACGGGTCGTCGCGCAGCCGCTCGTACGTGGTGGCCAGCGGGCTGTCCGGGAAGTCGGCCATGAACAGGTACCGGCGATCGGTCACCCGGTCCACGGCCCCGCTGATGGACGCCCGTTGCAGCAGCGTCGCCACCGGGTGCGGCGTGGCCCGTTCGTCGAAGATCGGCAGCGGCGCCATGGAGAACCCGTCGCCCGCCGCGCCTTCGACGTACCACTTGCGCCAGTCGCCGTGCACGATGTCGTACGCCGACTCGCCGTCACGCGGCACGAACGCGTCCACGTACACCAGCGTCGCGACCCGGTCCGGCGCGCGGTCGGCCACGCACGTGATCACCATGCCGCCGTAGCTGTGCCCGACGAGCACGACGTCACGCAGGTCGTGCCGCTCGAACACCGCCAGCACCTCGGCCACGTGGTCGTCCAGGTTGACCCGCCCGGTGCTCAACGTGACCGCGTGCACCTCGTGGCCCTCGGCGCGCAGCCGTTCGGAGATCGGGTCGTAGTACCAGCCGCCGTGGCAGGCACCAGGGATGAGCACGTAAGTCGTCATGCCCACCACAGTAGGAAGCCTTTAGGACATACCATGTCCGTAATGACCATGCCGGGGAGAATGCTGCGCCTGCTGTCGCTGATGCAGGGCCGACGCGACTGGACGGGACCGGAGCTGGCCGAACGCCTCGGCGTCACGGACCGGACGGTGCGCCGCGACATCGAGCGGCTGCGCGAGCTGGGCTACCCGGTGGACGGCACCACCGGCACGGCGGGCGGCTACCGGCTCGCCTCGGGCCGCGACCTGCCGCCGTTGCTGCTGGACGACGACGAAGCGGTGGCGGTGGCCGTGGGCCTGCGCACGGCGGCGGGCGTGCACGGCATCGAGGAGTCGTCCACCAGGGCGTTGGCCAAGCTGGACCAGGTGCTGCCGGCACGGCTGCGGCACCGCATCGCGGCCGTGCGGGACGCGATCGCGGTGATGTCGGTGGACGGCCCGGTGTCCGACCCGGCCGCGTTGGGCGTGCTGGCGGCGGCGTGCCGGGACCACGAGGTGGTCGCGTTCACCCACCGCGGCCGGGAGCGGCGGGTGGAGCCGCGCAGCCTGGTGACCGCGTACCGGCGCTGGTACCTGCTCGCCTTCGACCCGGCGCGGGACGACTGGCGGACGTTCCGGGTCGACCGGATGGACGCCCCGCGCGCCACCGGCCGCCGCTTCACGCCCCGCGACCTGCCCGAAGACCCGGCCGCGTACGTCGCCCGCTCGCTGACCACCGCCCCGTACCGGTACACCTGCACGGCGACCGTGGACGCACCGGCGGCCGTGATCCGGTCACGCCTGGTGGTGGCGTTGCCGGGACGGGTGGAGCCGATCGACGACCGGACGTGCCGGGTCCGGTTGGGCGCGAACGAGATCCAGCCGGTCGCCGCCGACCTGCTGCTGCTCGGCGCTCCCTACACCCTCGACGCCTCGCCGGAGGTGCTGGCCGCCCTGCGGGACGCGGGGTCCGGGCTCACCGGTGGGCGTCCTGACCCACCGGGCGGATCAGGATCTCGTTGACGTCCACCGTCCGCGGCTGGCCCACCGCGTACAGCACGGCGCGGGCCACGTCCTCCGGTTCCAGCTTCGGGTCGGCCGCGCGGGACGGCGGGATGCCGCCGGTGTCGGTCAGGCCGGGCTGCACGAGCGTGACGCGGACGCCCGTGCCGACGCACTCGGCCCGGATCGCCTGGGCCAGCCCCGTCACCGCCCACTTCGTCGCCGAGTACAGGTTCCCGGGCCGCACCCCGCGCCCCGCCGCCGACCCGGTCAGCACGAGGTGACCGGAGTGCCGCATCAACGCGGGCATCGCCGCCCGCGCGGTGAACGCCGGCCCGCACACGTTGGTCAGCACCATGTCGCTCCACTCGGCGGGCGGCGCACCACCGGTCGACGTGAACGAGGTGACCACGCTCGCGCCCGCGTTGGCGAACACCACGTCGAGGCTGCCCCACTCCTCCTCGACCCGGCCCATCAACGCCGCGAGCTCGTCGTACACCCGGACGTCGCACGCGGCCACCCACACCCGGTCGGGACCGCCGAGCCGGGCCGCGAGCTCGGCGAGCCGCGTCGTGTCCCGCGCCGTCAGGACCAGCCGGTACCCCGCCTCCGCCGCCAGCCTCGCGGTCGCCGCGCCGATACCCCGGCTGGCCCCGGTCACCAGGAACACCCCATGCGCCATGCCCGCACGTTACCGCTGGTTAGATCCCAATCACCGGATCGGAGCAACAGTTGAGCCGTCCGTGGCGTCTTATGGGGTATCCACTTGATTGGGGGCACATGAACATCAACCGCAGGTTCGCGCTGGGGCTCGGCTCGGTGGCGGCGGCGAGCGCCGTGCTCGGGTCGACCGCCGGGACGGCCCAGGCGCAGACCACCGAGGCGGAGTGGGACGCGGTGATCCCGACGACGGCCGAGCAGGCGCGCCGCAAGATCTCGCTGAAGTACGCGTGGGAGACCGGGCGGGCGCGCGGCACGTGGTCCTCCTACATCGGCGTGGCCGACCCGGACGGCACCGTGAAGCCCGCCGTCGAAGCCGAGGCGGACCGCGTGGTCGAGGCTTACAGCGTGAACAAGATCGCCGTCGCGCTCGCCGTGCTGGACAAGGTCGACCGCGGGCTGATCCGGCTGGACCAGCGCGTCGAGGTCACCTCGGACATCGTCATCCGGGACACCGACGGCATCTTCCACCTCGACGGCGGCTACCCGAGCTCGGTGACCGTGGGCCACGCCCTGGCGAACCTGCTCACGGTGTCGGACAACACCGCCGTGCGCCTGTGCGGCCTGGTCGTGCCCGCGCTGGAGCTGAACGAGATCCTGCGCAACAAGGGATTCGTGCACACGCAGGTCGTGCCGGTGGCCAACCCGAACCGGTTCTACCTCGGCACCACCACGGCCCGCGAGACGTTCACGATGCTGCGCAAGCTGGCGGCGGGTGAGCTGCTGTCGGCGGCCTCGACGCAGCACCTGTTCACGGTGCTGCGGTCGCTGACGTCGTTCACCGACGGGATCAGGCTCAACCTGACCTCGGCGGAGCGCCTGAACGTGGCGACGAAGGCCGGCTGGGAGGCCGACGGCCGCAACGAGGCGGGCATCGTCTTCGACGTGAACGGCAAGCCGATCATCACCTACGCGCTGTTCGCGTCCGGCCAGTACAGCGGCGACCAGGCGGTGAACGCGGACAACTACGGGGCCACCCACCCGGCCCTGCGCGCCCGCGCCGCCCTCGGCCGCACGCTGTACGACTCGGTCCTGCGCATCACCGCGAACACCCCGCGCACCTACCGCACCCCGCAGTACCACCCGGGCAACGGCGGCTGACGGCCCGCTGGAGCCCGCCCCTGGCCCGAAGGCCGGGGCGGGCTCCGGCGTGGTCAGGAATCCTTGAGCCCGGCCAGGAACTGCTGCCACTCCCCCGCCGGGAAGGACAGCGTCGGCCCCGTCGGGTTCTTCGAGTCCCGCGTGGCCACACCCTCGTCCACCGGCATCACCTCGACGCAGGACTGGCCCTCTCCGCTGAAGCTGCTCTTGCGCCAGGCCGCGCTCGACGAACCACCCATAGCTGCCCCGACTCCCTTCGTCCTTAGCGGTTGGCGATCTCGGCGATCATCTTTACCGAGTCGTCGGGGCTCTTGGCCACCGCCACGAGCCGGTCGAAGTCGGCCCGGAACCGCTCGATGTCGGCCTCCGCCTCCAGGAAGATCTCGCCGGCCTGGCTGTCGACGTAGATCAGATCGGTGTCGAGGGGGTCCTCGAAGTCCATGACGACGAACTCGCCCGGCATGCCGGGGTGAGCGCCCGCGCTGAACGGGACGACTTGGATCGTCGTGTTCGGTGCCGCTGCCGCTTCCCCCAACCGGTTCAGCTGCGCCCGCATGACCTCCCAACCACCGACTTCGTGGCGCAGCGCGGCTTCGTCGATGATCGCCCAGAGCTTGATCGGCCGTTCTTCCCGCAGCACGGCCTGTCGCTCCATTCTGGTGCGCACCCGATCTTCGACTTGCTCAGGGGATGCTGCATACGAAATCCCCCGGACCACCGCTCGGGCGTAGTCCTCGGTCTGGAGCAGCCCGGGAACGAACATCCCGGCGTAATTGCGGATGCCGTGCGCCTCGCGTTCGAAGCTGATGTAGGTCGTGTACTCCTCGCGCAGGCTTTCGTGCCAGGGCTGGATCCAGCCTTCTCCCGCCGACTGCTTGTGGAGGGTCTTCAGCCGGAGCTGCTCGTCCGTCGGGACGCCGTAGAACTTCAGCAGCATGTCGAGGGTGCGGTACTGGGGACGGGACCGGGCCGTCTCGATCCGGTAGAGGGTGGTGGCGTGCAGGCCGGTCCGCTCCTCCACGTCCTCCCGCCGCAGGCCGGTGCCGTCGCGGAGCCTTCTGAGCTGCCCGGCCAACCTGCGCAACCGGATGGTGGGCGTGCTCTTCTTCCCGGCCAAGGTGTCGGTCCTCCTCAATCCTGCACGGCGAATGCAAGGCACCTCATTGCGTTTTTTGCGATCCAACCCGGATATCGGCAACCTTGCGGGCAGTCACGATATCTGCGACGGACCGTAATCACCACCGGCTGGGCCAGTGGGGCGAAAGGGGAACCGGCATGACCGAGCAGGAGTTCACCGAATTGGTGCGCGAAGTGGCGCAGGAGGAAGCGCCGCGGATGTTCGCCATCGTGGAGGAGTACGGCGAACGGGAAAGCGTGCGCGTGGCCGGTTACGGCGTCGCGTTCGAGGACCGGGCCGAGGTCAGCGCGGTGGAAGGCGGGTTCCGCCTCAGCTCCCAGAGCCCGGAGAACGCCCGTGCCCTGTTCGAGATCAGCTCGCGCTCGGCGGGCACGCGTCGGGCCCACCTGGTGTGGCTCCGGTAGGGGCCGGGTGGCGGGGTCGCGCCACCCGGCCGACTCAGTCGACTACTCCGACGGGACCTTGGGCAGTTTCTGGGTCGGGCTCTCGTCCGCCGGCGGGTTCTGCGGGTCGGGCGGGTTCTTCTGGTCGGCGTTCGCCATGGTCGTTCCTCTCAGTCGTGACATGGGTGATCGCAGGGCGGTCGGGGTGGGGGATGACCAGGACCGTGACGTCGTCACGGCTGCCGTGCGCGCGGGCCGCGGCGACCAGCTCCTCCGCGCAGCGCTGCGGGTGGTGGCCGTGGGTGGCGAGCAGGCGTTCGAGCTCCTCGTGGGGCACCTTGAGGCCGTCGGACGCGAGGACGAGCAGGTCGGCTATCGCCTCGAAGCCCTCGACGCCGTAGAGCGGGACGCGGCCCAGGTCGTGCCGCAGCTTGTGGTCGTGGGCGGCGGCTTCGGCGTCGGGCACGCCTTGGTGCCGCATCTCCTCGCCGAGGGTGTGCGGGGTGGTGAAGCGGCGCAACGTGCCGTCGCCCTTGAGGCCGTAGGCGGTGCTGTCCCCGGCGTGGGCGATCCGCCAGTAGCCGTTGCGGCGCACCGAGGCCACGACGATCGCTCCGCTGGGACCGTCCTCCTCCTCGTCCTCCGCGTAGGGGGCCGCCGCCGCGACGACACCGAGAACAGGTGTCCCCCGGGCCGCCACCCGCGCGGCGACGGACGCGGCGACGTGGGCGAAGTCGGCGACCTCCGGCGTCGAGCCGGTCCCGTCCACCACGGCCGCGGCGAACGTGCCGCGGTAGGAGTGCTGGGCGTGCGCGTCGGCGTTGAGCGGGCGGTTCGGGCCTCGGGAGGTCGCCACTCCCACCTGGACTGGCGTGGTCATGGTCGGGACCGTAGGGCCGCCGCACGCCCGAAGCCGCCGGAACCACCCTTCGGGTCATGCCCACCACACGGCCGGGCGAAGTGGGCGCGCGGCTTGACCGGCGGGGGGTGTGATTCCACGTCGCATTGAACGCAGAGCGACGTATCCAGCGCCCTCCGTGACGCTCCTGTCAGTGAGGAGGTGAACGATGACCGACCTGCTGCACCTGCGCGCGGAGGGGCCGGAGGTGCGCCCGGCGCTGCGCGAGTCCCAGGAGGTCCAGGGCAACGTGCTGGCCGCGTTCAACAAGGACCACCAGGTGTTCCGGTTCGTCCGCTTCACCGACGAGAAGCTGGGCCGCACGTGGCTGGCCGCCATGCTCGGGCACGTCGCCACCACCGCCGACGTCGAGGACTTCAACGAGGTGTTCTCCCTCGGCCGCACGATGTTCGGCGGCGACCCCGCCGGGTTGAAGGCCACCTGGGCGAACGTGTCGCTCACGCCCGACGGCCTGGTCGAGCTGAGCATCAACCCCGACGCGACCCGGGAAGACCTCCGCGAGCACTTCCCGCACACCGCCGAGCAGGCCGCGCCGGCCAACGGCGACACCGGCGACTCGGCACCCGTCCACTGGCGGTTCGGCCGGGCGGACCAGCACGTGCACGCCGTGGTCACGGTCGCCTCGGACGACGAGGGCCGCCTGGAGGTCACCACGCGCAACCTGGACGTCCTCGACACCCTCCTGGGCGTCACGGTGGTCCACGAGCAGCGGGCCGCCACGCTCCCCGGCGAACGGCGCGGGCGCGAGCACTTCGGCTACAAGGACGGCGTCTCCCAGCCGGCCGTGCGCGGCTTCCACCACGAGGACCGCGACCGGCCCGGGCACCGCGCGGCACGGCCCGGGGAACTGCTGGTGAACGCGGGCGAGTTCGTGTTCGGCCACCCGACCGAGTCGCCGCGACCGCCCGTCGCCGCGTGGCTCGCCGACGGCTCGATCCAGGTGATCCGCCGCCTCACGCAGGACGTCGAGGGGTGGCACGACGCCGTGGAACGCCACGGCCGCGGGCCGGAGCTGATCGGCAGGCACCCCGACGGCCGCCCGCTGGGCGGGGTGCGCACCAACGACTTCGACTACTCCGACGACCCCACCGGCGCGGTCACGCCGTGCCCGGCGCACATCCGCAAGACCAACCCGCGCGCCTTCGCGCACCGGACGCCCCGGCAGCACCGCATCCTGCGCCGGGGCATCCCGTTCGGCCCGGCGCGGGACGGCGCCGACGACGAGCGCGGTCTGGTCTTCGTCGCCCACTGCACGTCGTTGGCCGAGCAGTTCGAGTTCATCCAGCAGACCCGGGCCCGCAACCCGGACTTCACGCCGGGCGAGCGCGGCGCGCCCACCGGTGTGGACCCCGTCCTCGGCGGCGGGTTCGTGCGGACGACCGGCGCGCTGTACGCGCTGGTGCCGTCGGTGAGCACGCTGCGCCTGCTCGCCGCGGGCCGGGAACTGCCCCGCTGAGGGGTGACGGGTAGCCGGTCGTGGCCGCCGTCCACGACCGGCTCCCACCCGGCCGCGAATTCGACGCCGGCGCCGGTTCCCCAAACCTCCTATATTTCTCTTATACCGCGCATATATTGCGGCGTATCAACAGGCTGTGGGCCGCGGAAGTTGACGCGTGGCGATTCCTGTGAACGGCTCGCCGACCCGGCCCGCACTTTCGTCGCGGCCAGGCTGGCCACCCTCACCGGACGTTCCCGCCCCTCCGACACAAGCCCCTGAACTGGGACAATGTCCGCCCGGGCGCGATGTCACGCGTATCGGCGTGACGAGCGGAGACCCTTCGCACCAGGGGAAAGGCGGAGCGCTTCTCCGCGATCCGGCACGGGTTGGCGATTCCGAAGTGAGCGCCCATCGAGTCGGCACCGGGGTGGACCCGCCGGTGTAGCGTCGCCGACGACAGGTCCTGCCCTGATGACCCAGAGGGTAACCCGCATGTTCGAGACCGTTGAGAAAGAAGTGCGCGACGCGCTCACCGATTTCATCTCGGAGGAGGACTTCGTGTGCCTCGGCGCGCGGGCCGCCCTGCGCCGGAACACGATCGTCCACCACCACTACCGGGCGCTCGGTCCCGCCTCCGTGCTCGACCACCACCAGGACCTGCTGACGTTCCTCAAGGGCTTCGAGCCGACCGACCGCAGCTTCACCTCGTTCGTCGCCACGTTCGACGAGCCCGCCCGCACCACCGAGCACGAGTTCGAGGCACTGGTCTGGGAGTACCTCCAGGACATGCACGAGGAGGACGGCAAGCAGCACCCGTGGAGCGACATCTACGACTCCGACCCGGGGTCGTCGAACTTCGCCTACTCGGTCGGGTCGCACCCCTTCTTCATCGTCGGGCTCCACCCCGGCGCCTCGCGCCCCAGCCGCCGCTTCGCCAAGCCCGCGCTGGTGTTCAACTCGCACATCCAGTTCAACGCGCTGGGCATGAAGTTCCTCAAGCTGAAGAGCAAGATCCGCAAGCGCGAGCGCGAGTTCCACGGCGCGGTGAACCCGAGCTTCGTGAAGTACCGCGACGAGGCGCGGCACTACGCGGGCAGGTTCACCGAGCCCGACTGGGAGTGCCCGTTCACCCCGCGCACCTAGTGCCGCGACCGGCGACCCCCGCCGCCGGCCACGGCGCTAGGGCGTGACCGGGAGCCGGTCGTTCCCGCCGTCGACGACCGGCTCCCACCCGGTCGCGTGCCGCCGCACCAGTTCCGCCGCGACCGCGTCGAACGGCCGCGCCCACACCTCCTCGTTGAACACCTCGACCTCCACGTACCCGGCGTACCCGGTGCCGGCGACCAGCGCCGTCAGCCCGACCAGGTCGATGTGCCCGTCACCGGGCAGCCCGCGCCCGAGCAGCACGTCCGCGGGCAGCGGCGTGATCCAGTCGCACACCTGGTAGGAGTGGATGCGCGGACCGGCCCGCCGCACGTCGACCGCCAGCGCCGGGTCCCACCACACGTGCAGGGCGTCCACCACGACCCCGACCACGTCCGCCGGGTACGGCGCGGCCAGCTCCAGCGCCTGCGCCAACGTCGACACCACGCCCCGATCGGCGCAGAACACCGGGTGCATCGGTTCCAGCGCCAGCCGCACCCCGGCCGAGGCCGCGTAGGGGGCCAGCACCTCCAGCGCCGACGCGACCCGCCACCGGGCCTTCACCAGGTCGCGGTCCGGCACGCCGCCGGGCACCAGCACCAGGCACTGCGCGCCCAGCGCGGCGGTCTCGTCGATGGCCCGGCGGTTGTCGTCCAGCCGCTGGTCCGGGCCGGTGAAGAAACCGCCGCGGCACAGCGACGACACCTCCAGCCCGGCCGAGGCCACCAGCGCCGCGGTCCGCTCCAGCCCGTACTCGGCCACCGGGTCGCGCCACAGCCCGACCCCGTCGATCCCGTGGCGCACGCACACGTCGACCACCTCGGGCACGGACGCCCGCTTCACTGTGGCCTGGTTCAGCGACAGCTTCACGTCAGCACGTCCATCAGTCGTCCCCACCGCCGCGCGGCGAGGTCCGGGTCGGGCAGCAGCCCGGCCAGGTCCGCCAACCTCAGCGCCTCGCCGAGGTGCACCACGTCCCGGGCCGACTGCAAGCCGCCGACCATGCCGAACGCGTCCTGGAAACCGCCCAGCCACGCCAGGAACACCACACCGGTCTTGTAGTGGTACGTCGGCGCGCCGAAGATGTGCCGCGACAACGCGACCGTCGGCTCCAGCACCTCGTCGTACCGGGCCCGGTCGCCCGCGTCCAACGCCCGCAACGCGGTCGACGCGGCCGGCGCGATGGCGTCGAAGATGCCCAGCAGCGCGTCGCTGTGCCCCTCCGAGTCGCCCGCGATCAGCTCCGGGTAGTGGAAGTCGTCGCCGGTGTAGCACCGGACGCCCTCCGGCAGCGCCCGCCGCAACCCCACCTCGTGCGAGGCGTCCAGCAGCGACACCTTCACCCCGTCGACCTTGTCCGGGTAGGCGTTGATCAGGTCGAGGAAGTGCCCGGTGGCGGTGGGGACGTCCGACGAGCCCCAGTAGCCCTCCAGCGCCGGGTCGAACGCCGTGCCCAGCCAGTGCAGCACCACCGGCTGGTCGACCTCCTCCAGCAGCGCCCCGTACACCTTCTGGTAGTCCTCGGGCCCGCGCGCCTGCGCGGCCAGCTTCCGGCTGCACATCAGGATCGGCTGCGCGCCCGCCTCCACCACGGCGGCCAACTGCTCGCGGTAGGCCGTCAACGGGTCGGCGGTGTCGTGGTCGGTGCCCACGCCCGCCGCCAGCCGGCCGGTCGCGATCGACGCGCTGCGCCGGATCAGCTCCAGCGCCGTGTCCCAGTCCAGGCCCATGCCGCGCTGCGCGGTGTCCATCGCCTCGGCGACGCCGAAACCGTGCTCCCACAACCGGACCCGGTACGCCAGCGTGGCGTCCCAGTCGAGCGCGGCGGGCGCGCCGGGGACGTTGCCGCCGAACGGGTCCGCCACCACGTGCGCCGCCGCGAACGCGACCCGCGACCCGAACGGCCCGGTCTCCCAGGCCCGCGGCGGGGACAGCCGGTGCTCGCGCAGCGACCCGTCCCGGCCGGGCAGCACCACCGTCGTCACGCCGGCACCTCGATCCGGCGGCCGGTGGCGGAGGACTCCAGGCCCAGCGCGGCCAGCCGCACCGTGCGCACCCCGGAGTGGAAGTCGTGCGCGAAGGGCGCGTCGACCGCGACGTGCCTGAGGAACTCCTCCCACTGCACCATGAACCCGTTGTCGAACACCTCGTTGTCCGGCACGTCCTGCCACAGCGAGCGGAAGTCGATGGACTGCGGCACGTCCGGGTCCCACACCGGCTTCGGCGTGATCGCCCGCGACTGCACCTTGCAGTTGCGCAGCCCGGCCACCGCGCTGCCGTGCGTGCCGTCCACGTGGAACTCCACCAGCTCGTCGCGGTTGACCCGGGTCGCCCAGGACGAGTTCACCTGCGCCACCACGCCGCCCGCCATCTCGAAGATCGCGTACGCGGCGTCGTCGGCCGTCGCGGCGTACGGCGCGCCGTTCTCGTCCCAGCGGGTCGGGATGTGCGTGACGGCCCGCGCGGTCACCGCCTCCACCGGTCCGAGCAGCCCTTCGAGCAGGTAGCTCCAGTGGCAGAACATGTCCACGACGATCCCGCCGCCGTCCTCGGCGCGGTAGTTCCACGACGGCCGCTGCGCGGCCTGCCAGTCGCCCTCGAACACCCAGTAGCCGAACTCGCCGCGCACCGACAGCACCCGGCCGAAGAACCCGCCGTCCAGCAGGCGCTTGAGCTTGCGGATGCCGGGCAGGTACAGCTTGTCCGCCACCACGCCGTGCTTCACGCCCGCCGCGTCGGCGTGCCGGGCCAGCGCCAGCACCTCCTCGGGGGTGGCCGCGACCGGCTTCTCGCTGTAGACGTGCTTGCCCGCGTCGATCGCGGCGGTCAGCGAGGCGGCGTGCGCCGAGGTGACCTGGCCCTCGAAGTAGACCGAGACGTCCGGGTCGCCCAGGGCCGCGTCGAGGTCGGTCGTCCAGCGCGGGAGGTCGTGCCGCTCGGCGATCTCCTTGAGCTTCGCGGCGTTGCGGCCGACCAGCAGCGGTTCGGGGACCAGCACGTCGTCACCGATCCGGACACCGCCGCGTTCGCGGAGGGCCAGGATCGACCGGACGAGGTGCTGCCGGTACCCCATCCGCCCCGTGACCCCGTTCAACGCGACGCCGATCGTGCGCACCGCCATGCGTACACCCCGCTCAAGTCCGTGGAAAGCGCTTTCCAACACGCTACGGTCGGCTCCTCTCGGACGTCAACCTCCCGGACGGCTAGTCTCGGCCGTCCAGGACGCGAAGGAGGCGGCGTTGACGTCGCGGCAGGTCACGCTGGCGGAAGTGGCGAAGGAGGCGGGCGTCTCGCTCGCGACCGCGTCACGCGTGCTCAACGGCAGCACCCGGCAGGTCAGCGAGGAGCTGCGGGAACGGGTGCTCGGCACCGCGCGCGGGCTCGGCTACCTGCCCAACGCCTCGGCGCAGGCGCTCGCGCGCAACTCCAGCGTGCTGGTCGGTCTCGTGGTGCACGACATCGCCGACCCCTACTTCTCCAGCATCGCCGCCGGTGTGACGAGGGTCGCCGAGGACGCCGGCCTGGTCGTGGTGCTCGGCACCACCGGCCGCGACCCGCGCCGCGAGGTGGAGCTGGTCAACACGCTGCGCGCGCACCGCGCCCGCGCCCTGGTCGTCGCGGGCAGCCGCACGACCGACCGGTCCGCGTCCCGGCAGCTGGCCGAGGAGATCACCGCGTTCACCGCGCAGGGCGGCCGGGTGGCGTGCGTCTCCCAGGCCAAGCTCGGCACCGACACCGTGGTGCCCGCGAACCGGTCCGGCGCCCGCGCGCTGGCCCGCCGGCTCGCCGCGCTCGGCCACCGCCGGTTCGCCGTGCTGGCGGGCCCGCCGGACCTGCTGGTGGCGCGCGACCGGCTGGCCGGGTTCAAGGCGGGCCTGGCCGACGAAGGGCTCGACCTGCCCGACGCCAACGTCATCACCAGCGGCTTCACCCGCGACGGCGGGCACGCCGCGGTGGCCGACCTGATCGCCGCCCGCACCGGCGCCACCTGCGTGTTCGCCGTGAACGACGTGATGGCGATGGGCGCGATGGCGGGCCTGCGCGAGCACGGGCTGCGGGTGCCGGAGGACGTCTCGGTGGCCGGGTTCGACGACATCCCCACCCTGCGCGACCTGGTCCCGGCGCTGAGCACGGTCCGGCTGCCGCTGGAGGAGATGGGCGAGCGGGCGGCCCGGCTGGTGCTGGACGACGTGGTCGCCGCGCCGCGCACGGTCCGGGTGGCCGGTGAGGTCGTGCTGCGCGCGTCCACGTCACCGCCCAGCGGTATCGGACTGCGCTGACCGGCGGTTACGCTCTACTCTGGACACCGTTCGACCACCCCTCACGAGGAGTGATCCCTTCCGTGCGCGACGCGCAGTCCCCGGGTAGCAGTACCGAGCCGGGTCCGATACCCGGCTGCCAGCCCCGTCCGGCCCTCCCCGGGTGGGCCGCATGACCATCCTGCTCAGCCTGCTCGGCCTCGCCGCCGTGGTGGTCCTCACCGTCGGCACGTTCATCGCGGTCGCCGCCGAGTTCTCCCTGACCGCCCTGGAGCGCAGCACCATCGAGGCGCACGTCGCCCAGGTGGGTGACGCCAAGGCGCGGACCGTCGACAAGGCGCACCGGTCGCTGTCGTTCCAGCTCTCCGGCGCCCAGCTGGCGATCACCATCACCACCCTGATCACCGGCTACATCGCCGAACCGGCCATCGCCCAGCTGATCTCGCCCGCCCTGACCGGCGTCGGCGTGCCGCCGGCGGTGGCCGGGCCGATCGCGTTGACCCTGGCGCTGGCGCTGGCCACGTCGTTGTCGATGGTGTTCGGCGAGCTGGTGCCGAAGAACCTGGCCATCGCCAAGCCGCTGGAGACCGCACGCGCGGTCGCGGGCGTGCAGGCCGGGTTCTCCGCCGTGTTCAAGTGGCTGATCACCTGCCTGAACGGCACCGCGAACTGGCTGGTGCGCAGGCTCGGCGTGGAGCCCGCGGAGGAGCTGGCGTCGGCCCGCTCGCCGCAGGAGCTGGGCGCGCTGATCCGCTCCAGCGCCGAGCAGGGCACCCTCGACCCCGGCACGGCGACCCTGCTGGACCGCTCGCTGCGGTTCGGCGACCGCACGGCCGAGGAGCTGATGACGCCGCGCGTGCGGGTCGAGTCGCTGCGCTCCGACGCGACCGTGCTCGACCTGGTGGCGAAGGCGCGCGAGACGGGGTTCTCCCGCTTCCCCGTCTACACCGGCGACCTGGACGAGGTGCGCGGGATCGTGCACGTCAAGCAGGCGTTCGGGGTGCCCCGGTCGCAGCGGGCGACCACGCCGCTGTCGGCGCTGACCCGCCCGGTGCAGACGGTGCCCGCGACGCTGGAGGGCGACGCGCTGCTGGACCGGCTGCGCGCGTCCGGCCTCCAGACCGCGCTGGTCGTGGACGAGTACGGCGGCACGGCCGGCCTGGTCACGCTGGAGGACGTGGTCGAGGAGATCGTCGGCGACGTGCGCGACGAGCACGACCGGCGGGAGACCTCGCCGGTGCGCAGGCTCGGCGGCGAGGCGTGGCTGGTGTCGGGGCTGCTGCGGGACGACGAGATCGCCGAGGCGACCGGCTTCCGGATGCCCGAGGGCGACTACGAGACCGTGGCGGGCCTGGTGCTGGCCCGGCTGGGCCGCATCCCCGACGCCGGTGACGAGATCCGGGTGGACGACTGGCGGATCACCGTGGTGGAGATGGACCGGCACCGGGTGGCCGAGCTGCGGGTGGCCCGGATCGAGGAGTCGGGGGTGTCGTCGTGATCGCGCTGGTGGTCGTGCTGCTGCTGGCGGGCAACGCGTTCTTCGTCGGCGCCGAGTTCGCGATCATCACCGCCCGGCGCGACCGGCTGGAGGCGTTGGCCGAGCAGGGCAGCAGCCGGGCTCGCACGGTGATCAAGGCGGGCCGCGAGCTGCCGCTGCTCATCGCGGGTGCGCAGCTCGGCATCACTCTGTGCTCGCTGGGGCTGGGCGCGCTCGGCGAACCCGCCGTGGCGGCCCTGCTGGAGGCACCGTTCCACGGCGTCGGCGTGCCCGACGCGGTGCGGCACGGGGTGGCGTTCGCGCTGGCGCTGATCATCGTCGTGGCGCTGCACACCGTGCTGGGCGAGATGGTGCCGAAGAACCTGGCCATCGCGGGCCCCGAGCGGACCGCGCTGCTGCTGGTTCCGGCGCACCTGTGGTTCTGCCGGCTGGTCGCGCCGCTGCTGCGCGGGTTCACCGTGGTGTCGACGGCGGTGCTCAAGCTGGTGGGCGTGACGCCGCGCGACGAGCTGGAGTCGGCCTACACCCGCGACGAGCTGGCCCTGCTGATCGGGCAGTCGCGGCAGGAGGGCCTGCTGGAGGACTCCGAGCACCGGCGGCTGACCCAGACGCTGTCCTCGGCGGAGCGGACCGTGGCCGACGTGCTGGTGCCGCTGGACCGGATCACGTCGGTGCCCGTGCGGCCCACGATGGAGCAGGTGGAGGCCGCCGTGTCGGCCACCGGCTTCTCCCGGTTCCCGGTGCGCGACGGCGACCGGCTGATGGGCTACCTGCACGTGAAGGACGTGCTGGACCTGGCCGACGCCGACCCGGCCACGCGGGTGCCGCCGAGCCGGGTGCGCGGCCTGCCGCGGGTGCCGGTGGACGCGAGCCTGGACGACGCGGTCGCGTCGCTGCGGCGCTCGCAGAGCCACCTGGCGCAGGCCGTGTCGGCCGACGGCGTCGTGCGGGGCCTGGTGGCGTTGGAGGACCTGGTCGAGGAGTACGTCGGCACCGTCCGCGACGGCACCCACGTGCGGCGCGAGCTGTGACGGGTGACGCGGGTCCCGTCCATCCGGGACCCGCGTCCGCTTAAGGTCGAGCCGTGATCAACGAGATCGTCGACGTGACCACCCGGATGGCGTGGTTCGCCGACCGCCGCGACTGGGACGCCCTGCTCACCGTGTTCGCCGACGAGGTGGACCTGGACTACACGAGCCTGACCGGCGGCGAGCCCGCCCGGCTCAAGGCCGCCGACATCGTCGCCGGGTGGCGCGCCGGGCTCGGCGGCCTCGACGCGACCCAGCACCTCGTCTCGAACCACCTGGTCGACGTCGACGGCGACCGGGCCGTGGTGACCGCCCAGTTCCAGGCCGTGCACGTGCTGGCGAACCCGCACGGCGAACCGACCTGGACCCTGGGCGGCCACTACCGCTTCGGCGTCGTGCGCACCGACGCCGGGTGGCGCATCGACGCGGTCACCATGACCACGACGTGGGCCACCGGCAACCAGCACATCATGACGCTGGCCGCACAGCGGGCAGGCTGACGTACTCCCGCTCCTCCAGGGGCGGCACGCTGACCAGCTCCAGGTCCCGGTCGGCGGCGCGGTCGAGGGCCGCCACGATCCACGCCTCGAAGTCGGCGTTGGCGGCCATCGCCGCGCGCCGCCACCGGTCCACCACCTCGCCGGCCGCGCTGACCCGCGGCATCACCGCCCGCGTCGACCTCGACCCGGGGTCGCGGCTCTCCCGCAGCGCCCGGCGCAGCGCCGTGCGCGACCAGCCCTCCCGCTCGGCGCGGTCGAGCCACTGGTCCTGCTCGGCCTGCGGCAGCGCCGCGACCTCGGCGTGGTGCTGGAACGGCAGCCCGGGGCGGCGCCGCGACGGCTCGAACTTGCGCGCGATCCACGCGTAGTTGCGCAGCGTCTGGTAGTCGAGCCCCACGGCTTCGACCGCCCGCCGGTACCTGCCGGTGTACTTGTCCTGGCCGTAGACCAGCCAGTCACCCAGGTACCACGCCGACGAGCTGGCGATGCGGGAGATGCGCTGCCCCGCCTGCTCCCAGGACTCGAACGTGACGTCCCGCGGGAACGCCAGCCCCACCGGCGTGGTGAGGATCCGGCCTTCGACCGCACCGCCGGGACGACGGCGCGGAACTGCGTTCACCTTGTCCACTTGCTCCCCCTGATCCGCTGTGAGCGTCCTTGCTACTCCAGGGGTCCTCACACACCGGTCAACTTCCGCTCACACCGTGAACCCGATCGGGCCGAACGGCGGACAACAGGTGACCGCCCTTCACCGGGAACCAGCCGGAAAGGCCACCATGACACCCACCGACGCCGAGATCATCGAACGGTCGCGGCACGAGCCGGACGCGTTCGCGGCGATCTTCGACCGGCACGCGCCGCACATCCGGCGCTACCTCGCGCGCAGGCTCGGGGCCCAGGTCGCGGACGACCTCGTCGCCGAGACGTTCCTCGCCGCGTTCGACAAGCGACGGCGCTACGACCGGTCCCGACCGGACGCCCGCCCGTGGCTGTACGGCATCGCCACCAACCTCGTCGGCCGACACCGCAGGCAGGAGGCCCGCCGCTACCGCACGGTCCCGGCGGACACCTCCGACCTGGACCACGCCGACCGCGTCGCCGCCGAGGTGACCGCGCACGCCGCCCGGTCGCTGCTGGTCGGCGCGCTGGGCGGGCTGTCCGCCGACGACCGGGACGTGCTGCTGCTCGTGGCGTGGGAACAGCTCGCCTACGAAGAGGTCGCCGCCGCGCTGGCGATCCCGGTCGGCACGGTCCGGTCCCGCCTGCACCGGGCCCGGCGCAAGGTCAAGGAGGCGTTGGGCGGCCAGAACCCCACCGAAGTCGAGGAGTTGCTGAACAATGGATGACCTCCAGCTCTTGCGCGAACTGGGCGACGAGACCCCCTTGCCCGACCACGCCGCACTGGCCCCCGCGCGGGCCGCGTTCCTGGCCGGCGTGCCGGTGCGCCTGCGCAGGCGCCGCACCCGCTACACCCTGGTCGGCGCCTCGACCATCGGCCTGGCCGCCGCCGTGGCCGCCACCATCACCCTCCTGCCGGCCACCGCACCGGCACCGGGCGGCCAGGCCGCGACCACCCCCACCCCCACCTCCACCTCGGCCGTCGAACCGGTCACCGACCCCGTCCGCCTGCTGTCCTTCGCCGCCAGGGCCGCCCGCGCCGAACCGGCCACGACACCCCGCCCGGACCAGTTCGTCTACACCCGCAGCGGCGTCGACTCCAACGGCGGCGCACCCCGGGAGATCTGGCTGTCGGTCGACGGCACCCGCGACGGCGTCCTGCACGACCACGGCCTGCAGATCCCCATGCCGGGCTGCGAGAACGGCCTGCGGGACGTCATCAAGGGCACCCAGGTCCTCGGCAGCGAACCGTGCGAACCACGACCCGCCTACCGGTCCGACCTGCCGACCGACGTGGACGGCATGCTCGCCTACCTGGACGCGAACGCGAGCGGTGAACCGGGCAGCGTCAACTCGCGCGGCAAGGACGTCCTGAGGCTGATCAACGAGTCCATGCTGTCCCCGCTGACCAGGGCCGCCCTCTACGAAGCCGCCGCCCGCGTGCCGGGACTGTCCGTGGTGCCGGACGCCCGTGACGCGGCGGGCCGGCCGGGTCTGGGCATCACCTGGCCCGTCCCGCCGGGCTCGTCCCCCGACTCCAAGCCCGTCCTGATCGTCTTCGACGCCGAGACCTACGCGCTGCTCGGCACCAACTTCCACTCGATCGAGGCACAGGCCGTCGTGGACGAACCGGGCCGCCGCCCCTGACCACCGGCCGCGACCGCGCCCGACTACGGTTGGTCACGTGGACCCGCGCGACGAGGACGACGAAGAGGACGACTTCGACCCCGAAGAGGACGAAGACGGTTTCGACGATGACGACGTCGAGGACGAGGACGACCTGTTCGGCGTGACCTCGGAACCCCGCACCATCTGCCACCTGTGCGGTGGTGCGGGGTTCATCGCCAACCCGACCTCCGCCGTGATCGGCGGCACCCCCCGAACCGTCGACAACGGCCGCGAGTGCCCCCACTGCACGGGCGCGCGGAAATTCCCGGGCCTCATCCCCCCGCTCTGACAACACAGCCGCGAATCGTCCACTGACACGCCCTTCCCAAAGGAAGGGCTTCGTGTCGTCCCGCCGACCTGGCTGTGCCCTGCCGCACGTGTCAAGGGGTGTCAAGGGGGCGTAGTCCACTGATGACGACCCACTGCTTCTGATTGATCTGCCCGTCCGGCGAGGACTCTTTGGTTTCTGTTTTTATTTACCCCTCCTCTTCCTCCTCCCCCCTTCCCCCTCACCTCCCCGCCGCCACCACCTCCGCCTCCTTGAACGCCCGCGGCGACAACCCGAGCCAAGCCGTCACCAACGCCCCGACCTGGATCACCGCCGCCATCACCCACACCGCCCGCAACCCGAACCCCGCCGCCACGAACCCGCCCGCCAGCGCACCCAACGGCGTCAACCCCCAGGCCAACGCCCGGTGGCTGGTCAACACCCGCCCCAACAACGCGGGCGGTGTGAAGCGCTGGCGGCTCGACTGCGAGCACACGTTCCACACCATCACGATCGCCGACTGCACGAACACCACCGCCGCGATCACCCACGCCCGAGCCGGCAGCACGCCGAGCAGCGCGATGGTCACCACCATCCCCACCTGGGCCAGCCGCATCGACCACGCGTAACCCAGCCGGTCGACCACCCGCGAGACCACGAACGACGACGCCACCCACCCGGCCGCCATCACCGCCAGCATCACGCCGTACCCGACCGACCCCAACCGCAGCAGCTCCTTCACGTACAGCACGAACATCGCCATCGTCGCGGCCGCCGCGAACGACCCGAGCGCCACCGCCACCGTGATCGACAGCAGCAGCCGCGTGCCGACCAGGAACCGCACCCCCTCCGCGATGTCGCGCAACGGGTGCTCGGTCGACGGCGTCGCCGGAGCCGAACGCAGCCCCCGCACCATGAACAACGCCACCACCGCCGCCGCCACGGCCACCCACGCGGGCGTGCCGAGCCCGAACGCCACCAGGAAACCGGCCGCCGGCGGCACCACGAACTGCACCACGCCCCGGTCGATCACGATCAGCCGCGCGTTCGCCGTCGCCAGCCGGTCCGGCTCCACCACCTCGGGCACCAGCGCGCCCGTCGCACCGTCACCGAGCACCTGCGCCGACGTCACCACGAACGCCAGCACCACCAGCAACGGCAGGCTCAACGCGTCCGCCAGCCCCGCCACCGCGAGCACCAGCGCCGCGCACCCCTGCACCAGGTACGCCGACGCGAGCACGGCACTGCGCCGCACCCGGTCGATCAGCACACCCGCGAACAGCGAGAACAACAGCCACGGCGACTGACCCACCACGTTGACCAGCGACAGCTGCCGCGGGTCCGCGGTGATCGTCGCCGCGATCCACGGCAACACCGCCAACATCAGACCTTCGGCCACCGAACCGGACACCGCGACGGCTTGCAGCCGCACCCACCCCCTGGACATGGTCGACACCCTGCCAACCGGGACTGGCGAAGGCCCACGTTTTAGCGTGGAGTGAACTCATGGCCCTCCGCTTCGCCGTCTCACCGCTGTGGGAGACGATCGCCGGCCTGCGCGTGCCGGCCGCGCCCGGCCTCTCCCCGGTGCACCAGCGCTGGATCGCGTGTGCCGAGAACCGCCTGCTTCCCCTCGGCGCGGACGCCTCGCCCCCGCACCACCTCGTCACGAGACCGGTCGTGCCGGAGTTCCTCATCCCGACCCCGGGCGTGCGGTCCGATCGCGTCGAGGTCGAGATCGACGCGATCGCCGAGGCCACCCCCGAGCGGATCGCCGCCGCTGTGGACGACCCCCGGCTCCGGTCCGACCCGGCGACGGCCATCACCGCCATGCAGGAACGGCTGCACGCCGTGCACGACGCGATCATCGCGCCGGTCTGGTCACGGCTGGAGGGCGTGCTCCGGGGCGACGTGGAGCGGCGCGGGCGGCGGCTGGTCGAGGCGGGCGGGCCGACCGTGCCGGCCGAGCTGCACCCCGAGGTGTCGTACCGCGTGCCGCACCTGACCGTGGCGGAGCGGACCGTCGACATCGGCGAGCGGGACCTGGTGCTGGTGCCCTCCGCGTTCACTGGATCCCGAACACCAGGGCACGCACGCCTACCTCCGCGACAGTCCCGTCCGCTTGGCGCTGTGCTACCCGGCGCACGGCTTCGGCTCGCTCTGGGAGCGGTCGGACGCGCCCACCCACGACGCCCTGGCCGCCTGGTCGGCCCCACCCGCGCCCGCCTGCTGTGCGAGCTGGAACGCCCCAGCACCGTCACCGAGCTCGCGACCAGGCTGGGCGTCACGGTCGGCGCGGTGTCGCAGCACCCGGGCGTGCTGCGGGCGGCGGGTCTCGCGGTCAGCCGCCGCGAGGGGCGTGAGGTGGTGTCGCTGCGCACCGGGCTCGGGCTGGCCCTGGTCCAGGGCGAAGTACCCTGATGCGGTGGGGGTCGTCCTGTCCGAAGCCGAGTGGACCGCGCGGCGTGACGCGCACGCGGAGCGGGTGCGCCGGTGGACCGGACCGCACCACGAGCGCAAGGCCGCCGGCCGCAAGCACCCGGTGCTGGACTTCCTGTTCTCCTACTACTCGCACCGCCCGTCACGCCTGGAGCGCTGGCACCCCGGCCCCGGTGTGGTCCTCGAAGGCGACGCGGCGTCGGCCTACCTGAAGTGGCCCGTCTACCGGCGCACCGACGCCGGCGTGACGCTCGACGTCGAGGCGTTCGCGCGCGAGCGGGCCAACACGATCGCGTTCGCCGGCCGGCTGCTCACCGCCACCGCGGGCCGCGCGCCCCGGCTGGGCTGCTTCGGCCTGCACGAGTGGGCGATGGTCTACCGGCAGCGGCCGGAGCAGGTGCGGCACAACGCGTGGCCGCTGCGGCTGGGCAGCGACGGCACCGACCGGGTGGTGGAGTCGCACCGCGTGCAGTGCGGCCACTTCGACGCGTTCCGCTTCTTCACCCCGGACGCACGGCCGCGCAACGCGCTCCAGCCGACCCGGGAGACCCAGGTCGACCTCGAACAGCCCGGGTGCCTGCACGCGAACATGGACCTGTTCAAGTGGGCCTACAAGCTCGACCCGGCGACGCCGTCCGAGCTGGTCGCGGACTGCTTCGAGCTGGCGGCGCGGGTCCGCGAGCTGGACATGCGGGCCAGCCCGTACGACCTGGCGGACCTCGGCTACGAGCCGGTGCGGATCGAGACCGCCGAGGGCCGCGCCGAGTACGTGCGGCAGCAGAGCGCGTTCGCCGAGGCCGCCGGGCCGCTGAGAGCCCGGCTGATCGAGCTGACCCGGGTCCTCACGCGCGCGGCCACCGCGCCCGTCGCCGCTCGATGACCTGGAGTAACTTCACCCGATCCGCAGACGTCACCTGTTAGCGTGACGCCGGTCGGGATTCGCCAGCCGTATCCGGTCGGACGCTGAGAGGGAAGACGATGTCTCGACACCGCGCGCTGCGGACGAAGGTGCGGCGCGGCATCGCGACGTGGCCCGTGGCCATCGTCGGCTTGGTGGTCCTCCTCGTGCTCGGGTGGCTCGGCTGGAGCTGGGTCGGCGGCCTCGTCGAACGGCGCGCCGCGGCGCAGGCGGGCGACTGCGACGAGGGCGACGCGCTGCTGCGGATCGCCTCCACGCCCAGCATCGCCGAGGCGGTCAAGCAGGTCGCCGAGGCGTGGAGCGGGACGCGTCCCGTCGTCTACGACCACTGCATCCGGATCGAGGTGCAGTCCATCGACTCCGAGGTGGTCCTCGGCGGCCTCACCCAGGGCTGGGACACCGCGACCATCGGCGAGCGCCCGCACGCGTGGGTCACCGACTCGATGCTGTGGGCCAACCGGCTCGGCGCGCAGAACGCCGCCCTGCTCGGCGGCGTCCCCGAGTCGATCGCGGCCAGCCCCGTGCTGCTGGCCCTGCACCAGGACCAGGCGCAGGCGGTGCAGTCCGGTTCCGGGTTCCGCTGGACCGACCTGCCGGACCTGGCGGGCGCGGCGGACGGCTGGGGCCGGTTCGCCCACCCCGAGTGGGGCCGGTTCACCGTCGCCATGCCCGACCCGGCGACGAACGCGGCCACCGCGATGGCCGTGCAGTCGGCGCTGGCCGGCGCGAGCCCCGAGGGCAAGGGGCCGGTCACCGTCGAGATGCTGGCGCTGGACCCGGTGAAGAGCACGATGGGGCGGCTGTCGTCGTCCAAGCCCGAGCGGACGCCCGCGACCACGTGGGAGGCGATGAAGCTGCTCGCCGACGACACCGCGGTCAACGCGGCCGGGTTCAGCGCGGTGCCCGTGTTCGAGGTGGACCTGTACCGGCACAACACCGGCAAGGACAGCGGCACGCCGCCGTCGCAGCCGCTGTACGGGGTCGCGGCGGGCGGTCCGACGCCGATCGCCGACTTCCCGTTCGTGCCGCTCGCGGGCGACTGGGTCGGCGAGGCGCAGGTGCGCGCGGCGCAGGCGTTCCGCGAGTTCCTGCGCGAACCGGACCAGCAGAAGATCCTGGCCGCCGCCGGCCTGCGCGTGGAGGCCACGACCGAGCGGCCCAAGCCGTCGCCGGGCATCCGGTGGGCCGCCGTCACCGACACGCTCACGCCCGCCGACGCCAACACCACCCAGCAGATCTCGGCCGCGTGGGCGACCGCCGGCGACGCCCAGGTCGTCACGGTGCTGGTGGACACGTCGAAGTCGATGGAGGAACCCGGCGGCGACGGCCGCAGCCGGATGGACTGGGTCAAGCGGGCGCTGTCCGGGCAGGTCAACCGGTCGGTGTCGGGGTCGCTGGGACTGTGGGAGTTCTCCCGCCAGCTCGACGGGGACAAGCCGTACCGGCAGGTCGTGCCGACCGGCCCGGTCGCCGCGCAGCGGCAGGCGCTGCTGGACGGCGTGGCGGAGCTGGAGCCGCGCAGCGCGACCCAGCTCTACACCAGCGTGCTCGCGCTGTACGAGCGGATGCTCGCCAACCACCAGGACGGCAAGCGCAACCGGATCGTGGTGCTCACCGACGGCGTGAACGACGGCGGGCTGACGTTCCAGGAGCTGACGTCGCGGCTGGCCTCGATCAAGCAGCCGGGCAAGGACATCGCGATCAGCGTCATCGCGCTCGGCCCGGACCCGGAACGCGCGCCGCTGTCCGAACTGGCCCGCTCCACCGGCGGCACCCTGTCCGTGGTCGAGGACGGCCGCGGGGTGGACGCCGCCCTGGGCCAACTCCTGTCCGCCGACTGACCTCCCCTCGACCAACCGCCCTCCTCCGCACCGGCCGGCTGTCCCTCCGAACCGGCCAACCGCCCTCCGCCCGGCCGGCCGTCCCTGCGCCCGGCCGGCACCCGGTCACAGCCCGTGGCACCACCGCGGTCGAATTGCGCCGATCGAAGGAGAAATGCGCGGCATTCGACTCGTTAAATAAACACCGCCCGATTCACCGCCGATCTTCCCGGCACCGGATTTTTCCTGGCCGACGGCCACCTCGTGATCGTCTTCGCTGGTCAACCGCGCGCCGAAGCCGGTTGATAGGCATCGAATGGTCTCGTAACTTCGAGTGCTTCGACGTCCCTGCACAACGTCGAACCCCCTGCACACGAAAGGACGATCACCGTGAGGAAGTTATTCCTGGCGCCTGCCCTGCTGGCGCTCGTGCTCGCCGTCCTCGTCGCACCGAACTCCCAGGGCTCCCTCGGCGAGGCCCACGCGACCACCGTTCTCGACCTGGCCTCCGCGCCCGCCGACGTGCTGACCACCCCGCCCTCCGTGGCCGCGTGGCCGGTGCCGAACGCCCGGACCTACCGCATCCTCAGCTCCTGCTCGCCGTACGCGTCGGCGATCCGCGCCGGCGCGCGGGCGTGGGCCGGGCTGACCGAGAGCTCCAGCGGCACCCCCGTCGAGTGCCGCAACGGCTACATCACCGACTGCGGCGGCGGCAGCCGCGTGGTGGGCTGCAACTGGGGCGCGGGCCAGCGGATCGCGCTCTACATGGGCGGCGTGAACGACGACGCCCTCCTGGCCGCCCACGAGTTCGGCCACGACTGGTACGGCCACTCCTCGTACCAGTGCGCCGGCTGGGGCAGCCCGGCCGAGGTGATGGCGCCGTCCATCTGCAACTACAGCAACGCCACCACGATCGACTGACGACCCGGGGAGGCGCGTCCCCGGGGCGCGCCTCCCTCCCGGTCACCGCGCGTACACCGCCGCCATCGCCGCGATCCGGGCGATGACCCGCTCACGCAGCTCCGGCGGCTCCACCACGTCCACCTCGGGTCCGAGGCGCAGCAGGTCGACCAGCGCGTGCTCCAGCGACTCCACCGGCACCCGGACCGTCGTCCACTCCCCCTCCGGCTCGACGTCCCTCAACTCACGCGCCGCGACGAGCCCCAGCAGCACCTGCGCGCTGCGCAACCCGTTCGGCGTCAGCCGGACCGTCACGCGCATCGGGTACATGCGCTGCTCGAACCGCTCCGACCAGCCCGCCCAGTACTCGGCCAGGTCGAACCCCTCGGGCCGGTCGAACGACTCGTCCAGCGCGGACAGCTCCAGCACCCGTGACACGCGGTAGGTGCGCAGGTCGTCGGTCCGGGCGACGAGGTACCAGTTGCCCGCCTTGAGCACGAGCCCCAGCGGCTCCACCGTCCGCTCCACCTCGACCTGCGCCCACCGCACGTACCGGATGCGCAGCCGCCGCTGCTGCCACACCGCCTCCGCGATCGCGGCCACGTGCGGCGTGCCCTCGTTGCCGCGGAACCAGCCGGGCGCGTCCAGGTGGAACCTCTCCCGGATCCGCGCCGCCCGCGACCGCAGCTCCGGCGGCAGCGCCGCGAGCACCTTGAGCTGCGCCGCCGCCACCACCGCGCCCAACCCGAGCTCGGCCGCCGGCCCCGGCATGCCCGCCAGGAACAACGAGTCGGCCTCCTCGGTCGTCAGCCCGGTGAGCCGGGTGCGGTACCCGTCGACCAGCCGGTACCCACCCGCCGGCCCGCGGTCGGCGTACACGGGCACGCCGGACGCCCCGAGCGCCTCGACGTCCCGGTACACCGTGCGGACCGACACCTCCAGCTCGTCCGCCAGCTCCTGCGCCGTCATCCGGCCGCGCGACTGGAGCAGCAGGAGCAGGGACAACAACCGACTGGCGCGCATGTCCCCATCCTTCCTGACACGACCTGTCAGGTATGCCCGGCAAGCTGACTCCCATGAGCACCGCACAGGCCAACGCCGAGATGAAGAGCTGGGACGAGCACACGTGGGACGGCAAGCGCTACGACGAAGTCACCGGCCCGAAGCAGACGGTCGGCGGCATGACCACCGCCTACACCGGTGACCTGGAAGCCACGGGCGACCTGCGCTTCGTCATGTCCTACACCGACGACGACTCCTGCGCCTCCACCGGCTACGAGGTCGTCACGGGCACCCTGAACGGCCGCCAGGGCAGCTTCGTCCTCCACCACACCGGCGGCTACCACGACGGCGTCGCCACCGGCACCTTCACCGTCACCTCCGCCACCGGCGACCTCGCCGGCCTGACCGGCACGGGCCGCCTCACCTGGCCGCAGGGCGAACCGGGCCGGTTCGAGCTGGACTACGAGCTCGCCTGACCGGAAGACGACGGCGGGCCACCCGATCAAGCCGGGTGGCCCGCCGTGCGGAACGCGAGACCCTGCGGTCAGCCGCCGTAGGCCGAGACCGGCGGGCAGGAGCAGACCAGGTTGCGGTCGCCCTTGGCGCCGTCGATGCGGCGCACCGGGGGCCAGATCTTCGGGGCCGAGGTGCCCGCCGGGAACACCGCCACCTCGCGGCTGTACGGGTGGTCCCACTCCGTCGCGATGGAGGCGGCCGTGTGGGGGGCGTTGCGCAGCGGGTTGTCGTCGGCCGGCCACTCGCCCGAGCCGACGCGGTCGATCTCGTGCTTGATGGCGATCATCGCGTCGATGAACCGGTCGATCTCGCCGAGGTCCTCGCTCTCGGTCGGCTCCACCATCAGCGTGCCCGCCACCGGGAACGACATGGTCGGCGCGTGCAGGCCGTAGTCGGCCAGCCGCTTCGCCACGTCGTCCACCGTCACGCCGGTCGCCTTGGTGATCGGCCGCAGGTCGAGGATGCACTCGTGGGCCACGAAACCGCCCTCGCCGGTGTAGAGCACGGGGAAGTGCTCGTCCAGCCGGCGCGCCACGTAGTTCGCCGCCGCCACCGCGGTCAACGTCGCCCGGCGCAGGCCGTCCGCGCCCATCATCCGCACGTACGCCCACGAGATCGGCAGGATCGACGCCGAACCCCACGGCGCGGCGCTGATCGGGCCGACACCGGTCTCCGGACCGGCCGTCGGCTGCAACGGGTGGTTCGGCAGGAACGGCGCCAGGTGCGACCGCACGCCGATCGGGCCGACGCCCGGACCACCGCCGCCGTGCGGGATGCAGAACGTCTTGTGCAGGTTCAGGTGCGACACGTCCGACCCGAACTTGCCGTACTGCGCCAGCCCGATCAGCGCGTTGAGGTTCGCGCCGTCCACGTAGACCTGGCCGCCGGCGTCGTGCACCAGCCCGCACACCTCGCGCACGGTGTCCTCGTACACGCCGTGCGTCGACGGGTAGGTGATCATGATCGCGGCGAGCGAGTCGCGGTGCGCGTCGATCGTGGAGCGCAGGTGCTCGACATCCACGTTGCCGTGGTCGTCGCACTTGACGACCACGACCCGCATGCCGGCCATCACGGCGGACGCGGCGTTGGTGCCGTGCGCGCTGGACGGGATCAGGCACACGTCGCGGTGGTCGTCGCCGTTGGCCCGGTGGTAGGCGCGGATCGCGAGCAGGCCCGCGAACTCGCCCTGGCTGCCCGCGTTCGGCTGCAACGACACCGCGTCGTACCCGGTGACCTCGGCCAGCCACCGCTCCAGGTCACCGACGATGGTCAGCAGCCCCTCGGCGTCCGACGCGGGCGCGAACGGGTGCAGGTCGGCGAACTCCGGCCACGTCACGGGCTCCATCTCGGCCGTGGCGTTGAGCTTCATCGTGCACGAGCCCAGCGGGATCATGCTGCGGTCCAGCGCCACGTCCTTGTCCGACAACGACCGCAGGTAGCGCAGCAGCGCGGTCTCGGAGCGGTGCGCGTGGAACACCGGGTGGGTCAGGTAGTCGCTGGTGCGGCGCAGGTCGGCGGGGATGCCGTCGGCGGTGTCGGCGTCCAGGCCGTCCACGTCGGAGACGGTCACCCCGAACGCCTTCCACACCAGTTCCAGGTGCTCGCGCGTGGTCGTCTCGTCGCACGCGATGGACACCACGTCCGCGTCCACCTGCCACAGGTTCACGCCCAGGTCGCGCGCGGCCGACACGACGGCGGCGGCACGGCCCTCGACGCGGGCCCGCACGGTGTCGAAGAACTCGCCGTGCACGATCTCGACGCCGCCCTCCAGCAGGCCGGCGGCCAGCACGGTCGCCATCCGGTGCGCCCGGGTCGCGATCGCCTTCAGGCCCTCCGGACCGTGGTACACCGCGTACATCGAGGCCATCACCGCGAGCAGGACCTGCGCGGTGCAGATGTTGCTGGTGGCCTTCTCCCGGCGGATGTGCTGCTCGCGGGTCTGCAACGCGAGGCGGTAGGCGAGCGAGCCGTCCGCGTCCACGGACACGCCGACCAGCCGGCCGGGCAACTGCCGCTCCAGGCCCTGGCGCACGGCCATGTAGCCGGCGTGCGGCCCGCCGAACCCGATCGGCACGCCGAAGCGCTGCGTGGTGCCGATGACGACGTCCGCGCCGATCTCGCCGGGCGGGCGCAGCAGCGTCAGCGCCAGCAGGTCCGCGGCGACCACCGCCTGCGCGCCCGCCTTGTGGATCTCCTCGATCACCGACGCGTGGTCGCGCACCACGCCGGACGCGCCGGGGTAGGACAGCAGCACGCCGAAGAAGTCGCCGCCCAGGCCGAGCCCCTCGATGCCCTGCGACAGGTCGGCGGTGACGATCTCGATGCCCAGCGGCTCGGCGCGCGTCTCGATGACGGCCAGCGTCTGCGGCAGCGTGTCGGCGTCCACCACGAACTTGTTCGACTTGGCCCGGCCCGCGCGGCGGACCAGCGTCATCGCCTCGGCGGCGGCCGTGGACTCGTCCAGCATCGAGGCGTTGGCCAGCGGCAGACCGGTCAGGTCGGCGACCATCGTCTGGAAGTTCAGCAGCGCTTCGAGGCGGCCCTGGGAGATCTCCGGCTGGTACGGCGTGTACGCCGTGTACCAGGCGGGGCTCTCCAGCACGTTGCGGCGGATCACCGGCGGGGTGGTCGTGCCGTAGTAGCCGAGCCCGATCATCTGCGTCATCGGGCGGTTGCGCGCGGCGAGGGCGCGCAGCTCGGCCAGCGCCTCGGTCTCGGTGGCGGGCGCGGGCAGGTCCAGCACCAGGTCGCGCTCGCGGATCGACTCGGGGACGGCGTGCTGCGCCAGTTCCTCCAGCGAGCCGACACCGATCACGTCGAGGATGCGGGCCAGCTCGGCGGGCCGCGGGCCCACGTGCCGGTCGGCGAACGGGGTGCCGTGCTCGAGTGCGGCGAGGGGGATGCGGTCCTGCGTCATCGGTGCTGGCCTCCAGGGCTCCGGACAGACTTCTGCCGTTGCCCTCCCCCTCTGTCTTCTGCCCGGTCTCGGGCGCCTGAGAGCTTCACCCGGCTGTCGGGCTTGCACCGTCGGCGGGGTCGGTCGGTCGTGCCCGACCCGCTTTCCAGAGGCGTCTCACCCGCACGGTCCTTGCGCCTGAGAGGTTCCGGGGAGGATTTGCTCCTTCGGCGCCGAGACGGGCTCGGACTCTCCCGCACGGGATAAAGCGACTACGCGCGGAATCGTACCCGTCGGAGGGGTGAACGGTACCGCCGGCGCGACGTGGATCTCAGTGCGCGCCGGTCGACCCACCCGGTCAGCCGATGGCCCTCGTCCGACGGCGACGGGACAGCTCGTCGTCGGACGGCTCCACGATCTCGGCCCCGTCCGCCCGTTCGGCGGGGAAGTCGTGGATCGTGCCGCTGATCTCCCGCATCGCTCCGGAGACCGCGATGCCGAACACCCCCTGGCCGCCCTGGAGCAGGTCGACCACCTCTTCCGGCGACGTGCACTCGTAGACGGTGGTGCCGTCGCTGAACAGCGTGATGCGGGCCAGGTCCTGCACGCCGCGGCGGCGCAGGTGGTCCACGGCGACCCGGATGTTCTGCAACGAGACGCCGGTGTCCAGCAGTCTCTTCACGACCTTGAGGACCAGGATGTCCTTGAACGAGTAGAGCCGTTGGCTGCCCGAGCCGTGCGCACTCCTTATCGTGGGGTTGACCAACCCCGTGCGCGCCCAGTAGTCCAGCTGGCGGTAGGTGATGCCCGCGATCTGGCACGCGGCGGGGCCGCGGTACCCGACCAGTTCGTCCGGCAGCGAGGAGTCCGGGAACAGCTCACCCTGTTCGCCGGATCCGGCCCGGATGGGCGCTTCCTCGACCACGCCTGCCTCCCCTCGGTCCGGTCACGACGACCGGCGACCAACGTGAAGCCGCCGCGGTGCCCGAATCACACCGTGGCAATTCACCTGAGTTCGACGGTAAGACCGGCTAGGGGGCAGGTCAACGCGACGCGCGGGACGTGTCTGACCTCAACGTGAGGTAGAGGTTGAGAGAGTCGCCCGTCGTAAGCCATTCGGGTGACGTTTAGTGATCGTTTAGCCGATCAACGTTGACGTTGTGTAATTCAGGGGTGTGACGCCTGATGGTGGCACGCGGGGTTGATCCACAACGCACCGCGCACGCTCGCGAAGGGCCGTTCACGGTGTGGGGCCGGGGGTGCGCCCTTCGTGGGCGGGTTCGGGTAGGGGTGTCGTTGTCAAGCACCCGACTCGTCGGTACTTGGGGTGGGTTGGTGTACCCCCGCGGGGCGATTTGGGGTCCAAGAGCCCAAAAGCGTCCTCGCCGGACGGGCAGATCAGCAGGATGACCCCAACCCCCGCTGATGGCCCCTGTTTCGTCGTGGGTCCGGGTTTCGTGTCGTCCCACCGACCTCCCGAAGGGCTACCACACGCGTCAGGGGGGCGACATCAGTAGACGCCGTAGCCCGCAGTGGACCACGCCCCCCTTGACACGTGCGGTAGGGCTGCGCCAGGTCGGCGGGATGACACGAAGCCCTACTTGTGCAGCAAAGACGTCCAGCGAGGTGGGTCGGGGGTCGCGAGTCGCAACCGGGGTGCGGACGGGTCGGGCGCGGTCGGCCGCGTTGGGTTTGCCCTTCCCATGGGAGGGGTTCGTGTCGTCCCGCCGACCTGGCCTTGCCCTACCGCACGTGTCAAGGGGGGCGAAGTCCAGCAATGCCCGCGGCGCTTACTGATGTCGCCCCCTTGACGCGTGTGGTAGCCCGGAGGGAGGTCGGTGGGATGACACGGAACCCGACCCACGACGAAACAGGAGATCCCGGAGGTGGTCGGGGTCATCCTGCTGATCTGCCCGTCCGGCGAGGACGCTTGTGATCTCTCGGTCTTGGGTCTTCCCAGCGCAGCTCACCGCAACTACCGATGACCGCAAGGGCCGGCCACCTCGGGCGCAGATCGGCCTACGTGTCCGCCCCGCGGAAGTCCTCCGGCGAGACCGAGTCGAGGAACTCGCGGAACTTCTCGACCTCGTCCTCCTGCTCGTCCGGGATGATCAAACCGGCCTCGGCCAGCACGGACTCCTCCGCGTGGATCGGCACGCCGATCCGCAGGGCCAGCGCCACCGAGTCGCTCGGCCGCGCCGAGACGCGGATGTCGCCGTCGAAGACGAGCTCCGCGAAGTACGTGCCCTCCTGCAGGTCGGTGATCCGCACCTGCTCCAGCTGCCGACCGAGGGCTCCGATGACGTCCTTGAGCAGGTCGTGCGTCAACGGCCGGGCAGGACGGACACCTTGCTGCTCCAACGCGATCGCCGTGGCCTCGACCGATCCGATCCAGATCGGCAGGTACCGTTCGCCCTCGGTTTCGCGCAGCAGCAGGATCGGCTGGTTGGCGGGCAACTCCACCCGCACGCCGACGACGCGCATCTCGCTCATCGGGTCTCGCCTCCCTCAGCGCGCTGAAATTCTGGCGTCCCCGCTACCTAACGAGGATCCCCCACGTACAGTTTCGACGCTACCCGCCAAGCGGGCTCTGTGCGCAACCGCCCGGCCGCTTCGGATCACGATGCGGACACACCCTCACCTCGGTGAAACGGGTTGCCCTGACCCTCGCGCAGCCCCACCTTCACCAACAGTGTGTGCAGCGTTACGGAGAGCGCGGCCAGCTCCCGCACGACCTCGTCGCGGTCGCGCTGCCGGGGCGCCGCGCCCGCGGCCTGCTCCACCAGCCCGACCTCGCGGTCGGCCGCCACGCGGAACGGCCGCAGGTGGCGCGCCTCCAGCCCGTGCTCGGCCATGGCCCGCACGGTGGAGGCGATCTGCACGGCCTCGTGGTCGTAGAACCCGCCCGCACCGGCCCTGATCAAACCGTGCTGCTCCAGGTCGGCCAGCACGCCCGGCTCGATGCCCGCGCGGGCCAGCAGGTCCTCGCGGGTGACGCGGTGCCCGGCGGCCGGGGAGAGGTCGACCGCGCGCACCGCCTTCGACGCGCCCTGGTCGGCCGCGTCCAACTGCTCCTTGATGACCTTCAGCGGCAGGTACCGGTCCCGTTGCGCGGACAGCACGTACCGCAGGCGGTCCACGTCCGCGGACGTGAACTGCCGGTACCCCGACGCCGTGCGCGCCGGGCGGACCAACCCCTCCGACTCCAGGAATCGGATCTTGGAGATGGTGACGTCGGGGAAGTCGGGTCGCAGCTGCGCCAGCACCGCCCCGATGCTCAACCCCCCGCGTGGCCGCCCGGCCGCCGTCACCGGAGCCCCATCGCTCAGGCCCCCTGGCCCCCGGCGCCCGGACCGGTCAGGAACACCAGGCGGAACTTGCCGATCTGCACCTCGTCGCCGTTCGCCAGCACCGCCTGGTCGACGGGCTCGCGGTTGACGTAGGTGCCGTTGAGGCTGCCCACGTCGATCACCACGAACTCGCCGCCCTCACGGCGGAACTCGGCGTGGCGACGGGAGACCGTCACGTCGTCGAGGAAGATGTCGCTGTCGGGGTGCCGCCCCGCGCTCGTCGTGTCGCGGTCCAGCAGGAACCTCGACCCCGCGTTGGGGCCGCGCTTGACCACGAGCAGCGCCGACCCGGCGGGCAGCGCGTCGACACCCGCGACGGCAGGCTCCTGGGCGGGCGCCTCGGCGCCCTCGACCTCGGCGAGGAAGTCGGCCCGGAACACGGAGGTCCGCTCCGGGGACTGCTCTGGCGGAACGCCTGGCCCGTCGTTCGTGCTCACCTGAGCTCTCCTCCTGCTGCTGGAACCGTCGAGACCGCTAGAACCTATCGTGCCCGAACCCTGGTCTGAGGAGCGGCTCCCCCACCGACCGAAGAGCCGCCGGAAGATCGACGTCACCCCTGTGCCACCAGCTCCTGGTACGCGGCGGCGTCGAGCAGGTCGTCGACCGCGGACGGGTCCTCCAGCCGCAACTCCACCATCCACCCCTCGCCGTAGGGGTCGGAGTTCACCAGGTCGGGCTGCTGGTCGAGCGAGTCGTTGCGGGCGACGACCTCGCCCGCGAGCGGCGCGTAGATGTCGGACACGCTCTTGGTCGACTCCACCTCGCCGAGCGTCTGCCCTGCCGCGACCTGCTCGCCGAGCTCCGGGAGCTGGACGAACACCACGTCGCCGAGCTGCTCCTGGGCGTAGTCGGTGATGCCCACGCGCACGGTGTCCTCACCTGTGCGCAGCACCCACTCATGTTCCTCGGTGTACTTGAGCTCCTCGGGAATCACCGCGGTGTGCTCCTTCAATGACGGTGGATCAACGCTCCGCCGGATCTTCCCACGTCGGCGTTCACGCCGGCGCGACACCCGGCCGTCGCCGCATCGCGAGGGTGAACTGGTACACGTACAGCACCCCGGACCACAGGTACAAGGCCCCGCCCCAGACCATGAACGCGTAGGCGACCGGACGGGCGACCTGCGCGGCCGTCGAGGTGCCCTGGGCGAGCAGGAGCATGGGGAACGCGTAGAGCAGGTTGAACGTGGCCGCCTTGCCCAGGTAGTTCACCTCGAACGGGCCGTAGCCGCGGGCCCGGAGCACGGGCAGGCAGAGGCCGACGACGAGTTCGCGGCCGACCAGCACCACCGCCACCCACCAGGGCACGATGCCGCGCACGACGAACGCCACGAGCGTGGCGAGGATGTAGAGCCGGTCGGCGGCGGGGTCGAGCAGGGCGCCGAGCCTGCTGGCCTGGTCGAGCCAGCGGGCGATCTTGCCGTCCAGCCAGTCGGACAGGCCCGCCGCGACGAGCACGACCAGCGCCCAGCCGTCGGCGTGCGGGCCGAGCAGCAGGTAGAGGAACAGGGGCACGCCGAGCAGCCGCAACACGCTCAGCGCGTTCGGGATGGTCAGCAGCCGGTCGGCGGGATCGTGCGACACGTCCGCACTGTAGAGGGCCGCCCGGCGTGCCCCGGTGGTCGACTCGCGGTGCGAGGCCCGCGTGCCCGGCTCAGTTGGTCGAACGGGTGCGGCTCCAGCCGCGTCGTTGCAGCTCGGCGCCGCTGAGCGCCTGCGGACGACCGCGGTCGTCGACGCCTACCCAGCGGGCCTGGAAACCTTCGAGCACGTACGCGTGGCCCTTGCTCCAGACCACGCTGCAGGGGGCTGTGGGCAGCGCCGCCGCGCCTGTGGTGCCGGCACGCGCTGCCCTCGGCTTCGCCGGCTCGGACTCGGTTTCCGTTCTGGTGCTCATCTGAAAATCCCTCCACCAGGGTTGTCGCCCACGGCTCTCGTGGCGTTATCCCCGTCACCCGATTCTGCTCGACTGTGGTCGAGACCACCTCCGCATTCGTGCCCGATCGCGGCCGGCGGCCGGTTGCGTCGCCGAGCTGCGCCCGGCGGGCGGGAACGCTTCCCCCGAGGCGTATCCCGTCCCGGCGGTACCAAACCGTTCACCGTCCATCGTCCGCCGCACACCGAACAGCGCACTACACTGATGCCTATCAGGGCGCCACCCGCGCGCTTGTGGTGTCGCCACGGGCTCCGTACGGTGGGTGGCGCAGCGGTTGAGCCAACAGCCGCGCCGGGAAGTCCGGCTAGCGGGGAATTGTTTCCGCCACGCTGCGGTTCAGTGCTGCGCGCACACTTCGTGCGCCCGGGCTTCCCACCCAGCGGTTCCAGCTGAAGAGGAGTGCCTCGTGACGGTTCAGGATCCGGACGTCGTGGCGACGAGCGGAGCCGAGTCCGCCGCGGTCGACAGCCCGCGAGCCGGGCAGCTCGGACTCGACGTCCGCACGGCGGCCCAGGGCGTCACCGTGGTGTCGGTGAGCGGTGAGGTCGACATGCTCACCGCGCCGCAACTGCGGGCGTCCGCTTTGCAGCACCTCGACGCCGGCAGCACGCTGGTGCTGGACCTGTCGGGGGTGAGCTTCCTCGGCTCGGCCGGCCTGGCCGTGCTGGTGGAGGCGTCGCAGCAGGCCGCCCGCCGCGAGGCGGAGTTCCGCGTCGTGGCGGTGGAGCGCGCCGTGACGCGCCCGCTGGCCGCCACCGGCCTGGGTGAGGTGTTCAGCGTGTTCGAGTCGGTCGAGCAGGCGCTGGGGGCCGGCGAGTCCCGCTGAGCCGGGCGACGGAGCGCTAGACGTGCGGCACCAGGTCGACGACTTGGTCCACGCCCGCCGCGACGAGCGCGCGGCGGGCGTGGCCGTGCTCGGGTGCGCGCACCACGAGCCGGTTGCCGGCCGCGGCGGCGGCCTCGGCGACCGCGCGCAGGCTGCGGACCAGGCCCTCGCTGTGCTCGCCCAGGGCGAGCAGGTCCACGACCACGGGCACGGTCCCGCCCCGCGCGGCGGTGAGGATGCGCCGGCGGACGGCGGGCGCGGCGTGCGCCGGGACGTCGCCGCGCACGTGCACCTCGACCCAGCCGTCCCGGGCGGTGACGTCCACCGGGTCGAGCGGCGCGGGCGCGGCCAGGTACGTGCCGCCCACCGTGTGCCGCGGCGCGAGGACCAGGGTGACGGTGGTGCCGCCGGCGCCTCGGTCGACCAGCACCTCGTCGACGTTCTCGCGCATCAGCAGCAGCCCCCGACCGCGGGCGGTCAGGGTGGGCGGCGGCACGCGCCAACCGCCGTGGTCGGTGACGACCACGCGCACGCTGCCGTCGGGCCGCGCGCTGGCGTCGATGTGCACCAGACCCTGCTCGTCCGGCCCGTACGCGTGCTCCACGGCGTTGCTGGCCGCCTCGTTCACCGCGACCAGCAGGTCGTAGCGGTCGTCCTCGGACAACCCCTCGGCGGCCAGCCAGGCGTCCAGCCGGGCACGGACCGCCGCGAGCTGCCCGGCTTGGGCCGGGAACTCCACTCCCCAGTGGTGGTCCGCGAGTTGATCGGTCAAAGGGCCTCCCCCGTCGCACCAGTCAGTCTTCCCAGCCCGCGCGTCGCCTACACGTGTGAACGACGATCAATTCGGGTACCGATAGCTTCAGCAGCACAACGAGACAGAACGGACGACGAGGTGAGCGTGTCGCACACTGAGCCGCGAAGCGGTGAGTCGGATAACGCCCTGGCCGGGGTCGAGTTGCGGATGGCGGCCGACCCCACGCAGCTGTCGATCGTCCGTGCCGTGGCGGCGGACATCGCCATGCGGCAGGACTTCGACCTGGACTCCATCGAGGACTTGAAGCTGGCGGTGGACGAGGCGTGTTCGACGCTCATCTCGCTGGCCTCGCAGGGCGCTGTGCTCAGCGCCCAGTTCGTGGTGGTGGACGGGTCGGTCCAGGTGTTCACCAAGGTGGGGTCGCAGCGGTCCGCGCCGCCGGACCGGGACAGCTTCGGCTGGCGGGTGCTGAGCGCGCTGGTCGACTCGGTGACGACCTGGGTCGCGCCGCAGGCGGAGGCGTTCGAGGTGCACATCGACCTGGTCAAGAGGTCGTTGGGGACGGTGGATGCGTGACGGGGTCGGACGGGGGCACGACGCGGTCCGGCACACAGGGTGACTACGACCACCTGGCGCCGCTGTTCGTGCGGCTCGCCGCGACCGCGAAGGGCGACCCGGAGCGGGAGCGGCTGCGCGACGAGCTGGTGACCGAGCACCTGCCGGTCGCCAAGCACATCGCCCGGCGGTTCGGGCACCGCGGTGAGCCGCACGACGACCTGGTGCAGGTGGCCACGGTCGGGCTGATCAACGCGGTGGACCGGTTCGACCCGGAGCGCGGCAGCGACTTCCTGTCGTTCGCGGTGCCGACGATCATGGGCGAGGTCCGGAAGTACTTCCGGGACTCCAGCTGGTCGGTGCGCATGCCGCGGCGGCTCAAGGAGCTGCACCTGGCGATCAACGCGGGGTCGGCGCGGCTGTCGCAGGAGCTGGGCCGGGCGCCGACGCCGAGCGAGCTGGCGCAGCACCTGGGCCTGAGCCGGGAGGAGATCCACGAGGGGCTGGCGGCGGGCAACGCCTACCACAGCGCGTCGCTGGACGACCTGCTCGTGGCCGACGACAGCTCCATCTCGCTGGGCAGCACGCTCGGCGAGGAGGACCCGGAGCTGGAGGCGATCGAGCAGCGGGAGGCGCTGCACCCGCTGCTGGAGAAGCTGCCGGAGCGGGAGCGCAAGATCGTGGTGATGCGGTTCTTCGGGAACATGACGCAGACCCAGATCGCGCAGAAGGTCGGCATCTCGCAGATGCACGTGTCGCGGCTGCTGGCCAAGACGCTGCGGCAGTTGCGCGAGGGTCTGACCGAATAGGACGTGACGACGACGAGAGGCCGCCTGGCACGGGGTGTCAGGCGGCCTTTTCGCGTTCGGTGGGGCCCGGCGGCCGGTGGGGGTGGGAGCGGCTCGGCGGCGGGCCCGGTGGGGTCTCCGAGGGGTGCCGGTCGGTGGGGCTCAGCGGCAGGTCGGCCGGTCGGTGCGTCGGTCGGTGCGGGTGGCAGGGCGGGTCAGGCGGCGGAACGGCGGCGGTCGGCGATGATGCGGCGGCGCTCGTCCTCGCCCATGCCGCCCCACACGCCGTACGGCTCCTGGACCGCCAGCGCGTGCTCGCGGCACGGGTCCACCACGGGGCAGCGGGCGCAGAGCTGCTTGGCCTTGTCCTCGCGGGCGGCCCTGGCCGAGCCCCGTTCGTTGTCCGGGTGGAAGAAGACCGCGCTGTCACGGCCTCGGCACAGCCCTTCCTTCTGCCAGTCCCAGACGTCGGTCACGGGCTTGGGCAAGCGCGCGGTGCTGGTCATCGGATGAACCCCCTTGCGGTGTCACAGGTGCTTGATCACGGCTTACCCGCTGGTCCCCGGGGGGCAAACGTGGTGCGCCTCATCGGATGGATTACCGGGCGGGTGGATTCGGGCCCGCAGCGTCACGCGTCGCGCAGCGCGGGCGCCACCGACTCCGCCCAGAACGCGAAGAACTGCTCCTGGTCGGGCCCGATCTGGCTCACGTACACCTCGTCGTAGCCCGCGTCGGCGAACTCGCGCACCCGGTCCGCGTACGGCCGCGGGTCGGGCCCCACGGGCAGCGCCGAGGCCACCATCTCCTCGGTGACCAGCGTCGACGCCTGCTCGAAGTGCCTGGGCGTCGGCAGGACCTGCGCCAGCTCACCGGGCAGCTGCTCGTTGGCCCACAGCCGGTGCGCCGTCTTCACGCCCGCCTCGGCCGAGGACGCGTGGCAGACCTTGAACCCGGCCTGGGTCGGTTTGCCGCCGCCGCCCGCCTCGCGGAACTTCGCCAGCAGCGACTCGTCCGGGATCGTGGAGCACAGGCCGTCGCCGATGCGCCCGGCGACCTCCGCCGCCTTCGGCCCGAACGCCGACACGTACACCGGAACGGGTGACGGTGGCACGGTGTAGAGCCGCGCGTTCTCGACCGTGTAGTGCTTGCCGCGGTGGCTGACCTCCTCGCCCGTCCACAGCGCGCGCATCACCTCGACGGCCTCTTCCAGCATCTCCAGCCGTTGCGGCGCGGACGGCCACGGGTCGCCGAAGATGTGCTCGTTCAACGCCTCGCCGGAGCCCACGCCGAGGGTGAACCCGCCCTGGCACTGGACGGCGGCGGTCGCGGCGGCCTGCGCGACCACGGCCGGGTGAATCCGGACCGTCGGACAGGTGACGGCGGTCGTGATGGGCAGCGACGTGACCTCGGACAGCGCCCCGATGACGGACCACACGAACGGGCTGTTCCCCTGCTCGTCGTTCCACGGGTGGTAGTGGTCGGAGATCCACAGGCGCTCGAACCCGGCCTGCTCCGCCCACCGCGCCTGCCGCACCAGGTCGCGCGGCCCGTGCTCCTCGCTGGAGAGGAAGTAACCGATGCTCACCATGGCCCCCGGTTACCCGCGCAGGAACTCCTGAACCTTGGTGGCCACCCCGCGCCGGACGACGTCCCACGCGTCCGGGTCGCCCTTCAGCATCGCCTCGGCGGTGGCCTTGGCCTGCTCGAACGTCGTGTGCGGCGGGATCGGCGGCGTGTTCGGGTCGCACCGCACGTCCAGCACCGCGGGCCGGGGCGCGGACAGGGCGCGCTCCCACGCACCGCCCAGGTCCTCCGGGTCGTCCACGGCGACGCCGTCCAGGCCCAGCGATCGGGCGAACGCCGCGTAGTCCACGTCCGGCAGCACCTGCGACTGCTCGAACTTCGGCGCGCCGCCCATGGACCGCAGCTCCCACGTCACCTGGTTGAGGTCGTTGTTGTGCAACACGCACACGACGCAGCGCGGGTCGGCCCACTCCTCCCAGTAGCGGGCGATGGTGATCAGCTCGGCCAGCCCGTTCATCTGCATGGCGCCGTCGCCGACCAGCGCCACCACCGGCCGCCCCGGATGGGCGAACTTCGCCCCGATCGCGTACGGCACCCCGGCGCCCATGGTCGCCAGCGTGCCGGACAGCGACCCGCGCATGTCGCCGCGCAGCTTCACCAGCCGCGCGTACCAGTTCGCCGCCGACCCCGAGTCGGCGGTCACGACCACGTCCTCGGGCAGCCGCGGTGACAGCTCCCACATGATCCGCATCGGGTTCACCGGGTCGGCGTCCACGAAGGACTGACGCCGCAACGTCTCCCACCACTCCACGACGTCGCGCTCCACCTTGTCCCGCCACGACCGGTCTTCCTTGCGCCGCAACAGCGGAACCATCGCGCGCAACGTCGCCCCGGCGTCACCCACCAGGTTGACCTCGGTCGGGTAGCGCATGCCGATGAACCGCCCGTCGACGTCCACCTGCACCGCCCGCGCCTTGCCGAACTCCGGCAGGAACTGCGAGTACGGGAAGCTCGACCCGACGATCAGCAACGTGTCGCAGTCGCGCATCAGCTCGTAGCTCGGCCGGGTGCCCAGCAACCCGATCGCGCCGGTCACCCACGGCTCGTCGTCGGGCAGCACGTCCTTGCCCAGCAACGCCTTCGCCACACCCGCGCCGAGCAGGTCGGCCACCTGGCGCACCTCGTCGGCCGCACCGCGCGCGCCCTGCCCGACCAGCACCGCGACGCGCTCGCCGGCGTTCAGCACCTCCACGGCGCGCGCCACGTCGTCCTCGGACGGCACGGCCGTCGCCCACGACCGGCTGGGCGCGCTCGACGGCACGTGCTTGAACGCGTGCTCGGGCGGCGAGTACTCCAGCTCCTGCACGTCGGCCGGGATGATCAGCGCGGTGGGCGCGCGCTGCGCCTCGGCGGTGCGGATGGCCCGGTCCAGCGCGTTGGGCAGCTGCTCGGGCACGACCACGTCCACCAGGTACTCCGAGGCGACGTCCTTGAACAGCGCGTGCAGGTCGACTTCCTGCTGGTAGCTGCCCCCGATCGCGGTGCGCGCCGTCTGCCCCACGATCGCGACCACCGGCACGTGGTCCAGCTTGGCGTCGTACAGGCCGTTGAGCAGGTGGATAGCCCCGGGCCCGGACGTCGCCAGGCACACCCCGACCCGCCCGCTGAACTTCGCGTAGCCCACGGCTTCGAGGGCGGACATCTCCTCGTGCCGCGACTGGATGAACCGCGGCCGGTCGTCACTGCGCCCGAAGGCGGCCACCAACCCGTTGATGCCGTCACCCGGATAGGCGAACACGTGCTCGACACCCCAGTTGCGGAGCCGGCGGAGCACGAAATCGGCGACAGTGTCGGTCATGGCCGTCCTCCCTCGAAAGGAAGGGAGTACCCGACCGGAAACCCACCACACTTCTCCCCACTTCAACATATAGCGCACAGGGGGCCTTGCGGCAAGACCCCTGTGGTGCCGCAGAATCTCCGGCCTGAGCCCACTACCTGCGGAAATGGGCTGACGGAAAGGTGAGTGAATGGGACGCCACGTGCTCGGTCTCCACGAGGTCGACCGGACGGAGGTCGCCCTCGTCGGGGGCAAGGGCGCACACCTGGGTGAACTCTCGCGGATCGAAGGCGTCCGCGTGCCACCCGGGTTCTGCGTGACGACGGACGCCTTCCGCCGCGTCGTCGAACCGGCCATCGGCGGTGCGGGCCCGGTCGGCGCGGACCTCCGCCGGCGGATCGAGGAGATCCCCATCCCCGACGACATCGCGGAGGAGATCACCGACGCCCTCGCGCGGCTCGGCGACGAGGGGACCGCCTGGGCCGTCCGGTCGAGCGCGACGGCGGAGGACCTGCCGGGGGCCTCGTTCGCGGGCCAGCAGGACAGCTACCTGAACGTGGTGGGCCCGGAGGCGGTGCTCCGCCACGTCAGCCGGTGCTGGGCCTCGCTGTTCACCGAGCGGGCCGTCGCCTACCGGGAGCACCGCGGCTTCGACCACGCCGCGGTCCGCATGGCCGTCGTCGTGCAGCGGATGGTGTTCCCGCGGGCCGCCGGCGTGCTGTTCACCGCCGACCCGGTGACGTCCAACCGGAAGGTCGCCTCGGTCGAAGCGACCTTCGGCCTCGGTGAAGCCCTGGTGTCGGGGCTGGTCAACGCCGACTCCTTCAAGGTGCGCGACGACGAGGTCGTCTCCCGGGCCATCGCCACCAAGGAGATCGCCACCGTCGCCGCGCCGACCGGCGGCACCCGCACCGACACCGTCGACCCCGCGCGCCGGGACGAGCCCGCGCTGACCGACGCGCAGGCGGTCCGCCTGGTGCGCCTGGGCCGGCGGATCGAGGCCCGCTTCGGCCGTCCCCAGGACATCGAGTGGTGCCTGGTGGACGACGAGTTCCACATCGTCCAGAGCCGGCCGATCACCACGCTGTTCCCCGTGCCGGAGACCGACGACGCGGAGAACCACGTCTACGTCTCGGTCGGCCACCAGCAGATGATGACCGACGCCATGCGACCGCTGGGGATCTCCCTGTGGGGCCTGGCTTCACCGATGCCCCGCGCCGAGGCGGGCGGCAGGCTGTTCGTGGACGTCACCCGGGTGCTGGCGTCCCCCAAGAGCCGGGCCGACCTCATGCAGGTGCTGGGCAAGTCCGACCCGCTCATCGGGGACGCGCTGCGGACCGTGGTCGAGCGCGACGGCTTCCTCCCCCCGCCCGCCGACGACGGTCCGATCCGGCCGATCCCCGGCGCGGCGCCCGCCACCATCGAGACCGACCCGGCCGTCGTCACCGAGCTGATCGCCCGCGGGGACGCCTCCAACGCCGCCGCGAGGCGCGCCATCGAGGGCAAGTCGGGGCCGGAGCTGCTCGACTTCATCATCGCGGACCAGGAGGAGCTGCGGCGGTTCCTGCACGACCCGCAGAGCTACCAGGCGATCATGGCCGGGATGCAGACGACGTGGTGGCTCAACGACCACCTGAAGGAGTGGCTGGGCGAGAAGAACGCGGCCGACACGCTCACCCAGTCCGTCCCGCACAACGTCACGTCGGAGATGGGCCTGGAACTCCTCGACGTCGCCGACGTCATCCGCCCGCACCCGGAGGTCGTCGCCTTCCTGCACGACGTCGAGGACGACGACTTCCTGGACCGGCTGCCCGAGCTGCCCGGCGGCCGGGAGGCGCGTGACGCGATCCTGTCCTACTTGGACAAGTACGGCATGCGCTGCGTCGGCGAGATCGACATCACCAGGCCGCGGTGGAGCGAGCGCCCCACCACGCTGCTGCCGATCATCCTCACCAACATCAAGAACTTCGAGCCGGGTTCCGGCAAGCACCGCTTCGAGCAGGGGCTGCGGGAGGCGCGCATGAAGGAGGAGGACGTCCTGGCCCGCCTGCGCACGCTGCCCGACGGCGACCGGAAGGCCGAGGAGACCAAGCAGAAGATCGACCGCGTCCGCACCTTCACCGGCTACCGCGAGTACCCGAAGTACTTCCTGATCAGCCGCTACTTCATCTACAAGCAGGCGCTGACGGCCGAGGCCGACCGGCTCGTGCGCGCCGGCGTCCTCACCGACCGGGAGGACGTCTTCTACCTGTCCCTGCCGGAACTCCGGGAGGTCGTGCGCACCAACGAGGTCGACCACGACCTCATCCGCCACCGCCGGGAAGCCTTCGCGTCCTACCAAGCGCTCACGCCACCCCGCGTGCTCACCTCGGACGGCGAGGCCATCACCGGCTCCTACCGCCGCGACGACCTGCCCGCCGGCGCCCTCGTCGGCCTCCCGGTCTCCGTCGGCACCGTCGAAGGACGCGCCCGCGTCATCCTCGACGTCGCCGACGCCGACCTCGAACCGGGCGACATCCTCGTCACCGCCCACACCGATCCGAGCTGGTCACCGCTGTTCGTCGCCATCGCGGGCCTGGTCACCGAGGTCGGCGGCCTGATGACCCACGGCGCGGTCATCGCCCGGGAGTACGGCCTGCCCGCCATCGTCGGCGTCGAGCGGGCCACGCACCTGATCGAAGACGGTCAGCGGATCCGCCTCAACGGGACCGACGGCTACGTCGAGATCCTCGGCTGACCCGGCGACCGGTGTCCCGACCGGGAGGTCGGGGCACCCGACCCGGCGCCCTCACAGCGGCAGCAGCAACTTCCCGCCGAGCACCAGCGTCCCCACCGTCACCGCGGCGAACAGCAGCACCCACACCAGCCCCGGCACCCGCGTGATCCGGGCGAGCTGGTCGGCGTCCGACTGCCGCGCCAGGCCCCGCACCCGCCGCTGCTGCAACTCCCCCACCGGCCGCACGCCGCCCAGCAGCAGGAACCACGTCACGAACAACGCGAACGCCGCCTGCCACTGCGCGGTCGCGTACCAGGACACGGCGAACATCACCGCCCCGGTCAGCACCACCGACACCACGCCGAACACGTTGCGGATCATGACCAGCATCCCGACCAGCAGCGCCACCGTCGCCCACAGCAGCGGCCGGACCTGGTCGGCCGTCACCAGCGCCGCCGCGCCCAGCCCGAGCAACGACGGCGTCACGTACCCGGCGAAGTACATGAGCACCACGGCCACCCCGGTGGGCCGCCCGCGCGACACCGTCACCCCCGACGTGTCCGAGTTGAGCTTGATGCCCTCCAGCCGTCGGCCGGTGAGCAGCGCGACGAGGGCGTGCCCGGCCTCGTGCGCGATCGTGATGACGTGCCTGCTGTACCGCCACACGCCGGGACTGGCCACCAGGACCAGCGCCAGCACGGCGGGGGCCCACTTCGTCAGAGTCAGAGTCGACATCGACCGCCAGCATGCCACGCCACCCGGCGTGCCCGACCCGGGTGCGCGGCGGGGGCTTGACCTGGAGCGCGCTCCAGCACCCAGGCTGACCGCCATGAAACGACAGCGCATCGGATCACTGGAAGTCAGCGCCCTGGCCCTGGGCACGCTGCCGTTCGGCAAGTCGGTGGACCAGCGGACCTCGTTCGCGATCATGGACCGCTTCGCCGAGGCGGGCGGCACGTTCCTGGACACGGCGAACAACTACGTGTTCTGGGACGGCGGCACGGGCGACGAGAGCGAGCTGACCGTGGGCCGCTGGCTGGCCGAGCGCGGCAACCGGGACGCGATGGTGGTGGCCACCAAGATGGGCGCGCGACCGCTGACCCCCGGCACCGGGCTGGAGAACGCCGAGGGGCTGTCCGGCGACACGGTCCGCAGCGCCGCCGCGGCGAGCCTGAAGCGGCTCGGCGTCGACCACATCGACCTGTACTACAGCCACATCGAGGACCGCAGCGTCACGTTCGAGGACACGCTCGGCGGGTTCGCGTCCCTCGTGGACGCGGGTCGGGTCCGGGAGATCGGGGCCAGCAACCACGCCACCTGGCGGTTCGACCGGGCGCGGGCGGTGTCGCGGGCCAACGGCTGGCCGGTCTACCGCGCCGTGCAGCAGCGGTACAGCTACCTGCGGCCCCGGCCGAACGTGAAGCTGCCCGAGGGCGGTCACGTGCACATGACCGACGAACTGCTCGACTACGCCGCCGCGGAGGGTGACGTGACGCTGGTGGCGTACTCGGCGCTGCTCGCGGGCCGGTACCGGGACAAGCCGCTCGGCGAGGCGTACGACCACCCTGGCACCACGCGGCGGCTGAAGGTGCTGCACGAGGTCGCCGACGAACTCGGCGCGACGGTGAACCAGGTCGTGCTGGCCTGGTTGCTGCGCCAGGACATCGTGCCGCTGGTGGGCGCGACCTCCGTGGCGCAGCTGGAGGAGACGTTGGGGGCGCTCGACCTCAAGCTGGACGACGACCAGGTAGAGCGCATGGACGCCGCGGCCTGACCCTCCTCGCGCGAAGCGGTGCACGGCCCTTCACGGACCGTGCACCGCTTCGTCACCGCCTGTCTTCACTGCCTGTCTGTCAGCGCGTCACCGGCTGAACCGCGACTTGTGCTGCTCCGCGATGGCCGGGTCGATCGGCTGGGCCTGCCGCGGGTGCACGGTCGGGTCCATCGACTCGATGCGCTCGTCGGCGTGCGCGCCGTGCCGCGAGTCGTCGACCCGCTGCGTCGGCATCTCCTGCGTCACCGGGTCGGCCTTCGGGTCGCGGATGCTCGCTTCCCGCTCGTAGCGGGCCTGCTCGCGACGCCGCTGCACCAGGGTCTCGTCGTGGTCGGCCACCGGGGCGATCGGCTCCCCGGTCCGCTCGTCCACCGGGGCCTCGGTCACGATCTTGCGCCGCGCGGGCAGCACGGCGATCAGCAGGCCGACGGCGGCGAGGCCGAGGTGCAGCCAGTTGTCGTTCACGTTGAGCGCCAGGGGGTTGCCCAGGCCGGCGACCGGGTTGGTGGAGAACACACCGGCCAGGGCCAGACCCCACAGCAGCACCGCGCCGTAGGCGATGAACAGGAGCCAGCCGTACAGCCGGGCCAGGCCGGACGTGCTCGCCATGAGCAGGCCGAGCACACCGAACGCCAGGTGGACGACGTTGTGCAGCGGGTTCAGCGTGAACCCGAGCAGCATCGCGTGCTGGTCGCCCGCGAAGTCGCCGAACCCGGTGCGCACGAAGCCCAGCACACCCAACGCGAGGAAGACCAGGCCGACCAAGCCTGCCAGCACCTGGGCGGGTTGCAGGCCCGCGACCTTGACGCGACCGACGGTCGAGTGGTGGGTCATCTCGCCCTCCAACTGAGGACCACGAGCCCGTCTGACCGGGCTCCGGACGCCCACCGACTACCCGTCCGGTCCGAGCCGCAAACAGGACCGGGCCACCCGGACCGCGCGGGGCGGCCGAATGGGGGCGGGGGACGGGCGCACGAACCCGTCCCCCCTTTCCCGACAGGAGTCACACGCCCCGTCGTGCCGGGTTTTATCCGCCCCGACCCACCCCATGAAGGTCGGGCCGCCACACCGCGCCGAATGCGCGGTCGATCATCGTCGCCAATAGGTCGATACGATTTCCGAATAATTACCGACCGTATCGCCCAACTCGGCGTACGGGCAGGTCAGGAGCGCTGGCCCCGGTCACCGGACGCGCGCGTCGCGGAGCCGTTCCACTCGGTCTCCCTGCTGTTCACGAAGGTCCCCTTTGTGGTCGTCGCACACCACTGCGGTGTTGGCCGACACTATCTCCGAAGAGACCGCTCGCGGTCAAAGCAATTACGACGTCCGCTAATTGGTCGAACCGGCTCGCCAGACCATCGAGTAGCGCCAGAAGAGGTGCCGCCGGATGCGCGCGCCGGGCAGCACGGAGGCCGCCTCGGCCCGGATCTCGCGCAGCGTCAGCACCGCGTCGCGGGTGGGCGCGTCGCTCCTCGGGTCGTCGTGGACCAGGCGCGCGACGAAGTTCAGGGGCACCGACGCCAGGGTCAGCGCCCAGTCGGCGGCGCTCTCCTCCCGGGCCAACCCGAGCACCGCCACGACCCCGCCGGGCCGCACGAGCGACCGCATCCGCTCCAACGCGGGCCGGAGCGGCATGTGGTGCAGCGCGGCGAGGCAGGAGACGAAGTCGTACGGCCCGCCGACGTCGTCCACCACCGCGTCCGCCCGCCGGAACGCGACGCCCGGCACGTCGGCCTCCACCTGCCGGTCCACCGCCGTCACCGCGAGCCCGCGCGCCGCCAGCCTGCCCGCGAACACCCCGTGGCCGCAGCCGATGTCCAGCGCCGTTCGCGCGCCCGGCGGCACCTGCCGGAGCAGGAATTGGTGGTAGTGCGCGTTGTGGTCGAAGTGCTTCACACCCCAGGCGACGCCTAGGACGGGCGCCGGGTTGCCCGGGGACCGCGCGGAACCACGCCGACCAAGATCGCTTGACCTCCAGTTAACTCGAACTCCTAGCGTGGCGGCGGTAGACCTGAGAGGGGATCACGTCATGCACGCCATCGTTCAACACGAGTTCGGTCCGGCCGAGAACCTGCGCCACGAGCAGACCCCCGACCCCGAACCGGGCGCCGGCCAGGTGCGGATCGCGGTGTCCGCGGCCGGGGTGCACCTGCTCGACACGTCGATCCGACGTGGTGAGCACGGCGGGCCGTTCCCCCTGCCCGAGCTGCCCATGACGCCGGGGCGGGAGGTGGCCGGGGTCGTCACCGCGCTCGGCGAGGGCGTGGACGCGCACTGGCTCGGCAAGCGGGTCGTCGCCCACCTCGGGCAGGCCAGTGGCGGGTACGCGGAGCAGGCCGCGGCGAACGCCGCGTCGCTGCACGAGCTGCCCGACCACGTCTCCGACGACGCCGCCGTGGCCATGATCGGCACCGGTCGGACCGCCGTCGGCGTGCTGCGCGTCGCCGAGCTCACGCCCGACGACGTCGTCCTCGTGACGTCCGCCGCCGGTGGGCTGGGCTCGTTGTTCGTGCAGGAGGCCAAGGCGGTCGGGGCCAGGGTGGTGGGCGTCGCGAGCACCGCCAAGCTCGACCTGGTCCGCCGGTTGGGTGCGGACGTGGTGGCCGACTACACGCGGCCGGGCTGGGAGGACGGCATCGGCGAGGTCACCGCGGTGCTCGACGGCGTCGGCGGTGAAGCGGGCCGCAAGGCGCTGGAGCTGCTGGGCGTCGGCGGGCGCATCCTGCTGTTCGGCTGGACCGCGGGCGAGCCGACCCGGATCGAGACCGCCGACCTGTACCGCCTCGGCATCACCGCGTCGGTCGTCGTCGGACCCCGGATGATGAAGGGCACGACCCTGCGCGGGCTGGAGGAGCTGTCCCTCCGCGCCCTCGCCGACGGCCGCCTCACCCCGCTGACCACGACGTTCCCGCTCAGCGAGGCCGCCAAGGCGCACGCCGCGCTGGAGGGCCGCGCCACCGTGGGCAAGGTCGTGCTCAAGCCCTGACCGCGGGCGGCCCCCGTGCGCGACGACCGCGCACGGGGGCCGCGCCGGTCACACCGGCACCGTGACGATCCGCTCGTCGTCGAAGGTGCGCACCTCGACCGCCACCACGTCCTCGGGCGCGACGAGCGCCGAGCCGTCGAGGTTGGTGCCGTCCCGCTCCCCGACCGCCGAGACGAGCCAGCTGCCCGCCTCCTGCCTGCTGCCGTCCCTGGCCACGACGAACAGCCGGCACCTCTCGTCCTGAGCGACACCCGCCACCGACGCGTTGACCCGCACCCACCCGGCGGCGGGCCGGACCTGCACGGTCATCCGCGCGCCGGTCACCGGGTCGGTGGCCGACCCGAGCCTGGTCCCGGCGGGCGGCGCGGGCGGCGCGGTCGACGGCTGGACGACCGTCACGTCCGGCGCGGTGCCGCGACCGACCGCGAAACCGCCGCCGAGCACGACCGCCGCCACGGCCGCCGCGACCAACCCCACGCCGACCCGTCGGCGGCGCACCTGCCCGCCGCGCTCGGACCGCACCTGCCGCAACGTGCGTTGCAGCAGCAGGTCACCGCCCTCCGGCGGACCGTCGAGCACCACCTCGGACGGCACCTCGCCCATGGCCTCCTCCATCGCCCGCAGTTCGGTCGACTCGGCGCGGCAACGCGGGCAGGACGCCAGGTGCTCCTCCACGGCACGCGCCTCCCGCTCGTCGAGCACGCCCAGCACGTAAGCGCCGAGCAGCTGTGGTTCGTGGTTGGTGGTCATCCGGCCACCCCCTTCAGCGCGACCTGTTGCCCGACGAACGTCTCTCGCAACGCCCGCAGCGCGTAGTGGGACCTCGACTTCACCGTGCCCGGTGGCACCCCTAACGCCTCGGCCGCCTCGGTCACGCTGCGACCGCGGAAGTAGATCTCCATCAGCACGTCGCGGTGGTCGGACGACAGCCGGTCCAGGGCTTCGAGCACGACCACCGAGTCCACCACGGAGTCGGCGTGGTCCCGCTGCACCGGCGGGGTCGTCGGCGCCTCGGCCACCTCCTGCGGCCGGGCCGCCCTCGCCCGGAACCGGTCGGTGACGATGTTGCGCGCCACGGTGAGCAGCCACCCCCGGACCGAGCCCTTGCCGTTCACCAGGGCGTCCGGGTGCCGCCAGGCGCGCACGAGGGTTTCCTGGACGACGTCCTCGGCCGCAGCCCGGTCACCGGTCAGCCGCGTCGCGTACGCCAGCAGCGCCCGACCGTGCTCCTCGTAGAGCGACCGGATCAGGGCCTCGTCGGCCGCGGCCTCCCGTTTCCGGGACCACAGAGCCGCCATCCACCCACTCCTCTCGTGAACTCCCTCCCCGGACACGAGCACCGGGTGGTTCCGGTTCACCGAGAGGCGGGAAAACTTCCTAGGAGCAGGTCCGGCCGGTGTTCAGGCAGGCCGTGACGCGGTCCATCAGCTCGACCGGCATGACGTTGACGAACATCGCGTGGTCGGTGCGCGGGTCGTGGTGCTGCTCGGGGAAGCTGTCGATGGCGTAGGGCCGCCCGGCGGGCACGTCGTAGGCGACCCGCACCCGCAGCTTCGGCACCGGGAACGTGCCCGGCCGGCACACCCCGTTCGAACCGGGGAACTCGGCGTGCGCCCGGTGGCTCGGGCTGTCGGTGGTGCGGCCGTCCCAGCAGCTCGGGAAGTCGAACGTGCGCAGCACCCGCCCGCCCGGCTGGCACTCGGGGTAGCGGTCGGTGTGCCGGTCCTCGAACCCGGTGCAGCTCCACCGCGCCCGGCCCCGGCCGCTGGTCAGCGCCGCCGGGTCGCCGGTGATCATGCGCAGGAACCGCGGCATCGGCACGACCTCGCTGACCGGGCTGCCGGTGAAGGTGATCTCCACGCCCGCCGGCGGCAGCACCTCGCCGGTGTTGCCGTGCGCGCCGCCGCCGGGCTGGTGCGCGTCGTGCCCGGCCCGGTCGGTGAGCCGCAGCACCGGCCAGTAGAAGGTGGACCGGTCCCCTGCCGGGCACGTGGTCGCGGCGGCGGCCAGCGACGCGTCGGTGGAACCGGCGTCCGTGCTCAGGTTGCCGACGTACTCGTGGGTGTGGTGCGCCCCGTACGGCTGTCCGGGCGCGATGACCATGTTGTCGGCGTTGAGGTGGCGGTCCTCGTTGCGCCCGCAGTCGAGGCGGAACGTGCCGGTCGACGCGTCCGGGGTGGTGGTGAACGACTCGACCGCCACCGGCACGTCGCCGATGGCCACGGTGCGGTCGTCCGCGCAGCCGGCGGCAAGGACGAGCACCAGCAGCAGCGGCGACCACCTCACGTCCGACAGCTTATTGGGGATCGCGCCCCTGATCGCCCGACCGGGACGGCGGGGCCGCAACACTGCCCGAACGGGCCGAGTTCCACCCGGCCGGACCGGTCACCGCGACACCCCGGCGTTCGAGGACCGGGTCCGGCATCCCTTCCCGGTCAGCTCGTGCTCGGACGCGCCCCGAGGGGCGACGGGTTGCGGCGGGTGGCGTGCATCGGCGGGACCTTCCTCAAGGACTGGCGGCGGACACCCGTCACACGGACCCGTCGGACGTTCGGTTCACCCGGATCCGGACGAGCCGCGAGGCGGCCCCGGAACCCGGCACCGGGACCGCCTCGCACCCACCTCGCCGAACCGGTCAGTTCAACTGCACCCGCAGGATCCGGGAGTTCGAGTTGTTCGGCACGCTGTCCCGGTCGTCGCTGGTGGTCAGCCACAGGCTGCCGTCCGGCGCGGGCTCGACCGTGCGGAGGCGGCCGTACGTGCCCTGGAAGTGGGTCGTCTCCGACCCCACCGACGTGCCGCTGATCACCAGCCGGTACAGCCTGCTGCCGCGCAGCGTGGCCACGTACAGGGCGTTGTTGACGATGGTGATGCCGCTGGGCGAGGCGTTGGCCGTGCTCCACGTCCGCTTCGGCGCGATGTAGCCGGAGCAGGTGCCGGAGGTGCCCTCGCACGCCGGCCAGCCGTAGTTGCCGCCCCGCTCGGAGAGGTTCAGCTCGTCCATCACCGTGTTGCCCAGCTCGGCCTGCCACAGCCTGCCCTGGCCGTCGAACGCCAGGCCCTGCACGTTGCGGTGGCCGTAGGTCCACACGTACCGGGCGTTGCCGCCGTTGCCGTAGAACGGGTTGTCGGTCGGCGCGGAGCCGTCCGGGTTGAGCCGCAGCACCTTGCCGCCCAGGTTGGACAGGTCCTGCGCCCAGTTCGCGTTCTGGCCGTCGCCGGTGCCCGCGTACAGCTTGCCGTCCGGGCCGAACCGCAGCCGGCCGCCGTTGTGGTAGCGGTTGCGCGGGATTCCGGTCAGCAGCACCTGGAGCGAGCTCTGCACCAGGGCGTTGTTCTCCACCTTCATCCGCACGATCCGGTTGTCGTTCGCGGCCGTGTGGTAGATGTACAGGTAGTGGTCGGACGCGAAGTTCGGCGACACCTCGAGGCCGAGCAGGCCGCCCTCGCCGCCGGTCGTGACGACGTTCGGCACCGTGCCCAGGGTGGTCTTCGCCCCGGACGGCGACAGCTTGACGACGTCGAAGGCGTCGCGCCGCGAGTAGACGCCCGAACCGTCCGGCAGGAAGTCCAAGCCCCACGGCACGTCGTCGTCCGTCGCCAGCTGGGTCACCGCGCCGACCTGGTCGCCGCCCGAGGACGTGGTGGCGGTGACCCCGGTGCTCTGGTCGGAGACGTTGCCCACCGCGTCGAACGCCCGCGCGGTGAACAGGTACGAGGTGCTCGGGCGCAACCCGCCGATGGTGGCCGACGTGCCGGTGGCGTCACCGATCTTCGCCCCTCCCGCCAGCACTTCGTAGCGGGTCACGCCGATGTTGTCGGTCGACGCGGACCACGTCAGCGTCACGGAGTTCGCGGTGACGCCGGTGACGCGCAGCCCCATCGGCGGGGTGGGCCGCTCGGTGTCGGCCTGCGCGGGCGGGGTGCGCACCTCGGTGTTGTCGCTTGCCTGGGAGATGTTCCCGGCGGCGTCCTTGGCGTTGACGTAGAAGGTGAACGTGCCGTTCGGGCTCAGCCCGGTGACGGTGGTGGACGTGCCCGTGACGGCCTTGACGAACTGCCCGGACCGGTAGACCTCGTAGGACGTCACGCCGACGTCGTCCGTGGCCGGGTCCCAGGACAGGTCGACCGACGTGGGCGTGACGTTGGCCGACCTGAGGTTGGCGGGCGGTGACGGCGGTGTGGTGTCCGCCTGGCCCGTCTCGCCGAACACCTGGAACTCCTGCACCGAGTAGCTGTTGTAGGGAGCGGTGCGGCAGCGGGTCGTGCCGTACATCCGGACGTACCGACCACTTCCGCTCACCGCCAGGTCCTCCACGCCGCCCGCGCCGTTCGCGGTGGTGTGGACGGTGGTCCAGGTCCGCGCGTCGGGCGACGTCTCGACCCGGTAGGCGCGGGCGCACGACAGGTCCCACTGGAGCCGGACCCTCGTGATCGTCGCCGTGGCGCCGAGGTCGACCTGGAGCCACGACGGGTCCACGCCGCCCTGGCTGGCCCAGCGCGTGGACGAGTTGCCGTCGACCGCCATCGCGGGCGCGAGGCCCGAACTGCCCGAGGAGGACGCGGTCGCCGGTTTGCCCTGGGAGAGCAGGACGGGCGCCGCGCTCGCGGGTGCGGCGGAGACCAGGGCGGACGCCACCACGGCGAGCGCGGTGGCGAGCGTGCCGAGCGACCTCGGCCACGCGCGCCTTGTACGGGGTGCCACAGGTGCCTCCACAGTCGTTGACGACTCCCCCGGGAACTCCGGGGACTGGTGCGGCGGTGGGTGCGGCGGCGCGGTGGCGGCGGGAGGGGACGGGCTGCCTTCGGTGTCACCCGAAACGGTAAGTGCTTTCCCGGACAGCGTCCAGTGGTGCTCCCGGTCGGGGAAGGACACCGGCCTGGTCAGCCGGTGAACGGCTCGGCCACGAAGCGGCCCCACACCACGAAGGCCAGCAGGACCAGGTAGACCAGGTCCACCGCCACGAGCCTGACCTCGCCGCGGCGGAACCGGACGACCGCCGCGCCGAGCATGATCAGCATCAGGCCCACGCCCGCCACCGGCACCAGCACCGGCGCGACGCCGAGCACGGCGGGCAGGACCAGCCCCACCCCGCCCAGCACCTCGAAGGCCCCGATGGCCTTGACCCCGCCCGCGCTCCAGTCCTCGGTCCAGGCGGCGCTGGGCCCGAAGGCGGCGATCCGCTCCTTGGGCATGATGAGCTTGCCGGCGCCGCCGAAGACGTAAGCGGCGGCGAGCGCGCCGGTGATGATCCACAGGGCGAGGTTCACGGTGTTCCTCCTGGTCGAGCGCCTGTCAGGGCGGTTGGTCGGGCATAAGACGCCGGTGTGGCGAGCCCTGTGACAGGACCGCCGCATGACGGGCGTCACACGCGGCGGGAGAGACGGGGGCAGGCGATGGACGGCACGACGGGGACGCGCGCGGACGAGGACGGCCGCGCCACGGACGTGTTCGTCGCGCACCGGAACCTGCTGTTCACGGTGGCGTACCAGATGCTCGGCTCGGCCGCCGACGCCGAGGACGTCGTGCAGGAGACGTGGCTGCGGTGGACCGGCGTGGACCTGGACGAGGTGCGCGACCAGCGCGCGTACCTGGTCCGGATCACCACGCGCCAGGCGTTGAACCGGCTGCGGGCGCTGGGCAGGCGCAAGGAGTCCTACCTCGGGCCGTGGCTGCCCGAACCGCTGCTGACCTCGCCGGACGTGGCGCAGGACGTCGAGCTGGCCGACAGCCTGTCCACGGCCATGCTGCTGGTGCTGGAGACGCTCGCGCCGACCGAGCGGGCGGTGTTCGTGCTGCGGGACGTGTTCGACCTCGGGTACGACGAGATCGCGGGCGCCGTCGACAAGAGCCCGGCCGCGGTCCGCCAGATCGCCCACCGGGCCCGCGCCCACGTCGCCGAACGCCGACCGCGCGGCGCCACGTCCCCGACCGAGACGCGGGCCGCGCTGTCGGCGTTCCAGCGCGCCGTCGAGACCGGTGACCTGCAAACCCTGCTGGACGTCCTCGCGCCGGACGTCGTCGTGCTGAGCGACGCGGGCGGGCTCAAGCAGGCCGCGCGCAAGCCCGTGGTGGGCGCGGACAAGGTGGCCCGCTTCCTGGCCGCGCGGTGGGACGTCGTCGGCGCGCGGACCACCGTCGAGCCGACGCAGCTCAACGGTGGCCCGGCGCTGCTGCTGCGGGTGGACGGCGAGCTCGACGGCGTCGTGACGGCGCGGGTCGAGGACGGCGTCCTCACCGGCCTGTACTTCCTGCGCAACCCGGAGAAGCTGTCGCACGTCCGGCGCGAGACCGCCGTGAGCCGCTGATCAGGGCAGCAGCAGTCCCCAGTGGACGGCCCAGGGCACGAACACCGCACCGCCCGCGACCAGCAGCCCCGTGCGGAACGTGGGGCGGGAGCGCAGCTTCACCACCGTGACGACGGTGGCGGCGGTGACGGCCACGGCCAGGAGCTGGAGCGCGAGCCACGGCAGGGGACGCCCCAGGACCACCACGCCGAGGCTCTTCGCGCCGCTGGACGCGAGGTAGCCGAGGTAGGCGAGCAGGCCGAGCACGCTCACCAGGCCGGTGGCCGCCAGCACCCGCGCCGCCCGGCCGTGCCCCGGCACCGCGGCCACCCGACGCCCGCGTCGGACCAGCGCGCCAACCCCGTACCCGGCGAACGCCACCACCAGCAGCGCGGCCACCACGAGCTGCACCACCGGCGACCCGGCGGGCACCGGCGTGCTCTGCCGCTCCTGCTGCGGAGCCGCACCGACCTCCACCGCGCGCGACCCGTCACCCGTCACCCAGGAGGTGACCTGCTCCAGGTACGCGGGCGAGATCTCGTCGCCGCGCTGGAAGCCGTCCGGGGACAGGCGCATCGTGTGGTCCGCGCCGGGCACCGCGCGCAGCGCGTAGTGGCGGTTGCCGCCCCGGTCCAACGCCTCCCGGAACACGCGCATGCTCTCCGCACCGGGGATCACCCGGTCCAGGTCGCCCCACAGGCCGAGCACCGGCTGGGTGACCCGCTCCAGCACCGGCACCGGGTCGTAGCCGGACTCGGGGAACAGGCCCGCGCCGACGAGCAGCCCCAGCGTGGTGCGGGAGACGGTGTCCACCAGGGAGCCGGACACGCCGGCGGCGGCGAGCCGGTTGACGAGGTTCCACGACTGCTGGCGCTCGGGCGCCACGCCGGGTGCGCCGACCGTGACCACGAACGCCACGTCGGTCGAGCCGGCCGCGGCGATCGGCGCCACCCAGCCGCCCTCGCTGACGCCCCACAGACCGGTCCGGGCCGGGTCGACGTCCGGTTGTGCCTTGAGCGCCCGCACCGCGGCCACCGCGTCGTCCGCGAGGAGCTCGAAGTCGACGTCCGACTTGGACCGCTTCGGCCGCTTGTCGTAGATCAGGGTGACGACGCCGGCCCGCGCGAACGCCTCCGCCTCGGGCCGGTAGCCGTCCCGCGACACCCGGCCGGAACCGTGCACCATCACCACGGCCGGGTGCTTGGTGCCGGTTGCCGGGGCGATGACGGTGCCGCGGAGGGTCAGTTCTCCACTCGAGAAGGTGATGTCGTGCTCGACCAGCCCGGGTTCCGCCTGGGCCTGCGGCACGACCGCCAAGGCCAGCGCGAGTGCCGCGAGCAACCGGAAAAGGGCATGCCGAAGACGCGAAGTGCCGATCAAGGGTGTGCCCTCTTTCAGGAAGGGTCGCCCGGGGTGGTCCCGGGCACGGGGAAGGCGAAGAAGCGCACGGCGACGTGCCGCGCGTCCGCGGGCGTCTCGTCGGCCGGTCGCTGGTAGCGCTTGAGCAGCGCCATGTACTCGTCGAAGAACTCGTGCAGCTCGGCCAGCGTCACCCGCACCGAGCCGCGCGAGTACGGCAGCGCGTCGGCCCACTCGCCCAGCTCGGACCGCTGCGCCAGGAAGCTCGCGAACAGCTCCTGGTCGGCGGCCAGCTTGAGCTGGTTGAGCTGCTCCACGAGCGCCCGCATCTCCGGGTCCTGCGGCGAGCGCGGCGAGCGGAGGTCCTGCACCGGCGCGCGCCACCACCGTTCCCGGCCCTGCGCGCGCTCGGGCACCTCCTCGACGAAGGCGTGCTTGGCGAGCATGCGGAGGTGGTAGCTCGTCGCGCCGCTGCTCTCACCCAGCGCCTTGCCCAGGATGCTGGCCGTCGCCGGCCCGTGCTGCCCGAGGTGGCGCAGGATGCGCTGGCGCAACGGGTGCGCGAGCGTGCGCAGTTCGTCGACGTCGGAGATCTCGCGCGGTGCGACCATGTTGCAAAGCTACCGTTGCAAAGGGTCCTTTGCAACCTCGTCGAGCTCGTCGTGCAGGCGCGACCAGTCGTCGCGCCTGCCGCGCCACGCCGGGCTCCGGAAGATCTCCGCCTTCGCCTCCGCCAGGGAGAGGCCGAGCACCTTCGACGCGACGTGGATCGTCTCCAACGGCGACCGGCCTCGGTCGCGCAGCTCGCGGAACACCTGCTCCCGCGTCGAGCCGGCCAGGCTCGCCACGAGCGCGTCCACCGCAGCCCGGTCCACCGGCCCCGCCTCCCCGTCGTCCGAAGTCCTGCGAAGGGGATCAGGCGGGACCGGCGGCCGGCAAGCCGGTTCAGCCGTACAGCTCCTCGTAGCGGGCGGCGTGGGTGGTGTGGACGGTCTTGCGCTTGACCTTCAGGGTCGGGGTCAGCTCGCCGTCGTCCTGGCTCAGGTCGCGGTCCAGGAGGGTGAAGCGCTTGACCTGGGAGACGTGGGCGAAGTGCGAGTTGGCCTCGTCCACCACGTCCTGGATCAGGGCGCGCACCTCGGGCGTGCGGGACAGGGTGGGCAGGTCCGTCGGCAGCCCCCGCTCCTCCGCCCACGGCACGATCTCGTCCCGGTCCAACGTGATCAGCGCGACCAGGTACGGCTTGAGGTCGCCGTAGACCACCGCGTGCGAGATCCAGCGGGACTGGCGGAGCTGGTTCTCCACGTTCGCCGGGGCGATGTTCTTGCCGCCGGCGGTGATGATGATGTCCTTCTTGCGGCCCGTGATGGTGACGAAGCCGTCGTCGTCGATCTCGCCCAGGTCACCCGTGTGCAGCCACCCGTCGGTGAGCACCTCGGCGGTGGCGGCGGGGTTGTTCCAGTAGCCCGCGAACACGTGCGGGCCCTGCATCAGGATCTCGCCGTCCTCGGCGATCTTGAGCTGCAACCCCGCCACGCCGAACGCGCCGACCGACCCCAGCTTGTGCCGCGCCGGCGTGTTCACCGTGCCGACACCCGTCGACTCGCTCATGCCGTACCCCTCCAGCACGGGCACGCCGGCGGCGGAGAAGAACTCCAGCACCTCGACCGCGATCGGGGCCGCGCCGGACAGCGCCAGCCGCAGCCTGCCGCCGAAGATCGCCCGCACCCGCGCGAACAGCGGCTCCACCTGCTCGAACGCGGCGGCCAGGTCGGGCGGCAGGGGCTGCCCGGCGGCCTGCCGCTCGCGCGCCGCCAGCCCGACCCGCACGGCCTGCCGCAGCCCGTCCTCCGGCACACCCGCCGTGGCCGCGGTGTAGATCTTCTCGAAGATCCGCGGCACCGACGGCAGGAACGTCGGCCGCACCTGCGCCAGCTCGGCCACCACCCGGGACGTGTCACCGCCGTAGAACGCGACCGCGTGACCGGTGTAGAGCGCGCCCAGGTGCACGATCTGCGCGAACACGTGCGCCAGCGGCAGGAACAGGTACGCCACGTCACCCGGCAGCACGTACGACAGCTCCTCGCTGAGCCGGCACATGGTCAGCCAGTTCCGGTTGGTCAGCACGCAGCCCTTGGGCGGCCCGGTGGTGCCCGAGGTGTAGATGATCAGCGTCGGGTCGTCGGGGTCGATCGCGGCGCGGCGGTCGTCCAGCTCGCCCGGCACCGGCGCGGTGCGCCCCTGCGACCGCAGCTCGGCCAGCCCGCCGTCCTCGATGACGACCACGTCCCGCAGCGCGGGCACCCGCGCGCGGATCGACTCGACCTTGGCCCGCTGCGCCTCGTCCTCCGCGACCACGAGCACCGCGCCCGAGTCGCCGATGATCCACGCGCACTCCTCCGGCGCGCTCGACGGGTAGATCGGCACCACCACCCCGCCCGCCGCGAGCACCGCCAGCTCCACCGCCGACCACTCGACCCTGGTGTCGGACAGCACGCACACCCGCTCGCCCGGCCGCACGCCCAGGTGCACCAGCCCGGACGCCAGCTCCATGACCCACTCGGCGACCTCGGTGAACGTCAGGTCGTGCCACTGCCCGTCGCGCAGGTGGCGCCACGCCACCCGGTCGTCGTGCGCCTGGGCGGCTACGAAGGGCAGGTCGGCGATGACGCGCGCCGTGGTCACGGGCATGGCGGTGCTCCTCACTGGACTGCGGACGAGGTGACGCGCACGTGGACGCCGTTCAGCACGGCGGTGCCGGACAGCGGGTCCACGGCCAGGTCGTCGGTGAGCAGGTTGACGTTGACGCCGGGGTGGGCGCGGGCGGTGGACAGGCGCGTGCCGGGCCGGTCGTGGCCCCAGCCGTGCGGCAGGCTGACCACGCCGGCGGCCATGTCGGCGCTGACCTCCACGGTCGCCTCGACCTCGCCGACCCGGGACGTCACGCGGGCCGTGCCGCCGTCGACCAACCCGAGCCGGGCGGCGTCGTCCGGGTGCACCAGCAGCGTGCACAGCTGCTTGCCCTTCACCAGCGCGGGCACGTTGTGCAACCACGAGTTGTTCGACCGCAGGTGCCGCCGCCCGACCAGGACCAGCCCGTCCCGGGGCGCGCGCAACGCCGCCAGCACCCGCGGCAGGTCCGCCGCGATCGGCTCCGGGCACAGCTCGATCCGGCCGGACGGCGTGCGCAGGATCTCGGGCACCCGGCTCGTCAACGGCCCGAGGTCGACGCCGTGCGGCTGGTCGAGCAGGTCGGCCAGGGTCAGCCCGTACGGGCCGGACCGCAGCCGCGCGTCCAGCAACCGCTCCTCGCGGCTCAGCTCCGACTCCCCCGACAACCCGACCAGCGCGTCGAGGTCGGCGTCCGGCCCCTGCCCGGCGAGGATGCCGGTGAGCCGCAGCAGGATCTCGCCCTCGTCCACCTCGCCCGGCGCCGGCGGCACGGCGGGCCGCGAGTACTTGGCCACGTTCCGCACGGTGAAGGACAGGAACGCCAGGTCGTAGTGGGCGCGCCTGCTCGGCGGCGGAGGAGGCAGGATCACGTCCGCGTGCCTGGTCGTCTCGTTGAGGTACGGGTCCACCGACACCATGAAGTCCACGGTGGACAAGGCGGCGTCCAGCCGGGCCGAGTTGGGCACGGACAGCGCCGGGTTCCCGGCCACCGTCACCAGCGCCCGGACCTGCCCGTCGCCGGGCGTCCCGATCTCGTCGGCCAGCGTCACCACGGGGAACTCCCCCGCCACCTCGGGCAGTCCGCGCACCCGGCTGCGCCACCGGCCGGTGGTGAACCCCTTGCCGGTCCCCGTGCCGCGCTTGGCGTGCGCGGGCAGCGGGAACATCGCGCCACCGGGCCGGTCCAGGTTCCCGGTCAGCACGTTCAGCACGTCGACCAGCCAACTGGCGACGGTGCCGAACTCGACCGTCGTGGTGCCGATCCGCCCGTACACGGCCGCCCGGGGAGCCGCCGCGAGCCGGTGCGCCAGCGCCCGGATCACGCCGGCTTCGACACCGCACCGCTCCGCCACCGCCTCGGGCGTGAACGGCGCGCTCAGCTCCCGCACCTCGGCCACGCCGTTCACGTGCGGCGCGAGCTCCCCGAGGTCGACCAGGGACGCGGCGAACAGCTCGTGCACCATGGCCAGCAGCAGGAACACGTCCGTGCCCGGCACGATCGCCAGGTGCTGGTCGGCCGCCGCCGCCGTGCGGCTGCGCCGCGGGTCGACCACGACGAACGCCCCGCCGCGGCGGCGCAGCGCCTTGAGCCGCCCCGGCGCGTCCGGCACGGTCCACAGGCTGCCGTTGGACGAGAACGGGTCCGCGCCGAGCAGCAGCAGGAAGTCCGTGCGGTCGATGTCGGGCACGGGGATGGAGAAGATGCCGCCGTAGAGCAGGCCGCACGCCACGTGCTTCGGCATCTGGTCGACCGTGGCGGCGGTGAAGAAGTTGCGCGAGCCCAGCGCCTTGCGCAACGCGCCCGAGTACAGGCCGCCGGCCAGCGAGTGCACCGTCGGGTTGCCCAGGTACAGCGCCACCGCGTCCCGGCCGCGGGCGTCGATGACCGCGTTCAACCGCTCGTCGACCAGCGCGAACGCCTCGTCCCACGACACCGGCTCGAACGACGTGCCCCGGCGGACCACCGGTTCGCGCAGCCGGTCCGGGTCCGCGTCCAGCGCCCCCAGCGAAGCGCCCTTCGGGCAGAGGAACCCGCCGCTGAACGAGTCCTGCCGGTCGCCGCGCACGGCCGTGATCCGATCGCCCTCGACCGTCAGCTCCAGGCCGCAGGTCGCCTCGCACAACGGGCACGTCGTCCAAGCGGTGCGCATGCGTCTCCCGGCGGTCCGGCCCCAACGTCGACGTCGGCCAGCCAACACGCCGGGGTTACCGGCCGGTTAGTGCGGAGTCCACAACAACTAAGCGCGGCGGCTAGGCCCGCCCGTCCAGCACCCGCGCCAGCTCCAGCCGCGACGACACCCGGAGCTTCGCGTAGATCCGCGACAGGTAGACCTCGATCGTGCGGGGGCTGTAGTGCAACGCGGCCGCGATGTCCCGGTTGCGCATCCCCTGCTGCACCAGGCGGGCGACGTTCTCCTCCGCCGCCGTCAGCACCCCCGGCGCCCGTCCCCTGGCCCGCGGCACCTTCGCGCCCAGCTCCTTGAGCCGCGCCCCGACCTGCCGGCGCAGCCCGTGCGCCCCCACCCGCTGGAACACGCCGTAAGCCTCCAGCAGCCCGGCCACCGCGGTCGCGTCCACCTGCCCCAGCGCCCACTGCGCCCGGGCCCGCTCGAACACCAGCCCGCCGGCCTCGGCCTCGCGCACCGCGTCCCGCAGCACGTCCGCGTCCTGCTCGACGGCCCCCACCACGCGCCGCACGGTCGTCCGCGTCCACGGCGCGACCCGGTCGGCCGCCACGGCCCGCAGCCGCGCCGCCGTCCGCCGCGCGTCCTCCACCCGTCCGTGCGCGAGGTCCAGCTCGACCAGCCGGCCCAGCAGCACGCAGCTGTACGCGGTCATCCCGTCGTCGTCCACCGCGTCCACCAGCACGGCCCGGGCGCCCTCCGCGTCACCGCGCGCGGCCAGGTAGCCCGCCATCGCGAACGCGTGCAGCCGGGACATGTTCGGGCTGGTCGGCGGCTCCAGCGCGGCCAGCCGGGCGGCCACGTCCAGCTCGCCGCGCCACGTCCGCACCTCCAGCTCGATCGCGCGCAGGCCGTCCAGCATCATCAGCTCCTGCCGCGACTCCAGCTCCGCCGCGGCCCGCCCCACCCGTTCCAGGCAGGCGTCCCACGCGCCGCCGAACCAGTCCAGCGCCACCCGCGCCATCTCCAGCTCACCGCGGAACGCGTGCCCGCCCGCCCGTTCCCGCAGCTCCTCGACCCGGTGCAACCGCCACGACGCGTCGTGCACGAGCCCGGCCAACGCCCCGGTGGACGCGCCCACGGCCAGCGCCTGCAACTCCAGCCCCGGCTGGCCGTCCGCCGCGGCCAGCGCCCGGTTGGCGTAGTCGACCGTCTTGTCGTGCCGGAACAGCATCAACGTGATCACCGCCAGCCGGTCGAACACCACCACCCCCTCGGCGGCCGACGTCAGCGGCATGGCCTCGATCCGCTCGGCGGCGGCCAGCGCCTCGGCGTGACGCCCGGTGAACAGCAGCAGCAGCGCGCGCTGTGCGTGCAACGCGGCCGGCGCGGCACCGGCCCGCACCTCCGCGTCCGCCAACCGCAGCCCCTCGGCGAACCGCCCGACCAGGAACATGCTGGTCAGCACGATGACCGCGCACCGCGACCGGTCCGGGCCGGCGGGCAGCTCCGCCAGCGCGGCCAACCCCGGCCCGATCGCCGCGCCCGGCCGGGACGCGTGGGCCAGCGCGCGGCACTGCGAAGCCAGCAGCGCGGCCCTTTCCGGCGCGGCCACCGGCAGCAGCTCCAGCGCCCGCGCGCACAGCGCCGCCGCCGTCTCCGGCGCGGTGGCGCGGTTCGCCGCGGCGGCCTGCGCCATCACCCGCACCGCGCGCAGGTCGCCCGGCGGCGCGGACTCGGCCAGGTGCCAGGCCAGCTCCATCTCGTCCACGGCCAGCCCGCGCGCCCGGTCGTCCAGCAGCCGCGCGCTGATCAGGCTGTGCAGGTGCCGCCGCTGCGCCGGGCCGATCTCCTGGTACAGCGCCTCGCCGACCAGCGCGTGCGAGAACCGGTAGCCCCGGTCCTTGTCGCGCACCACGATGTGGGCCCGCAGCAGCCCGTCGAAGGCGTCCACCACGGTCTCCTCGGGCAGCGACGACACCCGCGCCAGCAGCCCGATCTGGTCCAGCCGCACCCGCCGGAAGATCGACACCGCGCGCGCCACCGCCCGGGTGTCCCGGTCCAGCGGCGCGACCCGCCGCAGCACCGCCTCACGCCTGGTCAGCCGGATCGCCGACGGCGACACGGCCAGCCGCGCCCGGTCGCCGTCCACCGCGACCAGGTCCAGCTCGCGCAGCGACCGGGCGATCTCCACCGCGAAGAACGGGTTGCCGTCGGCCCGGTGGTGCACCTCGTGCGCCAGCCCGTCGTCCACCGGCGTGCCCAGCACGGTCTCCACGATCCGCGCCACGTCACCGCCGCTCAACGGCGCCAGCCGCACCCGCACCACGTCGGCGTGCCGTTCGAGCCGGTCCAGCAGCTCCTCCACACCGGGGTTGCGGTGGTGCTCGCGCACCGCGGCGATCAGCACCAGCGGCGCGGCCGTGACGCGGCGCAGCACCACGGCGAGCATGGCCAGCGAGTCGTCGTCCACCTGGTCGACGTCGTCCAGCACGAGCGCCGCGGGCCGGTCGGCGGTCAGGCCCGTCAACGCCCGCGCCACCAGCTCGCAGGACCGGCCGAACCAGGTCGCGTCCGGTGTCACGGTCAGGTCCAGCGCCTCCAGCGCGGCCCGCACGTCACCGGGGCCCGCGACCGACCGCAGCGCCGTGGCCACGGCCGCGTACGGGATGCGCCTGCTCACGTCGTCCGACTCGGCGGCGGCCACCGCGCAGCCGCGCTCGCGCAACCGGCGGCCCGTCTCGGCCAGCAGGCTGGACTTGCCGATCCCCGGCTCACCCGACACCACGACCACCACCAGCCCGGCGGCGGGCACGCGCTCGACCGCGTCGAACACGGCCGCCAGCTCGGCCTCCCGGCCGAAGAAAGGCGACACGGACGACCTCCCCTGGTTGGGCACACCACACTACCGATCGCGGTGCGCCGGACCGCCGTCACGGCCGCGCCGCCCTACCGACTGAGGAATCCCTACTCACGTGGCGCGGCCCGCGGTGGTGCCATGGCGGCGGACAACTGCCGCACCTGGAGGGTCGATGACGGTCGAGGGCACCTGCGCCGACGAGTTCGCCGAGGTCCGCACCGAGTTCGAGCGCAACTTCGCCGAGCGCGGCGAGGTCGGCGCGGGCGTGCACGTGACGGTCGACGGCGTCACCGTGGTCGACCTGTGGGGCGGTGACGCGGGCGGGCGGCCGTGGCGGGAGGACACGATCACGCACGTCTGGTCGTGCACCAAGGGCGCGACGGCGTTGTGCGCGCACGTGCTGGCGTCGCGGGGCGAGCTGGACCTGGACGCGCCGGTCGTCGAGTACTGGCCGGAGTTCGGGCGCGACGGCAAGGCGGGCACGCTGGTGCGGCACCTGCTGGCCCACCAGGCCGGGCTGACGGCGGTGCGGGAGCCGGTGCCCGCCGGCGGGATGCTCGACTGGGAGCTGATGACCGGGCTGCTGGCCCGGCAGGAGCCGTTCTGGGAGCCGGGCACGCGGCACGGCTACCACGCGCTGACGTTCGGGCACCTGGTCGGCGAGGTGGTGCGGCGGGTGTCCGGGATGGGGCTGGCCGAGTTCTTCGAGAAGGAGGTGTCCGGTCCGCTGGGGCTGGACTTCTGGCTCACGCTGCCCGAGGACCTGGAACCGCTGGTCGCCCGGACCATCCCGGCCGAGCGCGGCGAGGCGGTGCCCGCGGTGTACGTGGCGGCGATGGGCAGCCCCGGGTCGATGCAGTCGCTGCTGATGGGCAACTCCGGCGGGTACGTGGCGGCGTCGGACACGCGCGAGGCGCACGCGGCGCAGTACGGGTCGGTCGGCGGGATGAGCAACGCGCGCGGGCTGGCGCAGCTGTACCGGCCGCTGGCGCTGGGCGGCGAGTACAACGGGGTGCGGCTGGTGGACGAGGCGCAGGTCCCGCTCATGTCCGGGGTGGTGTCGGCCGGGCACGACGAGATGCTGCTCGCGCCGACCCGGTTCGCGCTGGGGTTCATGAAGTCGGCCGCCAACCGGCACCTGCCCGCCGTGGAGCGGGGCGTGGCGATGGCGGACGGCGCGTTCGGGCACTCCGGGATGGGGGGCTCGCTCGGGTTCGCCGACCCGGGCGCGCGGATGTCGTTCGGGTACGCGATGACGAAGATGGGGCCGGGCCTGGGCGTCAACGCGCGCGGACAGTCCCTTGTGGACGCCGTGTACCGCGCGCTGGGCCACCGCCAGGCGTCGGACGGCACCTGGTTCCGCTGAGGCCGGGCGGCCTACCCGGCGATGCCGTAGACCGAGCGCAGCCAGACGCAGGTCAGGGTGTCGACCAGCTCGCGGTCCCGCGCGGCCGACCGGCGGGACCGCGAGCGGCCCAGGAACGCCTGCTCGTTCAGCGACACCAGGACCGCGGCCAGCGACTTGGCCGCCGGGCCCGGCGGTGCGACGCCCGCGGCCCGCTCCAGCTCGATCTGCGAGGCGGTCGCGTCGACGAACCGGCGGGCGACGCCGGCCCAGAACTCGCGCATCAGCGGGTCGGTGTCGCGGGCCCGGACCGCGGCGCGCAGCACCGGCCCGTGCTTGCGCCACAGCGCGAGGCTCGCGCCCAGCGCCCGCCGGATCGAGTCCTCGGGCGGCTCGCTGCCGCGCCGCAACCACGACGACGCCGACTCGTACAGCTCGTCGACGACGCCGCCGGCCAGCGCGTGCAGCACCGCTTCCCGTGACGCGAAGTGGAAGTAGAAGGTCGACCGCGAGATGCCCGCTCCCGAGGCCAGCTCGTCGACCGCGATGTCGTCCAGGGAGCGCGTCTGGAGCAGCCGTTCGGCGGTGTCGAGGATCGCCTGCGAGGTGAGGTCGCCCTTGCTGGGCCTGCGCCGCGACCCGACCGTGCCGGCACGTGGGGACATGGCGCACATCCTCGGTTCCGCGCACCGGCAGCCGCAAGCGTTTCGCGCGCACCGCGGCCAAGTCGAGAGCTCCGTCGACGCGCACCAGCGGGCGCGGCGGGGTAGACAAGGGGTGTGGATCCACTCTGGGCACTGCGGCAGGTGGCGTTCCAGCTGGAGCGCGCCGGTGAACCCACCTACCGGGTCCGGGCGTTCCGCAAGGCCGCCGAGGTGGTGGCGGCGCTGCCGGACGGCGAGGTGGAGCGGCGGGTCGCGGCGGGCACGCTGACCGACCTGCCCGGCATCGGCAAGGCCACCGCCGGCGTGATCGCGGACGCCGTGGCCGGGCGCGAACCGACCTACCTGAGCCGGTTCCGCGAGCCGGTGGTGGGCGGTCAGGCGTTGCGGGCGCTGCTGAAGGGCGACTGCCACACGCACTCCGACTGGTCCGACGGCGGCAGCCCGATCCGGGAGATGGCCGAGGCCGCCCGCGACCTCGGGCACTCCTGGATGGTGCTGACCGACCACTCGCCCCGGCTGACCGTGGCCAACGGGCTGTCCGCGGACCGGCTGCTGCGCCAGCTCGACGTGGTCGCGGAGCTGAACGCCGACCTGGCGCCGTTCCGGATCCTGACCGGCATCGAGGTCGACATCCTGGACGACGGCTCGCTCGACCAGCGGCCGGAGCTGCTGGCCCGGCTGGACGTCGTGGTCGCCAGCGTGCACTCGAAGCTGCGGATGCCCGCCCCGGAGATGACCCGCCGCATGGTGGCCGCCGTGGCCAACCCGCACGTCGACGTGCTCGGCCACTGCACGGGCCGGCTGGTGGTCGGCAAGGGCCGGCCGGAGTCGACGTTCGACGCGGAGGCCGTGTTCTCGGCGTGCGCCGAGCACGGCACCGCCGTCGAGATCAACTCCCGCCCGGAGCGCCGCGACCCACCGGGCCGCCTGCTGCGGCTGGCGGTGGAGCTGGGCTGCACGTTCTCGATCGACAGCGACGCCCACGCACCGGGTCAGCTGGACTGGCTGTCGTTCGGCTGCGAGCGGGCCGAGGAGTGCGGCGTCACCCCGGACCGGGTGATCAACACCCTGGAGGCGGACGAACTGCTGTCGCGCTGACCGCTCAGCGGCCCGCGGTGGCGGGGCGGGAGGTGCGGGAGGCGCGGACCAGGTGGCCGTACCACGGGACCAGCGGGCCGGTGCGGCCCTCGACCAGGCGTTGCCAGGTGGCGCGGCACAGGGCCAGGAACGGTGCGGCGTCCCAGTAGCGGGCCAGGTCGGACAGTGGGCGGTCCTGGACGTTGCCCAGGCCGTAGCGGCGGTCGAAGCCGTAGGACACCGGGACCGCGGCGCCGTTCGCCTCGATCACCAGCGGGGTGAGCCAGCGGCCCAGCGGTTGGGCGTCGTCGACCGGGGCGGCCATGAACGCCTCCGGCTTGCGGGCCAGCATGGTGCGAGGCACGGCGTCGAGCTGGACGGCCAGGCCGTGCTCCTCGGCGATGCGGCCCAGCTCCACCGCCGCGTAGGCCAGTTCCACCGCGTCCGGCCGCTCGCCGACCATCAACCGGTTCGCGGCACCCTCCGGTTCCAGCGGGTGCACCTGGAGCAGCAGCGCGCCGGACTGGACGGCGGCCAGCGCGACATCACCCAGTTGGGTGGCGTTCCCCTGGGTCAGCGTGGTGATCACGCCGACCGGGATGCCGACCTCGGTGAGCCTCCGGATGCCCGCCAGCGCCTTCTCGAAGCACCCCTCGCGGTCCCGGATGCGGTCGTGCGTGTCGCGGTCGCCGTCCAGCGACACGGCCACCAGGTCGACCAGGCCGCGCACCAGCCCGATGCGCCGCTGCGTCAACGCCACCGCGTTCGTCGTCACGGTCGTCCGCATCCCGGCCGCGCGGGCGGCGCGCAGCAGCGCGGGCAGCTCCGGGTACAGGAACGGCTCGCCGCCGGACACGTTCAGCACGTCGTAGCCGAGCCGGGCCGCGTCCGCGACCACGGCCGCCAGCACGGAGATCGGGATCGACTCGGCGACGTCCGGCCCCGAGCTGGAGTAGCAGTGCAAGCAGCGCAGGTTGCACAGCCTGGTCGGGTGGACCTGCAGGACCGCCCGGCCACTCATCTGCCCCATGCCACCCTCCTGTGGTGCTCGCTACTCCTATGGAGCACGCAGGGAGCCGGGTGATACGTCGATCCGCCACCACTCTTGGTAGCCATTCCCCCCAACGTGGGAACCTCGCCGGTAATTGAAACGCCACGTGACGACCCGGCGACTCTCCATACAGGCGAGGCGGCCCGGCGTCACGGCGAGGCGGCCCGCGCGCTCACCCAGTGGGGGAGGGGACATGCGCCGCGAGTTCATGGTTCCCGACGACGCCGCCGACGACCCGGCCGACGACGCCAGACGCCGGCTGCTGCGGGACCTGCACGACGGCCTGGGGCCGGCGCTGGCGGCCATCGCGCTCGGGCTGCGCGCGGCCAGGCAGCTGACCGCGCACGACCCCGCGGCGGCCGGCCCGCTGCTGGCGCGGCTGGAGGAAGAGGTGCACACCGCGGTCAACGACGTCCGCCGGCTGGCCGCGGGCGGGAGCCCGGTGGTGCTGGCGCGACTGGGGTTGGCGGGCGCGGTGCGGGAGCACGTGGCGTCGCTGGCCGACCGGCACCCGGTGCGGGTGGACGTGCGGTGCGACGGCGTGCCGGAACTGCCGGTGTCCGTGCAACTGGCGGCGTACCGGATCATCTGCGAGGCGGTGACGAACGTCGTGCGGCACGCGGGCGCGCGGCACTGCTCGGTGCGGTTGCGGTTCGACGGCTGCCTGCACGTCGAGGTGGTGGACGACGGCGTCGGGCTGGTGCCGGGCCGGGGCGTCGGCGTCGGGCTGGGCTCGATGCGCGACCGGGCGCGCGAGGTCGGCGGCACGTGGCGGGTGGAGCACGCCGCCGCGGGCGGCACCCGGATCGCGGCGGACCTGCCGCTCGCGGGCGGGGTGTGAGCGTGCCGGCGCTGCGGGTGCTGGTCGTGGACGACCACCCGCTGTTCCGCTACGGCCTGGCCGCCGCGCTGGCCGCCGCACCCGACACCGAGGTGGTCGGCGAGGCGTCGGGCGGCGCGATGGCGGTGTCGCTGGCCGCCACGCTGCACCCGGACGTGGTGGTGATGGACCTCAACATGCCCGACCTGGGCGGTGTCGAGGCGACGCGGCGGATCGTGGCGCACGACCCCGCCGTGCGGGTGCTGGTGCTGACCATGTTCGACGACGACGAGTCGGTGTTCGCGGCGATGCGCGCGGGCGCGCTGGGCTACCTGCTCAAGGCGTCCCGGCCGACGCAGATCCTGCGGGCGGTGCGGTCGGTCGGCGAGGGTGAGGCGATCTTCAGCCCGGCCATCGCGGTGCGGCTGCTGGCCTACTTCGGCACCGCGCCGCGCGAGCGGGTGGAGGCGTTCCCGGAGCTGACCGCGCGGGAGCGGGACGTGCTGCGGCTGATGGCCGACGGCCGGGGCAACTCCGCGATCGCCCGGTCGCTGGTGCTCAGCCCGAAGACGGTGCGCAACCACGTGTCGAACATCCTGCGCAAGCTGCACGTGGCCGACCGGGCGCAGGCGGTGTCCCGGGCGAAGCAGGCCGGTCTGGGCGACGACCCGGGACAGTTCGGGACGGTGCGCCCGTAGTGCCGGGACGCGCCGGGAAGCCACGATTGCGGTGGCACACCGGGGCACTAGGGCGGGAGCACGGACATGGACGCACACCACCGGATCGCGGTCGTCCTGCACGCGACGGACTCCATCACCAGGGCCGGGGTGACCGCGGCGCTGCGGTCGCGGCCCGAGATCAGGCTGGTCGAGCCGACCGAACCGGCGACGGTCGCGCTGGTCGTGCTCGACCGGCTGGACGGCGAGGCGCGCCAGTTGCTGCGCCGGCTGCAAGCGCCCGGCAGCGCGGGCATCGTGCTGGTGGCGGGCGACATCGCCGACCCCGAGCTGCTCAACGTGGTCGGCAGCGGCGTGTCCGCGGTGGTCCGCCGCTCGGACGCCACGCCGGACACGTTGGTGCGCCTGGTGAAGGCGACCGCGGCGGGCCAGGGCGCGCTCCCGCCGGACCTGCTCGGCCGGTTGCTGGACCGCGTGTCGCGGTTGCAGCGCACCGTGCTCAACCCCCACGGCTGGTCCATGGCCGGCATGTCCGACCGGGAGACCGAGGTGCTGCGGCTGATCGCGGACGGCTTCGAGACCCGCGAGATCGCCGAGAAGCTGTGCTACTCGCAGCGCACGGTCAAGTCGATCCTGCACGACATCACCAACCGGTTCCAGCTGCGCAACCGCGCGCACGCCGTGGCGTTCGCGCTGCGCGAGGGCCTGATCTGAGTCCACTCCCCGCCCCGATCCCGAAGCACGCGCGAGGCCGGAGGCAGCGCGGTCCTACACCGCCCGGCCGGCGAACGACACCGCCGGCCGGCAGTTGCCCTTCCCGTCCGGGTTCTGGCAGCTGACCTGCACCACGATCCGCTCGCCCGGCTTGAACCGCAGCGGCTCCACGTAGTGCCGGTCGAGGTCGCGGAAGTTGGCCAGGCCGACCTCCAGCAGCACGCCGCGGGTGCCGTTGGCGTCGCGCAGCACCCGCACCGTGCCGGCGTCGCCGCGCGGGTTCTGGAGCACGATGTCGGTGATCAGCAACGTCTTGTCGGCAGGCGGGGTGAACGTGAAGTCGGTGAACACGTCCGGGTCGGCCACGACCGCGGCGTCGGCGGCCACCCGGAAGTCGGTCGGCTCGCCCGGTTCCCCGGCGGGCTGACCGGGCTTCGCGGTGGGCGGCGAGCCGGGAGGGGCCTGCGGGTCCAGCCCGGCCGCCTTCATGGCCTCCTCGGACTTCGCCTCGGCGTCCTCCGCCTGCTCCCGCGCCTCGCCCGCGCCGAGCTGCGCCTGGTCCACGGCGGTCTTGACCTCCTGCACCTGCTGCTCGGCGGCCTCCCGCGCGGCGGACTTCACCGCCGGCCGCAGCACGGTGAACCACAGCCCGACCAGCAGGGCCGCCAACGCGAGCAGCGCGATCAGCGCGGGCAGCAGCCACCGGGGCAGCAGCTGCCGCTGCACGAGCGTGCCCGCGGCCGACAGCGGCGGCCCGGAGCTCGGCACCACCTCCACCCGGAACGGCCGCGGCTGCGACGGTCCGCGCAGGAACGTGTCGCGCGGCTTGGCGACCAGCTTCACGAACGCCGCCGTGCCGGGCGCGAGCACCACGTCGGTGCGGTCGAGCCTGAACTCCAGCTCGCCGTCCGGGTCGGTCGGGCTCAGCCGCACCGCCACCGGGTGGTTGCCCACGTTGTCGACGGCGACCTCGAACCGGCCCCGCGCACCCGCCTCCACCTTGGCCGGCACGAGTTCGGCGGACAGGTCGGTGAACGTGCCGACCTCGACCACGCCCTCCTCGACCACCGACCCGTACGGGTCCTCGCGCGAGGTGACCCGCACGCCGAACGCCACCGGGCCCGCGGCCACCTCGGCGGCGCGCGGCGGCGCGAACCGCACGACCACCGAGGCGGACGCCCGGGGCACGAGGTTGACCGAGGCCGGTTCGGCGGTCGCCCACGCGCCCGCGTCGCCGACCACGTCCACGGTGAACTCGTCCACCAGGTCTCCGGTGTTGCGCACGACGACCGTGCAGGTGGCGTCTTCGCCGGGGGCCACGGCCAAGCCGGTGGCGGACAGCGTCGCGGTTGCGCCCATGACGTGAATCCTCCGGTGGTCGGGCCGGCGCGGCAGGTGGCGGAAGGGTGGGGCGGGGTGCGTCCGGTGCTGCCCCAACGGGCAGCCGCCGGGCGTCACTCCCGGGACGCGAAGTCGGGTGGTTGCAGCGTCCTGGGCACGACGAGGAAGTCCCCGGACCGCACCGGGCCGAACGCCGGGCCCACGACGGGCGCCGCTTCGAGCTGCCGCACGCCGATGCGGTCGTTGTGGAACACCAGGACCTGCGCCTCGAACGTGCCGTCGGGCCGCACGACCACCTCGCCGGGTGTCGGCGAGAGGCCGGCCGTCCAGCCGAGCCGCACGGTCGCGCCGGGCGGGAACGACCGGCCGGTGGCGCGCGGCACGAACCCGGTCGGCCCGGTGCCGGGGTCGACGGCGAGCACGGGCTGCCGCACCAGGACGCGGGTGGCCGCGGTGTTGTCGGCGGCGTCGGTGTCCGGGCCGACGCCGAGCACCGAGCCGCCCGCCGTCGTGTCCACGGCGGCCTTGGCGGGCAGCGCGACCCGCACCTCGGCCTCCTGGCCGGGCGCGAGCGTGCCGAGCGGGCACGTGGCGCCGTCGGCCGCGCAGCCCGTGACCGCGCCGACCGGGAGCAGTAGCGGCGGCAGGGACGTGACCACGCGGACGTCGGTCATCGGCACGGACGCCCCGTTGCGCACCCGGTAGGACAGCACCAGGGCGTCACCGCCGACATAACCGTCCTGCGGCGTCAGGGCGACGGCCAGCGACAGCGAGCCGGGGTGGTCGGGCGGCCGGACCTCGTCGGCCACGCCCACCCGCACGTCGACCCGGTTGTCGCCGGGGTTGACGTCCGGTGACGTGCTCGCCCGCAGGACCTGCGCCCCGGCCGCGGTGCCCGTCACGGTCACCCGCACCTCGGCGGTCGCGTTCGGGGCGAGCCGGCCCAACGCGCACCCCGTCGCGGCGCACGTGCCCGTGTCGGTGGTGATCCCCTCGACCGCCAGCCCGGCGGGCAGCACCAGCGCCAGCTCGGCGTCCACCGCCGGCGCGAAGCCGCGGTTGGTCACCCGCAGGAGCACGGTGGTCGACCCGCCGAACGGGACGGCGGCGGGCGCGGCGGACCCGGTCACCACCAGGTCGGGCAGCCCGCCGAACGCGGGCAGGTCGGCGTCCTGCTCGGCGAAGGAGACCAGTTCGGCGGGCGTGCCGCCGGGGGGCGGGACGGTCCACACCCGCAGGTGCTCGTCGGGACCGCTCATGGTGAACGCGACGGACGCGCCGTCGGGCGACCACGCCGGGTCGTCCGGTGTCTCGCCGCCCGAGGTGATCGGGGTGGCGTTCGCGCCCGTGGCGTCGGCCACGCACAGGACGTCGCCATGCCGGTAGACGAGCCGGTTGCCGTCCGGGGACCAGGCGGGCGCGGAGTCCTGCCGGCCGCACGGCGTGGCGAACGAGGGTGACAGGTCGATCTGCTGCACGAGGTCGCCGCCGTCGAGCCGGGCGAGCCAGATGTCGTCGGTGGCCCCGCTTTCCGGCACGTACACCGTGATCGTGCTGCTCCCCCGCCCGGTCCGGCCGGCGCGGTCGGTGGCGGTGCACGTGACGGTGGTGAGGCCGACCGGGAACGGCGAGCCGGACGTGGCGTCGCACGTCGGGGTGAGCGGTGCGCCGGCGGCGTCGGTGGCGGTCGCGGTGAACGCCACCGGCACGGGCGTCCGGTTCGGGCTGGGTGCGGCGTGCGCGCCGACCACCACGGTCGGCAGTGCGGCGTCGGCCCGGTCGATCCCGATGAACTGCTCGTGGTTCTCGGCGGGCAGCTCGTCGTCGAACCTGAACCGGACGTGGCACTCCAGGTCGGTCGCCGCCCGCGCGCTGGGCACCTCGCCCAGCGTCACGGTCTCGGTGAAGGTGACGTCCGTGTCGCCCGGGACGCGGGCCGTGGGCGGGGTGAACCGGACGGTGACCCCGGGCGGGCAGGATGCTTCGGGCGTGACGGTCACCGGCAGGCGGGTGATGCCGTGCTCGATGCCGGCCACGATCCGGTCGGGCTCGTGGCCGTCGGCCGACACCCCGCCGGTGGCGGCGGCGAGCCGGGTGACCTGCTGCCGGCTGTCCAGCTTCTCCGGGTACGACGGCGGGAGCAGCACGGGCACGCCGACGAGGTGGATGTCGCGGTCGGTCAGGTCGGTGGTGATCTCCTGCTCGGTCCGGTAGGGCGCGCTGCCGGGGCAGTCCGGGTAGAGCACGAGGTCGCACGTGTCGGGGCTGTTGTGGCTGGCCGCGTCACCGACGAGCACGACGATCCGGGTGACGCCGGCGTCGTCGCTGAACGTGGTGTGGCGGCCGTCGGCACCGCGGTCCGCGGCGAGGTGGTGCAGGGCGTTGAACCAGTCCTCCGGGAAGTCGCCGCCGTCGCCGATCGGGAAGTTCGTGCCTTCGTCGAGCACGGTCTGGAGCACGTCGCGGGTCGTCGGGTTGCGCACCAGGCGGTAGCGGCCCGGGCCGTCGGACGCGTCCTGGTAGGTGGCGACGCCGAAGAGGGCTCCGGGTTCGGCGGTGGCGACCCGCTCCATCACCGTGCGGATGGTGGTGCGGATGGTGTCCACGGTGGTGGTCATGGAGGACGTGGTGTCGAGCAGGAACACGATCTCCGGGCGGGCGGGCACGAACGGGGTGCGGACGGTCGCGGTCGTGGTGAACGTGCCGGTGGCGGAGGTGGACGCGCCCACGAGGTAGGGCTGGACCCGGGGTGTGAGCAGGACGTCGGTGTGGCGGCCGAACGCGATGACGGCCCCGGTCGGCGACCAGGACGGCTTCTCGTCGTGGCCGAGGGTGTGGCGAGGTTTGGGGACGGTGGTCAGCTCGGCCCCGTCGGACACCCGGACCACGCGGATCTCGACGCCGGAGAGGAGTGCCACCATGGTGCCGTCCGGCGACCAGGACGGGTGGCGGCCGTACGCGAGGACCCGCTCGTCACCGCCGTCGGCGTCGGTGATGACGATGTCGGAGCCGTCACCGTAGGACCGGGTGAACGCGATCCGGGTGCCGTCGGGTGAGAAGGCGGGTTCGGACTCCCCCTCGTCCGGGGTGTTCGTGAGCTGCCGGGCATCGCCGCCCCCGGCGTCCGTGGTCCAGATGTCCCCGGGGTCGCCCCGGGTGACGGCGATCCGGTAGGGGGCCAGGGCTCGCGGCTGTGCCGTCGCGGGTGGGGCGACGACGAGGCCGGCCAGCAGGAGCGCGACGAGCGCCAGGTGCCTCACGGTTCACCTCACCGCGAAGAGTTCGATCTCGGCGAGCGCGATCTCGTTGCCGCGCAGGGAACCGTGCCACTCGACCACGTGCACCTCGACGGTGCTCGCGACGCCTTCGAGCCGGACGGTCTGCGGGTCCGGGGTGTCGGCGAGGTCGACGTCGAAGGTGCGGCCCGTCGGGTAGACCAGGTGCAGCTTCTTGGGTCGGTGCGCGGCTTGCAGGTCGGCCGGGTCGCCGACGCGGACGATGGCCTCGCGCAGGTCGACCTCGCGGCCGAAGTCCAGCACCAGGGCGGGTGGGCGCGGTGCGACCGGGGCGAGCCAGAAGGTGTCGGTGGCGTTGTCGAAGGCCAGGGCCGGTGGGTGGTCGGGTGATTCGGCGGTGGCGGCGATGCCGGTGGGGCGGACGGGGGTGAGGTCGGTGCCGACGATGTCCTTGACCTCGTGGACGAGGGCGATCGCGCGGGTGTTGACCAGGCTGCGGAACGACGGCACCAGGCCGTACGCGCCGACGACGGTCAGGAGGGCGGCGACGAAGGACCAGCGGAGCACCCGGCCGACCCGGCGGCGGACGACGCCGACGCGGCGGTTGGGCCGGCTGCCCGCCGTGGGCGGCTTGCGCCGGGGCAGGAATCTGCGCCACCACTTCTCCTCCACGACCGCGGCTTCGACCAGCGCCGAGCCGCAGCGGGCGCAGAACTTGCGGGTGGGCGGGTTCGCCTCGCCGCACTGGCCGCAGATGAGATCGCCGGGCCGGGCCGTTCGGCGCTCGGTCAGCCTCGGTCGGTGGTGGGCGGTGGATCGCCGCTCGGCGGGCTGCATGGCCCCGGGCTGCATGGCTTCGGGTTGCATGGCTTCGGGTTGCCGCTGATCGGGCTGCCGCGATTCGAATTGCAACCCTTCCGATTGACCCGCACCACCCTGCGGCGACTGGAAATGCAACGCTTCACAATTCACCGCACCAGCCCACGCTCCTCCACCGCCTGCTCCCGACGACGCCGACGCCGCCCCCGCAGCCTTCGCTCCGCCGGCCCCGGAATCCGCAGGCCCCGCCCCAGCCACCCCCGAACCGCCCGCCCCCGAGTTCACACGCCCTGAGTCGCCCGGTCTCAAGCCCACAGGACCCGGGCCGCCGAGTCCAGACCCGGCCGATCCTGTTCCGCCTTGCCCGATGTGCCCGCCCTGCCCTGCTTGCCCTGCCCGACCGGCTTGCTCGACCTGCCCTGCCCATCCGGCCTGCCCCGCCTGCCCCGGCTCACCGACGACCTGGCCGGGCACCGGCGCGGACTGCGGTTCCCACTCCAGGTACGTCCCGCAGGCACCGCAGAACTCCGAGCCCGGGGCGTTGCCCTCCCCGCACTGCGCGCACACGATCATTCCCCCACCACCTCCAGCTCAACCGCGACGTGCGCGGGCACCGCGGCGGCGATCGCGGCGGCCAGGCGGGGCCGGTCCACGTCGACGGGGTGGGCCACGCGCACCCGGACGTGCACGCTCGGCGGGTCGTCCGCCACCGCGAGGCCGGGCCGGTCGGTCGACGTGCAGCCGCCGCTGTCGCGCACCTCGACGTCTCCCCCGGTCAGCAGCGCCACGTGCTCGGCCAGCCCGCGCCGCGTGCCCCGCCACCGGTGCAGTTCGACCGCCCGCGCCACCAGCGCCCGCCGTTGCGCCACCGGCCAGCCCTCGCCGACGTCCAGCGCCACCCAGTGCGCCAGCCACTCCAGGAAGTCCTCCGGCGCGAGCCGCGGGTCGAGGTAGCCCGGAAAACCGTCCAACGCGGTGAACACCGGGGCCAGCACCTCGTCCAACGCCACCAGGAACCGCTGCGTGAACCCGTCCTCCAGGTACACGGCGGGCAGTCGCTCGGCCAGCGGGTGCGGTGTCGTCATCGCGCCACCCGCACCTGGTGGCCGTAGGAGAACGCGAGCCCGTTCACCGGCAGGTCGAGGCGGGCCACGGCGGTGCCGCGCTCGCCGGTGACCGGGTTCGCCCCGAACAGCTTGATCTCCTCGACCAGCTCGACCCCGGCCAACCGCTGCAACACCGCGAACACCTCACCGGACTGCACGGGCCGCCCGAACGGCCACCCGTCGCCGTCCGGCCCGCCGCTGACCGGGTTGAAGTAGTCGTACAACGCCTGCACCGACCGGGCCCGCAGCACGTCCTCGGGCGTCCCGGCCTTCGCCCGCAGCTGCGCCACCACCGTGACGCCCTGGTAGTACGGCGGCTCGACGGACACGCGGGCACCGACGCACCGGCGTTCCTCCAGGAACCGCTCGATCCGCTCGCGCACGTCCGCACCGGGCTGCAACGCGGCGAAGTCCGACTCCTCGTGCGCGCCCACGGACGGCACGACCAGCACCCGCACCGCCGCCGACCCGGGGCTCGCGGGCACGCACCGCACGCGTGCGATCTCCGGCGCGGCCTCCCGCGTCAGCACCTCGTAGTCCTCGGCGGTCACGGCCCGGTCCCGGGTCCGCAGCAGCAACGGCCCGCGCACCGCCGCGTCGCGCACCGACTCCCCCGCCACCCCGCCGGACGCGGGCCGCCGGTTCGCCACCGCCGTCACGAACGGCACCGGGTCGCGCTGCACCTGCAACAACCCGCGTGCCACGTTGCCGCGCAGCCCGCCGCCGGTGCGGTACTCGGGCACCCGGATCGCGGCCGACTTCGCCGGGATCGCCCCGTACAGCCGCACGCCGCCGCCGGGTTGCCGCACCGCCGGCCCGAAGATCACCTCGCCGCCGACCCGGTCCAGCACCACGTGCCGGTCGGCGGGCCCGGACTCGGCGAACGACCGCACCTCGGTCCACTGCTCCCAGCCGTCCGGCGTGGCGACCTCCACCACCAGCGCCCCGTCGTCCACCACGACCGGCGTGCGGGCGAGCGGGAACCGCTGCCCCGGCACGCCTTCGGACACGCCGACCGTCTCGCCGCGCACGACGTCCGCGTGCGTGGCGCCGATCGTGCCGCCGATGGTGGCGGCGGTGACCGACGCCAGCTTCGGCGGGCGCTGGTAGAACGGCCGGTCCGGCGCGGGCGCGACGGCCCGGCAGCGCAGCCACCCGGCGCGGTGCCGGGCGATGACGGACACGGCGTGCGAGTGCGGCACGTGCAGCACCACGTCACCGGGCTGGTTGAGGCCGCCGGTGGTGTCGCGGTCCACCTCGCACGGGCTCCAGCCGGAGCCGTTCCACGCCTCCCACGCCCACGGCGGGTCACGCGGGTCGACGCCGCGGCCCTCGGCGTGCGCCTCGACGCGCAGCAGCACCGCGCACCCGGGCACGGCGTCGGACAGCCCGAACAGGACGGCGTCGCCGGGCGCGGGCGGTGACGCGAACACCTCGGGCGACTTGCCGTCGCGCAGCTCGTCCGTTCGGTCGGCGGGCGGGATCGACACGTCCTCCACCGCGGTCACGAGGTGCGTCAACGCGCACGGCACGATCGCCAGCTCCCGGTCCACGGTGAACACCACGGGGTCTTCGACCTCGCTGCGCTCGGTGGCCACCTGCGCGCCCGCGGGCACGACCACCGGCACGTCGCGCGGCGCGGACAGCCAGAACGTGACGTCGCCGCGCGCCGCGGTCGGCGGGAACAGCGTCACCCCGATCAGGTCGAGAAACCGCAGGTAGTGCAGGTCGGGCACGCGGTTGAGCCGGTACAGCAGCTCGTCGGTCATGTGCGCGAACGCCTCGATCAGCGTGACGCCGGGGTCGGACACGTTGTGGTCCGTCCACTCGGGACAGTGCTGCTGCACGCGGCGCTTGGCCTCGTCCACCAGGTCCTGGAAGCGGCGGTCGTCCAGGTTGGGCGTGGGCAGGGACGTCACGGCGTGCCCTCCTCGTCGGCCTCGTGCGGCGGGATGACGTAGAAGGGGAACACCAGGTTGCGCGGGTCGTTCGTGCCGCGCAGCGCGAACCGGATGTCGATGAGCAGGGTGCCCTGGTCGACCTCGTCGAAGCCGACGGACACGTCGGTGAGCGCGATGCGCGGTTCCCAACGCTCCAGCGACAGCCGCACCTCGTAGGCGATGCGCCCGGCGGTGGCCGCGTCGGCGGGCGCGAACACCAGGTCGTGGATGGCGCAGCCGAACTCCGGCCGCATCGGCCGCTCGCCCGGCGCGGTGGCCAGGATCAGGCGGATGCTCTCCACGATCTCGCGCTCGCCACCCACGAGGGCGACGGAACCGGTGGCGTCGGTGTGCACGGGGAACGCCAGCCCGCGGCCGATGAAGTCCACGTCACCCTCCTATGAGGACGGTCGGGCAGCCGACGAGGACCGGCGCGCCGCAGCCCGCCAGGTCGCCCACGCGGGCCGCGGGCCTGCCGCCGATGAGCACGGTCGGGCAGCCGGGCGGCAGCACGGGCGTCGGCGGGTGCGGCGGCAGGCCGGGGAACGAGCAGGTGTGCGGGTTGCCGACGGTGGCGGCGGGCAGGCCGCCGATGAGCACGGTCGGCACGCCCGGTGGCGCCAGCACGCCGGGGTGCCCGGTCGGGTCGCCGACCCTCGCCGCTGGTGGCACGTCCCCTCCTAGTTGATCCGGACGACCGCGCCGCGCACGGTCACCGGGCCGCTCGCGGTCAGCTCCGCCTGCCCTTGGCCGGTCACGGCCACCGTCGCGCCCTCGACCTTGACGCCGGCCGTGCCGGACGCCTTGAGCTGCGCGCCCGCCTCGATCGCCACGTCCGCCCGCGCGGTGGCGGTGATCTGCCGGCCCTTCAGGTCCAAGGCGCCCGTGCCGGCGTCGATCGTGACCCCGTTCCGCGCCTTGATCGTCACGGCGTTGCCGCTGGTCACCTCGACGACCTGGTTGCGCTGGTCGAGCCGGACCACGAACTTCCCGTCGCCGCTGGCGATCGTGATGCCCTCGTCCTCCACGAACTCGACCCGGTGGTGCTCGCGCGAGACGAACCCGCGGGCGGCGACCTCGCCGCTGTTGGCGTCCACCGGGTCCTTGGCGAGGGCGGGCGGCTTGTCCTTGCCGTTGTAGAGGCCGCCGAGCACGTACGGCGCGTCGAAGTCGCCGTGCTCGAAGCCGACCAGCACCTCGTCGCCCACCTCGGGCAGCACGAGGTCGCCGTAGCCGTTGCCCGCGCTGCCGTGCACGGTCCGGGCCCAGCCGCTGACGAAGTCCGGCGCGAGCCACGGGTAGGTGAGCTTGACCCGGCCGGCCCCCGCCGGGTCGCGCACGTCGCTGACGATGGCGGGCACCAGGCCGCGGCCCGGCGCGCCCGCGCCACCCGTTCCGCCGCTGGTGAGGCCGTACAGGGAGCGTTCCTGGCGGCCGGACACGGTGAACTCGGTGGTGTAGCCGACCTGCTCGGTGAACAGGTGCCGGGTGCCGGTGAGCGTGTACCTGCCCGCGAACGGCTCGCCGATGTTGGTCAGCGCCACCGCCGTGCCCGCGCGCAGCTCGGGGTTGCCGCGGGCCACGCCGACCAGCTCCGCGCACGCGCCGCCGAGCTGGGTGGCGAGCGAGGCGGCGACCGCGTCGACCACCGCCTGCGTGCGGTGCGGGCCGCCGGCCAGGAACGGCGGGCCGGCGAACCTGTTCGCCAGCGCCACCGGGTCCACGCCGGTGACCTCGGTGCCCAGCGCGTCCGCCGGTTTCACGGCCACGACCGCCTGCTTGTTCTCGTCGTCCCAGCCGCGCACCCGCACCTCGGGCACCTGCTCGGCGGCCGTGATCGCGGCCCGCAGCGACAGCAGCGTGCGGTGCATCTCCAGCACCAGCGGGCTCGTCCTGGCCCTGGCGTTCGTGGCGGGCGCGGACGTCGGCTCCTCGGGCAGCCGGAACTCGAGCTTTCCCCCCACCACCGCGATCTGCGCGCCGACCAGCGCGGCGAGGCGGGACAGGAACTCCCAGTCGCTCACGCCGTCCTGGCTGAGCTGGGTGTGCGGCCGGCCGAAGCCGCGCACGTCGTCGAGCCGCCCGACCGGGATGTCGGCCCGCTGCGCGACCTTGCGCACCACGTCGGCGACGGTCATGTTCGGGTAGGAGGCGACCCGCCGGCCGCGGAACAGCCGGTGCCCCAGGTCGTAGCCGCGGACCTCGGTGAACGTGCCGCCCGCGTCCAGCTCGACGCCCACGGCGGTGACCTCGCCGGTGAGCAGCGGCCTCGGGCCGCCCGGGTCGGACGTCTGCACCTTGAGCACGATCTTCGCGCCGATGGAGAACCTGCCCTTGCCCAGCACCACGTGGCCGGGGTCGCGGAAGCGCAGCACGAACACGTCGGGCAGGTTGCGGCTGTCGTCCACGTAGGCGTGCGTGAGCAGCGCCTTGACGTCGGCGGCCAGCGGCGCGGACCCGACCTCGACCACGAGGGAGTTGGCGAAGGTCTCACCGGCCATCGCGGACCTCCTCCAACGCGGGCACCAGCAGCCGGGTGCCGGGCCGCAGCCGCATCGGGTCGTCGATGTCGTTGGCCTCCGCGATCTCGCGCCACAGCTCGGGGTTGCCGTAGACCTTGTAGGCGACGGACTGCAACGTGTCGCCCGCGACGAGGACGTGGGAGTCGCGCGCGGCGAGCGCACCGGAGGTCGGGTTCTGGCCGCCCTGCTCGCCCGCGATCTCCTCCAGGTTGACCGTGCACGTGGCGCGGACCGGGACGCCCGCGGGCGTGAACAGGGTGTACTTGGCGGCGACGCTCGCGACGAACGCCGGGAACCCCGTCATGCCGCCCCACTTGAAGATCACCCACGGCGGCGAGCCCTTGCCGTGCTGCCGGCTGTCCTCGGTGGGCACGCAGCAGGCGAACAGCTGCTCGACCTTCTTCACCACGCCGTCGTCCATGTGCTCGGTGGCGTCGAGGAAGACTTCGAGGGCGAGCTTGACCGGGTCGGAGCCCTTGAACTCCGGGGTGCCGCTCTTGGCCACGTTGGGTTGGCGGCTGCGCTCCCACTTGGCGTTCTTGCTGAGCGACAGCTCCTTGGGGTTGAACTGGAAGGTGATCTCGTGCAGCAGGTCACCGGGTTTCGCCGCGCCGCCCGCCTTGGGTGGGCGGTGCACGCTGAGGAGGGCCTTCTGGAGGTTGGTGGGCGCGGCGTAGCTCGCGGCCTTCGGGGAGCCCGCCGAGGTGAAGGTGATCGGGGAGGCCATGGCGTCACTTCGCCGTGCTCAGGAAGCCGTGGTGGGCGAGTTCGAGGGTCTCGGTGGCGACCTTGGGCGAGTCGGCGGACAGCTGCGGGCCGCTCCACCTGACCGGGACGACGCCGGAGAGCGCCCAACTCGCGATCACCGTGCCCGCCGGCGTCCGCGCCTCGATGATCGCGGTCTTGCGCGTGACGCCGGCCGCCATGCCCGCGATCCACTTGAGGATCTTGGCGCTGTCCTTGGTGACCGGGCGGGAGAGCTTGACGTTGGAGTACTTGATCCGGGTGGGCAGCTGCCACACCATCCCGTTGTTGCCGCCCTCTTCGTGCTGCTCGACGGTGAACTCCACGCCGAGCCCGTCACAGCTGTCGAAGGAGCCGAGGCTCTCGTCGTCGATGCGCACGACGAAGCACACGGACACCGCCTCATCCACCTCGGCCATACCGTCTCACCTCCACCGATCGGTCAACGCCCCGCGCCGTTCGCGGTCGAGCCACAGGTCTGCCTTGAGCCGCCGGACGAGCGGGTCGTAGAGCTTCTTGAGCAGCTCCTCGGGCTCGATCCCGGCCACACCACCGTCCGCATGCGTTTGCGCCGGGGCCGTCGCCGCTGTTCCGGCCGGATGGGCCGGTGCATGGGCTGACGGAGGGGCCGGCGGTTCGGGCGTGAGCTGGGACGCGACCACTTCCACTTCCCGCTGCACGACCCGAACCGCGTCCGGTTGCTCCACCACGACGGTCCCGGGACGTTCGACAGGCGTGACCGGCATGCCCAACCCGACGCCCCGCCGAGCCCGCCCCGACTCCGCCACCACCCGCTGCACCCCGACCACCGACCGGCCCTCGCCCACCGACCGACCCTCGCCCACCGCCGCCCGTTCCGACCTCGCAGCCTGTTCGACCACACCCGTCACCGGTGTCGAGCCCTGCCCCACCGACCGCGAGACCGTCGAACGCGACATCGCCGGCCCCAGCCCCACCAACCCCCGAGCCACCACTGGCCGAGGGCCGGCCGAAGTCCCCACCGCCGCATCACCCGCAACGTCGTGCAAAGCAACCCGCTGAACCACCGCTCCTTGACCTACCGGCCCACTACCGGCCGAGCTCTGCCCCACCGAACCCACACCCACCGGCCCTTGGCCTATCGGCCCCAGACTCACCGGTCCCGGGCTCACCGAACCCGAACCCGGACCCACCGGATCGGAGCTCACCGGTCCTGGGCTCATCGGGCCCGAACCGACCGGCCGCAGTCCCACCGGACCCGAGCCGATCGAAGTCGAACCGACCGGCTCCTGACTCACCCTGCTCAGCCCCAGCACCGGTTCTCCCCCCACCCGGCTCGAACCCACCGCCGAGCTCTGTCCCACCGCCCGGCCCTGCCCCACCGACTCCCGGCCCACCGACTCCCGGCCCACCGACTCCCGGCCCACCGACTCCCGGCCCACCGGCCCCGGACTCACCGGGTCCGGACTCACCGACTCCGGGCTGACAGGGCCTGAACTGACCTGCCCCGGACTCACCGGCTCCCGACTCACCCGGCCTCGACCCACCGGCCCCTGCACTGTCGTCACCTCGGCGACCCGGCGTTGCACTGCCGGTTGACCTTCGCCACCCGAGCCCTGCCCTGCCGCAACCTCGCCCCCTCGGCGCTGCGCAGTCGGCACCTCGACCGCTCCGACCTGGACGGTCGGCGACTCAACCACCCCATCCCCTGCGGCTGGCAGCTCACCCGCCCGGTTCCGCGCAGTCAGCGGCGCGCGTCCGGCCACCAGCCCGCGTCCGGCCACAATCCCGCCGACCGCCCTCTGCGCCGTCGCGACCTCACCGACCCGGCCTCGCACCACCTCGTGAGCCTCGCCGGCCAGGCCCCGCTCTACCTGCCCCTCGCCCACTCGGCGTTGCGCAGTCGGCAGCTCACCAACCCGATCCGGATCAGCCGGCGTCTCACTCACCCGCTCCTGGGCGGTCGGCGACTCGCCCTCCAGCCCTCGTCCTGCCGGGCCATGCGCTGCCGGTGCATCAACGACCGGTCCTGTGCCATTCGAATCGCCACTTGGCGACTTGATTGCGACGTTGCGATAAGAGTTGTTCTCGCCCACATGAACTCGACCGGTCCGGCGCGCCACTGCCGACCCCTCGCTCGCCGAGCGCTGCACTACCGGATGCGCGCTCACCGGACTCGGTGCCGAGGCGTCCCGGCGACTCACCGGCTCCGCAGACACGACACTTCCCGGCGTCTCCCCCTTCAACGAAGGCGTGTGTGCAGGGTCTATTGCAGAGTTGCGAATTTCCGGTGGGTTTTCGGCGGCGACCGGGTCGGAAACCAACTGCTGCACCGGTTGGCCGACCTCGCGCTGCACCGCGGCGGCTTCACGACGTTCGCCTGACCGGGCCTCTGGCCGGACCTCCGGTTGAACCTCTGGCCGAACCTCCGCACCGACGACATCGCGGATCCGCGACCACAAGCCACCCCGCGCACTCCGCGCACCCTGCGAACCCCGCCCCTCCACACCCTCAGACCGCACGACGGGCATCTCCACCACCCGCTGCACCACCCCGTCGATCACCCCCGACGGCTCCTCCACCCCCACCCGGTGCCCCAACGGGGCCAAGTACCCCGGCGACCGCCACGACGTCAACGACCCCGAGAACCGCTCCACCGGGTTCACCAGCGGGTGCGCGCGAACCACCCGCTGGATCGGCGGCAACGCCCGCCACTCCCCCCGCCGCACGGGCAGGGGAGCAGCACGCGCCGCCTCACGCCGCCAAGGCCACATCACAACCCTCACCGCCCCTGGCTGATCCGGGTGTTGATCCGCCCGATCTCGCCCACGTACCGCAACCGGTCCGCGTGCTCCAGGTCCAGGATCGAGTCCCACGACCAGTGGAAGTGGTACGCCACGTACGCGACCTCCTCGTGCAGCCGGTCGGTCCCGTACGTCACGATTCCCCCAGGCGGCCACCGGCCACGTCGACCTCGAACCCGTTCCCGCACGACGGGCACGCCACCGCCGCGCGCGTGTGCCCCTCGCTGTTCACCCGCCGGTACATGTCCTGGAGGAACGCGAGGTCCGACGCGAACAGGTTCTCGACCACCCCGGCGTGCACGTCGGTCACCGACCCGATCCGCACGATCACCCGGGCCAGCAGCACCACGGTCAGGTACGCCGAGTTCTCCCGCACCCGGTCGTCCCGCAGCGGCACCAGCTCGTCCCGCGCGGTCGCCAGGCGCATCACGCCGGAGCGGTGCACCTCGCCGTTGTCGTCGACGTACCCGCGCGGCAGCTCGAAGGCGAACTCCGTGCGCATCGGCGAGACCGGGACCGAGGACGTCGGAGCCTCGGCCGCCACCGCCGCCATCACCCTGCGCATGGCGTCACTCGACTTCCATCATCTCGTACGTCACGACCAGCTTCTCGGTGAGCACGCTGGTGTCGCCGGCCTTCAACGTGCCGATCTCCAGCGACTTCGGCCACGCGTTGGTCAGCTTGTAGCGCTTGATGGGCTGGCCCTCGTAGTCGTAGACGATGATCGCCCCGCCCTTGCGCGCGTTGCCCATCCGGCCGAAGTGCGCGTCCTTCACCCACTTCTCGAAGCTCTGGTCATCGGTGAGCCCGCGGGTGAGGGTGACCTCGCCCGCCTTCGGCTTGCCGGGCAGCTTCTTGATGACGTACTTGCCGTCCGCCGTGTTCGTCTTCAGCTCGATGACGTCCTGCTCCATCTTCAGCCCGGACACCTCGGAGATCTGCTTGATCGCGACACCGTCGACCTCCAGGCCGAACGAGTGGCCTACCGAGGTGTCGAGTTCGGGAAGAGCCATGACCAAACCGCCTTTGACCTAGGACTCGGCTACTCGTTGACGAGGCTGGTGCCGCCGGAGACCTGCGCCAGCCGGAACACCACGAACTCCGCGGGCTTGACCGGCGCGATGCCGACCTCGCAGATGACCTGGCCGAGGTCGATGCTCTCGGCCGAGTTGGTCTCGCGGTCGCACTTGACGTAGAACGCCTCGTCGGGCGTCAGCCCGAACAACGCGCCCTTGCGCCACTCGGTGACCAGGAAAGCGCTGATGGTGCGGCGGATCCTGGCCCACAGCGCGTCGTCGTTCGGCTCGAACACGACCCACTGGGTGCCGTCGAGGATGGACTCCTCCAGGTAGTTGAACAGCCGCCGCACGTTCAGGTACCGCCACGCCGCGTCGGAGGACAGCGTGCGCGCGCCCCACACCCGGATGCCGCGACCGGGGAACGACCGCACGCAGTTGACGCCGATCGGGTTCAGCAGCTCCTGCTCCGCCTTCGTCAGCTGCGTCTGCAACGCCACCGCGCCGCGCACCACCTCGTTCGCCGGCGCCTTGTGCACGCCGCGCGTGGCGTCGGTGCGCGCCCACACGCCGGCCATGTGCCCGCTCGGCGGGATGAACGCGTGGTCGTCGCTCGCCGGGTCGAAGACCTTGATCCACGGGTAGTACAGGGCCGCGTACTTCGAGTCGTAGCCCGCGCCGTTGAGCCGCCAGTCCTTGACCTGCTGCGGGTTCAGGTCGGGGGGCGTGTCGAGCACGGCGATCCGGTCGCCCATCAGCTCGCAGTGGGCGATCATCGCGAGTTGCACGGCCTTCACCGACTCCAGCGAGATCGCGCCGCGCTGGTAGCTGCTCATCAGGTCGGGCACCGCGACCATGGTGATCTCGTCGATCGCCTCCAGCCCGCCGAACCCGGTGCGGTCGGACACGTCGCCCACGTAGTCGTCGGCCGCGACCTTGCGCGGCACCGGCGCGGCGTCCGCCGGCTCCTTGAGCGTGACGCTGCCCTTGTCGGGTCTGGCCACCGCGTGGGACGACGTCTCCTCGACGGTGATGAGCTTCGACTTCTCCTGCACGACGGTGACGACGTTGTCCTTGGTGCGCTTGGTGCTCACCTGGTGCGTCTCGACGACCTTGCCGTCCTGCTTGACCAGCAACGCGAACCGGTCGTCCGGCTGGTTCTCGCCCGCGGGGTCGGCGACCTCCACGGTGATCTCGCCCGCGCCGAGCTCGCGCGCGGTGACCTGGTAGCCGCCGAGCGCGGCCTGAGCGCCGCCCGCGGGCAGTCGGCCGTCGTCCTTGGCGCGCTCGCCGCCGATGCGGACGACGTAGCAGTTCGAGCCGCCGTTGAGGAAGTACCCGTACACCGACTGGGCCAGGTAGCAGTCGGGCACGAAGTCGCCGAAGACCTGCGTGTACTGCGCCCAGTTCGACACCAGCGTCGGCGTGTTGAACGGGCCTCGGGCGGCGAAGCCGACGAAGGCGGCCACGGCGGTGCCCACGCCCTCGATGGGCCGCGCACCAGCCTCCACCTCCTCGACGTACACCCCCGGGGAGAGATAGGTGGGCATCCGTTGCCTCCCAAGTCGAGCGGAACCAGCTGTGCCGTCGATGCTGCTGCGCTCCGACTCCGGGCGAAACGACCGCGAGGCTGTGCCGGTGTACGCGGTTGGCTGCCCAAAGGTGCAGCCGCGGATCCGTTGCCGGGAAACGAGAACCCCGCCGCGCGGGAGGCACGGCGGGGTTCGGCGGGGCGGGGTTCGGCGCGGCGTCGGTCAGACCGCGTCTTCCTCGTCCTCGTCCCGCTGCACGGTCGGCTCGACGTAGGTCTGCGCCGTCGTCCCGTTCCCGGCCTCTTCCTCGGCCGGATCGTCTTCCCTCTGCACGGAAGGCGCGGCGGGTGCGACGGGTGTCGTCATGATCCGGTCCGCGTTGGTGCTCGCCTCGCGCTCGAACCGGTCGGACGGGTCGCTGACCTTCACGCCGCCGCCCGCGTCGGTGCCGTCCACGGGTCCGTTGCGCTGCTGCACGACGTGCGTCAGCTCGTGCGCCAGCATGTGCCTGCCCGAGTCGGACGCCGGGTCGTACCTGTCGTTCTGGAACACGATGTCCGAGCCGACCGTGTACGCCTGCGCGTTCACCGACTTCGCCGACTCGTGCGCCGCGCCGCCCGTGTGCACCCGCACGTCACCGAAGTCCTGCCCGAACCGGGACTCCATGTCCTCGCGCACGCCCGCGTCCAGCGGCGCGCCGCCCGAGCGCACCACGTCGTGCACCGGTGACTCGCCCGCCTCGTCCACCAGCGTGCTCGCGCCCGCGTTGCCGACCGCCCGTTGCAGGTCCAGCAGCCCGGCCGCCCCGAGGACGTCCGGCCGCCCGGCGGCAGCCGCCCGTCCCACCAGGTCGTGGTCGGTCTGCTCGACGCGGTCGCCCCTGGGTCGGGCACCGCCGTCACCGTCGTGGTCGTGCTCGCGCATGGTCGCCCCTTAGAACGGAGTCCGCGTCCATCGTGCAACCGCGGCGCACCCGCGATCCAGGACCGGCGGGGCGGTGGTGGCTGCCCGAAAGGGCGGCTCACCGGCCCGCGTCCGCCACCGCCAGCCCCAGGTACCGGCCGAACTCCCGCTCGCCCACCAGCCGGCCCAGCTTCCGGTACTCGCGCGCCACCGCGCCGACCACCTGCGCCATCCCGACCGGGCCGCCGGTCTCGGCCGCCAGGTACGCGGCGGTCACCGCGGCCGACCGGATGTGCCCGCCGGCCAGCTCGAACGCCGCGGCGAGGAAGTCCAGGTCCACCTCGGCGCGCGGCGCGGTCACGCCCAGGCAGCGGTCCCACAGCAGGCGGCGCAGCGGCTCGTCGGGCAGCGGGAAGTCGACCACCACGTCCAGCCGGCGGGTGAACGCCTCGTCCAGGTTCGCGCGCAGGTTCGTGGCCAGCACCGCGATGCCGTCGAAGGTCTCCATGCGCTGCAACAGGTACGCGCTCTCGATGTTGGCGTAGCGGTCGTGCGCGTCACGCACCTCGGACCGCTTGCCGAAGATCGCGTCGGCCTCGTCGAACAGCAGCACGCCGTTCACGCCCGCCGCCTCGGTGAAGATCCGCTCCAGGTTCTTCTCCGTCTCGCCGACGTACTTGTCCACCACCGTCGCCAGGTTCACCGTGTAGAGGTCCAGGCCCAACGACGCGGCGATGACCTCGGCGGACATCGTCTTGCCGGTGCCCGAGTCGCCCGCGAACAGCCCCGTGACGCCGCGACCCCGGCCACCGCCCGGCCGCATCCGCCACTCGTCGATCACGCGGTCGCGGTGGCGGGCCCGGGCCGCCAGCTCGCGCAGCAGGCGCGCCACGCCGGAGGGCAGCACCAGGTCGTCCCAGCCGACGGCGGGCTCGATCCGGCGGGCCAACCGGTGCAGGCCGGCCGCGTTCTGGCTGCGCGCGCCCGCCCGCAAGTGCTCGGTGGTCACCACACCGCCGTCGACCAGCGCGGACACCGAGGCGGCACGAGCGGCACGGGTGATCTGGCCGGGTCCGAGGACGAAGTGCGCCGTGGCGGCGGCCGGGTCGACGCCGGGCGCGAGGCCGCCGTCCAGCCTGGCCCGCCACAGCTCGGCGCGGTCGGCGGCCGGCAGCGGCGAGGCGTCGTGCGGCAACGGCGGGTCGGCGCTCCAGCGCGGGTCCCACACGTTCGGGCCGAACACCACCAGCGGGATCGCGGGGTGCGTCAACTCGGCCAGCGGCGGCTCGTCCTCGACCGGGCCGAGCACCACCCCGGCGTGCCGCAGCACGGCCTCGCGCAGCACGGCGGCGGTCGACGCCTGCCGGTCCGGTTCCGCGCGCAGCCGGGCCGCGTCGACCTCCAGCACGGCGAACCCGGCGTGCCGCAGCGCGGCGGCGGCCAACTCGCGCGCACCACCACCGGGCCGTTCCCGCAGGTAGACCAGTCGGATGTGGGCGCGCAGCGCGCGGTGCAGCCGGCCGACGTCCACCGCCGTGACCTCGTCCACGACCTGCGCGACGCCCGCGAGCGTCGCGTCCGGCAGGTCGTCGCCCAGCAGGTGGCCCACCACCCGGTCGGGCACGCGCAGCGACCGCGACAGGAACGGCCGCTCCCGGTCGTCCACCACGAGCAGCCCCGACGACCGCAGCGGTGACGCGGGGTCGAGCCGCGCCCGGCCCGCCGCGGACGCCTCGGGCAGCCCGCACAGCCGCAACGCCAGGCCCGCGGTCGCACGGCGGCGCGTCACGTCGTCGTTGAGGTAGCCGTAGAACTGCTCGAACCGGCTGTCCACGTCCGGCGCGAGCGCGACCAGCAGCAGCTCGACGTCCAGCCCGGACAGCGCCGCGGTCTCGGCGAGACGCCCGAGCCTGCCCGACGCGGGCGACTCCTGGAACGGCACGAACGGCTCGCGCGGCGCGGCCAGCAGGGCGTCGATCGCCTCGTCGGACAGGTACAGGCCCCGGAACGGGTCGTCCGGGTTGGTGTCGGCGCGGCGCCGCGCCGCGACCGCCGCCCGGATGCGCCGCTCCAGCGCGGCGAGCCGGGTGAACAGGTGGGGCAGGCTGCCGGTGTTCACGGGCGCCTGCGGCTCATGGCCACGCGGTGGCCGACCGAGTCGCCGCCCATGGCCAACCGCAAGCCGTCCTCCACCGGCGGACCGGCCGCGAACACCCGGCCGGAGTCGACCGGCGCGGACACCACCACGTCCAGCGACGGTTTCAGCTCGCCGCCCAGCGCGGTCCACACGTCGGCGAACGCCCGGTCCTCCGGCGGCGGCAGCGCGACCGTCATCGGCACCGGCAGGCCCAGCTCGGCCAGCGTGCCGGTGAGCAGCCCGACAGGCACGGACTCGTGCCGCAGGAACCCGATCAGCAGCTCGGACAGCAACCGGTGCTCGTCCTCCGACCGCTGGGTCCAGGCCGTGACCAGGTAGGACAGCTTGATGTGGCGCGGCGGCAACCGGCGTGCGGTGACCTGCCCGTTCTCGTATTCGTTGAGCAGACCCCGCTGCCTGCGGCGGAGGTCTTCGCGGATGTCGTAGAGGTAGACGTCGACCGTGGGCGCGTTGCGCCGCGCCGCCCAGTCCTTCGTGGGCGCGTCGAACGCCACCTCGACGTCCGTGCCGCGCAACGCGTCGTCCCGGACCAACCGCCTCAACGCCTCGTCCACCTCATGGATCACACCCCCACTGTCACCCGGCCGCGACCGCGCGACCACCGAGCGGCAGGCGTTCCTTGGGGCAGCACCGGTTGCCCCTGTGGGCAGTGGCGGCGGGTCACCGAGGCTCGAGGTCCTCCGCCCACCCGGGCGGTTGCCTGCCCAGCTCCGTCATCATCTCCAGCATCTCCCGGTAGTCCTCGACATCGGGGTCCATGGCCGCGAACCACTCCGTCGTGCTGCCCCAGTCCCGCACCACCTCTTCGTGCTCGGTGACGACCCAGACCGGCGGGTCGTCCATGCCGAGGTCCGCCCCGTCGATGAAGTGGTAGGTGTGCCCCTGGTGCGCGCTGAGCACGAAGATGCCGTCCGGGGACCGGACCTCGTGCGAGAGCCCTTCGAGCGCCGCCCGCGCGTCCTGCTTGGTCCGCCCGGTGACCAGCCCGACCCCGAAGTCCGTGCCGGGGAACCACAGCCCGCTGCGCCGACCGATGAGCCGCAACACCTCGCGCACAGCCACCGGCACCGCCGCGACCCCCTGATCAGCGGCCATCCGGTCGATCTCCCGGTCGTCCGCACCGGCCACCGATTCGCGTCGCAGGCCGTCCCGCACGACCTTCTCGAACGTGGCGCGGATGGCCGCCTCCACGCCGTGCGGCTGGTTCATACCGGGAGCCTTTCGCCGTCGAGGTTGACGATGTCGATCCGCATGTTGGGGAACACGCGCTGGTAGTTGAGGATAATCTTCTGGCACGACTTGCAGATCGTGTACTGGGCGGGAATGCCGTGCTCCCTCGCCGACGGCAGGTCGACCACCATGCGGAGGTCACCGGAGATGTCCGCCGCGGTGAACGGCGTGTACGGCCTGCCCTCGGCTTCCGCTCTGGCCGCCGCACGCCGGTTCAACTCCTCGATGGCCGCCTCGACGCGGTCCTTGGTGCGTTCCGCCATGCCCTTGGTGCCCTCCGAGTACACCCGTTCGTGCGGGTAGGCCCTGGCGTCGCGGGCGCTCGTCTCGTGGATGGGCTTCAACTTCTCGCGGAGCACCTCGTCCACCTCGTCCCGCGGAAGACCGCTGTGCTCGGCGAGCTGGTGCCTGGTGAGGTCCTCGAAGAACTTCGCCTCCGAGTCGTTCACCCGGTTGCGCCCCTCGCCGTCGCTTCGCCGGTTGGTCACAGGGTCGTTCGAGGTGGCCCTGGAGGTTTCGAAGATCTGCTCTTCCCTCGGTGGTCGCTGCGGCCCTTCGGCGGCCGGGCTCCACCAGAGGTCGCCGGGGTGCCCGCTGAAGGAGTAGAAGTCCGCCGCCTCACCGGTGTTGTCGCTGCGGTACCGCGCGGTGGTCAACGCCCGGTTCTCGGGCATCGCCCGGCTGCGATCCGAGCCCGGTGGCGGATCGTTGGCGATGAAGGACTCGATGCCTTCCCGGCGCAGATCGCGGTTGCGGTCGCGGAGGTCCCGGTAGTCCTCGTCCCAGTCGGGACCATCGTGACGGGCCGCCCTGTCCCTGGCGTCGGTGGGGTCGAGGTCGGTTTTGTCGGTGTCGTGGGTGCCGGGGGCGAAGCCGTCGTTGCCGGCTTTGGTGGTGGTGCCGTCGGGGTGGT
>NZ_JBIVUG010000009.1:0-292562 GCF_044757065.1 Actinosynnema sp. NPDC091369 | reverse complement strand
GTCCGGGCATCTCGTGCTCGGCCAGCCGGATCTCCTTGCGGCCGAACTCGGCCAGGGAGAGGTCCGCCACGGCGAAGTCGATGCCGTTGCGGGTCTGGAGCCTCTCGGCGGTCATCGCGGGTTCCTCCATTGTCGGGTAGACCGAGCCGACACTACCGCCCGCCACGCCGGGCCACGGAGGTCGGCGGCTTCTGCGCACCAATGGACCAGAGTATGGCCAAGCGGAAGTGATGTTCGCGGGAGGACTTGTGCTGATTCCCGGCCCCGACACACGGGTGGTAGAGCTGCGGGTGCACGGTGTCCAGGGCACCACCCCGCAGTCGCTGGTCGACGCGGTGGCGGCGGTGGACGTGGCGGGCGACGGGCTCGGCCGCGTCGTGCGCCCGGCCGACCGGCTGCGCAGACCGGCGCCCGGCCCGGTGTTGCAGGCCGCGGGCCGCCCCGTGACCAGGGTCGTCGAGGGTTACGTGTGGGGCGCGATGACGTCCGGCGGGTGGGCCAAGGCGACGTGGGCGCTGCTGTTCCCGTTCTCCCTGGCGAACGTGGCGCACTGGATGCTGCCACCCGTGCCGGCCCGGTCCACGCCCGCGCACCTGCTCGGGATCACCCTTCGGGCATTGCTTCGGTTGGCCGCACTGCTGCTGACGGTGTTGTTCGTCGCACAGCTCGAGGTGATCAGCCTCGACCTCGTGGCCGCGCAGTGCCTCGCGCCCGGCTCCTCGTGCCTGTGGGGCCCTTCGTGGCTCAACACGACGCCGTGGGTCCGCACCGCCGTCGGGCTCGCGCCGATCGCGCTGGCCGTGCTGGTGCTGCACCGGATGTCCAGTGTGGACTGGCGCATCGAGCGCAAGGAGGTGCCCGCGGCCGAGGGCGGGCGGTCCGGGCTGCCCGGCGCGCACGTGGCCACCGACCCGGACACGCCGTCGCTGCGGGTGCTGCACGTCGTGGCCGGGCTGGGCGCGGCCGTGGTGGTGGCGCTGGGCGGACCGGCCGGCCCGGTGCTCGCGGCCGGCTGGCACGGGGCCGCGATCTCGGCGTGCTGGGCGGTGGGGCTCGCGCTGCTCGCGGTGTCGGCGCTGGGCGCGATGCTGCTGGACGACCCGACGGGCGGCGCACCGCACCGGGGCGGCCGGTGGCTGCGGGCCGCGCTGGGACGCCGGCCGCGGCGCGTGCTGCAAGTCGTCGCGTGGACGTCGTTGCTGGTCACGGCCGGTCTGCTGGTCCGACTGCCGTCGTCGCTGCCGGGCGCCGACCTGGCCGTGCAGATGGTCGCGGCGCTGGTCGCGCTGGTGTGCGTGATGATCGCGTCGCTGCTCGTGCCGGCGGCGCTGCTGGCCCGGCGCACGTGGTCGGCGCAGCCCCGCGAGCTGCGGCCGTGGGCAGGCGGGTGGATGGCCGCGCCGGTCGTGGCGATGGCCGCGCTGCTCGGCGGCGGGTTCGGCGCCGGCGTGGCGCTGACCCTCCAGCGGGCGCTCGGGCACGGCGACCTGCCGGACGGGTACGACTACCTCGCGCTGCTGTGGGGCGTGGCCGGGGTGCTGGCGTTCCTGGCCGCGGTCGCGATGGCGGCCACCACCGGGATGATGAGGTGGAGCTCACTCCGGCGGGACAAGGAGTGGGCGCGGGAGGCGTCGTTGCTGCACGCCGGGCGCGCACGGGACGCGAAGCGCGCCGCACGAGCGTGGTGGTGGGCGCGGTGGCAGCGGCGGCACAGCCACCACGTGGTGCTGATCGTGTCGTCGATCCTGGCGGTCGGCGCGGTGCCGGCGGCCCTGCTGCGGCTGCGGGGGGTCGTCCCGCCCACGTGGACGCGGCCCGTCGTCGCGCTCGGCGTGGTCGTGCTCGCCGCCCTGGCGTTGTCGCTGCTCCGGGCGGTGTACCTGGCGGCACGGCGGCCGGACAAGGCGCGGCAGGTGGGTGTGCTGGCGGACCTGGCCGCGTTCTGGCCGCGGGAGGCGCACCCCGTGGTGCCGCCGTGCTACGCGTTGAAGGTGGTGCCGGAGCTGGTGGCGCGGGTGCGGGAGCACCTGGCCGACCCCGGCACGCGGGTGGTGCTCGCCGGCCACAGCCAGGGCAGCCTGCTCGCGGCGGTCGCGGCGGCCCGACTGCTGGAGGAGCTGCCGCCGCACGAGGCCGAGCGGATCGGCCTGGTCACCGCCGGGTCGCAGTTGCAGTGGGCGTACCCGCGGGCGTTCCCGGCGGTGGTCCCGCACAGCTCGCTGGAAACGCTGGCCGGCGGGCTGGCCGGGCGGTGGCGCGCCCTGTGCCGCGGCACGGACGCGCTGGGCGGCGCGGTGATGACGTGGAACCGGCAGGTGTTCGACGGGATGCTGCTGGGCGCGGGCTTCCGGCCCGACGGCACGTCCGGCGCGCTGCCGCCCGCGTTGCGCGGACCGACCGGCGCGCTGGTGCTCGGCGGCGACCACTGGCTGCCCGACCCGCAGCGGGGACCGTTCCCGGGCCGGCGGTGGGCGCCCGGCGTGAACCGGCACGCGGACTACACCTCCGACCCCGAGTGGGACCGGGCGATCGCCATCGCGGCCGGCCTCGACACGCCGGAGCCGCCCGCTCCGCCCGTGCTGCCGACCGCGCGGCAGGCGCCCGTCAGGTCGTCCGAAACGACGTGAGCAGCCGGTCGGCCGCGTCCGTGCGGCCGTCCTCGGCGAGCAGGCCGGCGGGAGCCAGCACGTAGTCGCGGTCCACGGCGATGGCGGCCGTGCGCAGGACCGGCCGCAGGACGGGGTCGGCGCGCAGCACGCGTTCGACGCCCTCGGTGGAGTCGGCGTGCCGGAACACGCCGCCGGACAGCACGAGCAGCCCCGCGCCGTGCGGCCCCAGCCGGCCGTCGACGAGCCGGAGGTGGCGGCGGACGGCCAGCACGGCGGCGAGCGCGGCGAGCCGGTGGTCCACGGCCGGGTCGTCGGGCAGCCACGTCACGTCGGCGGCGCGGGCGGCGGCCTCCCGTTGCAGCACCGCGGCTTCGTCCTTGTCGACCAGCTTCTCCGCCAGCGCCTCGACCACCACGCCCGGAGCCGACCAGCGCAGACCCAGGTCGCCCTCGACGGTGCGGCGGTCCGGCGGCAGCGCGACCGTCCGCTCCGGACCCTCCACTGTGGACACCGCGGAGTAGACGTCGGTGGTGGCCCCGCCGACGTCCACGACGAGCACCGCGCCTTCCCGGTCCTGCCTGGCCAGCCGCGACACGCCGCGCAGCACGGCGTCCGGCGTGACGGCCCGCACCAGCCCGCGGAACCGCCGGCCGCGCGACAGGCCCTTGCCGCCGATGACGTGCCGCAGGAACACGTCGCGGATCGCCGCGCGCGCCGGCCCCGGTGCGAGCTCACCCACGTCCGGCAGCACGTTCGCGGTGCGCACCACCGTCCGGCCGCGCAGCAGCTCCGCGGCCTCCGGCTGGGCCTCGGCGTTGCCCGCGAGCACGATCGGGACCGCCACCCGGCTCAGCCTGCGGGCGTTGTGCAGCAGGACCGACGCGTCGCCGCCGTCCGTGCCGCCGACCAGCAGCACCAGGTCCGGCGACGCCGCGCGCAACGCCCGGACGCCCGCGCCGTCGAGCGGACCGGCCGACACGTGCACCACCTTCGCGCCCGCCGACAGCGCCACCCGGTACCCGGCCTCGGCGCTCACCAGCCGCTCCTGCCCCACCACCGCGAGCCGCAGCCCGCCGCCGGCCGACGAGCAGGCGAGCGTGCGCTCGACCGGGCCGCCGAGGGCACCGGTGACCGCGTCGATGCCTTGAAGCACCTCCGGCGGGGTAGTCGTGTGCTGTGCGGTGCCGAGCAGCTCACCGGCGTGCGACACGAGGGCGCCCTTGGTCCACGTCGATCCGATGTCCAGGCAGAGCACAGTCATGCGCGAAAACTACCGGTGCCGCCGATTGTCGGCGCGCACCTTTACTCTGAACGGACCAGCAGCAGACACAGGAGGCGAAGCCGTGCCGGGCAACGGGCTGTGGCGCACGAAGTCGATCGAGCAGTCCATCGCGGACACCGACGAGCCGGACACCAGACTCCGCAAGGACCTCACCGCGTGGGACCTGACGGTGTTCGGTGTCGCGGTCGTGATCGGCGCGGGCATCTTCACCCTCACCGCGTCCACCGCGGGCAACCTCGCCGGCCCGTCGGTGTCGCTGGCGTTCGTGCTGGCGGCGGTGGCGTGCGCGCTGGCGGCGTTGTGCTACGCGGAGTTCGCGTCGACCGTGCCGGTGGCGGGCAGCGCGTACACGTTCTCCTACGCGACGTTCGGCGAGTTCGTGGCGTGGATCATCGGCTGGGACCTGGTGCTGGAGTTCGCGGTCGGCGCGGCGGCGGTGGCCAAGGGCTGGTCGCTGTACCTGCAGACCGTGCTGGGGCAGCTGGGCGTGGCGGTGAAGACGACCGCGACGGTCGGCGGCGTGGACGTCGACTGGGGCTCGTTGCTGCTGGTCGCGGTGCTGACGGCGTTGCTGGTGCTCGGCACGAAGCTGTCGTCGCGGGTGAGCGCGGTGATCACGGCGGTGAAGGTGGCCGTGGTGCTGCTCGTGATCGTGCTCGGGATCGGGTACGTCAACACGGCGAACTACAGCCCCTACATCCCGCCCGCCCAGTCCGGCGGCACCACCGCGACCGGGTTGGAGCAGTCGTTGTTCTCGCTGCTCACGGGGTTCTCGGGCAGCACGTACGGCGTGCTGGGGCTGTTGGCGGCGGCGTCACTGGTGTTCTTCGCGTTCATCGGCTTCGACGTGGTCGCGACGACCGCCGAGGAGACGCGCAACCCCCAGCGCGCCGTGCCGCGGGGCATCCTCGGGTCGCTGGCGATCGTGACGGTGCTGTACGTGGCGGTGTCGCTGGTGATCACCGGGATGCTGCCGTACGACCAGCTCAAGACCCAGCCCGACGGCACGCGGGCGACGTTGGCGACGGCGTTCTCGGTGAACGGGGTGGACTGGGCGGCCACGGTGATCTCGGTGGGCGCGCTGGCCGGCCTGACCACCGTGGTGATGGTGCTGATGCTGGGCCAGTCGCGGGTGCTGTTCGCGATGTCGCGCGACGGCCTCCTGCCGCGCGGCCTGGCCCGGACGGGCACGCGCGGCACGCCGGTCCGGATCACGCTGATCATCGGCGTGCTCGTCGCCGTGGCCGCCGGCTTCTTCCCGGCGGGCAAGCTGGAGGAGATGGTGAACGTGGGCACGCTGTTCGCGTTCATCCTGGTCTCCGCCGGTGTCCTGGTGCTCCGCAAAACCCGCCCCGACCTGCCCCGCGGTTTCCGCGTGCCCCTGGTGCCGGTCGTCCCGGTGCTGGCGATCCTGGCGTGCCTGTGGCTGATGCTGAACCTGACCGCCCTGACCTGGGTGCGCTTCCTGGTGTGGATGGCCCTGGGCGTCGTCGTCTACTTCGCCTACAGCCGCCGCCACTCCCTCCTGGGCCGCAAAGGCACCACCGCCGTGCCTGTGGTGAAACACGACGAGATCCCCTGACGTCCCCCAGTCGAGTGAACTCAGATTTCGTCTCAATCAAAACACCGTTATCCCCACCCCGAAACGTCGGTTGAAACAACGAGGCCGCCAACCAACCGCACCCCCAACCACCCTCCCCTTCCTCCGCCGCCAGCCCCCAAATGGCGGCGGAGGAGGGAGCCCAACCCTCCGACCCCACACCCAAGGCCCCACCACCAAGGCCCAAACAGACACCCTCTCCCACCGCGACGGCCCTCCACACCCAGGACATGCCGCAGCTCACGAACCAGCTCCTCGCGGCCAGCGCCCCGGAGCCAATCGCAGCGCATCGCCACAGCGGAGGCACGTGACGCCGCCCGGCACCTGGCCGTGCGCCACAGCCAGCGGCGAACGACGCACGACGCACGACGCACGACGCACGAGGAGCTTCGGCGGGGCGCTGCCGCAAAGGCCGCGATACGGGCTGCGGCGATCCCGTGGCGGGCGACATCGCATCGCCGAGCCGACTCGCCGGGAATATCCGAGCCACGGAACCGCCGCCCCGCCGCTCGATCGAAGCTGAGCGGGGTCGAGCGGATCCAGGCGGGGCGGCGGCGACGCTGTCGAGGCACTCCGCGACCTGCTCACCAGGGTCAGGTGATCCGAAGAATCGGTAGTCGCCGGAGCCGTCGAGGCTGGTGCGAGCAGTGGCGATGTGCCTGCCTGCACGGGGGGACGCGGCGCGAACGCGGGCTCGAGGCGCGGGGGCGCGAAGGCGCCGGGGGCGCGGGGGGCGCGGGGGAGGTAGCGTTTCGGCCTCGCTGAGGCCGCGTCGTGGGAGCCGGTGGGTTGCGGTGTGGCTGGCTGAGCTGGGCGAACCGGCCGCCCCTCGGCCCGGCTGGCCGAGGGGCGCGGGCCGGTGGGCAGGTGCGTCACGGCCGACCGGAGTACCGGAGACCCAGCAAGAACTGGTCGGGTGCTCGCCGGACGCGCCCGCCCGCCGCACGCCGGAATCGTGACCGGACGAGAAAGGGCGACGAGCGCTGCACGCAGCGGCTCGTCGCCCTCGCCCACAACAAACAGCTCCCGCATGGCGAGCGGTTGTGCTCGCCGAGGGGTCAGGACTTGGCGGTCAGGGAGCGGTCCAGGTCCGGTTCCAGGTAGATCAGGCGGGCGGACGGGACCTTGGCGCGGACCCGTTGTTCGGCGGCGTCGATGGCGGCGGCGACCTCGTCGATCGGCAGGCCCGGGTTGAGCGCGATCTTGGCGGCCACCAGCATCTCGTCCGGGCCGATGTACTGGGTGCGGATGTGGATCACGCGCTGGACCTTGCCGGCCGCCAGCTCGTCCACGATGACGTCGAGCTCGGCCGGGGTCGCGCCCTCGCCGATCAGCAGCGACTTCATCTCCACGATCAGGATCACCGCGATCACGCCGAGCAGCGCGCCGATGCAGATCGTGCCGATGGCGTCCCACACCGGGTCACCGGTCAACGTCGACAGACCCACGCCCAGCAGCGCCAGGACCAGGCCGAACAGCGCGCCCGCGTCCTCCAGCAGCACGACCGGCAGCTCCGGCACCTTCGACTGCCGGATGAACTGCCACCACGTGGCGTTGCCCTTGATCGCCCTCGACTCGACGATCGCGGTGCGGAAGCTGTAGCTCTCCAGGCCGATGGCGACCAGGAGGATGATCACCGCGACGATCGGGCTGCTCAGCTCCTCGTGCGACTCCAGCTTGTGGATGCCCTCGTACAGGGCGAACACCGAGCCGAGGCTGAACAGCATCAACGCCACGATGAACGAGTAGAAGTACCGGTCCCGGCCGAACCCGAACGGGTGGTTCAGGGTGGCCTTGCGCCGGGCGGTCTTCTGCCCGAGCAGCAGCAACCCCTGGTTGGACGTGTCCGCCACCGAGTGCACCGACTCGGCGAGCATGGACGACGATCCGGTGATCAGGAAGCCGACGAACTTCGCCGCGGCGATCCCGGCGTTGGCCACCAGTGCGGCGATGATCGCCTTGGTCCCGCCCCCTGCTGACACGGTTGCTCCCTAAGCGCCCAGGTCCGATTTGTCGGTGTGACCCTACTCAACGCCGGGGGTTGCCCGGAAAAGCTGGGTGTCAACATCCGCGGTGACGATCACCTCGGGATCCCGCGCGGGCAGCCACACGGACTGGCCGCGGGTCAGCTCGACGGTGTCGTCGCCGCACGTCAACCGGGCCCGGCCGCGGGTGCAGAGCAGGATCTGCGGTCCGCTGTGGTCCACCCGGACGCGCACCGACGGTCCGACCTCGATCCGCGACAGCTCGAACTCGGGACACGGCGTCCGGTAGGACCACAGGCCGGGCGTGGTCTCCTCCCCGGTCTGCACGGGCATGTCGCCGCAGCCGAAGTCGAGCACGCGCAGCAGCTCGGGCACGTCCACGTGCTTGGGGGTCAACCCGCAGCGCAGCACGTTGTCGGAGTTGGCCAGGATCTCGACGCCGGTGCCGTGCAGGTAGGCGTGCAGGTTGCCGGCGGGCAGGTAGATGGCCTCGCCGGGGCGCAGCACGAGCCGGTTGAGCAGCAGTGCGGCGAGCACGCCGGCGTCACCGGGGTAAGCCTCGCCGAGCTCCAGGATCGTGCGGCACTCCAGGTCGAACTCGCCGTGCTCCTTCACGTGCAGCACGCACGCGTCCAGCACCTGCGGCAGGAGCATGTCCAGCGCGGACTGCGGCAGCGTGATGAGGGTGGTGAACATGGCGCGCAGGCCGCTGGCGTCGGGTTGGGCGGCCAGCAGCTCGGCGTAGGGGGCGAAGTCGGGGGCGTCCAGCGACCGGAGCAGCGCGACGGTGCGGGCGGGGTCGCGGAACCCGGCCAGCGCGTGGAACTCGGTGAGCGCGCAGATCAGCTCGGGCTTGGCGGACGGGTCCTTGTAGTTGCGGATCGGCGAGTCCATGGGCACGCCGGCGGCGTCCTCCGCGGCGAAGCCGTTCGCGGCCTGCTCGGCCGAGGGGTGCGCCTGGAGGCTGAGGGGCTCGTCGGCGGCGAGGACCTTGAGCAGGAACGGCAGCCTGCTGCCCCAGCGGTCGGCGTGGCGGGCGCCGAGCTGGCCGTCGGGGTCGTCGGCGAGCAGGTCGAGCAGCGACCGCGGTTCGCCGTCGGGTCCGGCCACCCGGGACGGGTCGCCGGGGTGGGCGCCCATCCACAGCTCGGCTTCGGGGTGCGGGGTCGGCACCTCCTTCCCGAGCAGCTCGGCGATGGCGGTGCGCGATCCCCACGCGTACGCGCGCACCGCGTTGTGCAGCAGGTCCACAGTCATCCCCTCACACGGCCGGCGCGTACAGCCCGGGCCCGCCCAGCGTTCCCGCCGCGAGGCCCAGGTACAGCGCGGCCAGCTCGAACCGCAGGGCGAGCAGCGCGGCGCACACGGCCTCGCCGCCGCTCACCTCCTCGGCCGGTTCGAGCACGTCGGCTCCGGACAAGGTCTCCATCGCGACCCGCCGGGTGAAGTCGGCCTGCGGGCCCTGGCGCACGGCGACCAGCAGCACGCGGACGAGGCCGTCGTGCTCGTCGTCCGGGTCGGCGAACAGGTCGACGCCGGACGTGCCGCGCACGGCCCGGCGGTGCAGGACCGACCGGGTCAGGGCTTGAGGATAGCCGGCCACGTCGCTCACGACGCCCGCGTAAGTGGCGAGCACGCCCGCGCCGTGGGCGGCGACGGCGGTCGCCAGGTCGTCCAGGCCCCACAGCAGCGGGGTCCGTTCGGCGATGCGCAGGGCGAGGGTCTTGGCCGGGTTGACGAACGACTCGTGCACGGGGTGGCAGCGTTCGGCTTCGCGGTCGAGCTCGTCCGCGACGGCCTGCACGTCCACGCTGAGCAGCCCCAACGCCTTGAGGGCGGCGACCCAGGCGGCGAAACCGCGGGCGAAGCCGAAGCCCTGCGGCACGGGCACGCGCGGTGGGATGAGCAGCGCGTGCTGGGCGGCGGACGCGGCGACCGGGCCGTCCGGTTCGGCGGTGATCAGCACTCGCGCGCCGCGTCGGGCGGCGCGGTCGACGGCTTCGGCCATCTGGACGTCGCCGGGGTCTTCGGTGTGGGCGAGGACCACGTCCAGCGCGCCGACCCAGGTCGGGACGTCGTCGGCGATCACGACCGGCACGGGGCAGCGCGGGCCGAGCAGGGCGGTGACCACGTCGGCGAGGGAGCCGCCCACGCCGGGCCGCGTGACCAGCACCAGGGCGCGCGGCCGTTCGGCGAAGACGCGGTCGACGCCGAGTTCGTCGGCCGCCTCGGCGGTCGCCCGGACCTGCGCGCCGGCGCGTGCGGCGGCGCGCAGGAGACCTTCCCGGTCGGCGTCGGTGAGCCGGGACTGGTCGTCGAGGAGGCTGTCGTCAAGCACCCGTGCTCACCCGGCCGTCGGCTCGACAGCCTCGTCCAGCAGCAGCACGGGGATGCCGTCCCGGACCGGGAACGACCGGCCGCACGAGGTGCAGGTCAGGTAGTCGGCGAGCGGGTCGGACGCGGTGCCGACCTTCAGCGGCGCGTGCTCGGGGCACGGGCACGCCAGGATTTCCAGCAACTGCGCGTCCAGTTGGACTGCCACGGCGCTCATCCCCTCACGATCGCCAGGACCTCGTCGCGCAGCGCGGCGACGGAGGCCGCGTCGGCGGCTTCGACGTTGAGCCGGAGCAGCGGCTCGGTGTTGGACGCACGGAGGTTGAACCAGGAGCCGTCCGGCAGGTTGACCGTGAGGCCGTCGAGCTCGTCGAGCTCGACGCCGTCGCGGCCGCCGAACTCGGCCTTGATCGCGGCCAGCCTGCCCTGCTGGTCGTCCACCGTGGAGTTGATCTCGCCGGATGCCGCGTAGCGGGCGTAGTCGCTGGTCAGGGCGGACAGCGGGCCGTCCTGCTCGCCGAGCGCGGCCAGCACGTGCAGCGCGGCCAGCATGCCGGTGTCGGCACGCCAGAAGTCGCGGAAGTAGTAGTGGGCGGAGTGCTCGCCGCCGAAGATGGCGCCGGTCTTGGCCATCTCCTCCTTGATGAAGGAGTGGCCGACGCGGGTGCGCACGGGCACGCCGCCGTGCTCGCGGACGATCTCCGGCACGGCGTGCGAGGTGATCAGGTTGTGGATGATCGTGCCGCCGGGGTCCTTGGCCAGCTCGCGCACCGCGACCAGGGCGGTGATGGCGGACGGGGACACCGGTTCGCCGCGCTCGTCGACGACGAAGCAGCGGTCGGCGTCGCCGTCGAACGCGACACCGGCGTCGGCGCCTTCTTCCTTGACGCGTTCCTGCAGGTCGACGATGTTCTTCGGGTCGAGCGGGTTGGCTTCGTGGTTGGGGAAGTCGCCGTCGAGCTCGAAGTACATGGGCACGATCTCGATGGGCAGGCCCTCGACGACCTCGGGCACGGTGTGGCCGCCCATGCCGTTGCCCGCGTCGACGACGACCTTCAACGGCCGGCTGCCGCTTAGGTCGACCAGTTCGCGCAGGTAGGCGGCGTAGTCGGCGAGCATGTCCTGCTCGGTGACGGTGCCCTTGGTCACGCCTTCGGCGTCCGGCACGCCGTTCTCGGCGTCCTCGCGGATCTGCGCCAGGCCGGTGTCCTGGCCGACGGGGGCCGCGCCGGGACGGCACAGCTTGATGCCGTTGTACTTGGCCGGGTTGTGGCTGGCGGTGAACATCGCGCCGGGCAGGTCGAGCTTGCCGGAGGCGAAGTACAGCATGTCGGTGCTGGCCAGGCCGATGTTGATCACGTCGACGCCCTGCGCGGTGACGCCCTCGGCGAACGCCGCGGCCAGGCCGGGCGACGAGTCGCGCATGTCGTGCCCGATCACCACGGCGGGTCCGCCGACCAGGCGGGCGAACGCCGCGCCGAAGTCGCGCACGACGTCGGCGTCGAGCTGTTCCCCGACGACACCGCGGATGTCGTAAGCCTTGACGATGCCGGACAGATCGCGCACGGCCACACTCCCAAGTTGGCTCTTGACACTGCCTTGGGAAGCCTACCGGCGCGCGCGTGGGCGTCGTGTCCGGTCGCTGGGTCTTCGTCAGTCTTCGTTCGGATCGGGCAGAACGCGCAGGTGGCCGCGCCGGATGGTGCCGGCGGGCAGCTCGGGCAGCTCGACCTGCGGTGTGGCCCGGCCGGCTTCGCGGACCGCTTCGGCGAGGGCCGTGAGGTCGTCCACGGTGGGTTCGGGGGCGCGGAACTCGCCCTGGTGCCGGACGACCTCCCAGCCGCGCGGCGCGGTGAGGCGCAGGGCGTGCTCTTCGCAGAGGTCGTAGGAGTGCGGTTCGGAGTAGGTCGCGAGGGGTCCGACGACCGCCGTGGAGTCCGCATAGGCGTACGTGAGCGTGGCGACTGCCGGGTTCGCGCACCCGGTTCGCGAGCACCGTCTCACGCTCCGCACGGCGGGGACGATATCGCGTCCCGCGCGGCGTGTGTTGGATTACCTCCGGCGCGGCGTTGGCGGTGGCTCGCGGGTTGGGCGAGTTGCCTGGTCGCGGAGGTCCGGTTGGACGCGGTCGGGCGGTGGACAACTACCCTCTACCTCGTGGTGATGGCTCGGGGTTCACGGCGGCAGGGCGCTCCGCGGCGACGCAACCGCGACCGGCACGGTCGGGGGTTGCGCGGTCCCCTCTACCCGGCCACGTTGCCGGCGGCCCGCAGCCGGGCGGAGCGGTTCGACGCGCTGGTGCTGGAGGCGTTGGAGCCGATCGAGGCGCGGTGGCGGACGGAGCTGACGCAGCTGGACGTGGCGGTGGACGACGTGCCGGACGTGCAGTCGGGCGATGACGGCGACGTGGTGGAGGACGGCAACGTGCCCTTGGCGCGGCTCGTGCCCGCGGGGGCGGATCGGCGGGCGCGCATCGTGCTGTACCGGCGTCCGCTGGAGGCGCGGGCCAAGGACGGGGCGGACCTGTCGGATTTGGTGCACGACGTGCTGGTCGAGCAGGTGGCGAACTACCTGGGCCTGGACCCGGACGTGATCGACGGCGAGTGACGCCGTCCTGAGCGTTCAACTCGGGGTGCCTGGACGTAGGACTCGCGCGTTCCGAACGTAGGACTCGCGCGAGAGTCGAACGTTCAGGTCCCGAGAGTCGAACGCTCAGGTACCCCGAATTCAACGCTCAGGGTCGGCGGCGGGTGGGGATGGCGGTCAGGAGGGTGAAGAGCGCGGCGGCGGCCTGGAGCATCAGGAGCAGTTCGCGCAGGGTGGAGGAGGCTTCCACGCGCACCTCCGAGGCCGTGGTGGGCACCGTCACGCCGACCAGGTGACCCCAGGCGCGCACGATCGTGGTCTCGCGGCCGTTCACCCACGCCCGCCAGCCCGGCTCCTCCTCGGCCGCCAGCACGAGCAGCCGGCCTTCGGGCCCCTCGGACACCTGGACGCCCACGTCCGGCGGGGCGGCTTCGACCGGGGCGATGCCGGGCGCGCCCAGCTCCACGGGCGGGTTGCCGCCGGTGCGGGCCCGCCGCGCCAGCTCCGGTGACAGCAGCACGGCGTTCCCCGCCGCCAACTGCACCCGCAGCACCGGTCGCCCGTCCGACATCGCCGGCGTCACGGCCACCAGCTCGCCCACCGCGTCACGCACCCGCTGCGCCGTGCCCAGGTCCGGGACGACCACGAACGCCACCCCGGACGCCGCCGCCTGCGCCAACGCCACCCGCGCGGCCTCCGGGGACCCGCCGGTCAGCTCGCGCGACCACCGCTCCAGCCGGGTGGTCGCCGTCGCCACGGGCACCAGGTCGTCGTCGCCGAACGCGGGCATCCGCCCGGCGACCAGCCGCGGCGGCGCGCCGAGCACCAGCACCGACCGCCCGGTGCGCGGCAGCTCCTGCGCCAGCGTCGACGGCAGCCGCGCCCCGTCCGCGGTCAACGCGCCCGACCCCAGCCCGACGAACCCGGCGCACGCCAGCCCCACGACCGTCAGCACGCCGACCACCGACACGACCCGCCGCACCGGCGCGGTGCCCGCGTCACGCCGGAACGCCGACAGCACCACCCACAGCAACCCCCAGCCGACCAGCACCAGCGGCCCGCCGGTCCAGCCGGTGGTGGCGTCACCGCCGGGCAGCGGGGCCACCGGCACGGTCCGCAGCACGATCACCGCGAACCCGCCGAGCACCACCACCGCCACCCCGGCCAGCATCGACCGCGTCGGCCGCAGCACGGCCGCGAGCAGCGCGAACGCCACCACCGCGAGTCCGACGAACGGCACCGCGCCGGTCCCGCCCGGCCGCAGCGACAGCAGGTCCACCAGCCCCACCGCGGGCGACTCGACGAACGCGCCCACCCCGTGCAGCACGACGGCCGGGTGTTGCAGCACCACCGCGGGCCACGGCAGCAGCAGCGCCATCGGCAGCAGCACGATCATGAACAGCGACGCGACCCGCCGCCGCCCGTCGCCGTGCCGTCCCGGCACCACGACGAACCCGGCCAGCGCCGCGAACGCCACCAGCCCGTGCACCAGGGGCGAGAACGCGCCCACGGCCGCCAGCGCCAGCGCCGTCCCCGACGCCACCGGCAGCCACGACGCGCCCGACCCGCCGCGCAGCGCGGACGCCACCCCGGCGAACACCGCCGGCGCGAGCACGTGCACCACGACGACGTCCAGCCGACCCTGGCTCACCGCCGCCGTGGCCGCGGGCAGCAACGCGTACGCCGCCGCCACGAGGGCCCGCACGGGTCGCCGCACGGGCATCCGCCGTGACGCCGCGTACGCCATGAGCCCGGCCAGGGGCGCGTCGCCGAGGAACAGCAGCGCCACCAGCGTGGCCGGTGACCCGACCAGCACGCCGACCGTCCCCAGCACGGCCAGGGCGGCCGGCGCGGGCGCGGTCGTGCCGCCGGCCACCGGGTGCCAGGCCGCCAGGTAGGACGACCAGGTCTCCGCCAGGTCGCCGACGGGCAGCAGCCGCCCGCCGCTCAGGTCGAGCCCGATCCGGGCGGCGTTGGCCAGGACGCCGAACACGGTCAGGCCCACGACCAGCAGCAACGGCGGCCCGAGGACCAGCGACCACAGCACGCGCGCCCGGTCGACCTCCACGAACACCACGCCGGGCGCACCGGGTCCGCGCGGCACCGGCGACGGCCGCGGACGGGGTGACGGCCGGGCCCCGGACGGCGACGCCTCCACCGGCACGGTCACCGCGGGCCGCCGCAACCCGCCCGTCGCCCGCACGGGACGGCGCCGGGACAGCACACCGGCCGGCAGGGCCGCCGGGCCGACCACGGGACGCTCCACTTCGGACGGCAGCGACCAGGCGCGCGGCCGGGCGTCGTCCTCCGGCAACCGGCCCAGCGCCAGGTCCGCCTCGACGCGCCGGCGGACCAGCGCGGCCGACGCGGCGCGGATCGCGTTGCGCAACCGGGTGATCCGGCTCGTGAACAACCCTCGCACGACGCCGTGCTCGGCCCGCTCGGCCCGCCCGGCCAGCAGCCGGGCCCGTCCGCTCAGCAGGTACCGCAGCGCGCCCAGCTCGGCGTGCGCGTCGGAGAACCGGCGCAGCAGCAGGAATCCGAAGGCGCGCAGGAACGCGAGCACGGTGATCCGCGGCAGCCCCAGGGCGAACGACAACGTGCCGCAGTTGACCAGGAACGTGCGCAAGCCGTGCGCCCGGTCCACGCCGCGCAACGCCGGTCCGGGCCGGGCCGCCGTCGCGTCCAACCGCCGCGCGCCGCGGCCGACCGCGCGGGCGTGCCGCATCCGCGCCACCGGCACCGACAGCACCAGGTGCCCGGCGAGGTTGGCGCGCCAGCCGAAGTCGATGTCGTCGCGCAGCAACGGCATCGTGCGGTCGTAGCCGCCGAGGGACTCCCACGCCGTTCGGCGGATCAGCGACCCGGCCGACGGCACGGCCAACGCCTCGGTGCTCTGCTGGAACGACCCGGCCAGCTCGACCCGGCCCATGCCGGTCTGCCGGTGGCCGGACGCGTCGGTCGACAGGCCCGCCTCCACCACCAGCCGCGGGTCGGTCCAGTCCAGGCTCAGCGGTCCGAGGACGGCCGCCGACGGCGACACCTCGGCCGCGGTCAGCAGAGCGGACAGGCAGTCCGGTTCCGGCGCGCTGTCGTCGTGCAGCAACCACAGCCACGCGCCCGGATCACCCCACCGCTGCACGGCGTGCTCGACGGCCGCGTGGACCGCCGCGCCGAACCCCGTGCCGCGCGGCAGCGTCAGCACGCCGTCTATCACCCGATCGGGACCGTCGGAGGCTCCGGACAGGAGCTTCGCCGTGCCGTCCAGCGAACCCGTGTCGACCGCGATCACGTGCCGCGGGCGCGGCTGTTGGCGGCGCAGCGCCGACAGCGCCGTGCCCAGCCACCGGTCGCCGTCGTGGCACACCAGCACCGCCAGCACGGGCGCGGTGCGCAGCCGCGGAGTGGCCCCGCTCGTCAAGTGCCGCTCCTAGGTCGCTCCGACTACGCCGTGGAACGACCACGGTAAGCCAGAGCGCACGCGCAAGCGATCACCCGGCGGGATCCGATCACACCGCGCGCTTTTTGAGCTTCCTCCGCTCACGCTCGGACAGGCCGCCCCAAATGCCGAAGCGCTCGTCGTGCTGCAGGGCGTACTCCAGGCATTCGGAGCGCACCTCGCAGCCGAGGCAGATCCGCTTGGCCTCCCTGGTCGAGCCGCCCTTCTCCGGGAAGAACGCCTCCGGGTCGGTCTGCGCGCACAGGGCGCGCTCCTGCCAGTCCTGCTCATCGGCCGCGTCGAACAGGTCGAGTACGACCGGCTCCCGTGCCGGGACGTCCCCGTCCACGATGCGACCCCCGTCGAATTCCTGCATAGTCCGCCTCCTCGCCTTCCGCTCTCCCCGGTTGGCGGACACCACTCGCCGTCCCCACAACGACGAATGACACCGATGTGATTACACCTGTGTCACAACACGCGGTCAAGCGGAGTCCACAGGACGGGGGATATTCGCGCGGATGGCCTGAAAAGCCTTGACTAGCAGCACAGACGGTGATTGGGGTGGCGCGCGGAGCGACGGCGGCTGCGCGGATGGCCTACCGGGCGGGCTGTGGAGCACCGGGTCGGGAAGGCCACACTGGAGGGGTGAAGCGATCAGCGGTGCGTCCGAGTCCACTGTTCCTCAGCCTGCTCGCGGTGACGGTGGCAGGCGCCGTGCTGACCCTGTTCGAGGACTCCTCGGCCGCGCTCACCGCGGGCACGGTGCTGTTCGTGCTCGGCGGCTGGGCGGTTTCGCTGTGCCTGCACGAGTTCGGCCACGCGATCGTGGCCTACCGGGGCGGCGACTACGCCGTGCAGGCCAAGGGCTACCTCACCCTGGACATCCGCCGCTACACCGACCCGGTGTTCAGCATCGTGCTGCCGCTGGTGCTGCTGGCGTTCGGCGGCATCCCGCTCCCCGGCGGCGCGGTGTGGATCAACCACCACGTGTTGCGCACCAAGCGGGTCGAGTCGATGGTGTCGCTGGCCGGGCCGCTGAGCAACCTGGTGCTGGGCGTGCTGCTGTCGCTGTCGGTGATCCTTTTCACGCCGCCGGCGGGTTTGGCGGCCGCGTTGTCGTACCTGGCGGCCGTGCAGGTGCTCGCGTTCGTGCTCAACATCCTGCCGATCCCGGGGCTGGACGGCTGGGGCGCGATCGAGCCGTACATGTCGTACTCGGCGCGGCAGTTCGGGGCGAAGGCCCGGATGTGGGCGCCGTTCGTGCTCTTCGCGGTGCTGATCGGGTTCCCGACCATCGGCCGGCTGTTCTTCGAGGCCGGGTACACCGTGTTCGAGTTGATCGGCGGCGACCGGTGGCTGGCGGCCCTCGGGCAGGGCACCTTCCTGTTCTGGCGCTGACCCCCGGGTGGGAGGATGGCGACTCGTGAAGGTCGTCGTACTGGTTGGCGGGGTTGGCGGGGCGCGGTTCCTGGTCGGGCTGAAGAGCCTGCTGGCCGCTCCGGAGCACGAGATCACCGCGGTGGTGAACACGGGTGACGACGTGTGGATGCACGGGTTGCGGATCTGCCCCGACCTGGACACCTGCATGTACACCCTCGGTGGCGGGATCGACTCCGAGCGCGGGTGGGGGCGCGCCGGCGAGACGTGGTCGGTCAAGGAGGAGCTGGCCGCCTACGGCGCCGACCCGACGTGGTTCGGGCTGGGCGACCGGGACGTCGCCACGCACCTGGTGCGGACCCGGATGCTGCGCGCGGGCTACCCGCTGTCGGCCGTGGCGGAGGCGCTGTGCCACCGGTGGGAGCCGGGCGTGCGGCTGCTGCCGATGTCGGACGACCGGGTCGAGACGCACGTCGTCGTGACGACGGACGAGGGCGAGAAGGCGATCCACTTCCAGGAGTGGTGGGTCAAGCACCGGGCCCAGCTGCCCGCGCGGTCGTTCGCGTCGGTCGGGGTGGAGACGGCGACGCCCGCCCCCGGTGTGCTGGACGCCCTGCGCGACGCCGACGCGGTGCTGATCGCGCCGTCGAACCCGGTGGTGAGCGTGAACACGATCCTCGGCGTGCCGGGGGTGCGCGACGCGCTGCGCAAGACCGAGGCGGGCGTGGTGGGGCTGTCGCCGATCATCGGCAACAAGCCGCTGCGCGGGATGGCGGACGCGTGCCTGTCGGCGATCGGCGTGGAGACCTCCGCCGAGGCCGTCGGCCGGTACTACGGGTCGCGCAAGACCACCGACAAGGGCGTGCTGGACGGCTGGCTCGTGCACACCGGCGACCGGTCGGACGTGCCGGGCGTGGCGGTGCGCGCGGTGCCGCTGCTGATGTCCGATGTGGACGCGACGGCGGCGATGGCGCGGGCGGCGCTGGAACTGGCCGGTGTCGACGTTGACTGACCACGCGGCGTCCGCGCCGATCACGCTGCTGCCGGTGGCGGGGTTGCCGGAGTTCCGGCCCGGTGACGACCTGGCGGCGGCCATCGCGGCGGCGGCGCCCTGGTTGGCCGACGGGGACATCGTCGTCGTGACGTCCAAGGTTCTGTCCAAAGTGGAAGGTCGGCTGGTGTCGGTGCCGGCCGACCCCGAGGCGCGTGACGCCGTGCGGCGGGAGTGGGTCGAGGCGGAGTCGGTGCGCGTGCTGGCCCGGCGCGGGCGGACGTTGATCACCGAGAACAAGCTGGGGATCGTGCAGGCGGCGTCCGGGGTGGACGCGTCCAACGTGAGCGGTGACGAGATCGCGTTGCTGCCCGTGGACCCGGACGGCTCGGCGGCGTCGCTGCGGTCGGCGCTGTCGGCGCGGCTGGGCGTGTCGGTGGCGGTCGTGGTGACCGACACCATGGGCCGGGCGTGGCGGGTCGGCCAGACCGACGCGGCGATCGGGTCGTCGGGGCTGGCCGTGCTGCACCGGTACGCGGGGTCGGCGGACCGGCACGGCAACGCGTTGGTGGTGACCGAGGTCGCGGTGGCCGACGAGATCGCGGCGGCGGCCGACCTGGTGAAGGGCAAGCTGGGCGCGGTGCCGGTGGCGGTGGTGCGCGGGCTGCCGGTCGTCGACGACGGGTCGTCCGCGCGTGACCTGGCCCGGCCGGTGGAGGACGACCTGTTCCGGTTGGGCACGGCCGAGGCGGTGGCGCAGGGGCGGGCCGAGGCGGTGCTGCTGCGCCGCTCGGTGCGGTCGTTCTCGGCGTCACCGGTGTCGGTGGAGGCCGTGCGGCGGGCGGTGGCGGCGGCGTTGACCGCGCCCGCGCCGCACCACACGCGGCCGGTGCGGTTCGTGCGGCTGACCGCGCGGCGCGAGGCGCTGCTGGACGCGATGGCCGAGCGGTGGCGGGCGGACCTGCGGGGCGACGGGTTGTCGGAGGAGCGGGTCGCGGCACGGGTGGGGCGGGGTGACATCCTGCGCGCCGCGCCGGAGGTCGTCGTGCCGTTCCTGGTGCGGGAGGGCGCGCACTCCTACCCGGACGAGCGGCGTTCGGCGGCGGAGCGGACGATGTTCACGGTCGCGGGCGGGGCGGCCGTGCAGGGGCTGCTGGTGGCGCTGGCCGCGGAAGGGCTCGGCTCGTGCTGGGTGTCGTCCACGATCTTCTGCGCGGACGTGGTGCGTGACGTGCTGGGCGTGCCGGAGGGCTGGGAGCCGTTGGGCGCGGTGGCGATCGGGCACCCGGAGGCGGAGCTGACGCCGCGCCCGCTGCCGGAGTCGGACGAGAGGTACGTGGAGCTGTGAGCCCGTCGTTGCACGCGGACGCGGTGGCGACGTTGGGCGCTTGGCGTCCCGCGGACCGGACGCAGGAGTCGTTGCGGCAGGCGTACCTGGGGTTCCTGGCGGCGCGGGAGGACGCGTGCCGGCGGTCGTGCGAGCCGGGTCACATCACGGCGTCGGCGCTGGTGGTGGACGCGTCCGGGGAGCGGGTGCTGCTGACCCTGCACCCGCGGGTGGGTCGGTGGTTGCAGCTGGGCGGGCACTGCGAGGCGTCGGACACGACGCTGGCGGGCGCGGCGCTGCGTGAGGCGACGGAGGAGTCGGGGATCACGGGCCTGCGGATCTCGCCGGAACCGGTCCACCTGGACGTCCACCCGATCACGTGCTCACTGGGCAAGCCGACCCGTCACTTCGACGTCCGCTTCCTGGTGCGCGCCCCTGTCGACGCCGAACCGCTGCGCAGCTCCGAGTCCCTCGACCTGGCCTGGTGGCCGCTGACCGCCCTCCCCCCGGACACCGACGACCTGCACCCCCTGATCACCGCCGCCCACCCCTGACCCCGCCCCGCGAGTCCTACGTCCAGGCCCCGAGAGTCGAACCCTCAGGTCCCGAGAGTCGAACGCTCAGGTCCCGAGAGTCCTACGTTCAGGACCCCCGAATTCAACGCTCAGGTACCCCGCCGGGTGTCGCGAGCGTTGAACTCGGGGTACGCGAACGTAGGACTCTCGGGCGCTGAACGTAGGACTCTCGGGGTCTGAGCGTTCGACACGCGGGACCTGGAGGTTCGACTCGCGCGGAGGTCAGGAGTCGCCGTTCAGGCGTTGGGTCAGGCCCGGGGGGTGCGGGGGCTGGCCGCCGGACAGGCGCTGGGACAGCGACGGGCGAGCGGTCGGGACCTGTTGGACGGTCGGGACCGGGCCCGGTGCCACGCGCAGCTCGGGCTCCGGTTCCGGGGCGGCCGGGGGTGCGGGTGGCGGCGGCGGGGCCGGTTGACCTGCGGCGACGTGCGCGGCCAGGACCATGGTCGAGTCCGGGTCGCCGCCACGCGGGTCGACCGCGTTGACCATCGCCCGGGGGATCTGCTGGGTCGCCGACGAGTCCATGGGCGACGTCATGTTGTCCGGCGTCACGACGTGGATGCCACGTGCACGAGCACGGGCCAGCGCCGCGTCGGCCCGAGCGCGGGGGTCCATCCGGATCTCTCCTGCGTGTGCCTTGGGCCGGCTGGGGTGACGCCGGCGTGCCGATCGGTGACGCTCGCCGACACGGACCACCGCCCGTGCCGCCGGAGTGCTCGTGCCAGAGTATTCGCAAACTACGGGTGGAAGTAAGCGGAGGAGGAAAAACGGCATGTCGGAGCTGCAAGGCGCCGAGGCAGTGGTTCTGGTCGGGGGCAAGGGAACCCGGCTGCGACCACTGACCCTGTCCGCGCCCAAGCCCATGCTGCCGACCGCCGGGGTGCCGTTCCTCACCCACTTGCTGTCGCGGATCCGGGAAGCCGGCATGACCCACGTCGTGCTGGGCACGTCCTACAAGGCCGAGGTCTTCCAGGAGCACTTCGGTGACGGCGCGGCGCTCGGCCTGGAGCTCGAGTACGTGGTCGAGGACGTGCCGCTGGACACGGCGGGCGCGATCCGCAACGTCGCCCACAAGCTGCGGGAACGCGACGTCGTGGTGTTCAACGGCGACATCCTGTCGGGCGTCGACCTGCGTGCCGTGGTCGACACGCACCGCAAGGCCGAGGCGGACGTCACGCTGCACCTGGTCCGGGTGGACGACCCACGCCGGTTCGGCTGCGTGCCGACCGACGACGACGGCCGCGTCACCGCGTTCCTGGAGAAGACGGAGAACCCGCCGACGAACCAGATCAACGCGGGCTGCTACGTGTTCCGGCGCGAGGTGATCGAGGCCATCCCCGCGGGTCGGCCGGTGTCGGTGGAGCGGGAGACGTTCCCCGGGCTGCTGGCGGCGGGCGCGCGCGTGCAGGGGTACGTGGACGCGTCGTACTGGCTGGACCTGGGCACGCCGGCGGCGTTCGTGCAGGGGTCGGCGGACCTGGTGCGCGGGGTCGCGCCGACGGCCGCGCTGGCGCTGCGGGGTGACGCGGTCATCCTCGACGGCGCGGAGGTGGACGCGAGCGCCGTGGTCACGGGCGGTGCGACGATCGGGACGAACTGCACGGTCGCGGCCGGCGCGGTGGTGGACGGCTCGGTGCTGTTCGACGGCGCGGTGGTCGGCGAGGGTGCGCGGGTGGAGCGCAGCGTGCTCGGCGCGAACTCGCTGGTGCAGGCCGGTGCGGTCGTGTCGGACGCGGTGATCGGGGACAACGCGGTCGTCGGCGCCCGGTGCGAGCTGATCAACGGCGCGCGGGTGTGGCCGGGTGTCGTGCTGCCGGAGGGTGGTGTGCGGTTCTCCGCCGATGTGTGATGGCCGGTGATGCTCACTAGGACGTGGGCGCCGACGTTCCCGCTGGACCTCGGCGCGCTGCTGATGCCGCTGCGGCGGGGCGCGGGCGACCCGACGTTCCGCGCGGGACCCGACGGGGTGTGGCTGACCGCCACCACCCCGGCGGGTCCGGGCACCCTGCGCGTCCACCGCACCGACGTGGTGGAGGCGGACGCGTGGGGTGACGGCGCGCAGTGGCTGCTGGACGGCCTGCCGGCGTTGCTGGGCGCGGCGGACGACGACTCGGCGTTCGAGTGCCACCACCCGCTGGTCGAGCAGACGCGGCGGCGGCGTCCGGGCATCCGGCTCGGCTCGACGGGCCGCGTGTGGGACGTGCTGCTGCCCGCGATCCTGGAGCAGAAGGTCACGGGCGTGGAGGCGTTCCGGTCGTACCGGGAGCTGGCGCGCAGGTTCGGCACGCCGGCCCCGGGACCGGCCGACCTGGTCGTCCCGCCGACGCCGCGGGCGGTCCTGGGCATCACGGACTGGGAGTGGCACCGGGCGGGCGTGGACGGCGGCCGTCGCCGAGCCCTGATCGCGGCGGCCCAGGTGGCGCACCGGCTGGAACGCGCGTGCGAGCTGGGCGGCCAGGAGGGCCGGGACCTGCTGCGGAAGGTGCCGGGCATCGGCGTCTGGACGGCGGCGGAGGTCGCGCAACGGGCGTGGGGCGACCCGGACGCGGTCAGCTTCGGCGACTACCACCTGGCCGGCATCGTCGGCTGGGCGCTGGTCGGCGAGGCCGTGGACGACGACCGCATGGCCGAACTCCTGGCCCCCTACACCCCGCAACGCCACCGCGCCGTCCGCTACATCCTCGCCTCAGGCGTCACGAAGCCCCGCCGGGGCCCCCGCTTCTCCCCTCGCGATTATCGCGCGATGTGATTCCCCCAGGACCGACTTCAGGGCTATGAGCAACGTCTTGTCATCGCCGGCCATTGTTGCGATTTCTTCGTCATCCGGCAGCCGGGAGAGATTCGGACTCGTCGGATTCACGGTCTCCCGGTACAGCCGTGATACGCAACGGACGAGCACCACCGTTTCCAGACCGGCGTTGTGCCTTCCCACAATCGCTTCCCCGAGCAGCGGAACGGTGGTGGCCTCGTCGTCGGCGAGTGCGCTGAGCAGCAGCGTCCAGTAGGTCGCACCGGGCGTGAAGTTCTCGTCCCCGAGAATCGACACAGTGGTCGTGTAAGCGGCGACTCGCTCGTCCGGGTCCGGAGATGTCAGCACGGTGAGCAACAGCCGCGCCAAGGAGTGGAATTCGCCTGGTGCGACACGAGCGAGTTCAGCGCGGTCCCCATGGTGGCCATGAGAGGTTCGAGGACGTGCAGAGCATGTCCCCCGGACCAGGTCGGGCGGAAGTTCTCCCACCGGCGGAAATCGTCGAGCAGAGGCGGTAGGACCGCGCCCGTGGTGTCGGGACCGAGGTCGGACAACCACGCCATGTCGACCGGCCGCGGTGACCGGTCCCCACGCAGGACCACCGCGAGGGCCGACCGACCGTCCACGCGACGGCGCTCGATGTCGAGCACGTCGGTCAGCCTGACGGACTCCTCCCCGCCGAGTTGTGACTGCCACAGCCACGCCAGCGCGTGCCACTCGGTCGGGTGCAGGTCGTCCTCCGGCAGCCGCCCGTGGACGACGACCGCGAGCGTGACCAGGTTGGCGGTGCAGGCCGATGCGGCGGGCGATCGGCAGCACGCGCGGGACGTAGTCGGGGTGGTCGGAGCCCGGTTGGCGGTGCTGGACCGTGTTCACCAGGTCGGTGAACAGCCGGTACAGGGCCGTGCGGTCGGCTTCGGGGGTTTCGGCGAACAGCTCGCGCAGGAACGAGACCACCGGGGCGCGCATCCAGCAGGTCCATCCCGCCCGTGGCCAGCACCGTCGCGGCGGAGACGTGGTCCAGCAGCTTCACGAGACCGGTGTCGCCGCCGAGCAGCTTCATCGCGTCGCCGTACGAGAAGCAGCGGCGCATCGGGACATCATCCACGGCCACGGACCGCGGCGAGGCGCAGTTATCGGGTCATCAGCTTGAGCCGCAGGGACAGGCCCGCGCGCACGGCCAGCATCACGGGCGCCCACAGCGGGCCGCGGTGGCGGTCGGAGAGGTAGCGGTAGGCGCTGGAGTGGTGGGCGGCGAGCATGCGCTTGGACGCGCGTTGGGTCGAGTGGCCGCCGATGTGCACGACCTCGGCCTCCGGCACGTAGACGTTCAGCCAGCCGGCGCGGCCCAGGCGGTCGCCCAGGTCGACGTCCTCGAAGTACATGAAGTAGCGGGGGTCGAAGCCGTCGACCGAGTCGAACGCCTCGCGGCGCATCAGCAGGCACGAGCCGGACAGCCAGCCGGCCGTGCGCTCCTCCGGGGCGGCCTCGGCCTGGCGGTACTCGCGCGACCACGGGTTCGACGGCCACACGACCGCGAACAGCGCGTGGCCCACACCGCGCCCCAACGACGGCAGCAGCCGGGCCGATGGGTACACCGCGCCGGACGGTTCGCGGATCAGCGGGCCGAACGCCCCGCCGCGCGGCCACCGCTTGGCGGCCTCCAGCAGCTTGTCCAGGCTGCCCACGCCCCACGACAGGTCCGGGTTGGCGACCACCACCCAGCCGACCGAGTCGGGCAGCGACGCGACGCCGCGGTTGGCGCCGGCGCCGTAGCCGAGGTTGCCGCCGGTCGGCAGGAACGTCACGTGCGGGTGCTCGGCGGCGGCGCGTTCGGGCACGCCGTCGGTGGACCCGTTGTCCGCCAGCACCACCGACACCGGCCGGGTGGTGGCGGCGGACAGCGTGGACAGGAAGGTGTCCAGGGTCTCGCCGGGCGAGTAGGTGACGGTCACCACCGCCAGCTCGTCTCCGTAACGCGTCACGCCGGCCACCCTAGTGGTGACGCGCCGGGCGCACGAAGGCGTGTCCCCCGCCGCCCGCCGTCCTCAGCGCCGCCGGTGCGAGCGCGCCGCGCGCTCGTAGGCCAACCGGTGCCGCGCCGCCGACGTCGACCAGGAGAAGTCCTTCGCCCGCACGACCGCTGCGGCGGCCAGCTCGGCCCGGCGGGCCGGGTCGTCCAGCAGCTCGGTCAGGGCCGCCGCGATGTCACCCGCGCCGACCCCGCAGTACGCCACCGCGTCGCCGCCGACCTCGGGCAGGCTCAACCGCCGGGTCGTGAGCACGGCCGCGCCGCACGCCATCGCCTCCAGCACCGGCAGCCCGAACCCCTCGCCGAGCGACGGGTACGCCACCACCTCCGCGCCGCCGAGGAACCCGGCCAGCGACGGGAACGGCAGGTAGCCGGCCCGGATCACGCGCACCCGGTGCGGCACGGCGTCCAGGGCGCGTTCGACCTGGCTGTCCCAGCCGGGCTGGCCGGCGAGCACGAGCGCGGGCGGGTTCGGCCGGTCGCGGCACGCCTGCGCGAACCCGCGGATCAGCGCCGGCACGTTCTTGCGCGGCTCCAACGCGCCCAGGAACGCCACGTAGGGCGCGTCCCCGAGCGACAGCATCCGCCGCACCTCGGCCACGTCCTCGGGCTTGGGCGGGTGGAACCGCTCGGTCTCCACGCCGTGCTGGGCGATGTGCAGCACCCGCCGGTCCGCGCCCGCGACCCGGGCCAGCTCGTCGGCGGTCGCCCGCGACGGCACCACGCACAGCTCGGCCCGCCGCAGCGAAGCCCTGGTCCAGGCGCGGAAGAAGCGGGCCTTCACCGACGAGTGCAGCACCGCGTCGGTGAAGAACGTCGCGTCGTGCAGCGTCACCACGGACGCGGCGCGGTTGGCCAGCGGCACGGTGTAGTGCGGCGAGTGGACGACCGCCACGCCGAGCCGGGTGGCCAGCCGTGGCAGGGTGGTCTGCTCCCAGGTCAACCGGGCGGTCCGGGTGGCCACCGCGTCCGTCGCCGGGATGACCCGCGAGCGGGGGGCCAGGGTCGTGTAGAGCGCGGCGTCCCGGGGTTGGCACACCACGCTGAGCCGTGCGCCGTCCGCGTCCAGCGCGGCCACCAGGGAGTCCACGTACCGCCCGACGCCACCTCGGTCGGTCGGGACGGCGGTGGTGTCGATCAGCACGCTGGGTTCGACGGGTGACACGCGCAGAAGGGTACGGCGGGCGGCCTGCGGGTAGACCGTGAATGGCGCAAACTGTGCCTCAACGAACCAGGCCCAGGTGGATGCCCCACACCGCCCGTGCGGCGTTTTCCCAGGTGAACGCCTCGGCCCTGAGCCGGCCCGCGGCGACGAGCCGATCAGCCAGTGACGAATCGGACAGCACCGACCGCAGCCCGGTGACCAGCGCCGCGCGATCACCGCGCGCCACGGCCACCCCCGCGCCGCCGGCCACCTCGACCAGGGCGGGCGCGTCGGAGTGCACGACCGGCACACCGGCCGCCATCGCCTCCACCACCGGCAGCCCGAACCCCTCGGCCAGGCTCGGCGCGGCCAGCACCGCCGCGCGCCGCAGCACGAACGCCAGCCGCGCGTCGCTCAGTCGTCCCATCAGGTGGACGTGCGGCGCGCGCAGGTCGACCCCGCCCCAGCCCTGCGGCCCGACCACGACCAGCGGCACGCCCAGCTCGGCCGTCGCAAACGCCAGCAGGTCGAAACCCTTGCGGGGCTCGATGGTGCCGATCGCGAGGACGTACCGGGGCGGCACGTCCACCGGCTCCTCCGGCGGGAACGCCGTCACCCCGTTTCCCACCACGTGGACGGGCGCGGGTCCGGGCGCGTACCGCCGCAGCTCCTCGGCGACGACGGACGTCGGCACCACGACCGCGCCCGCCCTCGCCGTCGCGCGGCTGATCACGCGCTGGTGCCACGCCACCCCGCGCGGCGTCAACGTCGACGGGTGCGTCCACGGCACGGTGTCGTGCACGGTCACGACCACCCGCCCGCGCGGCGGCGCGAACGGCGTGAACGCGTGCACCGAATCGCCGCCCGGCCAGTACGGCACGCCCCGCTCCCACGCCGCGATCAGCGCACGTCGGGGCAGGGGCAGCACGCGCGGTCCGCGCACGCCGGGTACCACGGCCGCCGACACGTCCGCGTGCCTGCTCACCGCCCCGGTCACGGTCCACCCGGCGGGCGCGGTGGCGGCCAGCGCGGCGGCCAGCTCGCGCGTGTACCGGCCGGTGCCGCCGGGCACCGGCGCCAGCAACTGCTCGGTCAGCACAACGAGGTCGGGCACGTCGCGTACCGTCTCACGCCGTGTCGATCCCCAGCACGACGGTGGTCGTGGTGACGTGGCGGGGCCGGGAGCACATCACCGCGTGCCTCGACGCCCTCGCCCGCCAGCGTCCACATCGGACACTCGTGGTCGACAACGCCTCCGACGACGGCACGGCCGCGCTGATCGCCGCGCACCCCAGCCGCCCCGAGGTGCTGCGCCTGCCGGTCAACCGCGGCTACGCGGGCGGTCTCGCGGCGGCCCTGCCGACGATCACCACCCGGTACGTGGCCTGGCTGAACGACGACGCGGTGCCCGACGACGGCTGGCTCGCCGCCCTCGAAGACGCCCTGGACGCCACGCCCGACGCCGCCGCCGCGTCCCCGTCGATGCTGCTGGCCGACGGCTCGACCCAGTCGGTGGGGGTCCGGTTGACCGCCGACGGGCACGGCGCCGACCTGGTCCTGGCCGGGCGCGAGGTGTTCGGCTTCTGCGGCGGCGCGGCGCTGCTGCGCCGGGACGCGCTGGAGCACGTGGGCGGCGTGCCGGCCGCGTTCTTCTGCTACTACGAGGACACCGACACGGCTTGGCGGCTGCGGCTGGCCGGCCACCGGGTGCTGTCCGTCGGACCGGCCCGCGTGCGCCACCGGCACGGCGCGAGCACCAACCCCGGCTCGCGCCCGTTCCACCGCTGGAACGAGCGCAACCGCCTGCTGACCCTGCTGCGCTGCGCGCCCCCGGGCACGGCCGTGCGCGAACTGGCCAGGTTCGCGGCGATCACCGCCCTGCTGCCGGTCCGGCGCGACGTCCCCGACGCGGCCAACTTCCACGTGCCGCTGCGCCTGCGGGTGCTGCTGGAGGTGCTGGTCAGGCTGCCCGCGACGGCGGTCCAGCGGTGGCGGATCGGCCGACGTGCGACAGTGGACCGCCGCGTGGTGTGGCGGGAGTGGGCGGGCCGTTAGGGGGAGTCCGGTGACCGAGTACGTCGAGGTGCGCACGGAGGACGGCGAGCTGGTGCCGTTCGAGCTGGACGAGGAGTACGACGGCCCGGTGCGGGCGCGCCGCTGGAACCCGGTGGATCGCGCCGAGGAGACCCTGGAGAACGGCATCGAGCGGGCCAAGAAGGTGGCCAGGTCGGTCGCCGCGAAGATCGGCAGCATGCCGTCGCCGCGGCCCGACAAGGTGGCCGTGGAGATCGGCCTGAAGGTCAGCTCCAGCGCCGCGCTGGCGATCGCGAAGTCCTCCGCCGAGGCCCACGTCAAGATCACCGTCGAGTGGCACCGCGACAGCCTGCCCCCGCAGGCCCCGGCCGAGGAGAACGAGTCGAAGCCCGCCGCGGAACCCGCCGACGGGCCCGACGCCGAGGCGTAGGGCACCTTGACCGCACGCTGCGGAGCGTGATGAGGCAGAGTTAGCCCGTGGAGCAAGGGACCCTGCCTGACGTCTCGGTGGTCGTGGTCAACTACCGCGGCGCCGACGACACCATCACCTGCCTGCGCGCGTTGTTCGACGACCTCGACTACCCGGCGGAGAAACTCCAGGTCATCGTGGTCGACAACGCCTCCGGCGACGGCAGCGCGGACCGCGTCCGGGCCGCCTCGCCGAACGCCGAGGTGGTCGAGTCGCCGGAGAACCTGGGCTTCGCCGGCGGGTGCAACCTCGGCGTGCGCTCGGCCCGCGGGTCGGTGGTCGCGTTCCTCAACAACGACGCCCGGCCCCACCCGGGGTGGCTGCGCGAGGCGGTGGCGGTGCTGCGCGCCGAGCCCGCCGTCGGCGCGGTGGCCAGCAAGGTCCTCGATTGGGACGGCCGCGACATCGACTTCGTGGACGCCGGCCTCACGTGGTTCGGCATGGGCTACAAGCGGCACGCCGGCCAACCCGACGACGGCTCCCACGACGTGCCGCGCGACGTGCTGTTCGGCACCGGCTCGGCGCTGGTGGTGCGGACCGGGGTGTTCCGCGAGCTGGGCGGGTTCGACGAGCGGTTCTTCATGTTCTACGAGGACGTCGACCTCGGCTGGCGGATGAACCTGCGCGGCTGGCGCGTCCGCTACGTGCCCACCTCCCTGACCTACCACAAGCACCACGCCTCGATGTCCAGTGTGGACAGCAGCCGTGAGCTGTACCTGTTGGAGCGCAACGCCCTCGCCGCGCTCTACAAGAACTTCTCCGACGAGACCCTGGCCAAGGCGCTGCCCGCCGCGCTGGCCCTGGTGGTCCGCCGGGCCACCGCGCGCGGCGAGATCGACGCCACCCAGCTGGAGATCACCCGCCGCCCCGACAACCCCGCCAACGACCGCGCGCCCGTGCCGGTGTCGCGGCAGGCGCTGGCCGGGTTCCTGGCGATCGACCAGTTCGTGGAGCTGCTGCCGTCGCTGGCCGAGTCGCGCAAGGCCGAGCAGGCCGCGCGCCGCGTGTCCGACGCCGACCTGGTGCCGCTGATGCGCAAGGCCATGGAGCCCGCCTACCCGCTGCCCCGCTACCTGGCCGCGCACGACGTGCTGGTCGAGGTGTTCGGGCTGGAGCAGGTCTTCGGCCGGCCGCGCCGCGTCCTGGTCATCACCGGCGACGCCATCACCGAGAAGATGGCGGGCCCCGCGATCCGGGCCTGGAACATGGCCGACGTGCTGTCCGGCGAGCACGAGGTCCGGCTGGTCACGATCAACCCGCTGTGCGCGCCGCCCGAGGCGTCGTTCCCGGTGCTGAAGGTGGCCCGCCGCGACCTGGGCGCGCAGGTCGAGTGGGCCGACGTGGTCGTGCTCCAGGGGCACGCGCTGGAGTTCGTGCCGGAGCTGAAGAAGCCGACCTCCACCAAGGTCGTCGTCTGCGACATCTACGACCCGATGCACCTGGAGCTGCTCGAACAGGGCAAGGACGCCACCGACGAGCAGCGCGAGCTGGACCTGGTCGGCGTCACCAAGGTGATCAACGACCAGTTGGCGCGCGGCGACTTCTTCCTGTGCGCGTCGGAGCGGCAGCGGCACTTCTGGCTCGGCCACCTCACCGCGCTGGGCCGGCTCACGCCTTCCCTGTACGACAACGACCCGACCGTGCGCTCGCTGCTGGCCGAGGCGCCGTTCGGGCTGCCGGGCAAGCCGCCGCAGCGCACCGGACCGGGGCTGCGCTCCACGTTGGGCATCGACGAGTCCGACAAGGTCGTGCTGTGGGCGGGCGGCGTCTACAGCTGGTTCGACCCGCTGACCCTGCTGCACGCGATGGACCGGCTGCGCACCCGCCGCCCGGACGCGCGGCTGGTGTTCCTGGGCATGAAGCACCCCAACCCCGAGGTGCCGGACATGGACATCGCCGGGCAGACCCGGGCGCTGGCCAAGCGGCTGGACCTCGTGGACTCGCACGTGTTCTTCAACGAGACCTGGGTGCCCTACCACGACCGGCAGAACTGGCTGCTCGACGCGAACGCGGGCGTCACCACGCACTACGAGCACGTGGAGACGACGTTCGCGTTCCGGACCCGGGTGCTGGACTACCTGTGGGCCGGGCTGCCGATCGTGACCACGGACGGCGACTCGTTCGCCGACCTGGTGCGGCGCGAGGGGCTCGGCGTGGTGGTGCCGTCGGAGGACCCGGACGCGCTGGCCGACGCGCTGGAGAAGGTCCTGTACGACACCGCTTTCGCGGCCGGGTGCGTGGAGCGGATCGCGGGCGTGCGGGAACGGTTCACCTGGGAGAACGTGCTCGCGCCGCTCACCGAGTTCTGCCGCAACCCGCGACCGGCCGCCGACCGGCTGCCCGGCTCGACGTTCATGGTGCGCAACCGGCCGCTCGGGCGGATGGAGAAGGTGCAGCGGGACGTCGCGCTGGTCAAGGAGTACATGACCGCCGGCGGCGCGGGCGAGGTGGCCCGCCGGGCGACCGGCCGCGTGCTGAAGAAGCTGCGCCGTGGCTAGGCCGCTGCGGGTGCTGATCGACGGCACCCCCCTGCTCGGGCAGCGGACCGGCATCGGCCGGTACACGGCGGCGCTGGCCGAGGAGCTGGCGTCGATGCTGGACGAGGTCGACGTGCGCGCGGTCGCGTTCACGCTGCGCGGGTGGCGGGCGCTGCGGACCGTGCTGCCGCACGACGTCGTGGCGCGCGGGCTGCCCGTGTCGGCGCGGCTGCTGCGGCAGTTCTGGCTGCGGATGCCGTTCCCGCCGGTGGAGTTCCTGGCCGGGCCGACCGACGTCATGCACGCGACGAACTTCGTCCTGCCGCCGGTGCTGCGGGCGGGTGGCGTGACCACCATCCACGACCTGGCGTTCCTCGACACGCCCGGCGACCTGCCCCCGTCCGACCGGCGGTTGCCGGAGCTGGTGCACAAGTCGGCCACGCGGGCCGACGTGGTGTGCACGCCGACCCGCGCGGTGGCCGAGGTCGTGATGGACCGGCTCGGCGTGCCCGAGTCGAAGATCGTGGTGACGCCGCTGGGCGTCGACCCGGCGTGGTTCGCCGCCCGGCCGCCGTCGCCCGCGCTGCGGTCCCGGCTGGGGCTGCCGTCGGAGTACCTGCTGTTCGTGGGCGCGGGCGGGCCGCGCAAGGGGCTGGGGACGCTGCTGACCGCCCACGCGGCGCGGCCGTCGTTGCCGCCACTGGTGCTGGCCGGGCCGCACGTGGCCGGCTCGGACGACCGGGTGCTGCGCACCGGGTACCTCAACGACGTGGACCTGAGGAGCGTCGTGGCGGGTGCGGCGGCGCTGGTGATGCCGTCGCGCGACGAGGGGTTCGGCCTGCCCGTGCTGGAGGCGTTGGCGTGCGACGTGCCGGTGGTGTGCACGGACGTGGCGGCGCTGCGCGAGGTCGCCGGCGGGCACGCGGCGCACGTGCCGGTCGGTGACGTGGAGGCGCTCGCGTCGGCCATGGTGGAGGCCGTGGAAGCACCGCCGACGCCCGCCGACCAGGCGGCACGGCGGACCCACGCGGCGGAGTTCACGTGGCGGCGCACGGCCGAGCAGACCGTGACGGCCTACCGGCGCGCCGCGGGGCGGTGACCGGAGCCGGGCGTCGCCGCGAGGCGGGTTGCGGGGGCCCACCGCGGGCCGGTGCCGTGGCCGTTGTCGCAGTCGAGGCCCGACGCGTCGAGGACCTTCGGCTCGCGCTTCACGACGTCCGGCAGGCGGCGAGCGGTATAGGCTGGAGTTCTGAGACTTGTGCGGCACCGCGCTCGGCCCGGCCTCGCCGGCCTCGCCGCGGAGGTGGGTCGAGGAGGAGCACAGCGAATGGGAGCGTCGGAGCCGACCTCCGGGACGTGGCGCGAGTCCAGCCACGACGATGCCGTCCCCCGCGCCACCCGGACGGCGTTCCTCGCGGGTCCGCGGCCGTGATCCAGCCCTTCCTGGCACTGGTCCTGGGATTCGGCGGCCTGGTCGTCGGCCTCGTCGGCTACCTCGGCCTCACCGAACGGTTGCCCCGCAACCGCTTCGCCGGCCTGCGCACCCCCGCGACCATGCGCAGCGAAGAGGCGTTCCGCGCCGCCAACAAGGCCGCGGGACCGCCGACGATCGTCGGCGGGGCCATCGGTGTGGTGGGAGCGGTCGTGGCGTGGTTCGTGCCGGACGACGGCACCCTGCTCGCCACGGTCCTGGTCACCTCGGTCGGCATGGTGCCGCCGATGGTCGTCGGCATGCTGCGCGGCATCGGCGCGGCGAAGCAGGAGAGCTGACTACGAGTGCCCGGGTTGCCGGTCGGACTGGGCGGGCTTGAGGACGCTCCACGAGATCTGCCGTGAACCGGTCACGGCACAGACGCGACGCAGGAACCGCTGACGCTCGCCTTCGTGGCGAGGCGCGGTCGCTTCAGGGGATCGCCCGATCGCGGACATGGCGGAAAGGTTCTCGCACTGCTTGAGCGCAAAACCAGTGCGACAAACCTACTCCACCCCAACGGCGCAACCGACCCCTCGGGTGGTCACTCAGCGCGTCCACTGCGATGATGCCGGCCATGAGCTTCACGGCTGTGTGGCCGATCAACGACGAGCAGGACGCCGACGCCGCCGACGAGATGACCGTCGGTGAGCCGGAGGACGTCGACACCCTCCTGACCCGCCTGGCCGAGCCCGGCGCGGGCCCGGCGGTGATCGAGCACCAGGACCGCGACATGATCACCGACACCGAGGGGCTGCTCGGCGCGCCCGGTGCCACCCGGATCCCCGACCACGACGTCGCCGCGGCCGTTCACCGGGGTTACGGCTACCTGACGTACGCCGACCCCGAGCACGACTACTCGACCTTGCAGGGCGACCCGGCGTCCCCCGAGTACCGGTCCGAGTACGTCGACTTCCCGGCCGGTGCCGGTGTGCCGCTGGACGTGCTGGCGACGGCGCTGAAGGAGTTCCTGACGACGGCGGACCGTCCGACGTCGGTCACCTGGCAGGCCGCCTAGGTCCGCGCGACGGCGTGGGACACCCAGACGTTGGGCTCGACGTAGACGGCCACGTCCTGTGACGTCGAGACCAGCACCGGGCTGAGCGCGCCGGGCACGACCACCGGGCCGTCGGAGTCGAACGGCAGCCCGGTCCACGCCCGCCACCGCTCCAGCGGGGCCTGCACGGTGGACGAGCACCGCGCGATGCCCTCCACCCGGCCACCGGCTCGGACGTGGGTGCGCAGCCAGCGGTCGGCGGGCAGGCCGTCGGGCCGGGTGCGCGCGGCGTAGGCGCCCATGGGGGTGCGGGGTTCCCCGGCCTTGTCCGGTGGGCGGAGTGGCACGAGCAGTTCGGTGAGGCCGGTGGCGGCCGTGCGCATCGCGGCCAGGACCGCGGTGGAGAGCCCTCGTCCGAGGTGGTCGGGGGCGACGGCGATCTCCAGGGCGCAGGCGGTGTCCGGTTCGACGCCGTCCATCAGGTCTTCGGCGGCCCACACCGCGACCTGGTCCCAGCCGCCGTCGGGCAGGCGGGGGCGGGAGTCGCGCTGCGCGCGGTAGGCGACCATGATCCCGCGGGCGACGGGCCGGCCGTCGTGCAGCACGGCGACGACGAGGTGGGGCCAGCGTTGCGCCACCCGACGGCCTCGGACGAGGAGCGAGGCCAGGTCGCCCTGCATGAACGCGGGCGAGCCCGGCGGGTAGGGGATGGCGTACACGGCCTCGGCGAGGTGGGGGTGGGAAGCGAGGGTGACGACGTCCACGGTGTCCTCCTGCACCGGTGGTCGGGCTCAGGGGACGGCGTTGGTGGCGACCGCGGTGGTCAGCGCGTCGCGCCAGTTGCGGAGCGGGGTCAGGCCGGCGGCGGCCCAGGTCTCGTTGGAGAGGACCGAGTAGGCCGGGCGGGGAGCCGGGCGGGGGAACTCGGCGGTGGTGCAGGGGCGGACGCGGGCGGGGTCCAGGCCCAGTTCGGTGAAGATGGCGCGGGCGAAGCCGCACCAGGTCGTCTCGCCGGCGCCGGTGGCGTGCAGGACGCGGGGCGGGGTGCCGCCCGCGGCGACGGTGGCGGCGAGCTCCACCAGGCCGTCGGCCAGGTCGAGGGACCAGGTCGGCGAGCCCACCTGGTCGTCCACAACGGACAGCGTGTCGTTCGTCTTCGCCAGGCGGGCCATGGTCTTGACGAAGTTGTTGCCGTGCTCGCCGTAGACCCAGGCGGTGCGGACGACCCAGGAACGGTCCCAAGTGGACAGGACCCGGTTCTCGCCGTCGAGCTTGGTGCGGCCGTAGACGGACTTCGGGCCGGTCTCGTCGGTCGGCTCGTAAGGGCGGGTGCCGTCGCCGGGGAACACGTAGTCCGTGGACACGTGGAGCAGGGGGACGTGGTGCTCGCGGCAGCTCGCGGCCAGGGTGGCCGGGCCGGTGGCGTTCACGGCGGCGGCGCGGTCGGCGTCGGTCTCGGCGGCGTCCACGGCGGTGTAGGCGGCGGCGTTGACGACGACCGGGCGGTAGCCGGCGTCACGGGCGGCGGAGGCGAAGACCGCGACGGCGTCCGCCACCGCCGGGGCGTCGGTCAGGTCCAGCTCGGCCGAGGACGGGGCGTGCACCAGGCCGTCTTCGGGGGCGGCGGCGACGAGGTCGCGGCCCAGCTGGCCGCGACCGCCGGGGACGAGCAGTGCGAGCGCCATCAGCCGGCCAGGGCCGCGCGCTGCTTGAGCGGCTCCCACCACGAGCGGTTGTCGCGGTACCACCGGACGGTGGCGGCGAGGCCCTCGGCGAAGTCGACGCGGGGGGCGTAGCCGAGCTCGGTGCTGATCTTGGTGATGTCCACCGAGTAGCGGCGGTCGTGGCCCTTGCGGTCGGTGACCGGCTCGACGAACGAGTCCCAGTCACGGCCCGTGGCCTCCAGCAGGCGCTCGGTGAGCTCGCGGTTGGTCAGCTCGGTGCCGCCGCCGATGTTGTAGATCTCACCGCCGCGGCCGCCCTCCAGGACGAGCTGGATGCCCCGGCAGTGGTCGTCCACGTGCAGCCAGTCGCGGACGTTGAGGCCGTCGCCGTACAGCGGCACCTTCTTGCCGTCGACCAGGTTGGTGACGAACAGCGGGATGACCTTCTCGGGGAACTGGTACGGGCCGTAGTTGTTCGAGCACCGGGTGATGCACACCGGCAGGCCGTGGGTGCGGAAGAACGAGCGCGCCAGCAGGTCCGACGACGCCTTGGACGCCGAGTAGGGCGAGTTGGGCTCCAGGACGTGGTCCTCGGTCCACGAGCCCTCGTCGATCGTGCCGTAGACCTCGTCGGTGGAGACGTGCACGAACTTGGCCACCCCGGCCTCCAGCGCGCCCTGGAGCAGCGTCTGGGTGCCCAGCACGTTGGTCAGCACGAAGTCGGCCGAGCCGGAGATCGAGCGGTCCACATGCGACTCGGCGGCGAAGTGCACGACCACGTCCGTGCGGCTCATCAGGTCGGCGACCAGCTCGCGGTCGCAGATGTCGCCGCGGACGAAGGTCAACCGCGGGTTGTCGGCGACCGGGGCCAGGTTCGCCTCGTTGCCGGCGTAGGTGAGCTTGTCCAGCACCACCACCTCGGCATCGGCGTAGGCCGGGTACGCGCCGCCCACCATTTCCCGCACGTAGTGGGAGCCGATGAACCCGGCCCCACCCGTTACCAGAACCCGCATGCTCAGTGCCCTCCCGAAGCCGGCTGCTCACCGCAGTCTGTCACGAGGCCCTTCTCTGCAACCCACCCGGTTGTTACAGCGTCTCCCGTATAAGAGGAATGTCCGGCGCGGTTCAGCACCGCGCCACTAATCTCGACCAGGCACGCCTGAGCGCACGGGGGAGGCAGGCAGTGGACTCCAGTCCGCCCGAAACAGCCGGCGGTTCGGCTGCTCTTCGTGTCCTCGCGCTCACGGGGCGTTCCGTCCTGGCCCTGGTGTCGGCGGCTGTGCTCGTCGTCACGTGGTACGGCTGGTACTACTTCAGCGACATCGACGAGAACATCACGACCACCGACGTCATCGCCTCCTCCGTCACCCAGGACGAGGACGGCGTGCCGCGCAAGCCGCTCGACGGCGCGGTCGACATCCTGCTGGTCGGCGTCGACAGCCGCACCGACGCGCAGGGCAACCCGCTGTCCGACGAGGTGTTGGCGCTGCTCAACGGCGGTGTGGCGGACGGCACGCAGAACACCGACACGATGATCCTGGTGCACGTACCCCAGGACGGCACCCGCGCGGTGGCCATCTCGTTCCCGCGCGACGCGTACGTGGAGATCGCCGACGGGTTCGGCACGCACAAGCTCAACTCGGCGCTGGCCAGGCAGAAGAACGACACGGCGCAGCGGCTGCGCGAGGAGGGCGTCACCAGCGAGGCGCGCATCGAGCGGGAGTCGACGCTGGCCGGCCGCAAGACGCTGATCAAGACGATCGAGGGGCTGACCGGCGGCTCGATCACCGTCGACCGGTACGCCGAGGTCAACCTGGCCAGCTTCTACGAGGTCACGAAGGCGCTCGGCGGCGTCGAGGTGTGCCTGAACGAGGCCACCAGCGACCGCGACTCGGGCGCGGACTTCCCGGCGGGCCGGCAGACGGTCGAGGGCGCCAAGGCGCTGTCGTTCGTGCGCCAGCGCGGCGGGCTGCCCGGCGGCGACCTGGACCGGATCGTGCGGCAGCAGGTGTTCATCGGCGCGCTGGCCCGCAAGGTGCTGTCCACCGGCACGCTGACCGACTTCGACAAGCTGGACCAGCTCGTGACGGCGGTGAAGAAGTCCGTCGTCCTCAGCGAGGGCTGGAACATCACCGAGTTCGCCACCCAGATGCAGGGCCTGGTGGGCGGCAACATCCAGTTCCGCACCATCCCGGTGGGCGACCCGATGGACACGTGGAGCGACGGCAACGTGCTGCCGGTCGACCCGGCGCAGGTGCGGCAGTTCATCAAGGGCCTGGCGACCGACAACAACCCGTCGAAGGCGCCCGCCACGACCACGACGCCGTCCGGTCCGCCGGCGTCCGCGATCACCGTGCACGTCCACAACGCCGCCGGGGTGAACCGGTTGGCGGCCAGCGTGCTGGACATGTTGGTGGAGAAGGGCTTCCGCCGCGGCCAAGCGGAGTCCGGGGCCTACGCCGACACGACCACCGTGCGGCACGCGCCGGGCGAGCGGGCGAGCGCCGACAAGGTGATCTCCGCCCTGGGCGGTAACGCCGAGGCCGTCGAGGACGACTCCGTGCCCAGAGGGCAGGTTCTGGTGTACGCCGGTGCCGACTACGCGCCGCCGGACCAGTCCGACCCGGCCTCCGTGGACGGCACCGTCACGAAGACCGCACCCACGACCAGCTCCACCCCACCGATCACCGCCGACGGTGTGGTCTGCGTCAACTGACACACCCACCTCCTGGTGAACCCGGACGTCCGACCGGCCGAAGGTGGTTAGCCTGATCGGACACCCATTCACAGGAGGACCCGGTGCAGGCTGCGGTGATCGCCGGACGCGTGCTCGTCGCGCTGCTGTCCGCGGCCGTGCTCGTGGCCGCCGGGTACGGCTGGACGACGTTGCAGCGCGTGCAGGAGAGCGTGAACACGACCGACGTGCTGACCGTGCTGTCGGACGTGCCCAACGCACCGCCCGCCAACGACGGCGCGACCGACATCCTGCTGGTCGGCAGCGACAGCCGCACCGACGCCCAGGGCGTGCAGCTGCCCGACCACGTGCTGCGGAAGCTGCGCACCGAGGCGACGGACACGCTCAACACGGACACGATCATCGTGATGCGGGTGCCGCACGACGGCAGCAAGGCGCACGCCGTGTCCATCCCCCGCGACACGTACGTGCCGATCCCGGACCTCGGCGAGCAGAAGATCAACTCGGCGTACGGGCTGACCAAGTTCTTCACCATGCAACGCCTGGCGGACGAGGGCGTGGCCGACCTGACCGAGCGCTCCAAGGCGGGCGACCAGGCTGGGCGGCGGGCGTTGGTGCAGGTGGTGCAGGAGCTGACCGGCGTGCGGGTCGACCACTACGCGGAGATCAACCTGTACGGGTTCTACCTGCTCACCGAGGTGATCGGGGGCGTGGACGTGTGCCTGAAGCAGGCCACGTCGGACCCGGACTCGGGCGCGAACTTCCGGGCGGGCGTGCAGACGATCTCGGGTGGTGACGCGCTGGCGTTCGTGCGGCAGCGCAAGGGCATCCCGAACGGCGACCTGGGCCGGATCACGCGGCAGCAGGTGTTCATGTCGGCGGCGATGTCGAAGCTGCTGTCGGCGGGCACGCTCGCCGACCCGGCGCGGCTGTCCGGGCTGCTGGACGCGGTGAGCAAGTCGATCGTGGTGGACCAGGACCTGGACCTGGCGACGTTCGCGGGGCAGGCGCGGGGGTTGGCCGGGGGGAACATCGAGTTCGCGACCATCCCGGTGACCGGGGTCGGGGCGCGCAACGAGCGCGGCCAGAGCATCGTGACGGTGGACCCGGCGCAGGTGAAGGCGTTCGTGGCCGAGCTGCTGGGTGAGAAGACCCCGGCCCCGACCACCGCTCCGTCGTCCACCGCGGCGTCCACCACGGCGTCGTCCACCCAGCGCTTCGCGGCGGACCGCCTGGTGGGCATGGACGGCGCGCGTCGCCGTGCCGCGCAGGCCGGTCCGCCCTGCGTCGACTAGCGCGGCCGTTTCGCCCACCCGTGAGTCGAACGCTCAGGTCGCGAGAGTCGAACGCTCAGGTACCCCGAATTCAACGCTCAGGACGGCCGGCGCGTGCTCTGAGTGTTGAACTCGGATGGTCTGAACGTAGGACTCACGGGACCTGAGCGTTCGACTCACGGGACCTGAGCGTTCGACTCTCGGGACCTGGGGGTTCGACTCACGCGTGGGTGGGTGGGCGGTGAGGCGGCGGGGCGTGGCAAGGTTGGACCATGACCGTCACGGATGCCCTGTTCGCGCCCCTGTTCGCGGCGAACCCCGGCCGTCCCCTGATCACGCACTACGACGACGCGGCGGGCACGCGGGTCGAGCTGTCCCGCGCCACGATCCGGAACTGGGCGGCCAAGACGGCGAACTGGCTGCGTGACGAGCACGACGTCGAGCCCGGTGACCCAGTGGCCGTGCTGCTGCCCGCGCACTGGCAGACCGCCGGCGTGCTGCTGGGCGCGTGGTGGTGCGGCGCGACCGTGACGGACGACCCGAACGGCGCGAAGGTCGCGGTCGTGGCGCCCGGCGGCGAAGCGCCCGGAGCCCTGGTGACGGCCGTGGCGTCGTTGCACCCCATGGGGTTGGGCAGCGGCGCACCCGTGGACTACAACGACGACGTGCGCGTGTTCGGCGACGACTTCGCGCCCTGGGAGCCGGTACCCGGCGACACCCCGGCCCTGCTGCGCTCCACTGTGGACGAAGTGGTGGAGGAGGCGCACCAGCGGGCCGCGACGCTGGGCATCACCACGACGTCCCGCGTGCTGTCCACTGTGGAGTGGGGCCTGCCGGACGGTTTGCTGAACGGTTTCCTGGCCGTGCTGGCGGGCGGCGGTTCGCTGGTGCAGTGCAGCAACGCCGCACCGGACCTGCTGGCCGCGCGCCGCGCCAGTGAGCAGACGACGCTGGACCTCGTCGGCTGACGTCAGGCGGGCTGCTCCGCCTTCCGCCCCTTCGCCCACCGCGCCGCGGACAACGACCCGCCGTTGAACCCGAGCGCGAGCGCGGCCACGCCGAGCACGAGGACCAGCTCGTAGCCGCCCTGGCCGAGCAACCCGTTCGGCAGGTGCACGAGGATCAGCGCGCCGAGCATCTCCACCGCCAGCAGCACGCCGACCACCGGCATCGCCACGCCCAGGATCAGCAGCGCGCCGCCCGCGAGCTCGACGATCGCGGCGAACCAGGCGGACAGCGTCGGCAGCGGCACGCCCATGCCCGCGAACGCGGCGGCGGTGCCGTCGAGCCCCCACTCGGTGACCTTCTGCCAGCCGTGGGCCAGGAACACGACCCCCACGCCGATCCGGCCGATGAGCGCTGCCACGTCCTTGAGCATTGCGTTTCCCTTCGTGTCGACGGTCGAACGCACCCGACGTTATATGAACTTTCAACCAGTTCCGGGCGGGGCGAGCGGTGTTGACAGCGACTCGACAGCGGCGTAGAAAACCAATCAGTTAGATAACCAAGAGGTTAGGTACAGATGGCCGACGATCCCCTGAGCGTCACCTTCGCGGCCCTCGCCGACCCGACGCGGCGGGCGATCCTGGCGCGGCTGGCCGACGGCGCGGCGACCGTGAAGGAGCTGTCCGAGCCGTTCGCGATGAGCGGCCCGGCGGTCTCCAAGCACCTGCGCGTGCTCGAACGGGCGGGGCTCATCACGCGCGGCCGGGACGCGCAGTGGCGGCCGTGCACGCTCGACGCGACGCCGTTGCGCGAGGTCACCGAGTGGGCCGACGGGTTCCGCCGGTTCTGGGACGACAGCTACCGCCGCCTGGACACCTACCTCGAACGGATGAAGGAGCAGGAAGATGACCACTGACACCACCACGTCGTGGAGCACACCGTCCGCTGTGGAGGTAGCCGTCACCAGGACGTTCGACGCGCCGCAAAAGCTGGTGTTCGAGGCGTTCACCAAGCCGGAGCACGTCGTGCACTGGATGCTCGGGCCCGAGGGCTGGACGATGCCCGTGTGCGAGATCGACCTGCGGCCCGGCGGTCGGTGGCACATGGTGTGGCGGCGGGCCGACGGCAGCGAGATGGCGATGACCGGCGAGTACCAGGAGGTCACGCCGTGGTCGAGGACCGTGCAGACCGAGCAGTGGGGTCCGGAGTGGCCGGCGACGGTGAACACCACCGAGTTCATCGCGGACGGTGACCGCACGACGGTCGTGCAGACGATGAGGTACCCATCGCAGGCCGACCGGGACCGCGCCCTGGGCACCGGGATGAAGGACGGGGCGGACAGCAGCTACGAGCGGTTGGCCGCGTACCTGGCGTCCGTCTGACGCTTCGCGTCCGTTCGGCGGGAACGTAAGCCGATCGGGTTTGGCGTTCACGCGATGGGGCTACTGAGCAGATGACCTTCGTCGCGGGGATCGTGAACCGGATCGGTGGACATGCTGAGTTCGTACCTGGAGCCCGTTCGGACGGGCTTCGCGGCGTTCGTGGGCGTCGGCGCGCTGGTCCTGCTGCCGTTGATCGCGTTGCACTACTACCGGTTCGGTCGGGTGGAGCCGCGGCGGGCGCTGGTGCTGTACGGGCTGCTGGCGTACGGGCTGGTGGCGATGGCGCTGATCTTCCTGCCGTTCCCGTCCTCGTTGGAGTGCACCGGCGAGGACATGCTGTCCACCACGCCGTTCCGGTGGGTGACGGACATGCGCAACAACCTGGCGGCCACCGGGCGCTCGGGGATCGAGGCCGTCGTCACGTCCACCGTGTTCCTCCAGCAGGCGTTGAACGTCGCGCTGTTCGTGCCGCTGGGCGTGGTGCTGCGCAAGTCCTACGGCCGCGGTCCGCTCACGGTGATCGCCATCGGCCTGGGCATCTCGCTGGCGGTCGAGGTCGTGCAGTACTCGGGCAACCTGGGCGCGTTCCCCTGCCCGTACCGCATCGCCGACGTGGACGACCTGATCTCCAACACCGCCGGTTCGCTGCTCGGTTGGATGATCGCACCGGCGGCGCTCGTCGTGCCCGCCGTGCCCCACCCCGACGTCTCCGCCGCGCCACCGGACACGGTGAGCGTGCCGCGGCGACTGCTGGGCCTGGCCGTCGACGTGATCATCCTGATCGTGCTGACGCACCTGGTGTTCCGGGACGACCTGTGGTGGCTGCTCGCCCTGACGATCGCGGTCCGCGTCGTGCTGCCGTCGCTGACCGGCCGGACCCCGGGCGGGTGGCTGCTGCGCTACCAACGGCGACGCGCGGACGGCCACCGCGCCAACCCGCTGCGGATCGCCCTTCGGGAACTCCTGGGCGTGACGGGCCTGATCACCTACACGGCGCTGGCGCCGTCGAGCTGGTGGTTCGCCCTGGACCTGACCGTGCTGGCGGTGTTCGTCCTGGGCGCGTTCGTGCTCCCCGTCTTCCGCCGCGACCAGCGGGGCCTGCCGGACCTGGCCGCCGGAACCCGTGCCGTCCCGACGGCCGACCACTCCCGCGCGGCCCCGCTGTCGCCCGTCCCGTGACGGGGTTCGGGTCAGAAGCAGATACCGGTGTAGGCGAGCGCCGAGGCGAGGATGTAACCGTCGCCGAAGTGGGTGTTGTTCTGGTCGTAGAGGTTGCCGTAGTACCAAGTGCCCGACGGGTTGGGCACGTTGAACTTGTCGCCGGCGAACGCGTACGCCTTGACCGAACCCCCGGGCGAGTACCGGAGGGTCGCGTTGCTGGTCAGCACGTACTGCCGGGTGCACTGGACGCCGACGTCACCGGCCGCCGCCTCGACCGGTGCGGCAACCGCGACACCGCCGGACACCGTAAGGCCGACACCCATCGCGAGCGCCACGACAGCGGTCCTGGTCCTGTTCATGAGCCCTGCTTCCTCTTCGCCGTCATCCGCGGTGCGAACGGGACGCAACGGTAGGGGCGGAAAACACAGGACACACTCGACCATCAGAGTAACGCGCCGCTACTAGCCGTGATAACGCGCGAAAAGGCGTGCGGATACCCGTACGTCGAGACATCGCCCTCAAGCGCCCGGACGAGATGCCGGATGTCGACCTGCGGGTGCTCACCAGTGTCTGATCATGAATCTGGCGCCTGAGACAGCGGGCGTGATGACATGATCTTGGTCGCACCAGTGAAACGTTCCACTTCGACGGTGTGGCGACCGCCGCCACCGGTACACGCCACCAACCGGAGCGCCCCATCACGATGGACGAGGCCATGATCAAGGCGCCCTCGTGCGATGCTGTGCAGTGGCTCAGCGTGAGATCGAAGCGGCAGCTCGGTTCAACCTCGTGTACGGAGTGCGCAGTGGCAGACCACACAAACAACACCTGGTCACAAATGGGCGGCATTCCGCACAACGCGGTACAAACCGGAAGTGTAACTGGCGGTATTCACTTCAACAATACAGACAGCAACCTGCCGGTGCCACAGCAGTTACCACCCGACGTAACACACTTCACGGGCCGCCACAGCTTTCTGAGAACACTCGACGCACTACTGGAGAAAGACGAAGAAGGCAAAACGGAACCGGTTGTCATCTCGGCCATTGCGGGAACTCCGGGCGTCGGTAAGACAGCCCTCGCCGTACATTGGGCACATCGAGTGAAAGACCACTTCCCCGACGGCATCCTTTACGTCAACCTACACGGTTACGACCCTTACCAGCCAACCAATCCCATCGAGGTTCTGGACGGGTTCCTCAAATCACTCAACGTGAGCGACGCCCGGATACCGGTGGACCTGGACGGCAAAATGGCGATGTATCGGTCGATACTAGCCAAACGCCAGGTCCTCGTAGTACTGGACAACGCTTCCAAACCCGAACAGGTCCGTCCACTCATCCCCGGCTCGTCGACCTGCCTTGTACTCGTGACGAGCAGGAGCCGGCTGTCCGGACTCGCGATGCGCGATGGCGCCCGGTCGATCTCATTGGGATTGCTGTCATCGGCAGACGCGATAGCCCTGCTGCGCGACATCGTCGGACCCGCTAGAGTGGACTCGGAAATCCACAACGCGACGCGGTTGGCGAAACTGTGCGACCACCTTCCCCTGGCGTTGCGGATCGTGGCACAAAGAATCCGAACCAATCCGTCCACCGATCTACGGCAGCTCGTTGAAGAACTCTCCGTCGAACGGCAGCGCCTGGATGCACTCCAACTGGACCACGAGGACGAGAGTTCGGCCATACGCACGGTCTTCTCTTGGTCATACAAGGCCCTGCCGCCCGACCTGCGACGAACGTTTCGACTACTGGGCCTGCACGACAGTCCGGACATCACCGACGAGACGGCAGCCGCACTGGCCGACGTCGACGCCTTTCGGGCGAAACAGACATTGAACGGACTCGTCAGTGTTCACCTGATCGAAAAATACGGCCTTCACTACCGCTTCCACGACCTGATTCGAGTATACGCCGGCGAGCGCGCGAAGATAGATGAACCCGCAGAGGAACGCACCGCCGCGATCACGCGGCTCAATGCCTGGCGGGCCTACCTTAACCACTACCGGGCAGCTCGCTTGAGCGAATCACTCAACGATCGCTGGGGTGCCGCTGTGCAATTCAGGACGACCGGGGAGATGGTTCTGCCACACCGTTGGAGCGAGCGGGCGATCGACTGCTTCGAGATCGCGCTCACACACTTTCGCCGAGCTAACGATCCACGGCAACTCGGAAAGTGCATGTACGCAATTGCCATCGCCTACGCTCAGCTCGGCGAGGGCGCGAAGTCGACGCGGTACATGCGCATGGCCGTGGAGCAGTTCGCAAAGGTGGGAGACGACTACAGCTATACCGAGTGCCAACGAAGCCTGGATCATCTGGCCTGAGCACGAGAACCGCCATAGCGGCGCCCCATGCGCGTGGGCGTTCCGAACAGTACAGTCACGATGGCGGTGTTCGACTCGCAGGTCCCCGCGAGGTTGCGGCCCGAAGGCGTGCCGATTCTGGCGAATGAGCAGCCTTCGGGACCGCGGAAAACCTGCCGGTTCAGCCGTTGAGCAGGGCGCGCGACATGACCACGCGCTGGATCTGGTTCGTGCCCTCGTAGATCTGGGTGATCTTGGCGTCGCGCATCATGCGCTCCACCGGGAAGTCGCGGGTGTAGCCGGCGCCGCCGAACAGCTGCACGGCGTCCGTCGTCACCTCCATCGCCACGTCCGACGCGAAGCACTTGGCCGCCGCGGTGATGAAGCCGATGTTCGGCTCGCCCCGCTCGGCCTTCGCGGCGGCCACGTAGACCATGTGGCGGGCGGCTTCGATCTTCATGGCCATGTCGGCCAGCATGAACTGGACGCCCTGGAACTCGGAGATCGACTTGCCGAACTGCTTGCGGTCCTTGACGTAGGCGATGGCGGCTTCCAGCGCGCCCTGGGCGATGCCCACCGCCTGCGCGCCGATGGTCGGCCGGGTGTGGTCCAGCGTCTTCAGCGCGGTCTTCAGGCCGGTGCCCGGTTCGCCGATGATGCGGTCCGCCGGGATCGTGCAGTTCTCGAAGTGGATCTCCCGCGTGGGCGAGCCCTTGATGCCCAGCTTGCGCTCCTTCGAGCCCACGACGAAGCCCGGGTCGTCCTTGTGCACGACGAACGCCGAGATGCCCTGCGACTTCTTCGGCGCGTCCGGGTCGGTCACGGCCATGACCGTGTACCAGGTCGACTCGCCGGCGTTGGTGATCCAGCACTTCGTGCCGTTCAGCACCCAGTGGTCGCCGTCGAGGCGGGCGCGCGTGCGCATCGACGCCGTGTCCGAGCCGGCCTCCCGCTCGGACAGCGCGTACGACGCCATCGCCTCGCCCGACGCGATGGACGGCAGCACCTGCTGCTTCAACGACTCCGACGCCGACAGCAGGATCGGCATCGTGCCCAGCTTGTTCACCGCCGGGATGAGGGACGACGACGCGCAGACCCGCGCCACCTCTTCGATGACGATGCACGTGGCCACCGAGTCGGCACCCTGGCCGTCGTAGTCCTCCGGCACGTGCACGGCCGAGAAACCGGACTTGACCAGCGCGTTCAACGCCTCGACCGGGAAGCGCTCCTGCTCGTCCACCTCGGCCGCGTGCGGTGCGATCTCCTTGTCGGCCAGCGACCGCACCGCCTCGCGCAGCGCCTCGTGCTCCTCGGCGAGCTGGTAGGTACCGAAGCTCGGGTCCACGTTAAGTTACCTCCCGGTAGGGCGTCCTACCCGGATGTTAGCGCGCGTTCACTCAGTTCGCCGCTGTGCCGTCGGCAACAGCTCGGAGTGCCGCGTCCTTCTCCAGCACCAGCTCGGCCAGGGACGCCTGGAACGCCTCCATGCGCTTGCGCAGCTCCGGGTCGGCCGCCGCCAGGACCCGCACGGCCAGCAGCCCGGCGTTGCGCGCGCCGCCCACCGACACGGTCGCCACCGGCACGCCCGCCGGCATCTGCACGATCGACAGCAGCGAGTCCATCCCGTCCAGGTACTTCAACGGCACCGGCACGCCGATCACCGGCAGCGGCGTCGCGGACGCCACCATGCCCGGCAGGTGCGCGGCCCCGCCGGCCCCGGCGATGATCACCTGCACGCCGCGCGACGCGGCCGTGGCCGCGTAGTCCAGCATCCGCTGCGGCGTGCGGTGCGCCGAGTACACGCCGACCTCGTAGGTCACGTCGAACTCGGCCAGCGCCTCGGCCGCGGCCTTCATCACCGGCCAGTCCGAGTCGCTGCCCATGATCACGCCGACCTGCGTCACTGCTGCCCTCCGTGGATGTCGTACCCGTCCAGCCACACACCGTCGGACAGCCAGTGCGCCGCGAGCCCCGCCCGCCGCCGCACCTCGTCCATCCGCTCGCCGAACAGCGTCACGTGACCGATCTTGCGCCCCGGCCGCTCCGCCTTGCCGTACAGGTGCACGTGCGCGTCGGGGAACCGGGCGAACAGGTGGTGCAGCCGCTCGTCCGGCCCCATCTCGGGCGGCGCGGACGCGCCCAGGACGTTCGCCATGACGACGGCGGGCGCGACGAGGTCCGTCGCGCCGAGCGGGTAGTCCAGCACGGCCCGCAGGTGCTGCTCGAACTGCGAGGTGCGGGCGCCCTCGATGGTCCAGTGGCCGGAGTTGTGCGGCCGCATGGCCAGCTCGTTGACGACCAGCCCGTCCTCGGTCTCGAACAGCTCGACGGCCAGCAGCCCGACCACGCCCAGCTCGGCGGCGATGCCCAGCGCCAGCTCCTGCGCCTGCTCGGCGAGCGCCGGGTCCACGTCCGGCGCGGGCGCCAGCACCTCGACGCAGATCCCCTCCTGCTGCACGGTCTGCACCAGCGGCCACGCCGCGCCCTGCCCGAACGGCGAGCGCGCGACCAGCGCGGACAGCTCCCGGCGCATCGGCACGCACTGCTCGACCATCAACGGCGTGCCGGCGGCCAGCAGCTCGGGCACGACCCGCTGCGCGCTCTGCGGCGTGTTCAGCATCCACACGCCGCGGCCGTCGTAACCGCCGCGCACCGCCTTCAACACGCACGGCCAGCCGTGCTCCGCGCCGAACTTGAGCACGTCGGCGGCGTCCTGGACGGCGGCGAACGGCGGCACGGGCGCGCCCAGCGCCGCCAGCCGCTCGCGCATCACCAGCTTGTCCTGGGCGTGCAGCAGGGCGTCCGGCCCGGGGAACACCTTCACGCCCTCGGCGACCAGCGCGTGCAGGTGCTCCTGCGGCACGTGCTCGTGGTCGAACGTGACGACGTCGCACGACTTGGCGAACGCCCGCAGCGCGTCGAGGTCGGTGTGCTTGCCCAGTTCGACGTCCCGCGCGACCTGCGCGGCGGGGTCGGAGTCCGACTCGGCGAGCACCCGCAGCGACTGGCCGAGCGGGATGGCGGCCTGGTGCGTCATGCGGGCCAGCTGGCCGCCGCCGATCATGCCGACGACGGGGAGACGAGTTCGGGAGTCCACGGTTCGGTGATTCTACGTGCACAAACGCGATGGTCCGGACCCGGCCGGGCGGGAAGCCTCGCGCACTCCTCGAAGCGCGCGAGACCCCCCTCAGCAGGGCTGCCGCGGTGCGAAGGCGGCGAGCCCGGTCCCATCAGGCCCGACGGGCCCGGCGAACCCACGTGAACGCCAGCACGAGCAGACCGGCGGCGAACGCCAGGAAGATCCCGGCCTCGATCAGCTGGAACGGCACGAGCCGGTCGATCGGGTGGTACTCGGAGACGAAGTGCACGCCCCTGTCGTCCATGCACTCGGTGAAGTCCACGTACGACCTGGTGTCGGAGCACCCCTGCGGGAAGGTGATCTCGTTGCCCGCCGCGTCGGAGTAGCTGCTGCGCACCGTCCACGTCACGTTGTCGGGGTTCCACCCCGTGTGCTGCCCGTACGTCTCGACCTTGCGCAGCGGCTCCTGGTAGAACGGTCGCCAGAACCCCGCCACGGCGGCCCGCACCGCGAGGTACACGCCGAGCGTGAGCCCCATCGACAGCACCGTGCGCCTGGTGATCGCGCTGAACGCCAGGCCGAGCGCGAAGCCGAACGCCGCGTACCCGACCTGGACCTGCGGTGCGGCCTCGAACGCGTCGCTGTAGAAGGGCATGAACGGCGCGAATCCCGTCACGACGGCGTTCATGCTGTTCATCAGCTTGATCAACGCCACGCCGAGCACGGCGGCCAGTGCGGTGGCGGTCACCCCGAGCAGCACGACCTTGGCGGCCAGCCAGCGCAGCGGGCCGACGTCCTGGCTCCACACCACGAGGTGCGTGCGCTGCTCGTACTCCCGCGACAGCAGGGGCGCCGCCCAGAACACCGCGATGACCGCGCCCAGGACCGTGGTCGCGGACGCGAGCGCCTGGCTCACGCCCAGGTACCCCCACTCGCCGAACAGCTCCTGGGCCTCGCCGGTGGCGTCCGCGTGCGACGCCATGCCGACGGCCAGGGCCGCGACCGCACCGACGGCGAGGGCCGTGACGACGATCGCCCACCGGTGCTGCCGCCAGGTCAACCACGCCAGGTCACCCCACCCGACGCGGGCGCGTTCGGTCACGGGCGCGGCGGTCGTCGTGGTGCCGGTCATGCGCCCGCTCCCTTCCGGGTGGCTTCGAGCTGCGCGAGCACGTAGTCCTCCAACGTCGGCAGGCGTTCGACCCACGATCCCGCCACCACCGGCCGCGGTCGCCCCTCGGGCAGCTCGACCAGGAACGTCGACTGGTTGCCGGTGTGCACCGCCCGCACGACCTCGCCCAGCGCGGGCGGCACGTCCGAGCGCGGGCCGGTGTAGCTGACGTGCCGGTCGAGCAGCTCGTCCAGGTCACCACCCGCCAGGAGCCGACCGTGCGCGAGCAGGAGCAGGTAGTCGGCCACGCCGGACAGCTCCGCCACGACGTGGGTGGACAGCAGCACGGTCATGCCGGTCTCGGCGACCTCGCTCAGCAGCTCGGCGGTCACCTCGCGGCGGGCCAGCGGGTCGAGGTTGGCCAGCGGCTCGTCCAGCATGAGCACGTCCGGCCGGGAGCCGACCGCCAGGGCGAACGCCACCTGGGCCTGCTGGCCGCCGGACAGCTTGCCGCACGCCCGGTCCAGCGGGATCTCGAAGCGCGCCAGCCAGCGGCGGGCGCGCTCCTCGTCCCACACGGCGTTGAGCCGCGCGCCCAAGCGCAGCACGTCGGTCGCGGTGAAGTGCCGGTAGACCGGCTTGTCCTGCGACACGAACGCCACCCGGCCCACCGCGTCCGCCGACCCCTCATCGGCGTCGAGGAGTCCGGCCAGGACGCTCATCAACGTCGTCTTGCCGGCGCCGTTCGCGCCGACCAGCGCCACCACCCGACCTCTGGGCAGTTCGAACGTGCACTCGCGCAACGCCCACTTGGCGCGGTAGCGCTTTCCCAGCGACCGCGCTCGCACCGCGACGGCGCCGTCCACAGCTTCGACAGCGGTGCTCACGGGACCGCCACCTCCTCCCCTTCGGCCAGGACGGAACGCACCAGGGCGTCGACGTCCTCGCTGTCCAACCCGGCCGCACGTGCCTGCGCGACCCACTCGGCCAGTCCCGTTCTCAATGCGGCCATCACCTCCGGGTCGGTCGAGCCGAGACCGGCCTTGATGAACGTGCCCGAGCCCTGGCGGGCTTCGACCAGGCCGGACAGCTCCAGTTCGCGGTACGCCTTGAGCACCGTGTTCGCGTTCACACCACTCCTCGCGACGACGTCGCGGACGGTCGGCAGCCGGTCTCCCGGCCCCAGCCAGCCCAGGCGCAGCGCCTCCCGCACCTGGCGCACGAGCTGGAGGTAGGCGGGGAGGCCGCTGGACCGGTCGATGCGGAACTCCACCCGGCGCCTCCAAATTGTGTTACTCAACTAAGACACTGCAACACCGTTCAGCAACGGCCGGCGGTTGTCAAGCCGCCACGGCGCGACCACCCCCGGGAGGCGATCACCCCACCGGCAGTCGTGCCGCCCACGGTGGGGTGCCGCCATCTCCCCCGTCCGTGACAGGCGGGCGGGCACCCGCGACCGGACCGGGTCGTTTATCGCCACAATGGCCGTCCTCGGCGCTCGCGAATCCGGTCCGGCACTTTTACTTGGGGTGCTCGTAAGACCCACCCGAAAGGAATGCGAATGGCATTCGGACGAATCCTCGCCGCCGTCGCCGTGGCCGCGTCAGCCCTGCTCATCGCGCCGACGTCCAACGCCGAGACGCCCGACGCGCAGCAAGAGGAATGGGTGCTCGAAAGCGTCACCCGGCCGGGCGATGTGTGGGACCAGACCAACTGGGACTGGGATCCGATGTTCCCGGTCATCGCCCACCCGTACCACGGCGAGGGCAATCAGAAGTGGCACAAGGACGACGACGGCACCATCAAGGACACGATGTACGGGTGGTGCGCGACCGCGATCGACGGCAAGCTCGCGGGCCGCGACTGCGACGGCTCCGAGAGCCAGCGGTGGGTGGGCCGGTCCTATGACGACTACTACTCCTGGCACTTCGAGTCGGGGTCGTCCGGCCAGTGCGTCACGCACAACGGCGCGTACGCGGAACTGATCCTCACGCCGTGCGACCCCGGGCGGACCGACCAGCGCTGGAACCTCCACCACTGACGGGTGAGGAGCCCGGCGCGCTGGGGAGGCAGGCGCCGGGCTCCTCGTGGGGGAGGGGGTCTTCAGTTGTCGGACGCCGGACAGGGGTTCGGCATCCGGGGGTGCAGCGGGGGTGTCAGCGGCCGAACCCGGCCACCAGCGCCAGGGCTTCCTCGCAGGTCGGGGGCAGTTCCTCCAGCCAGACCCGGACCGGGCCGGTCGGCGCCACGTGCGGGTCCACGGCCAGCCGGTCCGCGGTGAGCACGCGCAGGTTCGCCACGGCCCGCATCAGGTGCCGGTCGCGGCGCAGCAGCACGCACGCCACCGACGTGCCGACCGAGGCCACCGTCTCACCCGCGTCGAACACCTCCTTCAACGCGTCGGCCAGCAAGGTCCTCGCCACCACGCGCGACCACCCGGACGTGCGGGTCAGGTCCAGCGCCACCACGACCAGCACGTGGTCCTGGCGACCGGTCGCCCGCGCCTCGGCGTACACCTCGCGCAACCGCGTGTTGAGGTACGCCGACGTGGCCAGGCCGGTCAGCGGGTCGTCCGCGGCGCAGCTCGCCGCGCGCCTGCTCATCACGTCGGCCCAGCCCAGCGCGGTGGACCGCAGCATCCGCGCCGGGATCGCGTCCACGCTGGGCGACACGATCCCGGTCGACCCGGGCGGCTCCTCCAGCACCGCGTGCAACGCGGCCAGGTCGAGCAGCGTCTCGGCCAGTCCCGCGCCCGACTCGGCCCGCGCCGCCCCGAGCCGGTGCAGCTCCGCGCACGCGTCACCGCCGTCCAGCACGGCCCGGCACACGTCGTCGACCTCTGCCAACGGCCAGTCCGCCGGGAACGCCCAGCCCGCGGCCATCGTGGCGGTGCGCCACCTCGACCGCAGTGCCCGCGACCCTTCAGCGCCGGAGCGCCGCGTGACCGCTTCCCGAACACCCACCCGGATGCCTCCTCGACGTCGGTTTCCGCCTACGAGACGTGCCCCGAGGTCATCCATGACGGCATTGAGTCCACCCAGTCGGGGGGTTCAGGGTGACGGTGCGCGACCTGGTGCGTCACACTGGCGCCGCGCGAGGAGGGAAGACAACGTGGCGACCGTTCCTGCCGAAGTCCAGGGACCGAGCGACGCGGAGCTGATCGACTCCGTGCGCGGCGGGGACATCGACGCCTACGGGCAGCTCTACGAGCGGCACGTGACCGCCGCGCACAACCTGGCGCGCCAGCTCGCGAGGTCGTCCGCCGAAGCCGACGACCTGGTCGCCGACGCCTTCGCCAAGGTCCTCGACGCGCTGCGGGCGGGCCGCGGGCCCGACTCGGCGTTCCGCGCCTACCTGCTCACCGCGCTGCGCCACACCGCCTACGACAAGACCCGCCGCGACCGCAAGCTGGAGCTGGCCGACGACGTGGCCGAGGTCGCGCCCGAGGCGACCAGCGTGCCGTTCTCCGACACCGCGGTGGCCGGGCTGGAGCGGTCGCTGGCGGCCAGGGCGTTCGCCCGGCTGCCCGAGCGATGGCAGACCGTGCTGTGGCACACCGAGATCGAGGGCCAGTCGCCCGCCGAGGTCGCGCCGCTGCTCGGCCTGACCGCCAACGGCGTGTCCGCGCTGGCCTACCGCGCCCGCGAGGGCCTCAAGCAGGCTTACCTCCAGGTCCACCTGGCCGAGACGCAGGCCGAGCGCTGCCGCGCCACCGTCGACAAGCTCGGCGCGTGGACCCGGGGCGGGCTGTCCAAGCGGGAGACCACGCAGGTCGAGGCCCACCTGGACGAGTGCCCGGGCTGCCGGGCGCTGGCCGCCGAGCTGGCCGACGTCAACGGCGCGCTGCGCGGGATCATCGCGCCCCTGGTGCTCGGCGTCGGCGCGTCCGGCTACCTGGCCGCGGCGGGCGCGGGCACGGCGAAGGCGGCCACCGTCGCCGCCGCCGCGGGTGCGGGAGGCGCCGCCGGCGCGGCCGCGTCCGCACCGCGCCAGTTCCTCGGCGCCGCCGTCTCGGCCGCCGCCCTGGTGGTCGCGGTCGCGATCGGCCTGGCGGCCGGGGACGAGCAGGAGGTGCCGGCCGCGCAGGCCGCGCCGGTGCCCACCACGCAGCCCGCCCAGCCGCCGGCGACCAACCCGCCACCACCCGCTCCCGTGCCGTCGCCCGAGCCTTCGCCGGAACCCGCGCCCGCGCCCACCACCGAACCCGCGCCCACCACCGAACCCGCGCCCACCACCGAACCCGCGCCCTCCGCGGAACCGGCGCCCTCCGCGGAACCCGAGCCGCAGCCGCAGCCGCAGCCGGAGCCCGAGCCGCAGCCCGCGCCGCCGAACCTCGTGCCGGTGGTGCCCAGCGGGTTCACCCTGACCCCCGGCGACGACCCGGTCGACCTGCCGATCACCGTGCGCAACTCCGGTGAGACCCCGTCCGAGCCGGCCGGCGCCGCGCTCGTCCTGCCGCCCGGCGTCCGGTCCGTCGGCCCCGCCGCGTCCTTCGCGGGCGACCGCCTGCTCCGGCTCGACGGCGCGGCCGACCAGACGGTGGCCTGCCCGGCCGGCACGGGCGCGGTGACGTGCGCCACCGCGCAGGGCATCGCGCCCGGCGGCACGGCGACGTTCGTCTTCCGGGTGCAGGCCGACTACCAGGCGACGACCGGGCGGATCACCGGCACGGTCAACGCGGGCACGTCGGTGAGCGTGGCGATCGCGGTCGACGTCGAGGTGCGCCCGGTGCACGACGACCTGGAGCTGCTGGTCCACCGCCGGCAGCACGGGTTCTGGGACCCGCGACTGGACATCAAGGCCACCAACACCGGCGGCCGGCCGGGCGACCTGCGGCTGGTCGTGGAGTCCGACCGGCACATCACGCTGGTCGCGCTGTGGCCCGGCTGCGAGCGGTCGTGGGACCGGGTCGTGTGCCAGGTGCCGCTGGAGCGCGGCGAGTCGTTCCGGCTGTCGGTGTGGGCGGTCGGCGCGCCGCACCACGAGGGCGTGGTGCGGGTCTCGGCGACCCTCGGCACCGCGTCCGAGAGCGTCGACGTGCCGATCTCGACCCGGCCCGGCGGCGGCGACCACGACGACCCCGAGCCACCGGTCGTGACGACGACACCCTCGCCGACGCCGACCACCACCCGGTCGACGCCGCCGACGACCACCACCGAGCCGGCCGGGCCGACGACCACCACCACCACCACGCCCGCACCCACGAGCACGCCGTCCCCCGAGCCGACCACGACGACCCGGCCGACGACGGAACCGACCACCGAGCCGACCACCACGCCGGCCCCGACCACGCCCCCGGCGCGCAGCGAACCGTGCCGCCCACGGCCGCCCTGGTTGCCGCCCCTGGTCGGTGACCTGCTGCCGGGTCGTTGCGACACCCCTTCGTGATCGTTCGGTGACGCGGTGGGTAACCTGCCCCGGTGCTGCCACTAGTGCGCAGGGTTCTGGGCCTTCTGCCGGAACCGGTGCGGTTCCTGATCAACAAGCACCGTGAGCTGATCCGCTTCGCCGTCGTCGGCGGCACGACGTTCGTGATCGACAACGGCGTCTGGTACGCGTTGAAGCTGACCGTGCTGCAGGACAAGGTCGTCACGGCCAAGGCCATCGCGGTGCTGGTCGCGGTCATCTCGTCGTACGTGCTCAGCCGCGAGTGGTCCTTCCACACCAGGGGCGGGCGTGAGCGGCACCACGAGGCCGCGCTGTTCTTCCTCGTCAGCGGCCTCGGCATCGGGGTGAACCTGGCCCCGCTGTACGTGTCGCGGCACGTGTTCGACCTGCACTCGGAGATCGCCGACTTCGTCGCCGGATCGGTGATCGGCATGCTCCTGGCCACGGGTTTCAAGTTCTGGGCGATGCGCAAGTTCGTCTTCCCGCAGGCCGACGCGCGCCCGTCGGTGCGACCGCTGCACGTCGTCGCGGAGCAGCGCGAAGTCGCCTGAACAGGGCTTTCACCCCGGCTTTCCGTAGACTGCCGGGGTGTCCGTTGTCGAGAGCGTCGTCCTGCGCCTGCCCGAGCCGTTGCGCTCGCTGGCCCTCAAGCACCGAGAGCTGCTGAAGTTCGCGGTGGTCGGCGGCACGTGCTTCGTCATCGACACGGTCATCTTCCTCGTCCTCAAGACGACCGTGTTGAGCGAGAAGCCGGTCACCGCGAAGATCGTGGCGACCCTGGTGGCCACCATCGTGTCGTACGTGCTCAACCGCGAGTGGTCGTTCAAGACCAGGGGCGGGCGCGAGCGGCACCACGAGGCCGCGCTGTTCTTCCTGATCAACGGCATCGGCATCGCGCTCAACTCGCTGCCGCTGTGGGTGTCGCGCTACCTGCTGCACTTCCAGGAGCCGCACGTGACCAGGCTCGGCGAAGAGGTCGCCGACTTCGTCAGCGCGCAGATCATCGGCACCCTGATCGCCATGGCGTTCCGCTGGTGGGGCTACAAGAAGTGGGTCTTCCCCACCGCCGACTTCCGCCCGCGCCGCGTGACCAGGGCCTACGACCGCAAGGCCGACGAGACCCCCGGCGGCTCCTGACCGGTCAGCGGTTCCCGGCCAGCACCCCGAGCGCCGCGTCGTGCAGGTGCCCGTTGGAGGACAGCACGGTGCCGCCGTCGAACCGCTCCACGCCGCCGAGGTCGCTGAACCGGCCGCCCGCCTCCCGCACCAGCACCTGGAACGGCGCGACGTCCCACGGGTTCACGATCGGCTCCGCGGCCACGTCGATCGCGCCCTCCGCGACCAGGCAGTGCTGCCAGAAGTCGCCGAACGCCCGGTTCTCCCAGCACGCGTCGACCAGCGCCAGGTACGCCTCGCGCGAGTGGTGCTCGACCCACGTGCCCAGGTGCGTGGTGGACAGGTAGGCGTCGGACAGCTCACGCACCCCCGACACGGAGATCTCCCGCTCCCCCGACGCGTCCGACGTGTGCGCGCCACCGCCCGCGGCCGCCCACCACCGGCGGCCCAGGGCGGGCGCGCTCACCACGCCGACCACCGGCACGCCGTCCTGGACCAGCGCGATCAGCGTCGCCCACACCGGGACGCCGCGCAGGAAGTTCTTGGTGCCGTCGATCGGGTCGAGCACCCACGCCCGGCCGTCGCCCGCCGTGCCGCCGCGCTCCTCGCCCGCGACCTGGTCGTCCGGCGCCTCGACCGCGAGCACCGCGCGGATCGCGTCCTCGACCGCCACGTCCGCGTCCGTCACCGGCGTGCGGTCCGGTTTGCGCTCCACCACGAGGTCGCGGGCGCGGAACCGGGCGGTGGTGATCGCGTCGGCCTCGTCCGCCAAGCGGAGGGCCAGGGACAGATCTGCGCGAAGGTCGGACACGCACGGGATCGTGCCACGCCTACGCTGGGTGGTGTGAGCGTGGTCTTGTTGGCCGAGGACGACCCGGCGATCGCCGAACCGCTGTCCCGCGCGTTGCAGCGGGAGGGGTACACGGTGCAGGTCGTCGCCGACGGTCCGGGCGCGTTGGCCGCCGCCGAGCACAGCGGCGTCGACCTGCTCGTGCTCGACCTCGGCCTGCCCGGGATGGACGGGCTGGAGGTGTGCCGCCGGCTGCGCGCGGCCGGGCGCGGCCTGCCCGTGCTGATGCTGACCGCCCGGTCCGACGAGGTCGACTTCGTCGTCGGCCTGGACGCGGGCGCGGACGACTACGTGGCCAAGCCGTTCCGGCTGGCGGAGCTGATGGCCCGCATCCGCGCCCTGCTGCGCCGCCGCGCGCCCGGCACGCTGGAGGTCAACGGCGTGCGGATGGACCTCGCCGCGCGCCGCGTCACCGTGGACGGGCTGGAGGTGCAGCTGGCGAACAAGGAGTTCGAGCTGCTGCGCGTGCTGATCCAGCGCGCGGGCCAGGTGGTGCACCGCGACGAGATCCTGTCCGAGGTCTGGAACGACCCGGAGCTCAAGAGCAGCAAGACCCTCGACATGCACATGTCGTGGTTGCGCCGCAAGCTCGGCGACGTGCGGTCGGTGGAGCGCCGCATCGCGACCGTGCGCGGCGTCGGCTTCCGCTTCAACACCGCGGACTGATGCGCAGCCGGATCCTGCGGGCCATCCTGCTCGCCGTCGCCGTCACCGGGTTCGCCCTGGGCCTGCCGCTGGGCTACACCGCGCTGCGGCTGGTGGAGGACGGCGCGCGCACCGACCTGGCCGCGCGGGCCCAGCGGATCGCCGCGTCCATCGACGACCAGATCGCGAACGGCCGGGAGATCGACCTCGGGCCGGTGGAGGTCGGCGTGCCGGAGGGCGGCCACCTGCTGGTGACCACGCCCGACGGCGCGCACGAGTTCGGCCGCACGCCCGGCCCCGACCCGTTGTCGGTGGAGGTGCCGATCGCGCAGCAGGGCACGGTCCGGCTGGAGCTGTCGTCCGCGCCGATGCACACCGCGCAGTACCAGGTGGCGGCGCTGGTGGTGCTGCTGGTCGTGCTGTCGGTGAGCACCGGCACGGTGGTGGCCACGGTGACCGCGCGCAAGCTCGCCCAGCCGTTGCGGCACGTGGCGGCGCGCGCGGCCCGGTTGGGCGCGGGTGACTTCCGGCGCGACGACCGGCGGCACGGCGTGCCGGAGCTGGACCTGGTGGCCGATGCGCTGGACCGGTCGGCGGGTGCGCTGGCGGAGCTCGTGCAGCGGGAGCGGGAGCTGGTCGGCGACGTGTCGCACCAGCTGCGCAGCAGGCTCACCGCGTTGCAGCTGCGGCTGGAGGCGCTGTCGGTGCACCCGGACGCGGACACGGCGGCCGAGGCGCGGGCCGCGCTGGAGCAGGCCGAACGGCTGGCCGAGGTGCTCAACGAGATGCTGGCCGCGGCGCGGGCCGCCCGCGCGGTGGGCGCGGAGCCGCTCGACCTCGGCACCGAGCTGACGGCCATCGCCGAGGAGTGGCGCGAGCCGCTGCGGCGGGTCGGGCGCGCGTTGCGGGTGCGGGTGCCGGACGGTCTGCTGGCCCGGGCCACGCCCGCGCGGCTGCGGGAGGCGATCGGCGTGCTGCTGGACAACGCGCTGCGGCACGGCGAGGGTCAGGTCGTGGTCTCCGCGCGCCGCGACGACGGCACGGTGGTCGTGGAGGTCGCCGACGGCGGCGCGGGCGTGCCGGACGAGCTGGCGCACCACATCTTCGAACGCGGCGTGTCCGGCGGCGGGTCGACCGGTGTGGGCCTGGCGCTCGCGCGGGCCCTGGTCGACGCCGACGGCGGGCGGCTGGAGCTGTCCACCGCCCGGCCGGCGACGTTCGCGCTGTTCCTGCCCGTGCCGAAGGCCGAGGACGTGGTGGGCGTGACCTGGCGGACCGACCTCACGCCTCGGTAGGCGCGGCGGGCTCCGGGGTCACGGGCCCGGGGGCCGCGGGCTGGGGCAGCACGCCGACCGCGCCGCGCACGACCTGCGCCCACACCAGCCGGCCGAACAGGTAGTGGCAGGCGACGTCCTCGCTGGTGAACGCCGCCCAGTCGTACCGGTTGCCCTGCTCGCGCCAGAAGACCTCGACGCCCTCCTCGGTCGGCACCAGGCACCACCGGTTGTCGGCCTCCGCGCCGATCGACACGACCTCCGCGGGCACGCCGACCGCCAGCAGCCAGCCCTGGATCGACTCCGCGTTCATGCCATCTCCTCCAGGTAGCCCAGCGCGACCAGGTCGGCGACCGGGTAGGTGGCCCGGAAGCGGGCGCCGCCGCCGGGCTGGCCGAACCACTCGGCGGACAGGGTGAACCACACCGGCAGCACCTTGGTGACCCGGTAGCGGTGGTAGCCCGCGTCCACCAGGGCGGGCGGCAGCGACCGTTCCGCGAAGGGGGTGCCGAGCTGGGACAGCACGCGTCCCTCGGGCCCGCCGAACCGGTCCAGCTCCACGCCGACCGCGAGGACGCCGGGCCGGCCCGCCTCGTAGCCGCCCTCGGGGAACAGCTCGCCGGGCGGCCAGGCGTACTCGGGCGGGTCGGCGCGGACCAGGAACCGGCGGTCCCAGTCGCGCTCGTGCATGCCCGCCAGCGGGTCGTAGCCGTCCAGCAGCACGGGGTCGGGCGCGGCGCCGGGCAAGAGGGCCGGGCGCGGCCGGTTGACCGCGGGGACCGGGTCGGTCGACGTGGGCGCGGCCGGCTCGGCGCCGGAGAGCCGCGACCGCAGCGCGTCCTGGCTCACCGCGCGCAGGTCCAGGCCGTACTGGGCGGAGGCGTCGACCAGGTCGCCGTCCGGGTGGCCCTGCGGCTCGAAGCGCAGCCCGGCGGCGAACGTCTCGTCCTCCGACGGCGGCGGCAGTTGGCGCGCGGGCTTGGCGCTGGGCGGCGGCAGCGTGCCGCCGGGGAACATGTGCAGCAGGAACACCGCGGCCGCTTCGGTGGTCGGCTCGGCGGTCTGCGCGGCCCGCACCGGCGGCCCGGCCGGGGTGTCGTCCGGTTCGGCCGGCAGGACCGCGGACGCGGAGCCGGCCGGGAGCGGCGGGGCGATCGCGTCGCGCCCGCCGACCGGGATCGGGACGATCGCGAACGCGAGGTCGCCCTCCTTGACCTGCTGCCCGACGGCGTCCAGGGCGTCCTTGACCTCCTGGCGGAGATCCTCGACCTCGCCCTTGGCCTGGACCTCGCCCTTCGGCTGCGCGTCGGTCTTGACCTGCGCGTCCGCCTTGGCCTGGCCGTCCGCCTTCGGGGCGGCTTCGCCCTTGCCCTGAGCGCCCTGCCCCTGGTTCTGGCCCTGGCCCGACTGGCCCTGGCCTTGACCCGACGACTGACCGGACTGAGTCTGACCGGACTGGGTCTGACCGGACTGGGGCTGACCCGGTTGGGTGGCTTGGGCGGCACGCGCCTCGGCCTTCGGCGCGGCCTGCGCACCGGCCTGCTGACCCGGTGCCTGGGTGGTCGCGTTCGCGGCCGGGCCCTGCGCCACGGCCGCTGCCGCTGCCGCCGGAGCCGCTGCGGGCGCGCCACCACCGACCGACGGGCCGCCGAACGACGGCCCCTGCGGACCCGCCTGGTTCGCGGCGGGCGTCGCGGGCTGGGCGGTCGCGTGCGGCGCTTCGGCGGGCGGCAGCAGCGGTCGGTCCAGGACCGCCGCCGACGACTGGTGCACCGTGCCCTCGGTGCGGGTGACGGCGTCCACGACCGGGTTCGCCGCGCCGACCACGGGGTTCACCACGTTCTCGACCAGGTTGCCGAGGCCGGGCGCGTGGCCCTGGCCGGGTGCGGCACCGGATCGGCCGGGTGCGTTGTCGTGGCCCGGGGCCGCGGTCTCGGCCACGCCGTGCGCCACGTCCGCCGCGCCCTGGACGGTGCGGCCGACCGTGTCGTCCACCACGCCGCCGAGGTGCTGGACGGTCTCGCCGGTCTTGTCCAGCACCGGTTCCACCACGGCCGCGACCGGCGGGGCGACCTTCTCCACCACGTCCAGGACCGGCTCGGCCACCGCGCCCACCGTGTCGGTCACCGCGCCGAGCAGACCGCCGACCAGGCCGGGAGCCGGACTGGTGCCCGCGGTCGCGCCGGCACCGCCGGGGGCCGGGCCACCCGGAGCCGGGCCGCTGCCCGCGCCGGCGGGTGCCGGGACGGTGCTCTCCGACCCGCCGGGCAGCAGGGTGTCGACCAGCCCGGGCAGCAGGCCGCCGAGCGGAGCACCGCCCTGGCCGCCACCGCCCTGGCCGCCGGGCACGGCGCCGCCCTGCGGCTGACCGTGACCGCTGCCGTGACCCGCGTCGCCGGGCGCGTGCACGCCGGGGTTGGCGTCGACCGGCGGCTGGTGGCCGCCGACCAGCACGCCGCTGTCCAGCCGGACCGCGCTGGTCAACGTGTGGGTCAGGTGGGCGACGTTCGCCGCCGCGCCGCGCACCGCCGTGTCCAGCCCCAGCAACGCCGTGGGGTGCCCGGCGTTGGCCGCCTGCTGCGCCGCGTCGTTGTTCTTCGCCAGGTTCACCAGCTCGCGCACCAGCTCGACCTTGGCCGCGCCGACCTGCTCGGCCGCGTGGTCCAACCGGTCGGCCGCCGCGTGGCAGCCGCGCAGCACGGCGTTCAGCGTGCCGTCCGGCGCGGTGAACCTGTTCCAGTGGCCGCGCGCCGCGTCACCGGTCGACCCGGTCATCGCGGCCAGCGCCTTGCCCGCCGAACCGTCGGACTCGCCCGCCAGCGTGGACAGCTTCGCGCCCGCCTCGCGCCACGCCGCGGCCGACGCGCGCAGCTTGTCCTCGTCGGCCTGGGGCCACGAGACCCCGGCCTTCGCGGCGACATCGGCCAGCTCGGCCGGCAGCTCGATCCCCATCACGGCCCCCTGAGTCAGATCGCGCCGAGCGCGTTGCGGTTGCCCTCTTCGACCTCGCCGTACGTGCGTGCCGTCTCGGCGAAGCGCTCCCCGACGCCGCCGAACCCGGCGCTCAACCCGCTCAACCCGCTCAACGCCGCACCGGACGGCTGCACGTGGCTCGCGGCGAAGCTCTGCCCGATCGCGTCGGCGCCCCAGCACTCGCCGATCGAGTCCAGCACGCCGCCCAGCTCGCCCGCGATCTTCCCGGCCCGCTCGGCGAACGCGGTGAAGTCGGCGGCCCCCTCGGCGAGGCGGGCGAGGTCGGTCCGGAAGCCGGTCATCTCGTTCTCCTCGCGGTCGGGCCCGGGCTCGGGATGCCGGCGGCATCGGCGTCGAGCCAGTCGCGCTGTTCGAAGTCCTCGTCGTCGTCCACGGCCGCACGGCGTCGAGCCGGTCGCGCCGGCCCGGCCTCCTCGGCGCGCAGCTCCTCCGGCCGCAGCTCCTCCGGCCGCAGGTCGGCCGTGCCGCGCAACAACGCCTCGGGGTCCGTGCCGGCGGGCAGCACCGGGCTCAACGCCCGGTAGGCGTCCTCGGCGGCCCTGGCCACCGCTTCCCGCGCGGTGCGCACGATCAGCTCGGCGAGCTGCGCCGGCCGCAACCGGTACGCGCCGTCTGCCAGCTCCAGGTCGGTCAGCGCACCCCGGGCGTCGACCACCGCCGTCACCGCGCCGTCGGGGCTGGTCGCCGACCCGGAGACGCGGGCCAGGTCGCGCTGCACGGACGCCAGCTGGTCGCGGCTGCGCCGGTAGTCGGCGAGCAGCTCGTCCACCTGGGCGCGGTGATCGGTCGTCACGGCCACCTCCGGTCTTCGCCGTCGCCGGGCATGGTCGTCGGTCGCGCGTTGGACGTTACGACCCCGGTGCCGGTTCCCGACCGTTCGAGGGAAATCCCGGTGTGCACGGCGCGGTGCACCGTTCGGGCCAACGCCGACCCGATCACCGACCGCGGCCCGCCGTAGGGCTCCACCGGACCGTTCACGGGGCACAGCAGCACGACCGCGTCGGTGACCGTCCCGGTGCCCGGCACGCCCGCCTCTCCCAACGCCTGCGCCTTCGCCTCCGCGACCGTCGCCACCGCGTTCACCAAGGCCGCGTCCGCCAACCGCACCGGCAGCACGCACACCGCGTTGATCGTGCCGACGCTCGGCAGCCGTTCGACGGGCGGCCCGGCGGCCCACGTCGGGTGCGCGCCGATCCCGGTCGTCACCCACGACCGCACGCCGCCGTCGACTTCCACCACCACGTCCCGCACGTCCACGGCGGTGAGCAGCCCGGTGCCGGGACCGCGCAACCCGAGGTCGGCCGCGATCTCGGCGACGTGCGCGTCCGGGTCGTGGCGCGCGTAGTCCTTGGGCACGGTCGCGTTCAGCGCCCAGTGCCGGACGCCGAGGCCGCCGCCGTGCGGGCCGGACGAGATCGCCAGCAGGGGTTCCGGCAACCGCCACACCAGGACGCCGGGGTGCCGCTCGATCACGGCGCGAGCCGCACGAGCGCCCGGTTCGCGCCTCGGCGCTCCACCAGCTCGAACCCCGCGTCGGTGAACATGCCCAGCGTGCCGTGGTACAGGTCGCCGGACCCCTTCTTCGCGCCGGCGGTGTCCACCGGGTAGCCCTCGACGGACCGCGCGCCGTGCTCCCGCGCGTACCGGACGGCGTGCTCCGGCAACACCGCGCCCACACCGCGGCGGCGGGCCGTGCGGTGGATGACGAAGCACGTCACCGACCACACGTCGGTCAGGCCGTCGTCCACCGGGGCGGCCACCTTGGTGCGCGCCAACCGGACGTAGCCGAACCGCGGCGCGACCGCGACCCACCCCACCGGCCGGTCGTCGTCCCCGAACGCCGGCAGCCCGACCGGGACGCCGGACCGGACGCGGGCGCGCGGCAGCTCCTTGTTCCCCGCCGAGCCGTTGGCCCGCATCTCGGCGCTGGTCTGGAAGAACCACGTGGACCAGCAGCCGGACCGCGCGCCGTTGGGCCCGAACAGCTCCTCCAGCGACGGCCAGGTCCCCGGGGTCAGCTCGACCACCCGCACCGCGCTACCCCCGCAGCGCCCGGACCACCCGCGACGGGCTCGGCCGGCCCAGCCGCTGCGCCATCCACGCGCTGGTGTCGGCGAGCTTGTCCAGGTCGACGCCGTGCTCGACGCCGAGCCCGTCCAGCATCCACACCAGGTCCTCGGTGGCCAGGTTGCCGGTCGCGGACTCCGCGTACGGGCAGCCGCCCAGCCCGCCCGCCGACGAGTCGATCGTGCGCACGCCCGACTGCATCGCGGCCAGCGTGTTCGCCAACGCCTGCCCGTACGTGTCGTGGAAGTGCACGGCGAGCCGGTCCACGCCGTCGAACCCGGCCAGCAGCGCGGTCACCTGCCCCGGCGTGGCCACGCCGATCGTGTCGCCCAGCGACAACTGGTCGCAGCCCATGTCCAGCAGCCGCTTGCCGACGCCGACGACCTGCTCGCGCGGCACGGCGCCCTCCCACGGGTCGCCGAAGCACATCGACACGTACCCGCGCACCGCCAGCCCCTCGGCCTTGGCCTTGGACACGACCGGGTCGAACATGGCGAACTGCTCGTCCAGCGACCGGTTCAGGTTGCGCCGCGCGAAGGTCTCGGTGGCGCTGGCGAAGATGGCGACGTGCTCGACGCCCGCCCGCAGCGCCCGCTCCAGCCCGCGCTCGTTGGGCACCAGCACCGGGTAGCTCACGCCGGGCCGCCGCACCAGGCCGGCCAGCAGCTCCTCGGCGTCGGCCAGCTGCGGCACCCACTTGGGGTGCACGAAGCTCGTGGCCTCCAGCACCGTGCCGCCCGCGTCGGCCAGCCGGTCCAGGAACTCGAGCTTCGTGCCGACCGGCACGACCTCCGACTCGTTCTGCAGCCCGTCCCGCGGTCCGACCTCCCAGATCGTCACGCGGTCCGGCAGACCGCCCGCGCCCACCGTGTCCGGCAGGCCGACTTCACGCGCGCCCATCTGCGACCCTGTCCTCCGGCCGGTGGTCGTCGGCCGGGTTGTCGTTGATCTCCCGGTACAGCATCGAGTGCACCTTCTCCACCCGCCCGATGTCGTCGAACTCCAACGGCTCGTCCGACGCCGACTCGACGATCAGCGTGCCGCAGCCGAGCACCCGGTCCAGCAGGGAGTGCTCGAAGCGGACGCTGTTGATGCGACCGAGCGGGATGTCCAGGCCGGTCCGCTTGACCACGCCGATCCGGTACATCACCCGCTCGCTGGTGACGATGAAGTGCGTGGTGCGCCAGCGGATCACCGGCGCCAACGTCAGCCACGCCACCAGGACCAGCACGACCGCGGCCGGCACCGCCCACGCGACCGGCGCCCAGCCGAGGTCCGCCACCTGCACCGCGAGGTAACCGCCACCGCCGACCGCGACGACGAGCACGAGCACCGGGACGACCAGCGTCTTCCAGTGCGGGTGCTGGTGGATCACGACGTGCTCGCCGGTGCTGAGCAGGTCGTCCGGGTAGGCCACGACGGTCCCCTTCGGTGGCTCGGCTCGCCTCCACGTGCGGCTCGAGCCTCACCGTACCCGCAGGTGCACCACGTCCCCGGCGGAAACGGAGTGGTCGGCACCCGCGTCGTCGCGCACCACCAGCGTGCCGTCGGTCTCCACGCGGGTGGCCGTGCCGAGCAGCGCCTCACCCCTGGCCAGCTCGACCCGCACCGGACGGCCGAGGGTCACGCAGTGCGCGCGGTACTCCTCGCGCAACGACGGCTCGTCGCCGCCCGCCCGTCGCCACTGCTCCTCCAGCGCGGCCAGCTCGCGCAGCAGCGTGATCGCCACCCCGGTGCGGTCCAGCGGACCGGCGTGGTCCTCCAGGCTGGTCGGCACGAGGCCGCCCGCGCCCGGCTCGACGTCGGCGGGCAGCTTCGCCACGTTGAGCCCGATGCCGAGCACCACCGCGTGCCCCGGGCCCGCGATGATCTCGGCCAGCACGCCCGCCGCCTTGGCATCACCGACGAGCAGGTCGTTCGGCCACTTCAGGGACGCCTCGACGCCGACGCCGCGCGCCGTGCGGACCAGCGCCACCCCGGCCAGCAGCGTCAACCACGGCAACCGCGCGGGCGCCACGCCCGTCGGGCGGAACAGCACGCTCAGGTAGACGCCGCCGGAGGGCGACGTCCAGCCCCGGCCGCGCCGCCCCTGGCCCGCGGTCTGCCGCTCGGCGACGAGCACGGTCCGGTCGTGCGCGCCCCGGGCCGCCGCGGCGCGCAGGTCGGCGTTCGTGGAACCGGTCTCGGCGACCACGTCGACGGTGGCGTAGCGGCCGGAGAGGGCGGAGCGGAGGGCGGCGGCATCCAGGGTCACGGCTCGAAGGGTAGAAGCGACCCGCCCCACCCGCTGTGTCGGAGCGGTGTGGATGGCGGGGCGGATCGCCGTGATCAAGCCTGCAACCTCCACCGCGCTGGAGGTCAACTCCTCGTCCAGTGACCTGGGCTACTACCCCCGGCCGGGTCGTGGCGGTCTGGTTAAGCTGCCGCGCTATGAGCAGTGCGACCGCCCCCATCGGCGAGGAGCCGGACGTCCACACCACGGCCGGGAAGCTGGCCGACCTGTACCGGCGCAACGAGGAGGCCGTGCACGCCGGCTCGGCGCGCATGGTGGAGAAGCAGCACGCCAAGGGCAAGAAGACCGCCCGCGAGCGCATCGAGATGCTGCTCGACCCCGGCTCGTTCGTCGAGCTGGACGAGCTCGCGCGGCACCGCTCGACCAACTTCGGGCAGGAGCGCAACCGGCCCTACGGCGACGGCGTGGTGACCGGCTACGGCACCGTCGACGGCCGCCCGGTGTGCGTGTTCAGCCAGGACGTCACCGTCTTCGGCGGCTCGCTCGGCGAGGTCTACGGCGAGAAGATCGTCAAGGTCATGGACCTGGCGATCAAGACCGGCCGGCCGATCGTCGGCATCAACGAGGGCGGCGGCGCGCGCATCCAGGAGGGCGTCGTCTCGCTCGGCCTCTACGGCGAGATCTTCCGCCGCAACGTGGCCGCGTCCGGCGTCGTCCCGCAGATCTCGCTGATCATGGGCGCGAACGCGGGCGGCCACGTGTACTCGCCCGCGCTGACCGACTTCGTCGTCATGGTCGACCAGACCTCGCACATGTTCATCACCGGCCCGGACGTGATCAAGACCGTCACCGGCGAGGACGTGGGCTTCGAGGAGCTGGGCGGCGGGCGCACGCACAACACGAAGTCGGGCAACGCGCACTACCTCGGCGACAACGAGGAGGACGCCATCTCCTACGTCAAGGAGCTGCTGTCCTACCTGCCCGCCAACAACATGTCCGAGCCGCCGGTCTTCGACGCGCCCGACGACGTGGTGCACGGCTCGGTCGAGGACTCGGTCACCGACTCCGACCGCGAGCTCGACACCCTCATCCCGGACTCCGCGAACCAGCCCTACGACATGCACGAGGTCATCACCCGCGTGCTGGACGAGGGCGAGTTCCTGGAGGTCCAGCCGCTGTTCGCGCCGAACATCCTGGTCGGCTTCGGCCGGGTGGACGGCCACTCGGTCGGCGTGGTGGCCAACCAGCCCACCCAGTTCGCGGGCTGCCTGGACATCGACGCCTCGGAGAAGGCCGCGCGGTTCGTGCGCACCTGCGACGCGTTCAACATCCCGGTGCTGACGTTCGTGGACGTGCCCGGCTTCCTGCCCGGCACCGACCAGGAGTGGAACGGCATCATCCGGCGCGGCGCGAAGCTGATCTACGCCTACGCCGAGGCGACCGTGCCGCTGGTCACCGTGATCACCCGCAAGGCTTACGGCGGCGCGTACGACGTGATGGGGTCCAAGCACCTGGGCGCGGACATCAACCTGGCGTGGCCGACGGCGCAGATCGCGGTCATGGGCGCGCAGGGCGCGGCGAACATCGTGCACCGCAAGACGTTGGCCAACGCCGCGGCTTCGGGGGAGGACGTCGACGCGCTTCGGGCCCGTTTGCAGCAAGAGTACGAAGACACCCTCTGCAACCCTTACGTGGCGGCCGAACGCGGTTATGTTGACAGTGTGATCCCTCCCTCTTTCACGCGTTCGTACGTCGCCAGGGCACTGGCGATGCTGCGCGACAAGCGCGAGGTGCTGCCGCCCAAGAAGCACGGGAACATCCCGCTGTGAGCGCGGCGCCGCACCTCCGGGTGGTGCGCGGCAACCCGGACGACGTCGAGTTGGCCGCCGTGACGGCGGTCGTGGTCGGCCTCGCCTCGGCCGGCGGTCCCACCGCGGACGAACCGCGCCGGTCGGCGTGGTCGGACAAGTCCAGGCAGGTCCGGCGCCCACTGCCGCACGGCCCTGGCGCCTGGCGGTCCTCCGCCCTGCCGTACTGACCAGGTTCTTCGTCGACCGCCGCCGGCTGGACCGGCGGCGGTCGTCGGCCTGATCTCAGCAGTCGACGCGGCGCGAGTTGACGCGCACGCCGTCGCCGAGCACGGAGACCACGCGGCACCGCGTGCCGTCCGGCACGTGCACCCGGACCCGCAGCCAGACGGCCTCGACGTCGACCCGCGCCTCCAGCACCTCGACGCCCTCCGCCGCCAGCGCCGCCGGCACCGCGTCCAGCCGCGGCAGCGTCCGCGCCATCGACGTCACCTCGCCCATCACCCGGTACTCGACCCGGTCGCTGCCGTCGGCGAACGGCCAGAACGGCACGCCGTACCCGACCGGGTCCGTCGACACGACCCGAGCCGTCAGGACCAGGACCAGGACGGCCGGCACCACCAAGAGCCACCGGTACCGGCCTCGACCCCGGTCGATCCGGCGGACCACCAGAGCCAGACGCTGCACCACTCCGAGGGTGCCGAACGCCGTCACAGCGCGCATCGGTAGTTCTACGCACCGGCGGCACGACGGTGTCCCGAAGTGCCGTGATCAGGCGTTCCCGGTTCGGGACCGCGCACCGGGCCCGAAGCGCGGACGCCCGGCCGCCGCCCGTTCGGGCGCGCCCTAGGCTGCACGCCGTGCGCTTCGTCCTCGCTTCCCAGTCCCCCGCCCGCCTGGCCGTGCTGCGCGCCGCCGGGGTCGAGCCCGTCGTCCGCGTGTCCGGCGTCGACGAGGACGCGCTGGCCGCCTCCCTCGCCGACCCGACGCCCGAAGGGCTGGTCACCGCCCTGGCGACGGCGAAGGCCGAGGCGATCGCCCGCGACGAGGACGACGACGCGGTGGTCGTCGGCTGCGACTCGATGCTGCGCACCGCCGACGGCGAGGTGCACGGCAAGCCCGGCACGGTCGAGGTCGCGCGCGAGCGGTGGAAGAAGATGGCCGGCACCACCGGCGCCCTGCTGACCGGGCACGCCGTGCTGCGGGTGCGCGGCGGCCAGGTCGTGGCGCGGGCCGTCGGGCACGAGTCGACGCTGGTCCGGTTCGGCCGGCCGACCGACGAGGAGCTGGAGGCGTACCTGGCCACCGGCGAGCCGCTGCACGTCGCGGGCGCGTTCACGCTCGACGGCCTGGGCGGCTGGTTCGTGGACGGCATCGACGGCGACCCGTCCAGCGTCATCGGCATCAGCCTGCCGCTGACGCGCGCGCTGCTGCGCCAAGTGGACGTCAGGGTGTCCGACATCTGGTAGCGGTTGTCACATTTCCCCTGATCCGGGAAGCTCGTCGAAGGGCTTTCGCGTTGGGGGGAGCTGTGGGTGAACTGCTGACGCGCCGCCGTCACATCGACTTCGGGCGCAGGACGAGCGCGGGCTGTCGCGGCTGACGCCGCCCCCGTCGCCCACCCCTGCGCACCCAACCGGAGCAGTCGTGTCGTTCGTCCGCAGTTACACGAAGCCGAAGGTGTTCGGCATCACCGTCCTCGCCGCCCTCGTCCTGGGCGCGCTGGCCGGGTACGTCGCCAAGAGCACCGACCAGGCGTGGTTGACCACCACGCTCGGCCACATCGGCGACGTCTTCACCAGCCTGTTGCAGTTCACCGTCATCCCCCTGGTGTTCACCGCGATCGTGGTCGGCATCACGAGCCTGCGCCGCCTCGGCACGAACCGGGCGGCCAGGTTGGGAGGGAAGACGCTGCTGTGGTTCGCCATCACGTCCCTGATCGCCGTGCTCATCGGCCTCGCCATCGCGCTGATCTTCAAGCCGGGCGCGGGCGTGCAGGTCGAGCCGTCGGCGGCGGCGGTGGAGAAGCTCGCCGCCCGCGACCAGGGCTCCTGGAGCACCCTGCTGGAGACCCTGATCCCGTCGAACCTGTTCAGCGCCTTCACCGAGGGTGAGGTGCTCCAGGTCGTGTTCATCTCGGTGCTGGTCGGCTTCGCCGCGTACGCGCTGGGCGAGAAGGCGCAGCCGTTCGTCACGCTGACCCGGTCGGTGTTCGACCTGATCCAGAAGGTCGTCGGCTGGATCGTGCTGCTGGCCCCGATCGGCGTGTTCGGCCTGATCGGCACCGCGTTCGCGACGTACGGCAACTCGTTCGTGCGGCCGCTGTTCTCGCTGATCGCGTCGGTCTACGGCGGGTCGCTGCTGGTGCTGTTCGTGGTGTACCCGCTGCTGCTGCGGTTCGTCGGGCGGGTGTCGCCGGTGACGTTCTTCGCCAAGGCGTGGACCGCGATCCAGTTCGCGTTCGTGTCCCGCTCGTCGGGCGCGACGCTGCCGCTGAGCAGGCAGACCGCCGCCAACCTCGGCGTGGACAACGACTACGCGTCGTTCGCCGTGCCGCTGGGCACGACCACGAAGATGGACGGTTGCGCCGCCGTGTACCCGGCCATCGCCACGGTGTTCATCGCGAACCTGTTCGGCGTGCAGCTGGGCGTGTGGCAGTACGTGGCGATCGTCGCGGTCGCCGTGTTCGGCGCGCTGGCCACCGCCGGCACCACCGGCTGGTTCACCATGCTGACGCTGACCCTGGGCGCGGTGAACATGCCGCCGGAGGTCATCGCCACCGGTGTCGCCGTCGTCTACGCGATCGACCCGATCCTGGACATGGTCCGCACGGCCACCAACGTGACCGGCCAGATCACCGTCCCGGTCCTGGTCGCCCGCGGCGAGGGCCTGCTGGACGACGAGGTCCTGAACTCCCCGAGCGAGCCCCCGCTCCTCACGGGCCCCCGCCCCACCCCCGTCCCCGCCTGACGCGAACGTTCAACTCGGGGGTCCTGAACGCAGGACTCTCGGGACCTGAGCGTTCGACTCTCGCGTGAGTCGAACGCCCAGGTCCCGAGAGTCGAACGCCCAGGACCCCCGAGTTCCACGTTCAGGACGGGGTCGGGCCGCATTGGCGCAGGTCGGACGGGTCCGGGGTGACCGTCGGCCAGCCGGGCAGCGACTCCGCCGCGCCGACCACCGGCGTGCACCCCAGCTCGCCGCCACCGCCCAACGGCGAGAACACCTGCGCGAACCACCGCGAGCAGTCCACCCCCGCCTGGCACACCCGCTGCACGGCCACCACGTCGGCGACCGTGTCCTTGTTCACGTCGTGCAGCGCCAGGTACGCCCCGCTGGCCACGTACGGCACCTGTGCCCGCGACCACGCCCCGGACCTCCGCACGAGCACCTCCCCCAGCACCTCGCCGCGGACCTCGCCCCGCACGAGGCACACCGCCACCTCGGCGTCCACGCACTGCAACGACGAAGCGTCGATGCGCGCACCCGAAGACGCGATGGTCAGCTCGAAGATGTTCGGCCCCGAAGCGCCGCTGGTCCGGATCCGGCCCGCGCCCTCGCCGACGACCAATTCCACTGAATCGACACCGACCTCCTGCTTCACCACCGAACGGCACGCCGTCGTCCCGCACCGCAATTCGTCCTGCGGCGTCACGGCCCCCGCGTCGGACGCCGCGGGAGGGCGCAGTGACCAGGCGATGACCAGGCCCGCGATAGTGATGAGCACAGCTGCGCAAGCTGTCAGAAGCGCGGCGGTGTACGGGCGTGTCACGATTTCCGATTGTTCCACCCAAGCGTGAGCTGTCTCTCGGTCACCGGGTACTGACGGGTCACTAAACTCCCCGACCATTGCCGCTCCAAGTCCCAGCGTTGCCAGGAGGTAGGACGTCGTGTCGCTGCGCAAGGTCCTCGTCGCCAACCGCGGTGAGATCGCCGTCCGGGTCATCCGTGCCTGCCGAGACGCCGGTCTGGCCAGCGTCGCCGTGTACGCCGACCCGGACCGGGACGCCCCGTTCGTCCGGTTGGCGGACGAGGCGTTCGCCCTGGGCGGCAGCACGCCCGGGGACAGCTACCTGTCCATCGACAAGATCCTCGACGTGGCCAAGCGCGCGGGCGCGGACTCGGTGCACCCCGGCTACGGCTTCCTGTCCGAGAACGCCGACTTCGCGCAGGCCGTGCTGGACGCGGGCCTGATCTGGGTCGGGCCCACCCCGCAGGCCATCCGCGACCTCGGCGACAAGGTGACCGCGCGGCACATCGCGATGCGCGCGGGCGCGCCGCTGGTGCCCGGCACCAAGGACCCGGTCTCCGGCCCGGACGAGGTCATCGCGTTCGCGCGGGAGCACGGCCTGCCGGTCGCCATCAAGGCGGCGTTCGGCGGCGGCGGGCGCGGCCTCAAGGTGGCCCGCACGATGGAGGAGATCCCCGAGCTGTTCGACAGCGCGGTGCGCGAGGCCGTCACGGCGTTCGGCCGCGGCGAGTGCTTCGTCGAGCGCTACCTGGACAAGCCGCGGCACGTCGAGGCGCAGGTGCTGGCCGACCAGCACGGCAACGTGATCGTCGTCGGCACGCGCGACTGCTCGTTGCAGCGCCGCCACCAGAAGCTGGTCGAGGAGGCGCCCGCGCCGTTCCTGACCGACGAGCAGCGCGCCGAGATCCACCGCTCCGCGCGCGCCATCTGCAAGGAGGCCGGCTACCACGGCGCGGGCACGGTCGAGTACCTGGTCGCCGTGGACGGCACGATCTCGTTCCTGGAGGTCAACACCCGCCTCCAGGTCGAGCACCCGGTCAGCGAGGAGACCGCGGGCATCGACCTGGTGCGCGAGCAGTTCCGCATCGCCGCCGGCGAGGAGCTGCGGTTCACCGAGGACCCGACCCCGCGCGGCCACTCGATCGAGTTCCGCATCAACGGCGAGGACGCGGGCCGCAACTTCCTGCCCGCGCCCGGCGCCGTCACCACGTTCACCGCGCCGTCGGGCCCCGGTGTCCGGGTCGACGCGGGCGTGGAGAGCGGCACGGTCATCGGCGGCCAGTTCGACTCGCTGCTGGCCAAGCTGATCGTCACCGGCGAGGACCGCACGCAGGCCCTGGAGCGGGCGCGGCGCGCGCTGGACGAGATGGTGGTGGAGGGCATGGCGACCGTGCTGCCGTTCCACCGCGCGATCGTCCGCGACCCGGCGTTCGTGGGCTCCGAGGACGGCTTCACCGTGCACACCCGGTGGATCGAGACCGAGTTCGACAACACCATCGCGCCGTTCACCGACGGCGCGGAGGCCGAGGAGGCCGAGCCGCGCCAGACCCTGGTGGTCGAGGTCGGCGGACGTCGCCTCGAGGTGTCGCTGCCCGGTGACCTGGCGCTCGGCGGAGGTGGCGGCGGCGCGGCCAAGGCGGGCGTGAAGGCCAAGCCCCGCAAGCGCGCCGGCGGCAAGAGCGGCGCGGCGGTGTCCGGCGACGCCGTGGCGGCCCCCATGCAGGGCACGATCGTCAAGGTCGCGGTCGAGGACGGGCAGCAGGTCGAGGCGGGCGAGCTGATCGTCGTGCTGGAGGCCATGAAGATGGAGAACCCGGTCACCGCGCACAAGTCGGGCGTGGTCACCGGCCTCTCCGCCGAGCCCGGCGCCACGGTCACCCAGGGCACGGTGATCTGCGAGATCAAGGAATAGGCTCACCCGTGTGAGCGAGCGGGACATCCGGATCGGCGACGCGGAGCGTGAGCACGCGCTCGAACTGCTCGGCACGCACCTCGGCGAGGGGCGGTTGAGCGTGGACGAGTACGGCGAGCGCTCCGCCCGCGTCGCCACCGCGAAGACCCGCGGCGACCTGTACGGGCTGTTCGCCGACCTGCCCGCGCCCAGGCCGCGGTTCACGCAGGTCGAACCGCCGCCCGTGCCCGCACCGGCCCGGCGCGGGTGGCCGGTGGAGTTCCGGGTCGGCAGCGCGGCCGTCACGGCGGTCGCGATCATCAGCGTGGTGTTGTTCTTCCTGGCCAAGACGCCGTTGGTGTTCCTGCTGATCCCGGCCGCGATGCTGCTCATCGGCCGGATGGGCGGGCGGTGAGCGCGCCGTCGCTGCTGCTGCTCGACCTGGACGGGGTGCTGCGGCGGTTCCCCCCGGACGCGCCGATCGAGGACCGGTTCGGCCTGCCGCGCGGCACGTTGGCGCGGGTGTCGTTCGCCCTGGCCGGTCCCGCGACCGCCGGTCGTGCCACGGACGAGCAGTGGCGCGCGGCCGTGCGGGAGCGGTTGGCCGACGAAGGACTCCTGTCGCCCGAACGCGCGGCGGACGCCGTGGCGGCGTGGACCCGCACCGGCGAGGTGATCGACGAGGCGCTGGACCTGGTGCGCCGCGTGCGCGAGCGGTGCCGGGTGGCGCTGCTGTCCAACGCGACCGACCGGCTGCCGCGCGACCTCGCCGCGCTGGGGCTGGACCGGGAGGTGGACGCGGTCGTGACGTCCGCGCGGCTCGGTGTCGCCAAGCCCGCGCCCGAGGCGTTCCGGCGGGCGTTGCGGGTGCTCCAGCACTCCCCCTCGGGCACGTTGTTCTGCGATGACCACGCGGTGAACGCCGAGGCCGCGCGGGCGGTCGGCATCGACGCCGTGCACACGCCCGACCTCCCGTCGTTGCGCGGGGCGCTGGCGTCCCGGGGTCTGCTGGACGACGGTCCCGGCACCGGCCCGGCCGAACCCCCCGGCCCGTTGTTGCTGGTCCTGCACGACCGCGACGACGCCGCGGAGGCCGCGCGCGAGCTGGCCGACGCCGGGTGGTCGCCCTGCGCCGTGCACAAGGACGTGCTGGCGGGCGAGGACGACCTCGAAGACGCCGACTGGGTCGTGGAGGTGGCGACCGGTCCCGACGACCAGCCCGCCTCCGCCCACCGCGGCCTGCTGGACGAGCTGGCCCGGCGCTACGACGGGTTCGTGACGGACTAGTCTCCCGCGACATGGAGGCCGTCGAGATCAACGCGGGTGAGTTCTACCTGCGCCAACTCCGCGCCGACGACCGGATCGACGACCGGGTGGCGCTGGTGGCGGGCGGCCTGTTCCCCGACCTCGACGCGGCCGGCGCGCACATCGCCGAACGCGCCGACCGGTGGCACACCGAAGAGTCCTGCTCGTGGGCCGTGTGCGACCAGCTCACCGGGACGGCCGTCGGCGAGGTCTCGCTGACCCGCACCGGCGAGCTCGACTGCTGGATCACGCCCGACCTGCGCGGCCGGGGCATCGCGACGCACGCGACCGCCGCCGTGCTGCGGTTCGGCTTCGGGTTCCTCGACCTGCCGCTGATCACCGCCAGACCCCCGGACGACGCGGCGCGCCGCGTCGCGGCGAAGTGCGGCTTCACCGCCGAGGGTCCACTTGGCGTGTGGATCCGGCTACGGTAGGTCGCCATGAGGGGTGCTCGGGTGTTCACCGCCACGCTCTGCGCGTTGGCGATGGCCTCCTGCACGCCCGTACCGCAGAAGAAGGCCGACGGCCGGGTCGACGAACCGCTGCCGGCCACCACGACCACCGTGCCGTCGTTGCCGCCGAGGCCCCGTGAGCTGCGGTTGGACGACCTCGACCCGTGCGCGGTGCTCTCGCCCGAACAGCGCCTCGCGCTGAGCCTGGACAACCCGCCCAGCGCCTATGTGGAAACGGGCTTCGGCAACGCGAAGGCGTGCACCATGCGCAGCAACATCAGCGGGAACGTCGTGCGGCTCGCGCTCGTCACAGTGGAGGGCGTCAGCGTGTGGCTCAGCGAGAACGCCCAGGTCCACGCCGAGCAGACCACGGTGGCCGGCTTCCCGGGGCTGACCGTGCGGACGCCCGGCATGGACCACGTGTGCAACGTCGAAGTGGACGTCGCCGAGGGGCAGTTCCTCGACGTGATGTTCCGCGACGGCGGTAACGAAACAGCGGCGAAGCAGGACACACTGTGCCAAGGGGCGCAACGGGCGGCAGAAGCGGCGGTAGCCGGTTTGCTGCAGCGGCGCTGATCCACGCGGGGGATGTCGGCTCCACCTACTCCCCGCTGTCGGACCGTGTGGCTAGAGTGACCTTGCGCGAGAACGGGACAGCGCGTGACGGGAACGAGGAAGGCGGGAGGGTCCATGGCGTCGGAAGACCACGGCCACGGCGCCGACACGGGCTCACCACCGCCCCTGTCGCACACGTTGAACGTCGAGCGCGAGGCGATCCCGAGCCTGCGCAGCGCGTTCGAGGGCGCGTTGAGCAAGCTGGACAAGCAGATCGAGCTGGCCATCACCGAGGTCAGGGTGCGCCCCTGGGCGGGCGACCCGGTGAGCCAGGACGCCGCGGAGCAGTTCAACGAGCGGTCGCTCGAATCGGGCGACTCGGCGCTGATCGCGTTGGAGAACTACCAGCGGCAGCTCAAGTCGGCCATGGACGCGCTCACCCTGGTCGAGCAGCAGTACCAGTCCATCGAAGAAGACAACACCGGGTTGATGGGACAGCAGGGCGGCCGCTGAGCGCCCGGCGCAGGCGAGGGGAAGTTCATGCCCGATGGACACCGCTGGAGCGGGTACAGCCACGAAGAGCTGTACGAGCAGATCAACGCGGGGCCGGGGCCCAAGGCTTCGCACGCCTCGATGGAGCGGTGGCAGGGCGTCTCCGCCGCGTTGACCGAGATCAACGCGGACCTGCACGTCGGCGTGCTGCGTTCCGGGGCGACCTGGGAGGGCGCGGCCGCGGACAAGGCGCGGAGGGGCATCAACCCGCTGGCCGCGTGGGCGGACGACGCCCGCGCCGGCGCGGAGGTCATGCGCACCTCGGCCGAGCTGCAAGCCGACTACATCGCCAAGGCGCGCTCGGACATGCCGCCGCCGGTGAAGGTGACCGCGGAGGAGCCGAACCTGCTCGTCACCGCGTTGACCAACCTGGTGGGCGGGCAGACCGACTACGAGGCGCAGGAGCAGGCGAAGAACGCGGCGGAGCAGCGCGCGCGTGAGGTCATGACGACCTACGCCTCCAGCACGTTCTCCAACACCAGCACGTTGGCGCAGTTCCACCAGCCGCCGCAGCTGGTGATCAGCGCGCCCGACGCGGTGCGCAACGACGCGCCGGGCGTGTCGGCCCCGGGTTGGGGTTACGGCGGTCCGCGCGGTGGGCGTGGCGGCGGTCGTGGCGGGTGGCGTGGCGGTCGCGGTGGCCGTGGCGGGTACTCGGGTCCGCGCCCGGCCGTGCAGCCTTCGTACGGCGGTGGGTCGACGGGCACGTCGTGGAGCGGGACGTCCGGGACGACCAGGACGTCGACGGCCGCATTACCGGCTTCCGCCCCGGGTTCGGGCTCGGGTCCGGTGCCGTACGGGCCGGGCGGCGTGATCGGCGGTGGCGGTCAGCAGGGCAAGGACCGCAAGAACTCGTCCAGCGACACGACCAACGAGCAGCAGCACGCCGGCGGCCCCGGTTCCGGGTCTGGGTCTGGTTCCGGCGGTGGCGGTGCGGGCTCCGGTTCGGGTGCCGGCGCGAACCAGCTGCTGCCCGGCGCGAACGGAGCGCTGCCGCTGCCCACCGGCACGACGACGGCGAGCTCGGCGGAGTTCGGGGCGTTCGCGACGGCCAACGCGCAGCACGCGGCGACGACGGCGCCCGGGTCACCGGGGTCGATGCTCGGCGCCGGCGGCCAGGTGGGCGGCAACGACACCGTGCACAAGCGCAGCACGCCCGCGCCCGCGCAGCCCGTGTTCGACCCGTTCGGCGGTCTGGGTGGCCCGCGTGGCGCGGAAGAGGAAGAAGATGCCACGCACGACGCCGCCGACTACCTTCGGCAAACGGACGACATCTACGGCCTCGGCGGGACCATCTCGCCTCCGGTGATCGGGGAGAGCACCACCCACTGATGACGACGTTCGGCTTGGACTTGGGCAGCAACGACCTGCGCGAACCCGTGACGATCTCGGCCCTGGAGTTCGACGTGCTCTGGGAGCACCTGCGGCTGGAGACCATGCCGCTGGTGCTCAAGGTGCCGTCGCCGGGCAAGACGCACTCCGAGCGCGCCGAGCTGGAGCAGCGGGCGTGGGCGGAGCTGGACCGGCGCGGCCTGGGCCGCCCGGTGTCGCTGGACCCCGTGCTGGAAGACCTGCTGCACCTGCTGAACCGCCCGGAGCACGAGGTGGACGGCCGCCTGTGGCTGGGGCACAGCGTCCGCGTCCTGGCCGCCGCCAAGGGCCAGTCGGCCGTCCTCGCGGTCCTCGCCCACGACCAGCTGACCCTCCGGCCGGCCTCGGCCGAGGGCCTGCCCCGCGAAGCCCTCTCCGTCCTGCCGCCGCTGCCGGCGGGCCCGGGCCACTCGGTCACCCTCCCCAGCGCCGACCTGGACGCCGCCGCCGCGACCGCCAACACCCCCGACGACCTCCACCAGTCCCTCGTCGCCCGGGGTGTCCGGGCCGAGGACGCCCGCACGTTGGCCGACATGTACCGCGACGCCGGCAATCGCGGCCAGTTCGGCGCCGCGAGCCGCGACAAGTGGGGCAAGCGCGTCCGCCAGGACCGCGTCGTCTCCTTCTTCGACACCCCCCAGGGCCGCTACATCCAACTGCGCCGCGCCACCCCGGGCCAACAACCGTGGAGCACCGTCTCCCCCGTCGACTCCCGCCGCCTGACCCAACACCTGACCGACCTGACCACCACCCCGTGAGTCCTACGTTCACGCCGCGAGAGTCCTACGTTCAGAGCACCTGAATTCAACGCTCACGTATCGCGGCCTCCCACGATCAGGTGAACCGTGTACGGGATCGGGGTCTCGGCACTCGGTTATGCATGATCGAACTTCCTCCGGGCCTTCACGGTGCCTACCCGCGTACGCGTCTGCACGACCACCTCGGGCGGCAAGCGGTGAGCCGCGCCATCCGCGACGGTCACCTGGTCAACTACTGCCGCACGGTCGTCATCCAGCGGGAACGCATGACGAGCCTGCACACCCGTGCCGCCGCCGCGCTGCTCATGGCCGGACCGGACGCCGTGCTGACCGACCACACAGCAGCCTGGTTGCAGGGCTGCACGGCGGCCGAGACCAACCGGGTCCACATCCTCCTGGACTACGACCGCAGGCTCCGCCCACGTCCGGGCCTCGCAGTCCACTACCACCAGTACGATCCGGCGGACGTCGTCCAGGTCGACGGCCTGCGGTGCATGGCACTCGACTACGCCATCGCCGACCTGCTCTGCCGTGGCCGCCACCGTTCCACGGCGCTGGCCTGCGCTGATCAAGCACTCGCCGCTCTCCCACCGCAGCAGCGAGCCGCGTTCAAGGCCGACCTCGCCGTGCGCATCGCAACCCGGCGTGATCATCGCGGCCGACGGCAAGGCGTGTTCCTGCTGGACCTCGCCACGGGCCTGCCCGAGTCACCGGCGGAGAGCGCCGTCCTGCTCACGATCGCCGAAGCGGGCTTCCCGCTGCCCGAGCTCCAGCACCCCGTCCGCGACCTGGACGGGCGTGAGGTCTGGCGGCTCGACTTCGCCTGGCCGGACGCACGCGTGGCGCTGGAGTACGACGGCTACGCGGCGCACGTCGACAAAGCCGAGACCGACCGAGCCCGTGACGAGGACTTGCGGCGGCGCGGCTGGAAGGTGCTCCGGGCCGACGTCTCGGACCTGCGCAACCCCGCACGGTTGTTCCGACAGCTGAGTGTTGAACTCGGGGGTCCTGAACGTAGGACTCACGCGTTCTGGGTGTAGGACTCACGCGCGCCGGACGTAGGACTCACGCGACGTGAACGTTGGACTCTCGGGGGTTAGGGGCCGATGCCCTGGCAGGGGCGGGTGCGGAGGTCGGCGACGTAGTCGTCCGGGGCGCCGGCGGCTTCGGCGGCGTCGGCGACGACGCCGATGTAGCGGGCCGACGGGAGACCGCCCTCGTAGGCGTCCAGGACGTAGAGCCAGGCGGTCACCGAGCCTTCCAGGGTTTGGACGCGGAGGCGGATCTTCTTGTAGAGACCGAGGGCGCCTTCCCAGCGGTCGAGGCGGGACTCGTCACGCGGGCTCACGTCGTAGAGCACGCAGAACACCTGCGAGTCGGGGTCCTCGACGATGGTGGCGAGCGCGCCCTCCCAGCCCAGGTCCTCGCCACCGAACGTCAGACGCCATCCGGCGAGCCACCCGGTCCCCGCCATGGGGGAGTAGGGGGCTCGCTCCATCATCTGGTTCGGGTCCATGTTGGACCCGTACGCGGCATAGAGCGGCACGACGACAGCCTAGCGACCTCGCGATCACCGCGAGGGACCAGAAGACCGGACGACACACCCCGACACCCGACCGCGTACGGTTACCAACGGCTGCAACCGGCGCAAACAGCGCCGAAGACCACGAGGAGGACGTGTCGTGACCCGCATCGTCATCATGGGCGGTGGCCCCGCAGGTTACGAGGCGGCACTGGTCGCGGCCCAGCACGGGGCCGACGTGACCATCGTGGAACGCGAGGGCCTCGGCGGCGCCTGCGTGCTCTACGACTGCGTGCCGTCCAAGACGTTCATCGCCTCCGCCGGGGGCCGCAGCGCCTTCCGCAACGCCGGTGAGCTGGGCATTCGCACGAACAACGCGGAAGCCGCGGTCGAGCTGCCGGTCGTGCACGGACGGGTGAAGGGCCTGGCGCTCGCCCAGTCCGCCGACGTCCGCGCCCGCCTCCAGCGCGAGGGCGTGCGGATCATCAACGGCATCGGCAAGTTCTGCGACAACGCCAAGGGCCTCGCCCAGCACGAGGTCGTGGCCCTCACCGAGGACGGCGGCAAGGAAGTCCTGCCCGCCGACGTGGTGCTGATCGCGACGGGTGCGACCCCGCGCGTGTTGCCCGGCGCCGAGCCCGACGGCAAGCGCATCCTCACCTGGCGGCAGATCTACGACCTGCCCGAGCTGCCCGAGCACCTGGCCGTCATCGGATCGGGCGTCACCGGTGTGGAGTTCGCCTCCGCGTACACCGAGCTCGGCGTGAAGGTGACCATGGTCTCCAGCCGCGACCGGGTGCTCCCCCACGAGGACGCCGACGCGGCCGTGGTGCTGGAGGACGTGTTCGCCGAACGCGGCACCGCCGTGGTCAAGCACGCCCGCGCGGACCGGGTCGAGAACGTCGGCGACGGCGTCCTGATTCACCTGGAAGACGGTCGCACGATCGAGGCCAGCCACGCCCTGATGACGGTCGGCTCGGTCCCGAACACCGCCGACATCGGCCTGGACAAGATCGGCATCGAGCTGGGCCGCGGCGGCTACATCCCGGTCGACCGGGTGTCGCGCACCAACGTCGCCGGCGTCTACGCGGCGGGCGACTGCACGGGCCTGCTGCTGCTGGCCAGCGTCGCCGCCATGCAGGGCCGCATCGCCATGTGGCACGCGCTGGGCCAGGGCGTGAGCCCGATCCGGCTCAAGACGGTCGCCGCGAACGTGTTCACCAACCCGGAGATCGCCTCCGTCGGCATCAGCCAGCAGGCGATCGACTCCGGCGAGGTGCCCGCCCGCACGATCATGCTGCCGCTGGCCACCAACCCGCGGGCCAAGATGGAGGGCCTGCGGCGCGGCTTCGTCAAGCTCTTCTGCCGCCCCGCCACCGGCGTGGTGATCGGCGGCGTGGTCGTCGCCCCGAACGCCAGCGAGCTGATCCTCTCGATCACCCTCGCCGTGCAGAACCAGCTCACGGTCGACGACCTGGCGACGACGTTCTCCGTCTACCCGTCGCTGACCGGCTCGATCACCGAGGCGGGCCGCCAGCTCATGCGCCACGACGACCTCGACTGACGACCGAGGACCTAGGGAAGGGGGCGTCGCCGAGACGAGGCGACGCCCCCGAACCGTCACTCCACCCAGTCGAACGTCCTGGTCACGGCCTTCTTCCACTGCGCGTACGTGCGGTCCCGCGCCTCGTCGTCCATCGCCGGGTCCCACTGCTTGTCCTGCGCCCAGTTCTGCCGGATGTCGTCCTCCGACTCCCAGAACCCGACCGCCAACCCCGCCGCGTACGCCGCGCCCAGCGCCGTCGTCTCGTTGACCACGGGCCGGATCACCGGCACGCCCAGGATGTCGGCCTGGAACTGCATCAGCAGCTCGTTCACGACCATGCCGCCGTCGACCTTCAACGACTTCAGCGGCACGCCCGAGTCGGCGTTCATCGCGTCGATCACCTCGCGGGTCTGGAACGCCGTCGCCTCCAGCACCGCGCGGGCCAGGTGGCCCTTGTTCACGAACCGGGTCAGCCCGACGATCGCGCCGCGCGCGTCCGACCGCCAGTACGGCGCGAACAACCCGGAGAACGCGGGCACGAAGTACGCGCCGCCGTTGTCCTCCACCGTCCGCGCGTGCTGCTCGATCTCCGCGGCGGTGGAGATCATGCCGAGGTTGTCGCGCAGCCACTGCACCAACGACCCCGTCACCGCGATCGAGCCCTCCAGCGCGTACACCGGCGCCTGCGAGCCGATCTTGTAGCACACGGTCGTGAGCAGGCCGTTCTCGCTCATCACCTTGTCCGTGCCGGTGTTGAGCAGCACGAAGTTGCCGGTGCCGTAGGTGTTCTTGGCCTCGCCCGGCGACAGGCACGCCTGCCCGAACGTCGCCGCCTGCTGGTCGCCGAGGATGCCCGCGATCGGCACGCCGGCCAGCGCGCCGCGTTCCCGCACCTTGCCGTACTCCTCCGACGACGACCGGATCTCCGGCAGCATGGACAGCGGCACGCCCATGTCGGCCGCGATGCCCTCGTCCCAGCTCAACGTCTCCAGGTCCATCAGCAACGTGCGGGACGCGTTCGTGGGGTCGGTGACGTGCACGCCGCCGTTCACCCCGCCGGTCATGTTCCACAACACCCAGGTGTCCATGTTGCCGAACAGCAGGTCACCGGCCTCGGCCCGCTCCCGCGCGCCTTCGACGTTGTCCAGGATCCAGCGGATCTTCGGCCCGGAGAAGTACGTCGCCAGCGGCAGCCCGGTCTTGTCGCGGTACCGCTCCTGCCCACCGCCCAGCGCCGCCAGGTCCTGGCAGATGCGGTCGGTCCGGGTGTCCTGCCAGACGATGGCGTTGTAGACCGGCTGCCCGGTCGTCCGGTCCCACACGAGCGCGGTCTCGCGCTGGTTCGTGATGCCGACCGCCGCGATGTCCGCGGTGGTCAGGTCCGCCTTGGCCAACGCCCCCGCCGCGACCTGCCTGGTGTTGGTCCAGATCTCGTTCGCGTCGTGCTCGACCCACCCGGCCTGCGGGAAGATCTGCTCGTGCTCCTTCTGGTCGACGGAGACCACGCGGCCCGAGTGGTCGAAGATCATGCACCGGGTCGACGTCGTGCCCTGGTCGATCGCGGCCACGTACTTCGTCATGCGCTGGAGTCCTTTCAGACCGGGAGAACCAGGTACAGGAGTGCGGCGAGCACGCCACCGACGAGCGGGCCGACGACCGGCACCCAGGCGTAACCCCACTCGGCGCTGCCCTTGTCGCGGATGGGCAGGATCGCGTAGGCGATGCGCGGCCCGAGGTCGCGGGCGGGGTTGATGGCGTAACCGGTGGGCCCACCGAGCGAGGCGCCGATGCCGATGACGACGAACGCGACGCCCGCGTAGCCGAGCGCGGAGTTGCCCAGCTGCGGCACGCCGTCCGCCGTCTCCTTCGCGGCCGGGCTCAGCAGGACCCACGCGACCAGCACGAACGTGCCGATCACCTCGGTGACGACGTTCCAGCCGGCCTTCGGGATGGTCGGGGCGGTGCAGAAGATGCCGCGCGTGCCCGCCGGGTCGTCGTGCGCGTCGAACTGCGCCTTGTAGGTCAGCCACGCGAGCACGGCGCCGAGGAACGCGCCGACCAGCTGACCGGCGAAGTAGACGGGCACCTGGTCCCACGGGGTCTTGTCCGCGACCGCCAGGCCCAGCGTGACCGCGGGGTTGAGGTGAGCACCGCTCGGCGCGGCGATGCTGGCGCCCGCGAAGACCGCGAAACCCCAACCGATGTTGATCAGGAGCCACCCGCCGGTGTTGCCCAGCGTGTCCTTCAGGACGACGTTCGCGACGACGCCCGCGCCCAGCAGGATCAGGATCGCGGTGCCCAGCATTTCCCACACGAAGATCGAGCCACTGCTCACTCGCCGACCTCCTCGCCTTGACAGGAGGGAGCGCGATCCGGGTTCGGCGGCGCTGCCCACCCCACAATGGACGTTGACGCTAGTTCCGAGCTGATCGGTTGTCCACGGGTGGCGTACCAGCGGGTAACGTGGTCGAGTCAGACCTGGTCCGCCAGCATCAGGGAGGCGTCAGTGGTCATGCGCGAGCAGTACCCCGCCACCGCAGGCAGGCTGGGCCCGCAGGAGCGCTCCCGGTCCTGGGAACGGCTCGGCGCCGAGACGTTCGACCTGGTGATCATCGGTGGTGGCGTCGTCGGCGTGGGCGCCGCGCTGGACGCCGCGACCCGGGGGCTGCGGGTGGCGCTGGTCGAGGCGCGCGACCTGGCCTCGGGCACGTCCAGCCGCTCCTCCAAGCTCTTCCACGGCGGCCTGCGCTACCTGGAACAACTGGAGTTCGGCCTCGTCCGCGAGGCACTGCGGGAACGCGAACTGATGCTGACCCGCCTGGCACCCCACCTGGTCAAGCCGGTGCCGTTCCTCTACCCGCTGACCCACCGCGGCTGGGAACGCCCGTACACCGCCGCCGGCCTGCTCATGTACGACACGATGGGCGGCGCGCGCTCGGTGCCGGGCCAGAAGCACCTGACCAAGGCCGGTGCGCTCCGCCTCGTCCCCGCGCTCAAGCCCACCGCCCTCGTCGGCGGCATCCGCTACTACGACGCCCAGGCCGACGACGCCCGGCACACCATGATGGTCGGCCGCACCGCGGCCCACTACGGCGCGGTGGTCCGCACGTCCACCCAGGTCGTCGGCTTCCTCCGGGAAGCGGACCGGGTCTCCGGCGTCCGCGTCCGCGACGTCGAGGACGGCCGCGAGACCTCCGTCCGCGCCCACGCGGTGATCAACGCGACCGGCGTCTGGACCGACGAGCTGCAACGCCTCTCCGGCAGCCGGGGCCGCTTCCGGGTCCGCGCGTCCAAGGGCGTCCACATCGTCGTCCCCCGCGACCGGATCGTCTCCGAGTCGGGCCTGATCCTGCGCACGGAGAAGTCGGTCCTGTTCGTCATCCCCTGGCGGAATCACTGGATCGTGGGAACCACCGACACGGACTGGAACCTCGACCTGGCCCACCCCGCCGCCACCCGGGCGGACATCGACTACATCCTCGACCACGTCAACGAAGTGCTCGCCACCCCGTTGACCCACGACGACATCGAAGGCGTCTACGCCGGTCTGCGCCCGCTGCTGGCGGGCGAGAGCGAGTCGACCTCGAAGCTCTCCCGCGAGCACGCCGTCGCCCGCGTCGCGCCGGGCCTCGTCGCCATCGCGGGCGGCAAGTACACCACCTACCGGGTCATGGGCGCCGACGCCGTGGACGCCGCCTCCGTCGACCTGCCGGGCCGGATCCAGCCCTCCATCACCGACAAGGTCCCCCTGATCGGCGCGGACGGCTACCACGCCCTGGTCAACCAGGCCGACCAGCTGGCCACCCGCTACGGCCTGCACCCCTACCGCGTCCGCCACCTGCTGGACCGCTACGGCTCACTGGTCCACGAAGTCCTCGGATCCGCCGACCCCGACCTGCTCAAGCCCGTCCCGGGCGCACCGGACTACCTCCAGGTCGAAGTGGTCTACGCCGCCTCCCACGAGGGCGCGCTCCACCTGGAGGACGTCCTGACCCGCCGCACCAGGATCTCCATCGAGTACCCCCACCGCGGCGTGGAGTGCGCCCTGCCCGTCGCCCGCCTGATGGCCGGGGTGCACGGCTGGGACGAGGCCATGATCGCCCACGAGGTCGAGGTCTACACGGCCCGCGTCGACGCCGAACGGGCCTCGCAGGCCGAACCGGACGACCAGGCCGCCGACGCCGTCCGCTCCTCGGCGCCGGAGGCCCGCCCGGAGATCGTCGAACCCGTCAGCTGACCCGGGCCCTCACGCCAGCGCGGCCAGCGCCGCGTGCACCATCACCCGCACGCCCACCAGCAACGCCCGCTCGTCCAGGTCGAACCCGGGCTGGTGCAGGTCCTTCTGCTTCCCGACCCCGTCCCAGACGCCCAACCGGGCGAACGACCCGGGCACGTGCTCCAGGTACCACCCGAAGTCCTCGCCACCGGACGACTGCTCGGTCCCGGCCAGCGCGTCCTCGCCCAGGGCCGCCTCGACCCCGGCCCGGAGCAGCATGGTGCTCTCCCGGTCGTTCACCACGGGCGGCACGCCACGCCGGTGGTGCAGGTCGAACCCGACCCCGGTGGGCGCCAGCAGCGCACCCACCAGCTCCTTGATCAACGGCTCCAGCTCGGCCCAGATGTCCCGGTCACCGGTCCGCAGCGTCCCGCGCAGCACGCCGTCCTGCGGCACCGCGTTCGGGGCCTCGCCCGCGTGCACCGCGCCCCACACCAGCACCGTCCCCGACCGGGGGTCCACCCGCCGCGACAGCAACCCCGGCAGGCCGGTGATCACCGTCCCCAGCGCGTGCACCAGGTCGGCCGTCAGGTGCGGTCGTGACGTGTGCCCGCCGGGCGAGGTCAGCCGCAGCTCCAGCATGTCGCTGGCCGACGTGATCGCGCCGATCCGGGTGCCGATCCGCCCGACCTCCAGCCGCGGGTCGCAGTGCAGGCCGAAGATGCGCTCCACACCGTCCAGGCCACCGGCCGCCAGCACGTCCAGCGCACCGCCGGGCATGACCTCCTCGGCGGGCTGGAACACCAGCCGCACCCGTCCGGGCAGCTCGGTCGCCGACGCCAGCGCCAGCGCCGCGCCCAGCAGCACGGCGGTGTGCGCGTCGTGCCCGCACGCGTGCGCCACCCCGTCCACAGTGGACGTGTACGGCGCGCCGGTGTTCTCCGGCAGCGGCAGCGCGTCGATGTCGGCCCTCAGCGCCACGCACCGCGGCCCGGAGCCGACGTCGCACACCAGGCCGGTCCCGCCGGGCAGGATGCGCGGCTTGAGCCCGGCCGAGCGCAGCACGTCGGCGATCAGCTCGGTGGTGGCGTACTCGTGCCGCGACAGCTCGGGGTGCGCGTGGATGTGCCGCCGCCAGGCGACGACCTCGGAGGCGTTCGCCGCGAGCCAGTCGTCGAGCCACGAGGGGCCGCGCCCCTCACCGGGATCATCCACAGGGGCAATGCTGACCCCGCGATCGGTCAACAGCACCTCGGCACCCTCCTCCGGCAGACGCGAGTCCAGGACCGTCATGCCACACCCGTCAGCAGTCGAGAGCGCTGCGCACCGTCGGTGGCAGCGGAAATAGTGGTCCAGGCGAGGGCGAGCGCCCCGTCGAGGACGGCTCGGTCGGCCGAAGCCGAGGCACAGGCGGTCGCGAACTCGATTTGGTGGTTCACCGCGTCTCCGCAGTCGATGGCGATGGTCGGGTGGATGGCCGGCAGCGCACGGGTGATGTTGCCCATGTCGGTGCTGCCGATCTTCTCCTTGAGCTCCTGCTCGGGGCTCAACGGATGCCGGCCCAGTTCGACCGCGGCACGCCGGTAGGCGTCCGCGAGCCAGGGGTCCGGGCTGAGCTCGGCGTACACCGGCGAGACCTTCACGACCTCGTGGGTGCAGCCGGTGGCGACGGCGCCTGCCTCGAAGCAGCGGTTGATCCGCTCTTCGAGGCGGCGCAGCGACTCCAGGTCGTCGGCGCGCAGGTCGAACATGGCCGACGTGCGCGCGGGCACGATGTTGGGCACCGACCCGCCCCTGGTGACGATGCCGCTGACCATCTGGCCGGGCTCCAGGTGCTGCCGGGCGAGCCCGATGGCGACCTGGGCGACGGTGATGGCGTCGGCGGCGTTCACACCCAGGTGCGGCGCGGCGGCGGCGTGCGACGGCTTGCCGGTGTAGTGGACCTCGACGTCGGTGATGGCCAGCGAACGGGCCGCGACGGCCTCGTAGGGGGCCGGGTGCACCATCATCGAGAACGCCACGTCGTCGAATACCCCGCGTTCGAGCATCAGCACCTTGCCGCCGCCGACCTCTTCGGCCGGGGTGCCGATGACCCGCACGGTGAGGTCGAGCTCGTCGGCCAGGTCACGCAGCGCGAGGGCCGCCCCGGTGGACGCGGCGGCGATGACGTTGTGCCCGCACGCGTGGCCGATCTCGGGCAGGGCGTCGTACTCCGCGCACAGCCCCAGCACCAGCTCACCGGAGCCGAACGACGCCGTGAACGCCGTCTCCAGGTCCGCGACGCCGCGCTCGACCTCGAAGCCCTCGGCGGCGAGCAGGTCGGCGACCTTCGCCGCGCTGCGGTGCTCGGCGAACGCCTGCTCCGGCTCCGCGTGGATGCTGCGGGAGAGGTCGACCAGCGCAGTCGAGTACCGCTCGACGGCCGAGCGCGTGCTCATCTTGAAGTCGGTACCCATTTGCGTCCATCCTGCATCACGGTCCGGTGGGCACGTCGCACCCCTCGTTGATCAACCGGCAACCGGTCGCGGGGGTGCGCCAAGCGGTGCACGATTTTCGGTCAGACCGATCACGACGCGCACGGCCCGCGCGTGCGCGCAGGTCATGCTGGAAGGCGACCACCTGTCGCCCCGGTCTTCCCACCCAGTGGGAATCAGCCGGACTTGCGCCCGGCCCTCCACTTCGACCACCGCTTCTTGTTACGCCAGTAAACGAGGGCGAACAGCAGCACCGCGATACCACCGATCCACAACTTCCTGCGGGTTTCGGCGCTCGACGAGGGCGCGGGCTGCTTCTGGGGCGCGTTGAGGTCCGGTCCGGGCGGCACCGTGCCCTCGGGCTGGATCGTGCCGCCGGGGGCCAGTGTCTCCGTGGGCTGGACGACCGCGAGCCGCGGCGATGTCGTGACGGCCGCCCCTGTGCCCGACACGGTGAACACACCGGCCAGCACGAACAGGCACACCGCGAGCACAGATCGCCACATGGTCGCCAAGCCTAGCTATCGCCTTTCGTGGATACCACTGTCAGTGGTCATCCAACCCGGTATCCGTTCACGAGGCGTGAACAACGTGAGCACCGGTCACCCCTCTTCGCCGGACCGGAACGCCGCGAGGATCCGCTCCGCCGCCAACGTGGCCGTCAACCGGCCGTCCCGCACCTGCCGCTCCACCTCGGGCACGACCGACCGCACCGCCGGCGCGGCCCGCAGGCTCGCCAGCAGCTGGTCGTGCACCATCGCCCACGTCCAGTCGACCTGCTGCCGACGCCGCCGCTCGGCCAGCTCACCGGCCGCCTCCAGAGCCTCCCGGTGCCCCACGACCTGCTGCCACACCGCGTCGAGCCCGGACCCGTCCAGCCCGCTGCACGTCAGCACGGGCGGGTGCCACACCGCGTCCGGCGGGCGCAGCAGCCGCAACGCGCCCGCCAGCTCCCGCGCCGCCTTGCGGGCGTCCAGCTCGTGCGGGCCGTCGGCCTTGTTGACCGCGATCACGTCGGCCAGCTCCAGCACGCCCTTCTTGATGCCCTGGAGCTGGTCGCCGGTGCGCGCCAGGGTCAGGAACAGCGAGCAGTCGGTCATGTTCGCCACCGCGACCTCGGACTGGCCCACGCCGACCGTCTCCACCAGCACCACGTCGTACCCCGCGGCCTCGACCAGCACGATCGACTCGCGGGTGGCCTTGGCGACGCCGCCCAGCGTGCCGGACGTCGGCGACGGCCGGATGAACGCCGCCGGGTCGACCGCGAGCCGGGCCATCCGGGTCTTGTCGCCCAGGATCGAGCCGCCGGTGCGGGTGGACGACGGGTCGACCGCCAGCACCGCCACCCGGTGCCCGCGCTCGGTCAGCATCGAGCCGAACGCGTCGATGAACGTGGACTTGCCCACACCGGGCACGCCGGTGATGCCGACCCGGTGCGCGCCGCCCGAGTGCGGCAGCAGCTCGACCAGCAGCTCCTGCGCCGACGCGCGGTGGTCCGGGCGCGTCGACTCGACCAGCGTGATGGCCCGCGCCAGCGTGCCGCGGTTGCCGGCGAGCACCCCCTTGGCGTACTCGCCGACGTCGACCGGCCTAGCCATCTCGTCCCGGCAGGCCACCGGCCGCGGCACCGTGGCCGAGCTGCTCGGACAGCTTGCGCAGCAGGTCACCGGCCGCGTCCGCGATCACCGTGCCGGGCGGGAAGATCGCCGCCGCGCCGGCCTCGCGCAGCGCGTCGAAGTCCTGCGGCGGGATCACGCCACCCACCACGATCATGATGTCGTCGCGGCCCATGTCGGCCAGCGCCGAGCGCAGCGCGGGCACCAGCGTGAGGTGGCCCGCCGCCAGCGACGACACCCCGACGATGTGCACGTCGGCCTCCACGGCCTGGCGCGCGACCTCGTCCGGGGTCTGGAACAGCGGGCCGACGTCCACGTCGAAGCCGAGGTCGGCGAACGCGGTCGCGATCACCTTCTGGCCGCGGTCGTGCCCGTCCTGGCCCATCTTGGCGACCAGGATGCGCGGCCGGCGCCCTTCCTCGTCGGCGAAAGCCTCCACGACCGCGCGGGTCGCCTCCACGTTCGACACGGACCCCGCCTCCTCCCGGTACACGCCGGTGATCGTGCGGATCTGCGCCGAGTGCCGGCCCCACACCTTGCCCAACGCCTCGGAGATCTCGCCGACGGTCGCCTTGGCCCGCGCCGCGTCGATGGCCAGCTCCAGCAGGTTCCCGTCGGCGCCGGCCGCCCGCGTCAACGCCTCCAGCGCGCGCTCCACCGCCGCCGGGTCGCGCTCCTCCCGCAACCGGGCCAGCTTCGCGAGCTGCTGCGCGCGCACCCCGGCGTTGTCGACCTTGAGCACGTCGATCTGCTCGTCGACCGCGACCTGGTACTTGTTCACGCCGATCACCGGCTGCCGACCGGAGTCGATGCGCGCCTGCGTCCGCGCCGCCGCTTCCTCGATGCGCATCTTCGGGATGCCCGCGTCGATCGCCTGCGCCATCCCGCCCGCGGCCTCGACCTCGGTGATGTGCGACCACGCGCGGTGCGCCAGGTCGTGCGTGAGGCGTTCCACGAACGCGCTGCCGCCCCAAGGGTCGATCACCCGCGTGGTGCCCGACTCCTGTTGCAGCAGCAGCTGCGTGTTGCGGGCGATGCGCGCGGAGAAGTCCGTGGGCAGCGCCAGCGCCTCGTCCAACGCGTTGGTGTGCAACGACTGCGTGTGCCCCTGGGTGGCGGCCATCGCCTCGACGCACGTGCGGGCGACGTTGTTGAACACGTCCTGCGCGGTGAGCGACCAGCCGGACGTCTGGCAGTGCGTGCGCAGCGACAGCGACTTCGGGTTCCGCGCGCCGAAGTCCTTCACCAGCTTCGCCCACAGCAGCCGCGCGGCGCGCATCTTGGCGACTTCCATGAAGAAGTTCATGCCGATCGCCCAGAAGAACGACAGCCGCGGCGCGAACGCGTCGACGTCCAGCCCCGCGTCCCGGCCCGCGCGCAGGTACTCGACGCCGTCCGCCAGCGTGTAGGCCAGCTCCAGGTCGGCCGTCGCGCCGGCTTCCTGCATGTGGTAGCCGGAGATGGAGATGGAGTTGAACTTCGGCATCCGCCGCGAGGTGAACGCGAAGATGTCGGAGATGATCCGCATCGACGGCTGCGGCGGGTAGATGTAGGTGTTGCGGACCATGAACTCCTTGAGGATGTCGTTCTGGATGGTCCCGGCGAGCTGCTCGGGCGCCACCCCCTGCTCCTCGGCCGCCACCACGTACAGCGCCAGGACCGGCAGCACCGCGCCGTTCATGGTCATCGACACGCTCATCCGGTCCAGCGGGATGCCGTCGAAGAGCTGGCGCATGTCGTAGATCGAGTCGATGGCCACGCCCGCCATGCCGACGTCGCCCGCCACCCGCGGGTGGTCGGAGTCGTAGCCGCGGTGGGTGGCCAGGTCGAACGCGACCGAGAGGCCCTTCTGCCCGGCCGCGAGGTTGCGGCGGTAGAAGGCGTTCGACTCCTCGGCGGTGGAGAACCCGGCGTACTGCCGGATGGTCCACGGCTGGTTGACGTACATCGTCGGGTACGGGCCGCGCAGGAACGGCGCGATGCCCGGGTAGGTGCCCAGGAAGTCGAGGCCCTCGGTGTCGGCAGCCGTGTAGACGGGTTTGACGCCGATGCCCTCGGGCGTCTCCCACGTCAACGCGTCCACGCCCTTGCCGGTCGCCTCCTGCAACGCGGCCTGCCACCGCGCGGCGTCGGCGGCGGCGGTGGTGGGCTCGCCCAGGTCGACGTCGGCGAAGTTCGGGATCATCGCTGGACTCCAAGGGCGTCGAACGTGTGCTCCAGCACCTCTAGGGCCGGGCAGCCGGTGAACACGTACTCGTCGATCTCCGCTTCGGACGCCCTGCCCGCCAGCAGGACGCGCTCCGCGCCGGCTTCGCGCAGCGCCCGCGCGACCGGCGCGGCCAGCTCGGCGTAGCCGCTCTCGCTGCCGCACAGGCACGCGATCCGCGCGCCGCTCTCGCGGAACTTCGCGACCACGTCGGCCGCGGTCGTCGTCGGGCCGGCGTTCGGCGTCTCGATGCCGCCCGCCTGGAACAGGTTCGCCGCGAACGTGGCCCGCGCGGTGTGCGCGGCGACCGGGCCGAGCGTGGCCAGGAAGACCTTGGGCCGCTCGGGCGCCGCGTCGGCCGCGTCCCGCAGCGCCTCGAAGTCCTGGGCGTACCGGATCCGGGGCAACCCGCCGGCCGCGTCCCCCGGGCCGGGCGCCGCGGTGCCCCACTCCGCCGGCGCGGGCTCGCGCACCACCGGCTGCTCGGCCGGGTTCGGGAACTCGCTGACGCCGGTGATCGCGTCGGTCCGGTCGGCCAGGTTGCGCCGCCGCTGCTCCCAGGTCGCCGCGATCCGGTCGCCGACCAGGTCGAACGCCTTCGGCAGCCCGCCCGCCGCCTCGATCTCCCGGAACCACGCCCACGCCGCGCGCGCGAGGTCGTCGGTGAGCCGCTCCACGTACCAGGAGCCGCCCGCCGGGTCGATCACGCCGGCCAGCTTCGACTCCTCCAGCAGCAACGACTGCGTGTTGCGGGCGACGCGCCGGGAGAAGTCGTCCGGCGAGCCGATCGCGTGGTCGAACGGCAGCACGGTGACGGCGTCCGCGCCGCCCAGGCCCGCGCCGAAGCACGCCACGGTGGTGCGCAGCATGTTCACCCACGGGTCGCGGCGGGTCATCATCGCGGGCGACGTGACCGCGTGCTGGAGCTGCGGGCCCGGTGCGCCGGCGACTTCGGTGACCCGCGCCCACAGCCGCCGCGCGGCCCGGAACTTGGCGATGGTGAGGAACTGGTCGGCGGTCGCCGCGTACCGGAACTCCAGCAGCCGCGCGGCGTGCGCGACGTCCAACCCGGCCTCGGTCAGGTGCCGCAGGTAGGCCACCCCGGCCGCGAGGGACGCGCCGAGCTCCTGCGCGTCCGAGCCGCCCGCCTCGTGGAACGGCAGGCCGTCCACCACGACCAGCCGCAGCTCGGGGAACTGGCGGGTCTTGGCGATCAGGTCGGTCAACGCCCGCAGGTCGGCGGGCTGCCCCGTGCGCGCCTGGACGCCCAGCGGGTCCGCGCCCACGTTGCCCCGCACCTGGCTCGGCAGCACCGGCCGCTGGTCCCAGACCCGCAGCATCGCCCGGCCCGCTTCGAGGAAGCCCGCGCCCGCGTCCACGACGACCGGCGCGAGGTCCAGGTAGACGTCGGCCAGCACGTCGTCGTACGCGGCCGGGTCGAGCCCCTTGAGCCACAGCGACGTGACGCCGTTCTCCAGGTCGGCCATGACCGCTTCGCGGTCGGCGACCCGGTGCTGCTGGCGGACGTCCCAGCCGTCGACCGCGCCCTGCGGCCGACCGCCGCGGGTGAACGGGGCCAGTCCGGGGAAACCGGCGTCGGGCACCTGGTCAGCCGCGGTGTAGAGCGGCTGCACGTCGATGCCGTCGTAGGTGGTGGTGATCAGCGACCCGAAGTCCGCACCCGACTTGCGCAGCACGCCCTGGACCAGGTCCAGCCACTGCTCGCGGTCAGGGGTGGGGAACTCGGCGGCCAGCGCCAACTCGCCTGACGGCTCCATCATGCTCCGCAGTGTTACTCACCAGTAGTACGACGGCTATGTGAGGTTCACCGCCGTGAACGATGCAGACGCCAGTCTTCCACGCTGGTGAATGATGGCCCAGTGGAAACGGAGCGACTGATCGCCGGCCGCTACCGCCTGCGGCACGTCCTGGGGCGTGGCTCGATGGGCACCGTCTGGGCCGCGCACGACGAGGTCCTGCGGCGGGACGTCGCGGTGAAGGAGATCCTGCGCCCCTCCGGCACGCCCGACGACGAGGCCGAGGTACTTCGGGAACGCACCCTGCGCGAGGCCCGTTCGGCGGCGGCGCTCGCGCATCCGAACCTCGTCACGCTCTACGACGTGGTGCAGGTCGACGGGGACCCGTACGTCGTGATGGAGCTGGTGCCGTCGTCGTCGCTGGCGGAGGTGGTGCGGCAGCGCGGTCCGCTGACCGACGTGCAGGGCGCGGTCGTGGCGGACGCGGTGGCGGCGGCGCTGGAGGCCGCGCACCGGGCCGGGATCACGCACCGGGACGTGAAGCCTGGCAACGTGCTGGTCGCCGAGGACGGCCGGGTGAAGCTGACCGACTTCGGCATCGCGCGCAACGTCGCCGAGGCCACGCTGACCAGCCGCGGGATCACCCTGGGCACGCCCGCGTTCATCGCGCCGGAGGTGGCGGCGGGTGGCGCGGTGTCGTTCGCGGCGGACCAGTGGTCGTTGGGCGCGACGCTGTTCGCGGCGATGACCGGGCAGCAGCCGTACGAGGGCGCGAACGTGCTGCAGACGATCAACCAGGTGGTGCACGGCGACGTGCCGTCGGCGGCGGCCTGCGGCGCGCTGGCGGACGTGGTCGCGGGGCTGATGGTGAAGGAGCCGGACGAGCGGATCGCGCTGGCGGAGGTGCGGCGGCTGGTGCGGCCCCTGCTGCCCGAGCCGGGCACCGACGTGTTCCCGACGACGTCGGTGACCCGCCCGGTGGTGGAGGTCGTGCGACCGGCCCCGGCCAAGCCGCCGATCGCGCCGGACACCCCGCTGGCCGCCGACCCCGGCCCGCTGCCGTTCCCGGTGGCCGGGCGGGAACCCGTGACGCGGGAGCTGACCCGCCGGCCGGGGTTGGCGGTGCTGGTGGCGCTGTCGGCGGTGGTGCTGTTCGCGATCGGCGGCGTGTCCGGCTTCGCGCTGACCAGGACGGTGGCGGGCGCGCCGCTGCTGCCGCCACCGACCCGGAGCGCCCCGTCCCCGCCCGCGATCACCGAGACGCCGTCGCTGCTCCCGACCACCGCGGCGGCCGCGGCGGCGAAGGGCGAGCAGGGCGCGGAGTTCACCATCGAGGTGGGGCCGGACTGGACGAGCTTCCTGGAGCAGCGCGGCAACAAGGGCCTCGGCCCCAGCACGGTGGTGCACCTGGTCGCGCCGAACGGGTGGTACGAGGTGACCGTGCAGCGGTTCCCGGACTACTACGAGCAGAACCGGATCGAGGACTACCTCCAGCTGGTGCGGTCGCGGTGGGCGGAGGACCAGTACTTCGGCGAGGCGCTGGAACCGACCGACGCCCTGCCGCCGGGCGGCCCGGAACCCGCCGTCCAGTACAGCTACCGGACCGTGGAGCGGGCCACCCCGCTGGCTCGCGGCACCGTCCCCCCGGGCCCCGACCTGCGCCGCAGCCGCTACTCCCGCGTCCTGCCGCGCGGCAACGACCTGTGGGTGGTGGAGGTCGTCGTGCCGACGGAGCAGGAGGAAACCGGCCGCAGCCGGCTGTTCGACACGATCGCGCCCACGTTCCGGGTGACCGACTAGCCGGAGTCGCGCGCGGGCGGGGAGACCGCAGCACTGCGGGCAGCGCCACCAGGCGGCCATTAGGCTCGCGGCCGTGACCGGTATCAGTGAGCAGACCACGCCCGAGGCCCTGGCCACCGACGCGGCCAAGGCGTTGGCCGAGCGGACCGGGGTGGACAGGCACGACATCGCCGTCGTCCTCGGGTCCGGGTGGCGACCCGCCGCCGACCTGATCGGCGAGGCCGCCGCCGAGGTGCCCATGGGCGAGCTGCCCGGGTTCGAGGCGCCCACCGCCGTCGGGCACGGCGGCACGGTGCGGTCGGTGCGCGTCGGCGACAAGAACGTGCTGGTCATGCTGGGCCGGACGCACGGGTACGAGGGCAAGGGCGTGGCCAAGGTCGTGCACGGCGTCCGCACCGCGGCGGCGGCCGGCGTCCGCGCGGTCGTGCTGACCAACGCGGCGGGCGGGCTGCGGCAGGGCATGGCGGTCGGCCAGCCGGTGCTGATCAGCGACCACCTGAACCTGACCGCGTCGTCGCCGCTGGTCGGGGCGCGGTTCGTGGACCTGACCGACCTGTACTCGCCGCGGCTGCGCGACCTCGCGCGGGAGATCGACCCGTCGTTGGAGGAAGGCGTCTACGCGGGCCTGCCCGGACCGCACTTCGAGACGCCCGCCGAGATCCGGATGCTGCGCACCATGGGCGCGGACCTGGTCGGCATGTCGACCGTGCTGGAGGCCATCGCGGCCCGCGCGGAGGGCGTGGAGGTGTTCGGCCTGTCGCTGGTGACGAACCTGGCCGCGGGCATCACCGGCGAGCCGCTCAACCACGAAGAAGTGCTGGAGGCGGGCCAGGCGGCGGCCAGCCGGATGGGCGCGCTGCTGCGCGAGCTCGTCTCCCGGGCCGAGCTGGTGACGCGGGCATGACCCTCGCCCCGGCCCTGCGCGACGCCGCGTTCCGCTGGATCGCCGACGACCCGGACCCCGACACCCGGCTGGAGCTCCAGTCGGTCGTGGCGCGGGCCATGGGCGGTGACGCCGCCGCGGCCGACGAGCTGGCGGACCGGATGGCCGGGCCGCTGACCTTCGGCACGGCGGGGCTGCGCGGTCCCGTGCGGGCCGGGCCGAACGGCATGAACCGGGCCGTGGTCATCCGCACCACGGCCGGGCTCGCCGCGTGGCTCCAGGCGCACGGGCACGTCGGCACGGTGTTCGTCGGCCGGGACGCGCGGCACGGGTCGGAGGACTTCGCGACCGCCGCGGCCGGCGTGCTGGCGGGGGCGGGCTTCACCGTGCGGGTGCTGCCGGGACCACTGCCGACGCCGGTGCTGGCGTTCCTGGTCAAGCGGCACGGCGCGGTGGCGGGCGTGCAGATCACCGCCTCGCACAACCCGCCCGCGGACAACGGCTACAAGCTGTACCTGGCGGGCGGCGGGCAGATCGTGCCGCCGGAGGACCGCGAGATCGAGGCGGCGATCCGGGGCGTGCCGGCGGCCGTGTCGGTGCCCCTGTCGGACGACCACCTGCCGGTGTCGGACGCCGAGGTGGACGAGTACCTGCAACGGGTCGCGTCACTGCCCCGCGGCACGGCCCGCGACCTGCGGGTGGTGCTGACGCCGATGCACGGCGTCGGCGGCGCGACCGCGGTGGAGGCGTTGCGGCGGGCCGGGTTCACCGACGTGCGGGTGGTGCGCGAGCAGGCCGTGCCGGACCCGGCGTTCCCGACCGTGGCGTTCCCGAACCCGGAGGAGCCCGGCGCGGCGGACCGGTTGCTGGCGCTGGCGGCGGCCGAGGACGCCGACCTGGCCATCGCGCTCGACCCGGACGCGGACCGGTGCGCGTTGGGCGTGCGGGAGCGGGACGGGTCGTGGCGGATGCTGCGCGGCGACGAGACCGGCGTGCTGCTGGGCTCGCTCGTGCTGTCCACCACCGACAGCCCCGACCCGCTGGTGGCGACCACGATCGTGTCGTCGTCGTTGCTGCGGTCGATCGCGGCGGCGCACGGCGCGCGTTACGCGGAGACGTTGACCGGGTTCAAGTGGCTGGTGCGCGCGGGCGAGGGGTTGGTGTTCGCCTACGAGGAGGCGCTGGGCAACTGCGTCGACCCGGCGCACGTCAACGACAAGGACGGCATCTCGGCGGCCGTGGTGGCGTGCGACCTGGCGGCCGGGTTGAAGGCGTCGGGCCGCACGCTGCTGGACGCGCTGGACCAGCTCGCCGTCGACCACGGGCTGCACCTGACCGACCAGGTGTCGCTGCGGTTCACCGACCTGAGCCGGATCGGGGCGTTGATGGCGCGGCTGCGCGCCCGGCCGCCGGCGGGCTTCGCGTTCGAGGACCTGCTGCCCGGGGCCGACGTGGTGCGGCTCACCCGCGACGGCGTGCGGGTGGTCGTGCGGCCGTCCGGGACCGAGCCGAAGCTGAAGGCGTACCTGGAGGTCGTGGAACCGGTGCCGGACGACCTGCCGTCGGCCCGGGAACGGGCCCGGGCCCGGTTGGCCGAGCTCCGCGCGCAGGTGTCGGAGCTGCTCAGCTGACGGTCACGACGCCAGCGCGAGCAGCAGGCACAGCACGGCGACGACGAGCGAACCGCCGGCCACCAGGTACGGGCGGCGGGTCGGCGGGCTCACCGGGCGGGCGCGGTGCTGCGTGACGGCGGCCACCGAGATGCGGCCGGAGATGTAGCTGGTCGTGCACAGCGCGACGCCGGTCGCCAGGATCATCGTGTTGACGTCCCACGGGCTGTGGTCGACCCCCGGCCACAGGGCGATGAAGACGAGCGGCAGGCCGATCAGCCCGACCCCGATGCCGACACCCGCGCCCCAGGTGATCCGGCGGTTCCGCGTCATCGTGGCGATGCTGCGAGTTTCCATGACTCCCTCCCGTGTCACTACTACTGAAGACGCGCGACGGCCCCGCGGGTTCCCGCGCGACGCTCTTGATCTTGTCGCGCCGGCCGGGACGCCATTCATCGGGCCCGTCTCCCACGGGGCGCGGGCGTCCGCCCGATCCTCGCGCGGACGAGTTCCTTGGCGGTGGTGTGTGAGCGGAGTTCACGCAGCGCCTCAGCCGCCGCCTTGAGGTCCTTGGCCCCGCCGCGCTCGTACACGCGGTGCAGGAAACGCAGCATCATCCACTTCGCGACAAGGCCGGACAGCGTCGTCGTCGACAAGACCGCAGCGGCCCACCAGACCGACATGGCACCCCACAACAACCAAGCCCACCGGTGAGCGCGGAGGGCGATCGTCGGGAAACCACGTTCAGTTGTCCACAGCGGCGCGATGTCCCGAATAACCGCCGCGTCACCGGCTCACCCCGCTCCCCCGGGCGGCGACACGACGACGCCAGCGTCAGCTGCCATCGCGCACAGCCATGCTACCGACGACGCGCCCCGGCGGTGGCGGAGGGGGCGACCGATCCGGACGCCGGAGGCGTCGAGGTCATGCGGCGGACGGACCTGTCGACGTGCCGGACCAGGTCGCGCGAGCGGTTGCCGCGCGGGGGCGTTCGCGGCAACCTGGGCCGCGTGCCCCGCCTGCTGATCGTGCACCACACGCCGTCACCCGCCATGCAGGAGCTGTTCGAGGCGGTGCTGGAGGGTGCGACCGACCCGGACATCGAAGGCGTCGAGGTGGTGCGGCGGCCCGCCCTGTCCGCGACCGCGTCCGACGTGCTGGAAGCCGACGGCTACCTGCTCGGCACGCCGGTCAACATCGGCTACATCAGCGGCGCGTTGAAGCACTTCTTCGACACGGTCTACTACCCCTGCCTGGACGCCACGCGCGGTCGGCCGTTCGGGGCGTACGTGCACGGCAACCTGGGCACGGAGGGCGCGGTGAAGGCGTTGCGGGACATCACGGGCGGGTTGGGGTGGCGGGCCGTGGCGGGGACGGTGGCGCTGACCGGCGCGCCCGACGGTGACGCCCGGGCGCGGTGCCGGGAGCTGGGCGCCACCGTCGCGGCCACGTTGACGCTCTAGCGGCCGAGCGAGGGCATCACCTCGGCCGGGTAGCGGGTGCCGGCCACCGCGTCGGGCGGCACGGCCGCGGCGATGCGGGCCAGCTGGGCCTCGGTCAGCGCCAGGTCCGCTGCGGCCGCGTTCTCCTCCAGGTACTTCACCCGCTTGGTGCCCGGGATCGGCACGGCGCCCTGGTGGTGCACCCACGCCAGCGCGATCTGCCCGGCCGTCACGTCGTGCTCGCGCGCCACCTCGCGCAGCGACTCGACCAGCGCCAGGTTGCGGGCCAGGTTCTCCTCGGCGAACCGCGGCTGGCCGACCAGGCGGAAGTCACCGGCCGCGAAGTCGTCCTTGGACGTGTAGCGGCCGGTGAGGAAACCGCGGCCCAGCGGCGAGTACGCGACGATGCCGATGCCCAGCTCGCGGCACGTCGGCACGACCTCGTCCTCGATGTCGCGCGACCACAGCGACCACTCGGTCTGCACGGCCGCGACGGGGTGCACGGCGTGCGCCCGCCGGATCGTCTCCGCGCCCGCCTCGGACAGGCCGATGTGCCGGACCTTGCCCTCGGCCACCAGCTCGGCCATCGCGCCGACGGTCTCCTCGATCGGCACCTTCGGGTCGACCCGGTGCTGGTAGTACAGGTCGATGTGGTCGGTGCCCAGCCGGCGCAACGACGCCTCGGCGGCCTGCTTGACGTAGGCCGGGTCACCCCGCAGGCCCCACTCGGACCGGGGCGCCCCCGGTTCGCGGACGATGGCGAACTTGGTCGCCAGCACGACCTCGTCCCGGCGACCCCTGATGGCCCGGCCGACCAGTTCCTCGTTGGTGAACGGCCCGTACATGTCGGCCGTGTCGAGGAGCCGGACGCCCAGGTCCAGCGCGCGGTGGATGGTGGCGGTGGACTCGTTCTCGTCGCCCGGGCCGTAGAAGTCGCTCATGCCCATGCAGCCCAAGCCCTGCGCGCTGACCTCCAGCGCGCCCAACCGGCGGTTCTCCACGGTCTTCCCCCTACCTGTTCGAGAGCTTCAGGAACTCCGCCGGGTACCGCTCGCCCGCGACGGCCGGCGCGGCGGCCTCGATCGCGCGGAGCTCTTCGGCGCTGAGCTCCAGGTCGGCGGCGGCGACGTTCTCCTCCAGGTACTTCACCCGCTTGGTGCCCGGGATCGGCACGACGTCCTCGCCCTGGTGGTGCACCCACGCCAGCGCGAGCTGACCGGGCGTGACGCCGCGTTCGGCGGCCAGTGCGCGCAGGGCGTCCACGATGGCCGTGTTGCGGGCGAAGTTCTCCTCGGCGAACCGGGGCATGGCGCGGCGCGCGTCGTCCTCACCCAGGTCGGCGACGGACGTGAGCCGGCCGGTCAGGAAGCCCCGGCCCAGCGGCGAGAACGGCACGATGCCGATGCCCAGCTCGCGGCACGTCGGCGCGATCTCCGCCTCGACGTCGCGCGTCCACAGCGACCACTCGCTCTGCAACGCGGTGATCGGGTGCACGGCGTGCGCCCGGCGGATCGTCTCCGCGCCCGCCTCGGACAGGCCCAGGTGCCGGACCTTGCCCTCGGCGACCAGCTCGGCCATCGCGCCGACGGTCTCCTCGATCGGCACGTCCGGGTCGACCCGGTGCTGGTAGTACAGGTCGATGTGGTCGGTGCCCAGCCGCCGCAACGACGCCTCGGCCGCCTGCCTGACGTAGGCCGCGTCACCGCGCGGCCTGCGGTCCGGGTCGGCGAGCCCGAACTTGGTGGCGAGCACGACCTCGTCGCGGCGGTTCTTGACCGCCCGGCCCACCAGCTCCTCGTTCGCGCCCACGCCGCTCGCGTCGGCCGTGCCCGGTCGGGTGACGCCGCCGTAGACGTCCGCGGTGTCCAGGAGCGTGACGCCGAGGTCGAGCGCCCGGTGGATGGTGGCGATCGACTCGGCCTCGTCCCCGACGCCGTAGGACTGGCTCATGCCCATGCAGCCCAGGCCCTGCGTGCCGACCCGCAGCTCCCCCAACGACCTCACGCGGTGATCCCCTCGATGAACGTGTGCTCGATCTGCTCGTAGTGCGTGATCTTGTAGTCGAGCACCTCCAGGCACGACTGGAGCTCGGCGATGCGCGCGCGGACCGAGGCGCGGTGCTCGAACAGCATCTGCTTGCGCCTGCCCGCGGTGGCCGCGCCGCGGTGCCTGAGCTGCGCGTACTCGCGCATCATGCGAATGGGCATGCCGGTGGTGCGCAGGCGGGTCAGGAACGCGAGCCAGCCCAGGTCGTCGTCGCTGTAGGTGCGCCGCCCGCCGGAGTCCCGGGCAGGCGGGTCGACCAGGCCGATCCGTTCGTAGTAGCGCAGGGTGTCGATCGACAACCCACTGCGCTCGGCCGCTTGGGCGATCGAGTAAGTCACGGTGTCGACCGTAGGAGCTGGAGTGCGCTCCAGGTCAACCCGATTCGGCGCATTCGGTGGGTCGGCACGCGATCCGGCCGGACAGCGGGCCGTGCTAGTCGTCCTTGGGCATGCTCCACGCCTCCAGGTGGGCGGCCATGCCGGCGACGTCGATCTGCTCCCGGCCCAGCGCGCGCACCAGGTCGAGGGCCTCGTCCTCCTCGGCGTCGATCCACCAGCCGTTGATGTCGCACAACGTCACGGCGGCGACCCAGCCCAGCCGCCAGTTGCCCTCGGCCAACGGGCGCGTGCGGACGATGGAGTCGAGCAACGCGGAAGCTTTCAGCCAGAGCGTGTCGTAAGCCTCGACCCCCAGCACGGTGGCCCTGGGGCGGTGGGCTGCGGAGTCGAGGAGACCTAAGTCGCGCACGACCAGATCCCCGCCGGTGACGGCGGTCGCCAGCACGAGCAAGTCGCCGGCGTCGAGGTAGTTGACCACTGCTTGACGCGCTCCCTGTCCTGCGGGGCGGGGACTCCGGCGCGGCCACGCCGCATCCGGGACGTCTCCGGCGACACCACCCACCCCCTCAGGTCCGTTTCGCCTCCCCGCCCGACGGGCGGCGAGGATGTTGTCGGCCGCGTTGTGCACCGAAGCGCAACCTGAACGCGACCCGATCTTCAACGGCGCACCATACCGGTGCGCGGAGGACCGTCGTGGACGTTCACAGAGGTAAGCCCGTGAACGACCGGGCGTGCGCCGGTTGAGCTGCATGGATTGATCGTATCGAACATGTGTTCGAACGGCGAGTGCACAAGGGTGCGATCACTCGAAGGTGTGGGATGTGGGCGCGGAGTAGTCGACCGGTCGCGCAGAGGTGCGGAATCCCGCAATCGGAAGGGGCCGGGAGTCAGGCCGAGCCGAGGCGGTCGAGCAGGCCCCGGTACTTGGGGAGCACGCGCCCGAGGACCTCGGACAACTGCTCCTCCTTCTGCAGCCTGGCCCACCGCTCGGCCAACGCCAAGCGCACGACCTCCTGCTTCGAACGACCCTCGGCGGCGGCGAGTTCGTCGAGCCGCCGGTTCTCCTCGTCGCTCAGACGCAGAGTCATCGCCATGGAGAATGACGGTACCAACTTGATACCACGATGACCAGACCGTGACTTATAACAGTGTTACGATACGATGCCCCGGTGCCACGACCGAAGACCCACGACGACGCGCTCCGCGGCCGGCTGCTCGAGCGGGCGGGCGAACTGCTGTCCACCGAAGGCCCCGGCGCTCTGAGCTTGCGCAGGCTCGCGGCGGATGTCAACACCTCGACCACGGCCGTGTACTCGTTGTTCGGCGGCAAGCCGGCGCTGCTGAACGCCGTGTACGAGGAGGCGTTCCGCCGATTCGGTGAACGCATCGCGTGCGTGCCGCAGACCGACGACCCGGTGGAGGACCTCGTCCAGATCGGCTTGGCCTACCGGGCCGGCGCGCTCGCCGACCCGCAGTTCTACCTCGTGATGTTCAGCAAGGTCGTGCCGAACTTCGAGCCGTCCGACGAGACGAAGGAGGCCGCCGTCCAGACGTTCCTGCCGGTGGTGCGGGACGTCGGGCGGGCCGTGGAGTCCGGGTTGTTCGCGCCGGAGCCGCCGGAGCGGATCGCGCTGGCGATGTGGGGCATGGTGCACGGCCTGGTGAGCCTGGAGCTCAACGGGAACCTGCCGCCCGGCGTGGAGATCGCCCCGGTCTACGAACGCGCGCTGCGTGCGCACGCGGACGGTTGGCGGGTGCGGTGACGAAGGTGGGGCCCGGGGAGGTGGCCGCCGCGAAACCTCCCCGGACCCCGTGGACTGCCCGTTGTCAGGACAGTCCGCTGGTGAGCGCCTTGATCAGCTCGCCGTCGGCGGTGTCGCCGTCGAGCGACCAGATCATCGCGCCGCCAAGGCGCCGTTCGGCCACGTAGCGCCCCTTGCGCTTCATCTCGACCGGGTCGTCCCAGGTCCAGAACGTGGTGCCGTCGAACAACCACGCGTGCCCGGCCTTGGCATCCCGGTGCACGGTGAACTTCCCCAGTTGGGCCTTCAGGATCCGGTAGTCCTCGTACCCGGCCTCGTAGGTCGCGGGCGCAGGGCCGGTGGCGGGCTGGAACAGGCCGTTGCCCTCGTCGCGCACGCCGGTCCAGCCGCGGCTGTAGAACGGCACGCCCATGACGACCTTGTTCTTCGGCGCGCCGTTGCGCAGGTAGTGGTCGATCGCGACCTGCGAGCTGAACGCCGGCGTCGTCGGGTCCGCGGCGGGCGTGCGGATCGAGGACTGCTGGTTGGTCAGCGGCTCCCACGCGCCGTGGTAGTCGTAGCCCTGGATCGTGCCGAACGTCAGCAGCTCGAAGACCTTCCCGACCTCGAAGCCCCGGTCCACCTGCGCGGGGTTGGCGGGCAGGAACGCGGTGAGGTCGTAGCGCTTGCCGGTGCGCCAGGTGAGCTTGCCCAGCTGCTTGCGGTACTCCACGAGCAGCGCGGTGAAGTTCTGCTTGTCCTCGGGGCGCACCACGTTGCCGGGCGCGGCCTCGGACGACGGCCACTCCCAGTCCAGGTCGACGCCGTCGAACACGCCGGCCGCCGCGCCGGGGGCGGCGTCGGGCAGGTTGCCCTTGAGCCACATGTCCAGGCAGGACGCCACGTGCGCGGCGCGCGACTCGGGCGTGAGGGCGGCGTTGGAGAAGTACTTCGAGCCGGTCCAGCCGCCGAGCGAGATGTTGATCCGCAGCTTCGGGAACTTCGCCTTGAGCTGCTTGAGCTGGTTCAGGTTGCCCGACAGCGGCTGGCCCGCGACGTCCGCGACGCCGTTGACGCTCTGCTCGGCGCTGAACGGCCGCTGGTAGTCCGCCCACGGGTCGGCGCTGACGCACTTGCCGGACTCGTCGAGGAAGCCGAAGGCGTAGTTGAGGTGGGTCAGCCGGGGCGCGGTGCCGTTGGCGACCAGGTCGCGCACGAGGAAGTTGCGGTCGTAGCCGCTCCACTGGGTGTAGTAGCCGACGACGCGCTCGGACCTGCCGTGGTCGCCGCGGTCGTCGTGCCGGCCGTGCGCGACCGCCTGCGGGGCCGGCGACGCGGCCATCGCGGTGGCCAGGAGGGCGGGGAGCACCCATCTCCTGCTCGACATGCTTCTCCTCGCGGGCTTCGGCTGTGGTCTGGACCACGGTAGTGATGAGGTCTAGACCACCTCTACGGCCGTTCGGCCGAATCCGGTAACGCGAAGTTCTCTCGCGTTGCTTGCAAACTTTTGCATGTGCGCGGTGGGTGGCGATCGCGCTAGCTTCGGCGCTGTTCAAGTTTGAATAGTCGTTCCAGCGAAAAGGGGGAACCCGTGACGATCCTGGTCACCGGCGCGACCGGCACGATCGGCGGCGCGGTCGTGCGGCAACTGGCGGCGGCGGGGGTGCCGGCGCGGGCGTTGACGCGCAACCCGGCTCGGGCCGTGCTGCCCGACGGCGTGGAGGTGGTGGGAGGTGACCTGACGCGACCGGAGGAGCTGCCGCTGGCGGGCGTGACCGCGGTGTTCCTGCTGGCCGCGATCGAGTCACCGGAAGCGGTCGCGCACGCCCGGACGTTCCTGGCGAACGCGCCCGACCTGCGGCGGGTGGTGTACCTGTCGAGCAGCGCGGTGACCGCGCGGCGGCCGGGCAGTTACGAGCTGCACCACGACGTGGAGCGGGTGGTCGAGGCGTCCGGGCTGGAGTGGACGCACGTGCGGCCCGGCGAGTTCATGGCCAACAAGCTGATCTGGGCGCGGAGCATCAAGGAGGAGGACGTGGTGCGGGCGCCGTTCCCGGAGTCGGTGGGCGCGCCGGTGCACGAGGACGACGTGGCCGAGGTGGCGGTGCACGCGTTGCTGCGCGAGGGGCACGCCGGCCGGGTGTACACGGTGAGCGGGCCGGAGGCGCTGACCCACGTCGAGCAGGTCGACGCCATCGGCCGCGGCCTGGGCCGCCCGATCCGGTTCGAGCGCCTGACCTACGGCCAGGCCCGCGCCACCCTGATCCGCGACGAGGGCCTGCCCTACGACGTGGCCGAGTACCTGCTCGGGTACATGGCCCAGCACGCCGAGGAACCGGCCTCCGTGACCCCCGACTTCACCACCGTCACGGGCCACCCCGGCCGCACCCTCTCCACCTGGGCCGCCGACCACGCCACCACCCTGACCTAGCCCCTCGCGAGAGTCGAACGCTCAGGTCCCGCGTGTCGAACCTCCGCGTCCACCGTGTCCTACGTCCAGGACCCCTGAATTCAACGCTCGAAACGTCGGACGGTGACCTGAGCGTTGAATTCGGGGTACGCGAACGTTCGACTCTCGGGACCTGAGCGTTCGACTCTCGGGGGTGGGGGTTAGTGGACGGCGCCGTACTGGCGGTCGCCGGCGTCGCCCAGGCCGGGGACGATGAAGCCCGAGTCGTTCAGGCGCTCGTCGACGCTCGCGGTGATCAGGCGGACGGGGAGGCCGGAGTCCTCCAGGTGCTTGATGCCCTCGGGTGCGGCCAGGGCGCAGATGGCCGTCACGTCGGTCGCGCCGCGGTCGGTCAGCAGGCGGATCGTGTACGCCATCGAGCCGCCGGTCGCGAGCATCGGGTCCAGCACGAACACCGGGCGGCCGGCCAGCGAGTCGGGCAGCGACTCCATGTACGGCGTCGGCTGGAGGGTCTCCTCGTCGCGCGCCAGGCCCACGAACCCCATCTGCGCGTCCGGGATCAACTTGTGCGCCTGGTCGGCCATGCCGAGACCGGCCCGCAGCACCGGCACGAGCAGCGGCGGGTTCGCCAGGCGGTACCCGGTGGTGCGGGCGACGGGCGTGTGCACCCGCTCCTCGGCCACGGGCAGGTCGCGCGTGGCCTCGTACACCAGCATCACGGTCAGCTCGTGCAGCGCGGCGCGGAACGCCGCGTTGTCCGTGCGGGCGTCACGCATGGTGGTCAGCCGCGCCCTGGCCAGTGGGTGATCGACAACGAGGACGTCCATGGTCGAACAGTATGTGGTACCCCCGGTCGACGCCCGGCGGCTCGTTGCCCGCACGTCGGGACGACGATCGGCACTGTCGAGGATCAACGGGCTCGGGGTTGACGACGTGCCGCCGGGGGTAACGAACTGACATGGCCGACCACGTGCGGATCGGGGTGTTGGGGGCGGCGCGGATCGTGCCGGCGGCGTTGGTGAGGCCGGGGCGGTCGGTGGCGTCGGCGGAGGTGGCCGCGGTGGCGGCGCGGGAGGTCGGTCGCGCGCGGAGGTTCGCCGACCGGTTCGGGATCGCCCGGGTGCACGAGAGCTACGAAGAGCTGTTGGACGATCCCAACGTGGACGCGGTCTACATCCCGCTGCCCAACGGGTTGCACGGGAAGTGGACGTTGGCGGCGTTGGCCGCCGGGAAGCACGTGCTGTGCGAGAAGCCGTTCGCGGCCAACGCGGACGAGGCCGCGGCGGTCGCGGAGGCGGCGCGGAGCAGCGGGCTGGTGGTGATGGAGGCGTTCCACTACCGCTACCACCCGTTGGCGTTGCGGTTGCCGGGAGTGGTCGCGGAGTTGGGCGAGCTCCGGCACGTGGAGGCGCGATTGGCGTTCCCGTTGCCGAAGTTCTCCGACATCCGGTACTCGCTGGAGCTGGCCGGCGGGGCGTTGATGGACGCCGGTTGCTACGCGGTGAACATGGTGCGGTACCTCGGTGGCGAGCCGGAGGTGAAGTCGGCGCGGGCGTTGCTGAAGGGTGACGGCGTCGACCGGGCGATGCGGGCGGAGCTCAAGTTCCCGGCCGGGCACACGGGGACCGTGGTGGCGTCGATGTGGTCGCGGTCGCTGCTGCGGCTGTCGGCGAAGGTGTTGGGGGCCAACGGGGAGCTGCGCGTGTTCAACCCGTTCGCGCCCCAGGCGGGTCACCGGCTCGCGGTGAAGCTGCACGGCCACCGGCGGGTCGAGCGGTTCGACCGGCGGCCGTCCTACGAGTACCAGTTGGAGGCGTTCGCCGACGCCGTGCTGCACGGCAAGCCGTTCCCGACGACGCCGGACGACGCGGTGGCCACGATGCGGGTCGTGGACGACATCTACCGCGCCGCCGGGCTGCCGGTGCGCCGACCGACCTGACGGGAACCGGAGCGTCCGCCCGTTCCTCCAAGGGGAGTACCGCCTGGCGAAGGCCACTGCCCCGAGGAGCACCGGATGGACGTCACGCGAGCGAGCAGCCGTCCCCGTCCGGTGTGGTGGCTCGTCGTCCTCGTCGCGGCCTTGGCGCTGGTCGGCTGCCAGGGCCGGGCCGAGCCGGCGGCGAAGTCGGGGACCGGGGAACTGCGGACCGACCTCGACCCGCTCCTCCAGCGCTTCCCCGTGCTCGGCACGCCTTCCGGGGCGCGGTGGATGTCCGGCACGTTCGGGCGCGCGGACTCGCCCGGACCGTCGACCTACTGGATCGACGCGGTCGTGGCGCTGTCGGCGACCGAGGTCGAGCGGGTGCGGTCGGCCTACGCGCCGGCCGACGAGGGCAGGACGCCGGACGTGGTGGAGGGCCTGCGCGGGGAGCTGCCGGGCGGGCCGTTCCTGACCGGGGACGCGCTGGACGCGGCGTTCCACCACGAGCGGTGGCACGCGGTGGCGTTCCTGGACGTGAATTCCGCGCAACTCGTCATCGTCGCGACAGGAACGTGAACTTCCTCTCCTAGACTCACCCGGGTGAGCGACGAGCTGGTCCCCGACCCCCGTCAGATGCGCGCCTCGGACGCCGACCGCGAGAAGGTCGCCCAGGTGCTCCAACAGGCACACGGCGAAGGCCGGCTCGACCTGCACGAGCTGGACGAACGCCTGGCGGCGGTGTACGCGGCCAAGACCTACGGCGAGCTGGTGCCGCTGACCGCCGACCTCGGCGTGCCCGCGCCGTCGCTCATGCCCGCGCCGCTCCAGCACAACGTCCCCGCGTCGCGCATCGGCGGCACGCCCGGCTCCACGGTCTCGTTCGCGTTCTGGTCCGGCGTGGAGCGGCGGGGCGAGTGGGTCGTGCCGCCGACGCACACGGCGGTCGCCGTCATGGGCGGTGTCGAGCTGGACCTGACGCGGGCCCGCTTCACGCAGGGCGTGACGACGATCAACGCCTACGCGTTGATGGGCGGGGTGGAGATCATCGTGCCCGCGGACGTCACCGTGCAGGTGTCCGGCATCGGCTTCATGGGCGCGTTCGAGGACGCCACCCACAAGGGCGCGCCGACGATCCCCGGCGGGCCGGTCGTGAAGATCACCGGGTTCGCCATGATGGGCGCGGTCGAGGTGCGGCGGCCCAAGAAGAAGAAGCTCAAGGGTCGCTCCCACGACGAGCTGGAGGGCTAGTCGCGGGCACCGGGGGGCGTTACCCTTCGGCGTCCCCCGCCGCCCGTCCCCCTGCGAAGTCGCGAATGTCCAGCCCCGTGTTCGTCGACCCGTCCGGCCGCCGCCGGTGGGTCCTGCGCATCGTCATCGGCACGGCCGTGGTGTGCGTGCTCGCCTACCTGACGCTGCTCGCCGTCGCCTTGGCGGGCGGCCCGGTGAACCGGTCGTCGCTGCTCCCCGTGCCCGCGGAGGAGCCGCCGCCCGTCGTCGTCGCCACGACCACGGCCGCGCCCACGACCGCCGAACCGCCGGCGCGCGTCACCACCACGACGACGACCGCGGAGGACGTGCCGACCACGACGGCCGCCGAACCGACGACGACCGCTGAGACGACGACGAAGACGCAGGGGCGTCGCACCGAACCACCGCCCGGCGCCTCGAACCGGCCGACGTCCGCCGGCAGGGGCTGATGCGCGCACACCTGCCGTCACCGCGCGCTCACTGGCTGCTGCTGGCGTTGTCCCTGGTCGTGCTGCTGGGCCTGCTGCTGCTCGACCTGCTCGTGGTGCAGCGGGTCGGTCAGGGCGAGGCGCCGACGGCCGGGCCGGCGGACCACGTGCCCGCCGCCGTGCGCGCGGGCGGGCCGCTGATCGGCACGGACGGCACCGGGCTGACGTCCCGCGCGGTGCCGGACGGCACGGTGGTGCTGACGTTCGACGACGGCCCGGACCCGCGGTGGACGCCGCAGGTGCTGGACGTGTTGCGGCGCAACGACGTCAAGGCGACGTTCTTCGTCACCGGCGTCGCCGCGGCGCGGCACCCGGAGCTGGTCGAGCGGATGGCCGCCGAGGGGCACGAGGTCGGGCTGCACACGTTCACCCACGTCGACCTGGGCAAGGTCGGTGAGGCGCGGACCGCCCTGGAACTGGGTCAGACGCAGCTCGTGGTGGCCGCCGCGACCGGTCGGGTGAGCACGCTCGTGCGCCCGCCGTACTCGGCGAGCGCCGACGCGCTGGACGACGAGGACCTGGCCTCCGTGGAGCGCGTGGTCGGCTCCGGGCACCTGGTGCTGCTGTCCACCCACGACACGGAGGACTGGCGCAACCCGGGCGTGGACGCGATCGTCGCCGCGATGCCGACCGACCAGCGCGGCGCGGTCGTGCTGGCGCACGACGGCGGTGGCGACCGTTCGCAGACCGTGGCGGCGTTGGAGCGGGCGATCCCCAGGCTGCGCGCCGAGGGGCGGAAGTTCCGCACGGCGAGTGAGGCGCTGGGCGTGCCGGCGACCCGGTCGGCCGACTTCGTGGAGCGGGCCGAGGGGACGGCGGTGTCGCTGGCCGTGCGCGCGGCGGTGGCGACGACGGCGTTGATGACGTGGCTGGTCGTGGTGTCGAGCGTGTTGGCGTTGCTGCGGGCGGCGTTGTTGTTGAGCACGACCGGCATCCACGCGCGGCGGGCGCGCAAGGTCGGCCGGCACGTGCGGCGGCTGCCCCGGCAGGCGGTGACGGTGCTCGTGCCCGCGTACAACGAGGAAGCCGGCATCGAGGCGACCCTGCGCACGATCCTGGCGAGCACCGCCGACGTGCGGGTGATCGTGGTGGACGACGGTTCCACCGACCGGACCAGCGAGGTCGTGCTGGCGTTGGACCTGCCCGGGGTGACGTTGATCCGGCAGGCGAACGCGGGCAAGGCGGCGGCGCTGAACACCGGGCTGCGGCACTGCCGGACCGAGCTGGTGGTGATGGTGGACGGCGACACGGTGCTGGAGCCGGACACCGTGGCCGAGCTGGTGGAGCCGTTCGCCGACCCGGACGTCGGCGCGGTGTCGGGCAACGCGAAGGTCGGCAACCGGGGCGGGCTGCTCGGGCGGTGGCAGCACATCGAGTACGTGATCGGCTTCAACCTCGACCGGCGGATGTACGACGTGATGGAGTGCATGCCGACGGTGCCGGGGGCGGTCGGCGGGTTCCGGCTCAGCGCGTTGCGGCAGGTGGGCGGCGTGCCGGAGGACACGTTGGCCGAGGACACCGACCTGACGATGGCGCTGGAGCGCGCCGGGTGGGCCGTGACCTACCGCGAGTCGGCCCGCGCGTGGACCGAGGCGCCGTCGACGTTGGGCCAGCTGTGGCGGCAGCGCTACCGGTGGTGCTACGGGACGTTGCAGGCGATGTGGAAGCACCGGGGCGCGGTGGCGGAGCGCGGGCTCGGCGGGCGGCTGGGTCGGCGCGGGCTGCCGTACCTGGCGCTGTACCAGGTCGTGCTGCCGGTGCTGGCGCCGGTGATCGACGTGTTCGCGCTGCTCAGCCTGTTCACCGACCCGGTGCGCGGCGCGGCGGCGTGGCTGGGGTTCCTCGTGCTGCAACTCGTGCCGGCCGTCATCGCGTTCCGCCTGGACCGCGAGAGCCTGCGGCCGCTGTGGGCCGTGGCGCTGCAACCGGTCGTGTACCGGCAGCTGATGTACCTGGTCGTGATCCAGTCGGTGATCACGGCGCTGGCGGGGGCGCGGCTGCCGTGGCAGAAGCTGAAGCGCACCGGCACGGCCGCGCAGCACGCGCCCGAGCTGGCCCCGGCGTCGGAGGTGACCAAGCCGTTGGACCGACGCCGGTGGGCCGTCGAGGACGAGATCACCAAACCCCTGCACGTGGGCTGACCAGGCGTTATCGGACCGGGCTTGACCCGGCCGGTGGTCCAGCGGATCGGAACGCCGGCGTCAACGGATCGGCGGCTCGACCGCGGTCGGTGCAGCCTGGCTGGATCAGGCGGACGCCGGCGCGCGGCCGTCGCCGCCGATCTGTGGACAACCGCCGAGGCCCCGACGTCCCGCCCGCAGCCCCTCGGGAACACCCGGCCGAGCACCGGCCGTTGTAGGGCTGACCTGCCCGAAGTCGCTCACTTAGGACGGCCGTCCCATTCCGCCTAGACTCGGCGACATGGCTGCTCCGACTACTCCACCGCCAGCGCAGCTGCCCCCGGCGCTCGCGGACGCCGTCCGCGACGACGCGTCGCTGCGGCGGTTCCTGCACGGACTGCCCGGTGTGGACCAGGTCGGCGTCGAACAGCGCGCGGCCGGTCTGGGCACCCGCAGCATCAAGAAGGCCAGCAAGCTGTGGGCCATCGACACCGCCATCTCCATGGTCGACCTGACCACCCTGGAAGGCGCGGACACCCACGGCAAGGTGCGGTCGTTGGCGGCGAAGGCGCGCAGGCCCGACCCGGACAACCCGGACGTGCCGCAGGTCGCCGCCGTCTGCGTGTACCCGGACATGGTCGAGACGGCCGTGCGGGAGTTGCAGGGCACCGGCATCGGCGTCGCCAGCGTCGCGACCGCCTTCCCGTCCGGCCGGTCGAGCCTGAAGGTGAAGCTGGAGGACACCGCCTACGCCGTCGACGCGGGCGCCACCGAGATCGACATGGTGATCGACCGGGGCGCGTTCCTGTCCGGCCGGTACGGCCAGGTGTTCGACGAGATCGCGCAGATCAAGCACGCCTGCGGGGACGCGCACCTCAAGGTCATCCTGGAGACCGGCGAGCTCGCCACCTACGACAACGTGCGCCGCGCGTCCTGGATCGGCCTGCTCGCGGGCGGCGACTTCATCAAGACGTCCACCGGCAAGGTCTCCCCCGCCGCGACGCTGCCCGTCACGCACGTGATGCTCCAGGCCGTCCGCGACTGGCACACCCAGACGGGCGAGCTCAGGGGCGTCAAGCCCGCCGGTGGCATCCGCACGACCAAGGACGCGATCAAGTACCTGGTCGCGGTGCACGAGGTCGCGGGACCGGAGTGGCTGACCCCGACCCTGTTCCGCTTCGGTGCCTCCACGCTGCTCAACGACCTGCTGATGCAGCGGCGCACCCAGTTGGCCGGCCACTACAGCGGCCCCGATTACGTGACGGTGGACTGACCATGTGGGAATACGCGCCCGCGCCCGAATCACGGGACATCGCGAACCTCAAGCCGAACTACCGGATGTTCGTCGACGGCCAGTTCGTCGAGGGCGGCGGTGAGCCGCTGAAGACCGTCAACCCCGGCACGGAGGAGGTGCTGGCCGAGGTCTCCACGGCCGCGCCCGCCGACGTCGACAAGGCGGTGAAGGCGGCACGCCGCGCCTACGAGCGCGTGTGGGGCCGGATGCCCGGCTCCGAGCGCGCCAAGTACATCTTCCGCATCGCCCGCCTGATCCAGGAGCGGTCGCGGGAGCTGGCGGTGCTGGAGTCGTTGGACAACGGCAAGCCGATCAAGGAATCGCGGGACGTGGACGTGCCCACGGCCGCCGCGCACTTCTTCTACCACGCGGGCTGGGCGGACAAGCTCGCCTACGCGGGCCACGGCCCGGATCCGCGTCCGCTGGGCGTGGCGGGCCAGGTGATCCCGTGGAACTTCCCGCTGCTGATGGCGGCGTGGAAGATCGCGCCCGCGCTGGCGACCGGCAACACGGTGGTGCTCAAGCCCGCCGAGACGACGCCGCTGACCGCGCTGGTGCTGGCGGAGATCATCCAGCAGGCCGACCTGCCGCCCGGTGTGGTGAACATCCTGCCCGGTGCGGGTGACGTCGGCGCGGCCGTGGTGGCGCACCCGGACGTGGACAAGGTCGCGTTCACCGGGTCCACCGAGGTCGGCAAGATCATCCAGCGGCAGCTGGCGGGCACCGGTCGCAAGCTGAGCCTGGAGCTGGGCGGCAAGGCCGCGAACATCGTGTTCGACGACGCGCCGCTGGACCAGGCCGTCGAGGGCATCGTCAACGGCATCTTCTTCAACCAGGGCCACGTGTGCTGCGCGGGCTCGCGGTTGCTGGTGCAGGAGTCGGTGGCCGAGGAGCTGCTGGAGAAGCTGCACGTGCGCGTGTCCACGCTGCGCGTCGGCGACCCGCTGGACAAGAACACCGACGTCGGCGCGATCAACTCGCGCGAGCAGCTGACGAAGATCCAGGAACTGGTCGAGTCGGGCGACGCCGAGGGCGCGGAGCGCTGGACGTCCGCGTGCCCGTTGCCGGACAAGGGTTTCTACTTCGCGCCGACGGTGTTCTCCAACGTGTCGCAGGCGATGCGGATCGCGCGCGAGGAGATCTTCGGGCCGGTGCTGTCGGTGCTGACGTTCCGCACGCCGGACGAGGCCGTGGCCAAGGCGAACAACACGCCGTACGGGCTGTCGGCCGGCGTCTGGACCGAGAAGGGGTCCCGCATCCTGTGGGCGGCGCAGAAGATGCGCGCCGGTGTGGTGTGGGCCAACACGTTCAACCGCTTCGACCCGACCGCCCCGTTCGGCGGCTACCAGGAGTCTGGCTTCGGCCGCGAGGGCGGTCGCACCGGGCTGGAGGGCTACCTCGATGTCTGAGAACCGGATCGCGGTCGCGAAGACGTACAAGCTCTACATCGGCGGGGCGTTCCCGCGCTCGGAGTCGGGCCGGTCCTACCCGGTGGTCGACCACAAGGGCGCGTTCCTGGCCAACGCGGCGCAGGGGTCCCGCAAGGACGCCCGGGACGCGGTGGCGGCGGCGCGCAAGGCGTTCCCCGGCTGGTCGGGCGCCACGGCGTACAACCGGGGGCAGGTGCTGTTCCGGGTGGCCGAGGTGCTGGAGGGGCGGCGCGAGCAGTTCACCGCCGAGGTGGCGGCCTGCGAGGGCGTCGCGGTGAAGAAGGCGCAGTCGCTGGTGGACGCGGCGATCGACCGGTGGGTCTGGTACGCGGGGTGGACCGACAAGGTGGCCACGGTGCTGGGCGCGTCGAACCCGGTGGCGGGGCCGTACTTCTCCTTCTCCGTGCCGGAGCCGACGGGTGTGGTGGCGGTGCTCGCGCCGCAGCAGTCGTCGCTGCTGGGGTTGATCAGCGTGGTGGCGCCGGTGATCGCGACCGGCAACACGGCGGTGGTCGTGACGTCGCAGGACCGGCCGCTGCCCGCGGTGACGCTGGCGGAGGTGCTGGCGACGTCCGACGTGCCCGGTGGCGTGGTGAACGTGCTCACCGGGCGCACGGCGGAGATCGCGCCCTGGCTGGCGTCGCACGCGGACGTGAACGCGCTGGACCTGACGGGTGCGCCGGAGTCGACGCGGGCCGACCTGGAGCGCGCGGCGGCGGGGACGGTGAAGCGGGTGCTGCGGGCCCGTCCGTCGGAGGACTTCACCCGCGAGCCGGACCTGGCCCGGCTGCGGGCGTTCCTGGAGACGAAGACGGTCTGGCACCCGATCGGGGTCTAGCGGCGGCAGCCGAGCCAGCTGTAGGCGAGCAGGCCGGCGCAGCCCAGCACGACCGCGGTGGTCGTGGCCGAGGTGGTGCCGGTGGGCTGGACCGGCCACGTCAGCAGGCGGCTGAGCCAGTGGTCGTCGCCGGGCGGGACGACCAGCGTGACGCCGCTCCAGCCGATCGGCAGCGCCCAGGCGGCGCGGGCGCCGAGGAGCACCGCGCCGAGCGCGGCCAAGCCGCCCAGTCCGAGGACGTCGCGCAGCACGAAGGCGTCCGGGGCGATCGGGCCGCCGACCAGGTCGACGGCGAGCAGCAGCGCGGCGACGACCGCGCCGCCGAGCAGCAGGTGCGCGGCCCGGCGGGGCGGCCAGCCGAACGCGGCGGTGCGGTCGAGCGCCAGGTCGTGCCCGCCGAGGCCGGTGGCGACGGCGGCCACCCCGAGGGCCGCGCCGAACGCGGCGAGCTGCGGGCTGCCGTCGGGCTGGGCGAGCGCGGCCAGCGCCGCCACCCCGACCACCACCGCCCCCGCCGACGCCGGCACCCGGCGTGCCCGGGTGTGCAGGAGCAGCCACCGCGTCACGTCGTGCCTCCCGGCGGCTTCGCGGTCGACCACCGGCGGAGCGGCGGAATTGTCAGACCCCGGCGGTAATGTGAAATCAGGGGACCCCTGGCGGGGACCTCTGCGAAGCGCGGCTCGGGCGTCACGTCGTGCCCCCGGTGAGGGTGGTCAGCGCGTCGCCCGTGCACCCGGCCTGCACCTCGCGCGCCGCCTGGACCCGGGCCGCCTGGACGTCCTCCGGCAGCGCCCGCAGCCGTTCCCACCCCTGCGCGGTCAGGGCGTCGATCTCCTCGCCCAACCACAGGCGGAACGTGGGCAGCGGTTCCACGCGACCGGTCAGCCACGCCGTCATCACCGTGCGCGCCGCCACCTCGCGGCTCACCTCGCGCGGGATGCGGTCGCCGTAGCACGTCCGGGTGCCCGCGCCGGCGACGAGGTACGCCGTCAGCTGCTCGGCGGTCGGGGCGTTCCGCCGGAAGTAGGTGAAGTCGTCGAGGTTCACCCACACCGCCTCGGTCGACTCCGGGCCGCGCTCCGGCAGGCCCCGCACCGCCACGGCCACCTCGCGGACCGACGTCGGCGGTGCCGGCAGCTTCGCCAGCAGCCGCAACGCCTCCCGCGCCGGCCCGGCCAACGCCGCCCGCTCGTGCTCGTGCGCCCGCGTCAGGCACAACCGCTCCGCGCACACCAGCTCCGCCGCCGCGTCGTCGGGCGTCACCGCCGTGGCCGGCATCAGCGGCAGCGCGACCGCGCCGGCCACCAGCACGGGCAGCAGCCCCAGCCACCGCCGCCGCAACGCCACCAGCAGGAACCCGGTCGCCGCCACGCCGACGAACCACACGAGCTGCGCCACGCTCACCGACGCCCGCACCGACGCGTAGACGGTCACCGGCATCGGCAGGGACGGCAGCAGCAGCACCCAGCGGGAGAGGTCGGCTCCGGTGGGCCCCAGCCCGAGCGTCAGCAGCGCCAACCCGCCCGCGGCCAGCAGCGGCGGCGTCAGCGGTGACGGCACGAGCCTGCCCAGCCCCATGCCCAGCACCCCGCCGCCCGCCAGGGCGACCACGCCGACCAGCGTGGCCGGCACCCAGCCGAGGTGGAAGTAGTCCGTCGACGCCACGACCTGCACCCCGCCGACCACGAGCACCACCGCGTACGCCCCGGCCAGCGCCGCCGCCAGCGCGCCGACCGTCACCCCCGCCCGCTGGGCCCGGGGCCGCGGCGTGGAGCCGAACAGCTCCTCCACCCCGGACCGCCGGTCGCGCAGGCCCTGCAACGCGCCGCCGCCCAGCGCCACCGGCCAGGCGATCATGAGCATGAACCTGATCCACTCGGCCATCGTCGTCCACTGCCGGGTCCACGCCGTGCTGTCCTTCGTCGACGGGCCCCAGCTCAGCATCCCCACCACGACCAGCACCGTCAGCACGCCCACGACCAGCGCCGCCGTGCGCCTGAGCTCGATCCGGAAGACCCTCACCACTCACCAGCCCCACCGAGCAGGGCCGAGTAGCCGCGCTCCAGCGGGCTGTCGCCGACGTCGTCCGGACCGCCCGCGGCGGCCAGCTCGTCGGGCGTGCCCTGGAACACCAGCCTGCCCTTGTTGATCAGCACCACGTCCGAGCACGCCGTCGCGACGTCCTCGACCAGGTGCGTGGACACGACCACGCACGTGTCCACGCCCAGCTGGACCAGCAGCTCCCGGAACCGGACCCGCTGACCGGGGTCCAGCCCGGCGGTGGGCTCGTCGAGCAGCAGCAGCTCGGGGTCGTTGACGATCGCCTGCGCGATGCCCGCCCGCCGCACCATGCCGCCCGACAGCGACTTCATCCGCGAGTCGGCGCGGTCGGCCAGCCCGACCCGTTCCACGGCCCGCTGCACCGCGCCGGGCACGTCCCGCTTGGGCATCTCCTTGAGCCACGCCACGTACTCGACGAACTCGCGCACCGTGAACCGCTTGTAGTAGCCGAAGTCCTGCGGCAGGTAGCCCAGCGACCGCCGCACCCGGCGCAGGTCCAGCCGCCCGGACATCGGCGAACCCAGCACCGCCAACGTCCCGGACGCGGGCCGCAGCACGGTCGCCAGCGACCGGATCAGCGTGGTCTTGCCCGCGCCGTTCGGGCCGAGCAGCCCGTGCACCCCGGTGCCGAGCCGCAGGTCCAGCCCGTCCACCGCCATCGTCCGACCCGCGCGCACGCGCAGGCCCCCCGCCTCCACCTGCCAGGCGTACCCCGTCGGCGCGACCTCCGCCGCGCTCACCGCACGTGCCATCGGATTCCCCTCCATCACAGGCGCGCGTAAGCCGCGGACCTGAAGACCACGGCGGCGGCGCCCCCGACGAGCACCGCCGCCCAGACCGGCGCCGCGCCCGGCGCGAGCACACCGGGCACACCGCCGAGGACCACCGCAGGGCCGACCACCAGCACCGCCCAGCAGGCGGCGGCGACGACGGCGGCCCGGCGCACCCCAATCACGCCACCCAGCGCCAGCGTCACCGACGTGACGGCCAGGCACGGCAGCAGCCAGTAGGCGGGCGACGCGCCGGTCAGCCCGCCGCCGAGCAGCAACCCCGGCAGCACCACCACCAGCACCGCGAGTGTGCGGCGCAGGACGAGTTGCAGCCCGGCCCGCGCGGTGGACACCACCAGCTCATGAGCCGGGTCCATGCCGCGCGACCAGGCCGCGGCCACACCCAGGACGGGCACGACGGGCGCGACCAGCAGCACCGCCGACGACGTCGAGCGGTCGGACAGCAGCCCGTCCACCCCCAGGGCGAGCAGCACCACGAACGCCGTCATCGCCAGCCACGGCAGGAACGACGGCGTCGCCCACCGCGCGAGCGCGCGCCGTCGGCGAGCGGGCGTCCCGGTCGGCTCCAACCCCGCCCACACGGCCGCCGTCAACGCTGTGACCTGGGGCGGAGCCGCGTCGGCCAGCCGCAGCCGGCACATCTCGCACGTCTCCAGGTGCGCTTCGACCGCCCACAGCACGTCGGCAGGCAGGTCGTCGCCCGACGCGTACCGGGCGATCGAGTCGGCCGTCGGGTGCTCGCTCATGACAGTGCCTCCCGCATCGCGATCCGGGCCCGCCGGGCGCGGGTCTTCACGGTGCCCTCGGGCACGCCGAGCAGCACGGCGGTCTCCCGCACGGTCAGCCCGTCCAGCACCATCGCCTGCAACACCTGCCGCAGCTCCGGGGCCAGGTCGCGCAGCGCGCCGCCGACGTCGTCGCTGAACGCGCCCGCCAGCACCTCGTCCTCGGCGGCGGGCGCGGCCTCGACCGCGGGCAGCGGCCGGGCGTCGTGCGCGCGCCGGCGGAACGCGTCCACCAGCCGCCGCGCCGCGATGGTCCACAGCCACCCGACGGCCGTGCCGTCGACGGCCGCGCCCGCGAACGACCCCGCCGCCCGCCACACCGCCAGGTACGTCTCCTGCATGACCTCGGCGACGACCTGCTCGTCGGCGCACCGGCGGCGCAGGCGCACGGCCAGCCACGGCGACGTGCGGCGGTAGAGCTCCTCGAAGGCCGCGCGGTCGCCGCGGGCCACCGCGCGGACCAGCTGCTCCTCGTTCACACCCGGCAAGACGGTCCGCGGGCGGAAAAGGTTCTCACCGGAGGGTGATCCGGGTCACATCAGTACCAGGTGTCGTCGTGGGCGGCGGCGTCCACGTCGGCTTCGGCGGTGGCCCGGTGCACCACGGCGGCGAGCGCTTCCTCCAGCTCTCGCTGGACGTCGCCGGGATCGTCGGTCTCGACGGCGAGCGCCACCTGGCTGCGGCCCGCGCCGTCGTCGACGACGGTCAGCTCACCCCGGTAGCGGCCTTCCGCCCACGACACGCGCCGGCGGTCGTGGTCGACGTCCGGGGTCGAGCCGGACAGTCCGGGCAGGTGCTGGGGCAGGCTTCCCGGGCGCGCCAGGAACTCGAACAGCTCCCGCGCGGCCATCTCGACCGGCGCCCGGTGCTCGTAGCTGGTCATGGCCACGGGTACCCGGTCAGGCCGGGCTCAAGACGGTGGCGAACAGGTCGCGCAGCGGGTCGTTCGATCGGGTGAGGCTCTGCTCGCACGCGGCGATGAACGCGACGCGGTCCAGCGTGTGCACGGCGACCCGCCACCCCGCCTCCCGCGCCAACTGGCGGAAGAACGCCCGCTGCGCGCGACCGTTGCCCTCGCGGAACGGGTGCACGGCGTTGACCTCGGCGAAGTAGTGCGTGAAGCGGTCCAGGAACGCCTCGCGCGGCAGGTCGCGCAGGTAGCGCTCCCGCTTCAGGCCGTCGAACACGCCGGCCGCGTAGGGCTCGACCTGCTGCCACGCGGCGAACAGCGCGGTCTTGCCGATGTTGACCCGCCGGACCTCGCCCGCCCACGGGTAGAAGTCGCCGAAGATGCGGCGGTGGAAGGCGCACAGGTGCGCCAGGTCGTACAGGCCCGGCAGCGGGGACAGGGCCAGCTGCTCGACGCGCATCGTGCTCAGCCGCGTCTCCGCGAAGTCGCACTCCCGCGGGTCGGTCAGGCCCAGGTTGTTGCGCAGCACCCCGGACGCGGGGTCCAGGTAGGGGTCTTCGTCCACTACCGGCGCAGCGCCTCGATCTCCCGGGCGATGGCCTCGTCCACGGTCAGCTCACCCGCCGCGACGGCGCGCATGGTGGCCACCACGTCGTCCGGCACGGCCAGGCCCTCCAGCCGGGCGCTGCCCACGGCCTCCGCGATCGCTTCCTCGCCGCCGCTGGTCAGCCTGCGGAAGTAGCGGGCCATCACCTCGTGCGAGAGGGGCGCGCTGCTGGGCGCCGACTCGGGCAGGTCGCCCCGCGCCGCGCGCCACGGCTCCTCGTCGTGCGCCATGTCGCTCAACTGGTGGCGGGTGAAGTGGCCGTACCGCTCGACCACCGACGCGACGACCGCGCGTTCGGGCCCGGTGAGGCGGTCCGGATCGCCCTCGTCCCAGGCGGCGACCTCGGACCGGCCCTGGTGGCGGTAGTAGACCTCGGGCACCACGGGACCTCGCTGCCACGCCTCGATGCGGGCGTCGAACAGCGGTTCGCCGTGCTCGGCCAGGTGCCACGCCTGGGCGTAGTAGAGGAGCTTCTGCAGCTTCATCGGCGACTCGGGCCCGGTGGCGTCGAGCAGGGCCGCGGCCACGTCGTGGACGTCCGCCATGCCACCTCCCGCGAGTGCTCTGAGCTGCGACTTCCCAGTCTACCGGAGATCGCGGGCCGGTGGTCGGGGTCCGGCAGCCGGGTCAGGGACGGCGGTCGCGCAGCCGGGCCAGGGCCAGGGCGGTCGCGCCGGAGAGGAGCAGGACGCCGGCGAGGACCAGGGTGTCGCGGATCGAAGCCCCGGTCCCGGCCAGCTCGTCATCATCCGGCCGCACGGCCGCCGGGTGGCTCGTGGTCCCTCCGGTCGGGCCGGTGGCGGGTTGGGTAGTGGTGGTGGGCTCGACGGTGGTGGTGGTCGGGCCGGTGGTGGTCGTAGTGGTCGGTTCGGTCGTGGTGGTTGTGGTTGTGGTTGTGGTGGTGGTGGTGGTGGCGTTGCAGGTGACGATGTTGTCGAAGGGCGCGTAGTGGATCTCGCCGCCGCTGCCGCTCGCCTCACCGCCGTGCACGAGCGACTCGACCACCACCGCGCCCTCGATGTTGACCGGGCTCAGGTCCACCAGGGTCGCGTTCGGCGCGTAGATCGTGCCCCACACGGTGGGCGAGTCCTCCGGCAGCGCGATCGTGCCCGAGGTGGTGAAGTTCCACAGCACGTGCTGCGAGGGCTCGTTGCCCTGCCGGCTCACGTTCGGCACCTCCCAGGTGTAGTCACCGGTCACGTCGACGTTGATGACCAACCACGCCTCGTCGCTCGGCTGCGGGTAGCCGTTGCGCGGGTTGATGTTGTCCAGCGCGCTCATCTGGGCGGCGGTGAGGGTCAGCACGTTCTGCCCCGGCTGGAGCCCGATCGTCGCGTTCGGGTCGGTGCCGTTCCACGGGCCCTGCCCGTTCTGGTCGGTCAGCGCCACGGTCGACGGGCAGCCGGCCATCTCCGCGTTGAGCGACCGGTAGGTGGTGAACAACGACGCGAAGTCGAAGCCGCTCGGCCCGGCGACGGACTCGGCGGTCTGCGCGGTCTGGATCGAGACGCCGGGCGTGCTGCCCGGGGCGGCGCCGACGGGCACGACCCACGTCACGCCACCGGACGGGAGGACGTCGGACCCGCTCAGGTCGCCGATCTTGGCGTAGGAGTTGTTGAGCACGCTGAGCGTGCCCGTGCTGCCCGCGAAGTCGATCGCACCGCCGACGACGAGGCGGACTTCAGCGCGCCGACGCCCGCACTTTTCACCCACGCGAGTGATCACCCCGCGAGTCCCACGTTCAGAACGCGCGTGTCCTGCGTTCAGGACACCCGAGTTCAACGCTCAGGACGCTAGTTCGTGCACCAGCCCAACCGGCCGTCGGTCGTCACCAACGGCTCGCAGTGGCCGAGCCGGCTGCGGTGCTCCAGGGCCGTGGCGACCTGGTCCAGCATCTCGTCCAGGCTGGTCCACTCCGGCTTGAGCATCTCGCCCGCCTCGCGGTCCCACTCGACCACGCACCCCGACAGCACGCCGGGCCGCAGGTCCACCGCCAGCGCGTCACCGCACCCGTCGAACGCGATCGGCAGCCACAACGGGTGGAAGCCCCTCGTGGGCGTGCCCGCCTCGGTGGCCAGGTCCGCGGGCCAGAACCGCTCCTTCAACCGCCACGACCGCAGCGCGTCGGACGGCCCGAGCGGCGTGTAGAACGGCGGCAGCACCTCGGCGAACGCCAAGTCGGCCGTCCCGCCGCACACGGCCCACCACGCGCGCAGCTCGGCGGGCGGCTCCAGTCCGGTGGCAACCGCCAGCGCCTCGACCGCGGCGCTGTCCTCGGGGGGCACGAACGCCGATCCGGTCGAGGGGGCGTGGTCCTCGAGCCACGCCACAATCCGTTCCCAATGGCGTAAAACACCCACACACCCATGATCAGGTGGCGCAAGGGCCCGTGGTACCGCTCATCGGGGCAGGATCTGGCCGAACGCCGCACACCCCGCCGGCGGATGGGGCAGGATCGCGGTCGCACGGCACCAAAAGGGGGACGAGGGTGGAACGGGGTTTCGGCGTCGACACCGCGGCGCTGTCGGCGTACGGCAGCACCGCGACGGGTCTGGCGGGCGAGGTCGGCAACGTCGGCACGGCCACGCTGGCGGGCACCACGTCGTTGGCCGCGGGCAGTTTCGGCGCGCTCGGCGACGAGGTCGGCCTCGGCGCGGCGTTCCAGGGCGCGGCACAGGCCCAAGTGGACGGTGTGGCCGCGGCGTCGGCGGCGCTGGCGGCGTTCGCCTCGGAGGTCGCCAAGACCGGCCGGGCGTACACCGAGCAGGAGGCGCGCACCGGCGCCGACCTCAACCGCGCGGCACAGGTCTGACGTGGACGTCGGCGGCTTCCTGGCGGCTCTGGTCCAGCCGATGAAGGACCACCTGGCCAAGCTCGAGGGCGACACCGGCGGCGCGACGGCCGCGGCGGAGTCGTTCGGGCGGGCGTCCTCGGCGCTGACCGAGCTGGACGGCAGGCACACGAGCGCGGCGAACGCGGCGTTGAGCGGTTGGTACGGCGAGAAGGCGAACGCGTTCCAGTCGCGCGTCGCGGCGTTCTCCGGCGGCGTGGGCACGTTGGCGCGCAACGCCACCACCACGCAGCAGGCGGCCACCACCGCGGTCGACGCGGTGACCGCGGGCAAGACCGCGATCCAGGGCTTGATCGACGAGTTCACCGGCTGGGCGTGGCCCCGGTTGGCGGCGGCGGTGGCGGCCGGGGTGTTCGGCGGCATCGGCGCGGTGCTCGCGGTGGCGGCGGAGGTGACCGCGAAGGCCCGCGAGTACGAGGGCAGAACCGGGCAGGAGCTGGAGAAGGTGCGCGGTGAGCTGACGGCCGTCGTCGCGCGATTGCAGGGGCTCCAGCAGCCGGACTTCGCCGGGATCGGCGACCCGTTGGGCGTGGAGAGCGGTGGGACCACGTCGACGTCGTCGGCGGGTGACAGCGGTGGGTCGTCCTCGTCGTCGGGTTCGTCGTCCGGGTCCGGTTCGGGTTCCGGCTCGGGCTCCTCGGGCGGTGGCGGTGGAGGCAGCGGTGGTGGCGGTGGCGGCGGTCCGATCGGACCGCGGCTGCCGGTGGCCATCCCGCCCCAGCCCGGCACCGGCGTCGGCGTGAACCTGCCCGACGGCAGCTCCGCCGAAGCGCCCAACGAGACCGCCGCGCGTGCCGTGCGCAACGCGTTGTCCGCCCTGGGCACCCCGTACGTGTGGGGCGGCGCGAACCCGCCCCAGGGCACGGACTGCAGCGGCCTGACCCAGTGGGCGTACGCGGGCGCGGGCTTCGACATCCCCCGGCCCGCCTCGTCGCAGGCCATGGGCGCGTCCGTGCCGGCCGACCAGCTGCTGCCCGGCGACCTCGTCGTCTGGGACGGCCACGTGGCCATGGTCATCGGCAACGGGCAGATGGTCGAGGCGGGCGACCCGGTGCAGGTCAACCCCATCCGCACGAGCAACAGCGGCATGGGTTTCATGGGCTTCTACCGACCGACGGGCTGAGGACGTGGACGAGACGCAGCGGGCGGCCGAGCGGGTCGCCGACACCGAGCGGCGGGTGGCCGAGCACGTCGCGCGCACCGGCCCGGTGCTCGGCCGCGCGTCGTCACCGGACGGCGCGGTCACGGTCGTGGCGGCGCCCGGCGGACCGCCGCAGGAGGTGCGGGTCGCGCCGTCGGCGCTGACCATGGGTCCGCGGGCGTTGGCGGACGAGATCCTGCGCGTGTCGGCGCGGGCGTCCCGGGACGCCGCCGCGCGCGCACACCGGAGCCTGGAGCGGGTGGCCGACCCGGCGACGCTGCGGGCGTTGACCGAGATCGGTTTCGACCGCGGTCCGGACGACGACGACTTCGACGGCTCCTACCTGAGGGGTTCGCGATGACGCAGGCGCAGGAAGCGCGGGAACAGCGGCTCGCGGCGGCCGAAGGACTGACCGAAGTGCTGGCCCGCACCACCGGCAGCGCCGAGCACCCGAGCCGCCTGGCCCGCGCCACGGCGACCGCGACGGGACAGCTCACGGCGCTCGACCTGCACCCGAACGCGCTGGCGCAGGGGCCGGAGGTCGTCGGCAGGCTGGTCGTGGAGACGGCGCGGTTGGCGACCGACGCGGCCGTGCAGCGCAGCTACAACGAGCTGGCCAAGTCGTTGGGCGACGGCATGGCGATGGCCGTGGAGGCGTTCGCCGGCCCGCCGCCCCTGAAGGCAGCCCCGAAACCGCAGGTCACACCCCCTGTCGCGGAGCAGCCGTCGGCACCGGGGCCGGCGCGTCCGCCGTGGGCGGGGCAGGTGCGGGGCCGGCCCGCGGCCCGGCCCCAACCGGAGGAAACGGACGACGACGACTACTTCGCCGACCCTTTCCGTGGTCAACGGCAGTAGCGCGTGATCGACCCCGTACTCTTGCCCCCGCATCGCAAAGGGGCATGGCGTGACCGGGAGGTCGGATGGCACAGGACATCGTCCCGATCGAGCTGGGGCTCACCCAGGGTGATGTGGTCACCCTGTGGGCCCCGCGCTGGCGGGAAGAGGGCGAGGAGTGGGAAGCCTTCCTCGGCCACGAGGAGGACCTGTACGCGTTCCCCGATGCCGCGCACTTGGCGGCGTTCGTGCGCAAGACCGAAGAGCACGACCTGACCGACCACCCGGCGTGGCACGTGGTGCCCGCGCTGTCGGTCGGTGAGCTGTCGCCCGACGACAACCACCAGTTCGACCTGGTCGGCGTGCCCGAGCTGGTCGCCGAGGAGCCCGACACGTGGGTCATCGGCGAGCTGGCCGACGTGATCTCGATCGTGCGGTCGCTGGCGGACGTGTGCGACCTGGAGAAGGTGCACGAGATCCTGGACTCGGCGGAGGGCTTCGCGCTGCTGCCGCAGGGCACGCTGCCGTTCACCGGCCGCGAGGGCCAGGCCCTGTGGACGGAGATCTCGCAGGTCGTCGCGGAGAAGTGGGACGAGGTGCTGGACGCGATCGACGAGGTCGTGACCACGCCGGAGGTCGACGAGACCGCGCTCAAGGCCGCGCAGGACGAGCTGGCCGAGTTCGAGGAGGCCAACGCCGCCGCGGCGGCGGCCTCGGCGGACGAGGAGGAAGAGGACGGCGACGAGCCGGTCGGCTTCTGGGGCGAGGTCGGCATCGACCCGATCAAGATCATCAGCGGTGCGGGCGAGTACTACACGCTGCGCTGCTACCTGGACGACCAGCCGGTGTTCCTCGGCCGCAAGGGCAAGATCGACGTGTTCACGTCGCCGCGCGCGCTGGCCCGGTTCATCGTGGAGGCCGACGACAACGACCTGGCCGAGGTGTCGACCTGGGGCGAGCTCGTCACCAAGGCGACCGGCGGCGACCTGGAGGTCGAGGTCGACCCGGACAACGTCTACGTGCTCACCGGCCTGGACGAGGACATCCTCGACGGCCCGGACGCGATCGACCCCACGCAGCTCGACCTGGTGGTCGAACTGCTGGAGGACGCGGGCGAGTGGGCGGGCGACGACACCGTGAAGGTCGCGCTGAACCAGTCCGAGCGGCTGGGGTGGCTGGTGTCGTACGTGCTCAAGCCGGACCCGACGCGGCTCGCGCCCAGCGCGCCGTTCGACGACGAGCAGGTGGCGTGGCGGACGCTCGTGGCGGCGTTCGAGGACCGGCTCAAGGTGCACTAGGACGTCAGGCGCACCAAGCAGCGGCAGAGGCCGCGGGCAACCATCGGAGCCCGCGGCCTCTGCTTTTGCGCGACTACTGCGGGTCGAGGGCGGCGTAGGCAGGCTCGATGACGTCCTGGATGAGCGCGCGGCGCTCGTCGTGCGTGATGAACGCGGCCTTCGCGGCGTTGACGGTGAACTTGCGCAGGTCGTCCCAGCCGAAGCCGAAGTTCTCCACCACGGTGGCGAACTCGCCGGTCATCGACACCATGCTCATCAGCCGGTTGTCGGTGTTCACGGTGACCCGGAAGCCCAGGTCTGCCATCCGCTTGATCGGGTGCTCGGCCAGCGACGCCACCGCGCCGGTGTGCACGTTCGACGTCGGGCACATCTCCAGCGCGATCCGCCGGTCGCGCACGTACGCGGCCAGGTGGCCGACCTCGTCGCCCTTGATGTCCTCGGCCAACCGCACGCCGTGGCCCAGCCGCTCCGCGCCCGCGAGCTGCACGGCCTCCCACGCCGACTCGGCGCCCGCCGCCTCGGCCGCGTGGATGGTGAAGTGCGCGTTCTGCTGCCGCAGGTACTCGAACGCGGACAGCTCCTTGCTCGGCGGGAAGCCGGCCTCGGGGCCCGCGATGTCGAAGCCGACCACGCCCGCGTCCCGGTAGCGGACCACCAGGTCGGCGATGCGCTGCCAGCCGTCGTTCTGACGCATCGCGCACAGCAGCGTGCCGACCTTGATGCGGCCGCCGGACGCGGCCTCGCCCTGGCGGAAGCCCTCCTGCACCGCCTCGATCGCCTGCTCCATGCTCAGGCCCTTGTCGGTGAACAGCTCGGGGGCGTAGCGGATCTCGGCGTACACGACGCCGTCGGCGGCGAGGTCCTGCACGGCTTCCGACGCGACGCGCACCAGCGCCGCCTCGTCCTGCATGACGCCGCACGTGTGCGCGAAGCCCTCCAGGTAGCGGACCAGCGAGCCGGAGTTGGCGTTGTCGCGGAACCACTCGCCCAGCGCGACCGGGTCGGTCGTGGGCAGGCCCTGGTGGCCGCAAGCCTCGGCGAGCTCGATCACGGTCTGGGGCCGGAGGCCACCGTCGAGGTGGTCGTGCAGGAGCACTTTCGGCGCGCGGCGGAGGTTCTCCGGGGTAAGCGGGGTCGACATGGGCGTCACCGTATACCGGTGACACGCCGTGTCGTTCCGACCTGCGAAGATCATGATCCGCTATGATCACCCCGACGTCACCGGGTGTGGTCAGAACCACTCGGTCGGGTGCCGCTTTCGCCGTCCGGAAGCCGTTGTGCAGTCGTGATGCAGAACTTTCCGCTACTGCTAGCTGGGCTTTAGTCACTCACACGGCGGATGCTCACCGGGAGCAGTCACAGCCGCGCCGGCAGTGACGTTGCGGTAAGGTCGGTGATCGTCACTCCAACGGAGTACACGCAAGGTCGATCCAGGCGGTCCCGGTCGGGGGGCGCTACTGCCCGCCGCCCCAACCTGGTTAGGCTCCCGGAGGTCTCCCCTCCCCTGGACGAAGGCACCCGAGCCGTGAACGAGAACAACAACTCCACGATGTCCTTCGATCGGATGCGCAACATGCTCACGCGCGCCGCGGAGATCCGTGAGAGCGAACAGCAGCAGATCTTCGACGCACTGGACGAGATCCACGCGCGGATGTCCCCGCTCGAATCGCTGGGTTCCGTTCGCAAGCGCCTGTCCGAGCTGCCCGACCGGACCGAGGTCAGCGTGCTGGCCGAGCGGCTGGACGAGGCGCTGGCCAAGCTGGAGGCGCAGGACAACGCGGTGCAGAGCATCGGCCGGGCCGTCGAGGGCCTGGTCGACAAGCTGGCCAAGCCGTTCGCGCAGCTCGACGGTCGGCTCGACGGGGTGGCGGGCCGGTTCGAGGGTGTCGCCGGGCGGATGGACGGCTTGGAGGACAAGCTCGCCCACATCCACAAGCGGCTGGACGACCTCGACGGCCACCTGGACAAGCAGGACGGCAAGGTCGACCAGGTGCCGGGCGCGGTGACCGGGCCGCTGCGCGAGCGGATCGAGGCGCTGGAGGCGGCGCTGCGCGGCCGGTTGGACGAGGTCGACGAGGGCGTGCACGAGCACCTCGACGGCACGCGCGAGGCGTTGCAGCGGTCCGTCACGGAGTCCGCGGGCGGCCTGAACGCCAAGCTGGACGAGACGCGCGACAACATCAACAGCACGCGTGACGGGCTGCACGCGGGGCTCACCGAGACGCGCGAGTCGCTGACGGCGTCGCTGGTGGACACGCGGAGCACGTTGACGGGCAAGCTGGACGAGGCGCGCGAGGCGCTGCACGCGGCGCTGGACGAGACCCGCGACCAGGTCGACTCGACCGACCGGTTGGAGGCGCTGGCGCAGCGCCTGGAGCAGGTCACGTCCCGGCTGGACACCATGGCGACCCGGCTCGACTCGGTCGAGGACGACTTCGCGGCGCGGCTCGGCGAGCTGTCCGGCGTGGTGGAGCAGGGCATCGCCAAGGTCGAGGGCACGCTGTCGACGCGGCCGGACGCGGAGTCGCTGGCCGGGCTGGTGCGCAAGAGCAACCAGGAGTCGGAGCTGCGCATCGGCGGGCAGCTGGACGAGGCGATGGCGACGTTCGCCGAGCTGATCCTCGGCGGCGGCTCCCCCACCCCGCCCCCGCCGCCCACCGCGCTGCCCCGGCCGCAGCGGCGGACGCGGAAGAACGGTTCCAAGCCCGGCGACAACCGGAACGTGGACGACGACGACTTGACGGCCGAGGGCGCTTGATCGAATGAGCGCTTGAGCGCAGCTCACGAAAAAGGCCCGGTCCGCGATTGCGGACCGGGCCTTTTTCGTCGTCGCGGGAAAAGCAGGGGAAGAAGAATCCGGTTTCAGCCGCGAATGGTGTCGAGGACCAGCGGCGTGGTCGGTGGCGGGGTGTCCCCGATCGCGTAACCGGTGGCGAGGGTTTCCAGGGCGGCGGGAATGGTGTCCGGGGTGTCGGTGTGCAGTTCGAGCAGTGGTTGGCCCCTGGTGACGCGGTCGCCCGGTTTGGCCAGGCAGAGGATGCCCGCCCCCGGCTGGACCGGGTCTTCCTTGCGCGCCCGGCCCGCGCCCAGGCGCCAGGCGGCGACGCCGACCGCGTAGGCGTCGAGGGTGGTCAGGTAGCCGTCGTCGGGGGCCGTGACGGTGTGCCGGTGCTCGGCGGTCGGCAAGGGGGCGTCCGGGTCGCCGCCCTGGGCCCGGATCATGCGGGCCCAGGTCTCGTAAGCCTCGCCGGAGGCCAGCACGTCGCGGGGCGAGGCGGTGATCCCGGCGCGGGACAGCATCTCCTCGGCGAGGGCGACGGTCAGGTCGACGATGTCGGAGGGGCCGTTGCCCTGGAGGACTTCGACCGACTCGGCGACCTCCACGGCGTTGCCGACAGCGCGACCCAGCGGGACGGACATGTCGGTGAGGAGCGCGGAGATGCGCAGGCCGTGGTCGACGCCGATGGACACCAGGGTCTGCGCCAGCGAGCGGGCCTGGTCCAGGGACTTCATGAACGCGCCCGAGCCGACCTTGACGTCCAGCACGAGGGCTTCCGCGCCTTCGGCGATCTTCTTCGACATGATCGACGAGGCGATCAGCGGGATGGACTCGACGGTGCTGGTGACGTCGCGCAGCGCGTAGAGCTTCTTGTCGGCGGGGGCGAGGCCGGAGGTGGCGGCGCAGATGACGGCCCCCACCGAGCGCAGCTGGGCGACGACCTCGTCCACCGAGAGCTGGGCGCGCCAGCCCGGGATCGACTCCAGCTTGTCCAACGTGCCGCCGGTGTGGCCCAGGCCCCGGCCGGAGAGCTGCGGCACGGCGGCGCCGCAGGCGGCGACCAGAGGCGCCAGCGGGAGGGTGATCTTGTCGCCGACGCCGCCCGTCGAGTGCTTGTCCACGGTGGGACGGCCGACGTCCAGGGTCAGCTGCTCGCCGGAGTCGACCATGGCGCGGGTCCAGCGGGCCGTTTCGGCGGGGTCCATGCCGTTGAGGTAGATCGCCATGGCCAGGGCGGACATCTGCTCGTCGGCGACGCCGCCGTGCGTGTAGGCGTCCACCACCCAGTCGATCTGGGCGTCGGTCAGGCGGTGGCCGTCGCGCTTGGCCCGGATCACGTCCACTGCGGTGTGGGTCATGGCAGGTCCTCCGGGCCGAACGCGTCGGGCAGCACCCTGCTCATCGGGAGGATGCCGGACGGGGTGTCGATCAGGCAGGACGCGCCGCCCAGCTCGTGGATGACCTGGCGGCACCGGCCGCACGGCATCAGCAGCTCACCCGCGCCGCTGCGGCAGGCGAGGGCGACGAGCCTGCCCCCGCCGGTCAGGGTGAACTGGCCGGCGAGGGTGCACTCGGCGCACAGGCCGACGCCGTAGGCGGCGTTCTCCACGTTGCAGCCGACGACGATCCGGCCGTCGTCGCACACGGCCGCGGCACCCACCTGGAGCCCGGAGTACGGGCAGTAGGCGGAGTGGGCGGCTTCGACGGCGCGGGCCCGGAGCAGGTCCCAGTCGATGTCAACCACGGCGGTACACCACGCCGTCCGCGGCGGGCATGCGCAGGCGTTGCGATGCGACGGCCAGCACGACCAGCGTCACCAGGTGCGGCGCGTAGGTGGTCAGCTCGCTGGGGACCTCGTCCACCGAGTAGTAGACGGCGTAGAGCAGGCCGGCGGCCAGGATGCCGAACGCGGCGGCGAACCAGCGGCGGCGGACGAGCTGCCAGATCACGATCACGACGAGCAGCAGCACGGCGCCGTAGACCAGGGCGAGGAACGTCTTGCCGCCCGAGCGGAGCTGGAGGCCGTCGGCGTAGCCGAACAGGGCCGCGCCGCCGAGCAGGCCGCCGGGCCGCCAGTTGCCGAAGATCATGGCGGCCAGGCCGATGAAGCCGCGGCCGTTGGTCTGGCCCTCCAGGTAGCCCGGCTGGCCCGGGTTGAGCACGAGGGCCGCGCCGCCGATGCCGGCCAGCGCGCCGGAGGAGATCACCGCGACGTACTTGTACCAGTAGACGTTGACGCCCAGGGACTCCGCGGCGACCGGGTTCTCGCCGCACGACCGCAGCCGCAGGCCGAACCGGGTCCGCCACAGCACCAGGTAGCTGCCGATCACCAGCAGGATGGCGAGCATGGTCAGCGGCGAGACACCGGTGACCAGGCCGCGCAGGATGCCGGCGACGTCGGACAGGCCCACGCGCTGCTGCGCTTCCAGCTCGCCCAGGAAGTCGGAGAGGCCGGAGGCGCTGTAGGTGTCGAACTTCGGCACGGCCGGCGACTCGCGCGGGTTGTGCGACAGCGGGAAGAAGATCAGCGTCGACAGGTACTTGGTCAGGCCCGCGCCGAGCAGGTTGATCGCCACGCCGGACACGATGTGGTTCACGCCGAACGTCACGGTCGCGATGGCGTGGAGCAGGCCGCCGAGCGCGCCGAACACGGCCGCCGAGACCAGCGCCGCCCACGGGCCCCACTGGTAGCCGGCCCACGCCGCGCCCCACGTGCCCATGATCATCATGCCTTCGAGGCCGATGTTCACGACGCCCGCGCGTTCCGCCCAGAGACCGCCGAGGGCGGCCAGCAGGATCGGCAGGGCCAGCCGCACGGCGGTCTGGATGGTGCCGGTGGACGTCAGCTGGGGCACGTCGGTCAGGTACGACGTCGTCGACAGCAGCACGACCGCGCCGGCCACGCCCAGCGCGCCGACGGCCCAACCCGGGATCCGGCGCGCCTTGCGGGGCGGCGGAACGGTGGTGGGAGCCTCGGACGGGTTCATCAATGAAGTGCTCACGCCGCCTCCTCGCCAAGGCTCGTCGGCGACAGAGCACTGTGCGCAGTGTTGGATGATTCGCTCGCGAGCTCGCTCATGCCGCATCCACCGTTCCGAGCTGCCGGCCGACCTGCCGCTGTTGGGCGGCCAGTTCGAACCGGCGGACCACCTCGTAGGCCACGACGACCGAGAGCACGATCGCGCCCTGCATGATCGTCACGATCTCCCGGGGCACGCCCACGTTGTCCAGGGCGAGACCCGACTTGTCCAAGAACGCCCACAGCAGCGCGCCGAACGCGATGCCGCCCGGGTGGTTGCGCCCGAGCAGGGCGATCGCGATGCCGGAGAAGCCGATGCCGGCCGGGAAGTTCAGGTTGTAGGTGTGGTCGCGGCCCAGGATCTCCGGCATGGAGACCAGGCCCGCGATGGCGCCGGAGAGCAGCATGGCGATCAGCACCATCTTCTTGGCGTTCACGCCACCCGCGGCGGCGGCCGTGGACGACTCGCCGGACGCCCGCAGCTCGAAGCCGAACCGGGTCCGGTTCATCATCACCCAGTAGCCGATGCCCAGCAGCGCGGCCAGGAACACCAGGCCGAACACCGTGCCGGCCGAGCCGAGCGGGATGCCGGGCACCCAGCCGCTCTCCGGGATCTCCGGGGTGCGGATGTTGTTGCCGCGCAGCTCGCCGAACACGTCCGCGCCGATCAGGTACGCGGCCAGGCCGAGCGCCAGGCCGTTCATCATGATCGTGGAGATGACCTCGTTGACGCCGCGCGTCACCTTGAGGATCGCCGGGATCGCGGCCCACAGCGCGCCCGCGACGGCGGCGGTCAGGATGATCACCAGGGCGTGCAGGCCGGGCGGCAGGGCGATCGAGCCGCCGACCACGGCCGCGACGACCGCCGCGACCCGGTACTGGCCCTCGACGCCGATGTTGAACAGGTTCATCTGGAACCCGATCGCCACCGCCAGCGCCGCGATGTAGTAGGTGCCGGTGCTGTTGACGATGTCGACGGCGGTGGTGCCCTCGCCGACCTGCGACAGCATCACCCCGAACGCCCGCAGCGGGTTCGCGCCGGACACCACCAGCGCGATGCCGCACAGCAGGGCGGAGAACAGGATCGCCAGGACCGGCGGCAGGAGTTTGCCGCGCAAGATTCCCATTACTCGCCTTCCGATTCCGACGCGTGCTCGGCGCTCGTGGCGCCGGTCATCGCACTGCCGAGGTCTTCCGGGGTGACCGTGGCGGGGTCGGCGTCCGCGACCAGCCGGCCGCGCAGCATCACCCGGATCGTGTCGGACAGGCCGATCAGCTCGTCCAGGTCCGCCGAGATCAGCAGCACGGCCAGGCCGCGGGCGCGGGCGTTGCGGATCTCGTCCCAGATCAACGCCTGCGCGCCGACGTCCACGCCGCGGGTCGGGTGCGACGCGATGAGCAGCACGGGGTCGCCGGACAGCTCACGGCCGACCACGAGCTTCTGCTGGTTGCCGCCGGACAGCGCGACGGCGGCCACGTCGATGCCGGGGGTGCGCACGTCGAAGTCCTCGACGATGCGCCGGGTGTCCTGCTTCGCGCCCGGCAGGTCGAGCCACTGGCCCTTCGACACCGGGCGGCGGGTCTGGTGGCCGAGGATGCGGTTGGCCCACAGCGGCTGCGTGAGCAGCAGACCCTGGCGGTGCCGGTCCTCGGGGATGTAGCCGATGCCCGCTTCGCGCCGGGCCAGCGTGCCGAGTTTGGTGAGGTCGCGGTCGCCGAGCAGCACGCGGCCGTGGTGGGCCTTGCGCATGCCCATGATCGTCTCGACCAGCTCGGTCTGGCCGTTGCCCTCGACGCCGGCGATGCCCACGATCTCGCCCGCGCGCACGACCAGGTCGATGTCGTCGAGCACGGGCCGGGTGCCCTCCGCGGCGACCAGGCCCAGGTTCTCCACCCGCAGCACGACGCGGTCGGTGACGGTGGACTCGCGGGTCTCGGGGCTGGGCAGCTCGCTGCCGACCATCATCTCGGCCAGCTGGCGGGAGCTGACCGCCCGGGGGTCGGCGGTGCCGACGGTGGTGCCGCGGCGGATGATCGTGACGGAGTCGGCGATCGCGCGCACCTCGTCGAGCTTGTGCGAGATGAACAGGAACGTGAAGCCCTGCTCCTGCATGCCGCGCAGGGTGGTGAACAGCTCGTCCACCTCCTGCGGCACGAGCACCGCGGTCGGCTCGTCCAGGATGATCACCTTGGCGCCCCGGTAGAGCACCTTGAGGATCTCGACCCGCTGCCGGTCGGCCACGCCGAGGCGTTCGACCAGCACGCCGGGGTCGACGTTCAGGCCGGTGGCGTCGGCCAGCTCCAGGATGCGCTTGCGCGCCCGGCCGCCGATGCCGTGCAGCGACTCCGCGCCGAGCACGACGTTCTCCTGCACGGTCAGGTTGTCGGCGAGCATGAAGTGCTGGTGCACCATGCCGATGCCGGCCTTGATCGCGTCGGCGGGCGTGCGGAACCGGACCTGGCGGCCCGCCACCTCGATGGTGCCCTCGTCGGGCTGCTGCATCCCGTAGAGGATCTTCATCAGGGTGGACTTGCCCGCGCCGTTCTCACCGCACAGCGCGTGCACCTCGCCGACCTGCACGCTCAGGTGCACGTCGCTGTTGGCGACGACACCCGGGAAGCGCTTGGTGATGCCCGACAGGACGACGGCAGGGGTCGTAGTGCTCATGGAAGCTCCGTCTGATCTCCGGCTGCGCCGGGGCTAACCACGCACTGGGCCCCGCGAGGGTGCTCGCAGGGCCCAGTGCGCCGGAGGCCGGATGGGGTTACGGCGTGGACTCGACCGAGATCTTGCCCTCGATGATCTGGGCCTTGTAGCCCTCGAGGACCGCCTTCAGGTTGTCGTCGATCTTGCCGCCCGAGGTGGAGTAGCCGACGCCGTCCACGGACAGGTCGAACACCTTCGGCAGGCTCGCCAGGTCGTTCTTGGCGACCGCCTTGACGAAGTCGTACACCGCGACGTCGACCCGCTTGAGCATGGAGGAGACGATGACGTCCTTGGACTCCTCGACCGTCTTCTGGTTGTACTGGTCGGAGTCGACGCCGATGGCCAGCGCGTTGCCCGACTTCGCGGCCGAGAACACGCCCTTGCCGGACGCGCCGGCGGCGTGGTAGAGCACGTCGGCGCCGGCCTCGATCTGGCCGGTCGCGGCCTCCTGGCCCTTGGCCGGGTCCTGGAAACCGGTGAAGTCGCCCGCCGGGGTCAGGTACTTCTTCTCGATCTTGATGTCCGGCGCTGCGGTCTTGGCGCCCTGGGCGAAGCCCGCGTCGAACTTCTGGATCAGCGGGATCTCCACACCGCCGACGAAGCCGATGTGGCAGGACTTCGACTTGTAGGCGGCGATGACGCCGGCCAGGAAGGAACCCTGCTCCTCGGCGAACAGCAGCGGCGTGACGTTCGCCGCACCCTCGACCGCGCCGTCCACGATGGCGAACTTGACGTTCGGGAACTCCGGCGCGACGACCTTCAGCGACTCGGCGTAGGCGAAGCCGACACCGATGATCGGGTTGTAGCCCTCGCTCGCGAGCTGGCGCAGCCGGGTCTGCTTGGCGTCCTCCGGCTCGTTCGGCGCGGCGGTCAGCTCCTTGACCTCCGCGATGCCGAAGTCGGCCTTGGCCTTGTCCAGACCCGCCGCGGCGGAGTCGTTGAACGAGGCGTCGCCGCGACCGCCGATGTCGTAGGCCAGACCCACCTTCAGGGCGCTGCCGTCGACCTTCTCGCCCGACGCGGCGCTGCTGGACGTCGCGGTGGCGGCAGGCGGCTTGTCGGCCAGCTTGCAGCCCTCGGCGGTGTTGGTGGACCCGGACCCGGTGTTGTTCCCACCGGTGTCCTTGGCACACGCGGCCATCGTGAGAACGCTGGTCAGCGCGATCGCGGCCACCGCGAGGCCACGCATTCGACGACGCACGGCTCGTCTCCCTCCCTGCTCGTCTAGGAGCAGACAAATCCCGACGGCGGGCCGTCGGGGCTTCCGAGTGGCGAACCGTACCCCGTAGTAATGACGCCCGCGCACGTACCGGTCCGCACGTGACCTAATCGTTGGTGCCATCGGGCGACTCCGCCACTCGTAGTGATCCGGCGACTTCCCGGCGTCGTAGCCGGTTACTCGCTGTCAATAGGCGGACCGGGTGACGTGGCGGGCGGCGGCCACGGGGTTCGGGGGCCCGCAGGTTGACCCGTTGGTGGGGCGTTGGGGCGGCGTTGGCGGGCTCGGGTGCACTCCAACCTGCACCGATATCCCCCCTAGGAGGTTGACCTTGGACCCCCAGCAGTGGCTCGACAACTTCGAGGCAAAGCTGGCCGATCTCCAGCGGAAGTCGGCCGACCTCCAGGAGAACTTCCAGAACTCGCAGGCCACGGCGTCCAGCCCGGACGGCGCGGTGACCATCACCGTCGGCCCGAACGGCGGCCTGCTCAACATCCAGCTCGGCCACCGGGCGACCGAGCTCGGCTCCGCCCGCCTCACCGCCGTGATCATGCAGACGGCCAAGGTCGCGCAGAAGCAGGCCGCGCAGCAGGTGATGGCCGCCTTCGAGCCGCTCGGCGAGGGCACCGAGGCCATGCGCATGGTCAGCGACGCCATCCCGGACGACGACGAGGTCGAGGACGACGGGTCCGACTACGCCGAGCCCGAGTACGCCGAGCCGGAGCCCGAGCCGGCGCGCCCGGCGCCCGCCCCGGCCCCGGTGCAGCCGGGTTGGCAGGCGCAGGCCGCCCAGCCGCAGCCGCCGTCGCGCCCGGCGCGCCCCTCGCGCCCGGCCGACGACGAGGACGACGACAACCAGCCCTGGTGACGAGGAGACCCTGACCGATGACCGCCCCCGACACCCCGATCGCCTCGCCCCCGGGCATGGAGATCACCGAGCAGAACAAGTTCAAGGGCTCCCTGTTCATCTCGGCGTGGGACGAGATGATCACCACGATCGGCAAGGACGCGGAGACCGAGACCGAGAAGGCGCTGGACATCACGTTCGCGGCGATCGGCACGGCGTCGTCGATGGCCATGCTGGCGGTCGACCCGTTCGGCACGATCCTCGGCGCGGGCATCGGCTGGCTGATCGAGCACGTCTCGTTCCTCAAGGAACCGCTCGACCAGCTGATGGGCGACCCCGACGAGATCAACGCCAACGTCGAGGCGACCAAGAAGCAGGCCGCCGAGCTGCGCGTGCTGGCCGAGGACCACCGGCGCGAGCTGGGCGCGGTCGACGGGTGGACCGGCGCGGCGGCCGAGGCGTTCCAGAAGAACATGGAGGCGATGGGCCAGGAGCTGGACGCGCTGGCCAACGCCGTCGAGCAGAAGGCCAAGATCGTCGCGATCTGCGGCGTGCTGGTGTCGGTGCTGCGCGACATCGTGCGCGACCTGATCGCCCAGCTGCTCGGGTCGCTGCTGGCGGGCGCGCTGATCGCCGCCGCCACCGCGGTCATCACGTTCGGCGCGTCGATCGCGGCCTACATCGGCTTCGCGGTCGGCAAGGCCGTGGCGCTGGGCGTGAACATCGCGTCCCGGATCGCCCGGCTGACCGCGGCGCTGGGCAGGCAGATGGGCCGGATCAAGAACCTCGACGAGATCACCGAGAACGTCGGCAAGGGCTGGAACCGGTTCGAGAACATCGCCGACGTGGCCGAGGTCGGCTACGAGTCGTGGAAGGCGCAGAAGGGCGTCGACCGCGAGATCGACAAGGCGCTGGCCAAGGACGTGCAGGACGACAAGGTCTCCGACGCCAACAAGAAGGCCGAAGAGGCCAACGAGAAGTACAGCAAGGCCAAGGAGCAGGAGGCCGCCGCCGCCGAGGAGGCCAAGAAGGCCAACGAGGCGCTCAACGCCACCACCGAGAAGGCCGCCGCCGCCAACGCGAAGGTCGGCTCGGCCATCGACGAGGCCAACGCCGCCGCCGCGCGCGGCGACCAGGCGGGCTACGACGCCGCGATGGCGAAGTACGAGTCGGCCAAGGGCGAGGCGGACTCGTTGCGCTCGGAGGCCGCGAAGGCCGCCGAGGTCGCCGCGAAGGAGAGCCGTGACGTCGCCGACGCGGCCAAGGCGAGCAACGCGGCGCTGAACGACGCCAAGCCCGCCGACGAGGCCGCGAAGGCCGCGTACGAGGAGTACAAGCGCAACAACCCCGGGCAGGACGACCCGGCGCGCGCGTCCGCCGAGAGCGACCTGTCGGCCAAGAACGACGCGGCGAAGGCGGCGAACGCCAAGTACGAGCAGGCGAACGTGGACTTCGCGGCGGCCAACGCGGCGGCGGCCGAGGCCAACGCCAAGGCGTTCGCGTCCGGCAGCGACGCCGACATCAAGGCCGCCGAGGAAGCCTCGCGCAAGGCCGAGCAGGCGGGCACGACCGCCGAGCAGGCGGCGAACGACGCCAAGTCGGCGGGCGAGGCGGCGAAGTCGAGCTACGAGTCGTTCCAGTCGCAGCACTCGAAGCCCGCTTCGAACGGGTCGTCGTCCAGTTCCGTCCAGGTCTAGTCCTAGAGCACCGGAGAACCAGCCATGGCACGCGGTGGCGGCGTCGACTCGAACACGACCCCGGGTCCCTCGGGCAACCCGTCGTCGCCACCACCGCCCGCGCCACCGCCGTCGCCGGGCGGGCCGACCGGCAACTCCGGCTTCGGCATGAGCGAGTCGTCCATGGAGGGCGCGCAGAAGCGCGCCGGTGACCTCCAGTCCCGGCTGGCGGCGATCTCCAGCGGGTTGCAGGGGCTCAAGCTCGCGCCCAACGCGCTCGGCCCGATCGGCATCGTCGCCGTGCCCGCGTTGAACAGCTCCAACGACGCCTCGGTCAAGCAGGCCACCAACGCCTCGACCGCGATGGGCAACGTCCAGTCGGGCTTGAAGGCCACGCTCCAGACGCACGTGCAGAACGACCAGTTCAGCCGCGACCAGTTCACCAAGATCGACCCGAACTCGAACGCCCAGCGCCCCCCGGGCTCCCCCGGCAGCGGGCCGCTCGGCGCGAAGGGGCCGGGCGGGCCTTCCGTGACGCCGGTCCGGGACCTGCCCGGTGGCACCGGCCCGAACGGGTCGGGCGGGGTCAAGGGGCCGGGCGGGCCGTCGGTCACGCCGGTCAAGAACGTGCCCGGTGCCACCGGGCCGAACGGACCCGGTGGGGTCAAGGGGCCCGGCGGGCCGTCGGTCACGCCGGTGAAGAACCTGCCGGGTGCGACCGGTCCGAACGGACCCGGTGGGGTGAAGGGACCTGGCGGGCCGTCGGTCACGCCGGTGAAGAACGTGCCCGGTGCGACCGGGCCGAACACGCCTGGTGGGACGCGCGGCACCGGTGGGCCTTCCGTGACGCCGGTCAAGAACCTGCCCGGTGCACCCGGCGTGACACCGCCCGGCGGGTCGCGCGGCACGGGCGGGCCTTCGGTCACGCCGGTCAAGAACCTGCCCGGTGCACCCGGCGTGACACCGCCCGGCGGGTCGCGCGGCACCGGTGGGCCTTCGGTCACGCCGGTCAAGAACCTGCCCGGTGCACCCGGCGCGACACCGCCCGGCGGGACGCGCGGCACCGGTGGGCCTTCCGTGGGGCCGATCGCGGGCATCCCGGGTGCGTCCGGCGTGAACGCGCCCGGCGGGTCGAAGTCGCCCGGTGGGGCGTCGGTGGGCTCGGTCCCCGGCACGTCGCCGGGCGGGCCGTCGGTCAAGGGCGGTCCGACGCCCGGTGCCGGGCCGGTGACCGGCGCCACCACTCCGGGCGGGAGCACGGCGTCACGCGGCCTCACGGGTGGGCCGTCCGGCGTGTCGACACCGACCACCCCGCCGATGGCCGGTGCGCCCATGGCCCCCGGTGGTGCGCCCGGTGCCGCGGGTGCGGCCGACCGTTCGAGCAAGTTCACCGGCGGCCCCGGCAAGGGCGTGTTCGACGCGCCCAAGGCACCGACCGGCGACGGCACCATCACCAAGCCACCGGCCGGCTCGGCGTCGACGCCACCCCCCGCGCCGAAGCCGACCATCGGCACGCCCAACATCCCGACCGCGAGCGCCCCGGGCGTCACCGCGCCGCCCGCCAACGGCCCGAGCACCGCCACCGCCCCGCCGTCGACCGGCCCGAAGTCCGCACCGGGCGTGACGCCGCCGGCGGGTGCCCCGACCGTGCCGCCGATGGCCGGTGCGCCGATGGCCCCCGGCGGTGCGCCCGGTGCCGCCGGCGGGTCCGACCGTTCGAGCAAGTTCACCGGGGGTCCGGGCAAGGGCGTCTTCGACGCGCCCAAGCCACCCACGTCCGACGGCACCATCACCAAGGCGCCGCCCACCTCACCGTCGACGCCTCCCCCCGCGCCGAAGCCGACCGTCAGCACGCCGGTCGCCGGCCCGACGCCCAGCGCACCGCCGATCAGCACCCCTCCCCCGAGCGCCCCTTCCCCGGCACCGGCCGCCGCGGACGGCCCGAAGCCGTCCGCCGGCACGCCGTCCCCCGTGAGCGCTCCGGCCGTGCCACCGGTGGCCGCACCGCCCGCCGCGGGCGCTCCGGCGGGGAGCCCGTCGACGGACCGCTCGAGCAAGTTCACCGGCGGCCCGGAGAAGGGCGTCTTCGACGCGCCCAAGCCCCCCGCGGGCGACGGCAACGTCAACAAGGCCCCCGCCGCCTCGCCCTCCACACCACCGCCCGCCCCGAAGCCGACCATCACCACACCACCGGCACCGGGCCTGACGACCCCACCCGCGCCGGAGGCCACCAAGTCCCCGGCCGCCCCGACCACCTCCGCGCCGCCGGCACCCTTGACGATCAAGCCGCCGGCGGCACCGGCCATCACCCCACCCGCCGCGCCGGCACCTGCGGCAACCCCGCCGGCCGGCGCCACTCCTTCCGCGCCCGAGCTCACCAAGCCACCGGCCGCTCCGACCGCGATCACCCCGCCCCCGGCCACCCCCAGCCCAGCCACCCCCAGCCCGGCCGTCCCACCGCCGGCTGCCACCAACCCCGCGCCGCCGGCCACCACGCCATCCCCCGGCACCACCCCACCGGCGAACACCTCCACACCTCCGGCACCGCCGACCGGCAAGTCACCGACGGCAACGCCGACCACCACCCCACCGCCGGCCGCGCCGAGCATCTCGGCACCGCCCGCACCAGAGGTCGCCAAGCCACCGGCCGCGACCCCGCCCCCGACCATCACCGCGCCGCCCGCACCGGACGTCGCCAAGCCACCGGCGGCAACGCCCACCGCCACGCCGCCCCCGGCCACCCCGACCATCACCGCACCGCCCGCACCGGAGGCCACGAAGTCTCCGGCAGCACCGCCTGCCGCTCCGCCGGCTGCGCCTCCGGCCACCACGCCGCCGCCTGCTCCCGTGAGCACGCGGCCCGCGCCGCCCCTCGCGGAGACCACGCCGCCGCCCGCTCCGGTGAACACACGGCCCGCACCGCCCGCGGACGCCACACCGCCGCCCGCTCCGGTGAGCACGCGGCCGGCACCGCCCGCCGACACCACGCCGCCACCCGCACCCGTGAGCACCCGGCCAGCGCCGCCTGCGGACACCACGCCGCCGCCCGCACCCGTGAGCACCCGGCCCGCGCCGCCCGCCGACACCACGCCGCCGAGCAGCCCCACGACCCGATCGGCACCGTCCACCGACACCACACCGCCGCCGGCCAACGTGCCGCCGCCCCCGCCCCCACCGCCGGGCGCGGGCAACCAGGTGCCGCCACCTCCGCCGCCACCCCCCGGCTTCGGCACCCAAGCCCCGCCGCCGCCCCCGCCGCCCGGGTTCGGGAACCAGGCGCCGCCGCCCCCGCCCCCACCGGGAGCGGGAGTTCCGGCACCCCCGCCGCCGCCCGGCTTCGGGGTCCAGCCGCCACCGCCGCCGCCGGGCTTCGGCACTCAAGCACCGCCACCGCCGCCGGTGTTCGGCGCGTTGGTGCCCCCGCCACCCGGCATGCCCCCCGCGCAGACGAGCGCGCCCGCCGCACCGGCGGGCCCGTTCTCCGTGCGGCGCGACAGCGCCCTGAAGACCGGTGTCCTGAACAACCTGCCGACCGACATCACGCCCGCGCCGATGACCATCGCGGACGTCCAGGTCGACCTCGGTCAGATCCAGGCCGGCTTCGACGCGTTGTTCGCCACCCTGAACGCCGACCACGGCGTCACCAAGACGCCCACCGTCGACCCCAACCTGATCGTCCAGCTCGACCAGCACACCTTCGCCAAGCACTTCGCCGTCCAACAAGAGCTCGACGCGGCGCTGAAGACGGACAACCGCGGCGAGTCCGACGTCACGGTCGGCCAGCTCAACGACCAGGGCATCGACAACCCGCGCCAGGTCCGCGACGAGATCCTGTCGCCCGACTTCATGCACCGCCTCAGCACCCAGGACCCCGCCACCCTCGCCCGCCTAAACGCCCTGCTCGACCAGGTCGTCCAGGCCAAGATCGGCCCGAACGGCAACCTCGGCACCGAGCGGGCCAAGTTGGTCGAGAGCACGCTCACCAACCCGGCGCGCGCGATCAACGGCCAGATCCTGCTCAACACCGACCACCTCGGCGGCCTCACCACCGACCAGAGCCGCAAGGCCGACGCGATCCGGCACCTGCTCACCCACGAGTTCATGCACCTGAACTCCGTGGGCAGCGACGTCACGTTCGCCCACCGCGACGGGCAGGGCGGCGTCTACAAGAAGGACGTCAACCCCGACGAGGCCATGACCGAGATCCTGGCCCGCAGCATCACCGACGCGCTGTCCGACCGCGACGGCAAGCCCAGCCAGTACAACCAGTTCCCCGACAGCGGCGCCAACCGCTACCAGAACAACGTGAACGACCTGAACAAGGAGCTCAACAAGAACAGCAAGTGGGTCAAGTTCGACGCCGACAGCGCCTTCCAGACCATGGTCGACGAGTACTTCGGCACCCCCCGGCCGGACAGCTCGTCGGGCACGCGAGCCGCTCCCCCGTCCGACGTCACCACGCCGGGCGGCACCGTCACGCCGGACGGCGTCATCACCCCGGACGTCGTCCCCCCGGCGGGCACGGCCAAGGACGTCGCCGCCGACGAGTCCTGGCGGCACAGCACCGCGACCACGTCGGACTGGTCCGCGCCGAAGAACCCGCAGCCCCCGGCGCTGTGGGACCCGGTGCGCGACAAGGCACCCGTGCGCACGGTCGACACCGAAGTCGCCGACGTGCAGCGGTCGAGCACGCCGGGCAAGGTCAACTCCATCACCGGCCTCGTCCGGCACGACGTGCGCCGGATGGAGGTGGCCCCCGGCCAGTGGGTGAAGGAGTACACCCTCAAGGTGCACCTCAAGCCCGGCGACGGGGTCGTGCAGTCCGATGTGGACGCCGTGGCGCAGAAGGCCCGCGAGGGCGTCGACCGGTTGCTGAACCAGGGTTACCGGCTGCCGTCCGGCGACCAGTTCCACGCCAGGGTCGAGTTCGTCACCGACCCCGCGCAGGCGCACACGTCGGTCGACGTCACGTCCGCCACCGACGCGGACCAGCTCAACTGGGGCACGCAGACGTCGTCCAACGTGCTCGCCCACGAGGTGGCGCACTACTTCGGCCTGCCGGACGAGTACAAGGACGCGGCCGGACCGGACGCCCGGATCTTCAACAGCGACGGCACACCGCTGCCCGCGGGCCACACCCCGTCCAACCTCGTGGTGAACGACGACGGCCTGATGGGCACGGGCGTGCACGGCGACCCGTCGATCAAGCCGCGGCACCTGTGGACGATCGAGCGCACCACCGACAGCCAGGTGATGGTGCCCGACGCCGACCACGCCACCCTGCACAACCCGGACTCGCCCCGCCAGACCCCGCCGCCGCGCCCGCCCGAGTACGGCACCCAGCCCGACACCCACCCGTCGGTGCGGACCGACACGCAGAGCGACGCCCGGACCGACGTCCGCTCGGTCGGCCCGCCGCCTCCGCCGCCCCCGCCGCCGGGCGCGACCTTCACCCAGCAGACGGCACCGCCGCCGCCACCGCCCCCGCCGGGCGGGACCTTCACCCAGCAGACGGCACCACCTCCGCCACCGCCTCCGGGCGCCACGACCGGACCGGCCGCACCGCCGCCGCCACCCGGCGCGCCCCCGGCGCAGGTGAACGCGCCCGCCACCCCGGCGCAGCCGTTCTCCGACGTCCGCGACACCACGCTGACCGACGGCATCCTCGACCTCCTGCCCGCCGACATCCCCCCGGCGACGCTGGACATCGCGGGCGTCCCGGTCGACATCGGCCAGATCCGGGCCGGGTTCGACGCGCTGTTCGGCACCCTGAACGCCAACCACGGCATCACCACCGCGCCGAACGTGAACCCCGACCTGGTCGTGCAGCTCGACGAGCAGACGTTCGCCAAGCACTTCGCCGTCCAGCAGGAGCTCGACACGGCGCTGGAGACCGACGCCCGGGGCGGCATCGACGCGCGACAGGCCCGCGACCGGATCCTGGCCCCCGACTTCCTGCGCCGGCTCAACGACGGCGACCCGGCCACCACCGCCGAACTCGACGCCCTGCTCGACCAGGTCGTCCAGGCCAAGGTCGGCCCCCACGGCGACGTCGCCGCGACCCGGCAGGCGTTGATCGACAGCACCCTCACCAACCCCGCGCGGGCGATCAACGGGCACGTGCTGCTCAACACCAACCACCTCGACGGCCTCACCACCGACCCCGCCCGCAAGGCCGACGCGATCCGCCACCTGCTCACCCACGAGTTCATGCACGTGCACTCGGTGGGCAGCGACCGGACGTTCGCGCACCAGGAGGGCAAGGGCGGCCTCTACAACCGCAACATCAACCCCGACGAGGCCATGACCGAGCTGCTGGCCCGCCGGATCACCGACGCGCTCGCCCAGCGCGACGGGCGGCCCAGCCAGTACAACCAGTTCCCCGACGGCACGGTCCGCTACCAGAACAACATCGACCTGCTCAACCGCGAGTTCAACCGCAAGCCGACGTCGTGGAACAACTTCAACCCGACGACCTCGTTCCAGACCATGCTGGACGAGTACTTCACCGGCCCCACCCGGCCCGACGGCCCGTCCACCCGTTCCGCGCCGGCGCGGCCGACCATCTCCGCGCCGATCCCGATGGTCACCCTGACCGCCCCGGCGAACGCGAACCCGAGCGCCACCCCGGCACCGGCCCCGAACCCCGCGCCCAACCCGGCCCCCAACCCCGTGCCGGGCCCCGTGCTCGCGACGCGGAACCTGCCGGACTTCTTCCAGCAGGGCAAGGCGCTCGGCACGATCGCGCCCACCGACGTGCGGGGCGCGCAGCACGTCACCGCCGCCATGACCGGCATCACGCCGGCGGACGCCAAGGTCGTCGAGAGCGCGCTGGAGAACGACTTCGAGTCGTTCCTCGGCCAGGGCCGCGACTTCCAGGTCAAGATCAACGGCACCTGGTACGAGGCCAACGTCCGCGCCACGATGCACCCGCCCGCCGACGTCGCCGCCGTCACCAGCACGCCGTCCACCACCACCAAGGTGGACATGACGGCCCAGTCCGGCACGGCCACGGGCACCGCCACCAACCTCACCACCGCCAACGACGTCGGCCTCGCGGCGGCGGCCAGCGCGGGCGTCGGCCCGTACGGGTCGCTCGCGGGCAAGGCTCAGCTCGCCACCCCCGCCACCACGCTGAACACGTCCTCCGGCACGGTCGACCAGCGGATCATCCGCGGCGGCGAGAGCTCCACGAACGTCGACGTGCCGATCCCCTACGAGGTCACGCTGACCGCCGCCAACGGCACCGCGCGGCCGACCCAGGTGGTCAACGGCGGCGTCACGCTCGCCGTGCCGAACGACCTGGAGACCATCGCGAACTCCGGCAACGCCCAACCGGCCGCGGCGCTGCCGCCGGGCTGGGGCGCGAAGCTGGAGCACGCGACGCCCGAGGCGGTCACCGACTTCGACGCGAAGCAGGCGTTCGCCGACGTCGCCGCGAAGATGCACCCGTCGATCACCAGGATCGGCGCGCCCGGCCGCACCGCGTTGCAGGACTTCCTCAACCCCACCACCGTCCGCGACAACCTGGGCGCGATGCTGGGTGGCTGGGTCACCTCACCGGACCTGATCAGCCCGCACGGCAGCAAGGCCAACGCGGTGCAGATGAAGGCCACCCTGCTGACCGCGGAACTGGTCGGCACCTCCAACGCGGGCCAGCTTCGGCTGCACGAGTCCCAGTCGACCGGCAGCACCCTGTCCACCACCACGAAGGCCGGTTTCGACGTCGCGGCCGGTGTCGGCGGCGGCATGGGCCTGCCGAACGTGATCGGCGGTTCGGCGGGCGTCACCGGCGGCTACTCGGCCCGCACCTCCGAGACCTCGAACTCGGGCACCACCTCCAGCACCCGCACCGGCATCCAGCTCAAGGGCGACGTGGGCCTGTACAAGGTGACCGCGAACGTCCACATCCGCACGCCCAACGGCGCGGACGTCGTCATGCCGGTCACCACCTACATGCGGGTCGGCCTGCCCGAGGCGGCGTCGCTGACCCTGCCGGTGCCGCCGGGCACCGAGGCCGGGCTGACCAAGCCGGGCACGGCGGGCACCAAGTACCTCCCGCCGTACCTGGCCGCGGACCTGGCGGCGGGCAACGTCAAGGTCGGCGAGTTCGGGCCCGGCGCGCAGGTGCAGGCGCAGGTCCAGGCCACGCTGCGGGACCTGCCGGGCTTCGCGAAGTTCCTGCCCGGCTGGAACTCCCCGGACGCGGGCGCGCGCAGGGGCCAGGGCCTGGCCGACGTCGCCGAGGCCATGGCCAACCAGCGCAAGCTCGACGCGGAGCTGTCGCCGACCGCGTTGAAGACCAAGATGGACAGCCTGCTCGGCCAGGGCGTCCAGGTGCAGCTCAAGAAGCGCGGCCTGAGCACCAACGAGTACGTCAACATCACCGTCCGCGCCCGGCCGGCCAACACCAGCCACCTCGGCCAGGTCGACGCGCGCAACGTGCGCGGCTCGGCCAACACCGCGCCGAAGCTGGACAGCACCACCGCCACGCAGAAGTCGGTCAGCGTGGGCGTCGAGGGCAAGGTGACCTTCCCGGTCAAGACCGGGAACGCCTCGCTCACGCCGACGCCGCAGTTCGGCGCGAAGTACACCTACGGGTGGGGCAGCAAGAACACCGGCGGCGCGACGGTCACCAGCACCGGGCTGAACGTCGGCAGCCCGAACGCCCAGGTGTTCTCGCAGGACCTGGAGTTCGACGTCGAGATCACCACGTTCAGCCGCAACCGGGCGTGGGTCAAGCGGGTGACGCCGGGCTCGCCGTTCCTCCAGGTGCCCGAGCCGAAGCTGGTCGCCAAGACCGGCGGCCCCAACCCGCCCGGCGTGGCGAACCTGGACCAGATCCGCGGCCCGGTGCACCTGTGGGTGTCGGACAGCTCGTCGCTGGACAACGACCCGTCCGGCTTCCGGCCCGGCGCGCCGGTCGCCACCCGGCTGGACCAGCCGCCGACGATCAAGCAGCTGCTCAACCCGCCCGTGCCCCGGCCGCCCGCGCCGGACTTCCTGCACGTCGAGGCGGTGGTCAACACCGAGACCCTGCGCGACCAGGCGATCGAGGCGCTGAACCGGGCGGCGAAGGGCGACTCGTCGCTGACCGTGCCCGGCACCGAGGCGCGCAACCAGATCGACAAGCTGTTCAGCCCGGAGAGCATCAAGGCGAACCTGCGCAAGCTCACCGAGACGGGCATGCAGGAGAACGGCCTGAAGTACGGCCGCCGGGTCACCGACCGCTCCGGCGCGATCGGCATGGCGATCGAGCTGGGCAACCCGAAGCTGGTGTCGATCTCGGACGACACCGGCACCGAGAACGCGGTCACCGGCGGGTACAAGGCCGGTGACGCGAAGACCAGCAGCCACACCGTCGACCTCACCGCCGGCTTGAACGTGCCCGTGAAGCCGAACGTGGCGCCGCCGCCCGCGGGCGAGCCGAAGCCCGCGTCGGGCTCGGGCGGCGTGGCCGTGGCGGGCAAGGTGACGCCGTTCTCGTCGTCGAAGACCAGCGCGACCGAGGTCACCGGCAGCGTCGACCGCAACTTCGTCACCCCGCCGTCCGCCCGGACCGTGCTGATCCAGCTCGACGCGGACGTGACGCTGGTCGGCGAGAGCCGGTCGGGCAACGTCGTCTACGGCGGCACCCCGCGGGTGGAGGGCGCGAAGGTCTCCCTGCCCGGCGGCGTGTTCGTGCGGGTCAGCGAGGACGTGGCGCGGGAGCTGGGCGTGCTGCCGAACGTGCAGCCGAAGACGCCGCCGCCCGCGTTCGCCACGATGGCGCCGCCCGCGACGCTCACCCCGGACAACCCCAGCTCGCTCGGCCTGAGCACGCTGGACACCGCCCCCGACCTGTCGGGCGTGGTCTCCGGGTTGGTGAAGGACCTGAACGAGCAGACCGGCGGCCGGTTCAAGAGCGACCTGGTGCCGGACTCGGTGCTCAAGGACTCGATGAACAACTTCCAGCGGCTGGTCGACTTCACGTCGCCGACGAGCGTCAAGGCGATGATCGACAGCGCGTTGGACGGCGGCGTGCCGTTGTTGCTGCACCAGCCGGGCACGTTCGGCAAGGACACCTACCAGGTCACGCTCAAGGCGCGCGTCACCGCCCCGCCGAGCTTCACCGGCGTCGTCAACGACGGCGTCGACATGGAGCACACGATCGCGGGCGCGCGGAAGGTGACCGACGGGCAGGGCCGGGCCACCGGCTGGGGCGTCGGCCTCAAGTCGCCGGGCCTCGCCCAGCCGGGCAGCGCGAACCCGAACGTCTCCGGCGGCGTCGGCGTGATCGCCGCGGCGAACGTCGGCCAGCAGCACAGCAGCACCGTCACCAAGGCCACCACCGTGCAGTTCGGCCACCTGCACGCGGGCGGTGGCCCGGCCGCGAAGTACACCGTGCCGATCGAGTTCGAGCTGGTCGTGGAGAAGGGCGACCAGGTCGTCACCCGCGCCACCGGCCAACCGCAGGACATCGGCGTGCGGCTGCACGCGGACAACCAGAAGGTGTTCACCCCGGCCGCCACGCCACCGGCCGGCTACTCGTCCACCACGACCGCCCAGCCGGCCGCGCAGGGCACGCCGCAGGCGGCGACGACCTGGCAGCAGAGCGGCAACCCGGCCACGCTGCCGGGCAAGGCGTCGGTGGAGAACCTGCGCGGTGCGCGCGACCTGCGTGCCGCGGCGGTCCAGGCGTTGACCGCGGCGGGCGCGAACCAGGGCATCACCGGCAAGGGCACGGGTTCGCTGAACACGCTGCTGTCGACGCTGAGCTCGGAGAACCTCCAGGCGGCGCTGCCCGGCATGCTGGACGGGCCGCTCGACGTGCCCGGCCTGCACGAGGCCGCGCTGGCGTTCGGGCAGCACGCCGACGTGAAGGTGTACGCGAAGCTGGTCAACCCCCGGTTGGGCGGGCTGAGCGACGGCGTGAACCTGGAGAACCCCAAGTCGTCGGTGAGCACGACCTCCGGTGAGGCCAAGCACAGCGAGACGGGTGACGTGTCGGCGGGCTGGGCCACCGGCAGCGCCGCGGTCGAGCGGAACCAGGACCCGAAGGACACGGCCGGCTTCACCACCGGCGGCGTCGAGACCCGGCACGCCGCCGAGGACGCCGAGGCGCTGTCCGGCGGCGCGACCCACAACAAGGTCAACAACCTCAAGCCGCAGGGCCGCACCGGCCTGGTCGAGTTCGACGTCGAGTACCGGGTGGTCGCCACGATCGGCGGCAAGACCGGTGTGGTCGACGTGGCCGTGCCCGGTTCCGCGTCGGTGCGGATGCCGTCGCCGGAGGCCGAGGCGGTGCTGGGCCGGGACCTGGGCGTCGAGCTGAACGACGCGCAGACCGCGGTCAAGGACACCGCCAAGGCGTGGCGCGACGCCGAGCTGGAGGTCGACCGGGCGCGGCACGACGCGCAGGCCGTGATCAACCGGGTGGCCGCCGAGGTCGCCCGGCTCCAGCGGGACCTGACCGAGTCGCAGGGGCGGCACAACGACGCGATCGGCGACCACGAGGCGGAGACCGGTCGCGTGCCCGGCCTGGAGCAGGCCGTCCGGGACGCGCAGACCAGGCGGGACGCCGCCGCGGGCGTGGTGGCGGACCTGCGCGAGCGAGCCGATCGGCTCGACGCGGCCCACCGGGCCGCCCTGGACGCGCTGGGTGACGCCGACGCCGACGTGCGGGCCACCGCCCGGGACCTGGCGGCGGCGAACCTGGAGGTCGAGGCGGCGCAGGCCAGGCTGGACGACGCGCAGGCCGCGCTGGACGTCGCCCAGGACGACCTCGACACCTACCTGGACAACCGGGCCGAGAACGCCCCGCCGATCGCCACCGACCAGGCGGCCAAGGACCTGGTCGGCGAGGTCGACGACGCCCGTGCCGCGCGCGACGCCCGTGAGGCGGAGGTCGGCACGGCGACCGAGGCCGCCGCTGAAGCGCAGACCGCGCACGCGAAGGCGGTCGGGACGCAGGCGGACCTCCAGCAGAAGGCCGACGACGCGGGCCGCGCCGCGAGCCAGGCCCACAGCGACCTGGAGGTGGCCGACGGCGACCTGGACACCCTCCAGGGCGCTCTGGACCACGCCGGCACCGCGCTGGACAACGGCCGCGACGCCGCCGACCGCGCAACGGCCGCGCGTGACGCCGCCCAGCGGGCGCAGCAGCAGGTCGAGCAGACCATCGCCGCCCTGGAGGCCCAGATCACCGCCGCCGAGGTGGAACTGGACAACCGCCGCACCGCCGCCGACGCGCGCCAACGCGACTGGTGGAACGCCCGCATCGAAGTCGACCAACGAATCGCCGACTTCAACCGCCCCACCCCACCGGTCAACACCCCACCGGCCGCCCCGACCACCACCACACCCAGCGACACCCAACCGACCACCCGCACCCGCCCGGCCCCACCCCAGGCACCACCGCCGGCCACCAACACCCCGGCACCGCCCAACGCACCGGCACCCACGCCGGCCGCCACCGACACCCTCTCGACCCCGGCAGCACCGCAGGCACCGGCTGGGGCGAACGGGCGGGCGGTCGGCGGGGCGCGGCCCGAGTTGTCCCTGGACCTGCCGCTGTCCGCGCCGCCGTCCCCGGAGCAGGCCGCCCGGATCGACGCCCTGGCCGCCGACCTCGCCGAGTCCAACGCCACGCGCGACCGCAACGGCTACCGGCCCGCCGTGGTCGAGGTGTCCGGGCCCCACGCGCAGACGGTCGCCGACGCGCTCGCCGCCAAGGGCGTCCCCGCCACCGTCCGCGACACCAACGGCACGTCCACCGACGTGCACGTGGACCACGACCTGCGCCGCCCCGACGGCTGGACGCCACCCGAAGCGCCCAAGGGCGTCAAGGTCACCGACACCGTCATCACCTCACCCGAGCCGCAAGGCCCGCACCCCGTCCTGGACGACCCCGGCTGGCGGCACAGCACCGAGCCGAACGCCCCGTGGTTCGACCCGAAGCCGAACGCCGCGTCCTCCGCCGACATCCGCGCCGCCCGGGAGCACACCCCGGTCACCAGCACCGTCCGCGGCGAGGACGGCGGTGTCCTGGACAGCACCACCATCGGCCCCGACGGCGTCGACGTGCGCGCCTGGCGCGGTCCGATCGCCTACGACACGCGCGTGCTGGACGTCAACGGCGTGCCGGTGCGCGACTTCACCGTGAAGGTCTTCCTCGACCCCGCCGGCAACGCCACGCCCGACCAGGTCGCCGCCGTGCGGGCCCGCACCCGCGAAGGCGTCGACGCCCTGTTCAACCACGGCAACCGGCTGCCCGGCGGCGAGCAGTTCCACGTCACGGTCGAGTTCACCGACAACCCCGCCGACGCGCACGGCACCATCGCCGTCGCCGCCGCCGACACCCGCGCCAACCAGCTGAGCTGGCCGGTGAACGCCAAGGCCGCCGTGCTGGGCCACGAGGTCGGCCACTTCCTCGGCCTGCACGACGAGTACTTCGAGACCGGCGACGTCAAGCCGATCTTCCAGCACCAGGACGGCAGGGGCCGCGTCGTCGCCGACAGCGGCCCGATGACCGACCACCCGGACGCACCCGTCCGGCCGCGCAACCTGTGGCTGGTCGAGAACCGGATGCACGCCCTGGAGTCGGTCAACCCGCCGACCACCGCGAACACCGCCCCGGACGCGGGCGTGCAGCCGCCGAACGCGCCGTTCCGCCGCCGCACCCCGAACCCGGTCATCGGGCCGGCCACGATCACCCCGCCGACCCCCGGCTGGGTGCTCACCGCCACCACCCTCCCGGCGTTCTTCCAGCACAACCAGGCCCTCGGCTCGATCGCACCGGTCGACGTGCGGGGCGCGGCCGGCGTCACGGCCGCGATCAACGGCCTCGCGGCCCAGGACGCGGCCCGCATCGAGACCGCGATCACGTCCGACTTCGAGTCGTTCCTCGGGCACGGCCGCAACTTCCAGGTGCGGGTCGGCGGCCGGTGGTTCGAGGCGAACGTGCAGGCCACAATGCTGCCGCCGGCCGACCAGGCCGCCGCGACGCAGGCGCCGTCCACCAACACCAAGGTGGACATGACCGCGCAGAGCGGCACGAGCACGTCCACCACGAACACCCTGGCCACCGCCAACGACGTCGGCGGCACGGCCACGGCCGGTGTCGCGGTGGGCCCGTACGGCTCGCTCGGCGGCAAGGCGCAGCTCGCCACCCCGGCCACCGCCGTCACCGCTTCGACGTCCACGGTGGACCAGCGGATCATCCGGTCCGGCGAGTACTCCACCCGCGTCACGGTCCCGGTCAGCTACCTGGTCACGCTCACCGACGCCAACGGCGCCACCCAGCCGTCGATCACGGTGGACGGCGACCAGGACGTCACCCTCCAGGTCCCGAACGACCTGATCACCATCGCCGAGTCGCACCCGGCCCCGGCCGCGAACCCGAACCCGCCCGCCGCCGACTGGGGCGCGCGGATCGAGCACCCCGTGCCCGAGGCCGTCGTGGTCACCGACCCGCACAAGGCGTTCACCGAGGTGGCGGCCAAGCTGCACCCGTCGATCACCAAGATCGGCTCGCCGGGTCGCACGGCGCTCCAGACGTTCCTGGCCGGCACCACGATCCGGGACAACCTCGGCGCGATGCTCACCGGCTGGGTCACCTCACCGGACCTGGTCAGCCCGCACGCGAGCAAGGGCGCGGCGGTCCAGACGCGCGCGACCCTGCGCACCGCCGAGCTGGTCGGCGTGCACGACTCGGCGCAGCTGCGGCTGCACGAGTCCACGTCGTCCGGCACGGGCGTCACCGCGACCTCGAAGACCGGCTTCGACGCCACCGGCGGGTTCGGCGGCAACGTCGGCGTGCCCGGCGCGGTCGCGGGCCAGGTCGGGGCCACGCTCGGCTACTCGGCCCGCACCGCGGACACGTCGAACGCGGGCACGAACACCACCAACCGCACCGGCATCCAGCTCAAGGGCGAGACCGGCCTCTACAAGGTGACCGCCGACGTGGAGGTGCGCACGCCCAGCGGCGAGAACGTCGTCGTCCCGGTGACCACCTACCTCCGCGTGGGCACGCCGGAAGCGGCGGCGCTGAACCTGCCCGTGCCGCAGGGCACGCGGGCCGGCATCGCCCAGCCGACCGCGCAACCCCGGTGGGCGCCGCCGTACCTGGCGGGCGCGATCGCCGCGGGCAACGCGAAGGTCGGCGACTTCGAGCCCGCGAGCCGAGTGCTGCCGCAGGTCGAGTCGGCGCTGCGCAACGTCAAGGGCCTCAACGGTTTCCTGCCCGCCTGGAACGACCCGAACGCCGACCCGCGCAGCGGAAGGGGCAAGCGCTTCGGCGACGTGGCGCAGCAGTTGGCCAACCAGCGCAAGCTGAACCTGCTCACGCCCACGGCGCTGAAGTCCAACATGGACGGTCTCATGGGGCCGGGCGTGCAGGTCCAGCTCAAGAGCTCCGACGCCACCAGCAACACCTACGTCAACATCACGGTGAAGGCGAAGGTCGCCAACCCGACGCACCTCGGCCAGGCGGACGCGCGCAACGTGCGCGGCTCGTCGTCCAGCGGCCCGCGGCTGGACAGCGCCACCGCCACCACCAAGGGCTGGAGCGGCGGCGTGGAGGGCAAGGTCGTCCTCCCGAACAAGACGCCGGTCGCGACCGTCACGCCGACGCCCCAGTTCGGCGCGAAGTACAACCACTCGTGGACGACGAAGAACACCGGCGGCCCGACGGTGAACAGCACCGCGCTGAACGTCGGCAGCCCGAACGCCCAGGTGTTCTCCGGCGACGTGGAGTTCGAGGTCGAGATCACCACGTTCACCCGGCCCCGGTCGTGGGTCCGGCGGGTGACGCCGGACAAGCCGGGGCAGCACGCGCCGCGGCCGCGCGTGGTCGCCCGCACCGTCGGCGCCTCGCTCGACCCGGACGCCCGGCACAACCCGGAGGTCCTGCCGCTCATCCACGGCAAGGTGAACCTGTGGGTGTCGGACAGCTCGGCCATGAAGGTCGACCCGGCCGGGTTCGCGCCGGGCGACCCGGAGGTCACCAGGCTGACCGACGCGCCGACCGTCAAGGACCTGCTCACCACCCGTCCCGACGCCAGGTCGCCGGAGTTCCTGCACGTCGAGGCGGTGGCGAACACCACGGCCCTGCGGGACGAGGCGGTCGACGCGCTCAACCGGGCGGCGGGCGGCGACTCCGCGCTGACCGTGCCGGGCACCGAGTCGCGCAACCAGATCGACCGGATGTTCAGCCCGGAGAACATCAAGGCCAACCTGCGCAAGCTGGTCGAGACCGGCATGCAGGAGCAGGGCCTGCGCTACGACCGGCGGATCACCGACCGCACCGGCTCGATCGGCATGTCGGTGCGGCTCGGCAACCCCAAGCTGGTGTCGATCTCCAACGACACCGGCACCGAGAACGCGGTCACCGGCGGCTACAAGGCCGGTGACGCCACGTCGGTGAACCGGTCGGTCGACCTCACCGCCGGCGTGAACGTGCCGGTCAAGCCGAACGCCACGCCACCGCCCGCGGGTGAGTCGACCCCGGCGAGCGGCGCCGGCGGCGTGGCCGTGGCGGGCAAGTGGACCCCGTGGGCGGACTCGACGTCCGAGGCGCGGGAGGTCGGCGGCAGCGTGGACCGCAACGTCGTGACGCCGCCCGCCGCGCGGACCGTGCTCGTGCAGCTGGACGCGGACGTGACGATCGTCGGCGAGAGCCGGGCGGGCAACGTCTTCCACGGCGGCACACCCCGCGCCGAGGGCGCGACGGTCAAGCTGCCGAAGTCGGTGTTCGTGCGGGTCAGCGAGGACGTGGCGCGCGAGATGGGCGTGCTGCCGGACGTGAAGCCGGACGTCCCGCCGCGCGCGTTCCCGGCGATGGCGCCGCCGAGGGCGCTGGCCGAGGGCGAGCCCGGCGCGCTGGGTCTGTCCGCCGTGGACGAGGTGCCGGACCTGTCCGGTGTCGTCACGGACCTGATCGCGGAGGTCAACGGGAAGACCGGCAAGCGGTTCGGCGACCCCCTGGTGCCGGACTCGGTGCTCAAGGACTCGATGAACAACCTCCAGCGGCTGGTCGACTTCAGCTCGCCGACGAGCGTCAAGGCGATGATCGACAGCGCGTTGGACGGAGGCGTGCCGTTGTTGCTGCACCAGCCGGGCACGTTCGGCAAGGACACCTACCAGGTCACGCTGCGGGCGAAGGCCGGCACGCCGCGGTTCGACCGGGTGGTCAACGACGGCGTCGACGTGGAGCACACGGTCGCCGGCGCGGAGAAGGTCACCGCGGGTCGGGGCCGCGGCAAGGGCTGGGGCATCGGCGTGAAGGCGCCGGGGCTGGCCCAGCCGGGCAGCGCGAACCCGAACGTCACGGGCACCGCCGGCGTGATCGCGTCGGCGAACTTCACCCACGCGCAGAGCAGCTCGATCACCGACTCGACCACGCGGCAGTTCGGCCACCTGCGCGCGGGCGGCGGCCCGGCGGCCAAGTACACCGTGCCGGTCGAGTTCGAGCTGGTGGTGGAGAAGGGCTCGGACCTCGTCGCCGCGGTGACCAGCGGCCCGCAGGAGATGCGGGTCCGGTTGCACGCGGACAACCAGCGGGTCGCGGGCGGCACGCCGAACCAGCCGTACATGGCCGCCGCGATCAAGCGCGGTCCCGAGTTCGGCACGCCGGACGCCGCGCGGGCGTGGCAGCAGGAGGGCAGCCCGGCGTCGCTGCCGTCGAACGCGTCGGTGGAGAGCCTGCGCGGCGCGCGGGACCTGCGTGACGCGGCGGTCAAGGCGTTGGCCGCGGCGGGCGCGAACCAGGGCATCACCGGCAAGGGCACGGGTTCGCTGAACACCCTGCTGTCGACGCTCGGCTCGGAACACCTCCAGGCGGCCCTGCCCGGCATGCTCGACGGGCCGCTGGACGTGCCCGGCCTGCACGAGGCCGCGTTGACGTTCGGCCAGGACGCGGACGTGAAGGTGTACGCGAAGCTGGTCAACCCCCGGTTGGGCGGGCTGAGCGACGGCGTGAACCTGGAGAACCCGCGGTCCACCGTGAGCACGACCAGCGGTGAGGCGAAGGTCGCCGAGAACGCCGACGCGTCGCTGGGGTTGGCGACCGGCAGCGCGGGCGTGAAGCAGGGCAGCGACCCGAAGGACGCGGTCACCTTCGCCACCGGCGGCGTCGAGGTCAGGCACGCGGCCGAGGACTCGCAGGCCGTCTCCGGCGGCGCGACCGACAACAAGGTCAACAACCTCAAGCCGCAGGGCCGCACCGGCCTGGTCGACTTCGACGTCGAGTACCGCGTCGTCGCCACGATCGGCGGCAAGACCGGTGTGGTCGACCTGGCCGTGCCCGGCTCGGCCTCGGTGCGCATGCCCGCGCCGGAAGCGGAAGCCGTGCTCGGCCGTCCGTTCGACCCGGCGCTCAGCGCGGCGCAGGACGGCGTGAAGGCCGCGGCGAAGGCGTGGCGGGACGCCGAGATCGCGGTCGACCAGGCCCGCAACGACGCCCAGGACACCATCAACGAGGTCGCGGCCGAGCTGGCCAGGACCGACCAGGCGCTGACCGACGTCCAGGTCGAGCTGAACGACGCGATCGAGGCCGACGACACCGAGACCGGCAAGGTCGCCGACCTGGCGACCCGGGTCGAGGACGCCCGCCGCGCGGTCACCGAGGCACAGGTGCTCGTCCGGGACCTGGGCGTGCAGGTCGCCGAGCTGGAGATCGCGGCGCAGATCGCGGACGACGTCCTCGGCGACCGCGACCGGGACGTGGCCGACAGCGCCGACCTCGTCGCCCGCCTCGAACAGCGGCAGGCCGACGGGCTCGCCGAGGCGCGCGAGCAGCACGCGGCCGATCTGGAGGAGCAGGAGGCCGCTCGTGACGCCGCCACCAGGGCCCACGACGCCCTGCGCGGTGCCACCGACGCCCTCACCACCGCCCGCAAAGCCCTCACCAGCGCGAACGGCACCCTGACCACGGCCAAGGACGGCCTCCGCGACCAGCAGAAGACCGTCCGCGACACGACGACGGCCCGCGCCGACGCTCGCACCCGGCACGACGAGCTGATCGCCGCCCGTACCGAGCAGGAAGCCCGCATCAGGGCCGCCGAGACCGCGCTGAACGACCGGCGGACCGAGGCGGACGACCGCCAGCAGACCTGGTGGGACGCCAAGCTCGCGGTGGACCAGCGGATCGACGCCTTCAACACCCCCGCGCCGCCTCCCACCGCACCCGCCCCGACCGACCCGCGCACCACCGGAACCGGGCCGCTCGTCCCCGCGCCGTCGACCACCCCGACGGCCCCGGCCCCCACCTCAGTCCCAGCCCCGGCCCCGCAGAGCAGCGCCCCGACCCCGCCCACCACCGACCCGGGCCTCACCACGCCCACCCCGTCCGCAGCCCACCCGCAGGCGGCCGACCCGCTCGCCACCGCCGGTGGACCGTCCACTCCGAACACCCAGGCCGGGCAGCCCCACGCCGCACCCCCGCCGCCGGTGGCCCCGGAGCTGGTCGACGAAGCCCTCCAGCACCTCCGCTTCACCGCGAACGACCTCCTGCCCACCGCGCCGCCCCCGGCCGCCGGCGGTCTGTTCGCGGCGGTCGCGCAGGCCGTGAACATCCCCCCGGCGACCCTGCGGCACGAGGTGGTGACCTCTGCCACGGCCATCCCCGAGCACGTGGCCGAGTTCACCGCCACCCACCCGATGCGCCGCACCCACCTGTACGGCGCGCTGGTGGAGAACCTGAACTGGTCGCTCCAGGACCCGGCGGAGAACGCCAGGGCGGGCAACGCCCGCGACCTCGCCGGACGGCTCATCGCCACCCGCCTGGGGGCGAACCTGCTCATCCACCTGCCCGGCGTGCCCCAGCCGCTGCGGCTGGCCCCGTTCACCGGTCCGGTCCAGCCCGAGGTGCACGTCGACCTGGCCGTGGTGCACGGGGTGGCCACCTACCGACCGCGCTGAACGAGGTCCCCAGTGGACGGTGCCGGTCACCCGTCGGGGTGACCGGCACCGCACAGCGGGATGGCTCACCCGGTGAGGAGAATCGATCCAGTGACCGCCTGGTGTCTCGTCGCTCACAGACGGGTCGGGCTGTTGGGTCGGGTGGCTCGAGCGGGTCTAGCATCCGGAGGTCAAGGTCCGAGTACGCACGTACCGGAGACCAGTCCACCACTGACGCTGGAGGCCGTTGCGCATGGCCGGCACCACCGCACCCGAGCGGGCGGGCACCTCTAAAGGGGGCGGAACGCTCTACCGCGGCGACCTGGGGATGTGGTCCTGGGTCGCCCACCGCATCACCGGTGTGTTGACGTTCTTCTTCCTGTTCGCGCACGTCCTGGACACCGCGCTGGTGCGGGTGTCGCCGGACGCGTACGACAAGGTCATCGAGACCTACAAGAACCCGATCGTCAACCTGTTCGAGGTCGGCCTGGTCGGCGCGGTCCTCTACCACGCGCTCAACGGCATCCGGGTGATGCTCGTCGACTTCTGGGAGAAGGGCGCGCGCTACCAGAAGCAGATGCTGTGGGCGGTGCTCGTCGTCTGGGTGCTGGTGATGGTCCCGGGCACCTACTTCATGCTGGTCCGCACGGTTACCGACCTGCTCGGTGGGGGTCACTGATCATGAGCGAACTGACCCTGGCCAAGCCGCGCGCACCGCGCCGCCCCGCCGCACGCCGCAACAACTTCGAGCTCTACAGCTGGCTGTTCATGCGCATCTCGGGCCTCGCCCTGGTGGTGCTGGTCCTCGGCCACCTGTTCATCATGAACATCCTCGACGGTGGCGTGCACCGCATCAACTTCGGCTTCGTCGCGGGCCGGTGGGCCTCGCCGTTCTGGCAGTTCTGGGACCTGGCGATGCTGTGGCTGGCCCAGATCCACGGCGGCAACGGCCTGCGCACCGTGATCAACGACTACGCCCGCAAGGACGCGACCCGGTTCTGGCTCAAGGTGCTGCTCTACGTCTCGATGGTGCTGATCATCGCCCTCGGCACGTACGTGATCTTCACCTTCGACCCGAACATCACCGACTGACCCGCCGCGGGGAGTACTCAAGCCATGCAGTTCCACAAGTACGACGTCGTCATCATCGGCGCGGGTGGCGCCGGGATGCGCGCGGCGATCGAGTCCGGCCAGCGCGCCCGCACGGCGGTGCTCACCAAGCTCTACCCCACGCGTTCCCACACGGGCGCCGCGCAGGGCGGCATGTGCGCCGCACTGGCGAACGTGGAGGAGGACAACTGGGAGTGGCACACCTTCGACACGATCAAGGGCGGTGACTACCTGGTCGACCAGGACGCCGCCGAGATCATGGCGAAGGAGGCCATCGACGCGGTCCTCGACCTGGAGAAGATGGGCCTGCCGTTCAACCGCACGCCCGAGGGCAAGATCGACCAGCGGCGGTTCGGCGGCCACACCCGCAACCACGGCGAGGCGGCCGTGCGCCGGGCGTGCTACGCGGCCGACCGCACCGGCCACATGATCCTGCAGACGCTGTACCAGAACTGCGTCAAGCACGGCATCGAGTTCTTCAACGAGTTCTACGTCCTCGACATCTGCCTCACCGAGACCGAGGACGGCCCGGTCTGCACCGGCGCGGTGGCCTACGAGCTGGCGACCGGCGAGATCCACGTGTTCCAGGCCAAGTCCGTGGTGTTCGCCACCGGCGGCTTCGGCAAGGTCTTCAAGACCACGTCCAACGCGCACACGCTGACCGGCGACGGCATGGGCATCGTGTTCCGCAAGGGCCTGCCGCTGGAGGACATGGAGTTCTACCAGTTCCACCCGACCGGTCTCGCGGGCCTGGGCATCCTGCTCACCGAGGGTGCGCGCGGCGAGGGCGCGATCCTGCGCAACGCCTCCGGCGAGCGGTTCATGGAGCGCTACGCCCCCACCATCAAGGACCTCGCGCCGCGCGACATCGTCGCCCGCTCGATGGCCCTGGAGGTGCTGGAGGGGCGCGGCGCGGGCCCGAACAAGGACTACGTCCTGCTCGACTGCACCCACCTGGGCGCGGAGGTGCTGGAGACGAAGCTCCCCGACATCACCGAGTTCGCCCGCACGTACCTCGCGGTCGACCCGGTGAAGGAGCCGGTGCCGGTCTACCCGACCGCGCACTACGCGATGGGTGGCATCCCGACCAACGTGCACGGCGAGGTGTTGCGGGACAACGACAACGTCGTGCCCGGCCTGTACGCCGCCGGCGAGTGCGCGTGCGTGTCCGTGCACGGCGCGAACCGGCTCGGCACCAACTCGCTGCTCGACATCAACGTGTTCGGCCGCCGCGCGGGCATCGCCGCCGCCGAGTACGCGCTGTCCCACGACCACGTGGAGCTGCCGGAGAACCCGGCCGCGGCCGTCGAGGCGCAGGTGGCGCTGGTGCTGTCCGAGCACGGCCAGGAGCGGGTGGCGGACATCCGCACCGAGCTGCAGGCCACGATGGACGCCAACGCGTCGGTGTACCGCACCGAGGACACGCTCAAGCAGGCGCTGCACGACGTGCAGGCGTTGAAGGAGCGGTACTCGCGGATCACCGTGCAGGACAAGGGGAAGCGGTTCAACACCGACCTCCTGGAAGCGGTCGAGCTGGGCTTCCTCCTGGAGCTGGCCGAAGTTCTGGTCGTGGGCGCGCTGGCGCGCAAGGAGTCCCGCGGCGGCCACGCGCGCGAGGACTACCCGAACCGCGACGACACGAACTTCATGCGCCACAGCATGTACTACAAGCAGGGCGACGGCTTGCTGGCCGACATCCGGCTCGACTACAAGCCCGTGACGTTCACCCGGTACCAGCCGATGGAGCGCAAGTACTGATGACCGCTACCGCTGAAGTGTCCACCGGCTCGCGCGGGAACCAGCCCCCCGTGCCGGACGGCGCGATCACCGTCACCCTGAAGGTGCGCCGGTTCAACCCGGAGGTCGACGACGAGCCGCGCTGGGACTCGTTCGAGATCCCGGCCCTGCCGTCGGACCGCGTGCTGAACCTGCTGCACTACGTGAAGTGGTACCTCGACGGGACGCTGACGTTCCGCCGGTCGTGCGCCCACGGCATCTGCGGCTCGGACGCCATGCGCATCAACGGCGTGAACCGGCTGGCGTGCAAGGTGCTGCTGAAGGACCTGCTGGCGGGCGGCGGCAAGCCGACCACGATCACCATCGAGCCCATCAAGGGGCTGCCGGTCCACAAGGACCTGCTGGTCGACATGGAGCCGTTCTTCGAGGCGTTCAAGGCGGTCAAGCCGTACCTCATCACGTACGGCAACGAGCCGACGCGCGAGCGGGTCCAGTCCATCGCCGACCGCGAGCGGTTCGACGACACCACCAAGTGCATCCTGTGCGCGGCGTGCACCACGTCGTGCCCGGTGTACTGGACCGAGGGGTCGTACTTCGGCCCGGCGGCGATCGTGAACGCGCACCGGTTCATCTTCGACAGCCGTGACGAGGGCGCCGAGGAGCGGCTGGACATCCTGAACGACGTGGACGGCGTGTGGCGCTGCCGGACGACGTTCAACTGCACCGACGCCTGCCCCCGCGGCATCCAGGTCACCAAGGCCATCCAGGAGGTCAAGCGCGCCCTGCTCTTCAAGCGCGTCTGACCCGCACGCCTCCGGCCCCCCGAGCCCCGCTCGGGGGGCCTTCCCTTTCCCTCCCCCACCGTGAGTCGAACGCTCAGGCCCCGAGAGTCGAACGCTCAGGTACCCCGAATTCAACGCTCAGGACGCGCGGCCGGCGTGCCCGCGCGTCCTGAGCGTTGAACTCACCGGTCCTGAGCGTTCGACTCTCGGGACCTGAAGGTTCGACTCTCGGGACCTGAAGGTTCGACTCGCGCGGGGGTCAAGAGTTCTGGCGGGCGGCGCGGGCGGCTTTGGCGCGGCGGCTGCGCAGGTACATCAGCAGGGCGAGGACGAGGCCCAGGCCGGCGACGGCGGTGATCGGGCCACCCACGTTGCCGAACGCCGTCTGCATGGCCGACGGCTCGGTGCCGTCCGGCGCGGAGTTGGCCACCTCGCCGACACCGGCGCTGGTCGGCGTCGGCCGCGGCTCGGTGGTCTTCTTCTTCGCCTGCGGCGCGCCCTCGACCAGCCGGCCGACCGGGTTGCCGGACGCGGCCGGCTCCAGGGCGAAGCCGTAGTCGAGCAGGCGGGCCGCCTGGTCGGTCATCCTGGTCGGCTGCTGCTGACCCCGCAGCAGCACGACCACGAGCCGCTTGCCGTTGCGCTCGGCCGCGCCGACGTAGGTGTGCTGGGCGTCGTCGGTGAACCCCGACTTCCCGCCCAGCGCGCCCTCGTACGTGGTCAGCAGCCGGTTGTCGTTCACCACCGGCACGGTCCCGCTGCCGTTCGCCGCCGGGAAGTCGATCCGCTGCGTCATCACGGCCTTGACGAAGTCCGGGTACTTCATCGCCTCGCGGTAGATCAGCGCCACGTCGTAGGCCGACGTCGACGTGCCCGGCGCGTCCAGCCCGGACGGCGTCACGGCCCGCGTGTCCAGCGCACCCAGCTCGGCCGCCAGGGCGTTCATCTTCCGGATCGCCGACGGCACCCCGCCCAGCCGGCGGGCCAGCGCGTGCGCCACGTCGTTGCCCGACGCCATCACCAGCGCCTGGAGCATCTGCTCGACGCTGTACTCCGCGCCGTTGCGCAGCCCGACGCACGTGCACTCCTGCGCCAGGTCCTCCGGCGTCGCCACCACGGTGGCGTTGGGCGGCAGCTCCTTGGCGACCACCATCGCCAGCAGCACCTTGATCACCGACGCGGGCCGCTGCCGGCCGTGCGGGTCGAGGGCCGCCAGGACCGCGCCGTTGCCCATGTCGGCGAGCAGCCAGCTCTGGGCGGTGATGCCGTCCGGCGGCACGGGCGCGTTCGGCGGCAGCACGAGGCCGCACTCGCCGAGGCGCTGTCCCCCGATCGGGCTCTCGGGTACCTCGATCGGCGGCGGGGGCTTCTCACCCGGGGCCACCTGTTCGGACGTGTCGACCGGCGGGGGCGGCGACACCTTGTTCTCGCAGGCCGGCTGGGCCGCCGCGAGCGGTGCGGCGACGACCGACGCGCCGGCCATCAGCGCGCAAGCAGCCAGGACCAGGGCAACGGGCCGTCGGAACGCGGAGGAACGCACCCGACCAGGCTAGCCACCCCGGATGAGTGACCTGCACCCGCCACGTCCGATACTGCTCCGGTGAAGCTCTCCCGCGGCATGTCCGTCTTCCTGCTTGCCTTCGGGGTGTGGTCCTGGGTGATCTGGCCGACCTTCCTGCGCAACATCTGGAAGGACCCCCGCTCGTGGGACGGCGGCCCGACCGCGTTCTTCACCGTGCACCTGCTGCTGGTCGTCGCGTCGCTCACATTCGGCACGGTCATCGGCGTGTTGGGCGTGCGCGGGCTGCGTGCGGCCAGGAGCGGCAAGACCGACTGACACCCACCACACCTGGAGGCTCCGCCGTGGAGTTCGTGCGCCTACTGCTGGTGTTCCTGCACCTGCTCGGCATGGGCATGCTGATCGCGATGTTCTTCGTCCAGCGCCGGTCGGGCACCGACGCGCCGCTGAACAAGGGCTGGCTGCACGGCAGCGCGTTGCAGCTGCTCACCGGCGTGGCGCTGATGGGCCTGGCCCCGCTGACCGACCAGGACTACAACGACATCAAGATCGGCGTGAAGCTGCTGGTCCTGGTCGTCATCGCGGCCCTGGTCGCGGTCAACCTGAAGAAGAAGCCCGCCGCCTGGCTCACGCCGGTGCTGGCCGGCCTGGTCGTGCTGAACGTCGGTCTCGCCGTCTTCTGGACCTGAGCCGCTCAGCGCCGCCGGAACAACGCGCCCAGCAGCAGCCCCGCGCCGACCAGCCCCGCGGCGGTGCGGGGGCTGGGCCCCCGGCGCACCTCCACCACCGGCCGGATCACGGCGGGCGGTGGTGGGGCGGGCGGGTCGCGCAGCAGGTTCTCCCGCGCGGTGGCCGTCCAGGCCGTGATGAACAGCAGCGACTGGGCCACCAGGTTCGCGAAGAACAGCACACCGATGATCGGGCCGAACGCCGCGCCCGCCGGTGACGCCGTGACGGTGCTCAGGTAGAGCGTCCCGCCCTGCTTGAGCACCTCGAACACGATCGCCGCGGCCGCCGCGCCCTTGGCCGCGCTGCGCAGGCTGAACGGCTTGCGCGGCAGCTTGGCCAGCACCCACAGGAACACCAGCCAGTTCGCCACCAGGCCCAGCACGATGGTGCCGATCTTGAGCAGCGCCTCGGCCCACCCGACGCCGTCCAGGCCGACCCACCGCAGCACGACCTCGCCGAACCCGCTGCCGGCCGCCGTGAGGCCGAACGAGACGACCAGCGCCGCGCCGAGGGTGAGCAGCGCGAGCAGGTCCTTCAACGCCGTCTTGAGGAACGGCAGGTCCTCCTTCGGGTGGCCCCACTGCGCGGTCAGCGCGTCGCGCAGGTTGCTCATCCACCCGAGGCCGGAGTAGGCGGCGGTCAGCAGGCCGAGCACGCCGACCGTGCCCTTGGAGTCGATGGCCTGCTCGACGACCTTGTTGATGGTGTCGCCGAGCGAGCCGGGCACGGCCTCGGCGATGCTCGCCTTGAGCTCCTCGATCAGGCCGGGCTGGGAGACCAGCACGAAGCCGGCCACCGCGAAGCCGATCATGAGCATCGGCACGAGCGACAGCACGCTGAAGTACGTCACCGCCGCCGCGTAGTGCGCCCCGTAGCTCTCGGTGTAGCGCGCGGCGGCGCGGAACAGGTGGTCCAGCCACGGCCGCTGCCGGCGCATCCGATCGAGCTTCGACTCCGCCCCACCCGTTTCCGCCACACGAAAAAGCTAGTGCGCCCGGTGATCAGCCGCCAATCGGGAGGAAGCCGATCCGGTCGTAGGTCCGCGCCAGCGTCTTGCCGGCCACCTCGCGCGCCCGTTCCGCGCCGCGGGCCAGCACCTTGTCCAGCTCGGCGCTGTCGTCCAGGTACTCGGCCACCCGCGCCCGCACCGGCGTGACGAACTCGGTGAACACCTCGCCGAGGTCCTTCTTCAGGTCCCCGTAGCCCTTGCCGTCGTAGTCGGCGACCAGGGAGTCCACCGAACGCCCGGTCAGCGCCGAGTAGATCACCAGCAGGTTGCTCACGCCCGCCTTGTTCTCGGGGTCGTACACGATCTCGCGACCGGTGTCGGTGACCGCCGAGCGGATCTTCTTGGCCGACCGCTTGGGGTCCTCCAGCAGCTCCACCACGCCCGCCGGCACGGACTTCGACATCTTCGACGTCGGGTCCTGGAGGTCGTAGATCTTGGCGGTGTCCTTGACGATGTAGGGCTCCGGCAGCCGGAACGTCTTGCCGTAGCGGGTGTTGAACCGCTGCGCCAGGTCGCGGGTCAGCTCCAGGTGCTGCCGCTGGTCCTCGCCGACCGGCACGTAGTGCGCCTGGTACAGCAGGATGTCCGCGGCCTGCAGGATCGGGTAGGTGAACAGGCCGACGCCGACGCCCGCCTCCTGCCGCGCGGACTTGTCCTTGAACTGGGTCATCCGGCTGGCCTCGCCGAAGCCGGTCAGGCACTGGAGGACCCACCCGAGCTGGGCGTGCTCGGGCACGTGCGACTGCACGAACAGCGTGGACCGGTCGGGGTCGACGCCGAGCGCGAGCAGCTGAGCGGCGGACACCCTGGTGTTGTGCCGCAGGACCTTGGGGTCCTGCTCGACGGTGATCGCGTGCAGGTCGGCGATGAAGTAGAACGCGTCGTGCGCGTCCTGCAGCGCCACCCACTGCCGCAACGCGCCCAGGTAGTTGCCCAGGTGGAACGACCCGGCGGTCGACTGGATGCCGGACAGCACGCGGGGGCGGCTCACCGGAGCCGGGTTCTGGGCGTTCTCCGCAGAGTTTTCGACGGCCACGCGGAGGATTCTCCCAGGCCGATCAGACCCCGGTGGTGGCGGGCCGCACCTCGGCCGCGCCGTCGCCGCCGACGGTCACCTGGGGGACGACGGGCTGGTTCGCCGCCGTGCGCACCACCGCGGTCCGCCGCCGCCGGACCAGGCCGAACACCAGGCCGATCGCGCCGAACGCCACCGCGGCGATGCCGACCGGCGCCTCGAGGGAGACCGGAGCCGCCACCGCGCCGTCGGCCGCCACCGCGACACCTTCGACGACCAGGGAAGACGCCGCGCCCAGGACCAGACCCAGGACCGCACCGCGACCGCGCACCGCCCAGCCTCCTCACCAACACCGTGCCACCCCACCGGGGGGTGAACCTTGTTGACGGACGGCCGCGAACCTACCGAAGCTGTTGGACTGGCATGCCCGGTTCGGGTAAACGCGACCGGCGGCAGACTAACCACCTCCGCGGTCACCCCTCCCCGCAGGGGGTTACCTCACGGCGTCGACTCGGCCGTATGTCGTAGTGCGCTGCCGCGCCGGGCGGCCCGCCAAGGCCGCGGTGGCGTTCAGCTGCTCGGCCGTGCGGGCGGAGCCGTGCTCGGAGCCCGCCATGCGGCTGATGGTCTCCTCCATGAGCGTGCCGCCCAGGTCGTTGGCGCCGCCGCGGAGCACCTCGGCGGTGCCCTCGTCGCCCAGCTTGACCCACGAGCACTGGATGTTGTCCACGCGGCCGTGCAGGGCGAGCCGGGCGAACGCGTGCACGGCCCGGTTGTCGCGCCGCGTCGGGCCGGGCCGGGCCACGCCCGCCAGGTAGATCGGCGCGTTGCGGTGCACGAAGGGCAGGCCGACGAACTCGGTGAGGCCGCCCGTGCGGTCCTGGAGGGCCGCCAGCGCGCGGAAGTGGCCGAGCCAGTGGCCGGGGTGGTCCACGTGGCCGTACATCATCGTGGACGACGAGCGGATGCCCACCTCGTGCGCGGTGGCGACCACGTCCAGCCAGGTGGCGGCGGGCAGCTTGCCCTTGGTCAGCACCCAGCGCACGTCGTCGTCCAGGATCTCGGCGGCGGTGCCCGGGATGGTGTCCAGGCCCGCGTCGCGCAGCTCGGTCAGCCACTCGCGCACGCTCACGCCCGCCTTGGCCGCCGCGCTGACGACCTCCATCGGGCTGAACGCGTGCACGTGCATGCCCGGCACCCGGGTCTTGATCGCGCGCACGACGTCGGCGTAGTAGGTGACCGGCAGCTTCGGGTCGATGCCGCCCTGCATGCAGACCTCGGTGGCGCCCGCGTCCCACGCCTCCTGGGCGCGGTCGGCGACCTCGGCCACGGACAGCCGGAACGCGTCGGCGTCGCGCTCGCGCTGGGCGAACGCGCAGAACCGGCAGCCCACGTAGCAGACGTTCGAGAAGTTGATGTTGCGGTTGACCACGTAGGTGACGTCGTCGCCGACCACCTCGGCGCGCAGCTCGTCGGCGAGCCGGGCCATGGTCTCCAGCGCCGCGCCGTCGGCGGTGAGCAGCGCCAGGGCCGCGTCCGTGTCGTCCAGCAGCTTCTCGGGGCTGTCGGCGGCCAGCTTCAGCGCGCGTGCGGCGTCCTCGGGCAGCCGTTCGACGGCCTTGGGGACGCTCAACGACGCCCAGTCGCCGTAGACGCTGTCGAAGTCGCCCCGCCGGTCGCCGGTGCGCCCCTCGGTGTCGATGGCGGTGTTCAGGTCGGCCCGGCCGTAGGTGTCCAGGCCGCCGTCGGGCTCCTGCCACTCGCGGCCGACGACCGGCGCGTCCGGCTCGGCCAGGCCGTCCGGGCGCGCCAGCGCGGACACGTGCGCGGTGAGGCGGGTGTCGACCCACTGCCCGGCGGGCGCGGTCACGTAGCGCGGGTAGACGGCCAGGCGCTCGGCCAGCTCGAACCCGGCCGCGCGGGTGTGCTCGGCCAGCACGTCGACCTGCGGCCACGGCCGCTCGGGGTTGACGTGGTCCGGCGTCACGGGCGACACGCCGCCCCAGTCGTCGATGCCCGCGCGCAGCATCAGCCCGAACTCGCCGCCGACCAGGTTCGGCGGGGCCTGCACGCTCGTGGACGACGGCATGACCAGCCGCGCCACCGCGATCGTGGCGGCCAGCTCGTGCAGGTCGGCGTCGGGCATGCCGCGCATCGCGGTGTCCGGCTTGGCCCGGAAGTTCTGGATGATCACTTCCTGGATGTGCCCGTACTGGCGCGCGACGCCGCGCATGGCCAGCAGGGACTCGGCGCGCTCGGTGATCGTCTCGCCGATGCCGATCAGCACGCCGGTGGTGAACGGCACGTTCACCCGGCCCGCGTCGGTGAGCACCCGCAGCCGGACCGCGGGCTCCTTGTCGGGGCTGCCGTAGTGCGGGCCGCCCTTCTGCGACCACAGCCGCTCGGCCGTGGTCTCCAGCATCATCCCCATGCTGGCCGCGACGGGCCGCAGCCGCTGCAACTCCTCCCAGCTCAGCACGCCGGGGTTGAGGTGCGGCAGCAGACCGGTCTCCTCCAGCACGGCGATCGCGCTGGCCCGGACGTAGTCCAGCGTGGACGAGTAGCCGCGCGCCTCCAGCCACTCGCGCGCCTGCGGCCAGCGCTCCTCGGGCCGGTCGCCGAGCGTGAACAGGGCTTCCTTGCAGCCCTGCGCCGCGGCCCGGCGGGCGATGTCGAGCACCTCGTCCCGCTCCAGGAACGCGGCGGGCAGCTTGTGCGGGACCGTGGCGAACGTGCAGTAGTGGCAGCGGTCCCGGCACAGGCGGGTCAGCGGGATGAACGCGTTGCGGCTGTAGGTGACCACCCCCGGCCGCCCCTCCGCCAGCAGGTGGGCGTCCCGGACCCGGCCCGCGGCGTCCAGCAACGCCTCCAGGTCGTCACCGCGGGCGTGCAGCAGCACGGCGGCCTCGGTGGCGTCGAGCACCGCGCCGTCGGCGGCACGGCGCAACGCGCGTCGCATCGCCGACGCGCTGGGCGTCGGTTCCGGCGGGGTGATCGAGATGTCCACGGCCACGACAACGACATTAGGTGTGGAAAATTCCTGATCACGCCCAGTGTGACGTCCGACACGAAGCGCAGCGGCGCACGGGTTCGGGCGGTGGCGGACCGGTCAGCGGATCACCGGACCGGCGACCTCCCCGGGACGAGCAGCTCGGTGTTGCGGTCGGTCGGCGCGCCGACGGCGTTCGCGTTCGCGTGCGGGTCGTTGAACGCGAGCTCGCGGGCCAGCGAGGCCAGGCCGCGCGGCGAGAAGTCGTCGTAGTCGGCCCGGTAGGGCGCGTCCCCCTCGACCAAGGTCGTGAACAGCGACAACGTGCCGTCGCCGTTGTCCGCGAGCTCGATGATCCGGGCGTGCTGCGGGTGGTCGACGTGCGCGGCGGTGTTGATCTCCCAGAACGCCCGGTCGCCCGTGCCGTGCGGGACGATCCGGTTCTCGTGGGTGTGGCCGTTGACCCAGGCGACGACGTTCGGGAACCGGCCGAGCAGGTCCACGAGCGCCTTGCCGTCCAGCCGGGGGTCGAGCGGGCGGCGGCGGTCGGGCAGCAGGTTGCCCATGGTCCAGCTCGTGTGGTGGCTGAACAGGATGAACAGCTCGTCGGTGACGTCCTGGCGGTGCGGGAAGCCGAACGCGTCGTAGTAGCGGGAGCTGCCGCGCTTGAGCGTGCGCTCCAGCCAGAGGTACTGGTGCAGGCCGATCGAGCCGTCGGAGAAGCCGCCGGTGGTCGTGGTGTCGAGGCTGACGCCGGTGACGCCGGGCGCGATCGGGAACGCGTAGAAGACGTCCACGCCGTCGGCGTTGTCCTCGGTGAAGCCGTGGCCGTGCGGCCCGGGGCCGGTGTGGCGGGGGTCGAGGTGCGCCTGGACGAACTCGGCCGTGGTGAACGGGCGGCGGCGGGCGTCCGGGGTGACGGTGCGGACCAGCCCGCCCTCGGCGACGACGGCCGCCGCGTCCAGCACGTGCGAGGGGTCGGTCATGGCCTTGGCGAGGCGGGCGGCTTGCGCGTCCGAGAAGCCCATGATCTTGCGGTTGGCCGTGTAGAGGCCGTCGACGATCGGCAGGCCGTCGGGCAGGGTGCCGACCACGCTGTCGTCGTGGTTGCCGAACGTGCAGTACCAGGGCACGCGCAGGCCGGGGCTGTCGAACGGGCGGATGGCGGCGTCGAGCAGGCCGGGCAGGTGCGGGAAGCCCTTGGCCTTGTAGTCGTCGACGAGGGTGGAGTGCGGGTTCCAGTAGGTCTTGACGCCGGAGTCCTGCACGCCCTCGTAGCGGGTGGGGTCGCCGGTGTTGGCGGTGATCCGGCCGCCGTTGAGGACGGTGAGGAACCAGTCGAGCTCGACGAGCTCGTGGTTGTCGGTGTTGTCGCCGGTGGTCACCATGAAGTCGATCGGGCGGCCGGTGAACGGGCCCGCGCCGATCGAGTTGACCTTGTGAACCAGGGCGGTGGAGGTGTGCTGGGCCAGCGTCTCGTGGGCGCGGAAGGCGCCGGCGCCCATCAACGGGTGCGTGTACTCGAACCGGGCCGGGCTCTGCGCGTCGACCATGTGCATGTCGGTGAACTGCGCGAAGCAGGCCAGCGACGTGCGCCGGTCGGCCCGTCCGGCACTGGGCGTCGCGAGGTCGGGCCGCACCACCAGCGGCCACCCGGGACCGGCCTGCAACCGCCGGTAGCCCGCCGTGCCGACCGCCGTGGCCGCGACGTCCAGGGTCGTGCCGGTGGTGGCCGCCCAGGCGGGCCCGCCCCACGCCAGCACCGCGCCCGCCGCACCCGTCGCCTGCAAGAAACGCCGCCGGCTGATCCCCATCGAACGCTCCCGGTGTCTCGGTGAGGTGAAAAGTTCTCACGAACCGGGGAGCGCGTCACGACCTCGGGGTGAAGTGCGGCCGAACGAGCGAAGTCGATCGTCGGGTGGACCGATTCCGTTGGCCGACAACGGTTCTCGCCACCAGTCGAACATTCGGCTGACTGTGTTCCCGATCACGTCTCACGGGCGTTGTCGGCCGGATCCCCGGTTCACCCCGTCCTCGGGGGTGTGGTCGAGAACCGAACCTGCGCCGGACCCGACGGCCGAGCTCCTGCGTGACCTCCGGCAGGTCGTGGACCTGCCCGAACCCCTCCGGGACGAACTGGCCCTGGCCGAGGCCCTGCGCCCACGACTGCGGTCCGCGCTCGACGGGCACGCGGACGGGCTGTTCTCGGCCCTGGCGGACCGGTTCGACGCCGTCGTCACCGAGCACCGCCTCGACTCCGTCCCCGTGCCGGACCTGACCGGCGTCACCACCCCGCTCCAGCTGACGCCGGCCGAGCTCGAAGGACTGGCGACGTGGCGCAGGGCGACCCGCGAACTGCACCGCGTCCACGACGCCCACCGCGACCTGACCCGCGCCGTGACGGGTCACGAGCCCGACGACCTCACCACGCTGTTCGACGTCGAAAGCCCCGAGCAGGCCGCCGCCGTCACCGCCATGCTCACCGCGCACCGGACCGGCAGGGAACCCATCACCCGCTACGGCCCGCTCCTGCCGTTCGCCATCGGCCCGCTCTGCGGCGTCCGCCTGACTTTGAAACCCCCGCCCGCCGCTACACCCCGGGCCAGTCGAAGCTCACCGTGACCGGCGCGTGGTCCGACCAGCGCTCGGCGTACGTCGCCGCCCGCTCGACCACGGCCGAGGTGGCGGTGGCGGCCAGGGCGCGGGTCGCGACCTGGTAGTCGATCCGCCAGCCCGAGTCGTTGTCGAACGCCTTGCCGCGGTAGGACCACCAGCTGTACGGGCCCGCCACGTCCGGGTGGAGGGAGCGGACCACGTCGACGTACTCCGCCTCGCCGAACACGCGGTCCATCCAGGCGCGTTCCTCCGGCAGGAAGCCTGACGACTTCTGGTTCGTCTTCCACGCCTTCAGGTCTTCGGGCCGGTGGGCGATGTTCCAGTCGCCGCAGACCAGCACCTCGCGCCCGTCGGCGGCGGCCTTGTCGCGCAACTCCACCAGGTACGGCAGGAACGCGGCCATGAACCGGTCCTTCTCGTCCTGCCGCGGCGTGCCCACGTCACCGCTGGGCAGGTACAGCGACGCCACCACCACGTCCGCCAGCTCGACCTCGACGTACCGCCCGGAGTGCTCGAACTCGGCCACCCCGAACCCGATCCGCACGGCCTGCGGCGCCTCGCGCGTCAGCACGGCGACCCCGTTGCGCCCCTTGAGCTCCGAGTGCGCGTGCGCCACGTGCCACCCCTGCGGCGAGCGCACCTCGTCGGGCAGCTGACCCGGCTCGGCCCGCACCTCCTGGAGGCACACCACGTCCGCCGACGTCGCGGCCAGCCACTCCAGGTAGCCCTTCTTCGCGGCGGCGCGCAGCCCGTTGACGTTGATCGTGGAGACAGTCAGCACCGCAGCAGCCTAACGGCGGTCGGCGACGGCCCAGCCGTACGGGTATTCCGCGCCGCACCCCGTGCAGGACGCGGACAAGCCGAGCATGAGCACCAACGGGCTGCTGCCCTCGGGCGAGGGCACCCCCGCCACCTCGTGCCCGTCCACCAGCGCGCGCAGCCCGGGCCACTCCGGCTCGCACGCGCACGTCACCACGTCACGCCGGTACGACCGCCACTTGAAGAACACCCGCTCATCAGATCACGAGCAGCCGCTGTCCGACGTCGGCGTCACGAACTCGTCCTTCACCCAGCGCCCGTCGGCCAGCAGCCGGAAGCCGTTCTCGACCCGGTTCTCCGCCCGGACCACCGCGTCGCGCTGCATGGTCGCCACGATCGGCTGCGTGTCGGCGGGCCCGGAGCGCACGTTGAGGATGTCCGCGATCACGGTCACCCGGCACTCCCGGGCGGCGACCTCCTCCACGCCGAGCTTCTTGCCCTCGTTGGCGACGTACATCAACCCGGCCGCCGCGAGCACACCCACGACGACCACGCCGCGCACCGGAATCCCGAGCATCACGCCTCCCGACACCTGTTCCGAAGTGCAGATATAGCGCGTCGGAAGGGCCGGTGCGGCGGTCCGGACCACAATCCACACCACGGGGGAACCGGACGGGTGACACCACTACGGAAACGGAACAGGGGACCGCCCGGAGGCAGTCCCCTGATCGCACGAGCCGGCAGGCGTGGGTCAGCCGGCCATCTTCTTCTGCAGGTTCTCGTCCAGCGTGCCGAGGAAGTCCTCGGTGGTCAGCCACTCCTGGTCCTTGCTCACCAGCACGGCCAGGTCCTTGGTCATCCGGCCGCTCTCGACGGTCTCCACGATGACCTGCTCCAGCGTCTCCGCGAAGCCGGTCACCTCGGGGGTGCCGTCCAGCTTGCCGCGGTGCTTCAGGCCACCGGTCCACGCGAAGATCGACGCGATCGGGTTGGTGGACGTCGGCTTGCCCGCCTGGTGCTGCCGGTAGTGCCGGGTCACGGTGCCGTGCGCCGCCTCGGCCTCGACGGTCTTGCCGTCCGGCGTCATCAGCACCGACGTCATCAGGCCCAGCGAGCCGAAGCCCTGAGCGACCGTGTCGGACTGCACGTCACCGTCGTAGTTCTTGCACGCCCAGACGTAGCCGCCCTCCCACTTCATCGCGGCGGCGACCATGTCGTCGATCAGGCGGTGCTCGTAGGTCAGGCCCGCGGCGTCGAACTGCGCCTTGAACTCCTCCTCGAACACCTTCTGGAAGATGTCCTTGAACGCACCGTCGTACGCCTTGAGGATGGTGTTCTTGGTCGACATGTAGACCGGGTAGTTGCGCTGCAACCCGTAGGAGAACGAGGCGCGCGCGAAGTCCTCGATGGACTTGTTGAAGTTGTACATGCCCATGGCCACGCCGCCGTCGGCGCCGTAGTTGGCCACCACGTGCTTGATCGGCTCGGAGCCGTCCTCGGGCGTGAACGTGATCGTCAGCTCGCCCGCGCCGGGGACCTTGAAGTTGGTCGCCTTGTACTGGTCGCCGTGGGCGTGGCGGCCGATGATGATCGGCTTCGTCCAGCCCGGCACCAGCCGCGGGATGTTCGAGATGATGATCGGCTCGCGGAACACCACGCCGCCGAGGATGTTGCGGATCGTGCCGTTCGGCGAGACCCACATCTTCTTCAGGCCGAACTCCTCCACCCGCGCCTCGTCGGGCGTGATGGTGGCGCACTTGACGCCGACGCCGTGCTTCTTGATGGCGTGCGCGGCGTCGATGGTGACCTGGTCGTCGGTGGCGTCCCGGTGCTCGATGCCCAGGTCGTAGTACTCGAGGTCGACGTCCAGGTACGGGTGGATCAGCTTGTCCTTGATGAACTGCCAGATGATCCGCGTCATCTCGTCGCCGTCGAGTTCGACGACGGTCCCCTGAACCTTGATCTTGCCCATACTCAGGGCGCTCCTCTCGCGACAATGCAAGCAAGACAAGCGTACTGCTATGTCGGGTCGCTTGCCTCCACCAGGGCGGAAAAAGGGAACGGCGTCACATCCGGGCCGACGCCGCGGCCGCCGGTGGCACGGGTTCTCGGGCCCCATACAACCAGCCGCGCCGCCGGACCGCCGCACGGGGACCGCCGACCCGCGCGGATCGAACACGCGTTCGCCGATTGCACCCACCACCCGCGTCCGCCCCGCTAACCTCGCACCCGTACGAGTGATCAAGGGGGCAGCGTTGTCGACGGGTCCGACCCACGCCATGAGCGGTCTGCTGGCCTGGGCGGCGGTGACCGCGATAGCCGAGGACCACCCCATCGGCCAGCTCACGCCGCAGAGCTGGGCGGTCGGCGCGGTGCTCGCCACCGGCGCCGCCCTCCTGCCCGACCTCGACCACCCGTCGTCGACGATCTCGCGCACGTTCGGGCCGGTCAGCGCGGGCGCGTCGGCGCTGATCAACACGGTCAGCTCGTTCGTCTACCGCACCACGCGCACCCGCAAGGACTCCAACCGCGACGGCGGGCACCGCGGCCTCACCCACACGCTGGTGTTCGCGCTGGCCGCCGCCGTCGGCACGACCGCGGTGGTGCAGCAGTCGCAGAAGTGGGCCCTGCCGGCGCTGATGTTCGTGTTCGCGGGCCTGGCCGTGCGCGGGATCATGAACGACTGGTGCCCGCAGAAGGACGCGCTGCTGATCACCGGCGTCTCGGCCGCCATCACGGTCGCCTGCGTGGCCTGGACCGCCCAGACACCGGCCAGCGCGGCGGCGTGCGGCGTGGCCGTGGGGGTCGGGTGCGTGGCCCACTTCCTGGGCGACGCGATCACCGAGCAGGGCTGTCCGATCCTGTGGCCGATCCCGCTGATGGGCAAGACGTGGTTCCCGGTCGCGCCGCCGAAGATCATGCGGATGAAGACCGGCGGCACGGTCGAGATGGCGATCGTCGGCCCGCTCATCACGATCCTGAGCGTCTGGCTGTCGGCCGCCGCCCTCCAGCGGGCGGGCGCGCTCCCGTTCCTCGAAAGTTTCGACCTGCTGCCCATCTAGTTTTCAGATACCGGCCATTCGGCGGCTACCACCACATCACCCGATCGGACTAGCCTCCAGCGAAATCCTGTCCCGCGCCGACCGCGTCGAGGAGGACTTCGTGCACCACCCCACGCACGACCACGTCGTCGAGGCCGCCGGATGACCACCTGGCTCGGCCTCAACGCCGGTCACGAGGACCGCGCGACCGCGGACAAGGTCGCGGTGTCGCTGTACGAAACGCTGCTGTTCCACGCCCAGCTCGTGTGCGTGCACGAGGTGGAGGGGCGGTACGCGATGTCGTTCCGGCTCACCGACGAGCCGTCCGAGAACACCGTGTCGACGCTGATCGAACGCGGCTACGGCGTGGCGGTGCACAACGGCTCGCTGCAACGGCTCGCCGGGCCCGAGGAGCTGACCAGGGGCGCGCTGCGGGCGGCGTTGGCGCACCGAGACCGGCGGGAGGGCCGGGTGCTGCGGTTCCCCGGCCAGCGCACGCTGCGCGGCCGTTACGGCGTCTCGGACATCATCGCGTTCAGCGCGATCGAGGAGGTCCTGCCGCACGGCACGAAGAGCGTGGACGCGCGCGGCGACCTGCAACCGACGTTCGTCAACGGCCGGCTGGTGCTGGACTGCGGCTAGGGCCCGGGGCGGCGGCGCCCTCAGCCCGGGTGGGCGCCGACGGTGTCCTTGATCTCCGCGCCGAGGCTGTCCGCGCTGCGCGCGCAGTGGGCGCAGCAGAAGAACCGGCCCTGCACCTCGACGCCGTGGCCGAGGATGCGGCAGTCGCAGTGCTCGCAGCGCGGCGCGAGGCGTTGGATCGCGCACTCGAAGCTGTCGAAGGTGTGCACGCCACCGCCGACCGTGCGGACCTCGAAGGCCATCCAGTAGTCGTTGCCGCACACGTCGCAAGTCGCCATGGCCGAAGCGTGCGCCGGTCCGCGGGCACCGGCAACTCGACCCCGCGCGGTGCACGAGGCCGGACCGAGCGGACCAGGCCGGACTCGAACCGGCGTCCTCCCTCCCGGGGGGAGGGCGCGTCAACCACTGCGCTACATGGTCCCGAGCCGGGCCGGATTCGAACCGGCGTCCTCCCTCCGCGCAGGAGGGCGCGACAACCACTGCGCTACCGGGCTCCTGCCCAACACTAACCATGACCACGGCCCCGGAGACAGGGCCGCTAAGGTCTGCCCTCGTGCGCGGAGTCGACTACTACGAACTCCTCGGGGTCGGCCGCTACGCGTCCGAGGCGGAGATCAAGTCCGCTTACCGCTCCCTGGCCAAGGTGATGCACCCCGACGCGGGCGGGTCCTCCGGCACCTTCCGCATGCTGCAAGAGGCATATGACACCCTGCGGGACCCCGCCCGCCGGCGTGACTACGACCGCGGCTGGACGTTCACCCGTCCGGGTGCTCGGCCGACGTCCCCGACCCGCCCGCCGCGCTCCGGTCGGACCGGCCGGTTGCGCAACTTCGGCGAAGATCCCGACTTCGTACCCCCGAAGCCGGTGGTGGACCTCGGGGGCCTCGCGTGGTGGCACCTGGTCGACGTCGGGCAGCGGGTGCGGTACGTCCCGGCCGCCGGTCCCGGCCACGCGCCCGCGCTGGCCGCGGTGTGCGGTTGGTTCTTCCTCCTGCTGCCGGTCGTGCTGGTCGACTTCACGCCGCTGGCGCTGGGCGTCTGGCTGGTGCTGGTGGCCGCGGCGGCGACGGCGGCGTTCCGGTTGGTGCGGCGCTACCTCGCCGCGATCCGGGCCGACCGGGCGTTCACGCTGGACCACGACACCGACGTGGTGCACGGCACCACCGACGACCGCGCCTGCGAACGGCTCACCGCCGACCTGCTCAGCCAGTACCTGACCCGGCTGCCCGGCGCGCGGATCTTCCACGGCCTGGCCTGGCCCGGCTCGGTGTTCGCCGACGTCGACCACGCCGTGCTGTGCGGGCGCAGGCTCGTGCTGATCGAGTCGAAGTCCTGGCTGCCGGGGCACTACGAGGCCGAGGACGACGGCACGGTGTGGCGCAACGGCCACCCGTTCCGGGGCGGCGGCATGCGGATGCCGCGCAGCCTCGCGGTGTACCGGAAGCTGTTGCCGTGGCTGGACATCCGGACCGCGCTGCTGGTCTACCCGAGCCGCGAGGGCGCGGTGACCACCGAGGAACCGGCGGACGCCATCGTGCCGCCGATGACGCCCGCCCAGTTCGTCGAGGAGATCGGCGACTGGCTGGCCGAGGACCCGGCCACGGTGGACCGGGAGGCGCTGCGCGTGCTGATCGGCCAGGTCGTGCCGATCGTGCGGGGTCAGTAGACCGACATCTCCCACAGCGAGTAGCCGTACGGGGTCGCGCGCTGGAACGCGTACAGCTTCACGTAGCGCGCGGTCGTGTCGAGCACGACCTCGTCGGTGCCGCCGTCGGCCGCGTAGTCGGCGTGCACGGTGGTCCAGGTCATGCCGTCGGTGGAGGTCTGGATTTGGTACTGCCGGGCGTGCGCGGCCTCCCAGTCGAGCCGGACGCGGCGGACCGGCTTGGTCGCGCCGAGGTCGACCCACAGCGAGTGCTGGTCGGTGAACGCGCTGCTCCAGCGGGTGGCCGGGTCGCCGTCGAACGCGTGCGACGACGGGTGGGCGGCGCTCTCGGTGGCGGTGGACCAGGACGGGCGGCCGAGGGCCAGGTTGCCCCCGCCGCCGGTGAGCTGCCCCTGGTTCACCGCGCGGGGTGAGGCGTAGGTGGCGCGGACTGCGCTGTCGGGGTTCAGCTGCTTGTCGTCGAAGAACTCCGGCCACGCCATGAAGTACGCCCACTCGGGTTGCGACGCCAGCTCACCGGGTGACGGGATCCTGCCGACCTCGGCCAACGCCAGCGGCTTGCCCTGCGCCAGCGATTTGAGGGTGTCGTAGTAGGTGGTGGACGGCCAGAAGCTGTTCCAGGCGTCGAGCGACACGACGTCGGCGTACGCCGGGCCCGGGTAGTAGTCGGCGATGCCGGCCGGGTCGAGGTCCTTGACGTTCCAGACCCACGCCATGCCGGTCAGGCCGCGGGTGCGGACCAGGTGGTCGTGGGTGAGCTGGTAGAGGCGGCGGCTGCCGTTCGCCCCCGGCCGGCCGCCCCACCAGGACCAGCCGTCGTTCATCTCGTGCAGCGGGCGGAACAGCGGCTGCACGCCGGCGTCCAGGAGTTGGCGCAGGAACGGCACGACCTCGTCCAGGCGCGCCTTCCAGGCGTTGTTGAGGGCGGTGCCCTCGGTGACCAGCTGGGACCACTGGGCGTCGGTGAGGTCGTCGTTGACGCCCGCGTCCCAGCCGCAGGAGGCGGGGCGGGTCGGCGGGCAGACGTGCCAGGTGAGCGTGACGAGCGAGCCGTTGCGCCACTCGGTCTTCGCCTGGTCGACCATCGTCTGGCGGTGGGCCACGTCGTCCTGGGCGAAGAGGAAGTCACCGCCCCACAGGCCCGGGTAGACGCCGGTGATCGCGTGCACCTTGGCGGTGTGGCGGGCGGGGTCGGAGTTGGGCTCTTTGTTGTGCATCCCGGTGACCGTGCGGGTGCCGGTGATGCGCTTCAGGTAGTCGACCACGGGGACCGGTGGCGGCGCGGCGGCGGCCACGGGCGGGACCAGGGTCGTGAGGAGTAGGGCTACCAGCGTCATCGCTGTGCGCACTGCGTCCTGCCTCTCGCGAGGTGGCGGCCTTGTGAGTGCTGGTGGAGCGTGGCGACGGATCTCGTGGACGGTAGCGATTAACCGGTTAAGCAGTCAACCGAGTGGCGCATGTCGCGGCGGGCGCGGGCGGGCTGCGTTTCGGCCTGCGTTTCGGCGGACCCACGGGAGGAGTCGAGGACGGAGATCGACGTCTTCAACGGGATCCCCAAGACCGGCGCCCGTCGCAGGAGGGCCACCAGCACGCGCGCATCACCGAGGCGTTGGCGCAGGCCAGGTCAGCCGACGAGCCGGGCTACGGCTGCTGGCGGCAGGTCGAGCACCACGGCGCCGACGAGTTCAGCCTGTCGTCCGCGCCGGAGCTGATGCTGGCCGCCACCTCGCAGCAGACGTCCCGGATGAGGCTGGGCCACGCCGCCGTGCTCGCGCCCGCGCGGTTCAACCACCCGATCAGGGCAGCCGAGCGGGCCGCGATGCTGGACCACCTCAGCGGCGGCGGCTTGACCGGCGACTTCCTGCGGGCCGAAGCCGCGGGCGCCACCGGCCCGAACCGCGCCCCAGGTCGTGATCGGCCGGGTCCTCCAGGGCGACGACGTGGCGCCGGAGGAGATCTTCGAAGCCCTGAACGAGCAGGACTCGCTGATCGTGGACAGCCCCGAGACGTGCCGCAAGAAGCTGCGCGTCTACGCCGACATGGGCATCGACCGCCTGATGGCCTTCCACCAGGTGGGCAGCCTCAGGCACGAGGACGTGATGACGAGCCTGCGGCTGGTCGGCGACCTGGTCCCCGAGTTCGCCAAGTGAGGTCCCGGGGTTCGGTGCGAGGATGGGCGCATGCCGAAGAAACTCCGCCTGACCGGTGACCCCGCCGCCGACAAGTTGCTGAGCGAGGACCCGTTCGCCCTGCTCACGGGCCTGTTGTTCGGTTCGATTCGCATCCGACGCGCCGAACAACCATCGCGATAGTTGTTCGGTACAGTTTGGTTCCTCCGAACCGAACAACTTGAGGAACGCGCGTGGCAGGACGCCCATCGCGAGCGGTCGTGTACCAGCGCTTGGACGAGGCTGTGGCGGAACTCCGCGGCCGACTCGGCGGGCTGCCCACACCGGCGGAAGCCGAGGACATCTGGTCCAACATCTGGCACCAGGAAGCTCACAACAGCACGGCGTTGGAAGGCAACACGCTCGTCCTGCAGGAAGTCGAGAGACTCCTCGACGAGGGACGCGCGGTGGGCGCGAAGCCGCTTCGGGACTACATGGAGGTGCGCGGCTACGGCGATGCCGCGCGTTGGGTGTACGGCCAGGCGCTCGAGGCAGGCGACTGGCAGACGGGCGACCTGGTTTCCTTGCAGGAGATCCGTCACATTCACCACCTCTGCATGACCCCGGTGTGGGCGATCGACCCTCACCCGCACGCGACCGGCGCGGAGAACCCTGGCAACTTTCGCCGGCACGAGATCGCCGCATTTCCCGGAGGGATGCAGCCACCCTCTTGGACCGATGTCGACCACCTGATGCGCGATTGGGTTGCAGAGACGAACCGGCTTCGCGACCTCGGCGACGAACCACCACCGGAGGCGTTGGCCCGAACTCACAACGCGCTGGAGCGGATCCACCCATTCCTCGACGGCAACGGGCGTGCGGGCCGATTGGTCCTCAACTTGCTGCTCGGCAGGCTCGGTTACCCGCCGGCGATCATCTTCAAGCGCGACCGGGAGAAGTACCTGCTGGCGATGAGGCGTGCGGATCGCGGGGAGTACGGCCCGCTCGGTGAGCTGCTCGCACGCAGCGTCACCGCGAACCTCTACAAGTTCGTCATCCCGGCCGTAGCCGGACCGGTAAAGCTGGTGCCGCTCGCAGCCCTCGCCACCAGCGACCTGAGCGAGAACGCGCTTCGCGTGGCGTCGATGCGGGGGCGTTTGCGCGCGATCAAGGGCGATGACGGCTTGTGGCGCAGCAGCAAGAAGTGGGTCGACGACTACCGGCAGAACCGGCACCGCCGCCTCGGCGACCGCTCCACCTGAAGCAGGCGGCCGGAGGCGGTGCGAGGATGGGCGCATGCCGAAGAAGCTCCGCCTGACCGGTGACCCCGCCGCCGACAAGTTGCTGAGCGAGGACCCGTTCGCCCTGCTCACGGGCTTGCTGCTGGACCAGCACACTGTCTGATGTATGACTAGCTCATGGAGCAGTCAGACCGGGTCCGCAGGGCTCACTGGGGCGACCTGAAGGGCCTTCACCTGGCGGGCCTGGTCCGCCTCTCGTTCGAGCTGGACCACGACGACCCGCACGCCAACGTCCGCCGCCTTCCCTTGTCCGGCAAGGACATCAGAGGCCGGGACGAGCAGGAGAAGGACTGCCGCACGTACGTCGAGTCACGCGGCGGCGTCTACATCCACACGTACGTCGAGCCGGACACCTCAGCCTGGAAGCGCCGCCGCGTGCAGATGCCGGACGGCTCCTACGCCTACCGCGTCGTCCGGCCGATCTTCGAGGGTGCTCTGGAAGACCTCAAGCGTGGCACGGCCCCTTCCGGTGACCGCCTTGACGGCCTGGTGGTCTACGACATCGACCGCCTGACTCGGGACAACCGGCACCTCGAAGACGCCATCGAGGTAGTCGAGCACTTCGGCCGCCCGATCATGGACATCACCGGCACGCTCGACCTGCTGACCGACAACGGCCGCACGGTGGCCCGCATCGTCGTGGCGACGAACAACAAGCAGTCCGCCGACACAGCCCGCCGAGTCCGCCGCAAGCACCGGGCGTTGGAGCTGGCAGGCATTCCGACCGGAGGCCGCCGCCCGTTCGGATGGAACGACGACAAGCGCACCGTCAACGAAGCCGAAGCCGACCTGATCAGGAAGTCGGCCGAACGCATCATGAAGGGCGCGCCCCTCTCCGCGATCGTCAACGACTGGAACACCGAAGGCGTGACGACCCCGGCAGGCAACAAGTGGACCAACCAAACCCTCAAGATCGTCTTTCGCAACCCGAGGCTCTGCGGCTACCGCTCACGCAACGTTCGCGAGATCAACCCGGGGACCGGCAGAGAGTCACACCGGGTGGAGATCGTCACCGATGAGGCAGGCGAACCGGTCATCGGCCAGTTCGACCCGATCCTCACGGTAGACCAGTGGGACGCCGTGACAGCCATTATCGGCAACCACACCATCGCAGGTCGAGGCAAGAACACCAGGACTTACCTCCTGACCGGCACTCTCCGCTGCGGCAAGGAGAACTGCGGCACGAAGCTCCGAGCCCTCAAAGCCCATAGCGCACGAGTCAAGGACCCCACCCGCTTCTACTACACGTGCGAGTCCAAGAACAAAGGCGGTTGCGGCGGAGGCGTCAGCATCCCCGGCAAAGAACTGGACGAGTGGATCACCGCCGCCGTCATCCGCAAGTACGAACTGGAAGCCGAACGCCGCTCCGCCCAGACGTCTCCCGAACCCTGGCCCAACGAGTCCGAGCTAGCCGAAGTCCGCGCCGACCTCTCAGAACTGGCCAAGGCCCGCAAAGCCCGCCAAATCTCCGCCGCCCGCTACTTCGCCATGCTCCCCGACCTGGAGGCCCAGGAGCGTGCCCTCCTAACCGACCAAGAACGCTGGCGAGCCAAGACCGCCACCACCCAGACCACCAACGCCACCATCCGAGCCGACTGGGCCACCTACCCCCTGGCCCAACGCCGCGCCTACATCGAAGAGTCCCTAGCCGCAGTCATCGTCTACCCAGCCAACGGCCGTCGAGGCTTCCACCCTGACCGGATTGAACTCATCTGGCGCGAGCAATAGTCTACTTTCCCCAAAATTGTCGAAACATTCGGAAAACATCTGGCCATATATAGGCAAGAGTTACCATTGCCGCCCCCAGTGCCGACCAGCCAATGAAGGTGTCCACAAAAATGTGTCGATCCGGCGCCTTCAAAGAAACAACCATGGTCATCCCAGTGATACTTGACACCAAGAAAGCTGCAACATGCAAAACACTCTTATGCCTATGAGCCGCAAGGGCAGCGAGGATTGCGATGCACAGAGCAGCGCCGAGTTCGTAAGTGTCAAAGATGGAGACAGCCCAAGGCCACGCTACCTTCCAGGTCCTATACGAGAACAAAGGAATTATCCAAAGTCCGCCGATCAATCCCCCTAGAATCACGGAGGCCAAGCAGAACTTCAGCAAATCAAGATTCCTGGCAACAGCAGAGTCTTCACCTCCTTGAGCACCCAAGGATTCAATGAACAGCATTGCAACCAATATCACCAAAGCGCCGACAATAATAATCGGAAGTGATAGGTCGACGTACTCTGAAACCTTATTGATCGCTATGCCGCTAGCAAAAATAAGCGCCACCTTGGCGGTATTCGCTTGCCCCTGCGTAAGCCGCGGGCCACGCCGCTCATCGATTCCATCAGCACTCATGATTTCCCCTGCTTTGCGAGCATTGCATAACTTGCAGGTGTATCGCACGACTTCAGCGAAGCGTTAGCATGGACGTCACATAGCGAGACCGTACGGTAGGGTCTGGTTACGTGAATGAGGAGAGCGTCCGAGCAGGACTCACACGGTGGACGATCCACGGTGAACGTCTCGTGGATGACACCCGCAAGCTGAACGTAAGCATTGCTCACGTCGAGCTACCCGACGGCGTGCACTTCGAGCAGTGGGTTTTGCGCATGCCCAAGGCTGTCATGACGCTGGTTCTAGACGATGTCCGCGAACATGTCCTCATGATCTACCGCCACCGCTGGATCATGGACCGCTGGACCTGGGAGCTGCCCGGTGGCTACCTCGACCCGGACGAGGACCCCGCAGACTGCGCCATGCGCGAAGCCATCGAGGAGACCGGCTGGAAGCCCCGCAGCGTCGAGCTGCTGACCACCTTTCAGCCGCTCACCGGCACCGCCGACTTCGAGAACCTGATCTACGTCGGCCACGGAGCCGAGGACACCGGCCAACAGGCCGACATCAACGAGGCAGAGCGCGTCGCCTGGATCCCCCTCGCCAACATCAAGGACATGCTCGCCAACGGCGAGATCATCGGAGCCGCCGCGCAGATCGGTTTGCTACACGTCTTGGCCTTCCGCTGACCCGACGATCCCCATAGCCCGCATCTCCGCGAACAGCTCCTCAACCGCCGGCTCCTGCCTAAAGGGAGCCAGCCGAGCAGCCACGTCCGCGAGGTACCTCACCGTCCGCACCGAGTTCAGGTTGCCCGCCATCCGCAGCGCCGAGAACCCGACCTCGACCGACTCCTCCACCCGCCGCTGATCAGCCAGGATCGAGGCGAGCAGCGCCATGTTGAACAGCCGTCCCCGCTCGTACCCCTCGGTCATCTCCAACGACCGTCGAGCGAACCCCTCAGCCTCATCCGGCCGCCCGAGATCTCGGAAGGTGTGCGCGAACTTCGCCGCCAAGTACGCCGCGTCGAAGTAGCCCAGCCACTCCGGCACCACCGAGCCCTCAGCGCCGGAGAACAACGCCTCAGCATCCCGCAGCGCCGCAACCGCTCCCTTGGAGTCGCGCTGCAACGCGAGCCCGTGCGCCTCCATCACCGCGGCTTCCGCCTGGAGCACCCCGAGCCCGGTCCGCGAAGCGTTGTCCCGAGCCCCACGCGCCAGGTCGACCGCCACCAACGGCGACCGGAAGAACGCCGCGTGATGACTCATCCCGGCCAACATCTCCGCAGCTAGAGCGTCGTCACCCACGTCCTTGCACAGTTGCAACGCCAACCGCAGGTGCTTCCGTCCAGCCTCGACGTCCCCCATGTCGTACGCCATCCACCCGGCGAGTTGGTTCATCTCCGCAACAGCCCCGAACAGCTCACGCCGCACGCCATCCCGGAACCGCCCGGCCCGCAGCAGCGGCACGCCCTCAGCCACCAGGTACTGACTCACCGTGGACCGCGCGTGCCCGCCACCGAACCGGTTGTCGAGCAGCCGGAACGTCCGCGTCATCGCCCGCAACGTCTCCACGTCCGGCGGCCCCACAACCCGATCCGTAGCAGGCTCCGAGGCACCCACCGTGAACCATCCGAACGACCGTTCCCGGCGCTCGCCCGATTCGGCGATCGGCGACAAGCTGAACCGGAACCACAACAGCGCCTCAGGCACCCTCAGCGCCCGCGCCCACCGTTCGAGCCGCACCAGGTCGCTCGGTGCGGGCGTGCGGTCGCCTTCCAAGTGCGACACCTGCGGCTGCGACATGTAGAGCCAGCGCGCCAGCCGAGCCTGCGTCAGCGGCGGGTTGTGGGCGTACCGGTAAGCCTTCAGAACCCGTCCGAAATGGCGAGAAGCGAACGCTTCCCGGAACTGCGGCGTCGCCCAGAACTCGGCTGGCTTCTCCGGCGCGTGAACGATCTGCGCTTCTCGCCGCGCGCAGGCCGAGCAGTGCGACGTGCTGTTGTCCGCCGCCAGCCGAGCCCCGCACCCACGGCAGTTCCGGCGGTCCCGCTTTGCGCCCATCACCACCCCTGACCTGCTCCTGAGCCCGAGTGTAACCACGCCGACACGCAACGACCTGCGGATATCGGTGATGCCGATATCTGCATCCACGAACGTGGTGCATCCAGCGCGAGAAGTCCCGCATCGTCGTGATCAGGACAACGACGGAGGGAGTAGGGAGTGGCCTTCTACGTACTGGCACACCCGGAACAGCGCGCGTCAGCCGCACTGGTCGAGCAGACGCCGGGACAGCCGAACCTGATTGCGGAAGTGGGTGACTCGCAGATCGCCGTGCAGGTGGCGAACCACCCGGACGGCTTGAAGATGGCCGCCGCGTTCGCCTGGAACCTAGCCAAGGCCGCCACCGAGTTCGCCACCCGGTGCCAGGAGCTGGCGATGAGCCAGGGCACCGAGGCCTACGGCAAGCACGCCGAGTTCACCGGCTGACGCCATGCCCCCGGAGGACGTGAAGGGCCTGCTCACCTGCGGCATGTACGTAGCCGCGTGCGCCGTCTGGTCGTGCGTGGCCCTTTACGCCCTCACCTGCGGCATCCACGCCCTGTGGCGACGGCACCGAGCCCGAGCACAGGCCCGCCGGATAGCCGCAGAGATCGCCGACACGGTGGCCACCATCCAGGCCCGCCACCACGAGCAGCATCCGCAACCCGGAGCCTCGACAGACGACCGCAGCACGAGCACTCACCAGCACTGACACAGACACCAGGCCACGGCCAGCGGTGCGGCACATGATCCCTGAAACCAGCATGAGGGCCTGCCCTCACGGGGTGCCGCAGAGAACCCGCTTGAACACTTCCTTTCACACACATCAGGGGTAGATCCCCACACCTCGTGCCGCCCTGTCACGGCTCCCCACCGTGAAGGGAAGTGTTCCCGTGGGGCCGACGCCCGACGAGATGTGGGAGTGGGCAGAGCAGCAAGCCGCCTCCACCCCCGCCTGGACCGACGAACGCTGGCAGCGCGTCAACGCCATCTTCGGCGTCCGACTGGCCGACGAACCACGGCCTCAGCGCCACCAAGAGGCCGCGTGATGACCGGCCAGGAGTTCGACACCGACGACATCCCTGCCTACCTCCGCCTCTTGGCGCAGGGTGCCGCGAACAAGAACGACTTCCACCGCTGGAAGGACATGGTCGCGAGCACGCGCGGCTGCACGTCCCCGATCCGCCTGGTCGGCACTTCGTCCACAGTGGACGCGACAACCGGCGAGGTCCTCTCGACCTACTCGACGTGGGACGAGCCCAACGAGTACCTGCTGACCGCGTGCGGCAACCGCCGGGCAAGCAGGTGCGAGGCGTGCGCGCGGGTATACGCCGATGACACGTTCCACCTGATCAAGTCGGGCCTTGCCGGTGGCCGAGACGTGCCGGGTTCAGTGGCCACCCACCCACGCGTATTCGCGACATTCACCGCGCCGTCGTTCGGCCCGGTCCACAACCGCACCGTGGACGCCACTGGTCAGGCACGTCCCTGCCACCCTCGCCGCGAAGACCCGTCCTGTCGAGCCAGGCACGACGAGGATGATCCACTACTGGGTCAGGCCATCGACCCGGACACGTACGACTACGCCGGAGCGGTGCTGTGGAACAACCGGGCCGGAGAGCTGTGGCACACGTTCGCCGTCTACCTGCGCCGCCACCTGGCCGAAGCACTCGGCGTCTCCCGCTCACGCCTGTCCAAAGTGCTGCGCGTGGAGTACGCCAAGGTCGCCGAATACCAGTCGCGCGGACTGGTCCACTTCCACGCCGTGATCCGCCTCGACGGCCCGAGCGGACCAGCCGAGCCACCCCCGGCCAGCACCGACATGGACATGCTTTGCGAAGCAATCACCAGCGCGGCCCGGACTGCGCGCGTCCACGTGCCCGGCCACTCCCACGCCATCCGTTGGGGAACCCAGCTAGACCTGCGCCCAATCAACTACGAGGGTGACGACGGCTGGACCGACGCCAAGGTCGCGCGCTACATCGCGAAGTACGCCACGAAGGGAGCCGAGACAGCCGGAACGGTGGATCGACCGTTCCGCACCATCTCCCACCTGGACCGCATCCGAAGTCTGACCGACCACGCCCGCCACATGATCAGAACATGCTGGGACCTCCACGAGACCCACCCGCACCTGAAGCTCCGCGAGTGGGCTCACATGCTCGGCTACGGCGGTCACTTCTCGACCAAGAGCCGCCGCTACTCGACCACCCTGGGCACGATGCGCACCGACCGAGCCCGCTTCCGAGCCGATCAAGCCCGAGAGTTGGCCGGACTGGACCCACTCCCACTCGACCACTCAACCGTCCGCGTCGGTGACTGGGCAGTGGCAGGCACCGGCTACACCAACGCTGGTGAAGAGGCGTGGGCCGAGGTGATCCGCGAACAGCACAGGTTCAAGCCGATCCCCCGACCGACCGACAACGACCCGGCAGCCTGACGAGAGGCGCGGTTCAAACTTTCTTCTCCTCAGTCAAGGCGCTGGCTGCGCCAGCGCGGGCACCCTCCCTTCTGTCCACATCCACGCCGCTTGCGCGCGGCCTCCGGCCGTGCTCGCGGCGTGGTGCGGACAGGGAGGGTGCCCACACGCGCATAAGCACCAGGACGAAGAGCCTGCTAAGCAGATGGTCAAGGCCGTGACGATCGCGAGGTCACTCGGCTTGATCGAGCTGGGCACGGCGATCGACGCCACGCCACCGCTCCGCGCTGTCGCGCCAACGAATGCAGCACCGCCCGAGCCGTCATGGGATGCTTCCCGCCATGAGCCCCAAGCTATGCCTCGCCCAAGACCCGGAAGCGGACGAACTGCTCTCCAGCAGCCCTCTCGCCTTGCTTTTTGGAATGCTGCTAGATCAACAAATCCCAATGGAAAAAGCGTTCAAAGGGCCGAAAGTTATCGCCGACCGCATGGGCGAACTGAGCGTGCACCGGGTAGCAGAAGCGAGCGAAGAGGAGTTCGCCGCCGTGATGTCCGAAGTGCCGGCCATCCACCGGTTCCCAGGCTCCATGGGTAAGCGACTTCAGGCGCTCGCACAATACTTGATTGAAAAATACAATGGCAATCCCGAAGAGATCTGGACTCGCGACGAACCAAATGGCAAGACCGTACTTAAGCGACTCAAAGAACTACCCGGATACGGTGATCAGAAAGCTCGCATCTTCCTTGCACTACTCGGCAAACAAATTGGAGTGCAGCCCGAGGGGTGGCGCGAAGCTGCCGGAGCCTACGGTGAGGAGGGGTCACGGCGCAGCGTAGCCGATGTCCGCGATAGCACATCGTTGACAGAGGTCCGCGACTTCAAAAAGGCGGCCAAGGCTGCCGCCAAATAGATTAGCCCTCGACAGTCTCACCACGCGCAATCAGCACTTGAGGATCCCAGATGGCTAGACGCCAGACTCCGCCAAGAGTCGAGGGTTTCACACCGCCTTTTTCCTCGTCCTGGTTGATCCAGCGCAAGTCAACTACAATTTTGTTACCCGCCTGCCTCAACAAGGCTTTGACCGTACATCCGGTCGCCATATTTTGACTGATCGAAACAATCTCATATACTTCCAACGGGTAATCAACATAGCGGCGCTTCATCTCCGAAATGAGCCGCTTTCCCAGTTTGGCTTGCTTATCAACGTCGATCGCAGCAGAGATCTCTTTATAGTTGCCACGCTGCCAGGCCGACAAAAATCGATCACAAACCCCGTAGACCCCATGCTCTGCGAAGCCTTCCTCGCCCGCCACCAAGAGAATCGGCATCCATTTGGACGCCTCAGCCTTTTGCTTAGCATGTTCGATCAACCCTCCGAAAACCTCACGGAAGCCCGGCTGATCCTTCGGCGGCTGCTTCTCCTTTTCACGAGCTGCCGCCCAGTCCGCAACAGCGAACAGTCGATTCCACGCTTTGGACGCAACGATCGCATTGTCGTAGTTGATTACCGTACCGTGCACGATGCCGTTTCGATAGAGTTCAAAAACGGGCTCCTCAGTGGAGACACCCCGCACTTTCCTGAAAGTCGCGTGCGCATGAGCGAGCCCTAGGTGATGACTAATAAAGGCATCAGACACATCCAGATCTTCGGCCTCCCGAGCGTGTAGACCCCGCCGAATCGTCTCGTATTCATTGACGAATCCATCCATGACGCTCAGAAGAACCTGCACAACCGCGTAGTACCTACCGGCAAGATGGTCGCTGATGGCGTGACGAAGGAGACCATCTCGCTTTCTCATCGCAGGATGCCGCGAAGCCAGTTGGACCATTACCCAAAGTTTGTCCTCATCCCCATAAACCTGAATCAGTTTTTCCTCGACAGCTTCCGGCGAAGCATTCCCCTTCAGCCATTCGCCGACGGCATCGAAAGATAGACTCTCATGAAATATCCAGTTACGCGGCCCGAGCGTCGAATAAAATCCATCTACAACGTCAACGAACCGGTCCAGTTCCGCCGCCATTCGTTCAACATCGGGACGCTTGTCACGCGGGATCAAGAACCGAGCACCGCGAAGAAAATCGAGCTGTCTAGACAGCTCGATGAAGGTGGGCAAGTCTCGCGCTGAGCCGTACGCCATCGACCCAGAGTAGGCACCACCGCACAGCTGCCCAACAGAACATACATTTAGCAGTGTGTTGCGACCAGCGGTTCCCGATGGAGCACGCCTTCGCCGGGCCGCGCAAGATCGCGGACCGGATGGAGGGGTTCAGCATCGAGAAGATCGCGCGGACCGACGTGGACGAGTTCGTGGAGCTGTGCGTGCAGCCGCCCGCGATCCACCGGTACGGCGGGTCGATGGCGCGGCGGGTGCACGCGTTGGCCCTGCACGTGATCGAGCACTACGACGGCAAGGCGGCGAACATCTGGAAGGCCGGCAAGCCGGACGGCAGGGAAGTGCTCAAGCGGGTGAAGGCGTTGCCCGGGTTCGGTGACCAGAAGGCGCGGATCTTCGTCGCGCTGCTCGGCAAGCAGCTCGGGGTGACGCCGGACGGGTGGCGGGAGGCGGCCGGCGCGTACGGGGAGGAAGGGTCGCGGCGGTCGATCGCGGACGTGACGAGCGCGGAGACGCTGGCCGAGGTGCGGGCGTTCAAGAAGGCGGCGAAGGCCGCGGGCAAGGAGACCGGGACGGCGGCGGTCGGGGGTTAGAGTCCCGGCGTGCAGTTGCCGGGTCTCACCGATCTCACGCCGTTGGGCCAGGGCGGTTTCGCCACGGTCTACCGCGCCCGCCAGGTCCAGCTGAACCGCGAGGTCGCGGTCAAGATCGACAACCGGGTGTTGCAGGGCGAACGGGACCGGCGGCGGTTCCTGCGCGAGGCGCACGCGGCGGCACGGCTGTCCGGGCACCCGCACGTGGTGTCCGTGCACGACGCGAACTTCACCCCGCAGGGCACGCCCTACCTGGTCATGGAGCTGTGCACGGGCGGGTCGCTGGCCGACGTGGTGCGGCGGGACGGGCCGCTGTCCGCGGCACGGGTGCGGGAGCTGGGCGTGCGGTTGGCGGACGCGTTGGCAGCCGCCCACGCGGAAGGCGTCCTGCACCGGGACATCAAGCCGGGCAACATCCTGCTGGACCGCTACGGCACGGTGAAGCTGGCCGACTTCGGGCTGGCGGCGCTGCTGGACGCCGAGGGGTCCAGCACGGTCACGCGGGACGCGTTGAGCCCCGGCTACGCGCCGCCCGAGGCGTTCGCGATGGCCCAGCCGACGGCGGCGGCGGACGTGTACGCGCTGGCGGCGACGTTGTACGACCTGCTCGCGGGCAAGCCGCCGCGGCCGGTGCCCTGGCCGGTGGAGTCGTTCGACCACCTCGGCGAGGTGCTGCGGTCACCGGTGCCGAGAGTGCCCGGCGTGCCGCAGGACCTCCACGACGCGTTGGTGCGGGCGTTGGAGCCCGACGTCGCCCGGCGGACGCCCACCGCGGCCCGGTTGCGGGACGAGCTCGGCCAGGTGCCGCAGCAGGCGCCGAGCCAGGAGCGCCGGTACTACAACGCCTCCTACACGCCACCGCCCACCAAGAAGCCGTGGGCGCTGGTGGGCAGTGCGGCGGTGCTGGCGGTGGTCGTCGCGGCCGGCACCTGGTGGTGGGCGACGCGCACCGGCGACGCCACCGGGAGTGCCGGGACGACCACGACCACCAGCTCGGCGGACACCGCGCCACCGCCGCGGCTGGACACGTGTGGGACGGGTTTCTGCGTCGCCGAACCCACCTGCTACCACGGCATCAACAACTTCGGCGGCCAGGCGGCGACGGCCCGGCGTGCCGGGGACTGCTCGGTCGAGCACTTCTGGGAGGCGTTCGGCGGCGGCTGGCTCTCCGGGGCCATCCCCCAGGTCCCCAGTGACGACCTGCTCAAAGCCCCCGAGGTCGCCGACGTGTGCACGGCTGAGGCCATGAAGGCCAACACCCGTCCGACCGTGGACACGTCGACGTGGGAGATCACCGCCGTGGCGTTCGCCGACGGGGACCGCAACTACTTCCACTGCCTGGCGGCGGAGCCCGGCGCGGGCGAGGTCACCACCAGCGCGTTCGGCGGCGCCTGAGCGGGCCGCGGCTTGAGCGCGAAGATCAGCATCACGAGCGCGGCCAGGGCGAGCAGCGCGGCGATCGGCGCGAGCGGGAGCAGGCCCACCCAGCTGATCACCAGGCCGCCGACGACGCCGGACAGGCCCACGCCGAGGTAGATCGCGGACGCGTTGAGCGACAGCAGCAGACCGCTGTTGGCGGGCGCGAGCTCGATCAGCCAGCTCTGGATGGGCGGGTTGGCCGACCACGTGAGCGCGCCCCAGACGAACAGCGCGAGCGCGGCCGTGACGGGGGTGGTCGTGGTGAGCGGCAACGTGGCCAGCACGACGGTGAAGCAGCTGAACAGCACGACGAGCAGCTTGCGGGTGTCGAAGCGGTCGGTGAGGCGACCGGCGGCCCAGTTGCCCAGCACCGAGCCCAGGCCGTAGGCGACGAGCAGGATGCCGATCGCGGCGCCCTCGACGTGCGCGGTCTCGGCGAGCAGCGGCGCGATGTAGTTGAAGACGCTGAACACGGCCAGGCACGCGAGCACGGTCAGGCCGAGGACCATCAGCACGCGCCGGTCGGCGGCCGGGGCGAAGCGCTGCCGGAGGGCGACGGCGGGCGGTGCGTCGACGCGCGGCAGCCACAGGCGGACCGCGATGGCGGCGAGCGCGGAGACCGCGGCGATCAGGGCGAACACGCCCTGGTAGCCGAGGGGCCCGCCGAGCAGGTTGCCCGCCGGCACGCCCAGGACCAGGGAGAACGTCAGGCCGCCGAACACGAGGGCGACAGCTCGGCCGCGGTGTTGCGGCGGGGACAGGACGGTGGCCACCAGCGTTGCCGCGGGCGTGTAGACGGCCGCTCCGAGCGCGCTGACGATGCGTGCGACCAGGAGGAGCGGGTAGTTCGGGGCGAGCGCGGCGAGGAGGTTGCCGAACGCGGCGACGCAGAGGGCGACGACGAGGAGCGTGCGGCGTTCCCACCGACCGGTGAGGGCGGCGAGGAGCGGTGAGGAGATCGCGTAGGCGATGGCGAACGCGGTGAGCAGCTGCCCGGCGGTGGCGTGCGAGACGTGCAGTTCCTCGCTCACGGCGGGCAGCACGCCGGAGACGATGTACCCGCTCGTGCCGATGGCGAACGCGCCGGCGGCGAGCAGGTAGGTGCGTGCCGACATGGATGATCCCCCAGTCGAGTGATGGTTCGATGAGGATCGTACTACGTCAGTCATCGAAGTTTGATGCGTCTCGTAGTATGGGCGTCATGACCACGACGCTCGCCCACCCGGAGCGGGACGAGATCCGGATCGCGTCGGTGCTGCACGCGCTGGCCGACCCGGTCCGGCTCCAGATCGTGCGCGCGCTGGCGGAGCACGAGGAGGGCATCTCGTGCGGGCTGCTGCCGCTGGGCGTGACGGCGTCCACGCTGACGCACCACGTGCGGACGTTGCGGGAGGCCGGTGTGGTGCGCGTTCGGCCGCAGGGGACGTCGCGGATCAGTGCGTTGCGGAGGGATGACTTGGACGCGTTGTTCCCGGGATTGCTGGACGGCGTGCTGGCGGCGAAGCGGTGAGCGACGCCAACGACTGGGAGTGGGTCCGCGTGCTCGCGCAGGGGCGCGTGTACGACGAGGACCGGGCGGCGGCGAACCGGTTGGCCTGGGCCGCGGTGGCGCTGGCCGCGTCGCGCGGCGGCGAGCGCAACGGGGTGCGGCGGGCCCGGGCGGTCGCCGACCGGTTCGCGCTGCGGGCCCGGGTGGTGCGGTCGCTCGGCGCTCGGGCGGTCGACCCGGACGCCTTGCTGACCGAGGTGCTGGACGAGCCGGACCTGCCCGAGCGGTACCGGAAACTGGTCGCACGGGCGGTGGAGCCGGTGGTGCCGCAGGTGCGGGACGAGGCGTTGCGGGAACGGGCCGGGAAGTGGGTCGAGGGCCGGGACCAGGCACGACCCTGACCGGCCGGCGGGACCGTAAATGGTTTGCGCCGGTTCCTAGGGTGAACAGACGTGCGCGCTTACGTCTCGCTAGCGCTGGCCGGATTTCGCAGGTACTCCACCTATCGACAGGCGATGGTCGCCGGAATGGCGACGAACGTCGCCTTCGGCCTGCTCAGGATGGCTGTGCTGGTCGCAGCCGTCGGGCAGGGACCGATCGCGGGCTATGACGTCGCCGCCACCGCGACTTACGTGTGGCTCGGACAGGGGCTCATGGCCGTTGTCGTGCTCTGGGGCGACAAGCAGTTGGCCGAACGGGTGCGCAGCGGCGACGTCGTCGTCGACCTGTACCGGCCCTGGCACTTGCAGATGGCGTTGTTCGCGGAGGACGTGGGACGCGCCGGATATGCGGTGCTGGTGCGGTTGGCTCCCCCGATCGCGTTCGGGGCGTTGTTCTTCCCCTTCCGATGGCCTTCGGCGAGCACGGTGCCGGTGTTCGCGGTCAGCGTGGCGCTCGCGCTGGCGGTGAGTTTCGGCATGCGGTTCCTGCTCAACGCGACCACGTTCTGGCTGCTGGACAACCGCGGCGTCCAAGCGCTCTACACGGCGCTCACGTGGCTGTTCTGCGGCTTGGCCGTGCCGCTGTCGTTCTTCCCCGAGTGGGCGCTGCCGATCGTGTGGTCCACGCCGTTCGCGGCCATGTTGCAGGCGCCCGTCGACGTGTTCCTCGAACGCGGGTCGCCCTGGCCCTTCCTGGCGGGACAAGCGTTCTGGGCGGTCGCCGTGCTCGCCGCGGGGCACCTGGTGCTGAACCGCGCGGTGCGCAAGGTGGTGGTCCAGGGTGGCTGAGAGCGTCTACTTCAAACTCGTCGGCGCGAGGCTGCGCGGGCAGATGTCCTACCGCGCCTCGTTCGTGCTCCAGTGCGTCGCGCAGGCCGTCAACCAGCTCGCCGAGCTGGCGATCATCCTGGTGCTGTTCAACCGGGTCAGCGCGCTGGGCGGCTTCTCGGTCCGGGAAGTCGTGCTGATGTACGCGATCGCGGGCACGGCGTTCGGGATCGCGGACATGGTGGCCGGGCAGTTGGACGAGCTGCCGACCTACATCCGCACGGGCACGTTCGACGTGCTGCTGCTGCGGCCACTGGGGACGCTGACCCAGATGATGGCCTCGGACCTGCACCTGCGGAAGGTGGGGCGGATCGCCGCCGGGCTCGGCGCGATGGCCTACGCGTTGAGCCACAACGACATCGCGTGGTCGGTCGGCGCGGTGACCCTGGTCGTGGTGGCGCCGATCAGCGGCGCGGTGATCTTCTCGTCCGTCTGGGTGGCGGCCAACGCGGTGTGCTTCTGGGTGGTGGACGGCCAGGAGCTGGCCAACACGGTCACCCACGGCAGCAACGCGTTCACCTCCTACCCCGCCACGGTCTACGGGCCCTGGCTGCGCCGGTTCTTCGCGTTCGTCGTCCCCGGCGCGTTCGTCGCCTACTACCCCAGCCTCGCCCTGCTGGACCGGCCGGACCCGTTGGGCGGTCCCGCGGTGCTGGGGTGGGTCTCACCGCTCGTCGCCGCGGCGGCGGCCGTGGTCGCCGGCTTGGTCTGGCGCACGGCCGTGCGGCACTACCGAGGGACTGGATCATGATCGAGGTGCGGGAACTGCGGCGCGAGTTCACCGTGACGACCAAGGTGGGCCGGTTCCGCCGGGAACGCCGGGTGGTGCGGGCCGTCGACGACGTCGCGTTCGACGTGGCGGCGGGCGAGGCGGTCGGGTACGTCGGGCCCAACGGCGCGGGCAAGTCGACCACCATCAAGATGCTGACCGGCATCCTGGTGCCGACGTCCGGGCACGTGCGGGTGTGCGGGGTGGATCCCTCCCGCGGCCGGCGGGAGCTGGCGCGGCGGATCGGCGTGGTGTTCGGCCAGCGCAGCCAGCTGTGGTGGGACCTGCCGCTGCGGGACAGCTTCGAGCTGCTGCGGGCGATCTACCGGGTGCCGAGGGGTGATCACGCGAGTCGGTTGCGCGAGTGCGTCGAGCTGTTGGAACTGGGTGCTTTCCTGGACACGCCGGTCCGCCAGTTGTCGCTGGGGCAGCGGATGCGCGGCGAGGTCACGGCGGCGCTGCTGCACGGGCCGGAGTTGCTGGTGCTGGACGAGCCGACGATCGGGCTGGACCTGGAGTCCAAGGAACGGCTGCGGGAGTTCCTGGCCGACCTGAACGCGCAGCGCGGAACCACCCTCCTGCTCACCACGCACGACCTGGACGACATCGAGCGGCTGTGCCCGCGGTTGGTGGTGATCGACCGCGGCACGGTGCTCGCGGACGGGCCGCTGGAGGCGTTGCGCGCCGAGGTCGCGCCGGAGCGGGTGCTGGTGGTCGACCTGGAGGAGCCGGCGGAGCTGGCCGGGCTGCCCGGCGTCACGTCGAGCCGCGTCGAGCTCAACGGATTGCGACACCACCTCACGTTCCGCCGGGCCGACACGACCGCCGCGGCCCTCATCTCCGCCGTGGCCACCCGGGCGGAGGTGCACGACCTGGTGGTCGTCGAGCCGGAAATCGACGACGTGGTGCGTCGGCTCTACGCGCGTCGGTAGAGTCGGACGAAACGGTCAACGTAGAACGGGAGCACCTCATGCGCGCAGGTCGTCCGGTAGCCACCCTCCTGCTGGCGATGGGGCTCGCGGCCGCGGTCTCCGGCTGCGAGGCCGTGCAGCAAGCCTCGGACACGGCCAACCAGGTCGGCCAGGCCGCGGACAAGGCGCAACTGTGCATCGAAGCGCTGAAGCTGGCCGGCTTCACGCCCGACGCGACCGACCCGCAGAAGGCGCTGGAGGAGACCCAGCAGAAGGCCGAGGAGCTGAACGCGCTCGCCGCGAAGGCGGGTGACACCACGCTCCAGGACGCCATCACCGGGGTCTCGGACACCATGAGCAAGGTGACGCTGGACGACCTGAACCCGGCCAACATCGCGACCTGGTCGCAGGAGAAGCTGGACCAGGTGGCCAAGCTGTCCAACGCCTGCGCCTGAGCGGAAATGCCAGGCTGTCGGTACCTTCGGAACAGTCCTACGCTGTGACGCACCGGAGGTGTTGCAGATGCACGCGACAGTAGGCGACCGGTTGCACATCCACAGCCGCGCGGTGGGTCTCGACGAGACGGTCGGCGAGATCCTCGAGGTGCGCGGCCCGGAAGGTGCACCCCCTTATCGGGTCCGCTTCTCCGACGGCCACGAAGGGCTGGTCTACCCCGGCCCCGACAGCCTGGTCGAGCCGCGGGCCTCGGAATCGCCCAGGATCAAGGACTCGACCTCGGCGCGGTAGAGCAGCGCCGGGTCGAACCCCATCGGCCCGAACTGGCCCGAGACCTCCAGGCTGAGCACGCCGTGCAGCCTGGTGAACGCACGCATGGCGGTGAGCAGCACGGCGGGGGGCACGTTCCCCTCGCCGCGCGAGCCCGCCCAGGCCACGAGCTGGTCGTCCAACGTGGACGGTCCGGCAGCGGCCCCGTCCCCGTGCGGCAGGATGCCGAGCAGCGCGCTCATGGTGCGGTGCGCGAGCAACGCCGTGTCCTCCGGCGCGTGGTAGCCCGGCAGCGGTGTGCCGAACAGCAGCAGGTAGCGGTGCGGCTCGGTGACGGCCCACGTCCGGAACGCCCCCGCGAACGCACGCACCCGATCGGGTGGTGACGCGTCGGTCGACGCCGCCACCGCCGCCTCCACCGCGACCGCGAGGTCGTGCCAGGCGTCGCGGATCAGGTCGTTGAGCAGGTCGTCGCGCCCCTTGAAGTACCGGTAGAGCGCGGGCCCCGTCACGCCCATGCGCTTGGCGATGGCGTTGACCGAGATCCCGGCGATCCCCTGTTCCGCCAACTGCTCCAGCGCGATGCGCTTGGCCTCCGCCTTCGTCTCCTCGCGGTACCGCTCCCGGCGGACGTTGACCATCTGCTGCCCCTCCTCTTGACAAACGCACTCTAACTTGTGTTAGAACTTCTAACAACAGTGAGGGCTTGATACTAGGGGGCGTCATGTCGGTGGTCGTGCTGGGCGCGGGACGTGGGATCGGCGGGGAAATCGCCCGTCAGCTGGTGGCGGACGGCCGGGAGGTCCGCGCCGTCACACGTTCGGGTGGAGTTCCGGACGGTGCCCAGGACGTGCGGGCCGACCTGATGGACCGCGACGCGACCATGAAGGCGGTCGAGGGCGCTTCGGTGATCCACCTGGCGGCGAACGTCCTGTACTCCGACTGGACCGCGATGCTGCCGACGATGGTGGAGAACACCATCGCCGCGGCGGAGGCCACCGGCGCGAAGATCGTCTACACGGACAACCTGTACGCGTACGGGCCGGTGTCGGGGCCGCTGCGGGAGGACACGCCGGAACGGCCCGCCGGCCCGAAGGAGCGGCTGCGCAGCGAGCTGGGCAAGCGCTTGCGGTCGGCGTCGGTGCCGGTCACGACGTGCCGCTCGTCGGACTACTACGGGCCGGGCGGCACGGGCTCGCTACCGGGTGAGCTGATCGTCAAGCCGATGGCGGCGGACAGGGGCGCGCTGTGGTTCTGGCCGCTGGACCTGCCGCACACGTTCGCCTACCTGCCCGACACGGCACGCGCGACGATCCTGCTGGGCGACGACGAGCGCGCCGACGGCAAGGTCTGGCACACGCCCGCGGCCGAGACGCTGACCGTGCGCGAGTTCGCGGCCCTGACCGGTCGGGTGCTCGGCAACGCGCGCAAGCCGCTGCGGCTGCCCGCGTTCTCGGTCCGGGTGGGCGCGCTGTTCGACAAGCGGCTGAAGGGCTCGGCCGAGATGGACCACCAGCGGACCGCGCCGTGGGTGGTGGACCACTCCGCGTTCGAGGCCACCTTCGGGCCGTTCGCCGCCACCCCGCACGAGCAGGCCGTCGAGGAGACCGCGCGCTGGTACCGCGGGTGAGCGAAACGGCAACCTGGGAACGGTCTCAGCCCAGGATGGTGGTGATCAGCTCGTCGGCCAGGGCGGGCGTGGCGGCGGCGATGCCGGACCAGCGGCGGGACAGGTCGAGGTCGAACGACAGCGGCCGGCCGCGCAGGTCCAGCAGCGCTCCCCCGGCGGCGGGCACCGTGACGAGCGCGGCGATCAGGTCCATCAGCCGGTGGGTGTCCGAGCCGGGGTCGGCGAACCCGTCCACCGCGCCCTCGGCCACCAGCACCGCCTCCAGGCACGTGGTGGCGAGGATGCGGACGCGCTCGGCCCGGTCCACCACGCGCATCCACGCGTCCTCGCTGCCGCGCTTGGGCCGCATCATGCACAACGACGCGCCCTTGAGCCGCGTGCGGCCACTGGTGCGGTAGGGCGTGGGCCGGCCCGCGTGCGCCGACCAGGCGCGGCCGGTGTCGAACCACACGGTGAGGGCTTCCACCGGCTGGTCGTCGAGCACCAGGGCGCCCGCGAAGCACGAGAGCGGCACGCCCATCGCGGCGTTCGCGGAACCGTCCACCGGGTCGATCACGAGGGTGGCGGCCGACCCGTGGTCGAGGAACCCGGCCTCCTCGGACAGCAGGTTCGCGCCCGCCGCCGCGGCGGCCTCGGCGATCGCGGCCTCCACGATCGCGTCGACCCGCATGGTGGGCGTGCCGTCCGCGCCGTCGGCGACCTCCTCGCGCAGCTGCGCGCGGCTGAACTCGCGCCGGGCCCGGCCGTAGGCGGCCGACGCGGCGACCGCGGTGGCGGCGAGCGCCGGGTGCACGTCGGCGGGCAGGTTCGGCGCGGGCACGGGCCAGGAGTCCATGCCCCCAACATGCCACGAGAGGGCCACCGGCGGCGGCCCTCTCGTGGGGTACGACTCAGATCAGGCCCAGGGCCTTGACCGCGTCGCGCTCCTCGACCAGCTCGGCCACGGAGGCGTCGATGCGGGCGCGGGAGAACTCGTCGATCTCCAGGCCCTGCACGATCGAGTACTCGCCGTCGGTCACCGTGACGGGGAACGACGAGATCAGGCCCTCCGGCACGCCGTAGGAGCCGTCCGACGGGATCGCCATCGACACCCAGTCGCCCTCGGCGGTGCCGTTGACCCAGTCGTGCACGTGGTCGATGGCCGCGTTCGCCGCCGACGCCGCCGAGGACGCGCCGCGCGCCTCGATGATCGCCGCGCCGCGCTTGGCGACGGTCGGGATGAACTCGTTCTCCAGCCAAGCCTGGTCGTTCACGGCCTGCGCCGCGTTCTGGCCCTTGACCTCGGCGTGGAACAGGTCCGGGTACTGGGTGGCCGAGTGGTTGCCCCAGATGGTGAGCTTCTTGATGTCGGTGACCGACACCCCGAGCTTCTTCGCCAGCTGCGACAGCGCCCGGTTGTGGTCCAGGCGGGTCATCGCGGTGAACCGCTCGGCGGGCACGTCGGGCGCGTGCTGCTGGGCGATCAGGGCGTTGGTGTTGGCCGGGTTGCCGACGACCAGCACGCGCACGTCGTCCGCCGCGCCCGCGTTGATCGCCTCACCCTGCGGCTTGAAGATGCCGCCGTTGGCCTCCAGCAGGTCGCCGCGCTCCATGCCCTTCGTGCGCGGGCGGGCGCCGACCAGCAGCGCCACGTTGACGCCGTCGAAGGCGGTCTTGGCGTCGTCGGTGATGTCGATGCCGGACAGCAGCGGGAACGCGCAGTCGTCCAGCTCCATCGCGGTGCCCTCGGCGGCCTTGACGGCCTGCGGGATCTCCAGCAGGCGCAGGCGCACCGGGACGTCGGGGCCCAGGAGGTGGCCGGAGGCGATGCGGAACAGCAGTGCGTAGCCGATCTGGCCGGCCGCACCGGTGACGGTGACGTTCACGGGCGTGCGGGTCATGTGCCTTCCCGAATGTTGTGGCTTCAGTCCTCGGGCACGACCACTAGGCAGGCTGACGACCTGTCAGCGGCGGTCTCTACTCCGGGACCGCGCACCGGGCGGGTTGCCCGGCAGGTCGGAGGTTACCAACTGGCGAACGATGACAAGGTGTGACAGTGGACATCATCGGCGAGGACTACTCCGACGCGGTCGTGCGCGGGCAGCACTGGGAAGGCCGGTCGTTCGTCCGGTGCGACTTCACCGAGGCCGACCTGCGCGGGCTGGCGACGTCCGGCTGCACGTTCACCGAGTGCACCTTCGACCGCACCGACCTGGGCGGGTCCGCGCACAAGGCCACCGCGTTCCGCTCCTGCCGGTTCACCGGTGCCGTGCTGAACTCGACGGAGTTCACGTCGTGCTCGTGGCTCGGGTCGACGTTCGCGGACTGCGCGCTGCGGCCGATCGCGTTGACCGAGACCGATCTCACGCTCGTCGGGCTGGCGGGCGCCGTGCTGCGCAAGGCGTCGCTGCGCGGGCTGCGGCTGCGCGAGGCGAACCTCTCCGACGCCGACCTGCGCGACGCGGACCTGCGTGACGCCGACCTGACCGGCGCGCGGCTGCGCGGGTGCCGGCTGGAGGGCGCGGACCTGCGCGGCGCGCGCCTGGACGCCGACGGGCTCGTCCAGGCCACCCTGCGCGGGGCACGGGTGGACCTGGACACGGCCGTCGCCTTCGCCGCGGCGCACGGGCTGCGCGTCGGCTAGTGGCCCGGGGGCTCCTGGCCCGCGACCTCGACCAGCACGCCGTCGGCGATCATGTCGTCGATCGTCTTCGGCATCAGGTAGGCGGTGCCGCCGCCCGGCTGCTCGAACCAGGGCACGGCCACCCCGGTCAGCACCTCGACCGGTCGGCGCAGCCGGTACACGTGGTACGGCCGGTTGATCCACGACGGCACCAGCGAGCGCTGCGCGAACGGGGTGCCCGCCGCGTAGACGAGGTTGCCCTCGCCCTCGCCGAAGCGGTCCACCTCCATGCCGGGGGGCAGCTCGATCATCTTCTTGTGCCGGAACAGGGTGAGCGGCGGCTCGCCGTTCATCGGGCTGATCGGCCACGACCGCTGCGGCTTGGGCTCCTGGGTGGACGTCGTGACGCCCGAGGGCTGCGGCTGCGGTTGCGCGGCGATCGGGACCGGCGGTTCGACCGGCGGGCGCTGCGGCGGCGCGGGTCGGCGCGGCGGCTCCTCGCGGAAGCCGTTGTTCATCGGCGGGCGGGGGCGCTGCGGCGGCGGTGGCGGCGGCATCGGGGCCGGGCGCGGCACCCGCCGGTTGGTCAGCACCAGCTTGCCGACCAGGTACGCGGCGGCGTCCTCCAGCCGGTCGAAGCGGACCGGGTTGGTCGGGCCGTGGTCGAACCACGACACCTCCCAGTCCGGGCCCTCGGTGCGCAGCAGCCAGGTGCGGTCGGCGGGCTCGCCGAACCGGTAGGCGACGGGCGGCACGTCGAGCTCGTCCAGCGCGCGGCGGATGCCGACCAGCTCGCGCTCCTCGTCCGGCGTGACCTGGCGCGGCTCGACCGGCTGCGGCGGCTGGACCGGCGGGGGCGGGGCCAGCGGCGGCGCGGGCGGGGCGGCCGGGCTCACGTCGTCGAACGGCTGCACGGCCTCGGCGAACCGGGTCGCCTGGTCCGCGAACGGCGGCGGCACCTGCTCCGCGAACTGCGGCGGCTCGGCGGGCTCGTCGTGGCGGTCGCGGTCGTGGTGCTCGCGGTCGTGGTGCTCGCGGTCGACGTGGTCGTGCTCGACGTGGTCGTGCGCGGCCTGCTCGCGCTCGTGCTCGACGTGCCCGTCGTGGTGGTCGCGGTCGTCGTCGTGCCCGTCGTGGTCGTCGAACCGGGACTCCGGCTCGTCGGCGCGGGCCTGCTCGGCGAACAGCGGCTCGTCCGGCCCGGTGAACGCCTGGTCGTCGTGGTCGCCGAACCGCGCGTCCTCGTGCGCGTCGAACGGCTCGTCGTCGCGCTCCGGCGCGTAGAGCCGGGCCTGGTCGACCTCGAACTCGGCGGTGACCTCGGCCTCGTCCGGGGCGTGCCGCGACTCGGGTTCGAGAACCTGCTCGTCGGCGGGCCGCGGCTCGGTCTCGGCCGGCTGCTCGTGCGGGTCGTGCCCGTGCGGGTCGTGCTCCTCGGGCGAGTGCTGGTCGTGCGCGTGCTCGTCGTGCGCGTGCTGGTGCTCGTCGTGCTGGTGCGGCTGCGACACCCCGCCGACCGCCCCGACCTCGGCGGTCTCCTCCGCGGGCGCGGGCTCCGGCTCCTCGTCGGTGAACGGGCTCCAGGTCTGGGTGTCGTTGAGCTCGCGCTCGTACGCCGCCGGCGCGAACAGGTCCATCCCGTCCACGTAGGACTCGCGCCGGTACCGCTCGTCGATGACCGGGCCGTCCTCCTCGAACCGCACCCGGTACGGCGGGCCCTCCTGGGCGTACTCGATGACGTCCGGCTTCAGCTCGGTGAGGTTCGCGGTCTCCTCGACGTCCGCCGGCGCGCCCGCCTCCTCGGCCGGCCGCGGCTCGTCGGCCGGCAGCTCGGGCAGCGGCGCGGCCACGGTCGCGCCCACCTCGACCGGCGGCTCGACCGGCGCGGGCGGCGGTTCGGCGACCGGCAGCTCGGTGCCCTGCGGCGCGGCGGGCGCGCCCAGGTTCGCCGCGGCGGCGACCCGCGCCTCCTCGGTCACCTCGGGCAGCACGAAGTCCAGCGCCTTGGCCCGCTCCACCAGCTCCGGCTCCGGCGGCACGCCGTAGGCGCGCAGGTAGTAGCCGACGGCGGCGGGCCAGATCCACTGCCCGTCCGTCTGGAACCCGACCGGCACCACGGCCGGCGCGTCCGGGTTGAGCACGTCCGCCTCGAACCCGCGCCCGATCACCGCGACCGGCGCCCGGTCCAGGTAGCTCAGCAGCAGGTCGTGGTCGGCCTCGGCGACCGGCGGCCGGTTCACCGACGGCCGACCGCCGGGACCCGCGCCGTCGAACACGCGGGCCGTGCGGAACGCGCGCGGCGGCTGCGGCGGGTCGACCGGCGGCGGGGGCGGCGGTGCCTGCTGGAGGCGTCGGCGCAGCCAGTCCGGCACGTTCTCGTCGGTTCTGGGGAAGAACCGCATCTCGTCCAGGTACGCCTGCGGCGGCGGTGGCGTGGTCCAGGACGGCTCGGCGCGGTCGAAGTCCAGGTTGTAGCTGGACGGGTGGTCGAGCTGGTAGCGGGCGTTGGACCAGCTGCCCCGACCGTCCCGGTACATGCCCGCGCGCAGCCGCGAGAACAGACCGGCCACCTCCTGGGGCGGCGACCAGGCGCGCAGGGCGCCGTCGGCGGTGCGCACCTCGGCGGCCAGCTCGAAGTACCGGCCGGTCGCGCGGTACTCCGCGGTCACGTGCCGCCACTCCTCCGGCGCGGCCCGCATCAGCGTCAGGCCGATCTGCTTGACCAGCGCATCCTGCTCGGTCGGGTTCAGCGGCTTCAGCTCGGACACGTGCATCATCTTCCCCCGCGACTCCCCGTGCCCGCACGGGACCCCGCTGAGCCGAACGGAGTAATGACGCCGCGCGACCGTGCCTAGACGCCCGGTTGCGGCTGCGGGGCGGTCGCCGCGGGCACTTCGACCAGGCTCCCGTCGGCCAGCAGGTCGCGCACGGAGGTCGCCAGGAAGTAGCCCGTGCCGCCGCCGGCCTGCCCGAACCACGGCACGGCGACGCCCTTCAGCGCGGGCACCGGCTTCTGCACCCGGTACACGTGGTAGCGGCGGTTCAGCCAATCCGGTGGCAACGACCGCTGCCCGAACAGGGTGCCGGCGGCGTAGACGAGGTTGCCCGACTCCGCACCGAACCGGTCCAGTTCGGTCCCGGGCGGGACGACCACGTTCTCGCGGTCGCGGAACAGCGACAGCGGCGGCTCGTCGGGCAGCGGCTGGATGTCCGCCACCGGCAGCACCAGCGCGCCCGTGTCCGCCGCCGCCCGCGTCCGGTCCAGGTCGGCGCGCCACAGCAGCTCGGCCAGCAGCACCTTCGCCGCGTCCACCGCGTGCTCGTAGACCCGCGGCCGACCGTGCGGGCCGCGGCTCGCGTCCCAGAACTGGACCTGCCAGCCCGAGGGGCCGGGCGCGGGCTCGATCACGAACGCGTCGGGCTTCGGCTCCACGATCCCGTACTCGGACTCGGCCACCCCGAAGTGGTCCAGCCGCTCCTTGAGGTGGTCGAGCGCGCGCTGGTCGACCTCGGTGATCACGCGCGGCTTGTGCTCGGGCAGCGGCGCGCCCTCCGCCTGCCCGGTGGCGACGGCCGCCGCCGCCCGTTCCGCCTCGGGGTCGACCGGCGGCACGGTGTAGCCGTTGTCCCGGATGTGCTGCACGAGCTGCGGCACGGGCGGCAGGTGGTGCGCGCGCAGGTAGTGCGCCACCCCGCCCGGCCACACCCACGTGCCGTCGGTGTGGAAGGACAGCGGCACGGACGGCGTGGCGTCCGGGTCCAGCGCGTCCGGGCCGTAGGAGCGCGCGGCCAGCACGACCGGCGCGTTCTCCAGGTAGGCCAGCACGTCGTCCAGCTCCTGCGGGTGCACGGCGGGCCGGTCGTGCACCCGCGGGTCCGGCCCGTCGAACAGCGGCGCGGCGATCACCGGGCTCGGCGCCGCGCCCAGGCCCGCGCGCTCTCGCAGCCACGCCGGGATCGCGTCGTCGTCACGGGGGTGGAGCTCCAGCTCTTCGGCGTAGTGCTGCGGCGCGGGCGGCTGCGTCCAGTCCGGCTCGGCGTCCCGGTCGAACTCCGCCGAGTACGTGTCGGGGTGCACCAGGTGGAACTTCAGCGTGAACCACGTGCCGTAACCCGCGCGGGCCATGCCTTCGCGCAGCTGCACGAAGAACGGCAGCGCCTCCGGCGGCAGCTCCCAGTCGAAGGACGAGCCGTACATCGTCAGCCCGGAGACCTGCGTCTCCAGGTGGCGGCCCACCATCCGGAAGTCGACGAACAGCTGCTCCCAGTCGCCGGGCAGGCGCTGCACCAGCAGGGTGGTGACGGAGCCGAGGATCGCGTTCTGGTCCTCGACGTCCAGCTGCGGCGCGGTCATGCGTTCTGCTCCTCGGTCGTCTCGCTCGCCTCGACCAGCTTGGCGCGCAGCCAGTCGGGGATGAAGGTCTCGTCGCGGGGGAAGACCTGGAGGTCGCGGGCGAAGTCCGCGGCCGGCACGGGCGGGTCGAACCGCGGGTCGTGGTCGAAGTTGTAGGTGATGTCGATGCGGACCGGGGCGTTCACCACGCACCGCGCCGAGAACCACGTGCCGCGACCCGGCTGGTACAGCACCTGCCGCATCTCCTGGAACGCGGCGTTCAGCCCTTCCGGCGGCATCACCTCGGGGGTGCCGCGGTCGGGCATGTAGACCTTCAGCGTCGCGTCCTGCACCGCCACGGTCATCCGCACGAGCAGGTCGATCCGCCGGAAGCCGTCCGGAGCAGCGTCCAGCAGCATGCCGCCGATGTGCTGGAGCAGCTCGTCGTGGCGCTGCTCAGAAGTCGGCCGGCCAGAGGGCTGCGTTGTGCTCATTCGGGTAGCTCCTGACGTAGATCTCGGTCGTGCCGTCGGCGAGCGTCACACGCCACCGCGTCTGGTAGGTGTGCGGGTGGCGTTGCAGCGGGTCGCGCAGGGCGAACGTGTCGATCATCTCGACCGTACCGCCGGACTTCAGGAACTTCGCGCGGTCCCGCTCCATCCGGTGCCACGTCTCGGCGGTCACGAACGCCGGGCGCTCGTTGCCCTGGTTCTGGTCGCGCTGCTGGCTCGACTGGTTCGCCGCCTCACCGGGCCCGCCGGTCTCGTTGCCCTGGTGGTGGCCGCCGTCGGACAGCTTCCTGCCGTCCGAGTCGACCTCGCCGTGGTTGCCGACCTCGAGCTGCGCGCTGCCGTCGCGCCGGATCGCGCCGCCGGACTTCAGGTCCGGCCGACCGGTCGTGGCGACCGTCTCGCCGTCGCCGTTGGTGCGACCGCGCCACGCGTCGTTGTCGGCGACCAGCACCGCGTTGGGCAGCGGGTTGTTCAGGTCCGGGCTGAACGGCCGGAACGTGTGCACGTGCGAGGCCGCGCCGTCCGGGCCGGTCTGGAAGGTGCCGTAGCCCTGCTTCTTGTGGTCGTCGAGCACGAACCGGGTGTTCGGCGGCAGGTCGGCGCGGGCCGCGAACGGGTCGGCGTTGCCGAACGGCCGTGTGACGGCGGCGTGCTGCTCCGGCGTCCAGCCGCTGGTGTCGCCGCTGACGACCTTCACCGAGTACACGTACCCGTCGGCGGTCTTCGTGCGCTGCGCGGCCAGCTCGACCTCGCCGTTGGCGGGCGTCGGCCAGGTCCGGGTCGGGTGCTCGGCCTTGCCGAGGCCGTAGAAGCCGTCCGAGGTCACCTGCGCGGTCACCGGGGCCTGGGCGATCTCGGCGTTGACCCGGCTGCGCTGGCCCGAGTGCGTGTCCTCGAACACCACGTGACCGGCCTCGTCGGTGAGGAACCGGCCGCGGCGCTGGCCGTGCTCGTCGGTGACCAGGTACTCGGTGCTGGGGTCGTGCACCTGGCCGGGCCGGCTGAACGGCTCGCCCTGCTTGAGGCCGGTGACCGGTTCCTGCCTGGTCGTGGTCGGCTCGACGCGCTCGACCGCGTGCTGCGGGTGGCCGTTGGCGTCGGTGGTGAACTCCTGGTGCAGCGGGCCGCGGTCGATGTTGTAGTTCGTGCCCTGCGAGGTGTGCTGCACCTCCGGGTTGCGCACGTCGGTGGACAGGTAGTCCGGCGCGGCCACCCACCTCGGCTTGCCGTCGGCGTCGGTCTGCACCGTGCCGCGGTAGGTGCCGTCGGTGTCGTGGACCTCCATCCGCGTGTTCGGCGGGAGGTCGGTGCGGGCGGTGAAAGCCTCGTCCGGCCTCGGCGCGAGCGGGTGGTCGCGGTCGATCACCCGGCGGCCGTCGGCGGGCTCGGGGACCGGCTCGACGATCACCGCGCGGTCGACGGTGACGACCCGGTCGCCGACCTTGATCGTGTCCTGCGCCGTCTGGCGGGTGCCGTCGGCGTTGGCCACGAAGACGTCGTGGCGGTGGCCGAGCTCGACGCGGTAGTGGGCGTTCGGCGCGGGGTGGCGGACCTCGGGGTTGTCGCCGTGGCGGGTGTTGGGCGCGACGGCGTCCACGTGGACCTTGCCGTCGGCGTCCACGTGCACGACCGTGCGGACCTGGCCGTCCTCGCCGCGGACCGTGATCCGGGTGTCGCGGGGCAGGTCCTGGCCGCTGTGGAAGAACGACTGGTCGTCGCGGAGTTGGACGTGCTGCTCGTGCGTGGTCTCCGGGGCCGTCCACGGCTGCTGGACCTGCGGCTCGATGTCGAGGCGACCGCGGTGCTCCTGGCCGTCACCAGCCAGGTCGCCCTTCGGCTCGTGGCCCGGCGGCATGCCGTTCTCACCGGCCGGGGCGTGCGTGCCGTCGGGCTCGAACGCGTGCCAGCCGCCGTCCGGCGGGAGCTTCGGGCCGGTGCCCGACTCGTTGGGCGAACTGCTGTAGACGTTGCCGTCGCGATCGGACCACGCCAGGTCGTCCGGGGCGATCACGCGCTGACCGGTCTCCCGGGCGACGTGCGCGGCCAGGCTGTTCTCGCCGCCCGCGCCCGCGTCGCAGCCGACGAACATGATCGTGCGGTCGGCGAGGTCGGGGTGGTTGGTGATGAGCTGGACCAGCTCGGCGCGGGTGTAGTGCGTGTCCCCGATGCGGACGCCGTCGCCGTCGGTGTGGATGTCCAGCACGACGTGGTCGGCGTTGGCCGGGATGCGGCTGGACAGGTCGCGCAGCCGGTCCTCGGTGTGCAGCGCCACGCCCGAGTCGGTGACCTGGCTGTTGCGGATCGCCTGGTCGACGCGCTGGGACACCTCGCCGATCGGGATCGGGCCCTGGTGGGCGACCGGGCCGAGGTCGGGGTTGGGCGTGAGGCTCGCGGGCGGGTCGGCCGGGGTGTAGCCGTCGAACGCGCCGTCGCGCGCGTCGGCGACGGTGACCGGGTCGGACGTGCGGACGTTGCCGTCGCGGTCGAACGTGCCGAAGTCGGGCGGCAGCACGCGGCCATCGGCCGGCGGCACGTCGACCTCGTGCAGGACGCCCAGGTCGATCAGGCGCTGGACGCTCATCTTGCCGGTGTTCGGGTCCGCGAGGGCCGCGTCGAGGACGGGCTGGAGCTGCCGCGCGCCACCGCTCTGGTCGAACGCGGGCGCGACCGCTGCCAGCTCCACGGTGAGCGGGGCGTCCAGGACGTAGACGTGGTAGCCCTTGCCGAGGCTGTCCGGCATGATCGCGCGCTCGCCGAAACCGTACGCCTGGCCGTCCGGGCGCAACGGGGACAGGAAGTCGCCGTTGGGGCTGCCGAACCGGTCGAGCACGGTGCCCGCCGGGAGCTCCACGACGACCCGCGGGCCGTCCGCGCCCTGGTTCGGCGGCCAGTCGATGCTGCCGTCGGGCTTGGAGTGGGCGTCGCGGAACGACTGGTAGTCGCCGTACGGGCCGTAGGGCTGGTAGGTCGGCTCGATGAGGGCGGCGGCGCGCTGGTCGTACGTGCCGACGGACTGGTCGGTGGGGCCGGTGCTCTCGTGGACCGGGACGTAGTCGCCGTCGTGCGAGAAGCCGGGCACCACGCCCGCCGGCTGGTTCCAGACGTTCTTGTGGGGGAACGGGTCGGCGTCGGCCTTCGCACCGGTGTCCGCGTCGGCGGTGGTGCCGGGCGTGGTGTCCGCGGGCCACTCGTGGCTGGACGCGGGCGAGTGCTCGTCACCGGCCTCGCCGACCAGGTCGACCGGCGTCTCGGTGGTCGCGGGGCCATCGGGGCCGTCCGCCGCGGGCGTCGCGTCGGGCGGCGTGCTGCCGGCCGGTGCGTTGTCCGCCGGGGTGCTGTCGGTCGGGGTGCTGTCGGTCGGTGTGCTGTGCGTCGGCGTGCTGTCCGCCTTGGGCCCGTCCGCGGTCGGCGTCGGCCCGTCCCCGCCGCGAGCGGCCGGCGCGGGGCCGTCCGTGCGGATCGGGGCCGTGGGCGGCGACGCGACCGGCCGTGCCGCGGGTTCCGGCGCACGCGTCGGAGCCGAAGCGTCCGGTCGTGCCGGCGGCGGACCGGCGGGCGGCGGACCAGCCGGCGCGGGACCTCCCGGCTGCGGCCCGAACCCACCCGGCTGCGGGCCGAAGCCACCGGGCTGCGGCGACGGCATCGGCGGCGGCGCGGCGGTCGCGGGACCACGCTGCTCGGGCATCGTCACGGGACCGTTGGCGGGCAGCGACTCGACCGGCATCCCGGTCAGCGAACTGGCGGTCACGGCATCGTGCCCACGAGGGCTTTGGTCGCGACCGGGCGACGAAGTGGGCGAAGCCGAGGGCTCGGGCGCGAACCCACTGGCGATCGGCGCGGCAGGCCCACGCCCACCACCGCCCCCACCAGCCGGCGGAGCCCCACCAGCCGCCCCGGCCATCGGAGCCCCGGCCGCGGGCATCCCGGCACCCGGCGCAGGACCACCAGCGGGTGCAGAACCGGGCACCGAACCGGGCGCAGCAGCAGGCCCGGAACCAGTGGACGCAGGGCCGGCAGGCGTCGGACCAGCCTGGGTCGGACCGGCAGGCACAGACCCTGGCGTCGGCCCACCCGGCACCGCACCACCAGGCGTCGACCCATGAGCTGAACCACCAGGCGTCGAACCACCCGGAGCGGCCCCGCCGGGCACAGCTCCGCCAAGCGGCATCCCACCGGCGATCACGCCACCACCAACAGGGCCACCAGGCGTCGCCCCGCCAACAGGCGCACCACCGGGAACCGGCCCGCCGGCAGTCGCTCCACCGGGAACCGGTCCGCCAGGCGTCGATCCCCCAGGCACCGCACCACCCGGCGTCGGCCCGCCCGGCACCGCACCACCCGGCGTCGAACCACCCGGCGTCGAACCACCCGGCGTCGAACCACCGGGCACCGCACCGCCCGGGACCGCCCCACCAGGTGTCGAACCACCCGGCGTCGAACCGAGAGGCGAACCACCCGGCGTCGGTCCACCCGGCGTCGGCCCGCCAAGCGGCGAACCAGCCGGCACACCGCTACCCGGCGTCAGACCACCGGACACCGGTCCACCGTGGGAAGGTCCACCAGTAGTCCCGCCCGGAGTCCCGCCGAACGCGGAACCACCCGCGGCAGCGCCACCGGGCATCACCGGCGCCATGCCGCCCGGCCGGACGCCGGGCGAGGTCGAGCCGCCCTGAGGAGTCGAACCAGGAGCGGCACCCGAACCGGTCGGCGCAGCACCGGCCGGACCGGGCGTGAACGCCGGACCGGCGGCCGGCACCCGCGCGGTGGAACCGCCCGGAGCAGAGGTCGGGGCCGCGGCGGGACCTGCGGCGGACGGTGCCGGGCCGCTCGGAGCGGTGCCCAACCGGCTGCCGATGGAAGGCCCGGTCCCCCCGCCGCCGGGTGACGTCGGCACCGAAGCGCCGCCGCGCCCACCAGGCGCGCCACCGGACGGGCCACCGAGCGTCCCGCCGAACGTGGAGGGTGCCGAAGAGCCACCGGGCGACGAGTCCCCGCCGACCGAAGGCGGCGCGCTGACCCGCGGCCCCGGAGCGGGAGGCGCGGCCACCGACGCGGTCGCCGTCGTCCCCGCGGGCGGTCGGTTCAAGCCGTCACGGCTCACCGGCGGACCGGCGGGCGACGCCGCACCGGGAACGCCACCACCCGGCGTGGGCCCGAGGGTGGGCGGCGCGCCGGGCGCCCCCGCCGGGTCGACCCGCGGCGGTTCGACGGAGATGCCGTCCTTCGCACCGCCGATGCCACCGGACACCGCACCGGCCGACGCGCCCATCAGCACGTCCCGCGCCGAGATGTCCTGCCCCATCACGGCCGCCGTGCCCACCGTGGACACCGCGCCCTCGACCGCACCGCGCGTCGCGCCGACGGCCACCTGCCCCGCCAGCCCGCCGCCCTCGAACTTCAGCCCGCCCGACACACCGCCGACCAGACCGGACACCGCACCCGAGACCGCCGCCTCGGTCGTCTTGCCCCAGTCCCACGACTCGCGGTCGCCGCGCGCGACCTGCACCGCCTGGATGGCCGCGTCGATGCCGACCGAGATCGCGACCTCCTTGAGGATCGCGATGATCAACTGCCGGAACGTGAACTGCACGATCAGCCGCGTCGCCTGCTGCGCGATCGGGATGCCCGCCGTCGACGCGCCGAACGTGCCGAACGCCGCGGCGACCAGCGCGGCGATCTCGATCGCCAGCGCGATCAGCGACGCGATGATCGACAGCTTGGTGTACTCCACCTCCAGCGCGGTGTTGTCGCAGCTCTCCGCCAACTGCTCGCAGATCTTCTGCAACTTCGGCAGGTACGAGTCGTCACCGGCGGAGAACTTCTTCCAGTACTCCTCGAACGCCTTGACGGCCTCGCCGGTCTGGCTCGCGTACACGGTGGACGCCGCGCCGTTGCCCTCGTCGATGACCGACTTCACGCCCTGCGCGGCCGTGCGGTAGGCGTCGGCCATCCGCCGCAACGCCGTCTCGTCACCCTCCGGCCAGCTCTGCCCGACCACGATCGGGAAGAGCCAGGTGACCTCGCTCGGGATCTCGATGCCCACCGCAGTGCCCCTCAGTAAGTCCGGGAGATCCCGGTCGCGTTGCCCTGGTCGGAACCCTCGTAGGCATCGGCGGTCTGGTCCACGCCGGTGCGGATGTCGGCCAGGGCCTGGGCGAGGTTGCCGAAGGCCGCCAACGTCGCCTGGGAGTTCGGCACGTACTGCTTGGCGAACGCCTGCCCGGACTCGTCGCCGCCCCAGCACTGCCCCTCGGCCTGTAACGCCGAGTTCAACGCCTGCAGCACGCCGCCCAGCGAATCACCGGCCGCGCCGAACTGGGCCGCGCCCCTGCGCAGGCCGGACACGCTGACATCGAACCCGCTCACCAGCCACTCCTGTCCATGATGCTGTCGCCGTCGTCATCGTCGGGAGGCGGCGCGGGCCGACGCGGCTGCGACGGCTGCGGCACCGCGGGCGGCTGGGGGATGAGGTCGGCCAACGACGGCACGCCGGGCAGCATCTCCGACAGGTCGATGCTCGCGCCCTGCTGCGCGGGGGCCAGCACCTCGTTCAGCTCGGTCCGCGCCTTGGCGACGGCCTGCTGCACGGTCTCGGTGGCCAGTCGCGCGAGCTTGTCGGGCGTGGTGCGCTCGAAGGCGTTGGCGGAGAACTCCAGGGAGGTCAACGCGCCCGCCGAGTCGACGGTGGCGCGGACCGCACCGTCCTTGGACACGGCGGTCGCCGTGATGGTCATGGCCCGCGCCTGCGTCTCGCGCAGCTCCTCGGTCTTCTTCCGCAGCTCGCCGAGGAGGGAGTCGACCTGCTCGCGCATGGCCGCGTTCCGCGCCTCCAGCTCGGCCCGTCGTCCTGTCGGATCGGTCACAGCGGTCCCCTCGTGAGCGCTCTCCAGAGGTGCTGACGCTAACCGAGGCCGATGGGTTCCCACCGAAATTCGGCACCGCGTCGTCGGTGCGCCCGGGCAGAGTGTCACCGTGCTCCGTCCGTACCGGGAACTCGCCGCGATCCCCCACCTGCCCTGGCTGCTCCTGTGGTCGATGATCGGCCGCATCCACCTGCCCGGAACACCCCTGGCCGTGTCGTTCCTGATAGCCGGGTGGACCGGGTCGTACGCGGCGGCGGGCGTGGTCGGCGGCGCGTTGACGTTGGGCATGGGCGTGGCGGGGCCGCTGCGCGGTCGGGCCGCGGACCGGAGCCCGGCCGGGCGGTTGCTGCTGGTCACGTCGGCCGGTTACGCGGTCGGGATCGCGGTCCTCGGGGCGCTGCCGACCGTGCTGCCGGGGGCGGCGTGGCCGTCGGCGGTGGCGGTCGCGTTCCTGACCGGGCTGTCCACGCCGCCGGTGACGGCGATGAGCCGGGCGAGCTTCCCGCGCCTGGCGACGGGACCGGCGCAGTCGGCGGTGTTCACCGTCGAGGCGTCCATGCAGGAGGTCATGTACGTCGTCGGGCCCGCGTTGGCGGCGACCGTGGTGGCGGTGTGGAACGCGCAGGTCGCGCTGTGGTTGTGCGGTGCGCTGGCGGTGCTCGGCGCGACGGGCTTCGGCGGGGCGTTGCGCCGGGCGGGGATCGACCGGCCGGTGGCGCGGGCGGCCGCGGTCGGCGGGCGGACGCTGCTGCGGGACGGGTCGCTGGTGCTGGCGCTGCTGACCGCGCTGTTCATGGTCGCGTCGCTGGTGTCGATCGACATGGTGATCATCGCGTGGGCGCGCGACCTGGGCAGACCGGCGATGGCCGGTGTGCTGACGGCCGTGTGGGGCATCGGGTCGGTGGTCGGCGGGCTGATCGCGGGCGGGCTCGCCGGGCAGCCCCGGTTCACCCGGCGGATGCTGGTGATGGCGCTGGGCATCGCGCCGCTGGTGCTGGTGCTGCCACCGGTGGTGGAGCCGTCGTCGGTGTGGCTGATCGGCGTGGTGCTGGGGGTGGGCGGGATGGCGATCGCGCCCGCCATCGCGGCCAACAACCAGCGGATCAGCGGGCTCGCGCCGGACGACCGCAAGGCCGAGGCGTTCGGCTGGATGGGCACGTTCACCACGGCGGGCTCGGCGTCGGCGCTGCCGGTGGCCGGGTCGCTGCTGGACCACTTCGGGCCGGCCGCGGCGGCCGGGGCCGGGGCGGTGGCGGCGCTGCTCGGCGCGGTGCTGGCGAGTCGGACGCGTGAGCGGGGGGCGGTTCCCGTTGGGTGACCGGGTTCGGGTGGTCGGGGCGCTGCTCGCGTTCGCGGGTGGGGCGTTCCTGGCGGTGCAGGGGCGGTTGAACGGCGAGCTGGGGCACGTGTTCGGCGACGGGTTCCTGGCCGCGCTGGTGTCGTTCGGCGGCGGGTTGCTGCTGTTGCTGCTCGGCGTGCCGACGACGGCCACCGGTCGGGCCGGGTTGGCGCGGCTGCGGTCGTCGCTGCGGGACGGGCGGATCCGCTGGTGGCAGTGCGTCGGCGGGGCGTGCGGCGCGTTCTTCGTGTCCACGCAGGGGTTGACCGTCGCGACGCTGGGCGTGGCCGTGTTCACCGTGGCGGCGGTGGGCGCGCAGGCGGTGAGCAGCCTGCTGGTGGACCGGGCGGGGATCGGACCGGCCGGGCGGGTGCCGTTGACCGGGCCGCGGGTGGCCGGTGCGGCGTTGGCCGTGGTGGCGGTCGCGGTGGCGGTGGCGGACGAGGCCGGTGAGGCGTCCGCGCTGTGGTTGGCGCTGCTGCCCGCGTTGGCCGGGATCGGGCTGGGCTGGCAGCAGGCGGTCAACGGGCTGGTGCGCGAGGCGGCGCAGAGCACGCGCGTGACCACGCTGATCAACTTCGGCACCGGGACGGCCGTGCTGCTCGTCGTGTGCGCGGTCGACGTGGCGGTGCGCGGGCTGCCCGCGGCCGCGCCGAGCGAGCCGTGGTTCTACGCGGGCGGGGCGCTCGGGGTCTGCACCATCGGCTCGGCCGTGCTGGCGGTGCGGTGGCTGGGCGTCCTGCTGGTCGGGCTGTGCCAGGTCGCCGGGCAGCTCGTCGGCGCGCTCGCGGTGGACGTCCTCGCTCCCGCCGCAGGTGGGCAGGTGTCCGTGCTCGCGCTGGTGGGCACGGCGTTGACGCTGCTCGCGGTGGTGGTCGCCGCACTGCCCGGTCGGCGGTGATGAGAGGATGAGGCACGTGACTGCGACGATCCTCAACGGCAGGGCCACCCGGGACGCGATCTTCGAAGACCTGCGGGCGCGGGTCGGCGCGTTGCGCGAGCGGGGGGTGACACCGGGGCTGGCCACCGTGCTGGTCGGCGACGACCCGGGCTCGCACTCGTACGTGCGGGGCAAGCACCTGGCGTGCGAGAAGGTCGGCATCACCTCGATCCGCCGCGACCTGCCCGCGGACACCACGCAGGCCCAGCTCGAAGAGGTCATCGACGAGCTGAACGCCGACCCGGCGTGCACCGCGTACATCGTGCAGCTGCCGCTGCCCAAGCACCTGGACCCGAACCCGATCCTGGAGCGCATCGACCCGCGCAAGGACGGCGACGGCCTGCACCCGGTCAACCTGGGCAAGCTGGTGCTCGGCGACGAGGCGCCGCTGCCCGCCACCCCGCGCGGCGTGGTCGAGCTGCTGCGGCGCTACGACGTGCCGCTGTCGGGCGCGAACGTCACCGTCGTGGGTCGCGGCGTGACGGTCGGCAGGCCGATCGGGCTGCTGCTGACCAGGCGTTCCGAGAACGCCACCGTGACGTTGTGCCACACCGGCACCAAGGACCTGGCCGCCGAGGTGCGGCGGGCGGACATCGTGGTCGCGGGCGCGGGCAGCCCCGGCCTGATCACCGCCGACATGGTCAAGCCCGGCGCCGCCGTGGTCGACGTCGGCATCACCCGCACCGAAGCCGGCCTGGTGGGCGACGTTCACCCGTCCGTGGCCGAGGTGGCGGGCTTCCTCGCGCCGATCCCGGGTGGCGCGGGCCCGATGACCATTGCCATGCTGCTGACCAACACGGTCGAGGCAGCCGAGCGCACGGCCTGAGGCGGAAGCGGTGGAGTTGTTGCCGGAACAGCGCTGGCGTTCCGCGGCGGGCAAGCACCTGCCGTTCGCGCTGGTGCTCGTGGTGGTCGGGCTGGGTCTGCTCCGGATCGTGCAGTACCACTGGCGGCAGGGCGCGGTCCTGATCGGCCTCGCCCTGCTCATCGCGGCGTTGCTGCGCGTCCTGGTGACCGACGAGCAGGCGGGCCTGATCGCCATCCGGGGGCGCAGCGTGGACGCGCTGCTCTACTCGGGCCTGGGCTTCGCGGTGATCTTCGTGGCCATGACCATCATCGGCGGCCCCCTGGACCGCTGACCAGCGTCCGCTCGACCAGCTCCGTGATCACCTCGCTCATCTGGTCCTCGGGCAGCACGTCGGGCAGGGTCAACCGCTCCACCATCAGGCCGCTCATCGCCAGGTAGAGCGACACCACCGTGGTGCGGTCGCCGGGCAGGCCCGCGTCCAGGTGGAAGCGGACGTTCTGCTCCAGGTTCTCGCTGATCGTCCTGGTCAGCGCCGCCTGCAACTCGGGCCGCCTGGTGGCCTCCAGCCGCAGCTCCAACAGCGCCAGGTACCCCGTCCGGTCCACCTGGAGCCGCTCCAGCAACTCCTGGAGCAGCCGCACGACGAGGCTCTTGTCCGGCGGCTGCGCCATCGCCTCGGCCAACTTCCGGGCGTCGGGCGAGAGCCGCACGTGGATGTGCTCCCCGACCTGCCGCAGCAGGTCGTCCCGGTTGGCGAAGTAGTTCGACGCGGTGCCGTTGGGCACCTCCGCCTCCTGGTCCACGGCGCGGAACGTCAGCCCTCGCGCCCCTTCCCGCGCCAACACCTCGATAGCCGCGTTGACCAACGCCGTACGCCTGTTCGGGTTACGCACCAAGATCCCTCCTTGACAACCACTCCAACCATAGTACTACAGTCAGAGTGGTAACCAACCCCCGGAGGAGCCCCGACCATGCGAACCCTGACCTACTTCGTCGCGACCTCGCTCGACGGCTTCATCGCCGACCCGAAGGGCGGCTTCGGCGACTTCCTCTTCGAAGGCGACCACATGACCGCCCTCTACGAGGAGTACCCCGACACCCTGCCCGCCCAGGCCCGCGAGGCGATGGGCATCGACGCCCCGAACAAGAACTTCGACACGATCCTCATGGGCCGCGCCACCTACCAAGTCCCGGGCGGACTACCGAGCCCTTATCCACACCTACGCCAGTACGTCGTCTCCACCAGGCTGACCACCACACCGCCCGACGTCGAAGTGATCGCCGAAGACCCACTGGCCAAAGTCCGCGCGCTGAAAGAAGAACCGGGCTTGGGCATCTGGCTGTGCGGCGGCGGAAGGCTCGCCGCCACCCTTCTACCCGAAATCGACGAACTAGTCCTGAAAATCCACCCGATCGTGCTAGGCAAGGGAATCCCCCTCTTCGCCGGCGACCTCCCCACCGCCCGGTTCGCCAAGGCCACCACCAGAACCTTCGACACCGGCGTCGTCTTCACCACCTACACCAAATCCGACGCCTGACCGCACGAACCCGCCACCACCAGCCGAAGCTCGATGTGACATGGGTTCGGCCTGCCTGGGGTGCCTGTGAGGGCCCCATGTCACATCGAGCCGGACCCACGCGCGACTTCGCCGGAGTACGCGCATCGAACCGACGGCCAACTCACACATGAGTGAGGTGACAGCCACCCCAAACCACCTGCGACGCAACCCCAGTCCCAGCCGCACGGCCGACTGAGGCCACCGATGGGCTGACACCACGCGGCAGGCGGGCGGATGCGACGGTGCCGAAGTGGCGCCATCGGCGGTGGCTGATGCGGCGGCGGTGCGTGGCAATGGCGGCGGTGCTTAGTGGGTGTCCCTGACCCCCGGCTGTCCCTGAGCGGAAGCGACCGCTTCCACCCACGGACCCGTCACCCCGCGTACAGCGCCCCAACCACACCGTGCACCGTCGTCGAGTACACCGGATCCGAGATGTGGATCCCGCCGAACACCGGCCCGTTCCCCCTGCTGAACGTCCACCCACCCGGAACCTCGAAATCAGCGTTCGCGACATGGCACCCCGTCAGCCGGATATCGTCGAACCTCGCGAGCACCCGGTAGTTCGCCACGCCCTTCGCCTCGTACAACCGCAACGTCAACGTCCCCACCCCGTTGACCAAGTACGGCGTCAGGTCGCGCGGTGACGACGTGTACCAGTCGACGCCCTCGCTGGCGACGTCCCGCTCCCACACCTTCGTGCCACCGACGAGCGCCTGCTTCATGTGGTAGCCCGGCGTGTTGGAGCCCCAGTCGTCCTGGTGCCACAACACCATCGAGCACGACGTCGACCCGGCGTCGAGCCGAACGGTCGTGCTCGCCGCGGCGAAGTCACCCGCCACGGTGGCCGTGTTGCCGTGCACGGTGAACACCAACCCGCCACGTCCGGTGTGCGCGAACGACACGTCCTGGGACTGCGGCAACCCCGGAGTGAGCGGCAGGGCGTACTGGACGACGCCCGCGATCTTGCCCGCGTTCATGTACTCGAGGCCGACGGAGGTCACCGTGCGCACGTAATCGACGTCCGGTGTGACCGTGGTGTTCGACAGGGTCGACGCGTACGGCATGAGGAGCAGCTTCTTGTTCTTCGCCGCCAGCAACGAGACCGCCGTGTCGAGGTGACCGCGCAACGACCCCGTCCACAGGGTGTTGCGGTTCGGGGAGTCGTTGAACGGCAGGATCAGGCCGTCCATGACGCCCGCGTACGAGGTCACGAACGCCTGGTCGAGCTGGCGGACGTAGACCACCGGGTAGAAGTCGATCCCCGCGGCGGCGCGCACCTGCCCCGTGTACGTCGGCGTGAAGAACGCCTTGTTGTAGAAGAAGTCGTCCATCGCCCACGCCTTCAGCACCGGGTACCGCGCGGCGAGCGCGCCGATCGCCCGCGCCCAGGCGACGTAGTCCTTCCGGTGCGGCAGGTAGGTCGAGCAGGTGTCGTCGACCCCGGGGCACTCGGTCGGCGGCACCAGGTACGCCCACGTGGTCAGCCCGACGGCCTGCGCCTCGCGCAGGAACGGCTCGAAGTCGTTCCAGTCGTTCTCGTTGTAGACCAGGAACGCGTAGGTGTTCGCGTTCATCTCCCGCAACCGCGTGACGGTGGCCTGCGCGTCGACGCGCCCGTTGACCCGGACCGGGTTCGCGTAACTGGCGCGGACACCCGCTGCGGGAGCGGCCTGCGCGACTCCCGCCACCACCGGCAACAACGCCGCAACCACAACCGTGACCAACAATGACAAGGCGGTTCTGGCCATGACTCCGGGTGCTCCCCACTGTCCGACACCACTCCGCCCGACGGTAACGGGTGGCTGCACGCCCGTTCGACGAATTCGCGTATTCCGGGTTCAGCGGAAATCCCGGGATCGGGACGGGATTCGCAGGTCCAACTGCTGCAACCGCTCCGCGCGAACGCTGATCACGCCTTCCGCCGACTCCACCACCCCTCTGATCAACAACGCCGGGCTGGTCCGCGCGATCTTGCGGTACCGCGCCCACAAGCCGGTGGTGCAGACGACGTTGACCATCCCGGTCTCGTCCTCGATGTTGAGGAACGTGACCCCGCCCGCGGTGCCGGGGCGCTGGCGGTGGGTCACCGCACCGCCGATCAGCACCCTGGTGCCGTTGGGCACCTCGGCCAACCCCGCGGTCGGCACGGCGCCGAGCGCGGTCAGCCGCTCGCGGACGAACTCGGTCGGGAAGCTGTCCGGGGACAGCCCCATCGCCCACACGTCCGCCACCGCCAGCTCGACCTCGTCCATCCCGGGCAGCGCGGGCGCCTCGGTGCCGACCGCGGTGCCGGGCAGCCGGTCGGGCCGGATCCTCGCCACGGCTCCCGCCGACCACAGCGCCGCCCGCCGGTCCAGCCCGAAGCACCCGAACGCGCCCGCCGTCGCCATGGCCTCCACCTGCGCGGTGGTCAGGCGGACCCGCGCGCCGAAGTCCGCCATGTCCCGGAACGGACCGCCGCCCGACTCCCGCCGCGCGACGACCTCTTCGGCGACCTGCTGCCCGATGGTCCGGATGCCGCCCAACCCGATGCGCACGGCCTGCTCACCGTCCACCCGTTCGAGGGTGGCGTGCGCGAGGCTCGCGTTCACGTCGGGGCCGAGCACCCGCACGCCGTGCCGGCGGGCGTCCGCGACCAGCGACTGGGGCGAGTAGAAGCCCATGGGCTGGGCCCGCAGCAGCGCCGCGCAGAACGCGGCCGGGTGGTACAGCTTGAACCACGCGCTGACGAACACGAGGTGCGCGAAGCTGAGCGCGTGGCTCTCGGGGAAGCCGAAGTTGGCGAACGCCAGCAGCTTCGCGTAGATGCTCTCGGCCAGCTCGGGCCCGATGCCGTTGGCCTTCGCGCCCTCGTAGAAGCGCTCGCGGAGGCGTTCCATGCGGTGCGTCGAGCGCTTCGCGCCCATGGCGCGCCGCAGCTCGTCGGCCTCGGCGGGGCTGAAGTCGGCCACGTCGACGGCGATCTGCATGAGCTGCTCCTGGAACAGCGGCACGCCGAGGGTCTTCTTGAGCGCGCCCTCCAGCAGGGGGTGGTCGTAGTCCCACTGCTCCTTGCCGTTGCGGCGGCGGATGTAGGGGTGCACCGAGCCGCCCTGGATCGGGCCGGGTCGGATCAGCGCGACCTCCACCACCAGGTCGTAGAACGTGCGGGGCTTGAGCCTGGGCAGGGTCGCCATCTGGGCGCGACTCTCCACCTGGAACACGCCCACCGAGTCGGCGCGCTGGAGCATCTCGTAGACGCGCTGGTCCTCCAGGTCGAGGTCGCCGATGTCGACCTCGACGCCCTCGTGCTCGCGCACCAGGTCGATGGCGTAGTGCAGCGCCGAGAGCATGCCCAGCCCGAGCAGGTCGAACTTGACCAACCCGATGGAGGCGCAATCGTCCTTGTCCCACTGCAGCACCGTGCGGTCGGTCATCCGGCCCTTCTCCACCGGGCACACCTCGCTGACCGGGCGGTCGCAGATGACCATGCCGCCGGAGTGGATGCCGAGGTGCCGGGGGAAGTTCTCCAGCTCGGCGGCCAGCTCCAGCACCGGGCCGGGGATGCCGCTCTCCTCCACCGTCGACCGCAGCGGCCCCCAGCGGTCGATCTGCTTGCTCCACGCGTCCTGCTGGCCGGGCGAGTAGCCGAGCGCCCGCGCCACGTCCCGGATCGCCGACCGGCCGCGGTAGCTGATGACGTTCGCGACCTGCGCGGCGTGCCGTCGCCCGTACTTGCGGTAGACGTACTGGATGGCCTCCTCGCGGCGGTCGGACTCGATGTCGAGGTCGATGTCGGGCGGGCCGTCGCGGGCGGGCGCCAGGAACCGCTCGAAGAGCAGGTCGAAGCGGACCGCGTCGACGTTGGTGATGCCCAGGGCGTAGCAGACCGCGGAGTTCGCGGCCGAACCCCGGCCCTGGCAGAGGATGCCGTTGCGCCGGCAGAACGAGACGATGTCGTGCACGACGAGGAAGTAGCCGGGGAAGTTCAGCTCCTCGATGATCTTCAACTCGTGCTCGACCTGCTGGTACGCCCTGGGGTTCTCGCCGATCGACCGGTACCGGCGGGCCGCGCCCTCGTAGGTCAGCTCGCGCAGGTAGCTGTTCTCGTCGTGCCCCGGCGGCACGTCGAACGGCGGCAGTTGCGGGGCGATCAGCCTGAGGTCGAACTGGCACTGCAAGCCGAGCACGGCCGAGCGGTGCACCGCGCCGGGGAACCGGGCGAACCGCCGGGCCATCTCCTCCCCCGACCGCAGGCACGCCGTGCGGCCGGGCGGCAGCCAGCCCGCCATCTCGTCCAGGCTGCGCCGCGCCCGCACCGCCGCCATCGCCGCCGCCAATCGACCGCGCGCGGGCACGGCGTAGTGCGCGGCGTTCGTCGCCACGGTCGGCAGCCCCAGGTCGTGGGCCATGCCCCAGAGCAGGTCGTTGCGCGGGCCGTCCTCGGGGTAGCCGTGGTCGGTCAGCTCCACGAACACCCGGTCCGCCCCGTACAGGTCGACCAGCCGGCGCAGCTGCGCGAACGCCGCCTCCGGTCCCTCCCGCGCCAACGCCCGGCGCACCGCGCCCTTGCGGCAGCCGGTGAGCACGACGCAGTCGTCCCGGGTGTCGGCGACGACCTCCTCCAGCCGGTACGCGGGCCGCCCCTTCTCGCTGCCGTCCGCGAGCTGACCGGTGGTGATCGTGCGGCACAGCGCGTGGTAGCCGTCGCGGTTGGTGGCCAGCAGGAGCAGGTGCTCGCCTTCCGGGTCGGGCACGCCGTTCTGCGGCGCGGACAGACCGAGGCTCAGCTCCGTGCCGAACACGGTGCGCACGCCGAGCTCCTTGGCGGCCTCGGCGAACCGCACCACGCCGTACATGCCGTCGTGGTCGGTCAGCGCCAACCCGTCCAGCCCGAGCTGCTGCGCCGCCTCCACCAGCTCCTCCGGGTGGCTCGCGCCGTCGAGGAAGCTGAAGTTGGAGTGGCAGTGCAGCTCGACGTACGGCACGCGGGCTCGGGTCGAGCCGAGCTCGTCCACCTTGACCGCGAAGTCGGGCGGCGCTTCGTAGCGCTCGCGGCGGTGCGTCCACGCCGGGCTGTCGCCGCCGTCGGGGGCGGGTGGCTTCCCCGACAGCGCGCGTTCCAGCTCCGACCACCGGACCGGCGGGTTGTTCCAACCCATCAGCGCGCGTCGTCTGGTGCTCGCCGGGGCGCCGGGATCACCTGTTCCGGAGCGGGCGGCGGCAGTTGCGCCGGGAGCCAGCCGAAGCTCACCACGTAGGCCGGTCCGCCGCTCCGGTCCGGCACGTCGCGCTGCTCAGGCACGTCGCGCTGCTCAGGCACGTCATGCCGGTCCGGCACGGCGCAGGCGGCCAGCCACTCGGCCAACCCACGGCGATCCCACCCATGGTGGTCCCACTCGGAAAAGTCACCGCTCATCAGTCGTACACCCCTTCCACCGCCCACTTGCCACCCGCGCGGATCAGCAGGAACGCCTGCTCCTCGCCGTCCGCGGCGGTTCCCAGCACTTGCAGCCGAGCGCCGCGCATCGCGTTCTCCGCGTCCCACCAGCGCTCGTCCACCGGCCACGGCCCGGACCACGCCACGACCTGCCGCACCCGGCCGCCGTGCACGATCCGGTGCGGGCGCACGACCAGCTCGGCGTAGCCGGTGACCACGACGTCCGCGCCCGAGGAGTCCAGCAGCGCGGCCGGTTCGGGTTCGGCGAACACCGTCGCGGGCGACGGCGCGGGCAGCTGCCCCGGCCACGGCTGGTCCGGGTCCGCCGCCGGGACGCGTTCGTCGCCCCACGGCACCAGCCGCACCCGTTCGACCGGTCCACGTCCACCGCCGAGCACGGGCGTGAGCACGGCGTCCGGCCCGAGCAGGCCCTGGACGTGCACCATCGCGCGCGCCGCCCGTTCGGCCGCCTCACCCTGGTCCTGGCCCGCGCCCGGCCACAGGCCCAGTTGCAGCGCGGTGGCGTCGACCACCTCCTCGGGGTCCAGGCGCAGCAGGTGGATGCCGGAGGTGGGGCCGGTCCGGGAGAAGCCGGCCCGGGAGAAGCCGGCCCGGGAGAAGCGGGCACGGGTGAGCCAGCCGTCGAGCTGCCAGCGGACGCGGTCCGCGATGCCCTGCGGGGTGAGCGGCTCGGCGCAGCGCCACACCCGGTGCAGCTCCTCGCCGTTCTCGGTGGTGGCGCGGATGCCCAGGCGCGTGCAGGCCAGGCCGCGGGCGGCGAGGCCCGCGTGCAGGCGTTCGGCGAGGCCCTTGGCCGCGAACGCCGCCGCGTCGACCCGGTCGACCGGCGGGTCGAGGTCGCGGGTGACCGACAGCTCGGGTGGCGGGCGGCGGCGCGACCGGGGCCGTTCCTCCAGCCCGGCGGCCAGCCGGTGGGCCAGCACGGCGGCGCGGCCGAAGCGGGTGGCGACGTCCCGCTCGGGCACGGCGGCGAACGCCCCCAGGGTGCGCAGGCCGAGGCGGCGCAGCAGGTCGACCAGCGCGGCGCGGTCCTGGCGGCGTTCGGCGGGTTGGTCGAGCTCGTGGATGCCCAGCGGCGCGAGGAACTCGCGGGTCCGGCCGGGCGGCACGACCAGGCCGCGGTGCGCGGCCAGGGTCGCCGCGAACAGCCCGTCGGCGAACCCGACCTGCGCCTCGACCCCGGCGTGCACCGCGACGTGGTCGACCAGGCGCTCGGCGGCCGCCTCGGCGGACTTGAAGTACCCGACGGGCCCTCGGGCCGCGACGACCACGAGCCCCGGCCGGACCACCTCGATCCCGGGCGCGAGCTCCTCCACCGCCGCCGCGACCGGTTCGAAGAGCCGGGCGTCGCGCACTTCGTCGTACTCGAAGACGGCCAGCTCGGGGCACTGCCCCTGGGCCGCCCGCCGCCTCATCCCGCGCCGCACCCCTTCGGCACGGGCGACCGCCGAACAGGCGACGACCTCGTTCGCCCGGACGACGGCAGCGGGCAGGTGCGGCGGCAACGAGACCTCGGCGGAGGCCGCCACCACCGGCCAGTCGGGGCACCAGACGGCAAGCGTGTGCAGGGGGTTCACCTTCTTCGAGGGGACGTCCACGGCTCACCCCGCTTCGACGGGGGTCGGGAACGCCCGGCGGGTCGCGGCGGGCACGGACGAGTCGGCCGGAGGGCAGGCGGGGACGCTGCTCGGCGAACGGGCGGCGGCCAGGCCGGCACCGGGCGAGCCGGTGCCCGGCGAACCGACGGCCACCAGCCCAACGGCCGCCGCGCCGGCGACGGACGAACCGCTCGACGCACCGGCCGCAGCCGAACCGGCAGCCGGCGAGCCGATCGCCGCCGAACCAGCAACCGACAAGCCGGCACTCAGCCCACCGGCGGGTGGCATACCGCTGCTCGGCGAACCGGCAGCAGCCAGGCCGGCGCTCGGCGGGTGGGCAGCCGGCAGGTCCGTGATCGGTGGGGGTCCGCCGGTGGCGGGTACGGGGGCCAGGGTGGGACGCCGGGTCGGCGCGTCGGAGTTCCCGGGCAGCACCACGGTGGTCCGGCGGGGTCTGGCGGCGGCTCCTCGGCCGGTCGCCTGCACGGTGACGGTCCGGGAGGACAGCAGGCCGTGACCGGTGGACAGGCCCGTCCACCGGCCGGAGGTCGCGGTCAGCTCCACGTCCGAGCCGGGCCACGGCACGGCGAACGGCAGCAGGACCGCCTTGCGGTTCCGGGCCCTCGCGGAGAGCTTGCGCGAGGTCGCCGGGGTGACCGGGGTGGCCAGGGCCACCAGGTCGAAGCCGTCCAGCAGGGCGGCCACGGTCTTCTCGACCTCGCCCTGGTCCCGGCCAGGTCGGGGGACCAGGGCGAGTCGATGGACGGCCACGCCCAACTCGGCCGCCGCGAGTGCCCCACACCCCGGCAGGCCGACCACGGCCGCCCAGCATCCTTCTGCCGTCGCCGCGGCCATCAGCGCGAGCAGCAACGATGTCGACCCTCGCACCGACACCGTGCTGCCCCGCCGCAGGCCGCCCCACGGGAGGAGCCCTGCCAGTTCCCCGCGAACCGGCAGGGCCCGAGCCGGTGCCGTGGTCAGCTCGCCCGCCGCGCCTACCCCGAGCGCGGTCAGCGTCGCCGTTGCCGACCTGGACACCCGCCCTCCTCCCACTGATCCGCGCGCACCCCTGTGCGCGGATCGCCGTGGGAAGTTCGGCGACCTGCCTGTCGAACACCTGTTCGAACGACAGGGTGATCTTAGCGCGAAGCGACCACCCGCTGTCAATGCCGGCGGTGTCCCCGATCGGGTGGCCGGCAGACTGCTCCGCGCGCACCGACCGCACCACGGGGGGAACCGTGAACGCACCTCAGCACCCGCAACACGCACAACAACCGCAGCAGTGGCCCCACCAGCAGCCGCCCGGCCACCAGCCCGGCTACGGCCCGCCACCGGGCTTCCCGCAGCCGCCCGCCGGCTACGGCCCACCGCGCAAGAAGCGCACCGGGCTGGTCGTCGGCATCGTCATCGGCGTCGTCGTGCTCGTCCTGGCCGGCGTGGTCGGCTCGATGTACCTCAACTACATCGACGAGCCCGGCGGCGGCCCCGGCGCGGAACCGATCGCCCAGTGCGCGCTCAGCGACACACTGAAGGCGCAGGCGCACGTGAGCAGCTTCCGCCTCATCCAGGCGCCGACCGACGCCAAGAAGGGCATGAAGCAGACCCACTGCGCGTGGGAGCAGACCAAGGGCAAGGACGGCCGCGACACGCGCCGCCTCAGCTTCCTCGTCTACGACTTCACCACGTTCTCCGACAAGCAGGACCGCAACCTCGACCAGGCGCACGACAACTACACGAGCTTCATGTCGTACGGCACCGGCGACCAGGCCAAGACCCTCGACCTCGGCGACGAGTCGATGGTCTTCATCCCGTCCTCGCCGACCGACCTCACCGAGGTCAAGCTGCTGGTCCGCAAGGGCACCGTGGTGTGGAACATCAGCTACATGGGCCACGACAAGGGCTTCTTCACCGACTCCGGCTTCCCGGTCGAGGACGCCGAGGCGGTGGCCGTCGCAGCGGCCGAGGAACTGATCTCCCGGTAACGCCGGAGGGGGCTCCCCGCACCCGGCGAAGAGCCCCCTCCGACCACCCTGCGCCTAGTGCGCGAAGTGCCGCGTGCCGGTCAGGTACACGGTCGCGCCGGCCGCCTCGGCCGCCGCGATCACCTCCGCGTCACGCACCGACCCGCCGGGCTGCACGACCGCGCGCACACCGGCCTCCAGCAGCACCTCCAGCCCGTCCGGGAACGGGAAGAACGCGTCCGACGCGGCCACCGAACCCCGGGCCCGGTCACCGGCCCGCGCCACCGCCAGCCGAGCCGCGTCGACCCGGTTGACCTGGCCCATGCCCGCGCCGACGGTCGCGCCGCCGGACGCGAGCAGGATCGCGTTCGACTTCACCGCCCGGCACGCGCGCCACGCGAACGCCAGGTCGGCCAGGCCGTCCTCGTCCAACGGCGTGCCGCACGCCAACGTCCACTTGGCCGGGTCGTCGCCCTCGGCCTCGATGGTGTCCGAGGTCTGCAACAGCAACCCGCCGGACACGGCGCGCATCTCCACGCCACCGCGCTCGGGCGCCGGCGCGACCAGGATGCGGATGTTCTTCTTGCGCGTGAGCACGTCCACCGCGCCATCGGCGTACGAGGGCGCGATGATCACCTCGGTGAAGATCTCCGCCACCTGCTCGGCCATCTCCACGGTCACCTCGCGGTTGGCCGCGATCACGCCGCCGAACGCGCTCACCGGGTCGCACGCGTGCGCGTTGCGGTGCGCCTCGGCGATCGCGCCCGGACCGTCCACCCGGGACACCGCGATGCCGCACGGGTTGGCGTGCTTGATGATCGCCACGCACGGCAGCTCGTGGTCCCACGCCGCGCGCCACGCCGCGTCGGCGTCCACGAAGTTGTTGTAGGACATCTCCTTGCCGTGCAGCTGCTCGGCCGTCGCCAGCCCGGGACGCCCGTCGCCCTGCGTGTACAGCGCGGCCCGCTGGTGCGGGTTCTCGCCGTAGCGCAGCACCTGCTTGCGGTTCCACGTCGCGCCGACCCAGCCGGGGAAGCCGGAGCCCTCGTCGTCCGGTGCGACGACACCGCTCAGCCACGACGCCACGGCCACGTCGTAGGACGCGGTGTGCCGGAACGCGTCCACGGCCAGCCCCTGCCGCTCGGCCAGCGTGAAGCCGCCGGCCTCGACCTGCTCCAGCACCCACGAGTACCGCGACGGGTCCACGACGACGGCGACGCTGGCGTGGTTCTTCGCCGACGCGCGCACCATGGCCGGCCCGCCGATGTCGATCTGCTCCACGCACTCGTCGGCGGACGCGCCCGACGCCACGGTCTGGCTGAACGGGTACAGGTTCACCACGAGCAGGTCGAACGGCTCGATGCCCAGCTCGCGCAGCTTCGCCACGTGCTCTTCGCGCCGGGTGTCGGCGAGCAGGCCCGCGTGCACGCCGGGGTGCAGCGTCTTCACCCGGCCGTCCAGCGCCTCCGGGAACCCGGTGACCTGCTCGACCGGCGTCACCGGCACGCCCGCGTCGGCCAGCGCGCGCGCCGTGCCGCCGGTGGAGACGATCTCGACTCCGGCCGCGTGCAGGCCGGTGGCCAGTTCCAGCAGCCCCGACTTGTCGGAAACCCCGATCAGGGCCCGGCGAACCGGTCGCCTCTCGGCAGGAGTGGTCACGGGATGCTCACCTTTCGTCCGTTCACGGTGCAGCCCTCGCGGGCCAGGCGGGCGACCACGTCGACCAGCAGTCGCCGCTCCACCACCTTGATGCGCTCGTGCAGGCTTTCGACGTCGTCGTCATCGGCGACGACGACCGCCTCCTGGGCCAGGATCGGCCCGGTGTCCACACCGCCGTCCACGAGGTGCACGGTCGCGCCGGTCACCTTCACGCCGTAGTCGACGGCGTCGCGGACGCCGTGCGCGCCGGGGAAGGCGGGCAGCAGCGCGGGGTGCGTGTTGACCATCCGGCCGCCGAAGCGGGCCAGGAAGGCGGGTCCGAGGATCTTCATGAACCCGGCGGAGACCACCAGGTCGGGCTCGTGCGCCTCGACGGCGTCGGCCAGCGCAGCGTCCCACGCGTCGCGGTCGGCGTGGTCGCGCAGCTTCACCGCGAAGGTGGGGACGCCGGCGCGCTCGGCGCGGCTGAGACCTTCGATGCCGTCGCGGTCCGCGCCGACGGCGACCACCTCGACCGGGTATCCGGGGTCGGCCGCCGCGTCCAGCAACGCCTGCATCAGGGTGCCGGAACCGGAGACGAGGACGACGACCCTGGCGGGGACGGGAAGCCGGAGTGTGGTCGCGGCGCTCAGCGTGCTCTCCTTGCTGGGGACTGTCACAGCAGCTCAAGAGCAGCCTAGGCGTTGCCTAGCGGGGCTTGTCGGCCAGGTCCTCCGGGTCGGCCTCGTCACCCTCGTCGGCGTCGCTCTCGTCGGCGGAGTCGGCGTCACCCTCGTCGGCGGAGTCGGAGTCCTCGACCAACTCCTCTTCGAGGTCGTCGTACTCGTCGAGGTCGTGGTCGAACTCCTCGTCGTCCTCTTCCCCGTCGTCGCCCTCGTCCTCTTCCTCGTCGAACTCCTCTTCAAGCTCCTCTTCGAGCTCTTCGGCTTCCTCGTCGTACTCGGCTTCGTCGTCGTAGTCCTCGTAGTCCTCTTCGTCGTAGTCCTCTTCGCCCACGACGACCTCCGGCTCCGGCTCGGCCGCCACCACGCGCGGCGGCCTCGGTCCGGCGAACCAGGCCACCACCGCGCCCGGCACGGCCACCCAGCCGAACGCGAGCACGGCCAGCAGCCCGGCCGGGATGGTGACCGGGTCGAACGCGCCGCCGCCCAGCGCGCCACCCGCGACCGCCGCCAGCACCAGCGTGCCGACGCCCACCGTGACCGCCGCGACCAGCACCGCGCGCACCCGCGCCCGGGGCGTCTCGGCCGCGGTCCGCAGCGAGAACCCGACCAGCACGCCGACCACGCCCGGCAGCACGAGCACCAGCGGCAGGTAGCCCGCCTGCTGCTCGGGCAGCGCGGCCAGCAGCGGCACGGCGGGCACGGGGCCGCCGACGAACTCCAGCGGGCTCACCACCACCGAGCCGATCGAGAACCCCGAGCCCACCACGTACGACAGCGCGCCGACCACCGCGTTCGGCAGGTACGCCAGGCACAGCAGCCAGATGCCCAGGCCGGTGCCGATGGTGCCGCCGGTCTGGTCGAACAACGACGCCGTGGTGGACCACGAGAACGCCAGCCCCAGCGCCAGCACCAGCGCGCCCGCCGCCGCCAGCGCGAACAGCGCCGACGCGCCCGCGCGCAGCCCGCGCCGCGCCACCGGGTCGACCCGCTCGAACACGACCTCGACCAGGCCGCAGCGCTGCGCGACACCCGCGACCGCCGCCACCCCGGACACCACCGCGCACCCGAAGAACGCCACCGCGGGCGTGGCCCGCACCGGGCCGTCGTCACCCATCAGGAACGCGATCAGCCCACCCACCACGGCGTGCGCGCCCGCGATGCTGAACACCACCGACCGGGCCTGCAACGGCTCGAACAGCCCCAACCGGTCCGCCGCGGCGGCCGCCGCCCGGTACACCAGCAGCATCACCAGCGCGGTCGGCAGCAGCGGCAGCAGGCCGAGCTGCCCGCCGTCGAAGCGCAGCGGCACGTGGTGGGCGACCAGCCAGCCCGGCGCGGCGGCGGTGAGCACGCCGGTCGTGGAGAACGACGCGTGCGCGGCCGTCGAGGAGATCAGCGCGAGCAGCGCCGCCACCCCGGCGTAGCCGATGACCACCGAGCCGGCTGCGGTCATCGCGAGCACGCGCAGCCGTTCGGCGCGGGAGAACTCGGGCGGGCGGACGGAGTCCGTCACGACGCCGTGCGAGGTCGTTTGCTGCACCGACATCCTCCCACTGTCCCAGTAGCGGTGAGCCGTTCGGGCGAGACGCGCCGGACACGCGAAGAGGGGTGGCGCCGGATCACCGGCGCCACCCCTCCCACGACGTGCTCAGCCCTGCTGCGGGCCGCCGAACCCGCCGGGCGGCGTGCCCTGGCCCGGCTGCTGGCCGGGCTGGCCGAACTGCCCCGGCTGCGGCATGTAGGACGTCGGCTGCGGCTGGTTGGGCTGCTGGCCCTGCGGCGGCGGCGGCGCCTGCTGGCCGAACTGGCCGGACGGCGGGCCGAACTGCTGCGGCTGCTGGCCCTGCTGCGGGAACGCGCCCGAGTGCGGGTTCCAGCCACCCGGCTGGCCGTAGACGTTCGCGGTCTTCGGCTGGAGCTTCACGATGCCGGTCTCCAGCAGCAGGCTCAGCACGACCGCCGCGGTCAGCAGCAGCGACACGATGAGCAGCACGATCTGCATGCCCTGGACGTCGGCCTCGGTGGTGATCAGGCCCTGGAGCAGCCCCAGCGTGGGGATCAGCGCGAACGGCACGGCGGCGTACAGCAGGCCCTTGGGCGCCTGCGGCAGCACGGACAGGCCGGCGAGCGTGCCCGCGGCGTACAGGTACTCCGAGGACGGCACGTCGTCGGCGAACGCGAGCAGGAACGCGATCAGCGCCAGACCGGCCGCGACCAGCGGAAGGATGAGGTTCAGGTTCACACCCACCGCCGGCTGCGCCGGACCCGGCGGCTGCTGAGGGGCGCCGTACGGCTGGGACATGATGCGGTCTCCTCCAACTGCGGAACTGATCTCGGGTCGACAGAACGCTAGCCGATGCACACTCTCCGACGACGACCGGACTCCCGTGGTTCCCCCCAATGTGCGCATTGACTGGTCCGCAAGCGCACAGAGGGCCACCTCCCGGAGGAGGTGACCCTCGGCGCAGTGCCCGAACGGACCAGCGTCAGCCGATCGACTGCATGATCTCCCGCATGATGGCGGCCGTCTCGCTCGGCGTCTTGCCGACCTTGACGCCCGCCGCCTCCAGGGCTTCCTTCTTCGCCTGCGCGGTGCCGGCCGAGCCGGACACGATCGCGCCCGCGTGGCCCATCGTCTTGCCCTCGGGCGCGGTGAAGCCCGCCACGTAGCCGACGACCGGCTTGGTGACGTTGTCCTTGATGTAGGCCGCGGCCCGCTCCTCGGCGTCGCCGCCGATCTCGCCGATCATCACGATCGCCGCGGTGTCCGGGTCGGCCTCGAAGGCCGCCAGCGCGTCGATGTGGGTGGTGCCGATGATCGGGTCGCCGCCGATGCCGATGGCGGTGGAGAAGCCGAAGTCCCGCAGCTCGTACATCATCTGGTAGGTCAGCGTGCCCGACTTCGACACCAGGCCGATCTTGCCGGCGCCGGAGATGTTGGCCGGGATGATGCCCGCGTTGGACTGCCCGGGGCTGATCAGACCGGGGCAGTTCGGCCCGATGATCCGGGTCTTGTTGCCGGTGGCCACGGCGTGCGCCCAGAACGCGGCGGTGTCGTGCACCGGGATGCCCTCGGTGATCACGACGGCCAGGCCGATGCCCGCGTCGACCGCCTCGATCACGGCCGCCTTGGCGAACGCCGGCGGCACGAAGATCACGGTCACGTCGGCGCCGGTGGCCTCCATGGCCTCGGCCACGGTGCCGAACACCGGCAGCACGGTGCCGTCGAAGTCGACCTTCTCGCCGGCCTTGCGCGGGTTCACGCCGCCGACGATGGTCGTGCCGGAGGCCAGCATCCGCTTGGTGTGCTTGGTGCCCTCGGCGCCGGTCATGCCCTGGACGATGACCTTGCTGTCCTTGGTGATGAAGATAGCCATCGTCAGACCCCCGCAGCCGCGAGCTCGGCGGCCTTGTCGGCCGCGTTGTCCATAGTGTCCACCACGGTGACCAGCGGGTGGTTGGCCTCGGCGAGGATCCGGCGGCCCTCCTCCACGTTGTTGCCGTCGAGGCGGACCACGAGCGGCTTCTTGGCCTCGTCGCCCAGGATGCCCAGCGCGGCCACGATGCCGTTGGCGACCGCGTCGCACGCGGTGATGCCGCCGAAGACGTTCACGAAGACCGAACGCACGTCGGGGTCGTGCAGGATGATGTCCAGGCCGTTGGCCATGACCTCGGCCGACGCGCCGCCGCCGATGTCGAGGAAGTTCGCGGGCTTGACGCCGTTGTGCTTCTCGCCCGCGTACGCCACCACGTCGAGGGTGGACATCACGAGACCGGCGCCGTTGCCGATGATGCCGACCTGGCCGTCCAGCTTGACGTAGTTGAGGCCCTTGGCCTTGGCCTTGGCCTCCAGCGGGTCCTCGGCCTGCTTGTCCACCAGCGCCTCGTGGGCGGGGTGGCGGAACGAGGCGTTCTCGTCGAGGGTGACCTTGCCGTCGAGGGCGACGATCTTGCCCTCGGGGTCGCGGACCAGCGGGTTGACCTCGACCAGCGTGGCGTCCTCGGAGACGAAGGTGTCCCAGAGCTTCACGATGACGTCGGCGACCTGGTCGGCCACCTCGGCCGGGAACTTCGCGGCGGCCACGATCTCGTCGGCCTTGGCGCGGTCGACGCCCTTGATCGCGTCCACGGGCACCTTGGCCAGGGCCTCGGGCTTGGTCGCGGCGACCTCTTCGATGTCCATGCCGCCCTCGACGCTGGCCATGGCCAGGAAGGTGCGGTTGGCGCGGTCGAGGAGGAAGGAGAAGTAGTACTCCTCGGCGATGTCGGACGCGGGGGTCACCAGCACGCGGTGCACGATGTGACCCTTGATGTCCAGGCCGAGGATCGCCTCGGCCTTGGCCTCGGTCTCGTCCGGGTTCTCGGCGAGCTTGACGCCACCCGCCTTGCCACGGCCGCCGGTCTTGACCTGGGCCTTGACCACGACGGTCTGCCCGAAGCGCTCGGCGATGGCCTTGGCCTCGGCGGGGGTGGTCGCCACGTCGCCCGGAAGTACCGGGACGTCGTGGGCGGCGAAGAGGTCCTTCGCCTGGTACTCGTACAGGTCCACTCGGGTCTCCTGCGACGTCGGTGTTGGTCACCGCGTCATGTCGTGCGGTCCTCTGAGGTCCGGCGCTCCAGGCTGGAGCCTGGTGCCCACACGTACCAGGCATCACCTGGAACGCCGGCACAGCCGTGGGGGACCGGCTCGACGCGGCTTCGCAAGACACTATCGACCAGCCCGGACTCCGCCGCACCCCACGCCCGTGAAGTCGGTCATAGAGGTGGTGAGGTCGATCACCACACCGATTCAGCGGGCCGTCCGCAGCGCGCCCGCGACGATGAACGCGACGGTCGCGGCGGCGGCCAGCCAGAGCCCCGGACCGGGCGCGGCCTCGGCGGCTCGGGCGGCGGTGAGCGGGTACTCCCAGGCGCGGACGGCCGTCACGACCGCCGCGCCGAGCAGCAGCGCCGCACCCCGGCCGGGCCGGGCCCGGAGCGCGACGACCCCGGCGACCAGCACCGCGAGCAGCGCCACGAGGAGGCCGAACGAGCCGACCCGCAGCCCGAACGCCCCGATCGGCACGTAGTCCGGCGCCCGCAGCACGGGCAGGGCGAACGCGCCGAGCGCGAGCAGCACCGCGATCAGGGTGGCGGCGACCAGCGGCAGCGCGGGCTCGGTGGTGCTCGTGCCCACCTCGTCCCGCTCGACCGCACCGGCCAGGGCGGCGGTGGCGGCGGCGGCCGCGGCGGCGACGACCGAGCCCGCGGTGAACCACACGCCGACGCCGGGCTGCACGACGTCGACCTTGGTCGCGGTGAAGACGGCGTCGAGCGCGACCGCGGCGCCCAGCGGGACGGTGGCGGTGACGACGGTGAACGCGGGCCGGACGGCGGCCTTGGCCAGCAGCGCGGCGGCGAGCACGCCGGTGGCGACGGCGGCGGGCCACAGCAGGCGCGCCGCGTAGTCGGCGGGCGGCGGGAAGCCGTCGGGCAGGACGAGGTGGTCGGTGGAGGCGCCGACGGCCGCCGTCGCGGCGGCGACCAGGCCCAGCACGGCCGCGATGACGTGCAGCCGGCGCGCGCCCGGCAGCTCGACGTCGTGCTCCGCGGTGTCCTCGTCCTTGACGGCGCGCTGCGGCCAGGCCAGCGCGCCGGCGGCGGCCAGGGCCAGGAACGGGCCGACCGCCGGGTCGACGCCGTCGACCGCGAAGGCCGTGACGACGGGCGGCAGCGCGACGGCGACCAGGACGGCGGCGAGGCCGAGCAGCCCGCCCTTGCGCGCTTCGTGGGTGGTGGCGCTGGCGGCGAGGACGGCGAGCGCGGGCGCGGCCAGGGTGAGCACGAGGCCGCCGAGCATCGGCAGCGTCGGCGAGTCGAACGTGCCGTGCACGGGGATGAGCGCGTCGGTCGAGGTGAACGGCGCGGTGAACAGGCCGAGGCCCGCGAGGGTGCCGGCCGTGGCGGGCAGCACGAAGCTCGCCCGCTCGCTGCGCACGTCCGGTTCCGCGCCGAGGGTGGCCAGCGCGCCCGCGACGACGAGCAGGACGTGCCCGGCCAGCAGCAGCCACAGGCCCGCCGCCGGGGCGGGCGGCTCCAGGCTGGTCAGCCGGACCAGCTCGGGCCGGGCCGCGTCGACGGGGTCGACCAGCAGCTGGAGGTCGTCGAGCAGGCGGCCCACCGCGAACACCGCGGGCGCGACCAGGGCCGCGGCGGCGGTGAGCACCTGGCCGCGGGCCAGGAACAGCGCGGCCAGGGCGGTGGGCAGCAGGGCGAGCGGCGCGAGCAGCGGCCAGGAGGTGAAGGCGGGCGGCGCGGAGCCGTCGACCACACCGACAGCCGGGGCCACCGCGGTGAGCAACGCGCCCGCCGCGGCCACCCCCACCGCCGTCCGGAGTCTCGCGGGGGCCGTGGAGACCGGTTCAGCGGTTCGGATCACCGGTCGGACGCTAGCAAAACCGGGCGACCGGCGACGGACGGCCGGTCACGGTTGTGAACGCCGGCCGTCGGGTAGTCCCGGTTGGTGGGGGCATCACTTACTTTCACCCCTGTGGGTGACGCGGTGCGGCGGCTCGTGGGGTCGTGGGCGGACCGCGTCGGCGCCGGCGTGGACGCCGGGCGGGCCGTGGCGGGCGAGGCCCTGGAGCTCGCGGGCGGCGTGCTGCGGGCCGCCGCTTCACCCGGAGGTGTGCGCGGTGTCGCCGTCGAGGCCGCCTGGCTGGCCGCCCGCACCGTCCTCTACCCCTGGGGTGTCCTGGAAGAACAGGTGAAGCCGGACGGCCACCTCCGCGCCTACCGCACCGACCGCCTGCCGCCCCGGCAGCGGGGCCTGGTGGTTTCGTCGATGGAAGCGGCGGGCACCCCGATCGTGTTGGTGCACGGCATCGGGGACAACCGGTCCGCCTTCGCAGTGCTTTCGGGGGCGCTGCGGAGGCGTGGCTTCGGAGTGGTGCACGCGGTGAACTACAGCGTGCTGACCGCGTTGACGGGGGACGTCCGGCGGTCGGCGGCGCTGCTCGGGGAGCACGTCGAGCGGATCTGCGCGGAGACCGGGTCCGACCGGGTGCACGTGGTGGGCCACTCGCTGGGCGGCCTGATCGCGCGTTATTACGTGCAGCGCCTGGGGGGCGACGCCCGCGTCCGCACGCTCGTGACGCTGGGGACCCCGCACCGGGGCACGATGACCGCCTACCTGCTGTCCACCTCGCTGACCAGGCAGTTGAGGCCCGGCTCGGACCTGCTGTCCGAATTGGCCGAACCGTCCCGACCGTGCCGCACCAGGTTCGTCGTCGTGTGGAGCGAGATGGACCAGGTGGTCGTGCCCCAGCGGAACGCCCGGTTGGAGCACCCCTCGTTGGTCGTCGAGGAGCACCGGATACGTGATTCAGGTCACCTTTCGCTCCCGGTCGACACGCGCACGCTTCACCTCGTTGTGACCGCCATCACGCGTCCGGATGACAACCTGGATCACCCCATCGTGCCTGCACGCGCCGTGTTTACCGCCGGCGATCATGACCCTGCGTGACGGGTCATACGCGGGGATGTCCCACTGACCGCTAAACGGTCATCTTCACCTTCGGGGATTGCCCTTAGGGGCTCCGCGCCGTTATCTTCCCCCGGTCCGTTGTCACGGTCTGGTCACAAGCAGGACGACGAGTCGGTACCCCGACCGGCTCAACCGGGATCCCCCGCCCGGTAGTCCGACCGGACTCCCCGAAGACGGAAGGCCAGGTTTTGTCTCAACACCGCTCCCCCGGCGGCCATACGAGTTCTGCTGTGCTCGAAGAAGCGGTAGACCGCGCTTCGACGCGCACGGTGAGCACGCACCGGCTCCCGCCCCCGCCCTCGGCGCTGCGCGGACGGATCGTGGTCGCCGCGGTCGCCGTCGGCGCCTTCGCCGCCGCAGGCGCAGGGCAGACGCTCCACGCGCTCGGCTCCGACTCGCCGTCCCAGGCCGACGAGGTCACCCCGCTCGCGAACGCCGCCGCCGACGGCGCCGCCGCGTTCGGCGTCGGCGGCACCGGCCCCGCCTCCCCGCAGGTCCTGCCCGTCGCCAAGACGGTCGACCCGGCGGCCGAGGCGCAGAAGCTCGTCAAGAGCCAGCACATCACCGAGACCCGCGAGGCCGAAGAGGCTGAAGCGCGTCGCCCCAAGTTCGCCCGCCCCGCCGCCGGTGACTTCACGTCCGGGTACGGCGGTCGCTGGGGCGAGATGCACTACGGCATCGACATCGCGGGCCCCATCGGCACGCCGATCCTGTCCGCCGCGGATGGTGTCGTGATCGAGGCCGGTCCCGCAAGCGGTTTTGGCCTGTGGGTCAAGGTCGAGCACGCCGACGGCTCCGTGACCGTCTACGGCCACGTGGACACCTACTCGGTGCGCAAGGGTCAGCGGGTCCTGGCGGGCGAGCAGATCGCGCGCATGGGCAACCGCGGCTTCTCCACCGGCCCGCACCTGCACTTCGAGGTCTGGAACCCGGAGGGCAAGAAGATCAACCCGCTGAGCTGGCTGAACTCCAAGGGCATCAGCGTCTGAGCCGATCGGGCTCGATCACAAGCGCAAAAGGAGGGGCCGGGCTGCTGAGCAGCCCGGCCCCTCCACTGTGTGGAACCGCCCCCCGGAGGTGATCCCCTCTCGCGGTCACCGCCCCCGACGCGGCTCCCGCACCTGCTGCACCCCCGTGCAACCCCCTGCCGCCGGCGGGCTCCCCCCGGCCGGTTCACCCCGAATGACCCGGCCTTCCCGCTTGTGACACCTCTAGAGACGCACGGACCCGATTCGGGTTGCGCGGGAATTCCGGCCACGTTCAGGTGAACACCGGTCGACCCCAGAGGTCGACCGGGCACACCTATATGTACGTAGGACGGCGAACTACGGCTGAGCGCGCCTAGAGCTTCACGAGGGGCACGCCGCCGATGAGCATCAGCCGCACGGTCCCCGCGCCGCCGAAGTCGATCGTGGCGGTCGCGCGGGGCCCTGAGCCGTCCACGGCCACCACGCGACCGAGCCCGTACTTGTCGTGGCTCACCCGGTCGCCCACGTCCAGCTTCAGCGCGGGCGTGTCCTTCCAGCCCGCGTTCGTCGGCGCCGGGCGCGACGGGCCCGAACCGCGGCTCCACGACGTCGGCGCGGACGGCGCGGTGCGCCTGGGCTCCACCCGCCGCCAGTCGAGCAGGTCGGCCGGGATCTCGTCCAGGAACCGCGACGCCGGGTTGGCCGACGGCTGGCCCCACGCCGAGCGCACCAGCGCCCGCGACAGGTACAGCCGCTTCTGGGCGCGCGTGATGCCCACGTACGCCAGGCGGCGCTCCTCGGCCAGCTCCGTCGGGTCGCCCAGGGCCCGCATGTGCGGGAAGACGCCGTCCTCCCAGCCGGTGCAGAACACGACCGGGTACTCCAGGCCCTTGGCGGTGTGCAGCGTCATCAGCGTGACCACGCCGTCGGACTCCGCGTCCGGCACCGAGTCGGCGTCCGCGACCAGCGACACCCGCTCCAGGAACGCGGCCAGCGAGCCCTCGGCGGGGAGGTCCGCGGAATCAGGGGCCACTGCCTCGTCCGGCGTGCCGGTGTTCAGGTCGGTGAACTCGCGGGCCACCGTGACCAGCTCGTTCAGGTTCTCGACCCGGGTGTGGTCCTGCGGGTCCTCGCTGGCCTCCAGCTCGGCCCGGTAGGCGGTCTTCTCCAGCACCGCCTCCAGGACGTCGGCCACGTCGTCGCCGCGCTCGACCAGCTGCCCCAGCTCGTCCATCATCTCGACGAACCCGGCGATCGCGTTGCGCGAGCGCGGGTTGAGCAGCGGCACCTTGCCGGTCACCGCGTCGCGCAGCGCCGCCGCGAAGCCGATCCGCTCGCGCTCGGCGTACATCGACACGCACGCCTCCGCGCGCTCGCCGATGCCGCGCTTGGGCACGTTGAGGATGCGCCGCAGCGACACCGTGTCGTCGGGGTTGGACAGCGCCCGCAGGTAGGCCAGGGCGTCGCGCACCTCGCGCCGCTCGTAGAACCGGACGCCGCCGACCACCCGGTAGGGCAGGCCGAGGCGGATGAAGATCTCCTCGAACACGCGCGACTGGTTGTTGGTGCGGTAGAACACGGCGATCTCGCCGTTGTTCGCCTCGCCGGTGTCGACCAGGCGGTCGATCTCGTTGGCGACGAACTGGGCCTCGTCGTGCTCGTTGTCCGCGACGTAGCCGACGATCTTCTCGCCGTCGCCCAGGTCGCTCCACAGCCGCTTGTCCCGGCGGTTCGGGTTGCGCGAGATGACCGCGTTGGCCGCGGTCAGGATGGTCTGGGTGGACCGGTAGTTCTGCTCCAGCAGGATCGTGGTGGCCTGCGGGTAGTCCCGCTCGAACTCCACGATGTTGCGGATCGTCGCGCCGCGGAAGGCGTAGATCGACTGGTCGGCGTCGCCCACCACGCACAGCTCGCCCGGCGGCACGCCGTCCGCGCCGGTCCCGATCAGCTCGCGGACCAGCGTGTACTGGGCGTGGTTGGTGTCCTGGTACTCGTCGACCAGCACGTGCCGGAACCGGCGGTGGTAGTGCTCGGCCACGTCCGGGTGGTTCTGCAGCAGCTCGACGGTCCGCATGATCAGGTCGTCGAAGTCCAGCGAGTTCGAGTCGCCGAGCCGGCGCTGGTAGCTCTCGTAGACCTCGGCGACGCGGCGCTCCAGGTCGTTGGTCGCGCGCTCCTTGGCGGTGGCCGCGTCGACCAGCTCGTTCTTCAGGTTCGAGATGTGGATCGCCAGCGTGCGCGCCGGGTAGCGCTTGGGGTCCAGGTCGAGGTCGCGCGCCACCAGCGTGATGAGCCGGCGGGTGTCGTCGGAGTCGTAGATGGAGAAGTTCGACGACATGCCGAGCGTCTTGGCCTCGCGGCGCATGACCCGCACGCACATCGAGTGGAACGTGGACACCCACATCGAGCGGGCCCGCGCGCCGACCAGGTCGGCGACGCGCTCCTTCATCTCGGCGGCGGCCTTGTTGGTGAAGGTGATCGCCATGACCTCGCCGGGGTGCACGTTCCGCTCGGCGAGCAGGTAGGCGATCCGACGGGTGAGCACGCGCGTCTTGCCCGAGCCCGCACCCGCGACGACCAGCAGCGGGGCGCCCGAGTGCTCGACGGCCCGACGCTGGGACGGGTTGAGGTCTTCGAGCAGCCGCCCAGAGGGGGAACCGCTCGACCGGGGGGCAGGGGGACTTGCGGGCAAGTCGAACAAGGCGCTCATCGCCTGTCCACGTTACCGGGTGCCACCGACAGCCCGCGGCTGTGGCATGATGAGCGGGTGCGCATGGCCCACTTCGAGTTTTTTTACGGGAACCGGACTCCGGCTCCCGTGGACCGCTAGCGCCGACAAAGCCACCACGAAGCCCCGGAGTCCTCGGACCCCGGGGCTTCGCTGCTGCCAGGGCTGGGACTCCAACCAGAGTCGAGAGGTCGTCACGATGAACAGCACCGAAACCGCTCACGACACCGAAACCGCCCAGGACATCGACGCGCTGCGCCAGGAGATCGACCACCTGGACGCGGAGCTGCTGCGGCTGGTCAAGCGACGGGTCGAGGTCTCCAAGATCATCGGCGCGGCGCGGATGGCCGCCGGCGGCACGCGGATCGTGCACAACCGGGAGATCGACGTGATCAACCGGTACAAGGAGCTCGGCCCGGACGGCCGCGACCTGGCCATGATCCTGCTCAAGCTGGGCCGCGGCCACCTCGGTCGGTGAGCCCCACCGGCGAGGTCGACCCCCGGGCGGCCGAGCCCTCGGCGCCGGGGGCGGCGAAGTCCCACGCGGTGAGCGCCGACCTGGCCCTCGCCAGGTCGGCGTCCACCAGCTGGGTGTCGTCCGGCACGTAGGCCAGCGGGTCGTCCAGCAGGTCCACGCCGACCAGGCCCTCCACCAGGGCGTGCAGGCACAGCGCCGCGTAGCCGCGCAGGTAGCCGCCCTCCTGCGTGAGCACGGTCGGCAGGCCGAGGCCGGACACCGCACGGCCGATGTCCCGGTACCCGGCGGCGGTGAGGTTGTGCCTGCCGTTCGGGTCGAACGCCGACCCGTCGAACCCCGACGCGCACACCAGGAAGTCCGCGCCGAACTCGGCCAGCGCCGGGAACGCGACCTCCGCGAGCGCCCGCCGGTACGCCTCGTCACCCGCGCCCAGCGACAGCTCGACGTTGATGTTCGAGGCGTCCGACTCGGCGGGCGCGCCGGTCTGCGGGTGGTTCGCGCCCCACGGCCCGTGCCGCATGTGCACGGACACCGTGAGCACGTCCGGGGTGTCGCGGAACACCTCCTGCGTGCCGTTGCCGTGGTGCACGTCCCAGTCCAGGACGGCGACCCGGCGACCCGCCCGCCGGGCCGTCTCGGCGACCAGCGCGGCGTTGTTGACCAGGCAGTACCCGTCCGCCGCGGTCGGCTGGGCGTGGTGGCCGGGCGGGCGGATCAGGGCGTACGCCAGGCGCGTGCGGCCGGCCGCGACCGCCTCGTAGGCCGCGAGCGAGGTGCCCGCGGCGGCGCGGATCGCGTCCCACGATCCGGGGCCGACGACGGTGTTCACCTCGACCGCGGTGCGCTCCCGGCACGCGGCGCGCAGCTCGGCCAGGTAGGACGGCGCGTGCACGCGGGCCAGCTCCTCGTCGTCGGCGAACCGGCCGGTCGACCACGACAGGTGCGGCGCGACCGGGCCGTGGCGCAGCGCGTGCCGGAACGTGCGCAGCCGCGCCGCGTTCTCCGGGTGCGGTTCGGGCGCGTCGAGCCACTCCCACCGGCCGGGCAGCTCCCACAGCCCCTCGCCGGTGTCGTGCTCGAGGCAGGCGTCGTGCCAGAAGACCTCCACCCGGGGTGGATATCAGGGCGATCACGGATGGTCCAGCGGGTTTGGGCGCGGGCACACTGGTGCCATGGTCATCGGTCTCATCACGGGCCTCATCGCGATCCTGGGTGTGCTCGCCGCGCTGGCGCACGACGGGTACCTCGCGATGCTCGGTTCCGCCGCCAAGTCCAAGCGCGCCGCGGGCGCGCCCATCGCCCAGTACGTGCGCAGCCGGTGGACCCTCGCCGGGGTGACGACGATCATCGCGCTGGTCGGTCTGCTGATCACCTCGGGCGCGAGCGTCTCGGGCGACATCATCGGCGCGCTCGTCGCGGGCGGCGCCGGCCTGGCCGCCACCAACGCGCTCCAGGGCACGAGGAAGAAGCTGAACAGCGGGAGCTGAGGGATTCACTCTTACGTGTGTCGATCAGCCCCACAAGGCTGATCTGCGCAGCTCTACGTGCACCCGGCACCTACCCTGAGGTAGCGGCGGGGTCCTCGGCGTCCCACCCCCAATTCCCCGCGCCACCGGTCAGCACACCAGGTGAGTTCGACCCATCAGGGTGAAAAACCGCGAGGGCCGTCAGGCCGGGGGGCGGGAGGGGTCTGCACAGCATGGACATCGGGGAACCGGAACGGTCGGGTCGGCATCGGCTGGAGGACGGGGCGGCGATCTGGCTGCCCATGGGCGGGGAGCTGGACCACACCCCCCTCGAACGCGCGCCGGCGCGACCGGCGCCGCCCCCGCCACCACCGGACCCGCTGGTCGACACCGACGCGATGGGTCTGCGCAAGTTCAACATCGGGCTCGTGCCCGCGTCCGTGACGCCGCCCCGGACGTGGCGGTTCGCCGCCTGGTTCGCCGTGCTGTCGTCGGCGGGCGTGCTGGTCGGCCTGGCCGTCGCGGCGGCCAGCCTGGTCGGCACGAACGGCCCGACCGAGCGCATCGGGCTGCCCGGCTACCCCACCGACGTGCCGCTGCTGAGCGGCTTCCCCACCACCCCGCCCCCGCCGCCACCGCCGTCGACGGCGCGCCGCCAGCCCGCCGAGGCCCTGGCGAACGGCCTGGTGCCCGCGAGCGGCGAGCGCGCCGCGCCCGGCTCCGGCGCGGACCGCACCGGAGCCGCGCCGGGCCCCGACACGTCCGCGCACGTCACCACCGTGCCCGCGGGCGCGCAGCCGATCGTGGACCCGGAGACCATCGCGGAGAACACCGAGCTGTTCTACGAGGGGGTCGCGGTGAACTCCGACAGCGCGCTGACGCTGGTGTCCGACACGTTCCGGCTCGCCGGCGAGGTGCTGCTGGCGGAGGAGTTCGCCGACGTGTCGCTGATCGAGGTGCGCGAGATCACCGTGGACGCGGTCCGGGGCATCACGGTGAGCACGCTGGAGGTGACCCGCAAGGACGGGTCCAGGAGCACGGAGAGGCGCGAGCTGGTGTTCACCACCGGCGGCGCGCCGCTGATCGACGGTGAACGGCGGGCCGCCGGGGCCTGAACCCGCACCCCGGGTGGGCGTCGTTCCGTAGTCCTTCGCCCGTTCGAGCTACGGCGATCGACCACTGGTCGCCACGAACGAGTGAACTCCCCCGCTGAGCTGGCTTCTCGCAGGTCCACCACGGTACGAGTTTCGGCGACGACACGACCGAGGGAGTCGCCAGTGCAGCGCCCTACGACGAGCGGTCGCAGGCACAACCGCGCGGGTTCGGTCACGGTGGCGGAGCTGATCAGGAAGCAGCCCGCGTCGGTGCGGACCCGGCCCCGCGAGCAGCCCACCACCCGCGGTCCGGCCGCCGAGCCGCAGCCGGTGCCGGGCGACCCGGTGCCGTCCGCCCGACGACCCGTCCGCGCGGCGAAGCTCGCCGGCGTGGCCACCGGGGCGATCGTGCTGCTGGCCTCGATCGCGGCGGCCTCGGTGCTGGCGGGCAACCGCTCCGGCGGCCCCGCCCAGCCGCGGGTGGAGCCGCCCGGGTCGATCACCGGCTCGTCCGCGCTGCGGCCCGACCTGCTGTCGGCCGAACTGGGCGGCGGGCGGCCCGAACGCGTGCCGGTCGCGGCCCTGCAGGCCGCGCCGCCGAACGACGTGCCGCCGGAGTCGCCGGTGATGGTGCCGCCGCCGCAGGTGAGCGTCGGGCCGCAGCCGCAGGTCGACATCGTGCGGCGGTTCTTCGAGCTGCTGCCCGCCAAGCCCGCGGAGGCGTCCCGGCTGCTGTCGCCGGAGCTGCTCGGCGGCAGCGCGCGGGACTTCGTCGAGTCGTGGGGTCACGTGCAGGCGATCACGATCGAGTCGACCTCGCTGCGGCCGGACGGCGCGGTGCTCGCGGTGGTGTCGATGCAGGAGCGCACCGGCCGGTGGCTGCGCGTCGAGCAGCTTTTCCGGTTGACCGACACGAGCGTCCCGCGCATCGTGGCCACCGAGATCCTATCGGCCCAACAACGCTGACTCTCCGTAGTGATCAAGCACGAACTGTTCACCCAGCGTTCAGAAGACCCCTGATCCCGTAGGAAACTTCACTCAAAGGGGTTACGAAGACGGTCACGATTCGGTATCCATGGTCCCGGTCAGTAGCGCAACGCACTCCCGGGAAAGGTGTCCATCGGTGTCGAACGACGACAAACGCCGTCGGCAGGATGGCTCGACGGCCAAGCTGTCGGTGGCCGACCTGCTCGCCAGGCGCGAGGCGGAGACGCAGCCGATCCCGCGGATCACCGCCGGCAGCCGGCCGAACGCCGATCGGGCCGCCGACCGGATCGCTCCCGGCGCCCGGGCCACCGAGCACACCGACGACGAGGAGACCGTGCGCTTCTCGGCCGCCGCCCTCGCGGCGGGTGCGACCAACCTCTCGGGTCGCGAGCTGCACGTCACCGAGTTGCTGCGCCGCGAGGGGCGCGCCGGTGAGGAGGAGCGCGGCGGGTTCTCCGTGCCGAAGCTCGTCGCGATGGCGGGCGGCGGCGTGGTGCTCGCCGGCACCGTCGCGTTCACCGCGACCAACTTGATGTCGTCCCCGGACGAGCGCCCGCTGGCGGAGGTGCGCTTCGACGCCCGCCCGGCGGCCCGCGCCACCAACACGCTCACCAAGGACCTCGGCGCCGCCGCCGCCCAGCAGCAGGCCCAGCAGGCGCAGGTCGAGACCACCACCACGACGCCCGAGCAGACGCCGGAGACGACGACCCAGCGCGCGCCGCGGCCCGTCACGCAGCAGCAGACGACCACCACCACCCAGCAGCAGGCGCAGCAGCAGACCCCGTCGAGCACGACGACGCAGCCGCCGAGCTCCAGCAGCCAGCAGACGACGACCCCGTCGCCGAGCACGAGCACCACGACGCCGCCGCCGCCGAGCAACAGCTCGCAGCCGCCGTCGTCCTCCACTCCGCCGTCGTCCTCCACTCCGCCGTCGTCCTCCACTCCGCCGTCCTCGTCCACCCCGAGCACCCCGCCGTCCGACGACGGCTCGGGCCTCGGCCTGGGCCTGGACCTCGACCTGGGCGGGATCCTGAACCCCCTCGGCGGGTTCGACTTCTTCGCCCCGGCCGGCTGACCCCCGCACCGGCGTCCACCCACCCCGCCGCCCGGCGTGCCCGAGCGGCGGGTGAGGGCTGTCCGTCCCCCTCTAGCGGATCATCCGAACGGGTGACGGGCGAGACAGTTAGCCCGTTCGGCCGCAAAACCGGCGATCTTCGTGCGAACGGGTGTCCTTACGCGCCGGTATCCGGTATCCCTTCCCGGTCACCCCTCGGCTCACGTGACCTGCGCAACGGCTCGAAAGGCGTAGTCACGGCCGGGGTAGGCTCTGCGGGCGAGCGGTGGCCTAGCCTGTTCCGCGCACCGATCCGCACGACGAGGAGCCCGAGCGTGAGACCAGCAGCCCTTGCCGCGGTCACGCAGCGCCCCAGCGAGGTGGAACGGTGAGCAACGACGGTCGCGTCATCGCCGAGCGCTACCGGTTCCTGGACCGGATCGGCAGCGGCGCGATGGGCGTCGTGTGGCGCGCCCAGGACGAGCGGCTGGGCCGGATCGTGGCGATCAAGCAGCTGCTGCTGGCCCCCAGCCTGGACGAGCGCGAGCAGGACGAGGCGATCCAGCGCGCCATGCGCGAGGGCCGCATCGCCGCCAAGCTGCACCACCCCAACGCCATCGCCGTCTACGACGTGGTGGAGGAGAACGGCGCTCCCTGCCTGGTCATGGAGTACCTGCCGTCCTACAGCCTGGCCGACACGATGGCCGAGCACGGCCCGCTGGACCCCGTCGAGGTGGCCCAGATCGGCATGCAGGCCGCCGCCGCGCTGGCCGCCGCGCACGCCGCCGGGATCGTGCACCGCGACGTGAAGCCCGGCAACGTGCTGCTCGCCGACAACGGCCTGGTCAAGATCACCGACTTCGGCATCTCGCGGGCCAGCGACGACGTCACGGTCACCAAGACCGGCCTGATCGCGGGCACCCCGGCCTACCTGGCACCGGAGATCGCGCGCGGCCAGGACCCGACACCCGCCTCGGACGTGTTCTCGCTCGGCTCGACGCTGTACGCGGCGGCCGAGGGCGAGCCGCCGTTCGGGCTGTCGGAGAACACCCTGGGCGTGCTGCACGCCGTCGCGGCGGGCCGGATCAACCCGCCGACGGTCGACCACCCGCTGACCGACGTGCTCCTGCGGCTGCTCAACTACGACCCGGCCGACCGGCCGACCATGGCGCAGGCGCGCGACATGCTCAGCGCGGTCGCGCACGGCCGCAACCCCAGCCTGACCGGCCTGCTGCCGGCCAGCTCGCCGGGGTTCGCGCCGGTGCCCGCGGGCGCCACGGCGGTGATGGACGCCGACCGCACCCGCGTGGTGCGGCCCGGTCCGCGGTCGACGGGCGGCGCCGCCCCGGTCGCCGCGCCACCGCCGCAGCGGTCGAACAACCGGCCGCTGGTGATCGCCGCGGTGGTGCTGGCGGTCGTGCTGCTGCTGGGCACGATGGCGGTCGCGTTCGACTGGTTCGACCGGAAGGACCCGGTCACGCCGCCCATGAGCACGACCTCGTCGTCGGTCGCGCCGACCACCACGACCACGACGCAGGCGCCGACGACCACCGTGGAGACGCAGACGGTCACGGTCGAGCAGACCACGACGACGACCACCACGACCACCACGACGACCACACCGCCGCCGCCGACGACCACCACTACCACCACCCAGGCGCCGCCGAGTTCGGCGAAGCCGACGACGACCACCACGACACCCGCGCCGACCACCGCCACACAAGCGAACCCATGAACCTCGTAAGGTGGTGCCGAACCCGTTCGGGTGACGCAACGTTCTTGTCCTAGTGGCGTCTTGTCGTTCGCCACTGAATGAAGCCCTAGCAGCTACTGGGAGCACGCCGTGAGCGACGATGGCCGCCTGGTTGCCGGCCGCTACCGACTTGGCCGGCGGATCGGCAGCGGTGCGATGGGCATCGTCTGGCAGGCGCACGACGAGCGACTGCACCGCACGGTCGCGGTCAAGCAGCTCCTGCTCCAGCCCGGCTTGGCCGAGTCCGACACGGACGAGGCCAAGCGCCGCGCGATGCGCGAGGGCCGGATCGCGGCCCGCCTCCAGCACCCGCACGCGATCGCCGTGTACGACGTGGCGGAGGACGACGGCCAGCCCTGGCTGGTGATGGAGTACCTGCCGTCCAAGAGCCTGTCCACGGCCCTGTCCGAGCGGGGCACGCTGCCGCCGCGCGACGTGGCGTCGATCGGCTCGCAGGTCGCCTCCGCGCTGGCCGCCGCGCACAACGCGGGGATCGTGCACCGCGACATCAAGCCGGGCAACATCCTGCTCGGCAACGAGGGCACGGTGAAGATCACCGACTTCGGCATCTCCCGGGCCACCGGCGACGTCACGGTCACCGCGACCGGGATGCTCGCGGGCACGCCCGCCTACCTCGCGCCCGAGGTGGCCAAGGGCTACGACCCGGGCCCGCCGTCGGACGTGTTCTCGCTGGGCTCGACGCTGTACGCGGCCATCGAGGGCGCGCCGCCGTTCGGCCTCAACGAGAACACCATCGCGCTGCTGCACCAGGTCGCGTCGGGCAAGGTGGTGCCGCCGAAGCAGGCCGGTCCGCTGACCGCGCTGCTGATGCGCCTGCTGCGCGCCGAGCCGGAGGACCGGCCCACCATGGCCGAGGCCCGCGAGGCGCTGGCCGCGGTGGCGGCCGGTCGGGCCGCGCCGGAGTTCCCGATGGCGCTGCCGCAGACCCACCCGCCGTCGTGGCAGGGCGCGCCCGTGCAGGCCCAGCCGACCCGGGCGCTGACCCCCTCGGCCCAGCAGAACCCGCAGGTCGCGTCGAGCACCCCGCCGCACTCCGCGACGAGGGTGGCCCCCGCGCCGACCCCGCCGCCCGCCGCGCAGCGGCAGGTGGGCGCCACCCCGCCGCCCGCCCGCCCGTTCGGCGCGTCGAGACCGGCCGGCGGTCCGATGAGGAACAAGCGGTCCGCCGCGGTCACCGCGCTGGCCATCGCGGCCGCCGCGGTGGTCGGCATCCTGCTGGCGAGCGTGCTGTCCAACGGTGACGACACCAAGGACGACCTGGCCGACCCGCCCCCGTCGAGCGCGGCGGTGGAAGCGGGCGGCGAGGCGTCGGTGACGCCGTCGAAGAAGCCGGTCGGCCCGCCGCTCAAGATCACCACGTCGCCGACGGTGCAGCAGCAGCAACAGGCGATCCGCGACTACTTCGCGTCCATGCCGGAGGACGTGGACGGCGGGTTCAGCCGGCTGAGCGCGAAGATGAAGGGCACCTCGGGCGGGCTGGAGACCTACCGGGCCTGGTGGGCCAGGGTGAAGTCGGTCAGCCTCGACGAGATGAAGGAGAACTCGTCGTACGCGTACGAGGTCGTCCTCACCTACACCATGAAGGACGGCTCGGTCAGCCGCGAGCGCAAGCTGGTCGCCCTGGAGTGGCAGGGCGAGTACCTGCTCATCGACAAGGAAGACCCGATGGGCAAAGCCTGACCTAGCCGGTCGATGCCTTGAGGGCGTCCAGCAGGCTCGCCACGGCGGGTGAGCGGACGCCGTCCTCCCGGATCGCCGCGCAGATCGTCCTGGTCGGCTCGGGGTGGCGCAGCTTGCGGATCACCACGCCGGGGTGCACCACGCCCAGGCTGAGCTTGGGCACGATGGTCACGCCGAGCCCGGCCGCGACGAAACCCTGCGCGGTCGGGTAGTCGTCGGCCTCCACCACGACGTGGGGCGCGAACCCGGCGCCCGCGCACGCGTCGAGCACGATGTCGCGGCACGGTCCGGGCGGCGTCACGGCGTCCACCCACTGCTCGTCGGCCAGGTCGGCGAGGTCGACCACGCGCTTGCGGGTCAGCTCGTGCCCGCGCGGCAGCACGGCCAGGTACGGGTCGTCGAGCAGGTGCACGAGGTGCACGCCGCGCGGCGTTCCGCTCTCCCGGTGGTGCACGACGATGGCGATGTCGGCGCGCCCCGCCTCGACCTCGACCATCGGGTCGTCCGGCTCGGTCAGCTTGAGGTCGAGCTGGACGTCGGCGTGCGCGGCCCGGAACAGGGCCACGGCGGGCGGCACGAGCGCCGCGCCCGCGGTGGCGAAGTAGCGCACCCGCAGCCGCCCGGTGCGGCCCGCGCGCAGGTCGGCGAGCGCCGCCTCGGCCTCGACCAGCCGGTCGGTGATGAGGGCGGCGTGCTCGGTGAGGAGCTTGCCCGCCACCGTGGGCCGCACCCCGCGCCCGACCCGGTCCAGCAGGGGCAGGCCGGCCTGCTTCTCCAGGGCCGAGACCTGCTGGCTGACGGCCGAGGGCGTGTACCCGAGGTTCACCGCCGCGGCGGTGATGGAGCCGGTGGTGACCACGGCCCGGAGCACCTGCATGCGTCGCACGTCCAACATGAGCCAACCGTACAGCCCTGCTTAAGCGTCGTGCAGTTCTATTCACTTGTGCTGATACTTCGCGTCGCGCACAGTATGGCCGTGAACAAGCCTGGCACGCTGATCAGGATGGGTGTCCTGGCCCTGCTCTGGGGCTCCAGCTTCCTGTGGATCAAGATCGCCCTGACCGGCCTCTCGCCGGTCCAGATCACGCTCACCCGCACCGCGCTCGGCGCGGCGGTGCTGGTCGCGCTGGTCTACTGGAACAAGCAGCGGCTGCCGCGGGACCGGACGTCGTGGCTGCACCTGAGCTTCGCCGCGCTCTTCGGCAGCGCGGTGCCGTTCGCGCTGTTCGCGCTGGGCGAGCAGACGGTGGACTCGGGTGTGGCGGGCGTGCTGAACGCCACCACCCCGCTGTGGGCGCTGGGGATCGGGCTGGCCCTGGGCACCGAGCGGCAGCGCAACCCGGCCCGGTTCGCGGGCCTCGGGCTCGGCTTCGCGGGCGTGCTGCTCATCTTCGCGCCGTGGCAGAAGGCCGGGCTGGCGAGCTGGGGCGCGCTGGCGTGCCTGGCCGCCGCGGCCTCCTACGCGGTCAGCTACGCCTACATCGGCCACAAGGTGTCCGGGCGCGGCCTGACCCCGATGCAGATCTCCTCGACGCAGCTGGTGGCCGCGGCGGGCATGACGGCCGTGGTGGTGCCGGTGGCCGGGTTGCAGCCGGTGCACCTGTCCTGGCCGCCGCTGGTCGCGGTGGCGATCCTGGGCGTGTTCGGGACGGGCGTCGCGTTCGTGCTGAACTACCGCGTCATCGAGGACGAGGGCGCGACGAACGCCACGATGGTCGGCTACCTGCTGCCCGTGGTGTCGGTGCTGCTGGGCGCGCTGTTCCTCGGCGAGGCGCTCAACCTCCGCGTCGTGCTGGGCATGGTCGTGGTGCTCGTCGGCGTCGCGCTGACCCGCAAGCAGCCCGCGGTGGCGATCGTCCCGGTGGTCGCGGAACCGGCCGCCGAACCGGTCACCGAGCCGGCGACCGAAAAGGTGACTACGCTCAAGTGACCTGCGATAACGCAGGGTTACTCATCGGTACGGCGGGCTCCGCGGCCAACTGAGACAGCTGTCCTGGGCAAACGGGTGGACTTGAGACGCAGGTCTCCCCCGATCGCGTGGTGTTCACGCGAACCACGTCCCGATTCGCCCTCTCGGACGTCTCCTCACATGAGAGGGACGACTCCGGAAGGGAACCCACAGGCATGAGCAACGACAGCATCACCATCACGACGACGTTCCACCTCCTCGTCCCGGGCGTGGCCCCGGCGCCGGTGGAGGCCGAACTCCACTACGAGCCGGAGGACCCGTACGCGGTAGCCGTGCTGTTCCACACCGGCCAGGGCAAGGTCGAGTGGATCTTCGCCCGCGACCTGCTCGCGGACGGCCTGCTGACCTCGTCCGGCGAGGGCGACATCCTGGTCCGGCCGGCGGCCGACGACCCGGAGCGGGTCCTGGTGGAGCTGAACGCGCCCACCGGCTTCGCCATCCTGTCCGCCGACGCCGAGGACATCGCCGAGTTCCTGGACCTCACCTACGACGTGGTCCAGCCCGGCGAGGAGGACCTGTGGATCGACTTCGACCGCGAACTGGCCAAGCTGGTCTCGACCAACTGACCGTTCCGACCCACGCCATCGCCTAACCTGCTGGCGTGGCGGAGTCCGGGGGGACAGGGGCGGGAGCGGGGACGGTCGGCGGCCGGTACGCGCTGGTCGAGCGGGTCGGCAGCGGCGCGATGGGCGTCGTCTGGCGGGCGCGGGACGAGCTGCTGGGCCGCGAGGTGGCGGTGAAGCAGCTCCGGTGGCCCGACCTGACGGCCGAGGTGGCCACGGCGCGGGCGATGCGCGAGGCGCGCAACGCGGCGCGACTGCAGCACCCCGACGCGATCTCCGTGTTCGACGTGGTGGTCGAGGACGACCGGCCTTGGCTGGTCATGGAGTACCTGCCCGCGCGCAGCCTGGCCGGGTTGCTCGCCGAGCGGGGCGGGCTGGGCCCCGACGAGGCGGCCAGGATCGGCGGCCGGGTGGCGTCCGCGCTGGCCGCGGCGCACGAGGCGGGCATCGTGCACCGGGACGTGAAGCCGTCCAACGTGCTCATCGGGCACGACGGCAGGGTCAAGCTCACCGATTTCGGGATCTCGCGGGCCGCGGGGGACGGCACGCTGACCGACAGCGGCATGATCACCGGCACCCCGGCGTACCTGGCGCCCGAGGTGGCGCGGGGTGAGCAGCCGTCACCGGCTTCGGACGTGTTCTCGCTGGGGGCGACGCTGTACGCGGCGACCGAGGGGCAGTCGCCGCACGGGGTGAGCGACAACAGCTTCGGGCTGCTGTACCGGGCCGCGGCGGGGCGGATCGAGCCGCCCAGGCGTTCCGGGGCGTTGACGGGGGTGCTGCTGCGCCTCCTCGCCGCCGACCCGGCTGAGCGGCCCTCAGCGGCGGAAGCGGTCGAGCTGCTGGCCGAGGTGGGGCCCGGGGTCGACACCCGCCCGTCGGTCGAGTCGAGGACGCCGGTCACGCCCGTGCGGGCGGTCGGGTCGCCGAAGTCCGCCGAGGCAGCCGTGTCCCCCGAGCCGGCGGGGTCCGCCGAGTCGGTGGAACCGGCCGAGTCGGTGAAGCCGGTGCGGCCGGGCAAGCGGGGCCGGTCGGTGGAGCCGGTGGAGCCGGTCGAGTCGGTGGAGCCCGCGGAGGCGGCAGAGTCGGCCGGGTCGGAAGCGCCGGTCGGGTCGGGCGCGGTCGACGGTGGGAAGCGCAAGCGGTGGCTCGCACCGGTGGTGGCGGCCGTCGTGCTGCTGCTCGGCGCCGGGGCCGTCGCGTTCGCCGCGTTGTTCGGCGAGCGGTCGCCCGACTTCACGACGACCGACGCCATGGGGTTGGTGCGGGAGCACTACGAGCAGCTCCCGGAGAACACACCGGTCGCCTACGAGAACCTCACCCCGTCGTTCCGGCAGCCGTTCGACGAGTACCAGGGCTTCTGGCGCCAGTACCAGGACGTGCGCACGGACCAGTTCGAGGCGTGGCAGGACCAGCCGAGCCGGTTCATCGTCCGGGTCCGGGTGACGTTCGTGCGCGGCGCGGCGGAGGTCGCGGGCTCCTACCAGCTCGTCGTCGAGGCGGTCGACGGCCGGCTGCGGATCAGCTCCTCCGAGCAGCTCACCTAGTCCCGCGTCACACCAGGCGGCGGTCCGACGCCCAGCGCGACAGCTCGTAGCGGTTCGACAGCTGCGTCTTGCGCAGCACGCTCGACACGTGCGTCTCGACCGTCTTCACCGAGATGAACAGCTCCGACGCGATCTCCTTGTACGCGTACCCGCGCGCCAGCAGCCGCAGCACGTCCCGCTCGCGCGGGGTCAGCAGGTCCAGCTCGGGGTCGCTGATCGGCGCCGCGCCCGGCCGGTCGGCGAACGCGTCCAGCACGAACCCGGCCAGCCGCGGGCTGAACACCGCGTCGCCCTCCGAGACGCGCACGACCGCGCGCACCAGCTCCTGGCTGGAGATGGTCTTCGTCACGTACCCGCGCGCGCCGGCGCGGATGACCGCGATGACGTCCTCGGCCGCGTCCGACACCGACAGCGCCAGGAACACCACCTCGGGCAGCGCGGTGCGCACCTGCCGCAGCACCTCCGCGCCACCGCCGTCGGGCATGTGCACGTCCAGCAGCACCACGTCCGGGCGGTGGTGCCCGATGCCCGCCACCGCCTCGCCGACCGAACCGGCCTCGCCGACCACGTCGATCTCGTCGGTGATCGAGTCCAGCTCGGCCCGCACCCCGGCGCGGAACAACGCGTGGTCGTCCACCAGGAACACCCGAACGGTCATGTCCTGGCCCCCGTCTCTCTCTTGTCTGCGGTCTTCCTCGGCATCATCAGCTGCACCTCCGTGCCCTCACCCACGCGGGTGCGGATCCGGACCTCGCCGCCGTGCCGGTCCATCCTCCCCCCGATCGAGTCCGCGAGGCCATGCCGGTCCTCCGGCACGGTCTTCGGGTCGAAGCCCTTGCCCCGGTCGCGGACGAACACGGTGACGCGTTCCGGCTCGACCTCGCCGTACACGCTGATCTCGGCCACGCCCGCGTGCTTGGCCGCGTTGACCATCGCCTCGCGGGCGGCCTGCACCAGCGCGTACAGGTTCGGGTCCAGGTGGCAGTCGCCGACCACGACCTGCTGCACGGCCAGCGCGAAGCTGTCCTCCACCTCGCCCGCCGCCTTGGCGATCGCGGCGGACATGGTGGTCGGCTGGTCGTTGTCCTCCACGATCCGCCCGTACAGCCACTCGCGCAGCTGCCGCTCCTGGCCGCGGGCCAGGCGCTTGACCTCGCGCGGCTGCTCGGCCTGCTTCTGGATCAGGGCGAGCGTCTGCAGCACGGAGTCGTGCAGGTGGGCGGCGATCTCGGCGCGCTCCTCGGTGCGGATGCGGACCCGGCGCTCCTCGCCCAGGTCGTTGATCAGCTTGATCCACAGCGGCACGGTGAGCACCGCCACCCCACCCAGCGTCGCGACCACGGCCAGCAGCGCGAACCGGAGCTGGTCGATGCCGTAGCTGTTGACCAGCAGCACGCCGATGCCGATGGCGACCAGCGCCACGCCCGCCATGACCCGCACGATCGTGCTGCGGCCCGTGCCGCCGAGGATCCCGGACTTCGCGCCGTCCCGCCACCGGCGGCGTTGCGCTTCGTCGGCCTCCCGCCACACCACGGCCGCGCCGACCAGGGCGACGGCCAGCGGTCCGGCGATCCAGCCGCTGAGCGGACCGGAGAACAGGCCGGCGAGCACGGCCGCGCCGATGCCCAGGGCGACCAGGCCCAGCGCCTGCTGGCGCTCCCTCGGGTTCGGGGCCTCCTCCGGCTCGCCGGCGGCCCGCTGGGGCACGAACAGCCACAGCAGCCCGTACGCGATCACGCCGACGCCGTTGAGCGCGGTCAGCGCGGCGAACGCCGCCCGCACCCAGAACACCTCGATGCCGAGGTGGTCGGCGACACCGCCGGCCACGCCCGCGACCACCCGGCCGGTTCGCCTGCGGCGCACCGGCTCGACGGCGGTCTTCGTCTCCACGCTCACCCTGTGATGGTCACACGCGGGTCCGGGCCGGTCATCAGGGTTCCACCCGATGCCCGGTTCAGGGTGGGTCCCCGATGTGCGCGGGCCGGTCGGGGACGCAAGCTTGTCGTCGTGAGCGGGAGCATCAGCGCAGCCGGCGTCGAAGAGACGCTGAAGGACTTCTGGGCCACGCGGCCCAGGCGGCCCCACGACGGTCGCAAGATCGCCGGAGTCGCCGCCGGTATCGCCCAGCGGTACCAGATCGACCCGGTGATCGTCCGGGTGGCGTTCGTGGCCATGGCGCTGTGCAACGGCGCCGGGGTGCTCATCTACCTGCTCGGCTGGTTGTTGCTGGCGCAGGCGGACGACGAGGTGTCGGCCGCGGAGGCGCTGCTCGGGCGTGGGCGCAGCTCGACGCCGACGGCGTTGACGGTGCTGCTCGGGCTCGCGGTGGTGCCCGCGACCGGGTTCTTCGTGGACGGTGGTTTCACCATGGTCGGCGGCGTGCTGCTGTCCGTGGGCGCGATCTACCTGCTGCACCGCGGTCGCGGGCAGCTCAACCGGCCGGAGTCCGCGGTGGCCTTCGGCGCGGGGCAAGGCGTCGGTGTCGGTGACGGTGCAGGGGGCAGGGTGTCGACGGAGGAGCAGACGACCGAGCGCGTGACGCCGCCGGCGTGGGACCCGCTGGGCGCGGCACCGTTCGCGTGGGACCTGCCCGAGCCGGGTGGTCCGCCGGAGCCGGTGGCGGCCTCGCCCGCGCCGGTGGTGGCGCGGCGGCCCCGGTCGCGGGTCGGGCCGGCGACGTTCGGCGCGGCGCTGGTGGTGCTGGCGGGGTCGCTGGTGGCGTCGTCCTACTCGGACTGGTTCCAGGCCCAGCACGTGCTGGGGCTGCTGGTGGCGGTGCTGGGCGCGGGGATGGTGCTCGGCGCGCTGCGCGGCAACGGCGGGCGCGGGCTGATCTGGCTCGTGGTGCCGCTGTCGGTGGTGGGCGTGGTGCTGACGTCGGTGGACTTCGACGTGGACGCCAAGCAGATGGGCAGCACGCGGGAGAGGCCGACCGCGGTGGCCGAGGTGGACGACCGGTACACGGCGAGCGTGGGCGAGGTCGAGCTCGACCTGACCGCGTTGCCGAGCAGCGGGTCCGTGACCACGGGGGTCGAGGTCGGGTTGGGCAGCGCGCGGGTCAGGGTGCCCGCGGAGGCGGACGTGACGGTGAACTGCCGGACCGACCTGGGTTCGGTGCGCTGCCTCGGCCGCGAGTCCGACGGTGAGGGCAGGCACGAGGAGGTCACCGACTACGGGACCGACGGGCCTGGCGGGTTGACGATCGTGCTGGACGTGCGCACGGATCTCGGAGAGGTGGAGGTGAGTCGTGGCTGACCAGGATTCGGTCGAGAAGCGCGGGGTCGACGTGGTGGGGCTGGTGTTCGGGGTCGCGGCCCTGGTGGCAGCCGCCTACATGCTCTCCGACGGCGCGTCCTGGCCCGACTTCCTCGACCTGAGGTGGGCGTTGGCCGGAGGGGCGATGGTGATCGGGCTGGGGTTGCTGGCGGGCTCGGCCCGTCGGCGGCGCTGAGCCGGGGGAAAGCCGGGGGAACGAGGAAAGGGCCCGTCCTGGGGAGGACGGGCCCTTTCCGCTACTCCCACTCGATGGTGCCCGGCGGCTTGCTCGTCACGTCCAGGACCACGCGGTTGACCTCGGCCACCTCGTTGGTGATGCGGGTCGAGATGCGCTCCAGCACCTCGTACGGCAGGCGGGTCCAGTCGGCGGTCATGGCGTCCTCGCTGGACACCGGGCGCAACACGATCGGGTGACCGTAGGTGCGGCCGTCGCCCTGCACGCCCACGCTGCGCACGTCGGCCAGCAGGACCACCGGGCACTGCCAGATCTGGCGGTCGAGGCCCGCGGCGGTCAGCTCCTCGCGGGCGATCGCGTCGGCCTTGCGCAGGACGTCCAGGCGCTCCTGGGTGACCTCGCCGATGATCCGGATGCCCAGGCCGGGGCCGGGGAACGGCTGGCGCTGCACGATCGTCTCCGGCAGGCCCAGCTCGGTGCCGACCCGGCGCACCTCGTCCTTGAACAACGCGCGCAGCGGCTCGACCAGGGCGAACTGGAGGTCGTCCGGGAGACCGCCGACGTTGTGGTGGCTCTTGATGTTCGCCGCGCCCGCGCCGCCGCCGGACTCGACCACGTCCGGGTAGAGCGTGCCCTGGACCAGGAACCCGTAGTCGCCCTCGGCCTTGAGGTCGCGCTCGGCCTGCTCGAAGACGCGGATGAACTCCCGGCCGATGATCTTGCGCTTCTGCTCCGGGTCGGTGACGCCCTTGAGCGCGTCGAGGAACCGCTCGCGGGCGTCGACGGTGATCAGGTTGACGCCGGTCGCGGCCACGAAGTCGCGCTCGACCTGGGTGCGCTCCCCCGCCCGCAGCAGGCCGTGGTCGACGAAGACGCAGGTCAGCCGGTCACCGATGGCGCGCTGGACGAGCGCGGCGGCCACCGCCGAGTCGACGCCGCCGGACAGGGCGCAGATGGCCTTGCCGTCGCCGACCTGCTCGCGGATGCGCGCCACCTGCTCGTCCACGATCGAGGACGTCGTCCACTGCGGCCGGATGCCCGCGATCTCGTGCAGGAACCGGCGCAGCACCTCCTGGCCGTGCGGCGAGTGGCCGACCTCGGGGTGGTACTGCACGCCCGCGAAGCGGCGCTCGGTGTCCTCGAACGCGGCGACCGGCGCGCCTTCGCTGGTCGCGGTCACCGTGAAGCCCTCGGGGGCCTTGGTGACGCAGTCGCCGTGGCTCATCCACACCGGGTGGTTGGCGGGCAGCTCCTCGTGCAGCAGGCCGCCGGTGTGCTGGACGCCCAGCTCGGTGCGGCCGTACTCGCGGGTGCCGGTGTGCTCGACCGTGCCGCCGAGCGCGCCCGCCATGGCCTGGAAGCCGTAGCAGATGCCGAAGACCGGGACGTTCATCTCGAACAGCTTCGGGTCGACCTGCGGCGCGCCCGGCTCGTAGACGCTCGACGGGCCGCCGGACAGCACGATGGCGGCCGGGTCGCGCTCCAGCAGCTCCGCCACGGGTGTGGTGTGCGGGACGACTTCCGAGTAGACCTGCGCCTCCCGGACTCGCCGGGCGATCAGCTGCGCGTACTGCGCGCCGAAGTCGACTACCAGCACAGGGCGGTTGCTGCTCTCGGCCACTGGGGAAAAACCTCTCGTCTGGCGGATCCGCGCAGGTGAAGGATGTCATGCATGCGGGAGGAAGTGCTCACCGGAGGCGGGCTCAACGAAGTCGTGCGGGTCGGGTCGACGGTCCTGCGACCGGTCGGGCCGTGGACGCCCACCGTGCACCGGCTGCTCGAACACCTTGCCCCGCTTGGCATTTCGCCGGTGGTGCACGGCATCGACGAGTCGGGCGGGCGGCGCCGGGAGGTGCTGTCGTACCTGGAGGGTGAGGTCGGCCACCCGCCGCTGGCGCCGCGGTTGCGGTCGGACGAGGTGCTCGTGGCGGTGGCGCGGATGGTGCGGCGGTTGCACGACGCGTCGGTGGAGCTGGTGCGGGACGGGGCGTGGTCGGAGGGGTGGCAGTTCCCGGCGATGTCACCCGTCGAGGTGATCTGCCACAACGACCTCGCGCCGTACAACATGGTGTTCCGGGACGGGCTGCCGGTCGGGGTGTTCGACTTCGACGGTGCCCGGCCGGGGCCGCGGTGGTGGGACGTGGCATACACGGCGTACTGCCTGGTGCCGTTCTCGCCGGAGTTCGGCGAGGTCGAGGACCAGCGGCGGCGGGCGGCGCTGTTCTGCGAGACCTACGGGTTGCCGGTGCGCGGGATGGGGCGACGGGTGCTGGCCCGGCTGGACGACATGGTGGCGATGATCCGGGAGCGACCCGAGTTCCGGCGGCAGCGGGAAGAGGGTCACGACGATTACTACTCGGGGCACATCGAGTACGTGCGGGAGCATTTCTCGGACATGTAGGGCGTTGTCGGCGTTCGCCGTCGAATGAGATGGGTCGAGTGGTTCCCGGACCGCCGGGGACCGGTGGCGCGTTGTGGGGTCGGTGGCCCGGCCCTACGGTTGCGGCATGGACGCGTTTACGCCTCAGCCACGGCCCTGTTGGATTGCTGGACGCGCTGAGCAGGGCGTTTCAGCCATCGCGGTGCACCACCCGTTCGACGGGACGGAGGTGGCGTCGGTGGCGGTGCCCGGGCCGGAGCAGGTGGAGCGGGCCGTGGCGGCAGCGGCGGCGGTCGCCAAGGAGTTCAGGCGGACGCCCGCGCACGTCCGGGCGAAGGCGTTGTCGCAGGTGTCGGAGGCCCTGGTGGAGCGGGCCGAGGAGATCGCGGAGACGATCACGGCGGAGAACGGCAAGCCGCTGAAGTGGGCCGAGATCGAGGTCCGGCGGGCGGTGAGCACGTTCCGGTTCGCGGCGGAGGAGGCGCGGCGGTTCAGCGGCGACGTGCAGCGGTTGGACACCGACCCCAACGGCGAGGGGCGGATGGCGGTGGTGCGGCGGGTGCCGCGGGGGCCCGTGCTGGCGGTGGCGCCGTTCAACTTCCCGTTGAACCTGGTGGCGCACAAGGTGGCGCCGGCGTTGGCGGTCGGGGCTCCGGTCATCGTGAAGCCTGCGTCGGCGACCCCGTTGTCGGCGTTGTTGCTGGGCGAGTTGTTGGCCGAGACGGATTTGCCCGAAGGGGCGTTCTCCGTGCTGCCGGTGCGCGGCTCGGACATGAAGAGCCTGGTGACGGACGAGCGGTTGCCGGTCATCTCGTTCACCGGGTCGACGGGTGTCGGGTGGTCGTTGATGGATTCGGCCCCGCGCAAGCACGTGGTGATGGAGTTGGGCTCGAACTCGGCGGCGATCGTGTGCCCGGATTGGACCGACCTGGATTTCGCGGCGCGGAGGATCGCGACGTTCGGCAATTACCAGGGCGGCCAGTCGTGCATCGCGGTGCAGCGGGTGCTGGTGCACCGCGACGTGGCCGCGGAGTTCGTGCCGAAGTTGGTGGAGGCGGTCCGGGGGTTGAAGACCGGTGACCCGCACGACCCGGAGGTCGAGGTCGGGCCGTTGATCGACGAGGACAACGCCCGGCGGGTCGAGGAGTGGGTCGAGGAGGCCGTGGCCGGCGGGGCGGTGCTGCACGTCGGCGGTGGGCGGTCGGGGACCTCGGTGGAGCCGACCGTGGTGCAGGACGTGCCGGTGGAGGCCAGGTTGTGGCACCAGGAGGTGTTCGGGCCGGTGCTGGCGGTGGCTGTGGTGGACTCGGTGGACGAGGCGTTCGAGCAGGCCAACGCGACGGACTACGGGTTGCAGGCGGGCGTGTTCACCAAGGACGTGACGGTGGCGTTCGCGGCGGCGGCGGAGCTGGAGGTCGGCGGGGTGATCATCGGCGACGTGCCGTCCTACCGGGCCGACCAGATGCCGTACGGCGGGGTGAAGGGGTCGGGCACCGGGCGCGAGGGCGTGCGGTCGGCGATGGAGGACTTCACCGAGGAGCGCACGATGGTGCTCACCGGCATCACTCTCTGAGCGCGCCCTTGGCGAGCATCAGCAGGCCGTTGACCAGGTCGTCCGTGCCGCAGCCGGTGGCCAGGGCCCGCAGCTTGAGGCCCATGACCATGCCGACGACGGCGCCCGCGACCTGGTCGGCGTCCTTCACGCCGATCGAGGCCAGCACGGTCTCGGCGAGCTTGTCGTAGGCGGCGAAGCACTCGGCGGCGGCGGCGCGCAGCTCCGGGTCGCGGCCCGCGTGCAGGTACAGCTCGTAGGGCGCGATGCGCTCGCTGTCGGTGCCGGTGGCCTCGGCCACCTGGCCGACGATGTCGACGACCTGGTCGAGGTCGGCGCAGGCGGCCTTGTTCTCGGTCGCCAGCTCGCCGAAGCGCTTCGTCTCCTCGGTGACGAAGTGGCGCAGGCTCTCGCGCAGCAGGTCCTGCTGGGTGGCGAAGTGGTAGGTGACGGAGCCGAGCGAGACGCCCGCCTCCTGCGCGATGCGCCGGTTGGTCACGCCCGCGACCCCGTCGTCACCGATGATCCGCAGCACGGCCGCGATGATCCGCTGCCTCGTCTCGGCCGGTCTCGTCATGTCGTTCATTCTCCGCCATGGGACGGGTCGCCGGATCCGCGATACTGTTCGTTCGAACGAACAGTATCGGGAGGGCGCATGCGGGTCTCGGGATCGACCGTGTTGGTGACCGGCGCGACGGGCGGGATCGGGCAGTCGATCGCCCGCGTCCTGGCCGGTCGTGGCGCGAAGGTGGTGGTGACCGGGCGGAAGGTCGCCGAGTTGGAGCGGCTCGCCGGGGAGGTCGGCGGGCGCGCCGTGGCAGCCGACCTGGCCGACTCGGACGACGTCCGGCGGTTGGTGGACGAGGTCGGCGCGGTGGACGTCCTGGTGGCCAACGCGGCGCTGCCGGCCAACGGTGCGCTGACCGACTTCACCCCCGAGCAGGTCAGGCGGGCGCTGGCGGTGAACCTGGAGGCGCCCATCGAGCTGGCCCACGCGTTGGTGCCGTCGATGGTCGCGGCCCGGCGGGGTCACGTCGTGCTCATCGGGTCGTTGGCGGGCAAGGTGGCCTCGGCGCACTCCTCGCTCTACAACGCGACGAAGTTCGGGCTGCGCGGCTTCGCCCTGGGGCTGCGGGAAGACCTGCACGGCAGCGGTGTGGGCGTGTCGATCGTGCAGCCGGGGTTCGTGCGGGACGCGGGGATGTTCGCCGACACGGGCGCGAAGCCGCCGGCGGGGATGCGGACCGTGTCACCGGGGCAGGTCGCGGCCGGCGTGGTCAAGGCGATCGAGGAGGACCGGGCCGAGGTCAACGTGGCACCGCCCGAGCTGCGGGTGCTCAGCGCGGTGGGCGGGGCGTTCCCGGCGATCTCCTCCGGGTTGCAGCGGCGGATGTCGAACGACGAGCTGATGCGGCGGATGAGCGCGGCGAACCGGGACAAGCGGTGACGGCCGCCGCGATCCCGCACCCGAGGTGGCGGGTGCCGTTCCTGGGTGACGTGCTGGGCACCAACCGGCACACGCCGGTGCAGGACACCATGCGGCTGGGGCGCGAGCTCGGCCCGATCTTCACCCGGCGGTTCCTGGACCAGGAGATCGTCTTCGTCGGGGGCGCCCGGCTGGCCGCGGAGCTGGCCGACGAGTCGCGCTTCGCGAAGCACCTCGCGCTGGGCGTGGAGGCGTTGCGGGACGTCGGCGGCGACGGGCTGTTCACCGCCTACAACGACGAGCCGAACTGGAAGGCGGCGCACGACGTGCTGCTGCCCGCGTTCACCCAGAGCGCCATGCGCGCCTACCACCCGACCATGGTCGACGTCACGGCCCAGCTCGTCGAGAAGTGGGACCGGGGCGGCGTGGTCGACGTCTCCGGCGACATGACGAAGCTGACGCTGGAGACGATCGGGCGGGTCGGCTTCGGGTACTCGTTCGAGTCGTTCTCGCGCGTGGACACCCACCCGTTCGTGCGGGCGATGACCGGGTCGTTGCGGTACGCGCAGCGCAAGAACTTCGTGATCCCCGTGCTGGGCAGGCTGTTCGGGCGCGAGGCCGAGGAGCGCTACCGGCGTGACCTCGCGTACCTGGCCGAGGTGGTGGACGAGGTGGTCCGGTCGCGGCGCGGGTCGGGCGGGTCGGACCTGCTCGGGCTCATGCTGTCGTCCGGTGAGCTGGACGAGGTGAACATCCGCAACCAGGTGATCACGTTCCTGATCGCGGGGCACGAGACGACGTCCGGCGCGCTGTCGTTCGCGCTGTACTACCTGTCGCGGCACCCGGAGGTGGTCGAGAAGGCCCGCGCGGAGGTCGAGGCGGTGTGGGGTTCGGCGGACGTGCCGGAGTTCGAGCAGGTGACGAAGCTGCGGTACGTGCGACGGGTGCTGGACGAGGCGTTGCGGCTGTGGCCGACCGCGCCGGGGTTCGCGCGGGAGGCGCGGGCGGACACCGTGCTGGGCGGGCGGTACCCGATGCGGGCGGGCCAGTGGGCGCTGGTGCTGCTGCCCCTGGTGCACCGCGACCCGGCGGTGTGGGAGTCGCCGGAGGCGTTCGACCCGGACCGGTTCACGCCCGCGCGGGTGAAGGCGCGGCCCGCGCACGTCTACAAGCCGTTCGGGACGGGGGAACGGGCGTGCATCGGGCGGCAGTTCGCGGTGCACGAGGCGACGTTGGCCCTGGGCACGCTGCTGCGCCGGTACGACCTGGTGGCGGCGGGCGACTACGAGCTGCGGGTGGCGGAGATGCTGACGTTGAAGCCGGACGGGTTCACGGTGACGCCTCGGCGGCGGTGAAGCCCCGGGCGCGGCGGAGGGCGCGCGCGAGGTCGGTCCCGGTGGCGGCGGTGTGGCCGTCGGGGCGGACCAGCGCGTCGCCCTCGACCGTGAAGCCGGGGCCGTAGCGGCGGCTGTCGGGGCGGAGCTCGCCGTCGCCGTTGGTGGTCAGCGGCGAGTCGCGGTAGGCGAAGGGCTCGAAGAGCTTGCCGGAGTCGATCTCGTGGGCGGGGCCGTGCTCCAGGACGTGGCGGCGGTGGGAGCGTTCGGCTTCGGTCCGGGGCACCAGGAAGCGCATGGTGGCGTCGGTGACGCGCAGGTTCTCGTCGGCGGCGGCCGCGCGTTCGCGGTGGTAGGAGTCGAGGAGGTGGGGGCCCGCTTCGCCGGCGCGGTCGAGGGCGACCTTCCACGCGGCGTTGTCGGCGTCGCAGATGCCGGAGTTGAGGCCGCGGGCGCCGAAGGGGCTCATGACGTGGGCGGCGTCGCCCGCGAGCAGGACGTTGCCGACGCGGAAGCGGGCGGCTCGGCGTTGGTGGAAGCGGTAGGTGGACTGCCAGAGGACCTCGTGCGGGCGGTCGCCGGTGATGGCGCGGACGTGGTCGGGGGTGAGGACGAAGTCCTCGGGGACCTGCCAGTCGATGCGGTGCACGCCGTCCGGTTGGGGGTGCACGAGGACCTGGCGGCCGGGGTTGGCCGGCGGGTCGAAGTGGAAGCGGCGCTCGGGCTCGGGGTGGCCCAGGTCGACGCGGATGTCGGCGATGACGAACCGGTCGTCGTAGGAGTGGCCCTCGAACGGGATGCCGAGCAGGTGCCGGACGGTGGAGTGCGCGCCGTCGGCCGCGATGCAGTGCGTGCCCTCGAACGTCCGGTCTTGTGTATGCACTATGACGTGTTCGATCTGCTGTATGCGTTCGACCTTCTGCCCGAACCACAGGTCGATCAGCGGCTCACTCTGAGCTTTTGTATGCAGGATGCGTTCGACAACGGTCTGGGGTGTGTTGACGAACGGCGGGAAGCCGGCGGTGCGCGGCAGCTCGACGGTCAGCACTTCGCGGTCGCGGTAGTAGGTCCGGCCGCGGTACCAGGTGACGCCGGCGTCCACGACGGCTTGGCCGACGCCGACCCGTTCGAGGATGTCGAGCACGTCCCGCTGGACGCAGAGGGAACGGCTGCCGATCGCCCGGTGCCGGTCCTGGGCTTCCAGCACGACCGTCGGCACGCCCGCGCGGGCCAGCAGGAGCGCGGCGGTCAGCCCCACCGGCCCCGCGCCGACGATTAGCACGGGTCTCATCGCCGGTCCCGGGTCATCGCCGCTGCCCGCTCATCGCGAGCCCCGTGATCGCCGGCCCCTGGTCGCCGGCGGCCCCGGTGATCGCGAGCCCAGGTGAGCGCGGGTTGTCGTGGGGCCGGGTCCTCGTGGCGTCCTGGTCATTGCAGCGCCGCCCACACCTCGCGGTCCCGCTCGGCGGTCCAGATACGGGGCCAGGACACGCCGTCGCACTCGTCCCAGTACCGCTGGACGTTGAACGGCAGGCAGTGCTCGAAGATCGGCCACCGCCCGTAGCGCGGTGCCAGGGCCGCGTGCGCCGACTCGAACGCGTCCTTCACCGTGCCGCCGCCCACGTGCACCGTCCCGACCGTGCGGCGCAGCTCGTCCAGGAAGTGCCGCGACTGGGCGATGGCCGCGTCCACCTCGGTCCGGTCGCGGGCGGGTGCGCCACGGCCGCCGACGAGCTGCTCCGCGCCCAGCGCGGCCACCCGGTCCAGCGTCGACGTGGCCCACTCGTCGTGGAACGCGTCACCGGTGTAGAGGGCGGCCTGGGACTCGACCAGGTCGCCCGCGAACAGGATGCGCTGGTGCGGCAGCCACACCACGACGTCACCCGCGGTGTGCCCACGACCGCAGAAGCGCAGTTCCACCTCGCCCCGGTCACCGCCGAGCGGGATCGTGAGGCGGTCCGAGAACGTCACCGTGGGCCACGTGAGACCGGGGATGCCCTCGGGTTCCTCGAACAGCCGGGGCATGCGGCCGTACTCGCTGAGCCAGTCCTCCCGGCCGCGTTCGGCGATCAACGCCCTGGTGGTGTCGTGGGCGATGATCTCGGCCGCGTCGAACGCGCTCGCGCCGAGCGTGCGAACCGCGTGGTAGTGGGTGAGCACCAGGTGGCGGACGGGTTTGTCGGTGCGCTCGCGGAGCAGGTCGAGCCAGCGCTGGGCCGCTTTCGGCGTGGCGCGGGCCTCGACGCAGACCAGGAAGTCCTCGCCCTCGATCGCCCCGACGTTCGGGTCGCCCTCGGCGGTGAGGGCGTAGACGCCGTCGGCGAGTTCGACGAACCGCTCGTCCTTCGGGGCGAGGTCGGCGCTGGACGCGAACGGCTTCGGTGCCACACAACCCACCATAGGGCGATCAGGTCGACTTGACCTCCACGATCGGCAACCGCAGCGCACCGGGCGCCCCGGCGGGTACGGCAGGGTGGCGCGGCGGCACCGGGGCGATCCGCCGGTAACCCTCCGACTGGCCCGGACGCCGGTCCGCCTCGCCCTTGTTCGGCCACACCGAGAACGCCCGCTCGGCCTGCGCGGTGATCGTCAGCGACGGGTTCACGCCCAGGTTCGCCGAGATCGCCGCGCCGTCCACCACGGACAGCCCCGGGTAGCCGTAGACCCGGTGGTAGGGGTCGATCACCCCGCTGGCCGGGTCGGACCCGATCGGGCAGCCGCCGATGAAGTGCGCGGTCAGCGGGATGTTGAACAGCTCGCCCCACGTGCCGCCGGGGATGCCGTCGATGTGCCGGGCGGCCAGCAGGTTCGCCCGGTGCCCGGCCTCGATGAACGTGGGGTTCGGCTGGCCGTGCCCCTGCTTCGAGGTGAGCTTGCGTCGGAACAGGCCCTTCTTGGTGAACGTGGTGATGGAGTTGTCCAGGCTCTGCATCACCAGCAGGATCACGGTCCGCTCGCTCCACCGGTGCACCGACATGAGCCGGGCCAGCCGCAGCGGGTGCCGCACCGCCTGGGCCAGGAACTGGAGCACCCGCGGGGTGGCCTTCGCGCCGTCCGTGGCCAGCGTCTGGAGCAGCCCCATGGCGTTGCTGCCCTTGCCGTAGCGCACCGGCTCGACGTGGGTCTGCTCGTCCGGGTGGATGGACGACGTGATCGCCACGCCCTGGCTGAAGTTGCGCTGCTCGTCCACGGTGAAGCGGGCCGCGCCGATGATCGACTCCGAGTTCGTCCTGGTCAGCTCGCCGAGCTTGGGCGAGAGCTTCGGCAGCACCCCGTCGGCCCGCATCCGGTGCAGGAGCTGCTGGGTGCCCCACGTGCCGGCGGCCAGCACGACCTGGCCCGCGGTGATCGTGCGCCGGCCGCGGCGCAGTTTGCCTCCGGTGCGCCGGGTGCCGACCGCCCACGTGCCGTCCGGCGACTGCCGCAGGTCCGTCACGGTGGTCAGCGGCAGCACCTGCGCGCCGTTGCGCTCGGCCAGGTACAGGTAGTTCTTGACCAGCGTGTTCTTCGCTCCGACCCGGCAGCCGGACATGCACGCGCCGCACTGGGTGCAGCCGGTCCGGCTCGGGCCCGCGCCACCGAAGTACGGGTCCGGCGCGGGCTCGCCGGGTTCGCCGAAGAACACGCCGACCGGCGTCGGGTGGTAGGTGTCGGCGACGCCCATGTCCTCGGCGACGCGCTGCATCACCACGTCCGACGGCGTGGTGGTCGGGTTCTCCACCACGCCCAGCATCCGGCTCGCCTGGTCGTAGAACGGGGCGAGCTCGGCCTCCCAGTCGGTGATGTGCGCCCACTGCCGGTCGGCGTAGAAAGGCTTGAGCGGCCGGTACAGGGTGTTGGCGTACACCAGCGACCCTCCGCCGACGCCCGCGCCGGCCAGGACCATCACGCTGCGCAGCGCGTGGATGCGCTGGATGCCGTAGCAGCCCAGCGCCGGTGCCCACAGGTAGCGCCGCAGGTCCCAGGAGGTCTCGGCGAACTCGTCGTCGGCGAACCGGCGGCCGGCCTCGACCACGGCCACCCGGTAGCCCTTCTCGGTGAGGCGGAGCGCGGCGACGCTGCCGCCGAAGCCCGAGCCCACCACGACGACGTCGTAGTCGGTGTTGTTACCGGCGAGTTCACCCATGGCACAGGAGGTTAGGCGTAACTTCCGGTAACAGGCTAGTGCTCAATCGGTTCAGGCACTTCCGGGCACGAAAAAGCCCCCGCCTGGAGCAGGGGCTCGGTCGCCCGGATGTCGGTGGTTCGCGGCTCATCCCGCGAACCACCGACGCGACCTCGCGCGCGTCGTGACCGCCGGGAACGCTCAGCCGCGGATGGTCAGGCCGACCTTCTGGAACTCCTTGAGGTCGGAGTAGCCGGTCTTCGCCATCGCCCGGCGCAGCGAACCGAACAGGTTCGTCACGCCGCGCGGGTCCACCGACGGGCCGAACAGCAGCTTGCGCAGGTCGACCACCTGGTCCACGCCGGTCGACACGTGGCTGCGCGGCACCGAGGGGTGCGCCGACGCCGCCGTCCAGTACAGGCCCTGGCCCGGTGCCTCCGACGCCGCCGCCAGCGGCTCGCCCAGCATCACCGCGTCGGCGCCGCACGCGATCGACTTCGCGATGTCACCGCTGGTCAGCGCGCCACCATCGGCGATCACGTGCACGTACCGGCCACCGGTCTCGTCCAGGTAGTCCCGGCGGGCCGCGGCCGCGTCCGCGATGGCCGTGGCCATCGGCACGCCGATGCCGAGCACGGCGTCCGTCGTGGTCACGCCCGGCGTGTAGCCGTAGCCGACGATCACGCCCGCCGCGCCCGTGCGCATCAGGTGCATCGCGGTCCGGTAGTCGCCGACACCGCCCGCGATCACCGGGATGTCGAGGTCCGCGATGAACGACTTCAGGTTCAGCGGCTCGCCGTCGCGCGAGACGTGCTCGGCCGAGATGATCGTGCCCTGCACGACCAGGATCTCCACGCCGGCCGCCAGCAGGTCCGGGGTCAGCTCGGCCGCCCGCTGCGGGCTGACCCGCACCGCGACCGTGACGCCCGACTCGCGCACCTGCTTGATGGCCTCGGCGATCAGGTCCATCCGCACCGGCGCGGCGTGCAGCTCCTGGAGCACCTTCACCGGGGCGGCCGGGTCGTCGGTGTCCTCCACCGCCTGCACCAGCCGGAACAGGGCCTCTTCCACGTCACCGTGCCGCGCCCACAGACCTTCGGCGTTCAGCACGCCCAGGCCACCGAGCTCGCCGATCGCGACCGCCGTGCCCGGCGACACGATCGCGTCCGTCGGGTGGGTGATCAGCGGGATCTCGAACCGGTAGGCGTCGATCTGCCAGGCCGTCGAGACGTCCTTGGAAGACCGGGTCCTGCGGGACGGGATGATTTCGAGGTCGTCCAGCTCGTAGGCCCGCCTCGCGGTCCGGCCCATGCCGATCTCGACCAGATCGCGCACCTTTGTCGTCCTTCCGTGGAACTGGCGGAACCCGGGAACACTAGCCCAAGGCGGTCCGGTTCAGCGGGTCGTGTAGTTCGGGGCTTCGACGGTCATCGTGATGTCGTGCGGGTGGCTCTCCTTGAGCCCGGCCGCCGTGATCCGCACCAGCTGCTTGCGCTGCAGGTCCAGGACCGTCTTCGAGCCGGTGTAGCCCATGGCCGCGCGCAGGCCGCCCACCAGCTGGTGCACGACCGTGGACAGCGGACCGCGGAACGGCGTGCGGCCCTCGATGCCCTCGGGCACCAGCTTGTCCTCGGACAGCACGTCGTCCTGGAAGTAGCGGTCCTTGGAGTACGACTTGCCCTCGCCGCGGCCCTGGAGCGCGGCCAGCGACCCCATGCCCCGGTAGGTCTTGAACTGCTTGCCGTTGACCAGCACCAGCTCGCCCGGCGCCTCGGCCGTGCCCGCGAGCAGGCTGCCCAGCATGACCGCGCTCGCACCCGCCGCGATGGCCTTGGCGATGTCGCCGGAGTACTGGATGCCGCCGTCGCCGATCACCGGCACGCCCGCCGGCCCGCACGCCAGGCTCGCCTCGTAGATCGCGGTGATCTGCGGCACGCCGACACCCGCGACCACGCGCGTGGTGCAGATCGAGCCGGGGCCGACGCCGACCTTGACGCCGTCCGCGCCCGCGTCCACCAGCGCCTGGGCGCCCGCGCGGGTGGCGACGTTGCCGCCGACCACGTCGACCTCGTCGCCCAGCTCCTTCTTCACCCGGGCGACCATCTCCAGCACGTTGCGCTGGTGGCCGTGCGCCGTGTCCACCATGATCACGTCGACGCCCGCCTCGGCCAGCGCCATGGCCCGCGCGAAGCTGTCCTCGCCGACGCCGATCGCGGCCGCGCACAGCAGCCGGCCGTCCGGGTCCTTCGAGGCGTTCGGGTACTGCTCGGTCTTGACGAAGTCCTTGACCGTGATCAGGCCGCGCAGCTTGCCGTCGCCGTCCACGATCGGCAGCTTCTCCACCTTGTGCCGGCGCAGCAGGCCGAGCGCCGCCTCGGCCGAGACGCCGACCTGGGCGGTGATCAGCGGGCCCTTGGTCATCACCTCGCTGACCTTGCGCGAGTGGTCCACCTCGAAGCGCATGTCGCGGTTGGTGATGATGCCGACCAGCTTGCCGTCCGCGTCCGTGACCGGCACGCCGGAGATCCGGTAGCGGGCGCACAGGTCGTCCACGTGCTTGATCGTGTCGTCCGGGGTGCACGTGACGGGATCGCTCACCATGCCCGCCTCGGACCGCTTCACGGTCTCCACCTGGCGGGCCTGCTCCTCCAGGGACAGGTTGCGGTGCAGCACGCCGATGCCGCCCTGGCGGGCCATCGAGATGGCCATCCGGCCCTCGGTCACGGTGTCCATGGCGGCCGAGGCCAGCGGCACGCGCAGGGTGATGTTGCGCGACAGCTTGGTGCTGGTGTCGACACCGCTCGGGACGATCTCCGACTCGGCGGGCAGCAGCAGTACGTCGTCGAAGGTCAGTCCCAGCATGGCGAACTTGGGCGGGACTCCGTCAGCGTTGAGCTCGCTGGTCATGGCGGCTGGCTTGCCTTCCGTCGTGCGGCGATCCCGCCGCCGCGGATCGGGTGCCACGCAGCGGCGATGGGTTCAGGTCATGGTATCTGGACGTGGTCGGGGGTCCGCCCGGTACCGTGCGGGGTCGTGCCGCACGACGCGTTGCCACCAGACCCGTTCGCGGGCGACCCGGAGGACCCGGCCCGGGTCCTCGGCGAACCCGACCACGACCACGACCACCCGCCGATGGACGACGCCGAGCGGGCCGAGCTCGTCGGCGACCTCAGCGACCTCGCGGTGTACCAGGCGCTGCTGGAACCCCGTGGTGTCAGGGGAATCGTGGTCGACTGCGGCGAGTGCCAGGAGCCGCACTACCACGACTGGGCGCTGCTGCGGTCGAGCCTGGAGCAGCTGCTGTCCGACGGCCGGATGCGCCCGCACGAGCCCGCGTACGACCCCGATCCGGCGGCGTACGTCAGCTGGGAGTACTGCCGCGGCTACGCCGACGGGGTCACCGCGACCGAGAGCGCCCGCTGAAAGTGTGACGAAGCCCGCCCCCTCCGTGCGGGGCGGGCTCGGTCACACGCGTGCTCGCGGGTCAGTTCCCGGACGTGGTCTGACCGTCCGTGGCGCCGGGGGTCTGCGACTCGCCCCGCGTCTGACCGCTGGCCGGCGGCTCGCCCGAGGTGGGCGGCGGCGGCACCGTGCCGTCCGTGCTCGGACTCGTCGTCGTGGTCGTGGTCGGCTCGGGCACCGAGGTCGGCTCGGGCGTCGTGGTCAGCGTGGGCGACGGCTTGCTCGGCTCCACCGTCGGCAGCGCGGGCGTCGAGGACGGCCCGGCGGTGGTCGGCGTGTTCGGCGACGGCGTGGTGCTGGTCAGCTCCTCCAGCAGCGACGAGTGCTGCTGGACCAGGGCGTCCTTGTCGTCGTCGGGAGAGACCGACGGCAGGCTCCGCTCCGCCTTCAGCAGGGCGTCGCGCGCCTCGCCGTAGCGGCCGTCGCGCAGGGCCGCGCGAGCGGTGTCGAGGTCGGTGCGCACCGCGACGGCGGCTTCCACCGACCGCGCGTGCTCGGAGTACAGGACCCTGGTCAGTCCCCAGAGCGCGTCGCCCGGCTGGGCGTCGCGCGCGACCAGGCTCATCCCGGTGAACGCGATCGCCAGCACGGCGGCGGCGCTCGCGAGGGGGATGAGGAAGCGTTGCCGGCCCCGCGGCTGGGGGCGGGCGGCGGCGATCGTGGCCACCGCGGTCTCGGTGTCGACCAGCTCACCCATCGGCGGGCTGTCGACCTCGCGCCGCCAGGCGAGCAGCAGCGCGTTCAACTCGTCGTCCACGAGCGAGTCCGGCTGCTCACCGTCGCGCCCGCCCAGCGCGTCGAGCAGCGCGTCGTCAGCTCGGATGCCCGCGAGGTCGTCCCCGGGTTCCACCGCGACGTCCTCGATCAGGGCGTCGTCAGACTGCGGCGGTCTCTCATCTCGTCCGCGCACGACTTCTCCGTTGCCCTTCCCGTGCTGGTCAACCACTCAGACCACCTCCTCCGCTGCCAACGTCTTGCGAAGGCGGGCCAGGGCGCGGTGCTGCGCCACCCGAACCGCGCCCGGCGTGGAGCCGACCGCGTCGGCGGTCTCCTCGGCCGACAGGCCGACGACCACGCGAAGCAGCAGGATCTCCCGCTGCTTCTCCGGAAGGACCTTGAGGAGGAGCGCCATCCGCCCCGACAGCTCGCCCTGCATGGCGCGCTGCTCGGGACCGGCCTCCGTCTCGGGGGCGTCGGGCACCTCCGGGACCGGTTCGGACCGGTTCCGGGCTGCGGAGCGATGCGCGTCGGCCACCTTGTGCGCGGCGATCCCGTAGACGAACGCCAAGAACGGCCGACCCTGGTCGCGATAGCTGGGCAGGGCCGTCAGCACCGCGAGACACACCTCCTGGGCCACGTCGTCCGCCGAAGCGAAAGACCTCTCCTGCCTTCCGACTCTGGCGCGGCAGTACCGCACCACGAGGGGTCGGATGGATGCCAGGAGCCGCTCGATCGCGTGGCGGTCGCCATCGACGGCTGCGCCCACTTCGGCGTCCAGTCCGTCCCCCAAGTTGGTCATCGCAGACAACTGCCCTGGTGTTACGCGTAGGCGTACCGACAAAGAACAGCACGGGACGATCGACGTCGCCCGTACTGGTGATGCTCACCGTACCGGTCCCGCGGCCGGATGTTCCGCAATGGGGTCCAAGTGGGGTCTTTCGACCTCACCTGACCAGCCGACACGTCGCGGGCGCACGGAGCGGACGCACGACGGCCCGGTGACGCGTGGCGTCACCGGGCCGCGGCTGGAGGAAGGAGTGCCGGTGCGACTCGCCTGACGAGTCCGACGAGCCTGGCCCCGAGCCGTGTGGAGTCCTCGTGGAGTCCTCGTGCGCGCTAGGACACGAGGCCGCGCCGGAAGCCGTGCGCGACGGCCTGGGCGCGGTCGCGCACGCCGAGCTTGCGGAACAAGCGCCGGGCGTGCGTCTTCACCGTGTCCTCGGACAGGTAGAGCTCGCGCCCGATCTGCCCGTTGCTCTTGCCCTGGCTCATCCCGCGCAGCACCTGGAGCTCGCGCTCGGTGAGCTGGACGCCCGGGTCCGACGGCTGGCGCGGCGCGGGCACGCTCGTGCTCGCGAGCGTGTGCGCCAGCGCGGCGACCAGCTCGGGGCGCGAGGCGTCCCAGCGCAGGTAGCCGCGAGCCCCGCCGGCGATCGCGGCGGCGATGCTGCCCGCGTCGTCCGGTGCGCCGAAGACGATGACGTTTGCCTGCGGGTTGGCCGAGACGAGTCGCCGGGTCGCTTCGACCCCGGTCGGGACGGCGCGCTGGGTGCCAACCAGTACGACGTCGACCGGCTGCCGAGAGAACCGAGCCAACAACTCGTCACCGTGCGCTACGCAGTCGATGCGGCTAACCCCTGGGACAGCCGACATCACGCGGGTGAGACCCTCCCGCACACTGCGCCGGTCGTCGCAAATAAGGACCGTGGTCACGGGGACTCCTTCCTGCAGCCGAGTGACGTTCCACATCCCCTATCGGACGCTAGAGGCCGAACCTTGACACGATCCGGTGCTTAATCCGTCAAGAAGTTCGTCTCAGGGTCTGCGTTCGGGGGTTCCCCGGAACGGAGCAGCGCAGTCGGGATCCACGGCGAGCGGTCCGCGAGACGGCGACCCAGCGGGTCGGCTCTGCGCAACACGCAGCTCAGAGCGTTTTCGGCGCGTTCCTTCATGTTTCCCGTGCCCGCAATAGTGCGGTCTGCCTGGGCGTTTGCCAGAACAAGCGCCGTCGGCCAGACCAACGAGAAAAGCCCTCGGCGGTCAGTGTGATTTAGGTCACAGAGTAGCAGGTCGACCCCTCGGCCGACGCTTTCGGGTGTCCCCCGTACCACCAAAGCGGTGCCCAGGACGAGGTCGGACTTGAGGATGTGTCGCGTTGCGCCGGCTTCCCGGGCGGTCGCCGCGGCCTCCTCGGCCGGGTGCACCGCCCGGTCGGCGTGACCACCGGCCAACGCGATCTCGGCGGCCAACCACCGGTGCCGCACCCGGCTGCGCCACCCGCGCGGCTCGACCCCCGCGTGCAGCCGCCGCGCCTCGTCGAGCCGCCCGCTCCCGACGGCGTCGGCCGCGAGCCCGAGCAACGCGTCCGCCCGCGCCCCGGCCGCGTCCACGTCGTCGGGGTCGACCCGGTCGTCCTCGGGCACCATCGCCAACGCCCGCCCGTCCAGCACCCGCGCCGCCGCGTGCCCACCCAACTGCCGCCGGTGCGACGCGAGGGTGGAAGCCGCCAACGACCCGAACAACCCCCCACCCTCGATCACCCCGCGAAGCACCCCGGCCGCCGCCGCGTAGTACCCCTGCCCCCCGAGCACCACCGCCGCCAACCACCGCTCCCGCACCCCACCTCTCAGAGCCGCCCACACCTCGGCCTCGGGCCGATCCCCGAACGCCGCCTCCCGCAGGTCCACCGACTCCACCCACTCACTGGTCGTCCACAGGTCCGGGAGTTGTCCACAGGCACCACGCCGGCGGCCTCGGACCGTCGGACCCGGGTGGCAGGGTAGAAGCAGGGGTCCCCTGGGCGGGGACCCCTGCGAAGCGAGAACAGGAACGGCCACCCCGGCGCGATCCCGGTCGGCACGGTCCCGGTCGGCGCGGCCCCCGTCAGCAGACGGCTCGTTCGATGGCGTCCGCGGCGGAGGAGAGGGTGTTGATCCGTTCTGCCGGTTGGGGCACGACGCCGCGTTCCCAGCCGGGGCCGCCGACGAAGACGCGGACCTGTTGGCGGGTCCGCGGCAGGGCCGTCACGACACCCGGATCGGCGTAGCGCGGCAGTTGGGCCCACAGCACGACGGCGGCCGGGGCGGTGCGGCGGACGGCGGCGGCCAGGGCGTCGGCGGGGAGGGCGGCGCCCAGTTGCCGGACGCCGACGCCACGCAGAGCGAGCACGGCAGCCAAGGGGTACAGCGGCAGGTTGTGCCGTTCGTCCGGCATGCACGCCAGCAGCACGGGGCGGTGGTTGCGCGGGTTCGTCACGAGGGGGGTCGCGCGCACCAGGGCCGCCAGCGCGCACTCCTCCACCAGGTGCGCCACCTCGACCCCGGCGCCGGAGTGCTCCCACCTCGCCGAGATCGCGGCCATCACCGGGCGCACCACCTCGTCCCAGGTCGTGATCACGCCGTCCGCCTCGATCGCGTCGGCCAGCAGCGCCTGCACCGCCGCCGAGTCCATCGCCAGCGCCGCCCGACCCACGCCCCGGGCCCGCCGGTTCGCCGCCTGGAGCTTCAGGCCCCGCCCACCGGCGGACCCGCCGCCGTCCAGCTCGCCACCGGTCAACGTCGCGGGCACGGCGGCCGGAGGCGTGCGCACCGGGCTGGCCAGCGCGTACTTGGCCGCCTCGGCCGACGACGCGCCGCGCAGCAGCGCCCGCTGCATCAGCTCCAACCGCGCTACGTCGAGTGGCGCGTACTTGCGGTGTCGCCCGGTTGTGTGATCGCTGGGTCCGAGGCCGTACCGGCGGTCCCAGGTGCGGAGAGTGGCCGGCGCGACGCCCAGCCTGCGTGCGACCGCGGCCACCGAGAGGGTCACCGCATGCGCGGGATCGTCTTCCGCCGCAACGGTTTCCCGGTCGCCTTCCGGCACGGTCCCGGCGTGGTCGGGGGGCGTCATCACGCTGACATCGTCCGTTCACCTGGCGTCACCGGCAACTCCGGGTTTCAACGCCAATCGATCACCCATCGTATGAATTGCCCGCAAAAGCCCCCGCACCCCCTTGAACAAGTTTTGGCGCGGTTCTACGGTGGATCATCGTTAAGCCGAATGGAGCAGTTCTCGTCCATGGGCCAAGGAGGCGGTCTCGATGGCGGACACCCGAAGGCTTCCCGGTCCCAACGCGGATCTGTGGGACTGGCAGATGCGCGGCTCGTGCCGCGGGATGGACAGCGCGTTCTTCTTCCACCCGGACGGGGAGCGCGGACCGGCGCGGGCTCGGCGGGAGGCGCGGGCGAAGGCCGTGTGCCTGTCGTGCCCGGTGCTGGAGATGTGCCGGCGGCACGCCCTGGCGGTGCAGGAGCCCTACGGGATCTGGGGCGGTCTCTCGGAGTCCGAGCGGGACAGCATCATCAAGGCGCGCAAGCGGCAGTTGACGCCCGCTTGACGCCACAACGCGCGGGAGGGACGGCACCACGCGGGTGCCGCCCCTCCGTTCGCGCTCTGACCGACCTATAACGCCAGGTCAGTGGCCGTGACCGTGGCCGTGCCCGTGGCCGTTGCCGCCGGCGGGCTCCTCTTCCTTCTTCTCCACGACGGCGCTCTCGGTGGTGAGCACCATGCGGGCGATGGAAGCGGCGTTGGTGACCGCGGACCGCGTCACCTTCACCGGGTCGATGATCCCGGCCTCGAGCAGGTCGCCGTAGGCCAGGGTGGCGGCGTTGAGGCCGAAGCCCCAGTCCTGCTCGCGCACCTTGTTCACCACGACGGCGCCTTCGAGGCCCGCGTTCGCGGCGATCCAGAACAGCGCCGAGCCCAGGGCCTCGCGGACGATCGCGACACCGGTCGCCTCGTCACCGGACAGGCCGAGCCCGCCGTCGAGCACCTTGGCCGCGTGCACCAGGGCGGAACCGCCGCCGGGCACGATGCCCTCCTCGACCGCGGCCTTGGTCGCCGACACCGCGTCCTCGATGCGGTGCTTGCGCTCCTTCAGCTCGGTCTCGGTGGCCGCGCCGACCTTGATCACCGCGATGCCGCCGGACAGCTTGGCCAGCCGCTCCTGGAGCTTCTCGCGGTCCCAGTCGGAGTCGGTGGCCTCGATCTCGCGGCGCAGCTGCTCCGCGCGACCCGCCACGTCGGCCTTGGTGCCGCCGCCGTCGACGATGGTCGTGTTGTCCTTGGAGACGACGACCCGCCGGGCCGAGCCCAGCACGTCGAGGCCCGCCTCGGACAGCTTCAGGCCGACCTCGGCCGCGATGACCTGCGCGCCGGTGACGACGGCCAGGTCGTCCAGGAACGCCTTGCGGCGGTCGCCGAAGTACGGCGCCTTGACCGCGACCACGCGCAGGGTCTTGCGCAGGGCGTTGACGACCAGGGTGGACAGCGCCTCGCCCTCGACGTCCTCGGCGATGATGACCAGCGGCTTGCCGGCCTCGGCGACCTTCTCCAGGATCGGCAGCAGGTCGGCCAGCGCCGAGATCTTCTCGCGGTGCAGCAGGATGCGGGCGTCCTCGAACACCGTCTCCTGGGCTTCCAGGTCGGTGGCGAAGTGCGCCGACACGTAGCCCTTGTCGAACTGCACGCCCTCGGTGATCTGGAGCTCGGTGGCCATCGAGGAGGACTCCTCGACGGTGATCACACCGTCCTCGCCGACCTTCTCGATGGCTTCGCCGAGCAGGGCGCCGATGGACTCGTCACGCGACGAGACGGTGCCGACCTGGGCGATGTTGTCGCGACCCTTGACCGGGGTGGCCTTGGCCTTGAGGGCGTCCACGACGGCCTCGGCGGCGGCCTGGATGCCGACGCCGAGCGACATCGGGTTCGCGCCGGCCGCGACGTTGCGCAGGCCGACCCGGACCATGGCCTGGGCCAGCACGGTCGCGGTCGTGGTGCCGTCACCGGCGACGTCGTTGGTCTTGGTGGCGACGCTCTTGGCGAGCTGCGCGCCCAGGTTCTCGAACGCGTCGTCCAGCTCGATCTCGCGGGCGATGGTCACGCCGTCGTTGGTGACGGTGGGCCCGCCGAACTTCTTGTCGAGCACCACGTGCCGGCCGCGCGGGCCGAGGGTGACCTTGACCGTGTCCGCGAGCTTGTTCACGCCGCGCTCGAGCGCCCGACGAGCGTCCTCGTCAAAGCTGATCTGCTTGGGCATTGCCTACGCCTCTCTTGATGCGAAACGCCCCGGGAGCCCCGGTGAGGGGTTCGCCGGGGCGTCTTGCGTGTCAGCCGAGCGTCAGTTGATGACGGCCAGCACGTCGCGGGCGGAGAGGATGAGGTACTCCTCGCCGTTGTACTTGACCTCGGTGCCGCCGTACTTGGAGTAGATGACGACGTCGCCGACAGCCACGTCCACGGGGACGCGGTTGCCCTTGTCGTCGATCCGGCCGGGGCCGACCGCGATGACCTTGCCCTCCTGGGGCTTCTCCTTCGCGGTGTCCGGGATCACGAGGCCGGAAGCGGTCGTGGTCTCGGCCTCGCTGGCCTGGACGACGATCTTGTCCTCGAGCGGCTTGATGTTCACGCTCACCGGGCTGACCTCCACGGTCGTCGAAAGCGTTGGCAGGTTGCTGTTACGGCTCCTGCCACCCCGCCGTCGCGGGGGTCGGGGCGGTTGCTGGTGCCGTGCATCTAGCACTCTACCCATGCGAGTGCCAACGCTTCAACGAACCCCCCGCAACGGGTGGGGTGAAGTCGTCCACTCGTGTCACACCGCCGTTCACCTGGTCGCCAACCTGGTCGGCAACGGTGTCCCGCATGACTGCGGTGACCCGACGTTCCCTGCTCATCGGCGGTGCGGCCGGTGTGGCGCTCGCTACCGCCGGCGCGGGCTCCCCCAAGCTCGCCGACCCCTTCACCCTGGGCGTGGCCTCCGGCGACCCCAGCCCGGACGGCATGGTGCTGTGGACGCGCCTGGCGCCCTCCCCGCTGAACGAGGACGGCCTCGGCGGCATGCCGAACCGGGTCGTCCCCGTGCACTGGGAGGTGGCCGAGGACGAGCGCTTCCGGCGCGTGGTGCGGCGCGGCGTGCAGGTGGCGCGCCCCGAGTCGGCGCACAGCGTGCACGTGGAGACCTTCGGCCTGCGGCCGGGCCGCGAGTACTTCTACCGGTTCCGGGTCGACGGCCACGTCTCCCCCACCGGGCGCACCCGCACCGCGCCCGAGCCGTGGGCGCTGGGCCAGGACCTGACCATGTGCTTCGCCTCGTGCTCGCACTACGGCGAGGGCTACTTCACCGCCTACCGGCGGCTCGCCGAGGACCACCCGGACCTGGTCCTGCACCTGGGCGACTACCAGTACGAGTACGCGGCCAAGGCGGCGGACGTGCGCACCGTGCTCGGCCCGGAGACCCGCACGCTGGCCGACTACCGGCTCCGGCACGCCCAGTACAAGACCGACGAGGACCTGCGGCTCGCGCACTCGGTGGCGCCGTGGCTGGTGATCTGGGACGACCACGAGGTCGAGAACAACTGGGCCGACGAGGCGCCGGAGCAGCCGGACCCGGACTTCCCCGCCCGGCGCGCGGCGGCGTTCCAGGCTTACTACGAGAACATGCCGCTGCGGCGCGGCGCGAAGCCCAACGGCGTCGACATGCAGCTCTACCGGCGCGTCCAGTGGGGTGGCCTGGTCAACTTCCACATGCTCGACACCCGCCAGTACCGCGACGACCAGGCGTGCGGCGACGGCTGGAAGACCTGCGCGGACGCCGGCGTGGCCACCCGGACGATCACCGGCGCGGCGCAGGAGGAGTGGCTGCTGGACGGCTTCCGCCGGTCGCGGTCGCGCTGGGACGTGCTCGGCCAGCAGGTGTTCTTCGCCGAGCGCGACCGCAAGGACGGGCCGGAGAAGGAGCTGTCCATGGACTCGTGGGACGGCTACCTGGCCTCCCGCGACCGCGTCACCCGCGGCTGGGTGGACGCGAAGGTCCGCAACGCGGTCGTGCTGACCGGTGACGTGCACGCGGCGTACGCCGCCGACATCAAGGCCGACTGGAACGACCCGGCGTCGTCGCGCACCGTGGGCACCGAGCTGGTGTGCACGTCGGTGACCTCCGGCGGCGACGGCAACGACACCGTCGACCAGGTGCAGCTGCGGCTGAACCCGCACATCAAGCTGCACAGCAGGCGGCGCGGGTACGTGCGGACGAAGTTCACCGCGCACGAGATGCGGGCGGACTTCCGCGCGCTGCCGCACGTGCGGACGGCCGGGGCCGAGGCCACGACGCTGAAGTCGTTCGTGGTCGAGGACCGCAACCCCGGCTTGAACCCCGTGTGATCAGCTCCGCAGGACGTTGATCAGGGCGGTCCAGCTGTCCTTGCCGTGCCCCGCCGCGAGGGCGCGGTCGTAGAGGGACCGGACCGCCCTGGGCAGCCCGGCGTCGACGCCGGCGGCCTCGCTGGCACCCACGACGTGCGCCGCGGTGGCGCCCATCATGGCGGTGTTGGCGAGGTCGCCGGGGTGCTCGTCGGCGTCGACGTGCCGGGCGGTCTCGGCGACGTACAGCGACAGCGTGTTGAGGTTGTCGGTCAGGTAGGGCGCGTACCGCTCGGCCGTGACGCCCGCCGACTTCACCAGGGCGATGCCGTGCAGCATCGCGGCCAGCGAGGTGAGGAAGACGTCGAGCTGCGCCTGGTACAGCAGCTGCGCCAGGGTGTGGTCCTCGCCCATGTAGTCGGGCCGGCCGATCACCGCGAGCGCGTCGGCGTGCCGGTCGAACACCTCGCGCGGGCCGCTGTAGAAGACGTACGCGGCCGGGTGGCCGACCATCTCCGCGTTCGCCATCACGCCGCCGACCAGCAGCTCCGCGCCCCGTTCGGCGAGCCAGGCGGCGGCCTTGAGGGTCTTGTCGGGCGTCTCGGAGCTGAGGTTGACCACGACGCGGCCGGCGAGGTCGGCGCCGTCGAGGATGTCGTACATGGCGGCGTAGTCGGTGAGGCTGAGCACCAGCAGCCGATTCGCGGCCACCGCGTCGGCGGCGGTCGCGGCCCGGACGGCGCCCCGGGCGACGACGGCGTCGGCACGGGCGGGGGTGCGGTTCCAGACCGTGGTCGGGTGCCCGGCGTCGAGGAACCGGGTCACCATGGCCTGGCCCATCGGGCCGAGGCCGATCACGGTCAACGGGGTCTTGTCGGTCATGTGTTCCTCACTCCTTCGTGTGCCTCCGACAGTGGCCGGTGCCGCGCACGGTTCGCTGCGGGTCCGCTGGGGGTCGGCGCACCGCCGCCCGGTTACGGTCCGGGCGTGAGATTCGGGGTGTTGGGTCCGCTCGGGGTGTGGGCGGCGGGCGGTGCCGCGGTGCGGGTGCCGGAGGCGAAGGTCCGGTTGCTGCTGGCGGACCTGCTCGTGCACGAGGGGCGTCCGGTGTCCGCGGACCGGTTGGCGTTTGACCTGTGGGGCGACCGGCCGCCCGGCAACCCGGTGAACACGCTCCAGACCAAGGTCTCCCAGCTGCGCCGGGCGTTGGAGGCGGCGGAGCCGGGCGGGCGGGAGCTGGTCGCGCACGGGCCGGCCGGGTACGCGGTGCGGGTCGACGCGTCCACCCTGGACGTGCTGCGGTTCCGGGAGCTGGTGGCCGCCGGGCGGTGCGGCGAGGCGCTGGCGCTGTGGCGCGGCGAGCCGCTGGCGGAGTTCGCCGACGCGCCGTTCCTGGCCCCGGTGACCGCGCGGTGGGCCGAGGAGCGTCTGGCGGCGCTGGAGGAGTTCGCCGAGTCGGGTCCGGGCGGGGTGGACCTGGCGGCCGAGGTGGCGCAGCACCCGTTGCGCGAACGCTTGCGCGGGCTGCACATGCGCGCCCTCTACCGGGCCGGGCGGCAGGTCGAGGCGTTGGCGACCTACGCGGAGCTGCGGCGGGCGCTGGCCGAGGAGCAGGGGCTGGAACCGGGGCCCGAGCTGGTCGCCCTGCACCGGGCGGTCCTCCGGCACGACCCGGCGCTCGGGTCCGTCGCGGCGCGCACGAACCTGCCGGTGCCCGTGACGGAGCTGGTCGGCCGGGAGCGGGCGGTGCGGGACCTGTGCGGGCTGCCGCGGGACGCGCGGCTGGTGACGCTCACCGGTCCCGGCGGGGTCGGCAAGACCAGCCTGGCCCTGGAGGTGGCCCGGCGCTCGGCGGTCGCGGACGGGGTGTGGCTGGTCGAGCTGGCGGGTGTCGGGCGGGCCGAGCAGGTGGTGGGCGCGGTGGCCGACGTGCTCGGCGTGCGCGAGGACGCTTCCGGGACGGCGCTGGTGGAGGCGTTGCGCGGGCGCGAGGTGCTGCTGGTGCTGGACAACTGCGAGCGGCTGGTCGAGCCGGTCGCCGCGCTGGTCTCCCGGCTGCTGCGGGCCGTGCCGGGGCTGCGGGTGCTGGCCACCAGCCAGGAACCGCTCGGGTTGGCGTTCGAGACGGTGTGGGCCGTGCCGCCGTTGGACCTGTCGGATTCGGTGACGTTGTTCGCAGCGCGCGCTGCCGCCGCCGCGCCGGGCTTCGCCGTGACGCCGGACACCGCGCCGGTGGTCGAGGCGATCTGCCGCCGGCTCGACGGGCTGCCGCTCGCGGTGGAGCTGGCCGCGACGCGGGTGCGCGGGCTCGGCGTGACGGCGCTGCTGGACCGGCTGGACGACCGGTTCCGGGTGCTGGCGAGCGGGCACCGGGACGCGCCGGCCCGGCAGCGGACGCTGCGGGCGATGATCGACTGGAGCTGGGACCTGCTCGGGGACGCCGAGCGGACCGTGCTGCGGCGGTTGTCCGTGCACGTGGACGGGTGCGCGGTCGACGCCGCCGAGGCCGTGTGCGCGGGTGGCGGGGTCGCGGCGGACGAGGTGCTCGACGTGCTGACCCGGTTGGTCGACCGGTCGCTGGTGGTCGCGCCCGAGCACACCGGCGAGCCGCGGTTCCGGTTGTTGGAGTCGGTCGCCGACTACGGGCGGGAGCGGTTGCGGGAGGCGGGCGAGTTCGAGGAGGTGCGGGGGCGGCACGCGGCGTTCTACCTGGCGCTGGCCGAGCGGGCCGACCCGGAGCTGCGGGCGGCCGGGCAGCTGGCGTGGTTGGACCGGCTGGACGCCGACACGGCGAACCTGCGTGCCGCGCACGACGCGTCGGGGCCGGCCGAGGCGGCCCGGTTGACGCGCGCGTTGACCTGGTACTGGTTCCTGCGCGGTCGGCTGCGGGAGGGCCGGCGGCTGATGACGGCGACCGATCCGGTGACGGCGGCGTGGCGGGCCGGGTTCGGGCTGCTGCTGGGCGAGGCGGCGGAGCCGGCGGCGGTGGCCGGTACGGCGGATATTGACGATTGCCTGCAGAAGGCACGTGCTCGGTGGTTCCTCGGCTACGTGCTGTCGACTGTAGGCGATATGCCGTCGGCCGAACGGCTGACCGACCAGGCGCTGGCGGCGTTCGAGGAGCTGGGCGACCGGTGGGGTGTGGCCGCCGCGCACAGCGACCGGGTGAGCCAGGCGCTGGCCCGGGGTTCGGTCGAGCAGGCGCGGGCGTCGGCCGCGCGGTGTGCGGCGCTGTTCGAGTCGCTGAGCGAGCGGTGGGGGCGGCTGAAGGCGTCGTTCGGGCTGGGGATGCTCGCGCAGCTGACCGGTGACCACGACCGCGCCGAAGCCGTGCACCGGGACGGGCTGCGGGTGGCGGAGGAGCTGCGGTCGTGGCCGGAGGTGTCGTACAAGCTGTCCTGGCTGGGCCGGGTGGCGTTGACCCGCGGTGACTACGCGAAGGCGCGTGAGCTGCACGAACGGGCCCGCCGGGCGGCGGCCGAGCACGGCTTCTCGCCCGGTGAGGTGTACGCGGTGACGGGGCTGGCACTGGGTGCGCGGCGGGAGGGGCGGCTGGACGAGGCGGAGGCGCACTGGGAGCGGCTGCGGTCGTGGCACCGGCAGGTCGGGTTCGCGGCGGGCGCGACGCTGGTGCTGGCGGAGCTGGGGTTCGTGGCCGAGCAGCGCGGTGACGCGGCACGGGCGGAGGAGCTGCACGCGGAGGGGCTGGCGCTGGCCCGGGAGGTGGGCGACCCGCGGGCGATCGCGCTGGCGTTCGAGGGCTTGGCGGGCGCTCGGGCGCTGGCGGGCGACGCGGGGACGGCGGCGCGGCTGCTGGGCGCGGCGACAGCGGCCCGTGCGTCCGTGGGCGTGCCGCTGCCCTCCGGTGAACGCGGCGACGTGGACCGGATCTCCGCCGCGGCCCGCGCCGCCCTGGGCTCCGACGCCTACGCCGCCGCTTTCGCCGCCGGTCACGCCGACGGCCTGACCGTCCCCTACCCGTGAGTCGAACGCTCAGGCCCCGCGAGTCGAACACTCAGGTACCCCGAATTCAACGCTCAGGTACGGCCGGAGCCGACGTGAACGTGGAACTCGGGGGTCCTGAGCGTTCGACTCACGGGACGTGAACGTTCGACTCACGAGACCTGAGCGTTCGACACGCGGGGCCTGAGCGTTCGACACGCGCGGGGTCAGAGGATCTGGATGGTGCTCACCGGCAGGCCGGGGGTGGTCGAGAGGTCCAGGGCGGACGGCTTCGCGCCGGCGGCCACCAGGTGCGCGCCGAGAGCGGCGATCATCGCGCCGTTGTCGGTGCACAGCCGGGGACGCGGGACGCGCAGCTCGATGCCCGCCTCGGCGCACCGCTCGGCCGCGAGGCCGGACAGCCGCGAGTTCGCGGCCACCCCGCCGGAGATGACCAGCGTGTCCACCGCCAGGTCCCGGCACGCCCGGATCGCCTTCGCGGTCAGCACGTCGGCCACCGCCTCCTGGAACGACGCGGCCACGTCGGCCAGCGGGATCTCCTCCCCCGCCCGCTCCTGCTTCTCCACCCACCGCGCCACGGACGTCTTCAAGCCGGAGAACGAGAAGTCGTACTTCGCGTCACGCGGACCGGTCAGCCCGCGCGGGAACGCGATGGCGCAGCCGTTGCCCTGCTTGGCGAGCTCGTCGATCGGCGGGCCGCCCGGGTACGGCAGGTCGAGCAGCCGGGCCACCTTGTCGTACGCCTCGCCCGCCGCGTCGTCCACCGTGGACCCGATCTCGGTGATCTTCTCCGCCAGCCCCTCGATCAGCAGCAGCTGCGAGTGGCCGCCCGACACCAGCAGCGCCACGCACCGCTTCGGCAGCGGACCGTGCTGGAGGGTGTCCGCGGCGACGTGGCCCGCGAGGTGGTTCACGCCGTACAGCGGCTTGTCCAGCGCCGCCGCGTACGCCTTGGCCGCCGACACGCCGACCAGCAGGGCTCCCGCGAGCCCGGGACCTGCGGTGACCGCGATGGAGTGCACGTCACGCAGCTCGATCCCGGCCTGCTCCACGGCGCGGCGCATGGTCGGCACCATGGCCTCCAGGTGCGCGCGGGACGCGACCTCGGGCACGACGCCGCCGAAGCGGGCGTGCTCCTCGACGCTGGACGCGACCTGGTCGGCGAGCAGTTCCATCGACCCGTCCGGGCCGAGCCGGACGATGCCGACACCGGTCTCGTCGCACGAGCTCTCGATACCGAGGATGAGCCGGTCAGTCACGGTTCGCGGGCCTTCCCATCGTGTACGCGTCGGCGCCCGACGGCTGGTAGTAGCGGCGGCGCAGGCCGAGGTGCTCGAACCCGTGCGCCAGGTAGAGGCCGATGGCCCGCGCGTTGTCCGTGCGGACCTCCAGGAACACCGGGAGCCCCAGCTCGTCGGCCTTGGCGAGCAGCGCGCGCAGCAGCGTCTTGCCGACACCGCTGCCCTGGTAGTCCGCCACGACGGCGATCGTGTGGACGCTCGACTCGAAGTCGGTCAGGCCCAGGCCCGCGTACCCGATCAACGTCTCGTCGACGTACGCGCCGACGTAGAAGTTGCCGTGGTCGAGCTCGCTGCGGAACGCGTCCGCGCTCCACGGGTCGTCGCCGGGGAACAGGTCCTGCTCGATCTGCGCGCACCGCGCCGCGTCCCGGCGGCGCAGCGGCGCGATCGTCACGGTGCCGGAGCTCACGCCCGGGTCACCCGCTTGCGGCCGACGGGCTCCACCGCGTCGGGTCGGCGCAGGTAGAGCGGGGTGAGCGCGGCCGGACGGGCGCCGGCGAGCAGCTCCTCGGCCGCCGCCGCGACCAGCGACACCGGCGACGGGTAGCGCGCCGCCACCACCGGCAGCCCGATCACGTCGGCGTACAGCTCGGCGCCCTCGCCGGCGGCCTCGGCCACCGCGGGCAGCTTCGCGACCAGGTCGGCGGGGCGGTCGACGTGCGGGCCGTCGGTGCGCCGGCCGGCCGCGTCGTAGGCCGCCCAGTACACCTCCTTGCGGCGCGCGTCGGTGGCCACGAGCAGCGGTTTGCCGGTGGCGGCGTCCAGCGCGACGGCGTCCGGCGTCGGCACCGGGTAGACCGGGCGGTTGAGCGCCTGGCCGAGCGCGGCGGCGGTGACCAGGCCCACGCGCAGCCCGGTGAACGGGCCGGGACCCGAACCGCACACGATCGCGTCGAGCTCGGAGAGCCGGTGACCGGCCTCCGCCAGCGCCTCCTGGAGGTGCGGTGTGAGCAGCTCACCGTGCGCCTTCGCGTTCACCGTCACCCGCTGGGCGAGCAGCCGGGGGGGCGAACCGGGCGTCAGTTCCACCACACCGGCCGTGACGGCGGGGGTGGCGGTGTCCAAGGCGAGCACCAGCACAACTGCCAAGGGTATCGGGTGGCGTGGACCACACTTGTGTTGACGTCCACGTCAAGTCGGAGGATGAGCGCGTGCGCATCGGAGAACTGGCGCGGCGGGGTGGCACGACCACCCGTGCGCTGCGCTACTACGAGTCCCTCGGCCTGCTGACCGCGCGACGCGGGGCGAACGGGCAGCGGGAGTACGACGAGGACGACCTGAAGCTGGTGCACGAGATCCGCTCGCTCACCGGCATCGGGTTCGCCCTGGAGGACACCCGGCCGTTCGTCCAGTGCCTGCGCGACGGCCACACCAGCGGCGACGCCTGCCCGGCGTCGGTCCAGGTGTACCGGCGCAAGCTGGCCGAGCTGGACGACTGCATCACCCGGTTGCAGGCCGTTCGGGACCAGGTGCGCGCGCAGCTTCAGGACGCCGAGCAGAGGAGCAGGCCGTGCGGACGTTGACCGACGACGAGTTCACCGGTGCCGTGACCACCGGGAACGTGCTGGTGGAGTTCGGCGCCGCGTGGTGCGGGCCGTGCCGGATGCTGGAACCGGTGCTGGACGAGATCGACCGGGAGCGCGACGACCTGACCGTGGTGAAGGTCGACATGGACGCCAGCCCGCGCACGGCCCGCGACCAGGGGATCATGTCCGCGCCCACGCTCCAGCTCTACCGGGACGGCCAGTTGGTCGCACAGACAGTCGGCGCTCGGCCGAAGATCCACCTGATCGCGTGGCTCGAACCACACTTGTGATGCGTCCGGTGCCCGGGCCGGTCACTGTAAGGGGATGCTGCTGCCAGCGCTGGCCTCGCCGTCACCCAAGATCGCTCTGCGCTTCCCCGAGCGGGAGCTGACGTACGAGCAGCTGGCCCGCGAGGCCCGCGCGGTGGCGGGCGGGTTGGTCGGGCGGCGCCGGGTCGCGGTGTGGGCGCGGCCGACCCCCGAGACGTGCGTGGTGATCGTCGGCGCGTTGCTGGCCGGCGTGCCGGTCGTGCCGCTCAACCCCAAGGTCGGGGAGCGGGAGCTCGCGCACATCCTCGCCGACAGCGCGCCCGACCTGGTCGTGGACGACGTGCTGCCGTCCGGCCCGGTGGTCGACCTGCCGGAGCCGGACGGCGAGGCGCCGGCGCTGATCGTCTACACGAGCGGCACGACGGGACCACCCAAGGGTGTGGTGCTGCCGAGGCGGGCGCTGGCGACGAACCTCGACGCGCTGGCGGCAGCGTGGGCGTGGACCGAGGACGACGTGGTGGTCCACGGCCTGCCGCTGTTCCACGTGCACGGCTTGGGCGTCGGGGTGATCGGGCCGTTGCGGCGGGGCGGGACGGTGCACCACCTCGGGTCGTTCAGCGTCGCGAAGGCGGCCGGAGCGCTGCGGGCCGGCGGCACGATGGTGTTCGGCGTCCCCACGATGTACCACCGGATCGCGGCCGAGCCCGAGCACGCCGCCGCGTTCGGGGAGGCCCGGCTGCTCGTGTCCGGGTCCGCGGCGCTCCCGGCTTCGGTGCACGAGCGGATCACGCGGCTCACCGGCCAGCGGGTGGTGGAGCGCTACGGGATGACCGAGACGCTGATGAACACCAGCGTCCGCGCGGACGGCGACCGGCGGCCCGGCACGGTCGGCCTGCCGCTGGACGGGGTGGAGCTGCGCGTCGTCGGCGGGTCGGGCGACGAGCCGGGCGAGATCGAGGTGCGCGGGCCGAACCTGTTCCTCGAGTACCTGAACCGGCCGGACGCCACGCGCGAGGCGTTCCGCGACGGCTGGTTCCGGACCGGTGACCTGGCCGTGGTGGAGCCGGACGGGTACGTGCGGATCGTCGGCCGGCGGGCCACCGACCTGATCAAGAGCGGCGGGTACAAGATCGGCGCGGGCGAGATCGAGAACGCCCTGCTGGAGCACCCGTCGGTGGCGGAGGTCGCGGTGACCGGCGAGCCGGACGACGACCTCGGTGAACGGGTGGTCGCGTGGGTCGTGGCCGACGGCGAGCCGCCCGCGCCGGAGGCGTTGAGCGACCACGTGGCCAGGTTGCTGTCGCCGCACAAGCGGCCGAGGGTGGTGCGGTACGTGGACGCGTTGCCGCGCAACGACATGGGCAAGGTGCTGAAGCGGGAGCTGCGGTGAACCCGCTCGGCTGGCCGGGCTACGAGGAGCAGCTCGGCCGGGCGCGGGCGCGGTCCGGCGGCGTCGAGTCGGTGACGTGGCGCCGGGCGGCGCGCGCGGTGGAGATCACCTTCGACTTCCGGTTCCTCGGCGGCTCGATCGGCACCGCCGCCGGTGCGCTGATCGAGGAGGCGTTCACCGAGGCGCGGGCCGCTCGGTTGCCCGTGGTGTCGCGGATCGCCACCGGCGGGAGCCGGATGCAGGAGGGGATGCTGTCGTTGCGGCAGCTCCAGCGGGTGGCGCGGCTGTGCGCCGTGCACCGGGAGGTGGGCTTGCCGCACGTGTCGGTGCTGGGCGACCCGACCACCGGCGGCTTGTGGGCTTCGCTGGGCGCCGGGGCCGACGTCGTCATCGGGGTGGCGGGCGCGCAGGTCGGCTTCGCGGGCAGTCGCGTGCGGCCCGCCGACGATCCCGCTTACACCGCTGAGGGCCAGTTCGCGGCCGGCACGGTCGACGTCGTCGTGCCGGCGGCGGAGGTCGACTCGACCGTGGCGAAGGTCGTTTGGCTGCTCACCCACGGCGACGCCGTTCCTGCCGAGGTGCCACGCGCTTTGGGCGCTCAAGAGCTGCCCGTGGACGGTTGGGACGCCGTGCAGCGTGCGCGCTCGGCCGACCGCCCCCGTGCCGGGGCTTACCTGGACGACTACTTCGACTTCCGGATGCCGCTCAGCGGCGACCGCGCGGGCGGGGTGGACGCGGGGATGCTGTGCGGCATCGGGCGGCGGGGCGAACGCGCCATCGCCTTCGCCGCCCAGACCGGAACCGCCAACACCCCGGCCGGGTTCCGCTCGGCGGCCCGGCTGGTCCGGCTGGCTTCGCGGTTCGCCTTGCCGGTGCTCACGTTGGTGGACACGCCCGGGGCGGCGAACGACGCGGCGGCGGAGCGGGCGGGTGTCGGCGCGGCCATCGCCGAGCTGTTCGCGGCGGTCGCGGAGGCCCGGGTTCCGATCACGACCCTCGTCGTCGGGGAAGGCGGGTCGGGCGGGGCGTTGGCCCTGTCGTCCCCGGAGCACACGTGGATCACCCCGGATGCCTACTTCTCGGTCATCGCACCGGAACTGGCGGCGGCGATCCTGAAGCGGGACGACGTGACCAGGCTTGCGGACGACTTGAGGCTCCGCCCCCAGGATTTGGTGGAGTTGGGTGTGGTTCGGGGGATTTCCGGAAGCTTCACGAGCTGAAAGATCGTGAAGAACAAAGCTCACAAGTGCTCAGGCCGGAAGCTCGCGATCCACCCAAGCACCGTGCGGGTGCAGGTGGGCGATGCGCACGTCATCGTCCCGACGCTCCAGCTTGATCAGCAAGTGGTCCCCGGACAACCGCTCAGCGGCACCCTCTCCCCACTCCACCACCACCACGGCGTCCACCAGATCGGTGTCGAGGTCGAGGTCGTCGAGTTCGTCGAGCTGACCGCCGAGCCGATAAGCGTCCACGTGCACCAGAGGCACCCCCCGCCCACCGGGCGCGGGATCGTGGACGCGGGCGATCACGAACGTCGGCGAGCTGACCCGACCCGTCACGCCGAGGCCGGCGGCCAGGCCGCGCACCAGGGCCGTCTTGCCCGCGCCCAACGGCCCGGACAGCAGCACCAGGTCACCGCCTCGCACCAGTCCACCCAGCTTGCGCCCGAACTCCTCGGTGTCGTGCACCTCGGGGAGCGTCACGCTCACGCTCGTCGCCACCAACGCCGCCTGCTTTCCGACCGTTCGGCGGCACTGCGCCGAACCACTCCGACCAGGTGCCCGGTGACCAGGTCGGGTTGTTCCAACATGAGCATGTGGCCCGCCCCGGACACGCGGACCAGTTCGCCGTGCGGCATCTCCTCGGCCATCCGCTCGGCGTGCGAGAACGGCGTCAGCTTGTCCGCGTCACCGCTGATCACCAGCACCTCGCAGTGCCGCAGACCGGCCAGCGCCTTGTAGCGGTTGTGGGTGCCGAGGGTCTCCAGGAACTCGGTGAGCACCTGCACCGTCGTCCCGCCGATCATCTGCTCCATCAGGTCGACCAGCGACGGGCTGACCTTGCCGGTGCCGAACGCCAGCGCCCGGACGCCGCTCCACGTCAGCGTCGACGCCCGCCGCCTGACCCACTCCACCAGGCCCGGCTGCAACCCGGCGAGCCGGCCGACGCCCAACGTCACCGGGTTGTAGCGGGACAGCACGGACTTCGGCAGGCCCGCGCCACCGACCGCGCCCGCGGCCGTGCCGACGAGCGCCACGCCGCGCACCCGGTCGGCGAACAGCTCGGGGCGCTGCTCGGCCAACGCCATGATCGTCATGCCGCCCATGGAATGGCCGACCAGCACCAACGGGCCTTGGGGCGCCATCGAGCGGATCACCGCGTCGAGGTCCTTGGCGCACTGGTCGATCGTGCTGCCCTCGGCGGTGGACCGGCCGGAGCGGCCGTGGCTGCGCTGGTCGTACAGGACCTGGCGGACGCGCGGCTCGGTGAGCTTGGCCAGGTCGCGGCGCTGGAAGTGCCAGCTGCGGCGGTCCAGGGCGAAGCCGTGCACGAGGACGACCGTCACCTCGGGTTTCCCGCCGTCCTCCGGGTCGACCTCCTCGACCGACAGCGGCACGCCGTCGTCGGCCGCCACGGTCGACTCGCGGTTCGGGGTGAGGCGGCCCAGCGGTTCGTCGGCGAGCGGGTCGTCGGCCTTGCGGTCGTGCGACACCTTCTTCTGGTTCGCGGCCACGCCCACGGCGACACCGGTCGCGGCGGCGCCGAGGATGCCGCCGGCCCAGCCGACGGCTTTCCAGACCGTGTTCACCGCCGTGTCCCCACGTACTTCCGGGTGACACGCGGTCGGTACATGCCGGTGACGATCTCGTAGTCGATGGTGCCGGTGGTGTCGGCCCACTCGCGGGCCGTCGGCTCGCCGTCGCGACCCGGTCCGAACAGCACGACCTCGTCCCCCTCCGCCACCACGTCGTCGCCGCAGTCGACCACGACCTGGTCCATGCAGACGCGGCCCACGACCGGGCGGCGGCGTCCGGCCAGCCGGACGTCCATCCGGTTCGACAGGCTGCGCGGCACGCCGTCGGCGTACCCGACGGGCACCAGGGCCAGGTTCGTGTCGCGCTTCGCGGTCCAGCTCAGACCGTAGGACACCGACTCCCCGGCCGGGATGCGCTTGACGAGGGCGACCGCGGACCGGAACGTCATCACGGGCCGCAGGTCGGTGGGGACGGGGACGGGGTTGAGGCCGTAGATCGCGATGCCCGGGCGGACGAGGTCCAGGTGGAGGTCGGGGCGGGTGATGAGCGCGGCGGAGTTGGCGATGTGGCGGCGCGGGTCGAGGCCCGCGGCGACGGCTTCGCGGTAGGCGTCGTCGAAGCGCTCGGCCTGGGCGTCGGTGGCGCGGTGCCCGATCTCGTCCGCCGCGGCCAGGTGGGACCAGATCGAGTGAACTTCGACGTTCGGGGTCTTGGCGGCGCGCTCGACCAGCTCCGGCCAGTGCGCGGCCGGGCAGCCGTTGCGGGACAGGCCCGTGTCGACCTTGAGGTGCACGCGGGCGGTCCGGCCCGCCTTCTCGGCCGCCGCCGAAATCTCCTCCAGCTGGGACAGGGAGGACGCGGACAGGTCGACGTCCTGCTCGACGCCGGGCGCGTAGTCCGTGCCGGGCGGGTCGAGCCAGGCCAGGATCGGCACGGTCAGCCCGGCCGCGCGCAGCGTCAGGGCTTCGGCGAGCGAGCACGAGCCGAGCCACGTCGCGCCCGCCTCGACCGCCGCTCTCGCCACCTCCACCGCGCCGTGCCCGTACCCGTCGGCCTTGACGACGGCCATCGTGTCGGCGTGGGGCGCGAGGGCGTCGAGGTGGGCGACGTTGTGCCGGAGGTTGTCGAGGTCGATCACGACCTCAGCGCGAGGAGCAGCCATAACGCCGTTCATGGTGACACAACCACCTCCACCCCGACCGCGCGAGTCGAACCTCCAAAACGCGAGAGTCCTACGTTCGGAACGCGAGAGTCCTACGTTCAGGCACCCCGAGTTCAACACTCAGGACGGGCCGACCGTGTTCTGAGTGTTCAACTCACGTGTTCTGAGCGTTGGACTCACGCGTTCTGAACTTGAGTTTTAACCTGGTGGGTGAGGTCGGGACCCGGTTGATCATGGAAGCAGCCCTTGGGTGATCATCTTCTTGTCTAGGGAAGAGATCGAACC